>NZ_CAXBOQ010000004.1:0-402083 GCF_963977465.1 uncultured Brevundimonas sp. | reverse complement strand
TCGTCAGGCTCATAACCTGAAGGTCGTAGGTTCAAATCCTACTCCCGCACCCAAAGTTCAGAACCCCATGGCTCACGCCGTGGGGTTTTTTTGATTCCGGCCATGCCGCAGGTTGCGAAGCGGAGCCATTGCCGGTGCCAAGCGTTGCCATGCGAGCCGCCCGAAGGACGACCGCATGCGCCTGCCCCGCTTCTATCCGACTGCCGTCCTGGTGGCGGCCCTCGTCGCGCCTTCGGCGGGCTGTAGCCTTGACGGATCGCGGCCGGAAGCCGGGGAGGTTTTGCAGCCCGCCGTGGCGTCCGATACGGCAACAGCCGTGACCTTTGCCTGCACGAGTGGACGCGAGATCACCGTGTCTTATCCCGACAGCGCCTCGATCCGTCTCGGCTATCTCGGGCAGGACTACACCTTGGCCCAGGTCCCGGCCGGCACCGGTGCACGTTATGCCGGTGCAGATCTGGATTGGAGCGGGACTGTTCGAAACGGCGAAGCAGCGTTCGTTCTGAGCCGTGTCAGCCCCGTCGGATCCTCGACCGCGGTGGTGCTGGAACGCTGTGCCCGTCCGGTCGGCACCCCAGCAGTGATACCAGTCCAGGCTGACCCCGCGCCGACCGCGCCGGTGTCGGCCCCGCCGTGCAAAGGGCCGCAGCTTCAACTGGACGACGCGGGCGGCGATGCCGGCATGGGCAATCGGGTCGCGATCGTGGGCGTTCGCAACATGGGGACAGCGGCCTGCAGCCTGACCGGCTATCCGTCGATCACCCTGGTCGATGACCGCAGCCAGGCTCTGACCAGGGTGCGGACGGAAGCGGTGCCCGGATCCTATTTCCGCAGCGGTCAGACCGCCTCGGCTGTGATCCTCGTCTCCCGGGGAAGGGCCTGGTTCGATGTCGCGTGGAACGTGGTGCCGCAAGAGGCTGACGGCGAAGCCGCATGTCCGACTGCGGCGCGGATCCGGATGACGGCTCCGAACGATACGTCGCCCGTCTGGCTCGATCGCAGGCTGACGCCGTGCGGCGGGTTGATCCGGGTGACGCCGTTCCGTGCGGTCGCCGAGCCGGTTCCGTCCCCGTCCTGACCGCAACGCTGGAACCATCGATGAAAACCGCGTAATCCGCCGCCTTGAACTGCTGAGCGAGGGCACATGACCACCAGCTTTTACGACCGCGTTGCCGCCGAGCTCGTCGATATCGACGCCCAGGGCCTGACCAAGCCCGAGCGGGTGATCGCCTCGCGCCAAGGGCCGGTGATCGAGGTCGGGGGCCGGAAGGTGCTGAATTTCTGCGCCAACAACTATCTGGGTCTGGCCGGCGACGAGCGCGTGGTTCAGGCGGGCATTGAGGCGCAAAATCGCTGGGGTGCCGGCACGGCATCGGTTCGATTCATCTGCGGTACGCTGGAAATCCACAAGACGCTGGAGCGGGCCATCGCCGACTATCTCGGCTTCGAGGACACCATCCTGTTCGCCGCCGCCTTCGACGCCAATGGCGGTATCTTCGAGCCCCTGTTCGGAGCCGAGGATGCCATCGTTTCGGACAGCCTGAACCACGCCTCGATTATTGATGGTGTGCGGCTCTGCAAGGCCAAACGCTATCGCTTCGCCAATTCCGACATGGACGAGCTGGAAAGCCGGCTGAAGGAGGCGCGGGAGGCCGGGGCTCGCAATATCATAATCGCCACCGACGGGGCCTTCTCGATGGACGGCTATATCGCGAAGCTGAACGAGATCCGGGTGCTGGCCGACCGGTACGACGCCCTGATCATGGTCGACGACTGCCATGCCACCGGCTTCCTTGGCCCGCAGGGGCGCGGATCCTATGCGCACCACGGGGTTGAGGTGGATTTCGTGACCGGCACCTTCGGCAAGGCGCTGGGCGGGGCCATGGGCGGATTCATCTGCGCCCGGAAGGCCGTGGTTGAGCTGCTGAAGCAGCGGGCCCGGCCCTATCTGTTCTCCAACGCCCTGGCCCCGGCGGTGTGCGGCTCCAGCCTTGAGGCCATTCGCATCGCCCAGGGGCGCGAGGGCGACGTCCTGCGCGCCCAGCTGACCGCCAACGCCGCCCGCTATCGCGCGGCGATGACCGAGGCGGGCTTTGATCTGCTGGCCGGTGAGCATCCGATCATTCCGGTGATGCTGGGTGACGCCAAACTGGCCCAGACCCTGGCGGCGCGACTGCTGGAACTGGGTGTCTATGTGATCGGTTTCTCCTTCCCCGTCGTGCCGCGCGGCGCGGCGCGAATCCGGACCCAGATGTCGGCGGCGCATACATTCGACCATATCGATCAAACCGTGGCGGCCTTCACCACGGCCGGTCGCGAACTGGGAGTCATCTGAATGACCGACATGATGAAGGCCCTGGCCAAGACGTCGCCGACCGAGGGACTCGATCTGATTGAGGCTCCAATCCCGGTCGCCGGTCCCGAGGAGGTGCTGATCAAGGTTCACCGCACGGCCGTGTGCGGCACCGACATCCACATCTGGAACTGGGATGAGTGGAGCCAGAAGAACGTGCCGATGCCGATGATCACCGGGCATGAATTCGCCGGTGAGATTGTCGCCATCGGCAAGGACGTCGATCGCCGGCTGAAGGTCGGGCAGCGGGTGTCGGCCGAGGGTCATGTCATCGACCTGAATTCGGAAGCCGCCCGCGCCGGTCATTTCCACCTTGACCCCGACACCCGCGGTATCGGCGTCAATCGTCAGGGGGCCTTTGCCGAGTTTGTCGTGGCTCCGGCGTTCAACGTCATCGAACTGCCGGACGAGGTACCCTACGAGATCGGCGCGATGCTGGATCCGTTCGGTAATGCCGTGCACACGGCGCAGCAGTTCGACCTGCTGGGCGAGGATGTGCTGGTCACCGGCGCGGGTCCCATCGGCATGATGGCCGCCGCTGTGGCCCGTCACGCCGGGGCCCGAACCGTGGTGCTGACCGACATCAACGATTATCGGCTGGAACTGGCCCAGAAAGTCGCGCCGGGCGTGCGGACGGTGAACACCACGCGCGAGGATCTGCACGACGTGATCCATGAGCTGGGTATGAAGGTCGGCTTCGATGTGGCGCTGGAGATGTCGGGTTCGCCGGTCGCTTTCAAACAGTGTGTCGATACCCTGATCATGGGCGGCGGGATGGCCATGCTGGGCATTCCGTCGAGGCCGATGGAGACGGACTGGGGCGCGATCATCCTCAAGGCCCTGACCATCAAGGGCGTCTACGGGCGCGAGATGTTCACGACCTGGCGCAAGATGCTGGGCCTGCTGAAGGCCGGTCTGGACCTGCAGCCGCTGATCACCCATCGTCTTCCCTATGATCAGTATCGCGAGGGTTTCGCGGCGATGAAGTCGGGCCAGTCGGGCAAGGTGATCCTGAATTGGGACCGGACCTGACTCGTCGATAGGGCCTGCCCTTGACCGCGGTCGCCGGGAAGGGGACGAGCAGGCATGAACTATCGCCATAGCTTTCACGCCGGGAATTTCGCCGACATCGTCAAGCACGCTCTGGTGCTGTGGTTGTTGGAACAGCGGCAGGCGGCCGGGCCGGTGACGGTGCTGGACACCCATGCCGGCGGGGGGCTGTACGATCTGGCCGGGGATGCGGTGCGGTCGCGCGAGGCGGAGGCCGGGATCGAGCGGTTGATGGCCAGCGAGAATCGTCCGCCGTTGATTGAGGCGCTGGCGGCGGCGGTCAATGAGACCAATCCGGACGGCGGGGGGCGGTTCTATCCGGGCTCGCCGCTGCTGGTGGTGCGACGGTTGCGTCGGGGCGATCGTTATGTCGGCTTTGAGCTGCATCCGCCGGTTCTGGCCTTGCTGGGCGAGGTGCTGGAACCGTTCGCCGGGGCCGAAGCGCGGGGCGGGGACGGCTATGACCAGGTGACGGTCGAGGCGGCCGCCAATCCCGGGAGTTTCGTGCTGATCGATCCGCCGTTCGAGCAGCCGGACGACTATCACCGGGCGGCGGATACGGCGTCGGCCATCGTGCGTGCCGATCCGACGGCGACGGTGGCGGTGTGGACGCCGATGAAGGACATGGAGACGTTTGACGGTTTCCTGCGCCGGCTGGAGCAGGGCGGCGCGGGGCGGGCGCTGGTGGCCGAGGCGCGGCTGCGGCCGCTGACCAATCCGATGAAGATGAACGGTTGCGCGCTGGTGGTGCTGAATCCACCCGCCGGGGCCGAGGCGGCGGCCAGTGAGGTGTGCGGCTGGGTCACCGACCGGCTGGGCGAGGCCGGAGCGCGGGCCGAGGTCTGGACGACCGACTAGGTCGGGGTGATGACCGCGCCCGGTTCGTAGAGGTGGGGCTCGAAGGTGGCGATGGTCATGATCGGCTCCATGGCTTCGGCGACGGCTGGGTGTCGGGCCATGGCCTTCCAGGCGGCGGCCGAAGCCCAGACCGCATGGTTGGCCACGACCTTGCCGTTCAGGCCGCGATGCAGGGTCTGGGAGATGAAGCCGTCGAGGCCGGACTGGATCCGGGCCATGGCGGTCAGGTGGTCCATCAGGGTCGCCTGATGCGCCGGGGCGCATTTGAAGACATTGATCAGGACGACGGGCTCGGATTCGGTCATGGTTGCGCCTTCTAGACCGTGTTCGGTCCGGCGTCTGCCCGTCCGGATTGTCGCGGACAGCACAGGAGCCTGAATGACCCGGATCGCCATCCTGAAAACCGGCGCGCCGCCGCCGGCCCTGGCCGCGGAGCACGGCGACTATCCGGCCATGTTCCAGACCTTGCTGGGTCAGGATTTCGAGGCCCGGGCCTTCGACGTGGTCGCGGACGAATGGCCTGATCCGGTCGCGTTCGACGGGGTCATCATCACCGGCTCGGCCAGCGGCGTCTATGAGGCGGATGTCTGGATCGGGGCCCTGTTGGACTGGATCCGGTCGGCGCGCGGGCGCACCCGGCTGGTCGGGATCTGTTTTGGTCACCAGGCCATGGCCCAGGCGCTGGGCGGGCGGGTCGAGAAGTCGGACAAGGGCTGGGGCGTCGGCCTGCATCGGTATCAGGTGGTCTCCAGCGAGCCGTGGATGGTGCCGCCGGCGACGACGGTGGCCCTGCCGGCCTCGCATCAGGATCAGGTGGTCGAGCGGCCTGCGCAGGCGCGGGTGCTGCTTCGCAGTGACTTCACCCCGTTCGCCGGGCTGGCGTGGGGCGACGATGCCATCTCGATGCAGCCGCATCCGGAATTCACCCCCGAATTCACCGCCGATCTGACCGGCGGCCGTTACGATCGCATCGGCCGGGCGCTGGTGGACCCGGCGCTCGAGAGCCTGAAGGCCCCCAATGACCGTGCCCTCGTCGGCGGCTGGATCCGACGCTTTCTTACCGGCTGATCAGGGCCATTTCACCACGGGCGGCATCGAACTGAGGATCGAGTCGACATTGCCGCCGGTCTTGAGGCCGAACATGGTGCCGCGGTCGTAGAGCAGGTTGAACTCGACGTAGCGGCCGCGGCGGATCAGCTGTTCCTCGCGCTCGCCCTCGGTCCAGGCCTCGGTCATGCGCCGGGCGACGAGGCGAGGGTAGACGTCGAGGAAGGCGGTGCCGACGTCGCGGGTGAAGGCGAAGTCCTTCTCGTAGTCGCCGCTGTCATGGTGGTCGTAGAAGATGCCGCCGGTGCCGCGCGGCTCCTTGCGGTGGGCCAGCCAGAAATAGTCATCGCACCACGCCTTGAATTTGGCGTGCCAGTCGGCGTCATGGGCGTCGCAGGCGGTTTTCATGGCGGCGTGGAAGTCCACGGTGTCCGGGGCCCCGGCGTGGCGGTCGACATCCAAAACCGGGGTCAGGTCGCCGCCGCCGCCGAACCAGCTTCTGGTCGTGGCGATGAAGCGGGTGTTCATGTGGACGGCGGGAATGCGCGGGCTGACCGGATGGGCGATCAGGCTGATGCCGGTGGCGAAAAAGCGCGGATCCTCGGCCGCGCCGGGCACGGTTTTGGCATAGTCGGCCGGGAAGGTGCCGTGCACGGTCGAGACATGGACGCCGACCTTTTCGAACAGGCGTCCGCTCATCATGCCCATGACGCCGCCGCCGCCGTCGGGGCGGTCCCACGGTGTGCGCACGAAGCGGCCCGGTTCGCCGGGGAACAGGTCGGCGGGGGCATCGTCCTCGAGGGTCTCAAAGGCGCTGTGGATCCGGTCGCGCAGGGTTTCGAACCAGGCGCGGGTCTCGGCCTTCTTCAGATCCAGCGGGTCGGTGGGATGGGCGTCGCTCATGGGCAGGCTTGAACCATATCGGAGCGGTGTTCGCTACGGGGCAGGCGGTCGCGCCGCGCACCGGACCGGCGGCGGTGATGGAAGGGCAGGCGGAGCGCCGGGCCTTCGCCCGGAGAAATCAAAAAAGTACCGTTTCGACGAAGACCGACGCTCCGCGTGGAGAGTTTTCAGGAGCTTGCGTCGGGTGGCGATGTTTAGCGCCTTACCGCAGCGCCCCTGACGGGCGGGCCGTGCTCGCGACACGGTCCCCGGACCGGATGCGTATCCCCCGCATCCCTGACATCCAATCATCCCGATCAGACCCCGGGCGTCGCCTGCCTTGCGATGGCAGACCGGAACCGGGCCCCCGCTTCTCCACTCCCGCCGCACACCAGGTCGCAGGCTAGGCGGCCCTTCCTTGCGACGGGACCCGGGGATTATGGGGCAGGTCGGAAGGGGGGCGGACGTTTTGGGGATGGAAAAGGTCAGGGTGTTGAAGGGGCTGGGGTTTGGGTAGCGCCGATAGGGGGGGTTTTCGCAAACATGTCGCACTGTTCCCCTCTCCCGTCGGGAGAGGGCTTGAGCGCATCCGAGCGTCAGCGAGGATCCTTGCGCGAAAGGGTGAGGGGTTACGGTGCGATCATGGGGACACCGTACACCCTCTCCCCAACCCCTCTCCCCACGGGAGAGGGGCTAGAACGGGCCGCACCGACCGTGCCTGAACAGATCGCGCTGTCGCGCGCCGCTGGGTCCCCCGGTCTACGCCGCGCAGGCGCGGCTTGCCGGAGGATGACGACAGCGGGAGGGTGCTCGCTATGCCAAAGCCCGGTCCTGTGCCACCGTCGCGCATCGTCGTTTCCGGAGAGACCCATGATCCGCACCACCCTGCTGACCGCGGCCGCCCTTGCAGTTCTGGCCGGTCCGACCCTGGCCCAGTCCACCGATGCGGCGGGAGAGGCGCGGGTGCAGAGGATCCTGCGCACGACCCCGGTGATCGACGGCCACAATGATCTGCCGTGGGCGCTGCGCGAGGGTTTCGGCAACGACCCCCATGCGGTTGACCTGAGCGCCAACCTCGATGCCTCGACCGA
Organism: uncultured Brevundimonas sp.; assembly: GCF_963977465.1. Lineage (GTDB taxonomy): Bacteria > Pseudomonadota > Alphaproteobacteria > Caulobacterales > Caulobacteraceae > Brevundimonas. The sequence continues at coordinate 394,802 of NZ_CAXBOQ010000004.1, read as the reverse complement.
CCTGCATACCGACATTCCACGGCTGCGGGCCGGGGGCGTGGGCGGCCAGTTCTGGTCGGTCTATGTGCCGGCGTCGCTGAGCCCGGCCGACGCAGCCGTGGCGACCTTCGAGCAGATCGACACGGTCAAGCGCATCGTCGCCGCCCATCCGGACGTGTTCGAACTGGCCACCTCCGCCGCCGACATCGCGCGCATCCAGCGGCGCGGAAAGATCGCCAGCCTGATCGGCATGGAGGGCGGCTATTCGATCGACGATTCGCTGGGCCTGCTGCGGGAGTTCTACGAGTCCGGGGCGCGCTACATCACCCTGACCCATTCGCGCACCACCAGCTGGGCCGACAGCGCCACCGACGCCCCGAAATGGGGCGGGCTGAATCCGTTCGGCGAGGACGTGGTGCGCGAGATGAACCGGCTGGGGATGATGGTCGACCTGAGCCACGTGTCGGAAGAGACGATGCTGGACGCCCTGCGGGTGTCGGAAGCCCCGGTGATCTTCTCCCACTCCTCGGCGCGGGCGGTGACCGGTCATGCCCGCAATGTGCCCGACAGTGTGTTGCGACTGTTGCCGGAAGACGGGGGCGTGGTGATGGTCACCTTCGTGCCGGGCTTCGTCAACGAGAGCGTGCGGGCCTGGGGCGCGGCGCGATCAGCCGAGGATGCCCGGCTGAAATCGCTCAATCCGGGTGATCCGACGGCGGTGAGCGACGGCCTAACCGCCTGGATGGCGGCCCATCCGGCCCCGCACGCGACCGTCGCCGACGTCGTGGCCCATATCCAGCACGTCCGTGATGTGGCGGACATCGACCATGTCGGCCTGGGCGGCGATTTCGACGGCGTCAGTGCCCTGCCGGACGGGATCGACGGGGTCGACGCCTATCCGCGCATTCTCGCGGCCCTGATGGCCAACGGCTGGTCCGAGGCCGACATCCGCAAGCTGGCCGGGGAGAACATTCTGCGGGTCATGCGGGCGGTTGAGGCGGTGGCGGCGAGCAAGGCCGGCGAGCGGCCCGGCCTGGCCGTCCTGGCGACGGACGGCGCGCCGGAATAGGTTTCCTTCTCCCATTGGGAGAGGGAATGAGCCTCCGGGAGCGAAGCGATCGGCAAGACGCAAGGGTGAGGGGCGACTGGCGGCACTCGGCGGAGCCGTTCGCAGTTGGAGCCACGGCTTGCGCCGACGGAAGCGTCCGACCCTCATCCGGCCCTTCGGGCCAACTTCTCCCAATGGGAGAAAGATCAGAATTGCGTCTGCCGCAGCCCTTCGAACAGGCCGATGCCGGCGCTGACCGACAGGTTCAGCGAGCGGGCCTCGGGCCGCAACGGAATCACCACCCGGGCGTCGGCGGCCGCGTGCACCGGTTCGGGCACGCCCGAGGTCTCGCTGCCGAACAGCAGGGTGTCGTCGGGCTGGAAGCGGAAATCATTGAGCGGCGTTGCGCCGCGGGTGGTGAACAGCACCAGCCGTCCCGGACCCCGGCCGGACTGGAACTGATCCCAGCCGGCGTGCCGGATCATGTGTCCGAGGGGGCCGTAGTCGAGGGCCGCGCGCTTCATCGCCCGGTCGTCGAAGGTGAATCCGACGGGCTCGATCACGTGCAATTCGACGCCGAAACAGGCGCTGAGGCGGATGCAGGCCCCGACGTTCTGAGGAATGGCTGGTTGAAAAAGGGCGAGACGCATTCTAAGGCCCTCATACGCGCGCCTCCGGGACTTGTCGCGACTCGAAATGCGACCGTTTCTCAGGAGGCGTGAGCAGCTTGCGGCGATGCGCCGCAAACGCGGGTCGCACACTGTCCAGTGAGGACGGGCTAAGGTTTTCGTGCTGCGGCAACGGCGTCCTCATCGGGCACGGGCGTGGCGTTCGAGGAGTAAGACGTGACCGAATCGGTCGTTACCACCGACGGCGAGGGCGAAGCCACCCGTCGCGATTTTATCCATATCGCTGCCGGCGCCGCTGCCGTCGGTGCGGGTGTGATGGTGGCCTGGCCGCTGATCAACACCATGAACCCGGCTGCCGACACCCTGGCCCTGGCCTCCATCGAATTCGATGTGACCAAGGTCCAGGAAGGCCAGCAGGTCGTCATCAAATGGCAGGGCAAGCCGGTGTTCGTGCGCTACCGCACGCCCAAGGAAATCCAGGAAGCGGTGACGACGCCGCTAGGGGATCTGAAAGATCCGGAAACGGACGCGGCGCGGGTCAAGGCCGGTCACAGCCAATACCTGGTGCTGATCGGCTCGTGCACCCACCTGGGCTGTATCCCGACCTTCGGCACGGGCGATTACGGCGGCTGGTTCTGCCCCTGCCACGGCTCGACCTATGACACCTCCGGCCGGATCCGTAAGGGACCGGCCCCCAAGAACCTTGTCGTGCCGGAGTACGCCTATCTCTCCGACACCCGCATCAAGATCGGCTGAGGGCGAGACCGATGAGCGATCACGAATCCACCTACGTCCCCAAGACCGGCGTCGAGAAATGGCTCGACACCCGTCTGCCGATCGTCCGCTTCGGTGCCGACTACATGTCGCTGCCGACCCCCAGGAACCTCAACTACTGGTGGACCTTCGGCGGCATCCTGGCCCTGTGCCTGGTGATCCAGATCGCCACCGGCATCGTTCTGGCCATGCACTATGTACCGAACGTCGACCTGGCCTTCGCCTCGGTCGAGCGGATCATGCGGGACGTCAACGGTGGCTGGCTCATTCGGTCTGTCCACGCCAACGGGGCCTCGATGTTCTTCATCGCGGTCTATCTGCACATGCTGCGCGGGCTCTATTACGGGTCGTACAAGGCGCCGCGCGAGATGATCTGGATCCTGGGCTGCGTGATCTTCTTCCTGATGATCGCCACCGCCTTCCTCGGCTACGTGCTGCCGTGGGGCCAGATGTCGTTCTGGGGTGCCGAGGTCATCACCAATCTGATCGGGGCCATCCCGCTGATCGGTGAGCCGGTGCTGATCTGGCTGCGCGGTGGTCCGGCCATCGACAACGCCACGCTGAACCGTTTCTTCTCGCTGCACTATCTGCTGCCGTTCGTGATCGCCGGCGTGGTCGTGCTGCACCTGTGGGCCCTGCACGTGGCCGGTCAGAACAATCCGGTCGGGATCCTGATCCCCAAGGATCGCCAGGCCAAGGACACGCTGCCGTTCCACCCGTATTTCACGGTCAAGGACGGCTTTGCCATCATCCTGTTCCTGATCCTGTTCGCCCTGTTCGTCTTCTACATGCCGAACGCCCTGGGCCATGCCGACAACTATATCCCGGCCAATGCGCTGCAGACGCCGCCGCACATCGTGCCCGAGTGGTACATGCTGCCGTTCTACGCGATCCTGCGGGCCATCCCCGACAAGTTCGGCGGCGTGGTGGCGATGTTCGGCTCGATCGGCGTGCTGTTCATCCTGCCGTGGCTGGATACGTCCAGGGTGCGGTCGATGCGCTATCGCCCGACGATGAAGGTCTTCTTCCTGATCTTCCTGGTGGTCGGGGTCCTGCTGGGCTGGTGCGGCGGCAAGCTGCCGGACGCCCAGGTGATCCCGGGCATGCCCAGCTTCACCCTGTTCGACGGCGAGCTGAACAGCTTCCTGTGGCTGGCCCGCCTGCTCACCGCCTACTATTTCGCCTTCTTCCTGATCATCATGCCCTGGGTGGGGCGGAAGGAGACGCCGTTGTCGATCCCGCTGTCGATCTCGGAGCCGGTGCTGCCGCCGGTTTCCGGCGCCGGGCAGAAAGGCTGAGCGCGATGACCATCCTCAAGAAGAACGCCCTCACCATGCGCAAGACCCTGGTCACCCTCGTCGCCGCTGTCGGCCTGCTGGCCGCCGCCCCGGCCCTCGCCGCCGGTGGGGCCCAGCATCCGCGTTCGGCCGGGTTCAGCTTCGAGGGGCCGTTCGGCACCTTCGATCAGGGCCAGCTGCAGCGCGGCTACAAGGTCTATCGTGAGGTCTGCGCGGCCTGCCACAGCATGGACCTGATGCATTTCCGCAATCTGGGTGAGGCGGGCGGTCCGTTCTATGATCCGCATGCGGCCAGCCCGGCCGAGAACCGCTACGTGAAGGCGCTGGCCGCCGAGCTCCAGGTACCGGACATCGACACCGAGACCGGCGAGGCGATCATGCGTGACGCCACGGCGGCGGATAAATTCCCGTCGCCCTATCCGAACGCCACGGCCGCGGCCGCGGGCAACGGGGGGGCGGCACCGCCTGACCTGTCGGTGATGGCCAAGGCCCGTCACGACGGGGCCAACTACATGTATTCGCTGCTGTCGGGCTATCGGGCGGCACCGGCCGGCCTGCAGATCCGTCCGGGCCAGTACTACAACCCCTATATGGCGGGCGACATGACCCCGTTCTGGACGGGTGAAGGCCACGCCCCGCCCGGGGGCTTTATCGCCATGCCGCCGCCGCTGGCGGCCGGTCAGGTAACCTATGACGACGGCTCGCCCGAGACCGTGGACCAGTACGCCCGGGACGTCAGTGCCTTCATCACCTGGGCCTCGGACCCGCGGGCGACCGAGCGCAAGCAGGCCGGTTTCGGCGTGATGATCTTCCTGTTCCTGTTCGCCGGCCTGACCTATCTCAGCTACCGCAAGATCTGGAAGGGCGTGGCCCACTAGACGGCCACCGTTCCGATCGCAGACGACATGACCCGCCGGCGTTCGCGCCGGCGGGTTTTTCGTGGGGCTTCGTCGCATCGACAGCCCCTGGGCGGTGCCCTAGAGTCCCGGCCTGTATTTCAAAGGCTGAGAGTTTCTGTTCATGCGCCTGACCACGTCCGTTGCCGTTCTTGCCGCAGGGGGCTTGTTGGCCGCCTGCGCTACCGTGGCCGCTCCCGGAGCGCCCGCCACCTTCGACGCCGCCCGCCTGTCGGAGCATGTCCGGGTCCTGGCCGATGACAGCTTCGAGGGGCGCGGAATCGCCACCCCGGCCGAGGCCAAGGTGGTCCAGTATCTGAGCGAGCAGTATGCGGCGGCGGGCTTCGAGCCGGGCGGAACGGGCGGCGGCTGGACCCAGGACGTGTCGCTGAACCGCTTCACCGCCTCGAATGTCCATGCGGACATCAAGGTCGGCGGCGAGACCATCGCCCTGAACCAGGGTGAGCAGATCACCATCTCGACCCGGCTGCCGGGCGACCATGTCGCCATCGCTGACGCACCGCTGGTGTTCGTCGGCTATGGTATCACGGCCCCTGAGCGGGACTGGGACGACTTCAAGGGCGTGGATGTGCGCGGCAAGGTCATCGTTGCCCTGGTCAATGACGCCGACTTCGAGGAGCCGGCGCTGAACACCTTCAACGGCCGGGCCATGACCTATTATGGGCGCTGGACCTATAAATACGAAGAGGCTGCCCGTCAGGGGGCCGCCGGGATCATCATCGTGCATGAGACGGCCCCGGCCTCCTATGGCTGGACCACGGTGCAGAACAGCTGGTCAGGCCCGCAGTTCGACATCGTCCGCGCCAATGCGGCAGCCGAGCGCACGGGGATGGAGGCCTGGATCCAGCGCGACGTGGCGGTAGACCTGTTCCGCCGGGCCGGTCTGGATTTTGAAACCGTGAAGGCCCAGGCCCGTCGCCGCGACTTCCAGCCGGTTGAGCTGACCGGTGCCCGGTTCAATGGCCATTTCGACGTGGCGACCAGCCGCGTCACCACCCAGAACGTCATCGCCCGCCTGCCGGGCACGACCCACCCGGACGAGACCATCATCTACACCGGCCACTGGGACCACATCGGCGTGGGCACGCCCGACGCCAACGGCGACGCCATCTTCAACGGGGCGGTCGACAACGCCACCGGCACCGCCGGCCTGCTGGAAATGGCGCGGCTGTGGGGCGCGGGACCGCGGCCGGAACGCTCGATCGTGATGATCAGCTTCACCGCCGAGGAGAGCGGTCTGCTGGGCTCGGAATTCTATGCCGCCAACCCGGTCTATCCGCTGGCGACCACCGTGGCCGGTTTCAACATGGATGCGATGAATGTCTACGGTCGCGTCAGCGAGCTGGGCATCATCGGCTATGGCCAGTCGGATCTGGACGAACGGCTGGGCGCGCTGGCCGTGGCCCAGGGGCGGACGGTCGCACCGGACACCAATCCCGCCGCCGGTTCCTATTTCCGTTCGGATCACTTCCCGCTGGCCAAGCGCGGCGTGCCGATGGCCTATTCGCACGGCAGTGGCGCGTTCCGGGATGCGCCGTTCGAGGCCCGCATCGCGGCCCGCGATGAATATGGCGCGCGCCGCTATCACCAGGCTGACGACGAATGGTCGCCGGACTGGGATCTGCGCGGTCAGATCGAGGACCTTGAGGTCATGTACCAGGCCGGTCGCGCCCTCGCCAACAGCCGGGACTGGCCCGCGTGGAAGCCGGGATCCGAGTTCGGTCCGGCCCGGGCACCGTCGGCCAGTCAGCGCCGCTAAACCTTCTGTCCTTTCCCGCCGTCCGCACGGGCGGCGGGGGAGACCTTCCGATCGTGCGTGGCCGATGCCGGCAGCGGGCGCGCAGGCAGATTGACAATCATCATGCGGCCCGGGCGCGGGCGTTGTTATGGTCGTGGGTCATCTCTGGTGGAGGGCCTGACGATGCGGCACGCGCAGCCCTGTTCGATCGTGGATGTCGGGACCGGTCCTGCCCGGACCCGGACCTGAACGCCGATGCCGACCCCGCGGGTCAGTTCGGGGGTCACGGCCATGGCACAGGGCGGCGTGTCCTGGCTGCGATCCCAGGTCAGGGGCCTGTTTCCCGGCTATTTCGCCTTGGTGATGGCCACGGGCATCATTTCCAACACCCTGTATTTCGAAGGCCATCTGGCGCTGTCGAAGGCGCTGTTCGTCATCAATCTGTTCGCCTATGTCTGGCTGGTGCTGCTGACGCTGCTGCGCGTGTTGCGGTTCAGGCAGGCGATCTGGGCTGACCTGACCAATCCGGCGCTGGTGTTCTCGTTCTTCACCATCGTGGCCGCCAGCGATGTGCTGGGGATCGGTATGAGCCTGCGCGGCTTCGATCAGGCGGCGCTGGCGATGTGGGGGTTCGCCCTCGTCGTATGGCTCTGCCTCAGCTATTTCAGCTTTGCCGTGCTGACGTTTCTCAACACGGCCCATGGTGCGAACGTGGTCCATGGCGGCTGGCTGATCGCGATCGTGGGCACGGAATCGCTGGTCATTCTGGGGGCGATCCTGGCCCCGGCCCAAGGGGAGATGGCCCCGCTTCTGTTCGTGCTGCTGCACATGCTGTGGGGGGTAGGGCTGGGCCTCTACGGCATCTTCATCACCCTGTTCGCCTACCGCATCTTCTTCTTCGACGTGGAGTCCGAGGACATCACGCCGTTGTTGTGGGTGGTCATGGGCGCGGCGGCCATCAGCACCAATGCCGGATCGGTCCTGATCATGTCGGACAGCGGGGTACCCTTCCTGCTCTCGATGCGGCCGTTCATCGATGGTGTGACCCTGATCATGTGGGCGTGGGGCACATGGTGGATTCCGTTGCTGATCCTGTTCGGTCTGTGGAAACATGGCGTGCGCCGCGCGCCGCTGGTCTATACGCCGATGCTGTGGAGTCTGGTGTTTCCGCTGGGCATGTATGCGCTGGCCAGCCTGCGCCTGTCACTGGTGGCGGAGATCCCGGCGTTGAGGGTCATCGCCGAGACGATGGTCTGGATCGCGCTGGCGGCCTGGGTCGCCACGGCAGGCGGGCTGGTCGCCAGTATCTGGCGGGGCCTGCGAGTCCAGCGGCAGAGTCGGGACGCGGTCGGGCCCCTATAGGCCCAGCGCGGTCTCGAGAATATTCAGCTGAAGAAAGCCGGTGACGAGGACGATGTTGACGGCCCAGGCGACCGTCAGTGCCCTGGCGATCAGCCACCAGACTGACGTTTCACTGGGCGGGGACCGCCAGATGCCCACCAGCACCCACAGGGTGTAGGCTAGGGTGACGACGAGCAGCGTCTGTTGCAGCCAGAGGGTGTTGTTATAGAGCGCCGCGATGAAGCCCGAGATCAGCAGCAGGCTGACGAACACACCATAGCCCCAGAAGACCACAGGCAACGGTGCCTGACCGTTCCAGACCTGGGACGGTGAGGCGAAGAGACCGGGTGCGGTTTGCGGACCGGGGTCGGTCGGGAAGTGGGAATTCGGCTGGTTCAACGCCATTCCTCCAGTGGTGGATTCTGAAATTATCCTGGGTGAAGCCCTGTTGATCAACGAACCCCATCCTAGCACAGCTTTTTGTCCCGAAGAATTCAACCGTAAGCTACTATGATAGAACGGCATTTTTCAGAACCGGCCGTCATCAGACGATGACGAAAACGTAACGGGTGATCTCGTAGAGCGGTTCTAGAGTGTTCGACGATCTGTACCAGGGATGGAGTTTTCCGCATGTTTCGCAAGATGGTTGGTGGCGGCGTTGCCGCGGCCGCGCTGGTGTTCGCCGCCAGCGTGGCGCTGGCCCAGGATTTTTCAGCCGCTAGTCTGAGCGAGGGTATCCGGACCATCAGTGCCGACGCCTATCAGGGGCGCTATCCCGGCACCGAGGGCGAGCGGATGGTCCTGTCCTGGTTGCAGGCCCAGTATGAGGCCATGGGGCTGGAGCCGGGTGGTCCGGACGGCAACTGGCTGCAGCACATCGAGTTGAAGCGTTACACGCCGGTCGCCTGGGCCACGGCCAGCTGGACCGGCCCGGACGGGTCAGTGCATGCGCTGACGCCGGGTACGGACATCGTTCTGCGCGCGATCACCAATGACGGCCGGGCCACGATCCGGGACGCGGGACTCGTATTCGTCGGCCACGGCATCCATGCGCCCGAACGCCAGTGGGACGACTACGGGGATGTCGATGTGCACGGCAAGGTCGTCATCGTCGTCGCTGGCGAGCCTGCGGGTGAGCGCTTCAACGGGGCCTATACGACCAACTATGAGTCCGACGAGTACAAGGCCGACGAAGCCTTCCGCCGCGGTGCCGTCGGCATCATTACTCTGGTCCTGCAGCCGGCCTCGTTGCCGGTTTGGCAGCGCGCGGTCCGGAGTGGGGGACGCACCCGCACCCTGACGCCGGGCGCGGCCGATCTGGAATTCTCGGGCACGGTGCCGCACGACACGGCCGAGGCCTGGGCCGCAGCGGCCGGCATGGACATCGGCGAGATCGCGAACATCGCCAGCGGGACCTTCAAGGCGGTTCCGGTGCACGGCGTGACCCTGTCGGTCGATGTGGCGGAGACCATCCAGACGCTGGTGACCCACAATCTGCTGGCCCGCATTCCCGGGACCGAGCATCCGGACCAGACCATCATCTATTCGGCCCACTGGGACCATGTCGGTGGTCCCGCGCAGCACCCGGGCGTCGCCGGTGACAACATCTGGAACGGGGCCTGGGACAATGCCTCGGGCACCATCGGCGTGCTGGAGATGGCGCGCCAGCTGAGCGCCGCACCGCGGCCGAAACGCTCGATCGTGTTCGCCCATATGGCGGCCGAGGAGATGGGGCTGCTGGGGGCGTTCGGCTATGCCGCCGACCCGGTCTGGCCGCTGGAGACGACGGTGGCGGACATCAATATCGACATGCTGCCGCTGTCGGGTCCGACGCGGGATGTGCCGATCTTCGGCAAGGGGCAGAATGATCTGGAAGACCGGCTCGAGGTGCTGGCCGCAGCCCAGGGCCGCTATGTCTCCGACGATCACATGCCGGAACAGAATTTCTATTACCGGTCCGACCATTTCCCGTTCGCCCGGATGGGCGTGCCGGCGATCATGCCGTGGCACGGCTGGGACTGGGTCGATGGTGGTCTGACCGCCGGTGAGGCCGCGTGGCGGGCCAAGTTCGCGGCCGACTATCACAAGCCCAGCGACGAATGGTCGGCGAACTGGGACCTGACCTCGGCGGTCGAGAACCTGACGCTGCTGTATCATCTGGGTCTCGACCTCGCGAACAGCCACGACTGGCCCGGCTGGAAGCCGGAGTCCGAGTTCGGGGCCATTCGCGCCGCAAGCGACGCGGCGCGGCAGTAGGGCCGAATCCTGCCGCTCACCCCGGTGGATGCCGGGATGAGCGGCGCGCGCGTGGTCAGACCGCCGCCAGCGCCTGGTCCAGATCGGCGATCAGGTCGTCGATATGTTCGATCCCGACCGACAGACGCACCGTGTCCTCGGTCACGCCCGCCTTCTTCAGTTCGTCCGGCGACAGCTGGCGGTGGGTGGTCGAGGCCGGGTGGCAGACCAGCGACTTGGCGTCGCCGATGTTGACCAGCCGGACGAAGACCTTGACCGCGTCCTGGAAGCGCGCGCCGGCCTCGCGCCCGCCCTTGACGCCGAAGGTCAGCAGGCCCGAGGCCTTGCCGCCGAAATATTTCTGGACCAGGGCGTGGTCCGGGTGTTCGGCCAATCCAGCATAGTTGACCCAGTCGACCTTGGGGTGGGCCTTCAGCCATTTGGCGACGGCGGTGGCATTCTCGACGTGGCGATCCATGCGCAGGGCCAAGGTCTCCAGCCCCTGCAGGATCAGGAAGCTGTTGAACGGCGAGATGGCCGCGCCGGTATTCCGGAGCAGGACCGTCCGCGCCCGGCCGATGAAGGCGGCGGGGCCGAACGCCTCGGTATAGACCACGCCGTGATAGGAGACTTCCGGCTCGTTCAGGCGACGGAAGCGGACCTTGTGCTCAGCCCAGGGGAAGGTGCCGCCGTCGACGATGGCCCCACCGATGCTGGTGCCGTGGCCGCCGATGTATTTGGTCAGGGCGTGGACGACGATGTCGGCCCCGTGCTCGATCGGCCGGGTCAGATAGGGCGTCGGTACGGTGTTGTCGACGATCAGCGGCAGGCCTTGCGCATGCGCGGCCTCGGCCAGGGCGGCGAAGTCCACGACATTGCCCAGCGGATTGCCGATGGATTCGCAGAACACCGCCTTGGTGCGGGCGTCGGTATTGGCCGCCACCGCTGCGAAATCTTCAGCGTCGATGAAACGCACCTCGATGCCGTACTGGGGCAGGGTGTGGGCGAACAGGTTGTAGGTGCCACCGTACAGGGCCCCGGTGGCGATGATGTTGTCGCCCGCCTCGGCGATGGTCAGGATCGCATAGGTGATGGCGGCCATGCCCGAGGCCACGGTCAGGGCGGCGACCCCGCCCTCCAGCGCCGCCAGACGTTGCTCCAGCACGTCCGAGGTCGGGTTCATGATGCGGGTGTAGATGTTTCCCGCCACCTTCAGGTCGAACAGGTCGGCCCCGTGCTGGGTGTCGTCGAAGGCGTAGCTGGTGGTTTGATAGATGGGCACGGCGACCGACCGGGTGGTCGGGTCGGGCGCATAGCCGGCGTGCAGGGCCAGGGTTTCAAAACGGGGAGGGGCGGTCGTGGTCATGGTCGTCAAAGTCCCGCTCATCGAGACCCGAACGGCTGAGAAGACCCGTGAAGACACTCAGCCCTGATGCGGGCCGGGGACCTTCACTCATCTCTCGTGGCTCCGAAAAGCCCCGCAGGAGTTGGCACCTTCGTCCGGATCGGGTGGATCCTGACAGGTTGCCCCGACGTCAAAGGGCCTATCCCTCGGTCGGTCTTGATGAGTGAGCCCAAGCTGGACCAAGGAGGACGAGGTCGTCAAGCCTCATTGTGCGGTGCAACCTTGTCGTCGCCTCGATCCCGTGGGCGCTGAGTCGGACCCGGGCGGGCCCTGTGTTACAGATGACGGCCAGTTTTGTTACGCACCGGGGGGCGCGATGTTGGGGATCTTCAATCTTGTCCGACGCACGATCGAAGGCTCGATAATTTCCGTCGTCATCATCGCCATCGTGGCGGTCCTCGGCGTCTCCGAGACGATCAACACGCTGCTGGCCGAGCGAAGCGTCTCGTCGATCCTGTTCCTGTTGGTGCTGGCGATCGTCCTGGCCGACCTGATCGGAAAATTCCTCTCGATCGTCAGTGCAACGTTTCCCGATCTCATTCCCGCCGTCGGTGATGACGATCGGAAACGGGCCTCACTGCTCCAGCGGTTGCGGCCGGTTCAAACCGTGGCGCTACTCTCCGGGGTCTATGCGGCGCGGCTGGCTATGTTTCTGGCCATCTTCGCGCTCATCGGCACGAGCTACGCCTATGCGCCGCAGCCGGTGCAGGCGACGCTGTTCGGCGACTTTGGCGCAGTGGAGGCGATCGAGACCTTCCTGCGCGAAGGGATCGCCGGCTCGATCGGCTATTTCCTGTTCTTCCTCGGGCCTGATGACCTGCGGTCCATCACCCGCGTCATCATCGCCGAGCCGCTGACCTCGGCCACCATCAACGGCGATATCTTTCTCGTGGGCATAAGACTGTACGGGCTGGCGTTCGCGCTCTCGGTCCTGCGGACGCTGGTGACGCCGATCATCTACCTGCGCGCGCGCCGTCGTGCCGGCAATCTTCCCACGGCGGCGGAAGGACCTGCGTAGCCGGGCGACGACGAAGGGCCGACTGGCGAAGGCCGGCCAGAGTCCCCTTGGTGCCGCAGCGCCCGTCCGTCGTCAGCCGCTGAACAGGAAGTTCAGGACGTCGCCGTCCTTGACCACATAGGTCTTGCCCTCGGCGCGCAGCTTGCCGGCCTCGCGGGCTTTGGCCTCGCCCTTCAGGGTGACGAAGTCGTCGTAGGCGATGGTCTCGGCGCGGATGAAGCCCTTTTCGAAATCCGTGTGGATCACACCGGCGGCCTGGGGGGCGGTGGCACCGACCGGGATGGTCCAGGCGCGGGCTTCCTTGGGACCGACGGTGAAATAGGACTGCAGACCCAGCAGGCTGTAGGCCTCGCGGATCAGGCGGTTCAGGCCCGGCTCGGCCAGGCCGAGGCCTTCGAGGAATTCCTTCTGTTCGTCTTCGTCGAGCACGGCCAGTTCGGAATCGATCTTGGCCGAGATGACGACCGAGTTGGCGTTGTCCTCGGCGGCGCGTTTGGCGACCAGAGCCGACAGGTCATTGCCCTTGTCGGCCGAGGCTTCGTCGACGTTGGAGACATAGAGGGCGGGCAGGGAGGTCAGCAACTGCAGCATGTGCCAGGCCTTCTCGTCCTCCTTGTCGACCTTGGCCGTCCGCGCGGGCTTGCCGGCACGCAGGGGCTCGAGGGCGAGGTTGATCAGGCGCAGGGTGGTCTGAGCCTCCTTGTCGCCGCCCTTGGCCTTCTTCTCGACGTTGCCGACCCGCTTCTCGAGGCTTTCGAGGTCGGCCAGCATCAGCTCGGTCTCGATGATCTCGAGATCGCTGACCGGATCGATGCGATCCTCGACGTGGGTGACGTCGTCATCGATGAAGCAGCGGGCGACGAAGGCCACGGCGTCGCAGTCACGGATGTTGGCCAGGAACTGGTTGCCCAGACCCTCGCCCTTGGATGCGCCACGCACCAGGCCGGCGATGTCGACGAAGGTGATGCGCGAGGGGATGATCTCTTTGGAGCCCGCGATGTCGGCCAGCGCCTGCAGGCGCGGCTCCGGGACCGCCACGTCGCCGGTGTTCGGCTCGATGGTGCAGAACGGATAGTTGGCGGCCTGGGCCGCCGCCGTCTTGGTCAGGGCATTGAACAGGGTGGACTTGCCGACATTCGGCAGTCCAACGATCGCGACTTTAAGAGCCATGGTAATCCTCGTGAGCGCGAGCCTTTAGCCGGTCGCGGTCGGTTTGTCAGGGGCGCGCTTGCAGCGAGGGGTCAGGGCTTGTCGGCAGGCGGGGTCGCGGGGGCCGCAGCGGGGGCGGTTCCGGCGGCGGGAACCGGTTGACGCACCTCGGCCTGGACGGTCATGGCCGGCGATTTCTCGAACCCCAGGGTCAGGGGCACGGCCTGGCCGGCGACCAGCGGCGCGGTCAGTCCGACCAGCATCAGGTGCACGCCGCCCGGGGCCAGGGCCACGGACTGTTCCGCGGGCAGGGGCAGGCCTTCGGCCATCTCGCCCATCCGCATGACGTCGTCTTCCATCGTCATGTTGTGGATCTGGGTCGCGGTCGACACGGGGGTGGCCACGCCGGTCAGGCGATCACCGGCGGAGGATTTGAGCGTCAGATAACAGGCCCCGGCCTGGGCACCGTTCGGCGTCGGCCGGCACCAGGCCCCGGTGGCACTGATGACATTACGGACCCCGTCGGTATCGACCGTGCTCTTGGTGGCGACAGGCTCGCCCGGCTGGCAGGCGGCGACGCCGAACAGGACAACGGCGGCGGTCAGAAAACGCATCATGGCAAAACTCCTTTCGGTGCCCCCCGGGACACCGACCTACGATCCCGGGCCACACGTATGCGCAGGACATCGGACATCAGATTCATTCTCTTCTGAACCTAGACGATGGCAGCGATAAGGACGATGCCCCCGAAAGGTGTTTGTTGTCGCGCTCTGTGGCGGGCTCAGACGTCGCGAGCGGCCTGACGCGGGCTGAATTTCGGGGCCGGGGCCAGGCGCATGACCTCGCCCTGGTAGCGTTCGTCATCACCGGCGGCGGCGAAGGGCAGGGCATCGGCCACGGCATTCAGCAGGGCCTCGAGCCAGGGCTGCTCGGCCTTGTGAAAATCGCCCAGCACATGGGGCATGACCAGATGGCTCTCGCCGGGATGGCCGATGCCCAGACGGGCGCGGCGGAAATCGGCACCCAGGTGGCTGATCAACGAGCGGACACCGTTCTGGCCCGCCGCCCCGCCCCCGGTCTTCATGCGGAAACGCCCGGGCGCCAGGTCGATCTCGTCGTGGAACACGATGATGTCGGACGGCGGGATCTTGTAGAAGCGGGCAGCCTCGCCGACGGCGCGGCCGCTCTCGTTCATATAGGTCTGGGGCTTCATCAGCAGGGCCCGAACCGGGCCGTCGGGCGTGTCGATCTCGCCCTCGCTGATGACCGACTGGAATTTGGCGCGCTCGGGACCGAAGCGCCAGCGTCGGGCGATGGTGTCGACGGCCATAAAGCCGATGTTGTGCCGATTGTTCTGGTATTTGGGGCCCGGATTGCCGAGCCCGGCCAGGATGATCATCGCTCAGCTCCGGAAATGGAAACGGCCCACTCCAGCAAAGGAATGGGCCGCTCCACAACAGTCAATCGCGGGACGATCAGTCTTCCGACTTGTCGTCTTCCTCGGTAGCAACCTCATCGCCCTGGGCGGTGGCCGGAACCTCGACGGATTCGGCTTCGGCCTCGGCAGCTTCGGCATCGGCGGCCTGGTCGGCGGCTTCGGACATGGCAGCCGAAGAGACCTTGATCGCGGCGATCATGAAGTCGCGGTCAGCGATCGCGGGCTCAACGCCCTTGGGCAGTTTGATGTCCGAGATACGGATCGAGTCGCCCAGCTTGTGGTTCGACAGGTCGACCGTCAGGTCTTCCGGAATGTGGTCGGCGCGGACCGAGACCTCGACCGTGTGACGGACGATTTCCAGCGAACCGCCCTGACGGAAGGCTTCGCACTGATCCTGGTTGATGAAGTGAACCGGCACTTCGATCTTGATGATCTGCTTCATGTCGACGCGCATCAGGTCGAAATGCAGAGGACGATCCGAGACCGGATGGAACTGCACCGCCTTGGCGATGACGGTCTGGCTCTCGTCGCCGTACTTCAGCGTGACCAGATGGCCCAGCAGCTTGCCGGTGTAGAGGGACTTGCGGAAGTCCTTCTCGTTCACCGAAATGGATACGGGGGCCTTGTCGCCACCGTACAGGATTCCCGGCACTCCGCCGGTACGACGCACGGCGCGGGCGCCGCCAGTGCCGACGCCTTCACGGACGTCGACGTTCAGGATGATCTCGGCCATCTGGCTCGCCTCAATAACACAAACGCCGCTGGGCAGGCCCGCGCGGCGGGGTCTTGGACCCTCGAATTCAAGAGCGCGGGTCATTACACGCTCAAGGGCAGGTACGCAACTGCCCGTGCGCGACAGGGTCGCATACGGGCAGTGCGCGGTGATGAAATTCTAGCGTGACGCGGTCTGAATCGCGCTGGCCGATGCCGCCGCGGCTCCGGCCGCGACCGGGGTCGAAACGCCACTCGCACCAGCCACCGCCGTGTCCGGAGCCGGGGTGACGCGCGGCACCGGCGTGATGTTACTGGCCGTGCAGGTGGCCAGGTCGCGCATGATGTGCCGGCCGACGCAGAAGATGTCCTCATAGCTGGGACGCGAGGCCGCCAGGCATTGGAACAGCATCAGCTTCGACATGTTCAGGCAGAACTCGCTGTTCGATTCGACGACCAGGGCTTCGGTGTTGGCCCGGGCATCGTCACCACCGGCCCCGAGGGCGGCCAGGGCGGCGATGGCCAGCGAGTTGACCACGGCGGGGGTGTAGGGCGGTCCGGCGTCGGCGGCCGTCAGGGACAGGCCTGCGCCCGAGTTGGCAGCCGCGAACAAGCGGGCGGATTCCTCGGCCGAGGGCAGCATCTGGACGGCGGACAGGCTCTTGGCGCCCTCCAACCGGTCTTCGCGGTTCGATATGTGGGTCGAGGCCCAGCGACGGCGGGGGTCGCCGCGGCCCTGGATGGTATAGGCGTCTTCCTCAACCGCATTGGCGATGGTCATCAGGGCCGCGGAATCCTTGCCGATCACCTGGACGATCAGACCGGCGGCCGCGTCGGCCCCCGGCAGGGTGGCGGCATAGGCGGGGTCAGCGATGATCCGCTCGACCATCATCCGGCGCTGGGTCGGGTCGACGCCGAAGGTGCGGACGCCGGCGACGAACTCGGGCGATTGCAGGGCCAGGATCGAGCCATAGGCGATCATGCCGCGCGACAGCTGGGCCGGCTCATAGGCGGCTCCGCGCCGGATGGCGGCCTGGATCGATTCCGCGTCGGGGAAGCCGGCCTGGATCGAGCCGACCTCGCGGATGAAGGTCACATAAATGGAAGCGGCTTCGGCCACACCCTCGTTCAGGGTCACCGCGGGCGGCGGTGGCGGTGGGGGCGGCGCGACGGGCTCAGGCTCGGGCGTGGCGCAGCTGGCAAGAAGCACGGTTGCGGCGACGGCCGCGATCGACAGACCGGAACGTACAGAGGTCTGGAACATAGGCATGAAACCCCACGTAAAAGCGTAACGCCGGCGGCAACCGGCATCCTAGTGGCCTGTATAACGCGGCCGGAGGGGTTTTCCGACCGTTAATCGAACAGTTTGGACACCGATTCCTCGTTGGCGATGCGGCGGATGGCCTCGCCGATCAATGGTGCCACGGAGACGCTGCGGATTTTGTCGCAGGTCAAAACTTCGTGGGGTTGCTCGATGGAGTCGGTGATCACCAGTTCCTTGAGCGGGCCGTCGGTGACGCGATTGACGGCCGGACCCGACAGCACGCCGTGGCTGATATAGGCGGAAACCGACTCGGCGCCGCGGTCCATCAGGGCCTGGGCCGCATTGACCAGGGTGCCACCGGAATCGACGATGTCGTCGAACAGGATGCAGCGACGGCCCTCGACGTCACCGATGATGTTCATGACCTCGCTCTCGCCGGCCTTGGCGCGGCGCTTGTCGACGATGGCCAGGTCGGCATCGAGCCGCTTGGCCAGGGAGCGGGCCCGCACCACGCCGCCGACGTCGGGCGAGACGATCATCAGTTCGCCGCTGCGTGGATAGTGTTCGCGAATGTCGCGAGCCAGCACCGGGGTGGCCAGCAGGTTGTCGGTCGGGATGTCGAAGAAGCCCTGGATCTGCCCGGCGTGGAGATCCATCGTCAACACCCGGTGCGCGCCGGCCCGGGTGATCATATTGGCGACCAGCTTGGCCGAAATCGGGGTGCGACCGCCGGTCTTCCGGTCCTGCCGGGCATAACCGAAATAGGGCATGACTGCCGTGATCCGACGCGCCGAGGCCCGGACCAGGGCGTCGGTCATGATCAGCAGCTCCATCAGATTGTCGTTGGCGGGGTAGCTGGTCGACTGGACGATGAAGACGTCCTCGCCGCGGACGTTTTCCTCGATGACCGCAAAGACCTCGTTGTCCGCGAAGCGTTTCACCTGGGCCTTGGTCAGCGGCATGTCGAGGTGGGTGGCTATCGCCTGGGACAGGGTCCGGTTCGAATTGCCAGAAAGCAGCTTCATCGCCGGTCATCCTTTTGCCGTCATCAAACCGCCAGATCAGGTGGCGTTTTCAAGCGCGCTTCTTATCAGGGGACAGCCTCGCTTCAAGGCGCGGCGACTTAATATCTTCAATTTGCGTCTGCATTGGCGCGGTCCTGTCGCTGGTGTAGAGGTCTCGCTGTGTTTCCGGAGCGCCGTGTGGGGCGCACCGGCGTCGGCATGTCATGAGGTCGCCCTTGCCTGCTTCGAAGTTTCGTACCGGTCTGATCGTCACGACAGTCGCGCTTTCGGTTCTGGCCGTGAGTGCCTGCTCGGGCACCAGCAAACGTCCCCGCCTGGCCTATGAAGAACGGCCGGTCGAGCTGCTCTACAATACGGGCTACGAGCGCCTGCAGCGTGAGCGCTGGAGCGATGCGGTCGATTATTTCCAGGAGGTCGAGCGCCAGCATCCGTATTCGGAATGGTCGCGGCGCGCGATCCTGATGCAGATCTACGCCTATTATCAGAACAACAATTATCCCGAGGCGATCGCCGCTTCGGACCGGTTCATCCAGCTGTTCCCGGGCAATCCGTCGGCCGCCTATGCCTTCTATATGAAGGCGATCAGCAATTTCGAACAGATCACCGACGTCGGCCGTGACCAGGGCTATGCCGAACAGGCGCTGCTGGGCCTGCGCGACGTGGCCCGCCGCTATCCCGGCACCGCCTATGCCATCGACGCCACGGTCAAGATCGACATGGTCAACGACCAGCTGGCCGGCAAGGAAATGGCGATCGGTCGCTATTACCAGCGCGGCCACCAGCCACTGGCGGCGATCAACCGCTACAAGACGGTGATCGACAACGAAGCGTTCCAGCGCACCTCGCACACGCCCGAGGCCCTGTACCGTCTGGTCGAGGTCTATCTGAGCATCGGCCTGAAGGACGAGGCCGTGCGCAACGGTGCCGTTCTGGGCTTCAACTATCCGGGCAGCCCCTGGTATTCCGAGGCCTATGCCCTGCTGACCGAACAGGGCCAGCGGCCCGAGGTCGCCCCCGAGGGCAAGCGTGAAAGCTGGCTGCGCCGGATCATTCCGGGCTGAGCCTGACCGTCGGTGGTCCAGCTTTAAACTGGAGCGAAATCTGAACCGGGTTGGACTTCGTCCAACTCAACCGATTTCGCTCTAGTATGGGGAAAGCCACGAATCATCCCGCCATGCTGACCGCCCTGACCATTCGCGACATCGTCCTGATCGACGCGCTCCATCTCGAGGTGGAGGCGGGCCTGACTGTGCTGACCGGCGAGACCGGGGCGGGCAAGTCGATCATTCTCGACGCCCTGGGTCTGGCCCTGGGCGGGCGCGGCGACGCCGGACTGGTGCGCGAGGGCGCAAAGCAGGCGGTAGCCACGGCGGTGTTCTCGGCCCCGGACGATCCCGAGCTGATCGCCCTGATCGCCGAGCGCGGCTTCGAGGTGGCGGTCGGGGAGGACCTGATCCTGCGCCGCATCCTGTCGACGGACGGGCGCAGCCGCGCCTTCATCAATGACCAGCCCGCCGGGGTCACGGCCCTGCGCGAGATCGGCCAGGCCCTGGTCGAGGTGCACGGGCAGCACGAGACCGTCGGCCTGCTGGACTGGAAGACCCACCGCGCCCTGCTGGACACCTATGGCGGTCTGGCACCGCAGCTGGGCGATGTGGCGCGCGCGGCCGAGACGCTGAAGGCGACGACCACCCGGCTGGCCGAGCTGCGCGCCGCCGCTGCCGAGGCCGCGGCCCATGCCGAGGATCTGGCGCTGAACCTGGCCGATCTGGACGCGCTGGATCCGCGCGCCGAGGAAGAGACTGAACTGGCGGGCGAGCGGGCCATACTGGGGGCCGCTGAAAAGGCGCTGGCCGATCTGTCGGATGCGCGAACAGCGCTGGGCGGCGACAAGCTGAGCCAGAAGCTGTCGTCGGCCCTGCGCGCGGTCGAACATGCGCGCCAGCGGGCCCTGCAGGCCGGGGCGGAGGAAGACCACCCCGTGATCGCCCGGCTGCTGGCCGCGGCCGAGGCCATCGACCGGACGCTGGTGGAGGCGGTCGAGGCGATCGCCGAGGTCGACGCCGCCGCCGCCGCCTTTGATTTCGAGCCCGGCCGGCTGGACAAGGCCGAGGAGCGGCTGTTTGCCCTGCGCGCTGCCGCCCGCAAGCTGAAGACCAGTGTCGAGATGCTGCCGGTGCTGCGCGGCCGGTTCCGCGACCAGCTGCGGCTGATCGAGGACGGGGCCGAGGCCCTGACCGAGGCGGAGCGGGCGACGTCGGTGGCGCGCGAGGCCTATGACGTGGCCGCCGCCTTCCTGAGCTCGGCGCGCGAGGCGGCGGGCGAGCGGCTGGCCGCGGCGGTGATGGGCGAGCTGGGGCCGTTGAAGCTGGACCGGGCCCGGTTCCGCGTCGATTTCGAGCCGGTGGCCGAGGGCCGTCGCGGGCCGCATGGTCTCGAGACCGTGCGCTTCCAGATCGCCACCAATGCCGGGACCCCGTTCGGGCCGCTGGACGCCATTGCCTCGGGCGGTGAGCTGGCGCGTTTCGCCCTGGCCATGAAGGCGGCTCTGGCCAGCCGCGCCGACCAGCGCCAGCCGGTGATGATCTTTGACGAGGTCGACCAGGGCGTCGGCGGGGCCGTGGCCGAGGCCGTGGGTCAGCGCCTGAAGCGGCTGTCGACCGGAGCCCAGGTGCTGGTGGTCACCCACAGTCCGCAGGTCGCCGCGCGCGGCCACGCCCACTGGAAGGTGCGCAAGGCCGACGCCGACGGGGTGACCACGGCCACGGTCGACACCCTCGACCCCGCCACCCGTCAGGAAGAGATCGCCCGCATGCTGGCGGGAGCGACGATCACGGACGAGGCGCGGGCGGCGGCGGGGGTGCTGATCGGTTAGGTAGCAAGAAGGCGGTCGTGGCCGCAGACTCAGCTATCCGCAACGGCCCCCCTGGCGAACACCGACCAGCCGGTGCGGGTCGCCAGCCGCTCGAGGGCCAGGGTGCCGAGCTGGGAGTTGCCCTGGGCGTTGAGGCCGGGGGACCAGACAGAGATCGACGCGCGTCCGGGGGCCACCGCGAGGATGCCGCCGCCCACGCCCGACTTGCCGGGCAGGCCGACGCGGAAGGCGAAGTCGCCGCTGGCGTCATAGTGGCCGCAGGTCAGCATCAGGGCGTTGATCCGCCGGGCCCGGGCTTCCGAGACCACCCGGTGGCCATTGGTGGGGTTGAGGCCGGCGGCCATTAGATAGCGACCGGCCATCGCCAGCTGGCGGCAACTCATGGCGATGGCGCACTGACCGAAATAGAGGTCGAGGACCTCCTCAGGCGAGCGGCGCAAATTGCCGAAAGATTTCATGTAGTTTGCAAGGGCGACGTTGCGGAAGCCGGTCTCCAGCTCGCTGGCGGCGACCTCGGTATCGACGGCAATGGTGTCGTCGTCGGCGAGATAGCGGACAAAATTGACCAGCTCGGCGAGGGCGGCACGCGGCGCGCCCCGGGCAAGATTGACATCCGAGACCACGATGGCACCGGCGTTGATGAAGGGATTGCGGGGAATGCCCTGTTCGGATTCCAGCTGGACGATGGAGTTGAAGGCACTGCCGGAGGGCTCGCGGCCGACCCGGTCCCACAGTTGGTCGCCCACCCGGCCCAGCGCCTGGGTCAGCGCGAAGACCTTGGTCACGCTCTGCAGCGAGAAAGGCTCATCGGCACTGCCGCCGGTATGGACGCTGCCGTCGGCGGTCACGATCGCCATGCCAAATTGGCTGACATCGGCCCGCGCCAGGGCGGGGATGTAGTCGGCGGGCCGGCCACGATCCGGGGCAGCCTGCATCTCTTCGGTTATGTCGGCCACGATGGCGGTCAGGTCGTGCATGAAACTCGGTCGCTCACCGCTATCGGCATGTCCACCCTAGCCTGTCTTCACACCGGACGTCCCGCGGCGATCAGGCCCCCAGGGTCCAGCCTTCTTCGCTCTCGACCTGCGTGATCGTGGCCTCGTCGGTGCCCTTGGCCGGGGCGAAGGCGTGGGCGAGGGTGCCCTTGTCGTCCATTTTGGCGAAGGCCTCGGCGGCGGTGCGGACCTGGACCTGTTCCCTGAACTCGCCGGGGGCGGGCGTGGCCTCGAACAGGGCCGGCCAGACCTCGACCACCAGGGTCGACAGCGGCTCGACGTCCTCCGCGGTCAGTTCACGCCAGCCGGTGCCGAACGGCCAGACGGCGGCAGCGGTGCCGAGGGCCTCGACCAGACGGCGCACCATCGGGATGCCGACCAGGGTCAGGCCGCCGACGGCCCCGGCCCCATGCATCTGCCAGACGGCCTTGGGGTGCAGCTTGCCACGGCGGGCAGCGATCTCGGTGGCGCGGAACTCCGGAATGTCCGCGCCCGAGCCCGCGGGTGGTTTGGTCGTGGTCAGCCAGCGCTGGGCCTGACTGGCGGGCGCGCCCCACATCGGCCAGGCGTTGTCGGTCATCAGCCGGTTGATCTTGGCCGCGACCTGATAGCGGTTGTTGCTGTTGTCGGCCTTGTCGACGACGTTGGCGGCGAGGAATTTCCACATCGCCGCCCATGGTGTGCCGGTCAGTTTCAGCCGTTCGGCCGTGCCGGTGGGGAAGCCGAGGTTGAAGTCGAACCCGACCAGCACCCGGTCACCGCGCTTGCGGTGGTCGGCCAGCAGGGAGGCGAGCAGCTTCTCGCCCTCGGCCCGGGTCGCGGCATTGTGGGTCTCGCTGTACAGGCGGAAACGCACGTCGCGCTTGGCCACGCCGATCCAGATCGACTGATCGCCCAGCTTCTTGCCTTCGGCGGCGGTCCAGTCAGCGATGATGTAGGCGTCGAAAAGGCGGGCCACGGCGGGCTCCTCAGGAACTCGGGTCAGACGGGATGCGGGGTTCTAGCGCCCCGGCGTCCGGACCGGAAGGGCCGCGTGTCCGATCAGGCTTTCAGCAGGGCGTCGAGATGCGACAGCCAGCGCCGTCCGAGCCGCATGGCCTCGGCCGGGGAGCCGGTCTGGACCGCCAGGGTGGCGTTCCACAGCGACAGCTCAAACTCGGGGTTGCGGGCGTCGGAAAACAGCAACCGCAGCACCACGGTCTCGGCGTCGGGGGCCATCACGTCGAGCGTCTTGCGCACCTCGCCGCGCCGGATGCGGGCCACGACATGGCCGTCGACGATGACCTCGCCGCCCTCGATCTCCTCGAAGCCATAGACCAGACCGTCGGCCCCGCGGTTCCACAAGACGGCAATCTGGGCTCCGTCGAAATCCAGGCCGGCGGCGCGACCCTCACCGGGCGACAGGGCCTCGGCCTCGGGAACGACGCCGAGCGACTTGAGCAGGGCCCGGCCGAGACGACGTCCGGGCTCCATCCACCAGGCCAGGGCCAGCGCGCCGGTAGTCAGGGCCGCGGCGGCCAGGGCGAGCAGCAGAATGACCCTGAGCGTATCAGCCAAGCCTCAGTCCTCCAGCTCGACGACCACCGGGACGTGGTCGCTGGGCTTTTCCATGTCGCGGGCGTCGCGATGGGTCTCGATGCTACGGAAGCGATCGGCGGCCTGGGGCGACAGAAGATGGAAGTCGATGCGGATGCCGTGATCGCGCTGCCAGGCCCCGGCCTGATAGTCCCAGAAGGTGAAGGTCCCCGGCGGCTGATTGCCCAACGCCCCGGCTTCGGACAGGCCCAGATGGTTCAGGGCGCGGAAGGCGGCGCGGGACTCGGGCTGGAACAGGGCGTCATCGGTCCAGGCCTCGGGGTTGCGGGCGTCCGCGGGCGTGGGGATGACGTTATAGTCGCCGCACAGGGTGAAGGCCTCTTCCTGCGTCAGCAGATCGCGGGCGTGGGCGTTGAGCCGGTCGAACCAGGCCAGTTTGTAGTCGAATTTGGGCGTGCCGATCGGGTTGCCGTTGGGCAGGTAGATACAGCCGACCCGGACGGGGCGCGGGCATTCGACCAAGGCTTCGATATAGCGGGCCTGTTCGAACTCGGCCTCGAAGCCCGAGGCGTCGGTGCCGGGCAGGCCACGGCGGATTTCGGACAGCGGGAATTTCGAGAGCAGGGCGACGCCGTTGTAGGATTTCTGCCCGTGGGTCTCGACGTTGTAGCCGAGGCTTTCAAAGGCCTCGCGCGGAAATTTCTCATCCACGCATTTGATTTCCTGCAGGCAGGCGACGTCGGGCTGTGCCGTCTCGAGCCATTCGAGCACGGTGGGCAGGCGGGCGTTGACGGAATTGACGTTCCAGGTGGCGATGCGCATGGCCTGGACGCTAGGCGGAGCCGGCCGGTCCGGCAAGGCGCGTGCGCCTGCCGGACCGGCCCTGGTCGCTCTTTAGTTACTGGGCTGGAGCTTCAGCTGCCGGGGCGTCTTCGGTCGTTGCGGCCGGAGCCACGCCGATCTGGCAGCCGCCGCCGATGTTGACGGCCTCGGCGCAGGTGTGGATGCGCTGGGCACGATGGTCGGCACCGACACGGGCGAGATAGCCGTCGCCGGTGGCGCATTTGATCTCATAGATGGCCAGGTCGGCGGCATCCTTGCCCATCAGGCGGGTCTGCTGGACGTCGCAGGCGGCGGCCGTGGTGCCGGCCAGGATACCCTTCCAGGCCCCGTAGGACTCGGCGGCGGGGGTGAAGCGGCAGGTGGTGCGGCGGCCGATCAATTCCCAGCAGGCGGTGGTGGTCCAGCCGGTGGTCGTTTTCTCGAGCCAGTAGCCGTCCTTGTTCTGGCAGCCGACCTCATACATCAGGTTGCCGTCGTCGGTCTTGCCGATGGCCGAGGCCTCGTCGACGATGCAGTCGACGCCCGCTTCCGTGGCATAGGCCTGGAGGACAGCGACGACGTTCTGGTTGGCCGGTAGCGCGCATTGCTGACCGACATCGGCCTCCGGGTCGGTGGCGCGGACGAGGTTGGCCTGACCGTTCAACAGCACGCAATCGACGGCCTGGGCCGGGGTCGAGGCGATCAGGATATAGCCCGGGCCGGTGGTGCAGGCGGCTTCATAGACGGCTTCCTGTTCGACGGTCAGACCCAGTTCGGCGGCCTCGCTGACCTGACAGGCGACGCCGGCCGAGGTGGCAATGACCTGGGCGCTGGCGATCAATTCTTCCGGGGTCGGCGCGGCCGGAGCGGCCGGGGCCTGCGGCGCGCGCGGACGCTGGTGACGGCTGCGACTGCGGCGCGCGTTGTCCTCTTGGGAGGCCTCCGGCTGGAAGGTCGGATCGGTCGCCTGTTGTCCGGCAGACTGGGCGGCTGCGGGCTGGAACGTCGCCAGGGACAGGGCGAACGCGCCGCCGATGACGGCAATTAAAGGGCTGTTGGACACCGAAAACTCCTCGAAGAAACTTTTAGGCGTGCAGCCTTGGCGGCCGGGGGCGGCGCGGTCAAGGCAGTGAAATGACCAGTCTGTGGTCGTGCAATGAACGCAGGATGACTGCGTTGGGTCCGGTCCAGTCCGCGGGTTACCGCTCAGGTCCGTGGTGGCGGGTCGAGAGCGGACGCTATGGACCCGGCGGGCAGGGCGAGGCATGGTGGCAAGGTTTTCAAAGGAGACCGACTTTGGCGGACGGCGTGATCCTCCCGGACGAGCGACAGACTCCGGGTGGCAACCGGGGCCTGACCTATCCCTTTCCGACTCCGCCCGGAGCCGGCGAGGCCGCCACCGTGGCCGAGGGCGTGTTGTGGCTGCGCCTGCCGCTGCCGATGTCGCTGAACCACATCAATGTCTATGCGCTGGAGGATGGCGACGGCTGGACCCTGGTCGATACCGGGCTGAACACGGCCGCCTCGATCGCTGCCTGGGAAGCGGCGCTCGCCGGACCGCTGGGCGGCCGGCCGGTCAAGCGGGTGATCTGCACCCATATGCATCCTGACCATATCGGTCTGGCCGGCTGGCTATGCGAGCGGTTCCAGGTGCCGCTGCTGATGACGCGGCTGGAGTATGTGACGGCGCGGATGTTGATTGCCGACACGGGCCAGCCCGCCCCTGAGGACGGGGCCGTCTTCTATCACGCCGCGGGCTGGAGTGAGGATCAGGTCGCCGGCTACCGCAAGCATTTCGGCGGGTTCGGCAAGGCGGTTCGACCGCTGCCGACGGCGTTTACCCGCATGGTCGAGGGCGAGGTCCTGACGATCGGCGACGGAGCCTGGCGCGTGGTCATCGGCGAGGGCCACAGTCCGGAACACGCCTGCCTGTGGCGGGAGTCCGACGATGTGCTGCTGGGCGGGGACCAGATCCTGCCGCGCATTTCGTCGATCGTGGCCGTGTGGCCGACCGAGCCCGCCGCCGATCCGCTGGGCGACTGGCTGGTGTCGCTGAAGCGGATGAAGACGGTGTTTCCGGAAACGACGCTGGTGCTGCCGTCGCACGGCGAGCCGTTCACCGGCGTTCAGGCCCGGCTCGATGCCCTGATCCGGGGGCATGAGACCGGCCTGAAGCGGCTGGAGCGGACGCTGGCCAAGCCCTGTCGTGCCGTGGATGTATTCGGGGCCCTGTTCGCTCGCGCCATTGATGACGGGTTGCTGGGCATGGCGACCGGCGAAAGTCTGGCACATCTCAACTATCTGGTTCGACACGGGCGGGCACAGGTTGCCCGCGACGCCGATGGCGTGGACTGGTGGACCTTGACCTCAAGCAGCGAGACCTGACGTGACCGATCATATCCTGACCACCCTCGACGGCGGCATCCTGACTGTCACCCTGGCGCGGCCCGAGAAGAAGAACGCCATCACCCAGGCGATGTACGCCGTGCTGGCCGAGGCGACCGAACGGGCGCGCACGGACGACGCGGTGCGGGTGCTGCTGTTCCGCGGCGAGGGCGACAGCTTTTCGGCCGGCAATGACATCGCCGACTTCATCGCCCTGGGGTCGCAGGGCGCGGAAGCCGCAGACATGCCGGTGTTCCGCTTCCTGAAATCGCTGGCGGATCTGGACAAGCCGGCGGTGGCGGCGGTGCAGGGGCGCGCGGTCGGCATCGGCCTGACGCTGCTGTTGCATTGCGACATGGTGGTGGTGGCCGAGGACGCCCTGCTGTCGGCGCCGTTCATCAACCTGGCTCTGGCCCCGGAAGCGGCGTCGTCGATGCTGCTGCCGGCGGCGATCGGTCATCATCGCGCCTTTGAAATGTTTGCCTTGGGCGAGGCTATCGACGGACGCACGGCCCTGGCTTGGGGGCTGGCCAATCGGGCCGTTCCGGCGGATCAGGTCGACACGACGGCCCAGGAGCTGGCGGTCAAGCTGGCGACTCGCGCGCCCAATTCGATCCGCAAGACCAAGCAGTTGATGCGCGACGCCGAACACCTGTGGACCCTGATGCAGCGCGAGGGCGAGGCCTTCGGCAGCCAGATGCGCAGCCCCGAGGCGATGGAGGCCTTTATGGCGTTCAGCCAGAAGCGGGCACCGGATTTCTCCAAAGCCGGTTGATCTGGTCGGGCCGTGGCCCTATCAGCGCCCGCCCATGACCCATTCCGCCGCCCCTGACCCGACCGTGCGCATCGACGCCGAAACCGCCGCGGACGCCGCGGCGGTCGAGGCTGTGGTGCTGGCTGCGTTCGGTCCCGGCCGGTTTGCCAAGACGGCGGAACGCCTGCGCGAACAGGCGGTGCCGGTGGCGGGTTTCGTCGCCCGCGAGGACAGCCGGGTCATCGGCTCGGTGCGGCTGTGGCCGATCCGTGTCGGGGACACCGACGCCCTGTTCCTGGGGCCGATCGCGGTCGAGGCGAGCAGCCGACGGGCCGGACTGGGGGCGGATCTGGTGGCCGCCTGTGTAGACCATGCGCGCAAGGCGGGCGCGTTAGGCGTGCTGCTGGTCGGGGACATGCCGTATTTTTCGCGCTTCGGCTTTGCGCCCTCACCGGACGTCGATCTGCCGGGGCCGGTCGACCGGCGTCGGCTGCTGTGGCTGCCGCTGGCAAGCGCTTCGGTGCGTGGTCCGGTGCGACCGATCCGCTGACACGCCTTTTCCACGAGGCCGGGCGCGCCTAAGTCTGGATCATGAGCGAACGCCCAAAAACAGAGACCGGAGGACTGGCCGCCGTGGCCGGGGCTGCGAAACAGGTGCCGGGACGCGGCCTGCCGCCGGTGCACCTGTGGCATCCGGAGCATTGCGGCGACATCGACATCGTCATTCGCGCTGACGGCGTGTGGATGCACGAGGGTTCGCCGATCGGGCGGGCTGAGCTGGTGCGGCTGTTCTCGACCGTGCTGCGCAAGGATCCGGACGGCTATCATCTGGTCACGCCGGTCGAGAAGCTGAAGATCACGGTCGAGGACCTGCCGTTCCGGGCGGTGACCATGGAGCGCGACGACGACCGGCTGCGCTTCACCACCGATGTCGGTGACACGGTCGAGGCCGGAGCGGAGCATCCGATCGTGGTCGAGACCGATCCGGTGACCGGCGAACCCGCGCCGCGCGTGCATGTGCGTGGCGACCTGTGGGCCCGGATCGTGCGTTCGATCTTTTATGATCTGGTCGAGACGGCGACGGTCGAGGACGGTCGGCTGGTGGTTCGCAGCGACGGCAAATCCTTTGCGCTGGGACCGGTAGGGGCGGGCGTGGAATGAGTCAGTCGTCGTTGAAACAGCGGCTGGTCGAGCGGCTGGAGCCGGTCGCAGACTGGAC
The DNA here is from genome assembly GCF_963977465.1 of uncultured Brevundimonas sp. GTDB lineage: Bacteria > Pseudomonadota > Alphaproteobacteria > Caulobacterales > Caulobacteraceae > Brevundimonas. Next base: position 366,247 of record NZ_CAXBOQ010000004.1, on the reverse strand, counting down.
ACCGGACCGAACGGCGGGGCGGTCGGACTTCGACCTGAATCCCGATGCGGACCGCCCGGCGCGCACATTGAAGCCGGCGGCGGTGCTGATCCCCGTGATCGCGCGACCGGACGGGGCCAGCGTTTTGCTGACGCGCCGTTCCGACCAGCTGGCCAGCCATCCGGGGCAGATCGCCTTTCCCGGCGGGCGGCTGGATGCCGGAGAGACCGCCACAGTCGCCGCGCTGCGCGAAGCCTGGGAGGAGGTCGCCCTGGCGCCGGACACCGTTGAAGTGCTCGGCCTGGGCGACGCCTATGAGACCGGCACGGGCTTTCTGGTGACGCCGGTAGTCGGCTGGCTGAAGACACCGCCGGAATTGACACCCGCGCCGGATGAGGTGGCGGAACTGTTCGAGGTGCCGTGGGACTTCCTGATGGATGGGCTGAACCACCGGCAGGACTTCTATGATCGTGAGGGTCAGCCGCGGCGCTGGTACTGGGCCATGCCGTGGGAGGAACGCTATATCTGGGGCGTGACGGCCGGGATCGTCCGGGCCCTGCGGACCCGCCTGTACGGGGATGAGCCGCAGTCCGCAGTGGCGACGGCGGAGGATGCCGCATGACCGCACACCTGCAGGACCAGCCCTGGCTGACCAGTGCGGCGACGCGGGCCGTGTTCGCGGCGCTGGAGGCGGCGGGCGGGCCCGACTGCGCCCGGTTTGTCGGCGGCAGTGTGCGCAATGCCCTGCTGGGTCAGGCCGTCGCCGACATCGACATCGCCACGACGCTGGAGCCGGAGGTGGCCTTTGCTGCGATCCGTAAGGCGGGCCTGAAGGCGGTGCCGACGGGGCTGGCCCACGGCACGGTGACGGCGGTGTCTGGGCATAAGCCCTATGAGATCACCACCCTGCGCAGGGACGTCACCACCGACGGGCGCAAGGCCACGGTCGCCTTTACCGATGACTGGAGCGAGGATGCGGCGCGGCGTGATTTTCGTCTGAACGCCCTGTATGCGGACCTGAGCGGGCGGATCTACGATCCCACGGGCGAGGGGGTCGCGGACGCGCTGGCCGGGCGGGTCATCTTCGTCGGCGATCCGGTCACGCGCATCCGCGAGGATTATCTGCGCATCCTGCGCTTTTTCCGCTTCTACGCCTGGTATGGACGCGACGTGCCGGATGCGGCGGCGATGGCGGCCTGCACAGCCGAGGTCGAGGGTCTGGCGTGTCTGTCGGCGGAACGGGTGTCGACGGAACTGATGACACTACTGGCCGCGCCCGATCCGCGCCGCGCCGTTCAGGCCATGGCCGCCACGGGCGTGCTGGCGCAGCTGCTGCCCGAGGCCGTGGCCGGGGCGGTGTTCCAGCGCCTGTGCGAAATAACCACCGACCCGGTCGTGCGGCTGGCCGGTCTGGTGCCGGTCGGTGCGGACGGCCTGCGGACGCTGGCGGCGGAGCTGCGTCTGTCGAACGCGGTACGTGACCGGCTGGTGGCCGGGGCGGAGGCGGCGACGGCCGTGCGGCCGGACATGAGCGATCAGGCGGCCCGGGCGGCTGTGTACCGGCTGGGGCCCCGGGCGGTGCAGGATGCGCTGGTGCAACAGCGGGCTTCCGTGGCCAGCGATCCGGCCGATGACGTCCGGCTGGCGGCTCTCATTGCCGGCTGGACGGTGCCGGTCCTGCCGGTCGGCGGGCGCGATCTAGCGCGGCTGGGCGTGGTTCCCGGGCCGGAGACGGGACGGCTGCTGAAGGCGTTCGAAGCGGGGTGGATCGCCGACGACTTTCCCGCTGATGGCCACGAAGCCCGGCTGCGCGCCCTGCTGGACCCGGCGTTCAGTCCGCCGCCAGGGTGAATTCGCTGATGACCGGTCGATGGTCGGAGCCTGTGGGCCGACCCAGCCGGCGGCTGACGAAGGCGAGATCCGGCGAGCGATAGACCTGGTCGATCGTCATCCCCACGATTGAAGGGGCCGCTGCCGGCCATGTGCCCGGCCAGCCCGGGGCAGGGCTCAGACCGACCTCGGTCCGGATCTGCCGCCCGATGCGGCCGGTCGTGACACTGTTGAAATCCCCGGCGACGATGACCGGTCCGGTCAGGCCCGAGCGGACCGCAGCCAGGGCCTGGACCTGACTGATCTGGCCCCACTGGTACTGGAACGGCCAGGGCCGGGTCAGGTGCACGCCGATGACGTTGACGGGACCCAGCGGGGTTTCGGCCACGGCGGTGACGTCGTGCAGGCCGTCTGCGACGTCGGCGACGGCGGTCAGGGGATAGCGGGATGCGATCACCGAGCGGGCGGCCCCGCCGTACCGGTCGACGCGCGGGGTGGCGACCCGATGCGGATAGCCGGCCAGAACCTGATCGAGGCGGGCGGCAGGCGCATCGCCAAGTTCGATCAGGATGACGATGTCTGCGTCGGCACTCGCGATCGAGCGGGTGATGGCGTCAACGTCGGTGTTACGGGCCCACAGATTGGCTGAATACAGCCGCACGACCGGTGTATCGGGGCGGGCAACGCCGCGCGCCGGCATCCATTGCGGCCAGACGGCGACGACCAACGCCAGGGCGGCAACGGCATAGGCGACGGCGGCGTGAAACTGGCGCAGCAGCAGAGTCAGGGCGGTGAGGGCGAGCGCGACGCCGAGGGCCGGAACCCCAAACTGGGCCAGGATGTCGACCCAGCGATGCCCGATCCCGCTCAGGGCCGCTAACGCGACCAGCAACAAAATGCCCGCCGGCGCGCTCATCATCAGCGGCAAGAGACGTTTCAGCTGTGGGAACACGGACTTGCCAATCTCGGTGAACACTGATCGGGATGTCCTGTCACGGTCGCGAATGGAAAGAGAATTGAATGGCCAGACGTACCATCGGGGATATCGAAAAGATCTGGACGAATGTCGAGGGCGTGAAGAAGCTTTCGGACCGGGTCATCGGCATCGGCCCGTTCGGTCTGGGCCTCGACGCCCTGCTGACCTGGGTTCCTGTGGTCGGGACCGTCTACACCGTGGCGACGGGTGGCTGGTTGCTGCTGCAGGGCCTGCGGGTCCAGGCCACGCCGTCCACCCTGGCGCGGATGGCGGCCTATATGGCGGTGGATACGGCAGTCGGGACGGTGCCGGTCGCAGGGGATGTGGTCGACACCTTTTTTCCCGGGCAGCTGATGGCCGCCAATGCCTTGCAGAAACATATCGCGAGCACCCACTGGGTTGAGGCCAATGAGCGCGAGGCCCGTGCCTCGGGAGAACATGAGCAACATGTGGCGGCGATGCGCGCGGATGCCAAGGCACGGCGCATGGTATATCTGCACGACTGAGCGAGGCTGTGCTTGACGGGCCGGTTCCGGACCCGCCTAGCTGACATGCAATCGAATCCGGGCTCCTGATGACACCCATGCTGACTCGCGACCAACTGGCCGACGCGCTCGGAATGACCGGGCAGGGTGACCGCGCGGCGTTCCGGCAGGTCTATCTGGCCACCTCCGCGAAACTGTTGGGCATATGCCTGCGTATCTTGGCTGACCGACAGATCGCCGAGGACGTCTTGCAGGAAACCTATCTGACCGTTTGGAAGAAGGCGGGGAGCTTCGACGCCTCGCGGGCCAGTCCGATCACCTGGCTGGTGACGATCGCCCGCAACCGCTCCATCGACCGGCTGCGCGCCGGTGCCAATTTCCGCAGATCGACCCCGGTCGATGAAGCCAACGCGGTCGTCGATAGTGCCCTGCTGCCGTCCGAGACGGTGGAGCGGGACGACGAGGCGCGTCGGCTGCATGGCTGTCTCGATCAACTCGACGACAAGGTCGGCGGCGTGATCCGCACTGCCTTTATGGAGGGGGCCACCTATGACAGTCTGGCGGTGCGAGAAAATGTGCCGCTGGGCACGATGAAAAGCTGGATCCGGCGGGGACTTCTGCGGCTGAGGGCCTGTCTCGAACAATGACCGAACCGACCGACATCAATGACGATGACGCCCTGGCCGGGGAACTGGCCTTGCGGGTGCTGTCGCCCGAGGCGGAGGCCGAGGCCCGCCGACGCGAGGCCAATGACCCGGCCTTTGCCGTCGAGGTCGAGGCCTGGAACGCTCATCTGGCGACCTTCGCAGCGGAGATTGATCCGGTCGAACCGTCCAGTGGCGTGTGGCCGCGCATCGCCGCAGGCATCGCCATCCCGGCCAATGACAACGCACGTGTGACGTTCTGGCGGCGCTGGGCGGTCGGTTCGACCGGGTTGCTGGCGGCCAGCGTCGCGGCCATGGCCATCCTGCTGATGCAGCCGGCACCGAGTCCGGTGATGGTTCCGGTCCCGGCCGCAGGCGGGGTAATGCGGGTCGCGACCCTGTCGCTCGACAACGGTGTGTCCGCCATGACCATCGCCTATGACAGCGTCAGCGGTGCGCTCTATCTGGCCCCGACCCACGAGATGGCGGGCGATACGCGGGTGCCGCACCTGTGGCTGGTCATGCCCGAGGGCGGGGTCCAGCTGGTCGGGGCGATCGACGGCACCGCGACCTCGCGGCACAATCTGACCGGGGCGCTGTCGGGCATGGCCGGACAGGCCGCCGCCGTGGCCGTGTCGATGGAGGCGCCGGGCCATACACCGGGAGCCGCCAAACCGGACGGTCCGGTGGTCGCCTCGGGCGAGTTGCAGCAGCTCTGAGCCGCAGAATCCGCGCGATCTCTGCGAGGTTTTGCGCCTGAATCCGCATTTCGCGCCTACTTAAAAGGCTGTTTGATCAAGGGTTTGAGCTCCCGGCAGGGGTCAATTTCCCGCCCTGGTCCGTGGCTGCGCCAGACTGTTCTCCGAACTGAATACGGAGACCGTCATGAGCGACGACGCCAGCGCCCGGCTGGGCCTGCCCTATCTGGCGGCGGGCCAGATGCAGAAACATGTGACCCTGAACGAGTCCCTGACCAGGCTGGACGCCCTGGTCCAGCTGGCGGTGGTCAGTCGAGTTCGCACAGATCAACCGGAAACGCCGCAGGACGGCGCGCTTTACATCCTGCCCGAGGGGGCGACCGGCAGTGCCTGGGCCCTGGCGGCCGCGGGCGATCTGATGCGGGCCGAGGCCGGGGGCTGGACGGTGCTGGTCGTACCGGACGGGGCGCTGGCGATCGTGCTGGACGAGGCCGCAGTCCTTGTCCGGGTCGGCGGCGACTGGCTGCCGCTGGGGTCGCGTCTGGGTCAGGTGCAGGGGCTGGAGCGGCTGGGGCTCAACGCCAGTGCCGATGCTGGAAATCCGTTCGTCGCCCGGGTCAACAAGGGGCTGTGGACGGCGTTGGAGACAGCTGCGGGCGGCGATGGTGACCTGCGGCTGACCCTGAATAAGGAGAGCGCGGGCGATGTGCTGTCACTGCTGTTCCAGAGCGGCTGGGGCGGGCGGGCCGAGCTGGGCCTGATCGGCGACGACGATCTGCGGCTGAAGGTCAGCCCGGATGGCAGTGGCTGGGTTGAGGCGTTTGTCGTGGATGCCACGACAGGACGGGTGAGTTTTCCGCGCGGGGCCGGTCGGGTCGAGGTGACGGTGTTTTCGGCCTCGAACACCTATCTGGTCCCTGACTGGGCCCGGACGGTCAAGGCGATCGCCGTGGCCGGCGGCGGGGGCGGTGGCGCGGGGGCGTCGGGGCCCGGCGGGACGGTGCGTTTCGGCGGGGGCGGCGGGGGCGCGGGCGGCACCAACCGGGGCGAATGGCCGGTCGCGGCGCTGGGCGGTGTTCTGGATATCGAGGTCGGCCCCGGCGGGGCCGGCGGCGACGCGGCCGCGGGCGGCGACGGTGGCGCGAGCCGGGTGCTGGACGACGGACAGGTGCTGCTGACCGCGATCCCGGCGACCGGTGGCGCGCCGGGGAATGGTGTGTCCGGCACGGGCGGAACTGGCGGGACCGGACGGACAGGGGCGAACTCCGGCGGCGGTGCGGCAGTGTCCGGGCCGGGCGAGGTCGGACAGGCCGCCGCTGCGCCTGACGGTCCCGGCGGCGGCGGTGGGGGTGGCGGACTGGATGCTGCAAACACCGCGCGCGACGGCGGCGCGGGCGGGGCCGGGGCCTGGCTGGAGATCACGGCCGGTGGAGGGGTAGGCGGCGCGGCGGCGGCGGGTACCGCAGGCGCGGATACGCCCCGGCCGTCCCTGCATCGGGCTGGTGGCGGTGGGGCCGGGGGCGGGGCTTCTGCCGGTGGTGACGGTTATTCCGGCGGCTCGGGCGGTCTGTACGGCGCGGGCGGCGGTGGCGGCGGGGCTGGATTGACGACGGGCGGCGTCGGCGGAGCCGGGGCACCGGGCGTCGTCTGGCTGGTGGCATTCGGATGAGCGCGCGCCTGTTTTCCGCCGTAGTCGTGCCGCGGGAGGTTGTCCTGCTGGATGAATCGACGTGGGATGTTCCGGCCTGGCTGTCGCCGGAGGCGTGGCTGATTGAGGCCGGACTGGACGGACATCGCGCTGTGGGCGGCCCTGACGATCCGGAGGATGAGCGATGACCGGCGGGGTGGACGGGTCACCGTCGCTGGCCGAAGGGCGCTGGCTGTGGCGACGGCTGTATGTGTTCAGCGCCAGCGCGGCCCTGTGGCTCTTGCTGGAGCGGACGCTGGCGCGGGTGCCCGCGGCGAGCCTGCCACGTCTGGCCGAGGCGTTGATGGGGCTGCTGGCCCTGACTCTGGTGCTCTATCTGGTGGCTCCGACGGCGCAGCAGCTGGTGACCCTGCTCGTCAATCTGCGGCTGCGGCTCGGTGCGGGAGGTCGGCCATGAGCTTCCGGCTTTCGGCGCGCTCGCGCGCCCGACTGGTCGGGGTTCATCCCGCCCTGGTCGCGGTGGTCGAGGTGGCCATCGTCGTCAGTCCGGTCGACTTCATGATCACCGAGGGCCTGCGCTCGCGGGAGCGCCAGGTCGCGCTGGTCAGGGCCGGGGCCAGCCGGACGCTGAACTCGCGTCATTTGACCGGCCATGCGATCGATGTCGCGGCGATCGTCGATGGCCGGGTCCGCTGGGACTGGCCGCTGTACGGGCGGATCGCGACGGCTTTCAAACAGGCCGCGGTCAAGCTGGACACGCCGCTGGTCTGGGGTGGGGACTGGCCGAGGCTGCGCGACGGGCCACATTTCGAACTGAACCGGAAGACCTTCCCGTGACCGGTCCGTCCCTGTGGCGCGCCCTGACGACGACCGGGCGGATCGTGCTGATGATCGGCCTGCTGCTGGCCATGGTTCTGGTCGGACAAGGGCTGGGTCTGCGTTGGGACCCTCTGAACCTCGGCGCGCGCCGACTGGAAGCCGCCCGTAACCGGACCGCCGTCGCCGAGGCCGATGCGGCCGCCCGACGGCTCGAACGCGAGGGCGACGCCGGCCAGAGCCGGGCCATGGACCAGCTCCACCGCCAGACGCTGGCGGTGACTCGACTCACCGCCCCCGCCATTCTTGAAGCGAGACTTGACGATGATGCCGACCTTCCCCTGGCACCAAGCCGTGCCCGCCGTCTGCGCGCTCATGATCGCGAGCTGTGCCGGCTTGCCCCCGCTGTCTGCGCCGGTCCCGCCACAGCTGACCCTGCCGGAGCCGGCGACGACGCCCTGCGCGCTGACGCAGCTGGGTGAAGCCCCGACCCAGGCCGATCTGGAGGTCGCCTATATGACGCGGGGCGGCGATCTGATCGCCTGCGACGCGGCCCGACAGATGGCGGTCGACACGCTTCTGGCAGAGCGGACGCTGCAGGCGCGCTGGCGCAAGGCGGTGGATCGGCGTCGTTGATGCCGAAGACCCTCCGAATCCGCCGCTGAACCGGCAATTTCTGCCTGGTGCCCGGCGGTTTTTGCCGGTTTGCGCGCCGGAGCGGCAAAACCTGCCGGGTCAATAGCGTGGTAAACTAAAAGTACCATTGCGAAAACAGCGTGTTGTGGGCTGGCCCGAAATGACCTCCGTGGCCCCGTCCTTGCGTCGAAGGGCCTGAGCAGAAAGCTCCCGGCAGCCAAAATGGCGTCGGACACCATGAAGAAGGAAGACCGTGTCATGGCTTTGAACAGCGTGAACACCAACGTGGGCGCAATGATCGCCCTACAGAACCTGCAAGTCACCAACAACGAACTTTCGCAGGTTCAAAACCGCATCAATACCGGCAAGAAGGTTTCTTCCGCCAAGGACAACGGTGCCATTTGGGCTATCGCCCAGGGGCAACGTGCCGAAATTGGTGCCCTGAATGCCGTCAAGGACAGCCTGCAGCGCGGCCAGTCGGCCGTGGATGTCAGCCTGGCCGCGGGTGAGTCCGTTTCCGATCTGCTGATCCAGCTGAAGGAAAAAGCACTTTCGGCGACCGATACGTCGCTGACGAGTTCGGCCCGCAGCGCCCTGAATGAAGACTTCAAGTCGATCCGCGACCAGATCGCGACCGTCGTCGACAATGCTGCGTTCAACGGCGTCAACCTGCTGGACGGTTCGAGCACGGGCGGCTTCGCGGCCCTGGCCAATGTGTCCGGTTCGACCATCACGGTCGCCTCGCAAGACATGAGCCTGAGCGGTTCGGTCGTCACCTTGGGTGCTTCGAGTGAGATCAACACGGCCAGTGCCGCCACCGCTTCGCTGGCCCTGGTCACCGCCTCGATCGACAACGTCGGGGCCTCGCTGGCCAAGCTGGGTACCGGTTCCAACTCGCTCGGAACCAACCTGACCTTCGTGGGCAAGCTCCAGGATGCCCTGGAAGCCGGTGTCGGCAACCTGGTGGATGCCGACCTGGCCAAGGAAAGCGCCCGATTGCAAGCGCTGCAGACCAAGCAACAGCTCGGTGTGCAGGCTCTGTCGATCGCCAACTCGTCCACTTCCATCCTGCTCGGCCTGTTCCGCTAGGAACACCGAATGGAAGGGTGGGGCCGCAATACGCGGTCCCACCCGACCATCCGCCGGGCTCTGACGACCGGAGGCCGCCAGCGAAACGCTGCCGGCAGAAGTCATGAACAACTATGCAAAGATAGGTGCCGTCCCCCCCATCGTCGTTGCCACCAGCGGGTCCACCGCGAACGGCGACTTCCACCAATCCAAAGCCCAACAGGACGCCGAACGCGCATCCCGATACCGGCTGGTCATCGAGGAAGGATCCCGCGAGGGGTCGTTCATCTACAAGACCCTCGATCGATTAACTGGCGAAGTGATCCGCCAGCTGCCGCGAGAGCAGATCGTCGAGTTGAAGGGCGAGGATGACTATGCGGCGGGGGCCGTGATCGACACTTCTGCCTGAGGGTGGGGGACAATCAGACCGGTTGCCACGCAGGAGCGATCCGCGTGGTTAAATGACGTGGTTATCACGCGTTAACCATACACACACGAATCGGGCTCTAGCCTGTCTCGAAATCCTAAGGGAACGAGACGGATGACGAATAGCGTCCATACTAATGTCGCCGCGGCGATTGCTCTGCAGAATCTGACCCAGACCAATACACGGTTGGGTGAGGTGCAGAACCGAATCAGCACGGGCCTTAAGGTTCAGGGTGCCAAGGACAATGCTGCGATCTGGGCCATTGCCCAGGGTCAGCGCGCCGATGTCGGTGCCCTGGGGGCCGTCAAGCAGAGCCTGGACCGGGCCACGGCCATAGCCGACGTTGCGTTGTCCGCCGGCGAATCGATTTCCGACCTGCTGAACCAGCTGAAGGAAAAGGTGGTCGCGGCCAAGGATACCTCGCTGGGGAGCCAGTCCCGCCAGTTGCTGGACTCCGATTTCAAGGCCCTGCTTCGCGCCATCCAGTCGGCGTACGAAAACGCCGAGTTCGACGGCGGCAATATTCTGAATGGCAGCCTGAGCTCGGGTATCCAGTTCCTCGCCAATGCCGACGCCTCATCCTTCGTCACCCTGGGGGCCAAGGATCTGTCGCTGGGCGGGTCCATCATTTCGCTGTCGCTGACGGACAGTCTGCTGACGGCCAGTGGGGCAACGGCCGCGCTGACCCGGCTGGACAGTTCGATCACTGCGCTGAACTCCTCGCTGGGTGAGCTGGGCTCGCAGGCCAAGCAGATCCAGGCGCACAAGACGTTTGTGTCCAAGCTGGTCGATACACTGGAGGCCGGGATCGGCAATCTGGTTGATGCCGACCTGGCCAAGGAAAGCGCGCGCCTTCAGGCCCTTCAGGTGCAGCAGCAACTGGGCGCGCAGTCCCTGTCGATCGCCAACCAGGCCCCGCAGATCATCCTGTCGCTGTTCCAGTAATCAGGAGCGGTTCAGGCCGCGCATCCGCCTGAGGTCCGGGCGGCCGATGCTGGTCGGGGGCGGGCGTCGATGGCGTGGACTCACAGAGAGTCCATACAGGGCGAGAATCGATTGCAGGATGCTGCGCAGGTCAGGCATGGCACGACTCCGATCCTCACTGATAACGTGACGGTCGATCCGCCGTTCCCGGCTCGCGTTAAGGTGTTGTTGCGGGGATCAGCCCACACTGGGGGCGGGAGTCTCTGGTGATCAATAACAGCTATCTTCTCGGCCTGTACGGCATGACGGACTGGGCGGCCTCGTCGGGGTCGGCATTCAGCGTGAAGACTCCTGTTCGCAAGGTTCAGCCGACCGCGCCCTGGAGTGCCAGCTACAACGTTCCCAAGCCCGAAGAATTGGTCCGTACCGCCATGGCGGGGCGTCGGATCGTGGACGAGAATGCCGCCCAGCTGGACGTCAAGGGCGCGTCGTCCGACTATCGCAAGCTTTTCGCCCTCTATCAGGGCCTCGAGACTCTCAACGCCCTGGCCAATCGGGCCAGCGTCAAGGGCGTGGGGTCGACGGAGCTGGCTCTGCTGACCAAGCGGTTCAGCTCTGGCCTCGCCGAGGTCGGGACCTATGTCGGCGCGACGGAGCTGAATGCCGTTCGTCTGGTCCAGGGCACGACCAGTGCCCTGAGCAAGTCGACCGGCGGGGTGCCGCGTGACAACAGCAATTCCATAACCGGCCCGATCCATGAGGGTTCGCCCGACAGTGTTGTGGCAGCGTTCTCGGGTGACGTGGCCTTTGGCATCACCATCCGCCAGCTGGGTGTGACGACAACGGTCCCGATCGACCTGGCCAATATGGGGGCCACCCCGCGAACCCTGACCAGCGTGCTGGAACATATCAACGGTCAGCTGGAGGCGAGTGGCTTCAACACCCGCATCGGCCGCGAGCAGATCAAGGCGGAGCCGCGGACGATCAGCGCCAACGGCAAGACCATCACCTTGCCGACCGGCCCGGATCGCTGGGCCCTGGCTGTGCGCGGCGATTCCACCGAGACCGTGGGCTTTACCGCCGCCCAGACCTCGGACGCCGTCTATGTGGTGCAGGCGTCCGGCACCGCGGGCGGCCATCAGCTTCTCAAATTCCAGTCTGACGGTGGCACGGCCCCGCCGGTCACTGAGCCAGGCATCGGTGACACTCATTGGGTAGAGGGCCGCTCGATCCAGACCGGCCTGCCTGCAGGCCTCGAGACCGTACGGGCCAGCGCGACCGGACCGGACGGGTCCCTGTGGATCGTCGCCGACGTCGAAGCCGGTATCGGCAACCAGCCGATCAAGGGCGAGCGCGACGTGGCCCTGATGAAATATGACCCGGCCGGACGTCTGGTCTCCACCCGGGCGTTGGGGGCAGCCTCGACCGCCAGTGGTTACGCCATCGCCATCGATGCCGACGGCCGCGTCGCCGTGGCCGGATCGGTCACGGGCGCCCTGGAGTCGGGCAAGTCGGGCGACGTCGCCACGGTGGCGGACAGTTTTGTCACCGTGTTCGACGCGAGTGGCTCGGAACTCTGGACCCAGCGCCGCGGCGCGCGGGCCGCTGACGAGGCGACCTCGGTCAGTTTCGGCCCGAACGGGACCGTCTATGTCGCCGGTCGGGCCCAGTCGGCCATTCCCGGCGGAAGCGCCGCCGGCGGTTGGGATGGCTATGTCCAGGCCTTCAGCGAGAGCCAAGCCTATCCGTCGGCCCCGACGGTGGCCACGGCCGCGGGCACGGTGCAGTTCGGCACCAGTGCAGACGACGGGGTCCAGGCGATCACCATCGACGGATCGAACCTCTATTCGGCGGGCGTCGAGAACGGCCGCATGGTCGTGCGCCAGTTCACCCTGGGTGCGGGCGGTGCGCCGACCCTGGCGGCAACGCGGGACCTGGGCGTCGCCAGTGGCGAGATCGCGGGGATCTCGGTTTCGGGCGGCCGGGTTATCCTGACCGGAACGACCCGCAACCAGGCGCTGGACATAGGCACGGTGAACACCGCCCACTCCGGCGGGACGGACGCTTTCGTCGCGGTGCTCGAAACCGACCTGACGGTCTCGGTGGCCGATCGTCTGACCTATTTCGGCACGGCGGGCCAGGACACCGCCGCCGATGTGAAGGTCCAGGACGGCAAGGTTTGGATCACCGGCGTCAGCAATCGCGCCGAGGCTGCCGAGGACACGGATCCGACCGAGGGCTTTCTGACCCGTCTCGACCCGCTGACCGGTGCGGTGGAATGGACCCGTACTTGGGCCGGTGACAGCCAGCAGGCTGCGCCAATGACCCTGGCGGTCGCCTCGGGCGGGGCCAGTGTGCTGGACCGTCTGGGTCTGCCCAACGGCGAAATCCAGCAGAGCGATTCCAAGAAATTGCAGGACGCGACCTCGGTTCGACCCGGGGACCGCTTCTATGTCTCGCCGCCGAACGGCGGGCGGGCGGTGGCGGTGACCATCGAGGCGCGCGATACGCTGCAGTCACTGGCACGCAAGATCGAACAGGCCTCGCGCAACACCCTGAAGGTCACGGTCGCCTCCGAGGCCGCGCCGACGGGGACCGAAGGCGACCTGCAGACCGCGCTGCGTACCGGCGTCCAGCGCCTGTCGATCATGGCCCGTGACGGCAAGGCAGGGGCGGTTCTGACGGCCGGTGAGCCCGGTCGCGACGCCCTTGCCGGCCTGGGCCTGTCGCAGGGCTTCATCGGGACCAGCAGCGGCGAAGGGGCCGTGCGAACCTTCGGCCTCGACCTGCCGCGCAACCTCTCGCTGGATCCGGATTCGTTGAAGGTCACCGGGGAGCGCCTGCAGGCGGCGATGAAGGCTGTCCGGGACGCCTATCGTGCCCTGGCACCGGCCGCGACCACGCCGAAGATCACTGGAACCGCTCCGGCCTATCTGACCGCACAGATCGCTAACTACCAAGCGGCGCTCTCGCGGCTTGTTGGATAGAGTCGATCGGGGCGGCTTGCCGGTTGACGCCTTGGCCCCGGACGGGGTTATTGGGCTCATCCATTCGCGTGAGCCCTGAATGCCCCTGAACAACCGCACCATCCTGGCGATCGGCGTCGGCGTCGCCGCCGTCCTGGCCATCGTCCTGGCCCTGGTCTTCAGCCGTGGTGCCGATCGCACGTCAGATGCCCCGCCGAGCGAGCGCGGCGGCCTGACCGTCGATGTGGCCGATGTGCCGAGCCTGGAACCGACGCGCGAGCTACGCTGCTTTGTCGATGGCCAGTTCGTCGGCATGGCGACCCTGACCGACTGTGCCCGCCGCAACGGGCTGGCGACCGACGCCCTCGACGTCGGGCTCGATGAAACCGGGGCCCTGGCTGCGGCTCCGACCGCTGCCTTCGCGCCGCCGCCACGCCTGCCGCCGGTCGATTTCGCCGCGGTTGAGGTCGAGCCCCTGCCGACGCCCGTCACGCCCAGTCAGCCCGCCACGGCTCCGGTGGCCGCGGGCAACGCCTGTTTGCGCCACACCGGATCCGACTGGCGCTCGCTGTCGCCGAACATGGGGCTGAATGCCTGCGTGATGGCGTTGTATTCCGGGACCTGCGTGCGGCCGGGTGAGGCCCTTTACGGTCGCTGGGGTGACACGACCCTGCGGCTGGTGCCGCGCCGGGTCGAACAGTCCAGCGACAACAGCCGCTTCCGCACCCTGGCCGAGCAGGATCGCAACTGCCAGTTCCCGGCTCTGGGCCGATGAGAGTCCTGACCCTCGCCGCCGTCACCGCCGCCGCCCTGGCCATGGTCGCCTGCGATTCCGCGATCAAGGCCCCCTATACGCAGGGGGTCTGCTATGTCGTCATGCCCGCCGAAGACGGCAAGGGTGAGCCCGAGCTGAGCGTTGTCGCCCGCGACCAGCCCCAGATCGAGTTCTGTGCCGCGCGGCTGGAGGAGATGCGGCTGCGCTTCCTGCGCATGGGTGGTTCGCGACGCGAGATCACCGGAGCCTATCAGGGGCAATTCATCTTCATCGACCGGATCGGGGTGTCCTTTTCCCGAACCCTCGACGGCAACCGCTTCATCGCCCTGGCCCGGACCGGCGACGGTCGTCTGGCGATTCCGGCGGCCATACAGCGCGAGATGGACGGAACGCCGATCGCGGTCGCCGCCCCGCCGCCGGAACCGGCGAACTAGACGAACAAAACTGGAACATTTGTGCGCGATCGACTAGGTTGCGTGCTTCAAACTCAAGCATGGGAGCTCGGCTATGGCGGGCAGCGTCAACAAGGTCATTCTGATCGGCAATCTGGGCAAGGATCCGGAAATTCGTTCGCTCACCTCGGGCGAGCGCGTCTGCAATCTGTCGCTGGCGACGTCGGAGCAATGGCGCGACAAGTCCTCGGGCGAGCGCAAGGAAAAGACCGAGTGGCACCGGGTGGTCATCTTCAATGACAACATCATCAAGGTGGCCGAGAACTATCTGAAGAAGGGTTCGACGGTCTACATCGAGGGCGCGATCCAGACCCGCAAATGGACCGACCAGTCGGGCGTCGAGAAGTACTCGACCGAGATCGTGGTCGGCAAGTTCAAGGGCGAGCTGACCATGCTGGGCGGGCGCAACGACTCGGCCGGCGGCGGCGCGAGCCGGAGTGGCGGCGACGACGACTATTCCTCGGGCTTCTCGACCGGCGGGGCCAACAAGCCCAGCGGTCCCAAGGAAAGCTACGACCTGAACGACGACATCCCGTTCTAGTCTGACCCGGTATGGCGGGTGACGGTGTCGGTGTTCCGTGCTGTCGCCCGGCCGGGGTCTCTCGCAGACTGCGCTGTCAGCGAAACCTCGGGTCATCGAATGTGAGCCGACGGTTCGTCGCGGACGTGCCATAGGCCGGTCGTGACCCAGCCCGCATCCCCGCCCCATGCCCTGACCCTGCCGGAGATCCTGGCCATCATCGCGGTGGTGGTGATCTGGGGGGTCAACAATGCCGCGGCCAAGGTCGGGACCGAGGTTTTGCCGCCGCTGCTGATGGGGGCGTTGCGTTTCGCCCTGGCGGCCGCCTGTCTGGTGTGGTTCGTGCGCCCGCCGTTTCCCAACTGGAAGAGCCTGCTGATCATCGTCTTTGTCGGCGGTCCGCTGCACTATGGTTTGATCTTTCTGGCCTTTTCCCTGGCGCAGGATGTCAGCCCGGTCTCGGTGGCGGCGCAGTTGTGGATTCCTTTTACGGCCCTGTTCGCCTTTCTGCTGCTGGGCGAGCGGCTGTCGAAATACGCCCTGATCGGAATGATCATCGCCTTCATCGGCGTCGCCTGGATGATGGGGGACCCGCATGTGCTTCAGGACTGGAAGGCCATTGCCGTCGGTATAGCGGCCGCGAGTTGTTGGGCGCTGACCACGGTCATCGCCCGGCGCACCACCTCGATCCCGCCGCTGAAGATGCAGGGCCTGCTGTCACTGGTGGCCCTGCCGACGCTGGCCTTCGGGTCCGCGGTGTTTGAACAGGGCCAGATGGAGGCGGTGAAGGCGGCCACGCCGCTGATCTGGGCCTGTGTTCTGTGGGCGGGTCTGGTCTCGTCGGTGCTGGCCACGACGCTGGTGTTCTGGCTGGTGCAGCGGCGCGAGGCGGGGCGGGTGACGCCCTATCTGCTGGCCACCCCGGTGGTGTCGATCGCCATCGGCTGGCTGTTCCTAGGCGATATACTGACGGTGCAGATCTTGACCGGAGCCGCCCTGACCATGGGCGGCGTCGCGGTGGTGGCCCTGGCCGAGCGCGGCCTGCGGGCCGGCGCGGCGCGGGCGTAGGCCGACCGGATCACGAAGCGGGGTGAGGTGGCGGCGGCAAGCGCCACCGCCATGATCCTACAGGCCGGGCAGTTTGAAGCCGGCGCGGCGCGGAGCGATGACGATGCGTGCCTCGCTGCCGGTCAGGGCCCGGAGACGTTCGGCCTCGGAGGCGGCGTCGATATTCAGGGCACCGGACGCAGTCTGGCTGACGGTCTCGGTCTGGGTCGCGGGCGAGTCGCTGCGCCAGAACAGCAGGCGGTTGGCGAAGCTCTCTTCCTTGTGGGCCAGATCGCCGAATTCATCGTCGATCACATAGCGGGCCAGCGGGTCGGCACGGTCGGCACCGGCCTGGGCGACGAACATCTGTTCACCGGCGGTGCGGGTCACGGCTTGGCGCTGTCCCAGCAGAATCTGGCGCGCAGCGCTCTCGGGGGCTAGTTCCTGCGGGCGCGGCTGGCCGGGTGCCGGCGGGCGCAGGCCGTATTCCGGCGGCACGGTCAGCGGGGCGGTCGAGACTGTCAGGAAGGCGTCCGGCGTAATCTTGGCCAGGCCGATGCTCTGGCGCATGCCGGTGCAGGCCCCCAGGGACAGGGCCGATACGGCGACGATGGAGATGACGGCGGCACTGCGAATTCGCATGATCAGGGGCTCGGCTCGTTGATCGCGCGTCGGAGACGCGGCTGTGGAACGGCTAGATGGGCGGTTGATTACGACTTTTCAGCGGCTTCGCCAACCGTCGGCTGACGCTCGGACAGCAGGCTGTCGATTATCAGGACCACGACGCCAATGGTGATGGCGCTGTCGGCGACATTGAAAATCCACGGAAACACCCGGTAGCTACCGATCATGACGCCGGAGAAGTCGATGAAATCGACGACGCCGCCGAAGCGGATGCGGTCGATCACATTGCCGACAGCCCCGCCCATGACCAGGCCGATAGCGCTGATCAGCAGGCGACGGTCGGCCTTCAGGGCCCACCAGGCCAGGGCCCCGGCCACCAGGACCGAGAAGACGCTGAGACCCCAGCGGGCGGCTCCACCGCCGAGCAGGCCGAAGCTGACACCGTCATTGAGCACGAAGGTCAGGCGCAGCACCGGCGGGATCAGCGGGATCGAATGGTACGACCACATCTCCCGGTCGATCAGCTGACCGCTCGCGGTCAGCATCTGCATCGCGTCGAGGATCGAGGCCTTGGTCAGCTGGTCGATGACAATGACCACCAGGGCAATGCCGTAGGCGGCGTAGGCGATACGAGGAATTTTCATGCAGGTCGCTTTTGGGATGAGCCCCGGGGTTAGCAGGCGAACGCCCGGTCGCGAAGATCAAATCGTGGCCGGCCGGTCCGCGAACCGCCGCAGACCCCGGGGGCGGGTGTCCCGGGGGGGCGAAGGCTGTCAGCCCGCAGCCATCACGCCACAGGCGACACGGGCACCGGCACCACCGATCGGCTGGCTTTGATGGTCATCTGGTCCGGCGTGGATGACCAGGGCCGAACCGTCGCTGTCCCACAGCCACTGGCCGGGACCGGTGGAGGCGAGGCGGGCGCGGGTCGTAAAGATCTCGGCGTTCACCCGACCGTCGGCGTCGGCGAAGATGCCCGGCAGGTCGCCGTCATCGGGACCGTCCGGGTTCAGCAGGCCGTGCGGCACCGGCGTGGCGTGATTGATATGGCCGCCGGCCGAGGTAAAGGGCGCGTCGCAGCGGCCTGTGGCGTGGATATGGACCCCGTGCCAGCCGGGCGTCAGGCCGGTCGCCTCAATGCGGATCAGCAGGCCGGTCGTCCCCTGGGTCAGGACGGCGCGCCCGATGGTTTCGCCCGCGGAGTTTCGGAGGGTCGCCTCACCGAAATCGCCCATCGCCGAGTGCTCGGCGGGCTGCGGCGCATAGTGGTTTTCGGTCAGGCTGACACAGGCTCCGACGGGGAGCAGGAGGGCAGCGGACAGGAGAATGGCGCGCATCGCAATAATTCCTTTCACAGACGGCTTTCGCAGGCCCGGAAACTTTGCCTCGCGGGGACCTGGATGCTAGAAAACCCTTATAGCGGATCACGTTTCGATTCCGGCCATTTAAAGCCTGATTTCCTTGACCGACGATACCTTTGAGACTGCCGTGCCTCCGTCCGGCGCGGGTGGCGATATCTCGACCATCACGATCGAGGAGGAGCTGAAACGCTCCTACCTCGACTACGCCATGAGCGTGATCGTGTCGCGGGCCCTGCCGGATGCACGTGACGGACTGAAGCCCGTGCACCGCCGTATCCTGTATTCGATGCACGACCTGAACATGACGCCCGAGCGCTCGTATTCGAAATGTGCACGCGTGGTCGGTGACGTGCTGGGCCGCTTCCACCCGCACGGCGACGCCTCGGTCTATATGGCGCTGGTGCGTATGGCGCAGTCCTTCTCGATGGGGCTGATGCTGGTCGACGGCCAGGGCAATTTCGGCTCGGTCGACGGCGATATGCCGGCCTCGATGCGTTACACCGAGGCCAAGATGGCCCCGGCTGCCATGGCGCTGCTGGCCGATATCGACAAGGACACCGTCGATTTCCAGCTGAACTACGACGAGAAGGAGCTGGAGCCGGTCGTCCTGCCGGCGCGGATCCCCAACCTGCTGGTCAATGGCGCGGGCGGCATCGCCGTCGGCATGGCCACCAACATCCCACCGCATAATCTGGGCGAGATCATCGACGCCTGTGTGGCGCTGCTGGACGATCCCGAGGTCACCGACGACGCCCTGCTGGACCTGGTTCCGGGGCCTGACTTCCCGACCGGCGGCGAAATCATGGGTCGCACCGCGCCGCGCAACGCCCTGCGCGAGGGGCGCGGCTCGGTCATCGTGCGCGGCAAGGCCACGGTCGAGACGATCAGGAAAGATCGAGAAGCGATCGTCGTCACCGAGCTGCCGTTCCAGGTCAACAAACAGACCCTGATCGAACGCATCGCCGAAATGGTACGCGAGAAGCGGATCGAGGGCATTTCCGACGTGCGTGACGAGAGCGATCGTCAGGGCATGCGGATGGTGATCGAGCTGAAGCGCGACGCCTCGGGCGACGTGATCCTGAACCAGCTGTGGCGCTATACGGCGATGCAGAGCTCGTTCGGCGTCAACATGCTGGCCCTGAACCACGGTCGTCCCGAGCAGATGGGCCTGCGCAAGATGCTCGAGGTCTTCCTGGATTTCCGGGAAGAGGTCGTGGTCCGCCGCATCAAGTTCGAACTGGCCAAGGCCCGCGACCGCGGTCACGTGCTGGTCGGTCTGGCTGTGGCCGTGGCCAATATCGACGAGGTCATTCACATCATCCGCAGTTCGGCCGATCCGGCCGAGGCGCGCGAACGGCTGCAGTCCAAGCCCTGGCCCGTCGGGGACATGATGGCCCTGATCGAGCTGATCGCCGACCCGCGCTCGATGCTGGTCGAGGGTGACAAGCTGAACCTGACGGACGAACAGGCCCGGGCCATCCTGGCCCTGACCCTGTCACGCCTGACCGGTCTGGGTCGCGACGACATCTTCAGCGAGGCCCGTGGCCTGGCCGAAACCATCAAGGGCCATCTGGAGCTGCTGTCAGATCGCGCCAACATCCTGGCGGTGATCCGCGCCGACCTGCTGGCGGTTCGTGCCGAGTTCGCGGTGCCGCGCCGCACCGAGATCGGCGACGGGGACTTCGAGCTGGAAGATGAGGACCTGATCCCGCGCGAGG
This sequence comes from uncultured Brevundimonas sp., assembly GCF_963977465.1. Taxonomy (GTDB): domain Bacteria; phylum Pseudomonadota; class Alphaproteobacteria; order Caulobacterales; family Caulobacteraceae; genus Brevundimonas. The sequence goes on along the minus strand of NZ_CAXBOQ010000004.1, from coordinate 346,653 downwards.
ACATGGTCGTGACCGTGACCCACGGCGGCTACGTCAAGCGGGTGGCGCTGAACGCCTACCGGACCCAGCATCGCGGCGGCAAGGGCAAGTCGGGCATGACGATGAAGGACGAGGACGCCATCGTCGGCGTGTTCTCGGCCTCGACCCATACGCCGGTGCTGTTCTTCGCCACCAACGGCAAGGCCTACAAGCTGAAGACGTGGCGTCTGCCGTTGGGCGGGCCGACCTCGCGCGGCAAGGCCTTCGTCAATCTGCTGCCGATCGAGCCGGGCGACAGCATCATGAATGTGCTGCCCCTGCCTGAGGACGAGGCCGACTGGGGCAATTACGACATCATGTTTGCCACCCGCTCGGGTGACGTGCGGCGCAACAAGCTCAGCGATTTTGCCACGGTCAATCGCGCCGGCAAGATCGCGATGAAGCTGGAAGAGGGTGACCACATGGTTGGCGTCGCCCTGTGCACGGCCGATGACGATGTCATGCTGACCACCGCCCTGGGCCGGGCCATCCGCTTCAAGGCCGACGATGTGCGCGTGTTCAAGGGTCGGGATTCCACCGGCGTGCGCGGCGTGCGTCTCAAGGCCGGCGACCAGGTCATCTCGATGGCCGTGCTGGGCCGGGTCGACGCCACGCCGGACGAGCGGGCCGCCTATGTCAAACACGCCACGGCGATGCGTCGCGCGGCGGGTGACGGCGACGACGAGACCACGGTGGTCGAGGTGGACGACGAGGACGAGGGCAGCGGCGACACCGCCCTGTCGATCGAGCGGATCGCCGAACTGGGCGCGGCCGAGGAGTTCATTCTGACCGTGACCGAGACCGGCTTCGGCAAGCGGTCGTCGGCCTATGAATACCGGCGCACCGGTCGAGGCGGTCAGGGGCTGATCGCCCACGGTCTGGGCGGACGCGCAGGCGACCGTCTGGCGGCTTCCTTCCCGGTCGAGGACGGCGACGACCTGTTGCTGGTCACCTCGGGCGGTCAGATGATCCGCACGCCGGTCAGCCAGGTCCGTACCGTCGGCCGCACCAGCCAGGGGGTGACCATCTTCCGCACCGCCGAGGGTGAGCGGGTCGTGTCGGTCGAGCGACTGGCCGAGGTCGAGGGCGACGGCGATGAGGACATCGACATTGATGTGGACGGCGAGGACGACGTTGAGGGCGGCGACGCCTGATCCATGGTCCCGGACAGCGTGATCCTGGTCGACGGAGCGCCGGTCACCGAGGCCGAGCTGACCTATCTCGCCCTGGTCAACTATGGGGCCTACACCTCCTTTCGAGTGGAGGGCGGTGCTGTGCGGGGGCTGGACCTGCATCTGGCGCGGCTTGAGGCCTCGGCCATCGACCTGTTTGGCGAGTCGCCGGGCGAGGCGCGGCTGCGGGAACTGATGCGTCACGCCGTCGCCGACCGCGACGACTGCTGGCTGCGGGTCAGTCTGTTTTCACCGGAAATTCGGCCGCGTGACGCGGGCTGGCACGGCTGTCCCCGGGTAATGACCGCCGTCTTTCCACCGCCGCCGCCGCTGGGCGAGGCGTTGCGGGTTCTGCCCGTGACCTACGGGCGCGAGGCCGCCCATCTGAAACACACGGCCGGCTTCGGCCTGATGAGAGCGCGCCGGACTGCGGCGGCGGCCGGGTTCGACGACGCCCTGTTCGTCGGCGAGCAGGGGCAAATCGCCGAAGGCACCTTGTGGAACATCGGCTTCATTCGCGGGGAGACGGTGGTCTGGCCGCAGGCTCCGATGCTGGCGGGCGTGGCGCAGGCACTGATCGGGCGCGGCCTTGAGTCTGTCGGACTGAACGTCGTCAGCGAGCCTATGCGGCTGCTGGACCTCGGCGGGTTCGAGGCGGCCTTCCTGTGCAACAGCGCCACGCCCGCCTGCGCCATCACGGCGATCGGAACGGAGACCTTTGCCGGGGCGGACGCGATGATCGCGCGGCTGCAGCAGGCTTGGCGGTCAAACCCGCGTCAGCCGATCTAGGCCCGGCCGCGGGTGGCTGCTAGACCTGTCGACAGCAGCGGAGAAAACGCCATGCGTATCGGGCTTTACCCCGGAACATTCGATCCGGTGACCAACGGCCACATGGACATCATCGGCCGGGCCGTGAAGCTGGTGGACCGGCTGGTCATCGGCGTGGCCCAGAATGATGACAAGGGGCCGCTGTTCACCACCGCCGAACGGGTCGAGATGGTGCGCGCCGAGGTGGTCGGGATCGACGCCGACATCGTGGTCGAGCCGTTTTCGACCCTGCTGATGCATTTTGCCGAGAGCCTCGGGGCCCAGATGATCGTGCGCGGCCTGCGCGCCGTCGCCGACTTCGAGTACGAGTTCCAGATGACCGCGATGAACCAGCGTCTCAATGCCGACATCGAGACCGTGTTTCTGATGGCGGACCCGCGCCACCAGGCCGTGGCCTCGCGTCTGGTCAAGGAGATCGCCCGTCTGGACGGTGCGATCGACAGTTTTGTAAGCCCGTCGGTCGCCGAACAGGTCCGGGCCAAGGTCAAGGGACACGCATGAGCAAACCTATCGGAATTCTGGCGGCGACCGCTGCTGCCGTCGCGTTATTGACGGGGGCGGGCCTGGCCGCGGCACAGACCCCGGCGGCGAGCGACTGGCGCATGATCGCGCCGGAGAACCTGCTGGTCATCGACACGACCAAAGGGCGGGTACTGGTCGAGCTGGAGCCGCGCATGGCCCCGAATCATGTCGGGCGGATCCGGACGCTGGCCGATCAGGGTTTCTATGACGGCATCGTCTTCCACCGGGTGATCGCGGGCTTCATGGCCCAGACCGGGGACCCTACCGGGACCGGGATGAACGGCAGCGAGCTGCCGGACCTCGCCGGAGAGTTCAATTTCCGTCGCGGCGCTGACAGCGGTTTCGTCGCCATTCCGAACAGTGGCGAGGGCCTGCGCGGCATCTTCGGTTCCATGCCGGTGGTGACCCAGCCCGACGCCCAGATGTTCGTCACCGCGGACTTCAAGACCGCCGCCAACGGCCTGTTCTGTCCGGCGGTGGCCGGGATGGCGCGCTCGTCCGGCGCGAACAGCGCCAACAGCCAGTTCTTCCTGATGATGGATGAAAACGACAGCCTCAACAGCCTGTACACGACCTTCGGTCGGGTGGTTGTCGGTCTGGATGTGGTCAAGGCGTTGAAGACCGGCCCTGAGGCGACAGATGGCCAGGTCACCGACTCGCCGGATTCGATGACGCGGGTCCGCACGGCGGCGGCCCTGCCGGAGGGAGAACGCCCGGCGGTCCGGGTGTTGTTGCCCACGTCGGCGGCGTTTCAGGCCGAAGTCGAGCGGGTGCGCGCGGCGCGCGGGGTCCGTTTCAGCATCTGTGATTTGCAACCAGCCGCCGAACTGATCGACGGCTGAACATGTCCGCGGGAGGGGCGACCATGAGACGAGCGACTGCGATTCTGGCCGGACTGGCTGTCTGCGCCGGGGCCGGAATGGTCCAGGCCCAGGACGTCGGCGGGACACCGCCGGCGGTGGCTTCCCCAACTACAGCCGATGTTGTCACGGAATGGCGTACCGTTCCGGCGGCGAACCTGCTGATCATTGACACCAACCGGGGCCGGATCCTGCTCGAGATGGCACCGGAGCTTGCGCCCCTGCATGTCGAGCGAATCCGGCTGCTGGCGCGCGCGGGCTTTTTTGACGGCCTGACCTGGCATCGGGTGATCGACTGGTTCATGGCCCAGACCGGAGACCCGCTGGGCAATGGCGAGGGCCAGAGCCCCTATCCGGACCTGGCGGCCGAGTTCACCTTCCGTCGTGATGCGTCCGTACCCTTTACCGCGGTCGCCGCGCCCGCCGGGGCCCTGATCGGCTTCGTCCATTCCCTGCCGGTCCAGACCCAGCCGGATGCGGCCATGGCCCTGACCGGCGACGGCAAGGTGCACGGCTGGGGTCTGTACTGCCCGGGCGTGGCCGGCATGGCCCGCGACGAGGGCAATGACACGGCCAACAGCCAGTTCTTCCTGATGCGCCAGGCCTATCCGGCGCTCGACAAGCGTTACACGGTCTGGGGCACGGTGGTGTCCGGGCTGGACGTGGTCCGGGCGCTGAAGTCGGGTGAGGGCGACAACGGCATGGTCACGGAACCGGACCGAATGACCCGGGTCCGGATCGCTTCCGATCTGCCCGAGGTCGGGCGTCCGGTGGTGCGGGTGCTGAATACGGAGTCCGCTGGATTCCGGACCCTGGCCGACCAGGTGCGACAGGCGCGGGGTGCCGATTTCTCGGTCTGCGACATCACCCTGCCGGTTGATGTCTCCCAGGCTCAGGTCGTCGCCGGCGGCTGAGGCCGGCTACGGCCCCGGTTGCGGCGACGCCGGGACGGGCGACGATCCTCACGCATGCGCTGCAGCAGCAGGCCCTCACGCAGGCCGCGATCAGCCACCCGTACCCGTTCGCACGGCCAGGCCCGCTGGACCGCAGCCATGATGGCGGCTCCGGCCAGCACCAGGTCGGCCCTGTCCGGCCCGATACAGGCCTCGGCCGCGCGGCCGGCCCGGCCCAGACGCTGCAGGGTTTCGGTCGCCTGCTCGCAGTCGTCGCGCGACATCCAAAGGCCGTCGACCAGGCTGCGCTGGTAGCGGTCGAGACCGAGATGAATGCCCGCCAGGCTGGTGATGGCCCCCGAGGTGCCGACCATATGGGCCCGGCCGCCGGTAAACAGTGCGTGCAGACCGGGGTCGACGTCCGCCTGAGACAGAGCGACGCCCATGTCGACGACCATGGTCTCAAACCAGTGGTCGAGGCCGGACGCGGGTTCGGGATGGCGCTCGGCCAGGGTGACGACACCGATCGGGGCCGACATCCAGCCTACTGTGCGGAAGCGGCCGTCCTCGCGCCGTAGCCATGACAGTTCGGTGGACCCGCCCCCGACATCGACGACCAGAATGGCCTCGGCCTTGGAATCAAACAGATTGAGACAGCCCTCGACCGCCAGCCGGGCTTCCTCGACCGGATCAATGATGCGCAGGTGCAGGCCGGTGCCGACCCGGACACGTTCGATGAAGGCCAGACCATTGTCGGCCTCCCGGCAGGCGTGGGTGGCGACGGCGGACAGCCGGGTGGACTCCAGACCTTTGCGGGCGACCCGCTCGGCGCACAGGTTCAGCGCCTGATAGGCCCGTTCCATCGCGTCGTCGTCCAGCCGGCCGGTCCGCGACAGACCATCGCCGAGGCGGACGATGCGGCTGAAGGAATCGACCACATGGAAACCGTCACGCGACGGCCTCGCGATCAATAGCCGGCAATTGTTGGTCCCCAGGTCGAGCGCGCCATAGAGCGGCGCATCCCGGCCTGTTGCCCCGTGACCTTCAGGCCTTCGGGGCCGGGACCGGTCGTCGCGCCGTGCGGGCGCGCCGTCGATCTCCGGCATGGCCGAACTTTCAAATGGGCGGTCCAGAACGGCGCCCGTCCCGGTCATCGTAGTCCGGGGGAGTCGTCAGTGCCAAGCCAAACTGTCGCGAATATGAACAGGGACACGGGCATCCCGCTCAGGGGCGGGGGCGCAGGATGGGGCCATGATGAGTATCCAGACTGCCAAATTTGGCCTCGGCCAGATCGTCCGTCACCGCGACAATGCCTTTCGTGGCGTGGTCGTTGACGTCGACGCGACCTATGCTGGCCCGGCCGATGAGCCGAGCGCGGCCCAGGCAAACGAGCCCTTCTACCAAGTCTACGCCATCGGGGATGACAGTGGTTTCGTCGTCTACGCCGCCGAGGCCATGCTGGAAGCGGACGATGAGCTTGCTCGCCTGCCACCGGCTGACCAGGCGCGGATATTTCGCGTCGACGCCCGTGGCCACATGGCCCCGCGGACGCATCAGATTCATTGACCGCGCCGGTGACTGATGACGCCAACGGAGTGAAGGACTAGACTGGCTTCAGCCGTCGTCAGAGTTCAGTGCAGGAGCGCGTCCATGTCCGATTTCGAGCACGTCTTTGAGGCCCCGCCCGAAGGGGCAGCGGCCGACTGGACCATTCCCCAGGACTGGGACGCCTATACGGCTGTCGAGCACGGCACCTGGGACACCCTGTATGCGCGGCAGATGAAGGTCCTGCCGGGCCGGGCCTGCGATGTGTTCATGCAGGGGCTCAAGGCGCTGGACCTGAACACCGGTGGCATTCCCGATTTCGCGGTGATGAATCCCAAGCTGCAGGCTCTGACCGGCTGGACCGTGGTGTGCGTGCCGGGCCTTGTGCCGGACGAGGTCTTCTTTGACCACCTGGCCAACCGGCGCTTCCCGTCAGGCCAGTTCATCCGCAAGCCGGATCAGCTGGACTATCTGCAGGAACCCGACATCTTCCACGACGTGTTCGGCCATGTGCCGATGCTGAGTGACCCGGACTTCGCCGCCTATATGGAAGCCTACGGCAAGGGCGGACAGCGCGCCGCCGGAATGGGCATGCTGCCGAACCTGGCGCGCCTGTACTGGTACACGGTCGAGTTCGGCTTGATGCAGGACACCGACGGTTTGCGCATTTATGGCGCGGGGATCGTCTCTTCGGCGACCGAGAGTGTCTTTGCCCTTGAAGACCCATCGCCCAACCGGCTCGGTTTCGACCTCGAGCGGGTCATGAAGACCCTCTACCGGATCGACGATTTCCAGCAGGTCTATTTCGTCATCGACTCGATCGAGGCGCTGAAGGCCGAAACCCTGAAGGATTTCGGCCCCATCTATCAGCGGCTGAAGGGAGCGGAGGACATCGCCATCGACGCCATCCTGCCAGAGGATCAGCTCTTCACCCGTGGCACCCAGGCCTATGCGGCGCGGGGCGGGCGTTTCGCCGCCTGATCAATCCGCGTGGACGATCAGACTGGCCTTGCGGGTGTCGCGCATGAAGATGAAGACCAGCAGGGACACGCCGATCATGCCGGTGACGTACCAGTAAAAGGCGCTCTCCAGACCGATGTCCTTGAACCACAGGGCGGCGTATTCGGCAGTGCCGCCGAATACGGCATTGGCGATCGCATAGGGCAGGGCCACGCCGAGGGCCCGGATGTGGGCCGGGAACAGTTCGGCCTTCACCACGGCATTGATGGCGGTGTAGCCGCTGACAATGACCAGGGCGCTCATCGACAGGGCGAAGGCGACCAGCGGACTCTGGGCCGTCGACAGGGCGGTCATGATCGGCACGGTGAACAGCACCCCGCCGACGCCGAAGGCGATCATCACCGGGCGCCGGCCGATGCGGTCCGACAGGGCCCCGACCGCCGGCTGCAGCAGCATGAAGACGAACAGGGCGGCGGCGCTGATCTCGGTTGCCGTGGCCTTGCTGAAGCCGCTCGTGTTGACGAGGAATTTCTGCAGGTAGGTGGTGTAGGTATAGAAGGCCAGCGTGCCACCGGCGGTCAGGCCCAGCACCAGCAGGGCTTCCTTCGGGTGTCTCAGCACCAGCAGCAGGGCGCTGGATTTCGGTGTTTCGGCGGTGTCGGTGGCGATGAAGGCTTGGGTCTCGTCCAGCCGGCGGCGCAGCCAGAACACGATGACCGCCAGGGCTGCCCCGACGAAGAAGGGCACGCGCCAGCCCCAGGCGGCCAGCTGGTCGGGGGTCAGGGTCTTCTGCAGGCCGATCAGCAGCATCAGGGCCAGCAGCTGGCCCGAGATCAGGGTGACGTACTGGAAGCTGGACCAGAAACCGCGGTGTTTAGCCGTGGCCATCTCCGACAGATAGGTGGCCGAGGAGCCGTATTCGCCGCCGACGCTGAGGCCCTGGATCATTCGCGCCAGCAGCAGCAGGGCCGGAGCCCCCAGGCCGATGGTGGCATAGCCGGGGGTGCAGGCGATGATCAGGCTGCCGGTGCACATCAGGCTGACCGACAGGGTCAGCCCGGCCTTGCGTCCGCGCCGGTCGGCATAGATGCCCATTATCCAGGCCCCGATCGGCCGCATCAGGAAGCCGACGGCAAACACGGCCGCCGCCTTCAGCAGGGTCGCCGTGTCGTCACCCTCGGGGAAGAAGACCGGGGCGAAATAGAGGGCAAAGGCCGAATAGGCGAACCAGTCAAACCATTCGACCAGATTGCCGGCCGAACCGCCGATGATGTTGCGCAGGCGGCGGGCAGGAGTCATGGCGACGCTCATCGGCGGGGGGCCAGGGTGGGCCAGCCGGTCCAGGTCCCGAACGCATAGGCGACGCCATAGACGAGCACAATCAACGAGCTCCACAGCACGAAGGGCTCGACTGCGCCCCTGTTGATCACCAGCGCCGGGATCAACACCAGTCCGCGCAGCAGGTAGATGGCGGAGATCACGATCAGTCCGGTACGCAGTAACGGCAGTCGGGGGAGAAGGCCCGCGCCGGAAAAGGCGTAGGCCGCCCAGATGGCGAGGACCGCGGCGATCCCCAGCGTGATCAGGGTTGGTGTTATTGAGCCCTGTTCGGCCAGGGTGGCCATGCCTTCACCCGCGCCGAAGAACCGGTACCAGGCGGGACCGCCGATGATGCAGGCGATATGCAGCAGCGCGGCGGCGACGCTCAACAGGCCGCCGGCGACGAGCGCGGGATTGCGGGCCCGGGTCATGCGACCTCTCCACCGTGCGGGCGGGCCAGTAGCCGCATCGCCACGGCCAGGGCGAAGACGGCCAGGGCGATCTCGACGACCCGCTGGGCTGCGCCATACCATTCGAAACCGGGGTGCAGCAGCCAGATGGCGGCGGCGGCGGGGATGCCGCAGGCTAGACCCAGCGGATACAGAATGCGGTCCCGGGGCCAGCGGCGCGCGGCCAGGGCGATCAGGCTTACCCCGGCGATCCCGGCCAGATAGCCGATCCCGCCGAACACATCGTGCAGCACGGCGGACGGGGTCGGGTCGGTCAGGCTGCACTCGAAGGCACAGGGAAAGACCCCGCCGAACATCAGGCCCACGCCGTTGAGGGCGCTGAGGCCGAATCCGGCCGTGGACAGCAGGGAGCGCGGAAACAGGCCGATGCACAGCAGCCAGAACAGCGTCAGCAACACGCCCGAGACGATGAAGCCTGCGCTGACCGCCGGACCGGTCACGACGCCGGTCGCGCCCATCTCACTGATGAATTGGGTCAGGTGGTCATAGTCGGGATAGACCAGCCCCCCGGCCACGGTCAGCACCACAAGGATCAGGACGCTGAGGAGGGCGCAGCCGAAGGCCAGATTTCTGATCACGCTGGAATTCCCCCGTCCCGGTGCGGTGACGCTAGCCGGGTTTCAGCGGCCCGCCAAATCGCGCATCAGCCGCGCTGGAACGGATAGAAGCCGGCCCCCAGGTCGAGGATGCCGGTCAGCTCATCCAGCGCGGCGCGGCTTTCGATCAGCAGTTGCGGATCGGCAAGGTCGGCGGGGCGCAGGGCCTCGCGGTACCAGCGTCCGGCCCAGGTCGACAGGCGGGCGTGCAGGGCGTCGGTCAGCCGCATGGCCGGATTGGCCGCGGCCTGTTCGGCCTCGGTCAGCACCACACGCAGGCGCAGGCAGGCTGGGCCGCCGCCGTTGCGCATAGACTGACGCACATCGACATAGCGAACCGACCCGATCGGGCCGTTGGAGGCGGCCAGAGCCTCGGCCACCGCGTGACTGCGCGGGTTGTCGCGGGTCTCGGTCGGGCAGATCAGGGTCAGTCGATCCTCGCCGGGAATCTGCACCAGCATGGAGTTGAACAGATAGCTGGAGATGGCGTCGGCCAGCGGCAGGTCGGCGTTGGAGACTTCAACGAACTGCGGCTCGAACAGGCCGTCGGCGGCGGCGCGGATCGCGGCCTTGGTGCCCGCCGTGTCCTCAAAGGCCAGTTCGTGGAAGAACAGGGTGTCCAGCGCCCCGACGCAGACCACGTCATTGTGGAAGGTGCCGCCGGCGATGGCAGCGCGCGACTGGCGCGGGAAGACCGGCCGGGCGGCCTGATGGCGGCGGGCAATGGCCTGACTGGCCTCATGCGTCTGGCGCGCCGGAAAGGCGTCGGCCCACGGCTCGAAGGCCTCGCGACCCCAGACCAGCAGATTGACCCCGGGCGCGCCATGCTCGGCGCACAGGCGGACGTGGTTGGCGGCCCCCTCGTCCGCCAGATGGGCCACGGCGGGCAGGGCGTCATGGACCGCGAACCGGGCTGGGTCGGGGAACAGGGCGTCCAGCGCCCGTTTGGTCTGCTGGTGCTCCAGCGAGCGGTGCAGGTTGGTGTGCAGATTGGCCGGGGTGAAATGGACCCGGCCGTCGGCGGCGTCGGCGCTGGGCGTCACGGTCGCGGCATTGGCGGCCCACATCGGTGAGGCTGAACAGGCGGCGGCGGCGAACGACGGCGCCGTCTCCCATGCAGCCTCCAGCACGGAGGCGTCGCTGCCGGTGAAGCCGAGGCTGCGCAGGAAGGCGATGTCGGGCCGTTCGTGCGGCGGCAGGACGTATTGCGGCAGGCCGAGGTCGGCCAGGGTCTTCATCTTGTCGAGCCCCTGCAGCACCGCCGCGCGCGGGTTCGAGGCCTCGCCCTTGTTCAGGCTGGAGGCCAGATTGCCGGGGCTCAGGCCCGCATAGGAATGAGTCGGACCGATCAAGCCGTCGGCATTGGCTTCGACGGCGTGTGTCACCCGCGCAGGCCCTTGATCTCACCCTCGATGTTCCTGACCGCCCCGGCCTCGAAACTGGCAACCGGATAGGCGCAGTAGTCGGCGGCGTAGTAGGCGCTGGGGCGGTGGTTGCCGCTGGCCCCCAGGCCGCCGAACGGCATGTTGCCGGCGGCCCCGGTGGTCGGGCGGTTGAAATTCACAACGCCCGCGCGGATGCGGCGGATGAAATGGTCCCAGTTGGCCGGGTTGTCGCTGACCAGACCGGCGCTGAGGCCGTAGCGGGTGGCGTTGGCCTCGGCGATGGCGGCGTCGAAACTGGCGGCGCGGGTCACCGACAGGAAGGGGGCGAACATCTCCTCGTCCGGCACGGTCACGCCGGTGACCTCGATGATGGCCGGTTTGACGAAGGCCCCCGGCAGATTGTCGACCGGGCCCGAGGCGCGGATGACCCTGGCCCCGGCGGCGATGCGTTGCTGCAGGGCGGACAGGGCGGCCTCGGCGGCCTTGGGCGAGATCAGCGGGCCGCCATAGGGTTCGGACGGGCTGTTCCACGGGGCGAAGACCAGCCGGTCGACCAGGGCGGCGACGGCCTCGATGATGGCGTCGCCCTGCGGGCCCTCGGGCACGATCAGGCGGCGGGCGCATGAACAGCGCTGGCCGGTGGTGATGAATGCCGACTGGACCACGATCCCGGCCACGGCCTCGGCGTCAGCCGCGTCCCAGACCACCAGCGGATTGTTGCCGCCCAGTTCGAGGGCGAGGATCACGTGCGGATCCTCGGCGAATTTGCGCCGGAAATGCGCGCCCGCCGCGCCCGAGCCGGTGAACATCAGCGCGTCGATCGGCTGGTCCAGCAGGGCCGCGCCGGTGTCGCGCGCGCCCTGGATCAGGTTGAATACGCCGGTCGGCAGGTCGGCCTCGGCCAGGCATTCGGCCATCAGCTGGCCGGTGTGCGGCGTTTCTTCCGACGGTTTGAACACCACAGTGTCACCGGCCAGCAGGGCCGGGACGATATGGCCGTTGGGCAGGTGGCCGGGGAAGTTGAACGGGCCGAGTACCGCAGCGACGCCGTGCGGCCGGTGGCGCAGGGTGGCGGTGCCGAACGGGGTCTCGGCCGTGCGTTCACCGGTGCGTTCGTCATAGGCCTTGATCGACAGGTCGACCTTGCCGGCCATCGAGCCCAGTTCGGCGGTGGTCTCCCACAGGGCCTTGCCGGTCTCGCGGCTGATGGCCTCGGCCATGGCCGGGGCCCGGGCCTTCAGCGCCGTCTGATAGCGTTTGACCGCATCGATCCGGTCCTGACGCGGGCGGTCGGCCCAGTCGGGGAAGGCGGTCCGGGCCGCGCTCACGGCGGCGGCGACCTGTTCACCGGTGGCGGCGGGGCCTTCCCAGACGGTGTCGCCGGTGGCGGGATCGATCGAGGTGAAACGGGTCATGGGACTGCTCATTTTTCTGGGGCCTAGGCCTTCACACGCACGACATCGCCCGCCTTGACCCGCAGGGCGTCGGCGGTTTCGGCGGACAGGGTGGCGACATCCCCCTCGATGCCAACCTTCTGGCGCACGGCGCGGAAGGCGATGACCGAGCCGGTCGAGATCAGCGACGGCAGTTCGGCTTCGACATGATCGGCGATGGCCACGGTCATCGGTCGGGCGTCGCGTACGGTGCGGATGTTGTCGCGGCCGCAGGCCACGGTCGGCCCGGCGTCGAAGATGTCGACCAGGCCGTTGGGGCGGAAGCCTTCGCTCTCCAGCAGGGCCATGGCCGGCACCCCTTGCGGATGGACCTTGGCGATCACGGCCCGGGCCGGTTCCGGCAGCAGTTCAATGTAGATCGGGTGGCGCGGAGCCAGGTCGAGGATGAACTGCTTGTCGGTCGAGCCGGTCATCATGTCGGCTTCGTCGAACGGCATCGGGAAGAATTTGTGGGCCACATGGTCCCAGAACGGGCAGCCGCCGTCGGGGGTGAAGACCCCGCGCAGCTCGGCCAGGACGTTCTCGTGGAATAGCTCGGGCTGGGCCCCGATCAGCATGTAGCGGGACTGGCTGAGCAGGCGGCCGGCCCCGCCCTTGCGGCGGTCAGCCTTGAGGAACAGCGAGCCGACCTCGGACCAGCCGGTGCATTCATTGACCAGCACCAGGGTCTGGTGATCCAGCTTGACGTCGACCGAGGGGGACGACTGGGTATTGGTCACGACCCGGAACGAGAAGAAGGGCCGGTTCAGCCCGACCGCCGCCTTGACCGAGCCGATGCCGTCGATCTCGCCAGTGTCGGTCTCTTCCAGCATGACCGTGTACCAGCAGGCCTCGGGCTTCAGCTTGCCCGAGAAGCTGTCGCGGCTGACGTCGAGGCGTTCCGACAGCTGGTCGGGGTCCTCGGGCAGGCTGGTGAAGCCAGGTCCGCTGAGGATGGCCAGTTCAAGCAGGTGGTCGAGGTCGGCCGGGCCGGCGGGGCGCACAACAAGCATGGATTTACATCGTCTCCAGACGCAGGGCCTTCAGCCGCTCGGCGTCGATCTCGCCCGAGGCGATCTTGCACAGAATCAGGGTGCTCAACTGGGCCCGTTCCACGAAACTGTCAGGCCAGGCGAACTCCTGGTCCGAGTGAATGTCGCCGCCGCGGACGCCCAGGGTGTCGATATTGGGCAGGCCCGCCGCGTGCAGGTTGTTGCCCTCGCAGACGCCACCCGACGACGACCACGCGATCGGCTGGCCCAGCAGGGCACCGGCCTCGCGTACAGCCTCGAACAGGGCGGCCTGGGACTCGTCCATCGGCTTGGGCGGGCGGGTGAAACCGCCGTGCAGGTCCAGGGTCAGGCCGGCGAACGGCGGGGTGGCGGCGATTTCCTTGACCGCGGCCAGGGTCCAGTCGGCAGCGGCCTTGTCCGGCACCCGGACGTTGAAGCGGACCACGGCATTGTCGGCGACAACGTTCAGCGGCGCACCGCCCGAGATCCTGGCGACATTGACAGTGACGCCCTCGTGCCGGCCGTTCAGGGCGTGCAGGGCAGCGGCGATAATGGCGGCCCCGGCCACGGCATTGGCTCCCTCATGGAAGGCGCGTCCGGCGTGGGCGGCCTTGCCCGAGACGATCAGGTGGAAGTTTCCACTGCCCTTGCGGGCCCCCGCCATGGAGCCGTCGGACATGGCCGGCTCATAGGTCAGGCCGACATGGCCCCGCGCGCCCAGTTCGGCCAGCAGCGGGGCCGAGGCCGGCGAGCCGATCTCCTCGTCCGGGGACAGCAGCACGGTCCAGCCGATGCGATCACGGTCGGGATGGGTCTCGAAGGCCTCCAGTGCGGCCAGCATGACCGAGATGCCGCCCTTCATGTCGGCGACGCCGGGTCCGTTGAGGGCTCCATCAGCGCGGGTCACGACGGTCTGGAAGGCGCTGTCGACCGGGAAGACGGTGTCATAGTGGCCGGTCAGGACGATCTGGACCGGAGCCTTCGGGCGGCAAATGATCTTCAGGGCGTCGGCATGGGCTTCGGTGCGCACCGAGCCGTCGTCACCGACGGTGGTCGAGCCCTTGGTCGGGATGCGGACCACCTCGGCCGGCAGGGTCCGGGCTTCAGCCTCCAGCACCGTCAGCATGGCGTTCAGACCGTCAGCATTGCGACTGCCGGAGTTGATCGCCGCCCAGGCGATCGTGCGCCCGATGATCGCGGTTTCGCGCGCTGCGACATGGTCGAGCGCGGCCTGGTCGTGGGGGAGAATTTGCATGCGCGCGGACACTAGCGGGAGAGAAGCCAAAGGTGAAGGTGAAGTCTCCGCATCTGGGCTCTTCGGTTTCCTGACAATGCGCGCTAGCGTTGCGATTAACGAGGGAGGAATTTTGAATGACAAACTGGATCAAGGCCGCGAATCCGCTGGCGACCACCGTCGGCGTGGACGAGGCCAGGGCCGCGGCACGGATGAGCTCCGTGGCGCTTTGGCTGACGGCAGCGAAGGATGTGGTCTTGCTGGTGGCGCTTCTTGGATCAATCCCGCAGGCCAGCGCGGCGACGACCTCGACCGGGTCCAACGTGGCGACCATGACGCTGGCCATTCTGGGGGTGTCAGCCCTGGTGCAAATCGCTGCTGGTCTGTTTCAGTGGGTGCGTCCCGGGACAATGATTCCGATAATCGCCGGTATGCTGACGGCCTACGCCCTGTACGAGGCCGGCATGAAGATGGCGGGCGGTGCGAGCGCCCTGGCCGTCATCAGCGTGGTGGTGATGGTTCTGGCCCTGATCCTTCATATTGCGGGAACGCGCGGCGCCGCAGCCCTCGAGAAGACGCAGAAGCCCGCCTGACTCACTCCCGGTTGGGGCGACGGTCCGTATCGGCCGTGCCCGGAACCCTGGATTGGCGACGCCAGCGAATCGACAGGCTGGCGTCGCCCTCTCCGCCGAACTGGGAGCTGATGGCCAGGTTGCGCCGCACCTGCCACTCGACATTGACGGCCGCGCCGCCTTCACCGCCCCCGATGATCTCCAGATAGACGTCATCCGAGATGTAGCGCCCGCCGGCGACGGTCAGGGCCGAGGCTTCGCCGCCGAACGACAGCCGGTCCAGACCGGCCAGTTCGCGCAGGTTACCGATCACATCGAAACCGCCACCGCCGGCCAGAGAAGCCACACCTGACGCCAGCTGGGCCGCCTCGAACGGCGACAGCTGCGAGGCCGACCGCCCGAACAGGACCTGGGACAGGATCTCGTCCTGGGGCAGGGACGGGGTTGAGGTCAGGGCGATCTTCGGCGACTCGGCCGTGCCGGTGACCCGGATCGTGGCCGTAAGGGCCGGATCGTCGCGTTCTGCCGACAGGTTCAGCCGGATTCGGGCCGGATCGGTCGACAGGCTGACGGTGCCCTGATCGTCGAAGACGAACCGTTTGCCGGCGAACTCATAGTCACCGCGGATCACGCTGGCGTTGCCGGTCAGGATCGGTCGGGCGATGGAGCCGGTGACCCGGGCATCCACGCTCATGGCCACGTTCAGGCCGCGTCCGACGACCACGATGTCGCCGCCGCGTGAGCGCAGGGCGATGTCGAGCCCGATCTGTACACCGCGTGAGCTGACCTGGTCGTCGGTGACCGGATCGCCGCCGGGTCGATTGATTTCGACCACGTCCATGCGGACAATTCCGGTCGAGCCGGGCAGTTTGGCCTCGATCCGCGCCTCGTCGATATCCATCTGGCCCGTCAGTTGCACCTTGCCGTCGGCGGCGCGCGTGACCGTCAATGGGCCCGTGGCGCGGGCCCTGGCGATATCGTTGTCGATAATGCGGAACCGGGTCAGGGCCAGCTGGAAGCTGGAAGCGGAGCCCTGACGCAGGCCGATGCGGCCATCACCGGTGACCGTACCTCCGGATCCGTCACCGGCATTGAAGGTCTGGATCAGGGCCGTGGTGTCGTCGAAACGGCTGGCCAGGGTCATGTTGGCCAGACGCACGCCGGTGGTGGTGTCGCGGAAGGTACCCTCTGTCAGGTCCAGACGTCCGTTCAGCCGGGGTTCGTTCAGGCTACCGGCCAGGGTGGCATTGGCATTGATCTGCCCGGCCAGCGACCGCTCGCCACCCAGCAGCAGGTCCCAGATCGGTTGGATCTGGCCCTGGATCGACACCGTGCCGGCCATGGGCCGGGTGCGGGCCACGGCCAATCGCAGCGGCGCAGCCGAGGCGACGACCGGCAGGGTCATGTCGACCAGCGCGGTCACCGCATCCTCGTCGCGGACGTCGGCCTTGATGCTCAGGCTGTTGTCGACCAGCAGGGCATTGAGCGTGCCGTCGATGGACAGGCCCCGCGGGGCGTCGATGCTGCGCACATCCTGCAATGTGACATTGGCCGAGCCGGACAGGTCGTCGCCTGTCCCGCGCAGGGCTACGCGACCGGTCACGCGTCCGCGCATGTCCGGGGCGAGTGAGCCGAGCTCGACGCTGGTCAGATCGGCCTGGAAGATGGCGGCCCGGGAGTCCTGGCGCAGTTCGCCCAGCAGCACGCCGCCGCCGACCCCGACATCCAGCCGGATCAGGCGGCCATCACCGGACAGGGCGATCACGGCCGGATTACGGGTGCTGAAGGCGATGTCACGCACCCGGCCGCCGCCGCGCAGGACGACGGTCTGGGCGTCGGTCTGGCGCGAATAGGTGCCTCCGCCGTTGAACTGGACCGGAATGTTCCCGCCCACATCGGCCGACAGGGTGAAGGGCAGGCTGGCCAGGGTACCGGTGCCGTTCAGGTCGAAGGTACGAAGCACATAGCTGGAGCCGACCAGCCGCACATTGCGGCCGCTGACATTGACGATGGCGGCGCTGGCCGAGGCCTGGCCGCTGTCTTCCGTCAGACGGATACGCCCGTCAGCGGTGCCACTGGCAAGGAAGGCCCCAGGGCGGGCGGTGAAGGTCAGGTCGGCGCTGGACGGTACGCGGCTGGACAGGCCGATCGCACCCTGGGCAGCGAGCCCGCCCGCGTTCAGGTCGACGTCGGTCAGGCGGATGCGATCGCCGCCCAGGAAGAAATTGCCCGAGGCCGTCGCCGGCCCGTATTTGGATCCGGCGGTGATGGCGAGCCGGCCGTCGGACGCGTCGTCACCCCGGCGGAAGCTGAGGATCAGATCGGCTGCGGTCAGGTTCAGCGGACCCGCAGCGACGCTGTCGAAATGGGCGCGCAGGTCGGCCAGTGGATTGGCCAGCGTGCCGGTCAGGGCTCCGTCGCCGGTCATGGTTCCATCGACCTCGATCGGGCCGACACCGAATGGGCCCTCGGCGGTCCAGTCCAGCGCCAGCCGCATGCGGCCGTCGCCCTCGATCAAGCCGCGCGCGCTCGCCCGGCCGGCAGCCCCGGTCAGGCGGGCGGGTTCGATCTCCAGCTTGCCGGACTTGAAGCTCCCGTCCAGCTGCAATCGCGGCGTCGTGCCTAGCAGGCGATCCAGTTCCGCCATTCCGGTGGTTAGTCGCTGACCCCGGGCGTCAACGGTCAGACGCCAGGGATCGCCCGGCCGGCGGGCAATCGCAGTGACCGCGCCGCCGAGCGAGCCGCCCGCACCGGTGCGCAGTCGCGCCAGGTCGGTGATGGTGGCGCGGCCCCGGAAACTCAGCGCTCCACCCAGGTTCCGACCACCGGTGCCGCTGATTTCCAGAGCCTGCCCCTTGGCTTCGATCTGTTCCAGCAGGACCGCGCCGTCGATCGAGCGGGTGGCCTTCAGCTGGACCCGGGGCGTGGCCCCCAGCAGGGTCCCGATCACGCCGGCGGAGGACCCGCCGGTGGCGGTCAGGTCAGTGTCGACGGTGTAACGACCGTTGCGAGCCTGGATGTCCAGCGGACCGGCCACACGGGCGGCGCGGTAACTGATCAGGTCCGTGGCCGTCAGCGACGCTGCGCCGTCCAGCGTCCAGACCGAGGCGGTGCCCTTGAACACACCGGTCCAGGCCGCCGGTCCGGCGATCGGACGGTTCAGCATGCGACTCAGCGACGGCGTCGAGACCTCCACCCGGATTCCATCGGGGGCGCTGCGGTCGCTCAGCCGGATCATGCCGCGGGCGTGGGAGTTGATATTGTCGGCCTGCAATCGCCAGGCGATGCCCTGATAGCCGTCGCGACCGGTGTCGGGCACGGCCGCGAAACCGAACCGCGCCTTGCGGCCGATGCGGCTGATGAAGGGTTGCAGCAGGTCCGAGCCGGAAAAATCGACGAAGCCGCCGATCCTGGCCCCGTCCTTGCCGTACCGACCCTTGACGATCAGGGGGGTGAAATCGCCGGTGCGCACCAGGGCGTCGACGATCTCGCCGTTGACGACCGCGGTAGCTGAAAACGGCTGGTCCGGCGAATAGCCCAGCGCACCGGCGATCGGACCGCCGCGGGCCTCGCTGGCGCGCAGATTGACGCGCATATCCTCGATCTTGCCGCCGAAGGTCGCGGTCAGGCGCAGGAAATCGCCCTCGCGGCTGTTGCTCAGGGCGTTGACGGTGGCCGTTTTGGTCCCGGTGCGTGGGATGTCGGCCTCGCCGGTCAGCTTCCAGCGACCGTACTCCTTGCTGAAGTCTTCCAGCAGTTCCACGTCGGCGCGGAAGGAATCGATGTCGATGGCCAACGGGGTGGGGCCGGGCGGCTCCAGCGAGGGTTCGACCTCGGGGCGGCGGATCAGGCGGATGACATCGGCGGTTATCGTCGTCGCGTGAAAGCGGCGGCCGACCAGTGCCCAGTAGGACCAGTCGACGTGGACGTTGCGAGCCTCAAGCCAGACGCCCTTGGCGTCGGTGACCGTAACGCGATCAACGGTGAAGTCGTCGAACAGGTCGCCCCGGACCCCCTCGACGTTGAGACGGCCGAACCGGCCGATCTTCTGGCCCGAGGCAAAGGTCGTGACCAGATCCCGACCGGAGTCAGACAACAGGTACATGCGACCACCGACCAGTCCGAGCACCAGCAGGGCCAGCAGGACAGCGGTGGTGATGCCGCCGAAAAAGGCCAGCGCCTGCAGCCGCGTGCGCTTCTTCCGGGCAGTTTCAGCCGGGGTGTCCGGGACCGCGGGCGGGTCGTTTTCCGGGGGAGGGGACTCGGTCAAAACGCCTGACCGATGCTGACATAGACCTGGAAGTTGGCGTCACCCTCGCGTTTGTCGAGCGGGAAGGCGATGTCGGCGCGGATCGGGCCGAATGGCAATTTGTAGCGGACGCCGAGACCGGCCCCGTAGCGCAGGTTGGAGACGTTCGGCGTCGGCTGGAAACCAATAGAGCCGGCGTCAAGGAAGACCACGGCCCCGAAGCCGCGACCAATGTCCTGACGCAACTCCACCGAGGTCTCGAACAGGGACAGGCCGCCGCGCGGGGTGTTGTCCGGCAACCGGGGTCCGACCCCCTGATAGGTGAAGCCGCGCACCGATCCACCGCCACCCGAATAAAACAGGCGATCGGACGGTACCGACAGTTCGTTTCCACCGAGGATCGAGCCGAGCCGGAGACGGCCGGCCAGGACCGTCTTGCCGCCGTCCCGGAGCGGCAGGTAGCCGGAGACCTGACTTTCGCTGCGCAGGAAGGCAGCTTTCGCCTCGCCACTCACGGCGGTTGGCTGGGCGGACAGGCTCATTCGCCAACCTTGGGTCGGATCCAGCGGGTCGTTGGATCGGTCGATATAGGCATTGGTACGCCCGGTCAGGATCACCAGGTCGCGATTGAAATTGATCGGGGAGTTTGTCAGCGGATCGTAGCGGTTCTCATCATAGTTGCCGGCGTCGATGCCCAGGCCGTAGCTGATCCATGAGGTTCGACCGAGTCGCTGGCGCAGGTCGGCGGCCAGGGTGAGCGCGGTGCGCCGGTAGGCATCGGTGTCCTCGTTGACCAGGGCTGCGGACAGGGCCAGCGTCCGGCCGGGACGCCGCCAATGGGGCAGGCTGAGATCGGCCCCGATGCGGCTGTTGATATTGGCCAGTCGGGCCTGGTAGCGCAGGGTGTCGGCGCGCCCGAACCGGTTGTAGTGGGTCCAGATCACGTCGACGCCCGACCCTTCGGCAGTCGAAAAGGTAGCGCCGGCTTCAAGGATGCGGCGGGGGCGGTCGGTCAGGGTGACGATGATCGGGCGCAGGCCATCCTCATTGATCTGGTCTTGTGGGGATAGGGCGACACCCACGCCGTCGTAGACGCCGGTTTCGAGCAGGCGTCGCTCCAGCTCGGCGACCTTGTCGGGATCGTAGCGGTCGCCTTCGGTCCAGGGGGTCAGGCCGACGACCCAGGCGGGATTGGTCGGGCCGCGGGTTTCCAGCCGGACGCCGTCCAGCCGCACCAGCCGTCCGGCCTGGATGCGGAACTCCGGATCGACGGTAAAGCTCTCATGGTCGACGACGACCCGGCGGGGCTGCGTGCTGGCGTCGGCATAGCCGCGACGGGTCAGCCCGGCGATGACCCGTCCCTCGGCAGCGATGACATCGACCGCGCGTCCGGGTTCGCCTGCCGTGAGGCCGGCCTCGCTGGTTACCGCCGCGCCGGTTTCCGGGTCGGGGGCCGGGTCGACCCACAGAATGGTGGGTTCTGTCAGCAGGAACCGCTGTCCCGGCTGGATGTCGATGATGGCGACGGGGTTTTCATCGCCCTCGACCACATCCTGGATGGTCGATTGGTAGTAGCCCTCGGAGCGCAGCAGGGCGTCGGCGGCCTCGACCGCGCCACGCGCCCGGCGACGGGCCTCGAAACGACTGTCGGCGGGGGCATCGACCTCGCCGATGGCGCGTTCCAGCTGGCTGCGCAGCGCGCTGTCCAGTTCGCCCCGAATCTGGGCCCGGGGTTCGGCCGCCGCTGTGGCTGCCCAGCTCAACCAGAGCACAAGCCCGGTGAGGAATAGATTGGGCCTGGGCGTCAAACTCGAACCTTCGACAACGTCAGTCGGGAGAGACCGGGAGCAGGCAGGCGCGCCGGGTCGGGTCCCGCCATCGCATCAGCCTGTGGCGCTCCCGTGGCGGAACCGCAGACCATCAACTCAGTAGAACAGGGTTTCGCTTTCCGGACGGACCGTTTCAGCGGAGCTTCGCTTCTCGGGCGGAATAGTCGAGTAATCCACCGGCGGCGTGTCTGTGGCCGACGGTGTGGCAGTCGGAACCGGAATTTCTTCGGTCATCGGCGCGACCGGCGCTTCTTCCGGCAGCGGCTCGGACGCTTCGTATTCGTCGTTGGGCCCCGGGTTGTCGCAACCACTCAGAACCGCGGCGGCTCCAAACATGGCCGCCAGAATCAAACGCTTCATCAGATGTCTCCCCAGGCTCAGAAGCTTAACGCAAAGCCAGCCAACGGCGTTCCATAACCGGGATCGTGGCAGCGGTCATCCCGGCCAGCAACCAATCCTTCTCCAATTGGTGATTTGATTGAACGGTGGGGAGAAATGAATGACAGCGTCCGCATGTGCCACCGTTGCCCAGGTCCGCTTCAGGGAGCTGAAGTCCCGTATCGGGCTGGCTGCCTTCATCGGCGTGGCGGCCTGGGTCATGGTCCCCTCGGCCTGGCCGTTGTGGTGGTTTCTCGCCGTGGTCGCCACCCAGTTCCTGGACGAGGCAGTCTTTCGTCCGATCCGGCTGAATCCCGAGATGCCTGTCAGCAAGGCCTATGAGGCGCTGTACTATGCGGTGACGGTCCTGGCGGTCGTCGTCTACGCCGGAATATCCGCCTTCCTCTGGTTCAATGGGGGCGAGGTCGGAAAAATCTTCGCCATGGTCCAGTGTACGGGCGGGCTGCTGCACGTCAGCCTCCACATGTACCATGACCGCCGAATGCTGTTTTCCGCGGTGACGCCCCATGCCGCCTATTTTCTTGGACTGCCCCTGATCGGGGCGTTTCAGAGCCAGAACTGGATCGAGCTGCTCGTGCCGGTCGGGGGCCTGCTCTACCTCGCGCACCTGGTCGTAGCCGTACGACAGAGCTCGGCGACCAACCAGGTATTACGCGAGGCCAAGCGAGAGGCGGACGAGCAGCGGCAAAATGCCGAGGTCGCCAGTGCCGCCAAGTCCGATTTCCTGGCCGTGGTCAGTCATGAGATCCGCACGCCGATGAATGCGGTGATCTCGGCCGGAAACCTGCTGCGTCGTACCCGGCTGAGCAAGCCGCAGAAGACCCACGTCTCGATGCTGACCGATGCCGGCGATGTGCTGATGGGCCTGCTTAACGATGTGCTGGACTTCTCGAAGATCGAGGCCGGCAAGATGCAGATGGAAGCCGCCGAAATGGACGTTCGCGAACGGCTGACGTCGCTGAAACGCCTGTGGGAGCCCCGGGCGAAGGCCAATGGCGTCACGCTGAAGGTCGTCGTTGCCGGTGATGTGCCGGACTGCCTGAAGACCGACCCGCTACGGTTCCAGCAGATCCTGTTCAATCTGATGTCCAACGCCGTCAAATTTACCGCCGAGGGCGAAATCCGGGTTTCGGCCGACTGGGACGAGGCGACCGGACATTTGCGTGTCGCCGTGCGCGACAGTGGCTGTGGCATCCCGCCCGACCGGCTGGTCGAGGTGTTCAACAGTTTCGAACAGGCTGACATCGGCACCACGCGCCGCTTCGGGGGCACCGGCCTGGGCCTGGCGATCAGCCGGCGACTGGCTGAGCTCATGGGGGGCAGCCTGATCGTCGACAGTGTTGAGGGCGAGGGGGCGACCTTCACCCTGGCCCTGCCGGTCGAGGTCATGACGCGCTCGGCCCCGGCCGAGGCTTCGCTTTTGCCCGAAGTCGAGGGCGGATCGCTGGCCGGCCGGTCGATCCTGGCGGCCGAGGATCATGCCGTGAACCGGCAGATCCTGACCCTGCTGCTGGAGCCGCACGGTTGCCGGCTGACCCTGGTGGAGAATGGCGCCCTGGCAGTCGAGGCGGCGGCGGTCGAACGCTTTGACGCCGTCCTGATGGATATGCAGATGCCGGTGATGGACGGCATCGAGGCCAGTCTTCGGCTGCGTCAGGCGGGGATCAATCGGGACACGCCGATCATCGCCCTGACCGCCAACGCCATGGACACGCACCGCGACGCCTGGCAGGCGGCAGGCGTTGATGTCTTCCTGACCAAGCCGATCGACCCGGCGGCGCTGGCGGCAGCCCTGCTGGAGGCCTGTATCAGCGAGCGGAAAGCACCGCCTGAGGCGGGAATCGCGGTCGCCTAGGCAACTCCGGTCCAGGCGGTCAGGGCGGCGTCCAGCGACAGATCTGCAGGCCGGGCGACCGGCGCGGGCGAGCTTGCGTCGAACCGCGGCGCAGGTCCGGGCTGAACCGGCGATCCGCCGAAGGTGGCGCGGGCCTGATTGTGCGGATGGGACGGGGCCTCGGCCAGACTGAGGACCGGGGTGACGCAGGCGTCGGTCCCGGCGAAACGTGCGGCCCAGTCGTCGCGGTCGCGGGCCGCGAACAGGGCCTCGAACCGGGCATGCAGGGCGGGCCAGCCGGCCATGTCGTACTGCGGGGCCTCATCCGCCGTCAGGCCGAGACCGGCGATCAGGGCGGCGTAAAACTGCGGCTCCAGCGCGCCGACGGCGACGAAGCGTCCGTCGGCGCAGGTGTAGCAGCGATAGAAGGGGGCCCCGCCGTCCAGCAGATTGGCCCCGCGGGTGTCACTCCACAGGCCGCGGGCCTGCAGGGCGTAGAACAGGCTCATCAGCAGGGCCGAGCCGTCGGTCATGGCGGCGTCGACGACCCGGCCGCGGCCGGTGGCCTTCGCCTCCAGTAGGGCGGCCAGCACCCCGACCACGACCAGCATGGCCCCGCCGCCATAGTCGCCGACCAGGTTCAGCGGCGGGCGCGGTGGGCGATCGGGCTCGCCGGTCGCGTGCAGGGCTCCGCTCAGGGCGATGTAGTTGAGGTCATGGCCGACCTGTTGCGCCATCGGCCCGGTCTGGCCCCAGCCGGTCACACGGCCATAGACGAGGCGGGGATTGGCAGTGGCGCAGGCCGCGGGGCCCAGGCCCAGCCGCTCCATCACGCCCGGCCGAAAGCCCTCGATCACCGCATCGGCCGCGCCGATCAGGTCGATGACCCGGGCGTGGTCGGTCGGGTCCTTGAGGTTGACCGCAACAGCCGGGCGGCCCCGGTGCAGGACTTCGCCGCCGACTTCGCTGAAGGCCGCGGTGCCGGCGGCGGCGCTGCGGGTCAGGCGCAACACCTCGGCCCCGAGGTCGGCCAGCACCATACCGGCGAAGGTGACGGGCCCGAGTCCGTCGAATTCGATGATGCGCAGGCCGGAGAGGGGTTTCATGGTCCCTGACTAGGCGGCAAAAACAGGCTGGTCGAGCATTTGGATGCGCCGCCGGTCTTGACCCGACCGCGCGGATGCAACAGAAGGCGCCGTCTGGTGGTTCGCAAAGCGCGAATCCCGTGTGCGCCCCTAGCTCAGTTGGTTAGAGCATCTGACTTTTAATCAGAGGGTCCCCGGTTCGAGCCCGGGGGGGCGTACCACCACCCTTTTTCCGCATCGTCGAAGACCTGGCCGATCCGCCTCAGGGCTTGCCCTTGCGGGCGCGGCATTTCTTGCAGACCAGGGTTCCCGGCCTGGTGCGGCTGTATTTGTATTCGTGCCGGCACCGCAGGCGCTGCAGCAGGGCTTTCAGCATGGCATCATACCGCAATCAACGCACCCGGAATGCGGGTGTAAGGGGAATCGGACTCGCGCCGGACCATGCATGGTGGAGCGAGGCCGCACAACGACTGTGTGAAGGCGCTTCAGATCGGCCCCGGGTCGTGCTGTAAGGCAGACATGCGCAGCCCTGTCGTGGTCACCGTCCTGTCCTGTATCGCCGTCGCCGGCTGCAATGCCGGGCATTCGGCCATGGACGGAGCGGAACAGTTCGGTGCGGGCCTCGGCAATGCGGCGACGGCCCCGTTGGATGTCTTCAATCTGCGTCCCGCGGTCATTCCGACGGTGCTGCTGCAGGCACAGGCCAACCCCTATGACATGCGTAACATGAGCCGGTGCTCGACCATTGGAGCCGAGGTTGTGCGACTGGACGAGGCGCTCGGCCCGGATATGGATGAGCCGCCGCCGGTTGATGGTCGCTATATGAGCGAGCGCGCGGCCGATGCGACTGCCGCGGCCGCCCTGGGGGCGGTGCGCGACACCACGACGGACTTTATCCCGGGTGCCAGCTGGATCCGCCGTCTCAGTGGCGCGGCCCAGCACGAGCGTGAGGTTCAGGCGGCGATCCAGGCCGGCCGTATGCGCCGGGCCTTCCTCAAGGGCATGGGGATGCAGCGCAACTGTGCTCCGCCGGCCGCGCCCAGCTGGTTCGTGCCGGGCCCGGGTACCCGCCGCTAGTTCGACGTATGCCGGGTGTGGAAGTCGCGGCGGAAGGTTTCGAAGCGCCCGTGGGCGATGGCGTCGCGCATGGCGGCCGTCAGGGTCTGGTAGAAGGCGATATTGTGCCAGCTGATCAGGATCTTGCCGAGAATCTCGTCGGTCCGCACCAGATGGTGCAGATAGGCCTTTGAATAGGCGCTGGAGGCCGGGCAGGCGCTGTCGGGGTCCAGCGGGTCCTGGTCCTCGGCAAAACGCGCGCCCTTGAGGTTCAGCGGCCCGTCCCAGGTCCAAGCCTGGCCGTGGCGACCGGCCCGGGTCGGCAGGACGCAGTCGAACATGTCGATGCCGCGCCACACCGCCTCGACCAGATCGACCGGCTTGCCGACCCCCATCAGATAGCGGGGGCGGTCGGCGGGCAGCATCTCCGGCGCATAGTCCAGCACCTCACACATGGCCTGATGGCCCTCGCCCACGGCCAGCCCGCCCAGGGCATAGCCGTCGAAGCCGATCTCCTGCAGCCGGTCGGACGACTCGCGGCGCAGATTTTCGAAGGTCGAGCCTTGCTGGATGCCGAACAGGGCCTGGGTTTCGCGCGTTCCGAAGGCGGCCTTCGAGCGCGCGCCCCAGCGCACCGACAGCTCCATGGCGGCGCGGGCGGCCGGTTCCTCGGCCGGCCACGCCACGCACTGGTCCAGTTGCATCGAGATGTCGGCCCCGATGCAGTCGGCCTGGATCTGGATCGACCGTTCCGGCGTCAGCACGTGTTTGGAGCCGTCGATATGGCTGGAGAAGGTCACCGCCTCCTCCTTCACCTTGGAGATGCCCGCCAGCGACATGACCTGGAAGCCGCCGCTGTCGGTCAGGATGGGTTTGTTCCAGCCCATGAATTTGTGCAGGCCGCCCAGCCGCTCCATCCGCTCCGCGCCCGGGCGCAGCATCAGGTGATAGGTGTTGCCCAGCAGGATGTCGGCCCCGGTCTGGGCCACCTGATCGACGGTCATGGCCTTGACCGTGGCGGCGGTGCCGACCGGCATGAAGGCCGGGGTGCGGATGTCGCCGCGCGCGGTCTTCAGCACGCCGGTGCGGGCGCGGCCTTCGGTGGCGGTGATGTCGAAGGGAAAGGGCATCAGGTCCTGGGAGTGGCAGGGTTTTGCGAAATCGGGGTGCCAACCCTGCCATCTCCGACCAATTCCGGGGCGGGCGGGAGAGTGGGACGGCGAGAGCGGCTATTATAAGGGGCGTGGGAGGGATGCTGATAAATCGGCGGTGTTAAAATGCAAGACCTTGAAAATATTAACTCTTATTATTGGCCGACTGCTAGATTCCGGGTCGACCGGAACAACAGACTGCCGTCGCCATAGGAATAGAAGCGATAGCCGTCGGCGACAGCATGGGCATAGGCGGCCCGCATCGTGTCCAGCCCGGCGAAGGCGCTGACCAGCATGAACAGGGTCGATTTGGGCAGGTGGAAATTGGTCATCAGCACATCGGCGGCGCGGAAGTCATATCCGGGGGTGATGAAGATGGCGGTGTCGCCGTGGAAGGGGTGGATGACCCGGTCCGGGGTGGCGGCGCTCTCGAGCAGACGCAGGGAGGTGGTGCCCACGCAGACGATGCGGCCCCCGGCGGCGCGCGTGGCGTTCAGGGCCGCGGCGGTTTCGACGGAAACCTCGCCCCATTCGGAATGCATCCTGTGGTCGGCGGTGTCGTCGACCTTGACCGGCAGGAAGGTGCCGGCCCCGACGTGCAGGGTCACGGCGTGGGTCGAGACGCCCTTGGCCTCGATCGCCGCCATCAGGGCCGGGGTGAAATGCAGGCCCGCGGTCGGGGCGGCGACCGATCCGTCCCAATGGGCGAACATGGTCTGGTAGTCCGAGCGGTCGCGGTCGTCCTCGGCCCTCTTGGCGGCGATGTACGGGGGCAGGGGCATGACCCCGACGTCTCGGATCGCCTCGTCGAGGAACGGACCCGACAGGTCGAAGCGCAGGGTGATCAGACCGTCCTCGTCCTTGGCGATCACGGTGGCGTCGAGCCGGCCGAGGAGGCAGGCGGAGTCGGCCGTCGCTCGAAAGCCCTCCCCTCGAGGGGGAGGGTTGGGAGGGGTGGAGGCACGGTGCGGGAGGTCAGCCTCGGAGACACAGTCGGAGTCTTGAAGCGTCACTGGCGTCGGCATGCCTCCACCCCATCCCCCGGCCCCTTCCCCCTCAAGGGGAAGGGGAGCGGAAAACCGTATTCTGTCCCCCGCCTTCAGCCGCTTGCCGGGCTTCATGAAGGCGGACCAGACGTCGGGCGCGTCGCGGTGGTGCAGCGTGGCCTCGACCGCCACTGTCAGGGTCTCGCCCTCGGCCCCGGCCCGCTGGCGCACGCCGGACAGCCGGGCCGGGATCACCCGGGTGTCGTTGAACACCAGGGCGTCGCCGGGGCGCAGGAAGTCGGGAAGGTCGCGGACGATCCGATCGTCCAGATCGCCGTCGCGCACCACCAGCAGGCGCGCGGCATCGCGCGGCTCCGCCGGGCGCAGGGCGATGTGATCGTCCGGCAGGTCAAAGTCGAAATCGGCGGTCTTCATGTGGCGGGGCAAAGGCCACGCGGGCGGGGCGGGGTCAAGGGCAGCTGGATGGGTCCACGAATTCGAGCAGACCGACGTTACGGCGTTGTAACTAGGAAACGGGTGTTTTGGGGG
Source organism: uncultured Brevundimonas sp. (assembly GCF_963977465.1). Taxonomy (GTDB): domain Bacteria; phylum Pseudomonadota; class Alphaproteobacteria; order Caulobacterales; family Caulobacteraceae; genus Brevundimonas. Next base: position 318,694 of record NZ_CAXBOQ010000004.1, on the reverse strand, counting down.
AACTATTGCCCCGACTGCTATCGGGACATCGACATGATCCGCACCGCGCTCGTCTTCATTCTGGCCTTGGCCGGCTCGGTTATCGCAACACCCGGAATGGCAAGAACCGACCCCATCATCCGTACGGAAGCAGGCGTTCTTAGCGGCGTGTCTGAAGCGGGAATCAACGTCTATCGTGGGCTGCCTTTCGCGAAGCCACCGGTTGGCGACCTGCGTTGGCGCGATCCGCAGCCGGTTCCGTCCTGGGCGGGGGTTCGCTCCGCGCGTGCCTTCGCGCCCGCCTGTCCCCAGACCGGCGTTTCCATGCCCGGCGAGCCCCCTTCGCCAACCGATGAAGACTGCCTGTATCTGAACGTGTGGACGCCGGTTGGTGCGGCGGCCGGGTCGTTGCCGGTCATCGTGTGGATTCCCGGCGGAGGCCTGACCAACGGCTCGACCTCCATTCCGCTGTACGACGGCGCGCAGTTAGCGCGGCGCGGGGCGGTCGTTGTCACCCTCGCCTATCGCCTCGGCGCACTTGGCTTTCTGGCGCATCCGGACCTGACAGCCGAGGCGGGCGGATCGGGAAACTACGGCTTGATGGATCAAGTCGCGGCGCTGGAATGGGTGCAGAACAATATTTCGGCCTTCGGCGGCGACTCCCGTCGCGTCACCGTGGCCGGTCAATCCGCTGGGGCAACCTCGGTAAGCATCCTGATGGCTTCGCCGCGAGCTCAAGGTCTGTTCCAGCGTGCGATCGGCCAAAGCGGTGGCATGTTCGAGCCTGTCGAACTGGCACCGCGATATTTGCTGGCCAATGCCGAGATTGAAGGTGCCGCTTACGCCGAATCGCTGGGAGCCCCGACGCTGGCGCAGCTGAGGGCCCTGCCGGTCGAGCGTTTGCTGGGCGACGGTGCCGGCAGGATTGTACATCCGGTGATTGAGCCCCGCCTTTTGCCCATGTCACCCTATGACGCCTTTCAGGCGGGACTCCAGAATGATGTGCCCCTGCTGGTCGGGTTCAATGCCGACGAGGCGCGTTCCCTTGCCGACGTGTCCAGCATAACGGCGACGAATTTTGCGGCCGAGCTGGAACGAACATGGGGTCAACTGCCGCCGCCTTTGCTGGCACCCTATGCTTTCGTCACTGATGATGAGGCCCGAAAGGCGCGATTGGATTTCGAACGGGATCTGCGTTTCGGATGGGATGTGCGGGCCTGGGCCAGGCTTCAGGCCGCGCACGGACGGAACCCCGTTCACTTCTACTACTTCAGTAAGACGCCACCCTATCCGGAGGGGTCAGTTCAGCAGAATTGGGGCGCGAGCCACTTCAGCGAGCTTTGGTACATGTTCGATCATCTAGGCCAACAGCCCTGGGCTTGGACCGTAGCGGACCGAGCAACATCAGAGGCGATGGCGGACTATTGGGTCTCATTCGCCCGATACGGCGATCCAAACGGCGGGGGCAGGACCAATTGGCCGCCGTTTACACTCGGCGACGAGCAGGTGCTGAAGATCGGTGACGGTTTGGTAGCGGGAGTACTGCCGAACACGACCGGCCTGGACGTCTTTGATGCGGTCTATTCATCGATACGTCAGCCCCGTCCCTGAGCCGGGTGCCGCGGGCGCTATGGGCCAGGCGGGGTGATTTGTTGGTCCGCGACGGCCCTGTAGCGGGGATTAAATCCCGGTTCAGGGATTGGTCGTTAGGGTGGCCGGATGTCCGCTTGTTCGGTGCCGTCGTTTGTTCAGACCTGGGACCGCCTGCGGCGGCCGGTGTGGCTGTATGATCCCCATACCGCGCGGGGGGTCTATGCCAATGTCCCGGCGCTGGCGCTGTGGGGGGCGGAAACGCTGGACGAACTGCTGGCGCGGGATTTTTCGGTGCTGTCGCCCGCCGTCAAGGTGCGCACCGACCGGCTGGTGGCCCTGACCGCTGACGGGGGTGAGGTCAGCGAGCGCTGGACCTTCTATCCGAACGGTCAGCCGGTCACGGTTCAGGCCTCGATTTCCGCCTTTTCCATGGATGATGGCCGCGAGGTCCTGCTGTTCGAGGCCGCGCCGACCGAGGTCGATGCCGGCGAACGCCGCGCGGTCGAGGCGTTGCGCCATACCTCGGCGGTCATCACCCTGTTCGATCGCGACGGCGGTCGGCTGTTCGCCAATCCGGCTGCCTATGGGGCCTATGGGTCCGACGACGTCGAATTCGCGGCCCGCTTCGCCGATCCGGCCGAGGGGGAGGCGATGTTCGCCGCCGCGGTCGCCGGCGAGAGCGTGGCCGGTGTCTGCGCGGTCGTGACGGCCGAGGGGCGTCGCTGGCACCATATGGACGCGCGGCCGGTGATCGACCCCGTGACCGGGTCCCTCGGCGTGTTGCTGAACGAGCAGAATGTAACCGCCCGCGTCGAAGCCGAGACGGCGCGTAGCGCGGCCGAGCAGAAGGCGGCGATGTCCGAGGCCCGCCAGCGCTTCCTGACCGACATGTCGCACGAGTTGCGTACCCCGCTGAACGCCGTAATCGGCTTCTCCGGCCTGCTGGTCGACGCGGGGCTGGAGGCTAGCCGGACCGGTCAGGCCCGTCTGATTCACGAGGCTGGTCAGGATCTGCTGACCGTGGTCAATCGCATGATCGCCGAGCCCGACGCCGACGCCGGGGCCGGTCAGGCTGGGATGCCGGAGGGCGCGATGCAAGAACCCGCTGAGGAGACCGGGATGGAGACGGAGTCAGAGATGGTGACCGCCAGCGTGCGCGTCCTGTATGTCGACGACAATCAGAGCAACCGCACCCTGGTCAAGGCCATGTTGGCCACCCAGGAGATCGTCTGCGAGACCGCCGATGACGGGGCACAGGGCGTGGACGCGGCCGCGGCGGGCGACTGGGATGTCATCCTGATGGATATCCAGATGCCGGTGATGGACGGGGTCGCGGCGGCACGCGGCATCCGCGCCCTCGATGGACAGGTCAGCGCGACGCCGATCATCGCCCTGACCGCCAATACGCTGGACGAGCAGGTGCGCGGCTATTTCGAGGCCGGGATGGACGACCTGATCGCCAAGCCGGTCGACATGATCGAACTGCTGACCAAGGTGGCCCAGTGGGGCGGCAGCGGCTGGCGCGAGACGGTTGGCACCGAAGCCGGGACCGGCGCGGACTGAGCGTCAGCCGGCCGGAGACGTTGACCCGCCGTCCCTGACGCGCCAAACCCACGCCCATGCTGCAGAACCTCGAAACCGTCGCGCGTGAGGCCAAGTCCTGGCCGTTTGAACAGGCCCGCAATCTTCTGGCCCATGTGCTGAAGAAGCGGCTGTCGGACGCCGAGCGTGATCTGGCGGCCAGCCTGATAGCCCGCGGCAAGGCCGACGAGGCACTGGCGACGTTCGAGGCCCTGCGCCGTCCGGTGATCCTCGAGACCGGTTATGGGCCTTCCGGCCTGCCGCATATGGGTACCTTCGGCGAGGTGGCGCGCACGACCATGGTGCGCAATGCCTTTCGCGCCCTGACCGGCGACCACTGGCCGACGCGGCTGATCGCCTTCAGCGACGACATGGACGGCCTGCGCAAGGTGCCCGAGGGTATCCCCAATCCGCAGATGCTGGCCGAGGACCTGCACAAGCCGCTGACCGTGGTGCGCGACCCGTTTGGCACGCATGACAGTTTCGGTGCGCACAACAATGCGCGTCTGCGTGCCTTCCTCGACGGCTTCGGCTTTGACTATGAATTCCTGTCCTCGACCGAGCAGTATCGTTCGGGCCGGTTCGACGCGACGCTGCGGACCCTGCTGGAGCGGTTCGACGCCGTGCAGGCCATCATGCTGCCGACGCTCGGCGAAGAGCGCCGCGCCACCTATTCGCCCTTCCTGCCGGTCAGCCCCGCCACCGGCCATGTGCTGCAGGTGCCGACGCTGGATCGGGATGTCGAGCGCGGCACCATCGTCTTTGATGACCCGACCGGCGGCCGTACCGAACTGCCCGTCACCGGCGGCCATGTGAAGCTGCAGTGGAAGCCCGACTGGGCCATGCGCTGGACCGCGCTGGACGTCGACTATGAGATGGCCGGCAAGGACCTGATCGAGAGCGTGCGCGAGAGCGGCAAGATATGTCGGGCGTTGGGCGGCACGCCGCCCGAAGGCTTCAATTTCGAGCTGTTCCTCGACATCGAGGGCCGCAAGATTTCCAAATCGAAGGGCAATGGCCTGACCATGGACGAATGGCTGCGCTACGGCACGCCCGAGAGCCTGAGCTGGTACATGTTCCAGTCGCCGAAATCGGCCAAGAGCCTGCATTTCAACGTCATCCCTCGCGCCATCGACGACTATCTGGCGGCCATCGAGGCGTGGAAGACCCAGGAGCCGGCCAAGCAGATCGACAACGGCGTCTGGTCGATCCACGCCGGGTCGCCGCCCAGTCACACCTCGCCGGTGTCGTTCGCCCTGCTGCTGAATCTGGTCGGGGTCGCCAATGCCTCGACCAAGGACCAGCTGTGGGCCTATTTCGTCAACTATCTGCCCGAGGCGACGCCGGAGAGCGAACCGCTGCTGGACCGGCTGATGGGCCATGCGCTGAACTACTACGAGGACTTCGTGAAGCCGGCCAAGTCGTACCGCGCGCCGGACGACAAGGAGAAGGCGGCACTGCTGGATCTGGCGGCGCGGCTGAAGGCGCTGCCGGAGGGCACGACCGACGGTGAGCTGATCCAGGCCGAGGTCTATGCCGTGGGCAAGGAACACGCGTTCGAGCCCCTGCGCGGCTGGTTCGGGGCCCTGTATGAAGTGCTGCTGGGGGCGTCGCAGGGGCCACGCTTCGGCTCGTTCGCGGCCATCTATGGCCTGACGCAGACCATCGCCCTGATCGAGGCCGGGGCCGCGGGCGAGCTGGCGGCCTGATCCGTTCACGAAGATGAACTGAAAACAACGACCTGACGCGGGGAGCCTTCAGGTCGGTTGGCGCATTACCAACCCATCGACCAACCTCGATGATTGGAGAGCCTATGTCGAACATGACCAAATTCACGATGACCGCCGCCGCTGTGGCTGCGCTTATCTCCGCCGCCCCGATGGCCGCCCAGGCCCAGTCCAACGGCGTCACCAACTGCGACGCTCCTGGCGGGCGTCAGCAGGCCGGTGCTGCCATCGGAGCCGTGATCGGCGGTCTCGCCGGCAGCCAGGTCTCGAGCAACGAACGTACGCTCGGGGCCGTGGTCGGTGCCGGTGCCGGTGCCGCCGCCGGTTCCTATATCGGCTGCAACCAGCAGCGCGCCCGGGCCAACGCCCAGGTGAATGGGCAGGCCAGCGGCCAGTATGCCGGCGGCTATCGGGCCACGTCGAACCTGCGGGTTCGCTCGGGTCCGGGTACCAACTACCGCCAGGTCGGCAGCCTGAGGGCTGGCCAGAGCTTCCAGGCCAGCTCGTCGCAGGGCGAGTGGGTTCAGCTGTCGAACGGCGGCTGGGTCAGTGCCCACTACGTCGCCGCCAACTAGGACGTAAACCTCCCCGAACTGAAGAAGGCCGCTCCGCGAGGGGCGGTCTTTTTTTTGGGCGCTATCGCTTGCCGCACGGCGGCGCGCTGCTTGAGCGCGTCTCAGGGTTGGGCGCTATCGCTTGCCGCGCGGCGGCTCACTGCTTGAGCACCTCTGATTGTTTGGCGCTACCGCGCGCGAAGCGCCAGGCCGCGTCGGGTCGGCAGGGCGGAGCCCTGTGACCGCGGCCCAACAAGAATGCGCCAGGCCGCGTCGGGTCGGCAGGGCGGAGCCCTGTGACCGCGGCCCAACAAGAATGCGCCAGGCCGCCCCCGGGTCCGACCTTTGGTCGGCCCGAGGACAGGCTATGGGTCGGGAGGTCCCGAAGGGCCGACGACCGCGGCCCGACCTACTGACTGACCCAGAGGATGCGGCCCATCCAGACGATGTCGCTGCGGGGCAGGGTGCGCGGCGGATAGGCGGGGTTGATCGAGGTCAGGGTGACGGCGTCGGTGCTGATCGCGGTCAGCGCCTTGGCCAGGGTCTCGCCGCCGCTGGTGCGCACCACGACGCGGTCGCCCTTTCGTACGTCGGTGGCCTCGCGGTCGACGATGATGCGGTCACCCTCGCGGTACAGGGGCATCATGGAATCGCCGTTGATACGCAGGCCCAGCAGGCTGTCGCGGGCCTGCGGCAGCTCGGTCTGGTCCCAGCCGTCGCCGGTCGGCAGACCCGCGTCGTCAAAGAAGCCGTCCTCACCGGCCTGGGCGAGGCCCAGCAGGGGCACGGCGGTGCGCGGCGGCGGCGCATCTCCGGCCAGGGCGGCAAAGGCCCCCAGCGACAGGCCGGTGGCCTCGAGAATCCGCGTCAGGCTCTCGGTCGACGGCCAGCGGGGACGCGGCGGCTGGCCCGGGCCGAAGCGTTTGGAGGGGTTGAAGGCAGTGGCGTCCAGTCCGGCGCGGCGGGCCAGGGCCGAGGCGCTGAGCCCCTCGTGCCGCGCGAGGCTGTCGATCGCCGACCAGATCTGGGCGTGGGACAGGGACATGAAAGGCAACCCGGCGACCCGGACGGTCGAGCCGGCTCGAGCCTAATGCGGCAGGCTAGGAATATCCACCTAACTATGCATCTATTCCATTCCGGCGGCGCGACGATCCTGCCAGGCCCAGAAGGTGCCGACAATCAGGCAGGCCATGACGCCGTAGGCGGCCAGATTGATGACCGCATAGAAGGCGGTGATGGGGGGGCGCATGTCGGTCATATTCATGATGTGACCCATCACGGCCAGCAACTGGAAGGCGCAGGCCCAGACCGGCCAGGCGCGATGCGACTTCCACGCCAGTCCGGCGAAGACCGTCAGCATGACCAGATCCAGATAGAAGATGCCCCACTGGACACTGTAGAGATCACCGTCGCCCTGAATCAGAAGTGTGGCGAACCAGGCGATGGCAAATACACTGCCACCGATGCGTTCGGGCTCATCGCCCTTCAGCAGGGCAAAGGCACAGGTGGCGACCATAAACACGGCGCCGATCTGACCAAAAATCGTCTCAGGCACGACATCGCCCCCACGCCGAACGGCATGAGGGCGACAATGCATTGAATTGGCACGGACAGGAATGCCCGGCCATGATTATTACGTCGATTTCAGACGGCGCGCAGACGCTCAACCGGCATTTCGGACGCGGCGGCCAGCGGCAGGCCGGGCTTGTCAACGGTGCCAACGGCATAGGTGCCCCAGCCCATGCGGCGATGGTCCTTCTGGAGTTCGTCGTGGCAGGCGACGATGGCCTCGCGCGCGGCACTGAGGGCGGCGAGCGTTTCCATGGCCTTGGTCTGTGCCGTCGCTCCGGCGATCGGCGATACCGACAGGGCGGTGCGGGCACCGATCATCGACTGAACGAGGGTCGTGGTCTGGACGATGGCGGAATCCAGCGCGGCCTCGGTTGCATGAAGTTCGCCGGCGACGCTGGCGATAACTTGATCTTTGTTCATGAAAAGCCCCTCAAAATAAATTACTGGTAAAGGGAACCTTAACACGCGCCAGCGTTGCGCGGTAGTGTTTTGTTAACGATTGGAGCTGCGCGGGTTTCCGGCAAGGTCAGGATGTTTCCGCCGACCGGAGGGCGGTCGTCGGGCTTGTCGAGCGGGCCGACAGCGACGGTGTCGAGACCGAGCTGTCGCGCCAGTGCGGCGAGGGTGATGTGGGTGCGGACCAGATGGGCGCGGGCCTCGGTCAGGGCTCCGATCGCGGCCGCGGTACCGTCAAAGGCGCGCTGGCCGGTCACGGCCGACAACCCGGCCTGGGCCCGGGCCCGCGGCAGGAGGGCGGCAAGGCGCGCCATTTCATGCAGGGCGGCGTCGAGGGTGGATTCGCTGGTGTGGAGGCGGCGGCTGATCGTCTCGCCAATGGACTGTCGGGACATTTGGTTTCTCTCCTGACGGGTGTCCAATCAGAAAAGCAACCTTAAGGCGCGATGTCTACCATCTACAGGTTGTCATCCTCGTCCAGCAGGAAATGGGCAGTCAGACTGGCGATCGGCTGGGATTCATCATCCTGCCAGGCTTCGGCGAGGACGTGGGCGACCCGGCGTCCGGCCTTGTTGATCCGGGCGCGGGCATGGACGTCGACCGGCCGGCCGGACCGCAGGTAGGCGACGGTGACATTGATCGGTCGCGGCAGTTTCAGGCGAGGATAGCGCAGCGCGACCTGGGCGACGGCCGTCATCTCCAGCAGGGCGGCGGTGGATCCGCCATGCAGGGCCGGCAGCATCGGGTTGCCGACCAGTCGGTCGGCGAACGGCATGACCACGATCAGGTCGTCGCCGGCCAGCCGGCTTTGCAGGCCCAGAAAACGGGCATAAGGCAGGGTATCCAGCAGGTCGGTCATGCGGCCCCCTCCTTGGTCCGCAGGTTGGCACCGACCGGCCGGCCGCCGGTGGATTCGACGACATAGGCCGCCTGGGAGGCGGCCACCGGATTATCGGGACTGTCTTCGAAGGCCCAGGCCCGGACGAAGGCGATGGAGTGGGTCATCTGGAAGCAGCGGGCCTCGGCGATCAGATCGCGGCCGGCCTCGGCCGCCCGCATGTAGTCGACCCGCAGGTCCAGTGTCGCGATGGGTTTGAAGCTGCCCATGGCGACCCAGATCGCCAGACCGCCAACGTGATCGAGCAGGGTTGTGACCAGGCCGCCGGCAAGGACGCCGGTTCCGGGATCGCCCACCAGGTCGGCGCGATAGGGGACACGGATACGGACGCGGTCGCCTTCCAGGCCCTCGAAGGCGAAACCGAGAGCATGGGTGTGGGCGGCTCCTCCGGCCAGTCGTGGCAGGAGATCAGTGAGGAAAGAGTCCGTCATGGGTGTCTTGTGCAACCAGGCGGTAACCGCCTGATCCCTGAATAGGTGTCAGGTCCGCTGCCGTCGAGCCGGTATCGTCACCGGGCACCCTCCAGGTCGGATGTCAGGCGACCGAGCGGCCGGCGGTGTCGGTCTCATCTGCGACCACGGCATCGGCATTGAGTGCGCTGTTAATCGCCCGGCGCAGACGCTCGGGCTTGATCGGCTTCTCGACCACATCGCACATACCGGCCGACAGATAGGCTTTGGTGTCTTCCGGATCGGCATTGGCGGTCAGGGCGACGATCGGAATGTCCTGCGCCGGACCGGCCAGGGCGCGGATGGCGCAGGTCGCCTGGACCCCGTCCATCCGGGGCATCTTGATATCCATCAGGATCAGGTCGAACGCCCGTTCCTGAACAGCTTCCAGGGCCTCCAGCCCGTCCTCGACGGTTTCGGAGGTACAGCCGAACATCTCGCACAGGGCCTGGGCCACCACGCGGTTGGTGGCATTGTCATCGACGATCAGGATGTGCGGCGTCCGTTCAAATTCGAAATTCGAGAGGTCGGTGACATTGGAATCCTGGCGGACTTCGATCGCGGTGCGCTGGACGTCGAGGTCGAACGCAAAGGTCGCGCCGCGACCGGCATTGTTCTCCGCCCGCAGGCTGCCGCCCATCTCGCTGACGATACGGTTGCTGACGGTCAGGCCCAGACCGGCACCATTCGAACCGGCACCATGGATGAAGGGGTCGAAAAAGGACTCAACCACAGCGGTGTCGATCCCCGGACCATCATCGCGCACGCGGGCCTCCAGCCGGATACTGTCACCCAAGGCTGTGGCCTTCAGGCTGGCCTCGACGGTACCATTGCGCGCGGAACCGAGAGAATTGCTGATCAGATTGTCCAGCACCTGTCGCAGGCGCGGCCCGTCGATCAGGGCCCCGAGTTCGGTGTCGCCCTCGTAGCTGATCATCAGGTTGACGCTGTCTTCGGCGGCGCGTGGAGCCCAGTCCGACTGAATCCCGTCCATCAGGGCCTGAAGTGGCGTCGGCTGGAGGTTCAGTTCCAGCTCACCGGCCTCGGCGCGGGACACGTCGACGGCGTCCTGCAACACCTGCAACAGGGTTTGGGAGGATTCGACGATGGTGCTGACGTGCGACCGGGCCTCTCCGGGCAGGGGCAGTCGCCGCAGCAGTTCGGCGACGGCCAGGACGCCGTTCATCGGCGTGCGCAGTTCCCGGTTCAGCACCGACATGAACTGGCTCAGCGAGCGGGCGGTGACCAGGCCCTGGGCGTTTGTATCCGCCAGCGCCCGCGCCTCTTCGGTCAGGGCGTTAATCCGCTCACGCTGCTGACTGTTGACGACCTGGATCAGCGAAACGGCGGTGCCGACCCCCTGATAGACGCCATTCTGGGTGACGATGAAGCTGCGCATCAGTGCGCCGGGGCCGCTGTGCAGCAGGGCTTCGGAAAAGGCGTCGATGCGTACGCCCGCTTCAACGACGGCCGGCTCGGTGTCCATCAACAGGGTAACAGGACGGTCAGCAAAGTGGGCGTGTGCCAGCGGGGCGGCGAATTTCAGCAGGAAGGCATCGCGTTCGACCAGGCCGAGCGGGCGACCGTCCTCGACCACCGGTATACCCAGGGTGTCGGGCTCCTGCTGGAACCGCGTAAAAATCACGCTTCCCGGCGTTTCCGGACCCACCGGTTCGGTGCGTCGGGTCAAGGTTTCGATGGTCGGCATACGCGCCGTACTCCAGTGCAACCCTGGAACCGTAGCTGCGAACCATTTTCGGAACCGTTAATCCTGAACGGGTGCCGGTGACCCCGGCCAGCGAGGCGGGCGATGGATTTTGCACCCGGCGACCGGCTGGTGTAGAAGGCCGCCCGATCTTCACAGTCCCATCCCTTTTGCATGCGCGCGGCCGACGGCCGACCGCAGGGTCGTCATGAGCGATTTCCACGCCAATACTGCCGCGTCCGCCCTCGTCCTGTTCTCGGGCGGGCAGGACAGCGCCACCTGCCTGGCCTGGGCGCTGGAGCGGTATGACCGGGTCGAAACCGTCGGGTTCGACTACGGCCAGCGCCATGCGGTCGAGATGCAGGCTCGTCTGGTGGTGCGTGAGTCGATGACGCGGGCCCTGCCGCAGTGGGCGGGGCGGCTGGGGCCGGACCATGTGGTCGACCTGACCGGCTATGGCCGTATCGCCGAGAGCGCCATGACGACCGACCGGGCCATCGAGATGGACGCGCGCGGTCTGCCGACCACCTTCGTGCCCGGGCGCAATCTTGTGTTCCTGACCTGTGCCGCGGCCCTGGCTGACCGGCGCGGGCTGGCGGTGCTGGTCGGGGGCATGTGCGAGACAGACTTCTCGGGCTATCCCGACTGCCGCCGCGACACGATCGACGCCATGGCCACGGCGCTGAGTCTGGGGTTGGACCGGCCGGTGGTGATTGAGACGCCGCTGATGGCCCTGACCAAGGCCGAGACCTGGGCGCTGGCCGGGCGCATCGGCGGGCAGCCGCTGATCGATTTGATCCTTGAGGACAGCCACAGCTGCTATCTGGGCGACCGCGAACACCGTCGCCCGTGGGGCTATGGCTGCGGCACCTGCCCAGCCTGCGAACTGCGTGCCGCCGGCTATCAGCAATGGCTGGCCGCATGACCTATGCGGTGAAGGAGACCTTCCTGACGGTGCAGGGCGAGGGCGGACAGGCCGGTCGTCCGGCCGTCTTCCTGCGTTTCGCCGGCTGCAATCTGTGGAGCGGGCTGGAACGGGACAGGGCCGCGGCCGTCTGCAGCTTCTGCGACACCGATTTCGTCGGCACCGATGGCGACGGCGGCGGCAAATTCCGTACGGCCGAGGCCATGTCCGACCATGTCGCCTCGCTGTGGCGCGGGCGTGAGGGTGATCCGAAACTGGTGGTCTGCACCGGGGGCGAGCCGTTGCTGCAGCTGGACGCGGCCCTGATCGCGGCCCTGCACGCGCGCGGCTTTGACATCGCGGTCGAGACCAACGGCACCCTGACCGCCCCGGTCGGGATCGACTGGGTCTGCGTCAGTCCCAAGGCCGAGGCCCCGGTGGTCCAGACCTCGGGCCAGGAGCTGAAGCTGGTCTTCCCCCAGATCACGGCCATGCCGGACCGGTTCGAACACCTCGACTTCGAACGTTTCTGGCTGCAGCCGATGGACGGTCCCGAGCGCGAGGCCAACACCGCCGCCGCCCTCGACTACTGCCTGACCCACCCCCAATGGCGCCTCAGCGTCCAGACCCACAAATACATTGGCGTCCGCTAGACATGACGATGTTCGAGATCACCAAACAGGCGACGTTCGACGCCGCCCACCATTTCCCAAACGAACCCGAGGGCAGCATCTATCGCCGCGTCCACGGTCACTCGTTCACCGTTGAGGCGACGGTGCGCTCGGCGACGCTGGACACCGAGCATGGCTGGGTCGCCGATCTGGGCGCGCTGGACCGGGCCCTGAAGGCCGCCGCGGGCGAGCTGGATCACGGCATGCTGAACGAGAAGGCCGGGCTGGAGCTGCCCAGCCTCGAGAACCTGTGTCTGTGGTTCGTGGCACAGCTGAAGCCGGAATGGCCGGGGTTGAGCCGGATTACGGTGGCCCGTCCGACCATCCATGAGCGGTGTACGCTGACGCTTTAGACTAGCAGTCGCGGCCGCGGGCCTGGCGCTGTTCGCAGCGGCGTTGCTCGCGCTCATAGGTGCGCTGTTCCCGTTCGCGTTTGGCCTTGGTTTCCTCGTCAGAGGTGGTGACGGCGTCGAAGCCGGCTCCGACCACAGATCCGGCGACCTTGGCCGTGCCACCGACGACGGCCGCAGTGCCGCCCACGACCGCCCCGACCAGACAGCCCTGCAGCAGCAGGGATCCGGCCAGGACGGCGGACAGGGTGGCAAGGCGAGGGATCGATCGGGTCATATGGACTCTCCGGGGACACCCCGTTCTGGTCATGAAAGCATGAACAGAGCCTGACCCAACCGCTAGCGGCTGTCGACCATCACCAGTTCGGCGTCGATGCCGGCGGTGATGACGATCTCGGCCTCGTCCTTGATGGCCGCGCCGTCGCGGGCGTTCAGGGCCACGCCATTGACCTCGACCGTGCCCACGGCTGGCACCAGATAGGCGCGGCGGCCGGGGGGCAGGCTGTAGCGCAGGGTCTCACCTGCGGTCAGGGTCGCGCCCAGCACCCGGGCGTCAGCGTTGATGCTCAGGGCCTCGTCGGCGGGGTCGCCCGAGGCCAGAACCGAGAACCGGCCGCTGCGGTCGGACTTGGGAAAGGCGCGCGCGCCCCAGCCCGGTTTCGCGCCGGGCCGGTCGGTCTCGATCCAGATCTGGAACAGGGTGGTGGTTTCATCCTCCAGATTAACCTCGGAGTGGCGCACGCCGGTGCCCGCGCTCATCACCTGCACGTCGCCCGCGCCGGTGCGGCCCTTGTTGCCCATGGAATCCTCATGGGTGATGGCCCCGGTGCGGACATAGGTGATGATCTCCATGTCCGAATGCGGGTGGGGCGGAAAGCCCGATTGGGCGGCGATCTCGTCGTCGTTCCAGACGCGCAGCCGGCCCCAGCTCATGCGGGACGGGTCATGGTAGTTGGCGAACGAGAAATGGTGTTTGGCGTTGAGCCAGCCGTGGTCGGCACCGCCGAGGCTGGCAAAGGGTCTGACGTCGATCATGATGTGGTCTCCCTGCGACGTCGGCGTAACAGCACCCGACGTCGGCTCGCAAACCATATAGGTAACAACTACTGTTGCGAAAAGAGGGTTACCCCACCTGGGCCCGGTGCCGCAGCATGGCGTCGGCCAGAACACAGGCGGCCATGGCCTCGACCACCGGCACGCCGCGCAGGGCGACGCAGGGGTCGTGGCGGCCCTTGGTGCGCAGATCGGTCTCGGTGCCGTCGCGGGTGATGGTCTGGCGTGGGGTCAGGATCGAGGAGGTCGGCTTGAACGCCACCCGCGCTGTCAGCGGCTGGCCGGTCGAGATGCCGCCCAGAACGCCCCCGGCATGGTTGGACAGGAAGACCGGCCGGCCGTCGTCGCCCAGCCGCATCTCGTCGGCGTTCGCCTCGCCGGTCAGTTCGGCGGAGTCGAAGCCCGCGCCGATGTCGACGCCCTTGGCCGCATTGATCGACATCAGGGCTGCGGCCAGTTCGGCGTCCAGCTTGCCGTAGACCGGCGCGCCCCAGCCGGCGGGCAGGCCGGTGACCTCCAGCGCCACCACCGCGCCAATCGACGAGCCTGCCTTGCGGATGCCGTCGAGGTAGTCTTCCCAGGCGGCCACCACGCTGGCCGAGGCGGCGAACAGGGCATTGTCATAGACGGCGTCGAAATCGACCGCGTCGGCCGCGATCCGGTGCGGTCCCAGCTGGACCACGCCGGCGCGGATGCGGATGCCTTCGCCCAGCACCTTGCGCGCCACGGCCCCGGCGGCAACGCGCATCGCCGTCTCGCGGGCCGAGGAGCGGCCGCCGCCGCGATGGTCGCGGACTCCGTATTTGGTCTGGTAGGTCAGGTCGGCGTGGCCGGGGCGGTAGGCGCGGGCGATCTCGCCATAGTCCTTCGAGCGGGCGTCCTCATTGTCGATCTGGATGGCGATGGGCGTGCCGGTGGTGACCGGGCCGTTTCCATCGTCGAAGACGCCGGACAGGATGCGGGCCGTGTCGCTCTCCTGGCGCTGGGTGACGAAACGGCTGCCGCCGGGTTTGCGCCGGTCCAGCCACGGTTGCAGGTCGGCCTCGGTCAGGGGGATCAGGGGCGGGCAGCCGTCGATGACGCAGCCGATGGCCGGGCCGTGGCTCTCGCCCCAGGTGGTCACGCGAAACAGATGGCCGAAGGTGTTGTGGGACATGTCGCCTCCGGCTTAGGCCGCAAGACGGTCCGGCGTCCAGACGCGGGTGAAGCGGGCCAGAAGATCCTCGGCCGAGGACGGGCAGTCCGCCACCGGCATCAGGGTCACGAACAGATGGCCCGTCGCGCGGGTACCACGCGCGGGCAGGCCGAGATTGCGCAGCCGCAGACGGACCGGCGTCTGCATTTCGGCCACCACCCAGGCCTGGCGGGGCCCGGCATGGGTGTCGATCTCGACCCGGCCACCGTCTTCCAGTACCCGCGGCGACACCGCCCAGGTCATGAACAGGTCGTCTCCGAGCACGGACAGACCGTCGGTAGGACGGATCAGGACCGACAGATACAGGTCGCTTCCGTCGGCTGCCCCCTGACGCAGGCGCAGATGTTCGCCACTGCGCAGCCCGGGCGGTACGGCGACGCGCAGGGTACGTTCGGCCACGGCTACCCGGACCCGGCCGCCGTTCAGGGCCTGCATTGGCGTGATGCCGACCACCGGGCGCGCGGCTGGCCGGGCTGTGGGGGCCGCGAGTGCCGGACGCCACGCTCCGTCCTGCTGGATCAACCTCCAGGCGGCAATGATGCGGCGAAACCGGTCGGCGTCGCCGCCGGGCTGATCGGGTCGTGCCGCCTTGACCGCCTGACGGAAGGCGCGGGTCAGGGCCGCGGCTTCCACTGCCCCGTGCAGTCCCAGCAGGGCATAGGCCTCGCGGGTCGAGGTCACCTCGGTATGGGAACGGGCGCGCATTGTTTCCAAAGGCCCTGAACAGCGTCAACGGGCGGTTAACCGCGACCGGCGGTCGCGTCCCCTTTCGCGGTGCTGGCCAACGGCGCTATGTCAGCGGCATGACCGCACCCGTGATCCCGACCAGCCCGACCCGTGAAGAGTATGCGGCCGACTATGCCGCGGCCCTGGCCGCCAATGGCGATGAGACGATGTTCAGCCGCGACGATCCGTTCGACCTGTTCATCGACTGGATGGCCGACGCGCGGGGTAGCGAGTCCAACGACGCCAATGCCATGGCCCTGGCGACCGCAGACGCCGACGGCGTGCCGGATTGCCGGATGGTCCTGCTGAAGGACGTCGATGCGCGTGGATTCACCTTCTATTCCAACAGCGAGAGCGCCAAGGGCGAGCAGTTGGCGGCGCGGCCGACGGCGGCCCTGCTGTTTCACTGGAAATCCCTGCGCCGGCAGGTGCGGGTGCGCGGGCGCATCGAACCGGTCAGCGCGGCCGAAGCCGATGCCTATTTCGCCAGCCGGGCGCGAGAAAGCCGGATTGGGGCCTGGGTTTCGGACCAGTCACGGCCGTTGCAAGATCGCCCGACGCTGGAGGCCGCGGTGGCGCGGGAGACAGCACGGTTCGAGGGGGATGACGTTCCGCGTCCGGTGCGCTGGACCGGATGGCGTCTGGTACCTGAAAGTCTGGAGTTCTGGCGGGATCGGCCGTTCCGCCTGCATGACCGGCTACGCTTCGATCGCGACGGCCAGAACTGGAGCCGGACCCGTCTCTGGCCCTGACGCGCCGGAGACACCGTAGCGAGCGAGGAAGGTCTCGACGGCGTCGGCGGCGATTTCCGGTACCGAGCGACGGATCTGGACAGCATCGCCGGTGACCAGCGGCACGAAGAAGACGGGGTGCTCCATCATCCCCATCAACTGGCCGGCAGCCCATGACGGGTTGTCGATCTTCAGCTGTCCGGCGCGGCTCAACGTTTTCAGCGCCTCGATCAGGTCGGCACCGAAGCTTTTCCGGCCAATCTCGAAGAAGTTCGCCGCTATTTCCTGGAAGCGAGGTCGCTCGGCCATGACCAGGCGAAAGATGGAGCGCACGAAGGGATCGGCCATGAAGTCCCCATAGGCTTCAGCGAACAGGGTCAGCTGCTCCCGCGCCGAACCGGAGGCCGATTGTACGAATTGCATCCGTTGAATGAAGTCGACGGCCGCATCGTCGATAACGGCCTCGAACAGCTCGGCCTTGCCGGCGAAATAGGTATAGAGGGTCGCGGTTGAGACATTGGCGTCGCGGGCGATGGGCTCAATCCGCGTACCCGCATAGCCCACGCTCATGAACTGGCGCCGGGCATGGCGGATAATCGCGGCGCGTCGGGGATCTGATGAGAGCGATGACGAAACGGCAGTATCAGTCATGGGCATTCAACGTCTTCTGATTGATCGCACACTGACGCCTGGATTATTGCACCGCAACCTAAACCTAGTCGGTAGTATTACGGCCTCAGCGCGCCCGCCACGGGGCCAGTAGAGGGTGGGCAAGCACCGGGGCGGCCAACCGAATGACCACCTGCGGATCCTCAAGGCGCACCGCAGCGGTGGCGTCGGCGACCACGAAATCGGCGTTGACCCGGGATGGCTCAGTCAGTCGTTCATGCCCGGGCCGGACCGTGGCCAGATACTGGGCGATCACGGAATCCGCGGTGCGACCGCGCTCGGCCTGGTCGCGCAGCAGGCGGCGGATGAAGCGGATGTCGGCCGGGGTGTCGACGAACACCCGGATATCGAACAGCGCTGACAGGGCCGGGGTGCACAGCACATGGGTGCCCTCGATCACCACCACTTCGGCGGCGCGGACGGCTTCGCCGCCGGGATCGCGGCCGTGATGGATAAAGGAATAGAGTGGGGCAACGATGTCGTGCCCGGCCTTGAGCGCGGCCAGGTCTGCGATCATCAGATCGTGATCCCGCGCGGCGACATCGTCGAAATCGAAGGTCGCCGGGTCGAAATCGGGCAGTCCGGCCGAGTCCCGATAATAGGAATCCTCACGCAAAAGCACGGCGACCCCGTCCGGCAGAGCCGACACCAGCGCCTCGGCCAGGGTGCTCTTGCCCGAGCCGGACCCTCCGGTGATGGCGATCAGAATACTCACGTCGTGCCTCCGCCGTTTCAGCCCGGCCGTTCTAGGAGTGGGGACGGGTGAAGGCTATCCCGAACCGGCTTCGGCTGACGCTAGGTCACGTTGCTTATCGCCGATCACGTCGGTAGCGTGCGCCCAAGTGCCTCGTTGAGCAGGCACATACGAGGGATTGAGATGCTTGGATTGATGCAGGACTGGCCGCTGACGGTCGACAAGATCATCGACCATGCGAAGAACTGGCACGGCCATCGCGAGGTGGTCTCGCGCTCGGTCGAGGGGCCGATCGTCCGCACCACCTATGCCGAGATGCATGGCCGGTCCAAGCGGGTCTCGAACGCCCTGTTGGCCTGGGGGGTCAAGCCCGGCGACCGGATTGCCACCCTGGCCTGGAACACCGGCCGCCACATGGAGGCCTGGTACGGCATCATGGGCATCGGGGCAGTGTGTCACACGCTGAACCCACGCCTGTTCCCGGAACAGCTGATCTACATCATCAACCACGCCGAAGACCGGATGATCTTCGTCGACCTGACCTTCGTGCCTCTGCTTGAAGCCATTCTGCCGCACTGCCCCAGCGTCAAAAAGGTCATCGTCATGACCGACGAATGGACGATGCCGGCGACCAAGCTGCCCGCGGCCGAATGCTATGAACAGGTGTTGTCCGAAGCTTCGGAAGACGTGACCTGGGGCGGGTTCGACGAACAGACCGCCTGCGGCCTCTGCTACACCTCGGGCACGACCGGTAACCCCAAGGGGGTGCTGTACTCGCACCGCTCCAACTTCATCCATACGCTGCTGGGCCTGCAGACCACGGTGCTGGGAGCTACACCGAACGAGGTGATCCTGCCGGTGGTGCCGATGTTCCACGCCAATGCGTGGGGCATCGCCTTCGGCGGCCCGGCAGCCGGCTCCAAACTGGTGCTGCCCGGGGCGAAGATGGACGGTGAATCCATCTACGAGCTGATCGTCAGCGAGGGCGTGACCTTCTCGGCCGCCGTGCCGACGGTGTGGCAGGGCCTGCTGACCCACCTGCGCGACAACAAGCTGCAGATCCCCACGGTCAAACGGGTGCTGATCGGCGGCTCGGCCGTGCCCGAGAGCCTGATCCGTGCCTTCCATGACGAGTTCGGCATCGAGGTGCTGCAGGGCTGGGGCATGACCGAGACCTCGCCGATCGGCACCCTGTCCAACCTGCCGCCGGAACTGGCCGCCCTGCCGTACGACGAGCAGATGAAATGGCGCGTCAAACAGGGCACGCCGCCGCTGGGTGTCGAGCTCAAGCTCAAGGATTACGACGGCAACGAGATCCCGCACGACGGCCACAGCTACGGCCGGCTGATGATCAAGGGCCCGACCATTTCCGGAGCCTATTTCAAGGACGAGGGCGGCAGCATTCTCGATGACGAGGGCTTCTTCGACACGGGCGACGTCTCGACCATCGACGAACAGGGCTTCATGCAGATCACCGACCGCGCCAAGGACGTGATCAAGTCCGGCGGCGAATGGATCAGCTCGATCGAGATCGAGAACATCGCCGTCGGCCACCCCAAGGTCGAACTGGCGGCCGTGATCGGCGCGGCCCATCCCAAATGGGACGAGCGTCCGGTTCTGCTGATCAAGCTCAAGCCGGGCGAGAGCGAAAACAAGCAGGAACATCTCGACTTCCTGCAGGGCAAGATCGCCAAATGGTGGACGCCGGACGATGTGGTTTTTGTCGACGACATCCCGCTGGGGGCCACCGGCAAGATCGACAAGAAGGGCCTGCGCGAGCAGATGAAGGACTATCGTCTGCCCGGCGCAGGCTGAATTCTTCAAGGAGCGACCCGGATGACCCCGTCAGGCAAATCGACCCGACCGCGTGGCGGCATCGGCATGCGCTGGCTGGTTCTGATCGTGCTGGCGGCCCCCTTGCTGGTCTTTGTCGCGGTGCTGGGGACGCGGTTCGGCCTCTGGTCGGTTGAGATCGGGCGCGATCTGCTGACGCTGCAGATCGGCCGCTGGCTGGCTCTGGCCGGTCTGGCCGCTGCGGCCCTGGGCGTGCTGTTGGCCTTGCGCGACCTGCGCCGCCTCGGCCTCATCGCGGTTGTCAGCCTGTTGGTCTCGCTGGCGACCGTCGGCCTGTTCGTTCGCCAGCAGGCGCTGCTGGTGGCACCGGCCCCGCTGGACGCGACCACAGCGCCTGGTGACGCGCCGGGTTTCAGTGCTGAAACCGCCGGACTGCGCAGCGCCCTGCACGCGCCTGACTCTCCTGCGGCCTGCCCGGGCCTGACGGGGGTGCCGACCCAGGTGGCGTCGGAGACGGCGACGGCGGCGCTGGAGGCGGCCGGCTTCACCGTACAGAAGGCGGGACTGTTCCAGTCCGAAGGCCTGCATGAGGGATTCTGGTTCGGTCTGCGCCATGACGCCGTGGTGCGGATCCGCCCCGGTCGTACCGATGTCCGGGTCACCGCGCGCGACGGCCGGGACCAGGGCGACGCTGCCTGCCGGTTGGCGCGCGACATTGTCGACGGGCTTCAGGCTGGACGGTAGGTCGCGTTCAGGGTCGCCGCCGGTTCGGCCACGACCCGGCCTTCGGCCACCAGTTTGATCAGATGGGCCAGCACCGACAGGCTGGCCGCCGGCCATAGTCTTTCGTCTACCGCTATATAGAGAACCGGGACCATCGTCGCGATAGTCCGGTCGCCGGCGTGCAATCGTTCCAGAATCTGCGCTTCGCGTGCCAGCCGGTGGTCACGGTAGGCGCACAGGAACGGGCCGGGATCGGTGACCGGCGCGCCATGGGTGGGCCACAGGGTGGTGAAGTCGCGGGCGATGACCGCGTCCAGACTCTTCATATAGGCGACCATGTCGCCGTCCGGCGGAGCGACCACGGTCGTTGACCAGCCCATCACGTGATCGCCGCTGAACAGGGCGTTCTCCTCGCGCAGGATGAAGGCCAGATGGTTCGAGGCGTGGCCGGGCGTGGCCAAGGTCTCCAACGTCCAGCCGTCGCCGCTCACGATTTCGCCGTCGGCCAGGATCCGGTCCGGGCAGAAGTCGTCGTCATCATCCTCCTCGATCGTCACCGCCGTGTCGTGCGGACGCGCAATGGGGGCGGCGGCCAGCACCGGGGCCCCGGTCGCCCGTGACAGGGGGCGGGCGAGGGGGGCGTGATCGCGGTGGGTATGGGTCACCAGGATGTGGCTGACCGTCTGACCGTCCAGCGCTGCCAGCAGGGCGGCCAGGTGAGCGTCGTCGGCCGGACCGGGGTCGATCACCGCGACGCCGGCACCCGGGCGGTGAGGGCCGACGATATAGGTGCCGGTGCCGGTGAAGGTGAATGGTCCCGGATTGCGGGCGGTGACCCGCCGGATCAGCGGAGACACCGGTTCCGTCTCGCCGTAGCGGACCGGATGGTCGCGAACATAGGGGATCATGTCGCCCGGCCGGGCGACCGGCCCGAGGCTTGCGTTAGGACTTCGTAAACCTTCTGCGGAGTGCGCGTAATGGCTGTTTCCATTGCTTTGGCTGTCTCAAATCGGCTCCAGCCGGTCGCTGTGGCCCTGTTCTGTCTCATGGCGGCGCAACTGGTCATGGCCTCATGCACGCCCGAACCCGTGCCCTATGCGTCCCGGGTCATGATCCAGCGCTGACGCCCGGCATTGTGGACGGGCGGACAGGCTCGTGACGGCTATTGCCGGCGAACGCGCACCGCGCGGCTGTCCCCGACGACCAGAAGGAAGCTGCCCAGCGCCGCACTGCGCACCGTCACCGGCGGTGTGCCGCGGTTGCGGAAGCTGACATAGGCGGTGTCGATTTGCTGCCAGACGCTGCCGTCGGCCAAGGTGAAGGTCCAGCGGCCCTCCCAGTTCTCGGTGGCCGTGACCAGCGTCGAATCAATCGACGTTACTGATTCGGGCGACCCGTTGCGCTCAAACAGGTTCGGAATCGACGGCAGGCTGAAGCCAAAATTTTCCCGCCGCGCCGTGCTGATCTGGTTGCGATCGACCACCACAACCTCGCCCTGGCGCTCGGCGGCGTCCAGCGCGGCGGCGGCCACGTCATAGCAGGCGAGGCGGGCCGAGGCGTCCGACATCGTGCGGCAGGCGACCAGTCTGGCCAGTACATCAGCGCGCCCCAGCGTCGGTTCGCCACCGGCAGCCTGGGCAGGCGGGGCGGCGGTTACAGCCGTCGCGGACAGGGTCAGAATCGCGAGGGCGGACAGGACGGTAGAGGTTGATCGGGTCATGGCTCTGGGCGCTCTTTGACGCGCGGACGGATGCGCCCCCTCCTTATGCATGAACACGATCATGCTCACCAGAGATCGCCAGATGGGCGAACGTGGCCGGAATACGACAGTCGAGGGGCAAGTTTGTTACGAAGGTGTAATTGCGGTGGCGTAAATGGGGGCGATCCGGATAGTTTGCGGCAACTGGGGTGTAATCTGTCGCCACAGCTATTGACTATCATGTCCGTCACCTCGGCGCTCTGGGTCCCAATGGTCCCGATGTCGAACCAGGAGGAACAAGCTTTGAAAGCCCACACCATCCGTCAGCAATTGCTGGCAACCACTATCATCGGCGGTCTTGTCGCCTTCGCCGCGCCTGTTATGGCGCAGACGCAGCCGGCCGCTACCCAGGTTGACGAAGTCGTTGTCACCGGTTCGC
The DNA here is from genome assembly GCF_963977465.1 of uncultured Brevundimonas sp. GTDB lineage: Bacteria > Pseudomonadota > Alphaproteobacteria > Caulobacterales > Caulobacteraceae > Brevundimonas. Next base: position 296,532 of record NZ_CAXBOQ010000004.1, on the reverse strand, counting down.
GCATCGTCCGTCAGGACTTTGCCGCGATCAGCCCGGTCACCACCGTTGGTCAGGAGCAGCTTGAGCTGACCCAGACCCTGACGGTCGAGTCGCTTCTCAACGAACTGCCCCAGGTCGTTCCGGGCAACATGCGCACGTCCAACAACTCGGGCGGTGAACCGTTTGCCACCATCGACCTGCGTGGCCTCGGTGCCAACCGCAACCTGGTGCTGGTCAACGGCGAGCGCATCCCCGGGTCCTCGACCTCGGGTACGGTCGACCTGAACACCATCCCGGCTTCGCTGGTTCAGCGCGTTGAAGTCGTGACCGGCGGTGCCTCGGCCGTTTACGGTTCGGACGCCATCTCGGGCGTGGTCAACTTCATCCTGAAGGAAAACTACGAAGGCGCCGAAATGTCGGTGACCTACGGTTCTTCGTTTGAAGGCAAGGCTCCGGAAATCGAAGTCAACGGCCTGTTCGGTGGCAATTTCGCCAACGGCCGCGGCAACATGACCGCATACGGTGCCTACTACAGCCGTGGCGAAGTGTTGCAGAGCGAGTTCGACTACTCGCGCACCTCGGCTGCCCTGTGCTTCGACGCGAATCCCTTCTCGGCTGACCCGACCGTGGCTACCGTCTGCGACTCGTCCGCTGAAGCAGCCACGTTCCTGAACGCCGGTGGCTATGTCTATCCCGGTGGTTCGGCGACGCCGTCCTGGGGCTGGATCGCCAACTCGTCGACCAACGCGTTCAACCCCGCAGTCCTGAACGTCAATCCGCTCACATCCGGCCAGTTCGCCAGCTACGATCATGACTGCAACCCGTCGACCCCGAATATCGCTTACGGTGCCGGCGAGCGTAACCTGTCGTTCAATGATGCTGGCGCGCTCGAGCCCCGCAACGGCGGTGGAGCATGCTCCGTTCCGGATCGTGCCGCTGGCTCCTCGCGTTACAACTATGCGCCGGACAACTTCCTGATCATCCCGGCCGAGCGCGTCAACTTCACCACCATCGGCACCTATGACTTCTCCGACACCCTGCGCGCCAAGGTTCACCTGAACTACGTCAACAGCACCTCGCAGGTTCAACTGGCTCCGACACCGGCGACCGGTCTGACCGTGACGCTGACGCCGGCCATGCAGACGTTGATCAACGCCAACCACCCCGATCTAGCGGCTGCCCTGGCCTCGCGTCCGTTCCCGAACCGTTCGTTCACGATGAACCGCCGTATGAACGAAGTCGGTACGCGTAACTCGTTCGACGAGAACAACTCGTTCTACCTGCTGACGACCCTGGAAGGCGAGTTCTCGCCGGCCTGGGACTGGAGCCTGACGGCCTCGTACGGCTCGAACAAGTTCGACCAACGTGCGGAAAACAGCGTGAATGCAACCGCCCTGTCGCAAGGCCTGGCCGGTTGCCAGGATGCTACCACCGGTGCTTCGCTCGGTGTCAACGCCCTGCCGGGTTGCGTTCCGCTCGACATCTTTGGTCCGGGCACTCTGACCGCTCCGATGGCGGCGTTCATTCGCGTCAACACCTTCTCGACCACCCAGGTCGAAGAGACGCGCATCGCCGGTTTCACCCGCGGTAACCTGTTCTCGCTTCCCGCGGGTCCGGTCGCTTCGGTGTTCGGCTTTGAATATCGTGAAACCGACGCTGAGTTCCGCGTCGACAATGAGCAGCGTACCGGCAACATCTTCGGCTTCAACGCCACCCAGGACCAGGCCGGTTCGGTCAACGTTCAAGAGCTCTACACCGAGATCTCGGTGCCGCTGCTCGCCGACATGACCTATGCCAGCTACCTGGGCCTCGAGCTGGGCCTGCGTTATTCGGACTACTCGTCGATCGGCACCGTCTGGACCAACAAGATCGGTCTGGAATTCGCTCCGGTCCCGTCGCTGCGCTTCCGCGCCGTCTACAACGAAGCCACGCGTGCTCCGTCCGTGTTCGAACTGTTCCAGAACGGTGACCAGGGCTTCCCGTCCTACATCGACCCCTGCGCTGGTGCCACCGGCTCCGCCGCAGCGTTCTGCCAGACGCAAAGCGGTTCGGTTACGCCTATTAACTGGGCTACCTTCGCCGCTACCAACTCTCAGGTTGAGGCCTTCTCGTTCGGTAACCCGAACCTGGCGCCGGAAACCGCCCAGACCTTTACGGCTGGTTTCGTGTTCCAGCCTGACTTCCTGCCGGTCGGTCGTCTGAGTATGACGGTGGACTACTACGACATCAAAATCACCGACGTGATCGCGTCGTTTGGTGCCCAGTTCTTCATCAACGATTGCTACACGAACAACGTGGCAGCTTCCTGCGCCCGCGTCGTTCGCGATCCGGCCAACGGTCAGATCGACTACGTGAACACCTCGCGTGGTAACCAGGGTGAGTTCGCCACAAACGGTGTCGACCTCGCTGTGGAATACTCGATCGATCTGGCTGACGTCGGCCTCGCCGGTCGTCTGCGGATCAACGAACTGGCCAGCTTCGTCGACTCGTATACCTTTAACGGTAGCGAGTTTGTCGGAACCACTAGTGCGGGTGTTGGCGGCGCGATCTTTGACTTCAAGAACGTCCTGTCCGCCTTCTACGACATCAATGACTGGACGTTCATGACGCGCTGGAGCTACCTGCCGGAACTGAACGACGATCCGGGCTTCGGGTTCGTGAATGAGTTCCTGTCGCCGGCCGCTTCCTACGTCGACATGTCGGCCCGCTGGAACGTGACCGACAACGTCGCTCTGTCGGCCTTCGTCGGCAACGTGCTTGACGAGACCCCGCCGCAGACTCTGAACGGCGTGTTCTCTCAGGGTAACACCGACCCGCAGATCTATCGTCTGCTGGGCCGCACGTTCTCGCTGAACGCACGGGTCCGTTTCTAGGTCTCGATCTAGAACGCAAGACTGGGGGCGGCGGGGGAAACCCCGCCGCCCTTTTTCTTATGCGGCGGCCTGTCCGTGGCTTTCGACGTCCCGAAAAAGCCATCGGCAGCCATCAGACCGTTGAGGCGTTTAGACCGGCTGCCAAAGGGTGGCCGCCGTTTTTGAAGGTTGATCCATGAGTTTTCTTGCCGTCATCGCCGCTACTGCCGCATTCCACGGTCTGCCCCAGGACGGTCCGATCGTGACCGCGCCAGTTGCCGAGGCCGCTGATGCCGTGCGCTATCGCGAGGCCGTGGCCTATGCCAATCCGATGCCGCGCGGCGCTCCGAGCGCTGACTATCCGCTGGTGGCGTGGTGCGACGCCCTGGTCACCGGCCACGTCGCCATTGGCGAGAGCCTGACCGATTCCGATCCGCTGGACCTGGACATCATGCGTCTGGGCCGCCTCGAGGCCGCGGATTTCCGCGCGGCGATGGCCACGGCCCGGTCGCGCCAGACGCCCGCCACCCTGACAGCCGCCCGTGAGGCCGCCGCCGAGGCGACCGCCCGTTGGGCCCCGCTGATGGCCCAGGACGAGGCTGTGCGCAGTCAGGCTTTCGGCCTGTTCTTTGGCCTGCCCGGCCGGTGCGAACACGCCGCCCGCCGCATTCGCGACGGCGTCACTTCAGCCCCGGCCACGCCGGAAGACGTGGGTCTGGACCCGAACTGATCGCAGCAACCCCCTCCACCGCTTCGCGGTCCCCCTCCCCCTGCGGGGGAGGAATGGGGGCGGTTCAAATCCTCCCCCACCGGGGGAGGGGGACCATCCAAAGGATGGTGGAGGGGGTGTGAACACTCTCCTGTTCCGGGCGCGGCGAGGGCAGGAAAAGTCCCTCAGCCTCCGGGATCGTAGTTGAGGATCGGCGACAGCCAGCGTTCAGCGGTCGCCGCGTCCCAGCCCTTGCGTTTGGCATAGTCCGCGACCTGATCGCGATCGATCTTGCCGACGCCGAAGTAGTGGCTGTCGGGGTGTCCGAAATACAGGCCGGACACCGCGGCCGGCGGGGTCATGGCGAAACTTTCGGTCAGCACGATACCGGCCTTTTCCGTGGCCTCCAGCAGGCGGAACAGGGTCGCCTTTTCGGTGTGGTCAGGCTGGGCCGGATAGCCGGGCGCGGGACGAATGCCTTGATATTGTTCGGCGATCAGTTGGTCGGTCGTGGTCACCTCATCCGACGCATAGCCCCAGAGTTCGGTCCGCACCTTCTTGTGCAGCGCTTCGGCAAAGGCCTCGGCCAGCCGGTCGGCCAGGGCGGTGGACAGGATAGCTGAATAGTCGTCGCCGGCGTCGCGAAAGCGTTGCGCGACCTCCAGCTCGCCGTGACCGGCGGTGACGGCGAAGGCTCCGATCCAGTCCTGGCCCTCGGGTGCGACGAAGTCCGACATGGCCAGATTGGCCTTGCCGTTGGTCTTGGCGATCTGCTGGCGCAGGGTATGGAAACGGGCGATCTCGGTCGTCCGGCTTTCGTCAGCATAGACGGCGACATCGTCGCCGACCGCATTGGCCGGCCAGAAGCCGACCACGCCGCTGGCCCGGTACCATTTCTCGTCGATGATCCGCTTCAGCATGGCCTGCGCATCGCGGAACAGGTCGCGCGCGGCTTCACCGACGATCTCGTCCTCGAGAATCAGCGGATAGCGGCCGGTCAGCTCCCAGCTGGAAAAGAACGGTGTCCAGTCGATGTGGTCGGCCAGGTCCTGCAGGTCCCAGTCCTCAAAGGTGCGCACGCCGAGGAAGGAGGGGGCTTTCGGACGCGGTGCGGTCCAGTCGATGGGGAAATGGTTCTGGCGCGCCTTGTCGATCGGGGTGCGGGCCTTGGCCGTCTGGCTGCGGGCGTATTGTTCGCGGATGCGGACGTATTCCTCGCGCGTGGCCGCCTCGTTCTTCGCCCGCTCGGTCTTTGACAGCAGACCGGACACGACACCGACCGCGCGGCTGGCGTCGATGACATAGGTGGTCGAGCCGGCCTTGTAGCCGGGCTCGATCTTGACCGCAGTATGGGTGCGACTGGTGGTGGCCCCGCCGATCAGCAGGGGGATCGAAAAGCCGCGCCGCTCCATCTCGCGGGCCACGAACATCATCTCGTCCAGCGACGGGGTGATCAGGCCGGACAGGCCGACGATGTCGACCTTGTGCTCGACGGCGGCATCGAGAATCCGGTCAGCCGGGACCATGACGCCGAGGTCGATGACCTCGTAATTGTTACACTGCAGCACGACGCCGACGATGTTCTTGCCGATGTCGTGGACGTCACCCTTGACCGTGGCCATCAGGATGCGGCCGGCCTGTTCGCGTGGTTTGCCGGCTTTTTCGGCCTCCATGAAGGGTTCGAGGTGGGCGACCGCCTGTTTCATCACCCGGGCCGACTTGACCACCTGCGGCAGGAACATCTTGCCCGCGCCGAACAGGTCGCCGACGACGTTCATGCCGTCCATCAACGGGCCTTCGATCACGTGCAGCGGGCGTTCGGAGCCCAGTCGTGCTTCTTCCGTGTCCTCGACGATCCAGTCGGTGATGCCGTTGACCAGGGCGTGCTCGATCCGCTTGCCGACAGGACCTTCGCGCCATTTCAGATCGACGACCCGGGCCACACCCTTGTCGCCCTTGTAGTTGGGGGCCAGATCGACCAGCCGTTCGGTGTTCGAGACATTGGTGCGCTGCTTGCGGTTCAGGATCACATCTTCGACCGCCTCGCGCAGCACCGGGTCGATGTCGGTATAGACCGGCAGGTCACCCGCATTGACGATACCCATGTCCATGCCCGCCTGGATGGCGTGGTACAGGAAGACGCTGTGGATCGCCCGGCGCACCGGCTCGTTGCCGCGGAAGCTGAACGACACGTTCGAGACGCCGCCCGAGATCCGGGCGTAGGGCAGGGTGGCCTTGATCACCTTGGTCGCCTCGATGAAGTCGACGGCGTAGTTGTCGTGTTCCTCGATCCCCGTCGCCACGGCGAAGATGTTGGGATCGAAGATGATGTCCTCGGGCGGGAAGCCGACCTCGTTCACCAGTATGTTGTAGGCGCGTGTGCAGATCTCGATCTTGCGCGCGGCGGTGTCGGCCTGGCCTTCTTCGTCGAAGGCCATGACCACGACGGCCGCCCCGTAGCGCAGGCATTTGACCGCCTGCTGCCGGAACTCGGCCTCGCCCGCCTTCATCGAGATGGAGTTGACGATCGGCTTGCCCTGGACGCATTTCAGGCCCGCCTCGATCACCTCCCATTTGGAGCTGTCGATCATCACCGGGACCCGGGCGATGTCGGGCTCGGCCGCGATCAGGTTGAGGAAGGTGATCATGGCCTGCTGCGAATCCAGCAGGCCCTCGTCCATGTTGATGTCGATGACCGAGGCCCCGGCCTCGACTTGCTGACGGGCCACGGCCACGGCGGCGGCATAGTCGCCCGCCATGACCAGTTTCTTGAACTTGGCCGAGCCGGTGACGTTGGTCCGCTCGCCGACGTTGATGAAGGTGGGACGCACTACGCTACCAGTTCAAAAGGTTCGAGACCCGACAGCCGCATGGCAATCGGACGTTCGGGGACTTCCCGGGTCGGTAATTTGGCCACCGCTTCAGCCGTGTGCCGGATGTGGTCCGGCGTGGTGCCGCAGCAGCCGCCGACGATGTTGACCAGACCGGACGCGGCCCATTCCTCGATGAAATGGGCGGTCTCGTGGGGTTCCTCGTCATACTGGCCCATGGCGTTGGGCAGGCCGGCGTTGGGATAGGCGGCGACCAGGGTGTCGGCGACGCGGCTCAGTTCTGCGATGAACGGTCGCATCAGGTCGGCCCCCAGGGCGCAGTTGAAGCCGACCGCGAAGGGTTTGGCGTGGCGCACGCTGTTCCAGAAGGCCTCGGCCGTCTGGCCCGACAGGGTGCGGCCCGAACGGTCGGTGATGGTCCCGCTGATCCAGATCGGCAGGGCCTCCATGCCCTCGTCCTCAAGGTCCTTGATGGCCTTGATTGCGGCCTTGCAGTTCAGCGTGTCGGTGATGGTTTCGATCAGATACAGGTCGACGCCACCTTCGTTCAGGGCCTGCACCTGCTGCCGGTAGGCGGCGTAAACTTGATCGAAGGTGACCAGACGGGCACCGGGATCGTTCACGTCCGACGACATCGACAGCATCTTGGTCAAGGGCCCGATCGAACCGGCGGCGAAGCGTGGCTTGTGCGGCTCTTTCTCGGTCCAGCGATCGGCGGCGGCGCGGGCCAGTTTCGCGCCTTCGAAATTGATGTCCGTCACGGACTGAACGTCCAGCCCGTAGTCGTCCTGGGCGATGGTCGTGCCCGAGAAGGTGTTGGTCTCGGAGATGTCGGCCCCGGCAGCGAAATACTGGTCGTGCAGGTCGGCGATGATGTCCGGCCGGGTCAGGCACAGGATGTCGTTGTTGCCCTTCATCTGGCCGTTGTGTGCGGCGAAGCGCGCGCCGCGGAAATCCTCCTCGGACAGTTCGCGACGCTGGATCATCACCCCCCAGGCCCCGTCGAGCACGAGGATGCGTTGTTTCGCGGCGGCATGCAGGGCGGCGATACGGTCGGCACGGGTCATCAGGCGGTCTCACGCACGCCCAGAACCCGGCAGATCGCATAGACGAGATCGGCCCGGTTCAGGGTGTAGAAATGGAAGTCGGAAAAGTCTTCTTCCTGCAGTCGGGCGCAGGTCTCGGCGGCGACCGAGGCGGCCAGCAGCTTGCGGGTCTCGGGGTCGTCATCGAGGCCGTCGAAGTGCGTGGCCAGCCAGGCCGGGACAGCCGTGCCGCAACTGGCACTCATCCGCTGCAGCGCCGCGAAATTCGACACGGGCATGATGCCCGGGATCAGGGGAATGGTGATCCCGGCGGCCCGGATCCGGTCGCGGAAGCGCAGGAAGGCGTCGATGTCGAAGAAGAATTGGCTGACGGCCCGGGTCGCCCCGGCGTCGATCTTGGCCTTGAGCACGTCGATGTCGTGGTCGATCGACGGGCTCTCCGGGTGCTTCTCGGGATAGGCCCCGACGGTGATGTCGAAGCCGCCGACGGCACTGATGGCCTGGCTCAGTTCGGTGGCATTGGCATAGCCGTCGGCCCGCGGTTGGTAGGCCCCGCCGATACCGCCGGCGCTCTCGTGTCCGCCGGGCGGGTCACCGCGCAGGGCAACGATATGGTCGACGCCGATGGCCTTGTAGCTCTCAATCACCTCATCGACCTCGGCGCGACTGGCCTCGACACAGGTCAGGTGGGCGGCGGGGCGCAGGCTGGTTTCGGCGATCATGCGCTGAACCGTGCGGTGGGTGCGCTCGCGGGTCGAGCCGCCGGCCCCGTAGGTGACCGAAACGAAGGCCGGGTTAAGCGGCTCCAGCCGACGCACGGCCTTCCACAGCACCGCTTCAGCCTCATCGGACTTGGGCGGGAAGAATTCGAACGAAACCCGGACTGGGTTGTCGTTCTGACCGGCGCGGGCCACCGGTCCCAGCGGGGACAACAACAGGGCGCGGGCTTCAGCCAGGGTCGCCATCAGGCAGATTTCCTCTTGGTCGCGACAGGGCGCACGGCGGTCCAGATGGTCACGGTCAGACCCGCATTTTCAGGGGGCAGGGCAATGACGGCGGATGGCTTCAGTCCAGCCGCGGCGATCCACGCCCGGATTTCCTCATCGGTAAAGCCGAGACGGCGATGCTGATGCTGCTCACGGAGCGCTTCCATCTCGTGCGGAGCGAAGTCGATGATCAGCAATTTGCCGCCGGGGGCGACGAGGCGCGCGGCCTCGGTCACGGCGGCGACGGGGTCGACCAGATAGTGCAGCACCTGATGTACGACGACGAGGTCTGCGCTCTGCGGCGGCAGGCGGGTGGCGAAGATGTCGCCGTGGCGCAGTTCGACCTTGTCGAGATCGGCGCGGGCGACATTGCTGCGGGCGATGTTGAGCATGCTCTGGCTCAGGTCGAGACCGACCGACATGGCGGCCTTCTTGCCCAACAGCGTCAGCATCCGCCCCGAGCCGGTGCCGAGATCGACCATCCGGTCGAACGGGCCGGGACCGGCGGCCTTTTCGATCGCAGCCTCGACCGCGCCTTCGGACACATAGAGGGAGCGCAGATGGTCCCATTGGGGGGCGACGCGTTCGAAATAGGCAGAGGCGTCGGCTTCGCGTTCGCGGTGAACGTCTCCCAGCCGGGCATGGTCGCGTTCCCCGGCCTCGTCTTCCAGCAGATCGAGGACGGTGTCGACCAGACCCCGGGCACTGCCGTCGGAGGACACGCGGTAGAAGACCCGGGCCCCGTCGGGGAAGCGTTCGATCAGGCCTGCATCGGTCATCAGCTTCAGGTGACGGGACACGCGAGGCTGGCTCTGGTCGAGGATGCCCGACAGCTCCATCACCGACAGCTCCTCACCGGCCAGCAGCGACAGGATGCGCAGGCGAGTCGGTTCGCCGGCGGCGCGCAGCATATCGACGGTCTGGTCGGCGGTCAGTGTCATGGGCCCTGCTTCGGAAGATCATATAAGGATATCCTTATATGATCCTACAAGGCAATGCCCGCATCGGCTCAGGCGGCGGAAGAGGGGTCCGCAACCGGGGATACCAGGGGTTCGCCGGCAAAGGAGGCCTGCAGGTTCTGCATCAGCAGCATCAGCATGCCCTGGACGGCCTCGGTCGTGGCTCCGGCCGTGTGCGGGGTCAGGACGGTATTGGGCACATCGGCCCAGCGGGCGGCGTCGATCGGTTCCTGCTCGAACACATCCAGCGCCGCCTGGCCGAGGCGGCCGTCTTTCAGGGCGGCGATCAGGGCGGTTTCGTCGACCAACTGGCCACGGGCGACATTGACCAGCAGGCCATCGGGGCCGAGGGCGTCGATGACCTCGCGCGAGATCAGGCCGATATTGTCGTCGTCGGCCCGGCAGGCCACGACGAGGATGTCGCTGTCGCGGGCCAGGTCGATCAGGGAAGCGGCGCGGGGCCAGGCAGCGATCCGGTCGCGCGGGCTCCACCACTGGACACTCATCCGCAGGGCTTCGACCCGACTGGCCACGGCAATGCCGATCTGGCCGAGACCGACTATGCCGACGCGCTGGCCGTGCAGGGACGGGGTGATGGTGCGCACATCGACGGTCCAGCCACCGGCGCGCATCTGGCGGTCACCGGACGCGATCTGGCGGCGGGCGGCGAGGATCAGGCCGAGAGCGTGGTCGGCGACGTCTTCGTGATTGACGCCGGGGGCATGGGTCACCGGCAGGCCACGGGCGCGGCACCAGTCCACATCAATGCCGTCATAGCCCGACGTGAAACAGGCCAGCAGTTCCAGATTGGGCAGGCTCTCGATCAGGTGTTTGTCGATCGGATATTCACCGGCGACCACCATCACCCGGATGTCGTCGCGGGCCTCGACCGGCGGGCCTTCCCAGAACCGGTAAACCGTATAGGTCGCTTCAAGGAAAGCGGTCAGCGGTGCCAGGTGCCGCTGCATGATCAGGATGGCGGGGCGGTGGGTCATGGGATGATCCTACACCAGCCACGGGGTCTGCCAGCAATTCCGATGTCGAACGCGGTAGGAGGCAGGTTCCGGCTGACTGTCCCGTGCGAGACAATCAGCCGGTTCGGAGCGGTCTAGCGGCCGAACTTCTGGAATTTGATCCGATGGGGGATCAGGCTCTCGACGCCGAGGCGGCGCTTCTTGTCTTCCTCATAGGCCTCGAAATTGCCCTCGAACCATTCGACGTGGCTGTCGCCCTCGAAGGCGAGGATGTGGGTGGCCAGACGGTCGAGGAACCAGCGGTCGTGGGAGATGACCACGGCGCAGCCGGCGAAGCCTTCCAGCGCCTCCTCGAGGTTCTGCAGGGTCTCGATGTCGAGGTCGTTGGTCGGTTCGTCGAGCAGCAGCAGATTGCCGCCGGTGGCCAGGGTCTTGGCCAGGTGGACGCGGTTGCGCTCACCGCCGGACAACTGTCCAACTTTCTTTTGCTGGTCGCCGCCCTTGAAGTTGAAGCTGCCGACATAGGCGCGGGTGTTGATCTCGCGCTTGCCGACCATCATCACGTCGGTGCCGCCCGAAATCTCCTGCCAGATGGTCTTGTTGGGATCGAGCGAGTCGCGGCTCTGATCGACATAGGCCAGCTTGACCGTCTCGCCGACCTTTATGGTGCCGGCGTCGGGCTGTTCCTGGCCGGTGATCAGACGGAACAGGGTCGACTTGCCGGCGCCGTTGGGGCCGATGACGCCGACGATACCGTTGGGCGGCAGTTTGAAGGTCAGATCCTTGAACAGCAGCTTGTCGCCATAGGCCATCTCCAGCCCCTCGGTCTCCAGCACCACATTGCCCAGACGCGGGCCGGGCGGGATCTGGATGACGGCGTGGGTCTGGGCCCCGCGCTGGCTCTCCTGTTCGGAGACCATGCGCTCATAGGCGGCCAGACGGGCCTTGGACTTGGCCTGACGGGCCTTGGCACCGGAGCGGACCCATTCCAGTTCGCGGGTCAGGGCACGCTGGCGGGCTTCGGATTCCGACTGCTCCTGCACGACGCGCTTGGTCTTCTGCTCCAGCCAGCTGGAGTAGTTGCCCTCGTAGGGGATGCCCTTGCCGCGATCGAGCTCCAGCGTCCATTTGGTCACGAGGTCGAGGAAGTAACGGTCGTGGGTCACGAGGATGACGCAGCCGGGGAAGGCCTCGAGGTGATGCTGCAGCCAGGCCACGGACTCGGCGTCGAGGTGGTTGGTCGGTTCGTCGAGCAGCAGCATGTCCGGCTTGGACAGCAGCAGGCGGGCCAGGGCGATGCGGCGTTGCTCGCCACCGGACAGGTTTTCGACCGACCAGTCATTGGGCGGGCAGCGCAGGGCGTCCATGGCCATTTCGACACGGCTGTCGATGTCCCACAGGTCGCCGGCGTCGATCTTCTCCTGGAGGGCGGTCATCTCCTCCATCAGCTCGTCGGTGTAGTTTTCACCCAGCTCCATGGCGACGGCGTTGAAGCGGTCGACCAGCTGCTTTTCCTCACACCAGGCGATGGCGTTTTCCCAGACGGTCTTGGTGTCGTCGAGGTGGGGCTCCTGCTCGAGGTAGCCGCGTTTGATACCGTCGGCGGCCTTGGCCTCGCCGGCGAACTCCTTGTCGATGCCGGCCATGATCTTCAGCAGGGTCGACTTGCCCGAACCGTTGACGCCGACGACGCCGATCTTGGCGTCGGCATAGAAGCTCAGCCAGATGTTTTCGAAGATCTTTTTGCCGCCGGGGAAGGTCTTGGTGAGACCCTGCATCTGGAAAATATATTGCTGCGCCATGAGGTGCGGTGCGCCCTGTCGTCTGATCGGTGGGGGGAGGTAGGCGCGGGATGTAGCCGCCACGCCGGGTTTGGGCAAATCATAGGGGCCGGGAAGGGCGGTTTGATGGCCGAACCGCCCCGGTGAATCGGGCCTACAGGGTGTAGCCGCCGTCGACGGTCAGGGCCGCGCCGGTGATCGAGCGGGCGGCGTCTGACAGCAGGAAGACGATCTGGGCGGCAATCTCCTCGGGTTTGGCGTAGTGGCCCAGCGGCGTGGCGAAGCCGGCCATGCGCTCGAAGGCGGCCGCTTCCGAGCCGGTTTCGGCCACCAGATCGGTGAAGAAGGGCATGGTGCGCCAGATCGGGGTCTCGACCCCGCCGGGCAGGATGGCGTTGACGCGGATGCCGCGCGGAGCCGCTTCCTTCGCCGCCACGCGGGCCAGCTGCAGCAGGGCGGCCTTGGAGGCCCCGTAGGCGGCGATGCCGGGCTCGGCCTTCACAGCGGAGGCGGACGACACCACCACGGCCGCGCCGCCGTCGCGCAACAGGCGCATCCCGGTCCGCAGGGTCAGGAAGGCCCCGTCCAGATTGATCGCCATGACCCGTCGCCAGGCCGCGAGCGACAGGTCGGCGATGGGGCAGGCGTCGGATATGCCGGCATTGACGACCACGCCGTCCAGCCCCTGTCCCTGATCACGGATATTCTGTTCGAGGGTGTCCCAGGCGGCTTCGTCGGTCACGTCCTGCGGGCACAGCGTCAGGGTCGGGCCGTTTTTCAGCGCGTCGCCGAGCGCGTTCAGTGCCGCTTCGTCGCGATCGAGCAGGATCAGGGCGCGGGCCCCGTCGGCGGCCAGCCGCTGCGCGGTGGCGAGGCCGATGCCGGAGGCGGCACCGGTGATCAGGACAACCCCGGGGGATGTGGCTTCGGACATAGGGGCCTCAGGCGTAGTTGAAGCTGATCGAGATGCGTTCGCTCTTCGCCGCATTGGGCGGGACCTCGTGGCGTAGCCAGCTTTCCCACATCAGCACGGTGCCGGCGGCAGGGGTCAGATAGACGAAGGGTTTCTCGGCCAGGGGAGCGTCGGCGGTGACGGCGGGGCGGGCCATCATCATGGCCAGACGGGGGTCCTCCAGCTTCAGGGCCGAGGCGCGGTCGGGCACCTCGACATAGACGGTGCCGGACAGATAGGCGTGCGGATGGATGTGGCCGGAATGGCTGCCGCCGGGCTTGAGGATATTGACCCAGAGATTGTCGAGCTTCGGCTTGCGGGCCAGGTCGAAATTCAGGGCCCGGGCATAGGCCAGGGCATGCCGGTCCAGCAGCCGTTTCAGGTCGGCGAACTCGGGCATGCGCTGCGGCAGGTCGTTCAGTGAGCCGTAGGAGGTGTAGCCGCGATAGCCGTGTTCACGGCACCAGGCGCGGCCCGCTCCGTCGTCCTCGGCCAGGCTGCGGCAGGCGTCAGCCAGTTCGGCGTTGAAGGCGTCGAAGCCCGGCTCGGTGGCGAGGCTGGCTTCATAGATCTGGGTGACGAACAGGGGGCGCAGGGACATGGGCGGTATCTAGCCGGTCTGATCGTCGTCGAGAAGGTCGGCGTCGTCGGGGTGTTCGCCTCCGCGCCCGGCCTGCAGGGTCATGGCCTCGGCCAGCAGCAGGGTGGCGGACAGGATGAATTCCTCGGGGTCGGGGCGGTCACCGGCCCGGAGGGCGGCGACGAACAGGGTTTCGCGCGGGCCAACAGGTTCGGCCTCGCCCCGGCTGAGCATCTCCAGCCGGGCCCGTTGCAGGGCGCCGGCGAACAGGCGGTCGCGGCGACGGGGGCCGGGGGAACGCGGGCGCATGAAGACCTCCTGAACAGTGGCGTTGGACGCCGGACGTGCGGCGACGACCGGCGGCGCGTGGCGACGCCGGGGCGGGGAGGGTGCGGGGCTGCCGGGCCTCGCCCGGAGCTATGGATAAAAACCGTTTCGACGAGGATGACGCCCCGCGCAGCCGTTTTCCACGCGCCCTCCGGCTGGCGGCCCTGTTCGAGCCTTGCCGGACCGTTCCGGGCCCGTTGCCGGGTCCGGGGGTCGGGACGGAGGTGCCGGTCGTGCCGGGATCGCTCCGCCCTCGGGCCCGCGGCGAGCAGTGAACGGCATCCTGCGCCGTCCAAGGGACCCCCGGAGGGTTCCGCCCCCGGGCTTCATCGCTCGACCACAGCCCCGCCGCCGTTCGGGCACTGGATCCGACGCCCTCCCCATCGGCGGGGATGGGGGGAGTCTGGCACGGTCCGGAACCAGGGCGGGTTTTTAGGGGGGCGTGGCGGGGAAGGGGTTGGAATCGCGGGGGAAGGGGTAGGGGCGATGCGCGGGTTTTTGGGAAGGGTGTGGCGGTTTGGGGGGTGCCTGCGGCCCGCACAACGCAAAACGCGCCCGAAGCGGAGTTCGGGCGCGTCTGACGATCAATGGGGCGGAGTTTAGTGCTCGGCGGGCGTGACCACAGCGGCGTCGACGTTTTCGGCCGCTTCATTGGTTGCCTCGGCGGCACCGTCAGCGGCGGCGTCGACGTTGGCGGCGGTGTCATCCGCGGCCGAGGCCACGGTGTCGCCGGCGGCGTCAGCGGTAGCGGCGGCATTGTCTTCGGTCTGCGGCGAGCAGGCCGCCAGGGTCAGGGCGGCGACGGCAGTGACGGCGAGAATGGCGATACGCATAGGGTTCCTCCTTGAATGGAAGGTCCCTTGTTCTGGCTCGGGCGGCAATTGTCCAGTCCCGCGCGTCTTCCTGACCGACGAGCTGGGGATGATCTCGCCGCCAGTCGCAGGGGGGGCGAGGTGTTCAAACCCCTCCTGATGGAGACTCCATGTCATATAATCTCGACTCAGGAATATGATCTCTTACCTTAGGCATCGCCGACGCAGGCAAGGTTCTGGGTTCGGGTTTGGTGTAATCGGCCAGTATGTCGTCGGCAATTGAGTAGAGTCTGATCAATGATATATATTGTTTCGAATTTATACCGTTGGCCCGGCACTTTCGTCGTCATGGCGATAACTTTTGTTGCTTTCAACACCCATGTTTTGCTCGGTACAGGAATATTTCTCTCCTATATGCTTATCGCGCAGTTCTGGTTGAAGTGCCCGCGTTGTAAGTTCTCTACGATGCTGGGTTTGCGTAAGCGCCGGTCCTGGTTGCCGCGTGAATATCCAACGAACTGGACGCGCAAACACTGCGCCAGATGTGGTCTGGATTTTACCAAACACCGCTTCGGGGAACGTTTTGGTCGGCAGGGGTGACGAGACGGGTCAGATCCCGCGCGGCGGAACCTGTCTCCCGGACAATCGCGCCGCGATTTCCGGGAGGTCCGGGCCGGTGGGAGCGGGCCGTCCCGGACCGCCGTTTCGCGGCGTCCGGGATGACAAGGGGTCTGGACCTTTGGCGGAGGTGGGTTGGATCGCCCCCCCCTCACCAGCCCAGCGCCGCCTCACCCCTGAGGATGGCCTCGGCCTCGGGGGTGTGTTTGGCCCCGGTGCGGTCGTGCAGGACGAGGGCGGGCAGCAGGCGCAGGGGGGCCTTGCCGGTCTTGATGGCCAGGACCAGCACGCGTTTGGCGGGTTCGTCGGCATGGGGCTGGACCGGGCGGATGGCGAAGGAGCCGGCGCTTTCGCCCAGCAAGGTCAGGATGTCGGCCAGGCGGTCGGCGCGGTGGATCAGCACGATGCGGCCGTTCTCGCGCACGGCCTTGAGCAGGAACCGGGTCCAGGCGGCGAGGCCGTCGTCGGCCATCCATGCCGCCTGTTTGCCGGGGGCGGGGGCGCGCAGGGCGGTCGGGTTGTCGAAGAAGGGCGGGTTGGAGACGGCCCAGTCGAATGGGGGGAGGTCGAGCGCGCGGAAGCCGGTGGCGACGTCGCCGGTCAGGAGGGTGGTGCGCTCGGCGATGCCGTTCAGGGCAGCGTTGTCACGGGCCAGGGCGGCGGCGGCGGGGTCGCGCTCCAGCCCGGTCAGGCGGGTGCCGGGGCAGCGGGCGGCGATCTGGGTCAGCACGGCCCCGGCCCCGCAGCCGGCCTCGATCACGCTCTGGCCCGGGCCGGCGGGCACGGCGGCGGCCAGCAGGGCGGCGTCCATGCCGGCGCGATAGCCTTTGGCCGGCTGGCGCAGCCGCACCCGTCCGCCCAGCAGGGGGTTTTCGACGATCTCGATGATGGCGGTGTCTGTCGGTGCGACCGTCACGCGGCTTGACCCTTTAATGTGTGATCATCATTGTGCGCCGCGATGCTCCGGGGCAAGGCTGCGGCTGGATTTCAGGCGCGATTCTCCCCGTATCCGCCCGCTTTGAAGAGTTCTCCCTTGGACGCAGTCACCGCCGCCGCTCCCCGCTCGAAGGGTGACGTTGAGCTTCTGGTTCGACTGGCGGCCCCCGACATGGCCGCGGTTGACGCCCTGATCATCGAACGGATGCAGAGCCAGGTGCCGGTCATTCCGCTGCTGGCCGACCATCTGGTGGCGGCCGGGGGCAAGCGGCTGCGGCCGATGCTGACCGTGGCGGCGGCGCGGGCGGCCGGGGCGGTCGACGATATCGCAGCCCCGCGCAAGCTGGCGGCGGCGGTCGAGTTCATTCACACGGCCACCCTGTTGCACGACGATGTCGTCGACGCCTCGGACATGCGGCGCGGCAAGGTGGCGGCGCATCTGATCTGGGGCGCGCCGTCCAGCGTGCTGGTCGGGGACTTCCTGTTCGCCCGGGCCTTCGAGCTGATGGTCGAGACCGGGCAGATGCGGGCGCTCGGCATATTGGCAAAGGCGTCGAGCGTGATCTCAGAGGGCGAGGTGCTGCAGCTGACGCGGGCGCACGACCTGAACCTGGACCACGACACCTATCTGCAGATCATCTCGGCCAAGACCGCCGAACTGTTCGCTGCCGCCGCCGAGGCCGGGGCGGTCGGTTGCGGGGCCGGGGAGGCCGAGATCGCGGCGCTGCGGGCCTATGGGCTGAACCTGGGCCTGGCCTTCCAGCTGGCCGATGACGCGCTGGACTATGGCGGTACGTCGGAAGCGCTGGGCAAGAACGCGGGTGACGATTTCCGCGAGGGCAAGGTGACGTTGCCGCTGCTGCTGGCGGCGGCGCGGACCAAGGGCACCGAGGACGCGTTCTGGGACCGGACCATAAATAAGGGCGAGCGGACCGAGGCCGATTTTGCCCGGGCGCAGGCGCTGGTGGTCGGCTCGGGCGCGATCGGGGCGACGCTGGACCTGGCCGGGGACTATGCCGATCTGGCCCGGTCGGCGCTGGACGTGCTGCCGGCCAGTGACTGGCGCGAGGCGCTGGAGCAGCTGGCCGATTTCGCGGTGTCGCGGGCGGCGTGAAGCCGGGCGGTCAGCAGGGGATGGCCTCGATCTGACCTTCCGCGGCGAAATCCAGTAGTGGCCGGTCACGGGTCATCAGTCTGCATCCGATGGCGCGCGCTGTCGCGGCGATGATCCGGTCCGCCGGGTCGCGCAACGGTGGGCCGGGCAGCTGGGACGACGCGATCAGGATGTCCGGGCTCAATGAAGCGAGGTCGACGCCGAGGTCCAGGACCCGTTCAAACCATTTCAGGGGCGGCAGGCTGAGGGCAAGGCGTCCTTTGGACACCAGAAGGCCGATCTCCCAGGCGGTGATTGGCGAAACGAGGACCTGTGTTCCGATCGCCTGTGCTTCCTGAAGTGCCGCCTCCGCCTCCGGCCTGAATTTCGAGCCTGCCTGGAGCCAGATGACCGCACAGGTATCCAGCAGGATCGGTCTGGCGGTCACCGATCGGCATCCCAGATCTCGCCGGTCGGGGCCGTGATGTCCACGCCCTCGGGAATGGTCACCGTCCCGCCGAGCTCTGCGCGAATACGATCCAGAAAGCCGAGGCTGCGCGCGGGGCGCGGCTCGGCATTGGCGGCCGCCGGGGCGGTATCGGACTTGCGGAACACCAGCCGGCGGGAGCCCATGTCGACGCGCTCGGTCACATAGCCGGCGGCCAGCCAGGCCTTGGTCATCACATTGTTGGACGCGTTGTTGCTCCACCAGGCGCGGAGTCCGCTCGCCTTCTCCGGCAGGGGGAAGCCGAGAACGCGCTCGATCTCGCGGAAGCTCATCGAGACCTCCTCGCCGCGCTGCGCGGCAAGAAACTGGGTCAGGGGTTCATATTTGGACATGCCCGTCTCCTTGAAGGCGGGGCAATTAAAAACACACTGTGTGTGTTTCGTCCAGTGTGTGTGTTTATCTCAGGCTGGCGCAGAACCGCTGGATGCGGCGGCAGCCTTCTTCCAGCACCGCTTCGCTGGTGGCGTAGCTGATGCGGAAATAGGGCGACAGGCCGAAGGCCGAGCCCTGGACCACGGCCACGCCCTCGCCGTTCAGCAGTTCGGTGGTGAAGGTGTCGTCGCTGTCGATGACCACGCCGCCCTCGGTGGTCTTGCCGATCAGGCCTTCGATTGAGGGATAGACGTAGAAGGCCCCCTCGGGCGTGGGGCAGCGGATGCCGGTGGCCTGGTTCAGCATGGACACCACGAGATCGCGACGCTTTTCGAAGGCGCGGCCGCGTTCGGCGATGAAGTCCTGCGGTCCGTTGAGGGCCTCGACGGCGGCCCACTGGCTGATCGAGGAGGGGTTGGAGGTGGTCTGGCCGGCGACCTTGCGCATCAGGTCGATCAGGGCCTTGGGCCCACCGGCATAGCCGATGCGCCAGCCGGTCATGGCATAGGCCTTGGACACGCCGTTGACGGTCAGGGTGCGCTCGTAGAGGTCCGGCGCGACCTGGGCGAAGGTGGTGTATTCGAAATCGCCGTAGATCAGGTGTTCGTACATGTCGTCGGTCATCACCCAGACCTGGGGGTGACGGCGCAGGGCCTCGGCCAGGGCTTCCAGCTCGGCCCGGGTATAGGCGGCCCCGGTCGGGTTGGAGGGGGAGTTGAGGATCAGCCATCTGGTCTTCGGCGTGATGGCCGCTTCCAGCACGGCGGGCCGCAGCTTGAAGCCGTCGGCCTCGGCCCCGACGATCTCGACCGGCTCGCCCCCGGCCAGCAAGACCATGTCGGGATAGCTGACCCAGTAGGGGGCGGGGACGATGACCTCGTCACCGGCTGACAGGGTGGCCATCAGGGCGTTGAACAGCACGGCCTTGCCGCCCGGGGCCACGTGGATCTGGGCCGGGCTGTAGGTCAGGTCGTTTTCACGGGCGAATTTGGCCACGATGGCGGCCTTCAGCTCGGGCAGGCCGTCGACGTCGGTGTATTTGGTCTCGCCGCGCTGGATGGCGGCGATGGCGGCGGCCTTGACGTTGTCGGGGGTGTCGAAGTCCGGCTCACCGGCGCCGAGGCCGATCACGTCGCGGCCTTCGCGCTTGAGCTCGCGGGCCCGGGCGGTGACGGCAAGCGTGGCCGAGGGCTTGACGCGGGACAGGGCGGTGGACTGCAGGCTGGACATGGAGACTCCCGGGGGGACAGCGGCGCAATCCTTACGCAGATGCGAAAGGCGGATCAAATGCCGATGCCGCATCGCGGGCCGGTATTAGTCTGGCGGGCGTGACAGACCGTCGTCGTCGAGGGCATCGCGCAGGGCGGACAGGCGGGAACGGCTGACGGGCAGGGGCGGCCCTTCCAGCATCTGCACCCGCCAGCGGTCGCCGTCACGGTCGAGACGCCGGACCTGGGCGAGGTTGACGATCACCGAGCGATGAATCCGCTGGAAGCCGGGTGGCAGCTGGTCCGCGAGCCGCTCAAGCCGGGCCGTGTGCAGCAGTTGACGGCCCCCGACCAGCCGCAGTTCGACATAGTCGCCGGCCCCGACCACGGCGAGGATGTCGGGGATCGGCACCAGCTCCACGCCGCGCGCTGAGGCCACGGTCAGGCGGTTTGGCCGGTCGGCGGCGCGGGTCAGGGCAGCCTCGCGTCCGCGATCCTCACGGCTGAGGCGGACCACCTCGACCATCAGCAACGGCAGGACGAGGCTGGCCGCGAGCAGGAAATAGGACAGGTCGACCAGCCAATCCGGGAAGGCCAGGGCGAGCGTCATGAAGAGCGCGAGCCAGGCCAGGATCGGGCGCGCTCCGGGCTGACGTTGCCAGACTCCCATGCCAGCCGCGATGATCGCCAGGATGACCCCCGAAAGCAGAGCCCAGCCGGTCTTGCCGTCAAAACCGGGCAGCACGGTCGTCGCCGCGGCCGCGATCACGGCCAGGGCGATCATCGGGCGGCGCGCCCCCGGCATGAACCGGCCGGCGACGAAGCTCACCAGCAGGACGGCAAAGGCAGCGGCCAGCAACCAGATCGCGCCCAGTCGCCAGACATGCAGCGGATAGGCATAGCCGAACAGGGGGCGCAGGCTCTCCGCCACCGCCTGCAGGGCGGCGACCGCAGCGATGGCGGCGAGGATAAGGCTCGAGACGGTCCGGCGCATCGCGTGGATGACGCCGAAGCCGAAGGCCGCGGCCAACAGGGCCCCGGCCGCGACGAGCGTGATCGCCAGCAGCGGGGTGCGGGCGGGCAGGGGGTAGGGGGCGACGACCACGCCCCCCATCGGCTGATCCAGCCGCAGGCCGCCGTGGAAGGACGACAGATGCACGACGAGCGCGTTCTCGCCCGCGCGCCACGCGGTTTCCCCGATCGGCAGGGCGGCCTCATAGCGGCCGGGGACCTCAGCCTGCGCCGTTGCGGCGGGGCGACCGTTTGCGCCGAGGCTGCGGCCGTTCAGCCAGGCTTCGGACGAGGCGATGCCGATGACATGCAGCGCGCGCGGGCGATTGTCGTCCGGCGCGGGCACGGTGGTCCGGAGCCACAGGTCGCGCCCCTGCGGATCGATCACGCCTGTCAGTGGACGGCAGTCACTGAGGATTGGACCATCCGGCCCTGCCGTGCCGCGACAGGTCTGCCACGCGGGTTCGGCGGCCCGGGCGAGGGAGGCCAGGCCCATCAGCAGGCCGACGATGATCAGGATGCGCCACATACTGTCACCCTAGGGCACCGTTGACCGGGACGCGCGGCTGTTCACCGAGCGCGGGGTGCCGTTGACCGAAACAGGGCGGACAGGCGGCGTCAGCCCGGGTCGGATGAGCCGCATGACATACGCATCCCTCAGCCGCCGCGCCCTTCTGGCCGCCACCGGTCTCGCCATCCCGTCGTTCGCCCTCGCCCAGGCGCAGGCCGGACCCATCCGCTTCAAGGGCTGGCGCGATCAGGAGACCGACGCCGAGCAGGGCTTCTTCGAGGTGCCCGAGGACCGTCGTGATCCGGGTTCGCGGCGCATTCGTCTGAGCTATGTGCGGTTCCCGTCGACGGCGGCCCGGCCCGGTCCGCCGATCGTCTATCTGGCCGGTGGGCCGGGCGGGACGGCGACCGGGACGGCGACGGGTCCGCGCTTTCCGATCTTTGAGGCCCTGCGTGCGGTCGCCGATGTGATCGCCTTCGACCAGCGCGGCACCGGCCTGTCCAACCACATCCCGCCGCGTCCGGCCTCGACCGCGCCGCTGCCGGTGCTGACGCGGGCGGGGATCACGGCCCGTGTCCGCGACGAATTCCAGAAGGCCTGGGTCGACTGGACCGCGGCGGGTGTGGCCATGCGCGGCTACAACGCCGCCGAAAGCGCCGACGATATCGACGACCTGCGCCGCCATCTGGGCGTGGAGACGATCGACCTGTGGGGGATCAGCTATGGATCCCATCTGGCGCTGTCGGTGCTGAAGCGGCACGGCGACCGGGTCGGCCGGGTGGCGCTGGCCAGTCTGGAGGGACAGGACCAGACGGTGAAACGGCCGGCGCGACTGGACGCCTATCTGGATCGGGTCGATGGTCTGCTGGACGCCGATCCGGCGGCGCGCGCGGCCGTGCCCAACCTGCCGGCGTTGATGCGGCGGGTCCACGCCCGGCTCGAAGCGGAGCCCGCGCCCCTGACCCTGCCGGTGCAGGGGCAGTCGCTGGATCTGCAGATCGGCGGTTTCGCCATCCAGATGCTGGCGGGCGGACTGATCGCCAATCCGCCGACCCTGGCCATGTTGCCGGGTCTTTATCTCGCCCTCGAGGCCGGGCAGGTGGCAATGCTCGCGCCGTTCCTCGCCCGGATGGGTGGTGTGATCGAGATTTCGGGCATGCCCGAGGCGATGGATCTGGCGTCGGGCATATCGCCCGCGCGGCTGAGACTGGTCGAGCAGGAAGCGCAGACGGCCGTGCTCGGCGATGCGCTCAACTTCCCCATGCCGCATCTGCTGGGTGCGGTACCGGATGTGGACCTCGGCGAGGCGTTTCGAGCGCCGATGTCGATCGACACGCCCGCCCTGCTGGTCCAGGGCACGCTCGACGGGCGCACGCCGCTGGAAGAACAGGCCGAGGTGGCGGATCAGTTCCGGCACAAATCCACGGTGGTGGTCGAGAATGCCGGCCACAATGTCTTTGAGGCGCATCCGGAGGTGCAGGATCTGCTGGTCCGGTTCTTCCGGGGCGAGGCGGTGGCGGATACCCGGCTCAGCCTGCCGCCGCCGGTGTTTCGCGTGGCGTGATCGGGGCAGGGTGGGCAGAGCCTCGTTGGCGCGATTCGTCGGGATGCGGTCCACGCTCGCCCAAACCGGTGCCGGGTGTTAATCCGAATCCATGTCCCGCGTCCTCGACTTCATCCTCAACATGGAAGGCCGTCGTTGGCGGGCGTTGCTGGCGACTGTGGCGCTGTTCGCGGCGGTGGCGGCGCTGTTTGCCTTCGGCAAGTCGCAGCTCGGACTGGCGGCGGAGGACCGGCTGGAGCTGTGGCTGAACGGGTTCAGCGACAGTCCGTGGGGCCTGCCGGCGACGGTGGTGGTGTTCGTGGTCGCCGCCTTTGTCGGGGTGCCGCAATTCCTGCTGATCGCGGCCTGCGTGGTGGCGTTCGGACCGTGGTCGGGATTCGCCTACAGCTGGATCGCGACGGTGGTCTCGGCGGCGGTGACCTATTGGCTGGGACGCGGTCCGACGGCGCGGGCGGTCGAGCGGTTCGGCGGACGCACGGCCGGGCGGATGAAGCGGTTCGTCGGCCAGAACGCCTTCTATGCCAGCTTCATGATCCGCAATGTACCGTCGGCCCCGTTCATCGTCGTCAATATGGCGTTCGGCGCAGCCCGGGCGTCATTCGGCGGCTTTCTGGCGGGGTGCGCCCTGGGGGTTCTGCCCAAGACGGCGCTGGTGGCGTTCTTTGGCGGGTCGTTCATGAGCGCGGTCAGCGGCGACGGCATCTGGACCACGGCGATTCTGGCCGGTGTGGCGGTGGTGTGGCTGGCGATAATGCTGGGTGTGCGCGAACTGGTGAAGCGTCGGCAGGATCGAACCGCCCAATAGGAACCAGTTTTGTTACGGATAGCGGGGACCCCTATGTGCGTTGTTCCATCGAACCCGACCGGAGGCCGCCATGCTGAAACTGTATTATTCGCCCGGGGCCTGCGCCCTGGCCTCGCACGTCGCGCTGGAGGAATCCGGTGCGACCTATGAGGTGGTCCGGATCGACCTGAGCAAGGGCGAGCAGAAGACGCCGGAATATCTGGCGATCAATCCGGCCGGTGTGACCCCGGCGCTGGAGACCGAGCGCGGGGTGATCACCCAGAACGCTGCTATCCTGGCCTTCATCGCCCAGACGCGCCCGCAGCAGAACCTGGCCCCGGTCGGCGACCCGTACCGGATGGCGCGCTTCAATGCGTTCAACGGCTGGCTGGGATCGTCTCTGCACCCGGCCCTGGGCAGGCTGCTGTTCAGCCGTCCCGCGCTGGAGGGCGACGCCCGGGCCGAGGCGGTCAAGGTCGTGCTGACCCGGTTGCAGCTGGTCGAGGACGGCCTGCTGGAAGGCACCTGGGTGATGGGCGATGCCTATACGCTGTCCGACGGCTATCTGATGGTGTTCGAACGCTGGGCGCGTCTGAACGATCTGCTGGATCCGACCCGGTTTCCCCGGCTGAACAGCCATCTTGACCGGACCCAGGAACGGGCCGCCGTTCAGCGGGTGCTGGCGGCCGAGGGTTTGGAGGCCGTCTGAGCCGCGAAGATGCCGGTTTCGTCATCGCCTGCCCAGTGAGTCATTGTCATCGGGGCTTGTAATCCCCCCGTCATGCGGGCAAACGAGCCCCTAGTCGGCTCGGCGAAGACAGTCAAAAACGTTGTGCGTATGGGGATGCGTGCGGCGGGGCGTCGTTGTAGCGGACTGACACGACGATCGCCCTTCAGGCCTGAACCAAACGGTATCCCGCGCCCATGTTCTCACCATTTTTCGGCATGATGTCGAACGACATCGCCATCGACCTCGGCACCGCCAACACCCTTATCTACATGAAAGGCAAGGGAATTGTGCTGAATGAGCCGTCCGTCGTGGCGCTCAGAAACGTCGGTGGCCGCAAGATCGTTCATGCCGTCGGCATCGAGGCCAAGCAGATGCTGGGCCGCACGCCCGGCCACATGGAAGCTATCCGTCCGATGCGCGACGGGGTCATCGCCGACTTCGAAGTCGCCGAGGAAATGATCAAGCATTTCATCCGCAAGGTGCATAACCGCAAGGGTTTCGTGAACCCCAAGGTCATCGTCTGCGTGCCGTCGGGCGCGACCGCCGTCGAGCGCCGCGCCATCAATGATTCCTGCCTCAACGCCTCGGCCCGCCGCGTCGGCCTGATCGACGAGCCAATGGCCGCGGCCATTGGGGCCGGCCTGCCGATCCACGAGCCGACCGGTTCGATGGTCGTCGACATCGGCGGCGGCACCACCGAGGTGGCCGTGCTGTCGCTGTCGGGCATCGTCTATTCGCGTTCGGTGCGGGTCGGGGGCGACAAGATGGACGAGGCGATCATCTCGTACATGCGCCGCAACCATAACCTGCTGATCGGCGAGACCACCGCCGAGCGGATCAAGAAGGACATCGGCACCGCCCGGATCCCGGCCGACGGCGAAGGCCTGTCGATCGAGGTCAAGGGCCGCGACCTGATGCAGGGCGTGCCGCGCGAGGTTCGCATCAGCGAGCGCCAGGCCGCCGAGGCCCTGGCCGAGCCGGTCACCCAGATCATCGAGGCCGTGAAGGTGGCGCTGGAAGCCACCCCGCCGGAACTGGCCGCCGACATCGCCGACAAGGGCATCATGCTGACCGGTGGCGGCGCGCTGCTGCGCGGTCTGGACGCCGAGATCCGCGACCACACCGGCCTGCCGGTATCGGTGGCCGACGATCCCCTGTCCTGCGTGGCCATCGGCTGCGGCCGGGTGCTGGAGCATCCGCGCTGGATGAAGGGCGTCCTCGATTCGGCGCTCTGATCGGGCGCTCTGATCAGGGCGGTCTCACGGTCGTCTCAAATCGCTGTCATCGCGAACGTCACGCCGGTTCCCATCCGGTCGGTATTTTGCGATAGCCTGTGTGGATCAACGGGACTGTCCCGCTGATTCTTGCTCTTTGCTGGAAGGCGCGCCGTGGCGTTTCGCGACGGACCGTTTGAAAATCTCAAGGTGCCGCTGGTCTGGACCGCGGCAGTCGTTGTCGTGGCCGGAATCGTAGCGTCGATCCTGCTGCTGTTGAACGACCATCGGGCGACGGACGGCCAGGCCGGATACGGGGCCGTGCGCTCGACCGCTGACGCCGTGGCCGGACCGGTCGGCGGGGTGTTCGCCGCCCCGGTGCGCTGGGCCGGGGCCGCCAGCGACTATGTCGGCGGCTATTTCTTCGCCGTGTCGGAAAACCGCAAACTCAAGGAACAGCTGGCCGATTTCCAGCAGCAGCGCGACCAGGTGATCGCGCTGAAGAACGTCAATGCGCGCTATGAGGCGATGCTGGGCGTTCGCACCGAACCGCCGGTACCGATGGCCACGGCCCGGTCAATCTCGGAGTCGCGCGGACCGTTCAACCGGGCCCGACTGCTCGACGTCGGCACCAGCAAGGGCGTCCGGGTCGGCAATCCGGTCATCAACGAACATGGGCTGGTCGGCCGGATCATCGGCACCTCGGCCGGGGTCAGCCGGATGCTGCACCTGACCGACGTGGCCAGCCAGACGCCGGTGCTGATCGCCCGCAGCGACGCCCGCGCGATTCTGAAGGGCGACGGCAGCGGCAATCCGCGACTGGAGTTCGTCCGCGGCGTCGGCTCGATCGAGGTCGGTGACCGGGTGCTGAGCTCGGGTGACGGCGGGGGATTCCCGCGCGGCCTGCCGGTCGGGGTGGCGGCCAAGGGCATCGACGGGTCGTGGCGGGTCAAGCTGTTCAGCGACCGGGGCGCGATCGACTATGTCCGGGTGATGCTGTTTCAGGACTTCGGCCAGCTGCTGGAGTCCGATGATCTGAACGCCCCGCCGTTGGCCGGGCTGGGCGCGGCCCCACCGCCGTCCGCCGCCCAGGCCGCTGCCATCAGCGATGCAGCCGCCCGCCGGGCCGCGATCTCGGCGGAAGCGACGGCGCGTAACCGGGGGGGCGCTCCGGCGCGTCCGACGCCGACGCCCGCCGCGACCACGCCGACGCCGGCGGCCGCGGCATCGCGACCGACCACGACCGCCGCCACGACACCGGCGCGGCAGCCGACAACAACGCCGGCTTCGTCTTCGACTCCGGCACAGGCGCGTCCGCGGCCGCCGGGACCGCGCCCCTATCAGCCGGTGACGCAGCCACCGGCGACACCACCGGCGCCGTCACCGGCCCCATCCCCCGAACCGGGAGCGGACGGGTGAGACGGGCGATGGCGGTCCGGGTCGTCGGCCCCCTGCAATGGATCGTGTATCCGACCCTGATCACGATCGCGGCCACGATCGTTCTGGCCACACCGGCGAAATTGTTCGGCTTGACCCTGCCCGAGCCAATCCTGCCGATGGTGCTGGCCTTTTCCTGGCCGCTGATCCGGCCGTCGGTCATGGGGCCGGTGGTTTTGCTGGGGCTGGGCCTGGCGCTCGATATCTTCTGGAGCGGGCCGCTGGGCATGTGGGGGCTGGCGTTGTCGGCGGTTTATGGCGTGGTCCTGATGTCGCGCAGCTTCCTGCTGGGTCAGGAGACGAGGGTTCTGTTCGTCTGGTATGCGGCCTGCACCCTGCTGGCCTTCATCCTGGCCTATGTCGTCGTCACCGTGGGCGCGCCGACCGCACCCAGCCTGCTGGCGACGATCGCCCAGATCGTGCCGACGCTGTTGGTGTTCCCGCTGGCGCACATCATGATCGAGCGGTTTGACGACGGCGATGTGCGGTTCCGATGAGCCACGAACCGTCCATCTTCTTTTCGGATGTCAACGAGCGTCAGGGCTCCTTCCTGCGGCGCACCTTCGTGCTGGGCGGCATGACCACCCTCGGGGTCGTGGCCCTGACCGGACGTCTGGCCCAGCTGCAGGTCGTGCAGGCGCAGCAATATGCGACCCTGGCCTCGAACAACCAGTTCAACTTCCGGCTGGTACCGCCGCCGCGCGGCCGCATCCTCGATCGCAACGGCGTGGTCATCGCCGGCAACCGGCCGAGCTTCCGGGTGCTGGTGGTCCGCGACGAGACCAAGGACCTGGACCAGACCCTGGACCTGCTGGGCCAGCTGCTGCCGGACACGGTCGACCGCCGACGGGCGATCATTCGCGACGTCAATGCCGCGCCGCGGTTCTCGCCGGTGCCGGTCAAGAGCGACCTGAGCTGGGAAGAGTTCGCCCGGGTCAATCTGTACGCCAACGAGCTGCCCGGCGTGATGGCCGACATGAACGAGGCCCGCTATTATCCGTTCGGCGGATCATTCGCCCATGTGGTCGGCTATGTGGCCAAGGTCTCGGAGCGGGACATCAAGGCTATCCGCGACCGCGGTGAGGACCCGCCGCAGCTGCTCTACAATCCGGGATTCCGCATCGGGCGCCAGGGCGTCGAGAAGGCGCTGGACACGGATCTGCGCGGCGAGGCCGGGGGCACGCGGGTCGAGGTGGACGCGCGCGGGCGGGTCGTGGGCGAGGATGTGGGCGGATCGCTGCCGGCGACGCCGGGCAAGGATGTCGTCCTGACCCTGGATGCCGACGTTCAGAACCGGGCGCTGGAAGTGTACGGCGAGGAGTCCGGCGGCTGTGTGGTGATGGATGTCCGCAACGGCGACATCCTGTGCATGGTGTCCGCCCCGTCGTTCGACGCCAATCTGTTCGTCAGCGGAGTGCCGGGCAATATCTACAACGCGCTGCGGGATTACGAGCGCAAGCCGCTGCTGGACAAGGCCATCTACGGCACCTTCCCACCCGGCTCGACCTTCAAGATGACGACGGCTCTGGCCATACTGGACGCCGGGGTCGATCCGTTGGAACGGGTCGTCTGCACCGGCGGCTATCGCTACGGCAACCGCACCTTCCGCTGCTGGAAGCGCGGCGGGCATGGCGCGATGGACATGCACAACGCCATCAAGAACTCGTGCGACACCTATTTCTACCACATGTGCAACCGGGCCGGCATCGACCGGATCGCCCGGGTGGCCGAGGATCTGGGCTTCGGCAATACCTATGAGATCGGCATCGCCGGCCAGTCCAGCGGCACGGTGCCGTCGAAGCAGTGGAAGGCCGACTATGCCCGCCGCACCGGGGCCACCCATCCCGATGCCGGCACATGGTATCCGGGTGAGACCCTGTCGGTGGCGATCGGTCAGGGAGCATTGTCGGTCAGCGCCCTGCAACTGGCGGTGATGACGGCGCGCATTGCCAACGGGCGCAAGGCGATCCAGCCGCGATTGGTCCGGTCCGTCGGCGATGCGGACCGCCCGTCCGGGGCCGCGGCCCCGAATCTGCCGTTCAGCCAGGCGCATCTGAATATCGTCCGCGGCGGCATGGCGGCGGTGGCCAATGATGTGACCGGCACCGCCTATCGGGCGTCCCAGCTGGGGCTCGGCGACATCCAGATGGCCGGCAAGACGGGCACGGCCCAGTCGCGCGACTATGGCTCGGGCTCACGCGGACCGCGCGACGCAGTCTGGACCCGGCGCGACCACGCCCTGTTCGTGGCCTTCGCCCCGCATGATGCGCCGCGCTACGCCATTGCGCTGATTATCCAGCACGCGCCGGCGGGCGGGTCCGCCGACGCCGCGCCGCGAGCCCGGGAGATCATGAAGACCGTGCTGTTGAAGGACCCGGACATGCGCGCCCGGATCGAGCGCCCGGCACCGCCCGAGGCCGTCACCGGCGAGGCCGACGAGGGCGATCCGGGGGCCCTGGCGGGCGGCGAGGTGACCGGTGAGGCCGCGGCCGCGGTGCTGACCCCCAGCCCGTCGGCCCCGGCCCCACGGACAGCGACCTCCGGACCTCGTCCCTATCTGTCGGAGCCGCGATGACCTCCTCGGCCCTGACCCGTCCCGGTGAACGCGACCGACTGTCGGTCAAGCTGACCCAGCTCGACTGGCGCTTCATCAGCCTGCTGATCGTGGTTTCCGGTATCGGGGCCGCGATGCTGTTCTCGGTGGCCAAGGGGTCCTGGGATCCCTGGGCGGCCAAGCACCTGATCCGCTTCGGCGTGATGCTGGCGGTGATGCTGGTCCTGTCGATGATCCACCTGAAATGGTGGTTCCGGGCGGCCTATCCGATCTATTTCGTGGCGCTGATCATGCTCGTGGGAGTCGAACTGTTCGGCTACACGGCGATGGGCGCGACGCGCTGGCTTGATCTCGGCATTACCCGGGTCCAGCCGTCCGAGATCATGAAGATCGGTCTCGTGCTGGCCCTGGCGCGCTGGTACCACGGGGCTTCGGCCCGGGACGCCAAATACTCGTGGAAACTGATCTTCCCGGTCGGGATGATCGCCGCGCCCTTCCTGCTGGTGGCGCACCAGCCGGATCTGGGCAGCGCCATGCTGATCGGCCTGACCGGCGCGGCCATCATGTTCATGGCCGGGCTGAGCTGGCGGATCATCGTTACAGCCGGCACTGCCGCGGTGGCGGCGGCGGTGCCGTTCGTGATGTTTGTCATGCACGACTATCAGCGCAACAGGGTGCTGACCTTCCTGAACCCCGAGGGCGATCCGTCCGGCAACGGCTATCATATCATCCAGTCCAAGATCGCCCTGGGATCGGGCGGCCTGCTGGGCAAGGGCTACGGGTTGGGCAGCCAGAGCCAGCTGGAATTCCTGCCGGAGAAGCACACCGACTTCATCTTTGCCGCCGTGTCGGAAGAGTTCGGCTTCGTCGGCTCGTTCACGGTGCTGGCCTGTTATGTCGCCATCATTGTCATCGCGCTGCGGATTTCGTCGCTGTCGCACAGCCATTTCGGCCGGCTGGGCGCAGCGGGCGTGACGGCGACCTTTGCCCTGTATGTGCTGATCAACGGGGCCATGGTCATGGGTCTGGCCCCGGTCGTCGGCGTGCCCATGCCGCTGCTCAGCTATGGCGGCACGGTGATGGCCACGGTGATGATCGGTTTCGGCCTGGTGATGGCCACCCGGGTGCACCGCTATGCCGAACTGCCCAAGGGCCACGGATTGATCTGATCCGGCGGCTTCCGGCGGGCCGGGGCAGGCGATAGGCTGGGACCATGAGCAGTCCGATTCCCAAGGCCGATCCGGCCATGTTCGCCCCCTGTCCGCAGCCCGTCAGCGCCATGGCCCCCGAGGGGGCCGCGGCGATGGCCAAGGGCGTCAAGATGCGCGAGAATCCGGCCGAATGGGCTTTCGTGCGCCTGTCGAAACTGATCGAGGATTTCGAAAAGGGTATCGACAAGGACGAGGAGGTCGGCGCGCGACTGGTCGGCCTGCCGGGTGACGGGACCATGCAGATCGAGGATCTGGGTTTCTGGGGCCCGGACCTGATCCTGTTTCTTGGCAAGAACGCTCACGGCAAGACGGTGCGTCTGGTGCAGCACTACACCCAGATCAACGTCCTGCTGAACGCGGTGAAGAAGCCGGAGGAACGTGAGGCGCGGCGGATCGGCTTCCAGCTGAGCGAGCTGGTCGAGAAGACCAATCCCAAGGACTAAAGCCTTGTTCTAGAGCGTCGTGGCCCAGTCGGTTCCGCGGATCAGGCTGTCGATGATGCCGGGCTCGGTCGAGGCGTGGCCGGCGTCGGCGACGATGTCCAGCCGGGCCTCGGGCCAGGCCCGGTGCAGGGCCCAGGCCCCGGAGATCGGGGTGACGACGTCGAACCGGCCCTGGGCGATCCAGGTGGGGATGTGGCGGATACGGCCGACGTTCTTGATCAGCCAGTCTTCCTCCGGGAAGAAGCCGCCGTTGACGAAATACCAGCATTCGATGCGGGCGAAGGCGACGGCGAAGGCCGGGTCGGCGAATCTGTCGGGGCGACTGGACGGGCCCTGGACGCTGACGGTTTCGCCTTCCCAGCTGGACCAGGCGATGGCGCAGCGCTCGCGTTCAACCCGGTCGTCGCCGGTCAGCCGCTT
The DNA here is from genome assembly GCF_963977465.1 of uncultured Brevundimonas sp. GTDB lineage: Bacteria > Pseudomonadota > Alphaproteobacteria > Caulobacterales > Caulobacteraceae > Brevundimonas. The sequence goes on along the minus strand of NZ_CAXBOQ010000004.1, from coordinate 265,130 downwards.
GTAGTAGGCGGCCATCAGGTCGTGGCGTTCGTCTTCGGGGATCGGGGCCAGGAAGCGTTCCCAGGCGTCGGGGAAGATCATCGAGGCCCCGTCCTGGTAGAACCAGTGCAGCTCCTTGCGGGTCAGCAGGAAGATGCCGCGCAGGATCAGGCTGATGGCCCGTTCCGGATGGGTGATGGCGTAGGCGAGTGACAGGGTTGAGCCCCAGGAACCGCCGAACACGACCCAGCGGTCGATGCCGCAGCGTTCGCGCAGTCGCTCGATGTCAGCGATCAGGGTCCAGGTGGTGTTGTCTTCCAGCGAGGCATTTGGGCGGCTCTGACCGCAACCGCGCTGGTCGAACATGACGATGCGGTATTTGGCCGGATCGAAATAGCGCCGCATGCCCGGATTGACCGAGCCGCCCGAGCCGCCGTGCAGGACCAGTACCGGCAGACCCTGGGGGTTGCCGCTTTCCTCGTAATAGATTTCGTGGGGGCCCTCGGTCGACATCCAGCCGGAGGCGAAGGGTTCGATCTCTGGATAGAGCTCGCGGCGGGGTGTTTCGGGCGCAGTAAAAGCCATACGGGACTAAAACTCTCAGCTTGACGGGTCAGGCGTCGGTAGTTTGTGTGCGGAAACCGGCGATTGCCAGCAAAATCCAACCTAAAATCATAAACATTCCACCAACGGGAGCGACCGCGCCCATGATCGACAGACCGCCGAGGGCGATCAGCGACAGGGCCGTGGCGAAGACCAGGCCCCCGGTCGCGGCCAGCCAGCCGGCGGCGCGGACCAGCCGGTCGCGGGCCGGCCAGACGGCACAGACCAGAGCCAGAACGGCATGGGCCAGCTGGTAATGGGCACCGGTGGCCAGCAGGGTCTTGACCGCAGGTCCGGCACCGTGGGCGGCGAAGGCCCCGGTCATCACCGCCATCGCGCCGTTCAGGGCCGCGAACACCACCAGATTTCGGGATCGGATCATGGACGAAATGCCTAGCCCATGAGAGCGGCCGAGTCTGCTATCGGTCCGCCATGACCGCCGCCCACCGCATGGCCCTTCAGTATGTGTTGCTCTTCGGTGCCACCGGGGTGAGCCTGCCCTATGCCGGGCTGTGGTTCCGGGCCCAAGGGCTGTCGGGTGCCGAGATTGGGGGCCTGCTGGCGGTGCCGATGCTGGCGCGGGTGCTGACCGGCCCGCTGATCGCGGTGTGGGCCGATGGTTTCGCGACCCGGCGCGCACCGATCGCCATTCTCGGCCTGACCGCAGCGCTGGGCTATGGCGCGGCGGGGCTGGTCGACGGCTACTGGGCCTGGCTGGTGGCCTGGTTCGTCGGAGCCAGCGCGGCGGCGGGGATCATCCCGCTGACCGATGTGCTGAGCCTGAGGCTGGCGCGGCACGGCGGGTTCGCCTTTTCAGTGCCGCGCGGTTTCGGGTCGGCGGCCTTTGTCGTCGCCAATGTGGTGATGGGGGCCCTGCTGGTGCGGGCCAGCGTCGATCTGGTGATCATCTGGATGGTGGTTGCGGCTGTGCTGATCGCCGGGGTCGCGGCCTTCGTCCTGCCGCCAGAGCCGGTCGACGAGGCGGGCCCCATCCTCGGGGTCGAGCGGTTCCGCGGCATGGGACGGCTGGTGGTCAACCCGGCCTTCATGACCGCCATCTTCGCCATCGGCGCGGTCCAGGCGGCGCATGCCTTCTACTACGGATTTTCGGCCATCCTGTGGAAGGCGCAGGGGCTGGCCGAGAGCCTGACCGGGCTGTTGTGGGCCTTTTCGGTGGTGGTCGAGATCGGCTTCATGTGGTGGATCGAGCCGTGGCGGCGGCGGCGCGGGGTCGGGCCGTGGCTGATGCTGGTCATCGGGGCCGGGGCGGCGGCGGTGCGCTGGACCGCCATGGCCATGGCCCCGCCGCTGTGGCTGCTGTGGCCGCTGCAGGCCCTGCACGCGCTGAGTTTCGCCGCCACCTATCTGGCCGGGGTCGAGATCGTCGAACGGCTGAGCCCGACGGGCAGCCACACGGCGGCCCAGACCCTGAGTTCGGTGCTGTCGGCGGGGATATTGATCGGCCTGGCCACGGCGCTGGCGGGGCCGCTGTACGACGCCTTCGGCGCGGGCGGTTATCTGGCGATGACGGGGCTGGCCCTGACCGGGGCGGTCGCGTCGCTGTGGGTGCGACGGTCGCTGGCGAAGACGCCTTGAACCCTAGACGCTGTGCGAGCGGGGCAGGGGCGACAGGTGGCTGGCGATGGCTTCGGCGGCAGCCTTGACGGCACGCTGGACCGCGGCGTCCGACGCCGCGGCGGGTGCCCGCAACAGGCCGATGGCCGGGCTGTCGATACCGTCGGGCAGGCCGGAGAGGATGCGAAACAGCAGATAGCTGCCGGCGTCGGCTTCGGACTCGGACGAGGCCGCCGCCGCCAGACCGGCATCATTCAGGGCCTGGACGATTTCGGCGACCGGGGCCGTGGCCCGGGCCACGCCCGGGCCGGTGTCATCGAGGCGGCGGGTGCCGTCGAGGACGCGGTTTTCGGCCCGCATCTGCACGTGGAAGGACTCGCCGTTGCTGGTGCGACCGACCAGCAGCAGGGCCCGGCAGCCGTGCTGCTCGAGTTGGTCCTGGAGGGTCGTGGCGAGGGTGTCGGGGTCATCGGCGGCGACGGGGACGGTCCGTGCCCCGGGCGGATTCCACGCAATGCCGGACAGGTCCTCGACCGGGTCCCAGCCGGTTTCGGCGGCGTCATAGGCGCAGATCACGATCGCGGGTCGGCGATCGGGCGCGGCGTCGGCCTGGATATCGAGCATGGACCCTGCTTGCGCGTGACATTTACATGACGGCTGGATGACGGTGTCCTTAACCTCCGGCTCGCGTCAAGCGCCGATTGGCCGCCACCCGTGACGGCGGTGAGGTTCCCGGATCAGCCGAGGTCGCCGATGGCGGCGTCCAGCAGCATGAAGGCGCGTCCCCCGTCCGACGTCAGCAGGGCCAGAACCGCGGCCCCGTCGCCGGTCCGGGCGCGCAGGCGCTGGCCGAAGCCGTGCACGAACTGTTCGGCATCATCACGCAGCTCGGAATCGCTGAGCACCCGGCGCGAGACGCTGCGCACGGCGGCGGGGGCGACCCGGCGCACGATCTGGCGGGCCCGGTCGGGATCCCGGTCGGCGATGGCCTGTCCGGACTCCTCGACGCGGGAGCGGGGCAGCAGGGCATTGGGATCGACGCCCATGCGGCGGATCGCGGCGATGATCCGTTCGGTCAGGATGTCGAGCTGGGCTTCGGTCTGATCGGTGCCCTTGGCTTCGGGCATGATCGGCGTGTCCAGATCCAGCGGGGATTCATCCGCGTCACTGTTCTCCAGATCGCTCCAGTCGAGGCGGTCGTCGGTCGGGGTCGGCGGCGGAGTCTTGCCGGCGGGCTCGAGCTTGAGCCGGCCGCGCAGGCCGAAACCACGGCCTTCCTCGGCACGGGGCGGCCGGGCGCGGGGCGAGTCGCCGGATTTCGGCTCTTCGGCGGGCTCGGGCTCGCGGCGGCGGGGCGCGGGCGTGTCGCCGGACACGACCCCCATCAGCCGCACGGCCTCGGTCAGCATTTCGTAGTTGCGGCGCACCCGCTCCTGGAAGCCGGCGTCGAGGGCCTCGGTGTCCTCGGCGGCCTTGCGCGAGGCGGCCGACAGGGCGGCCAGACCTTCCTCGACGGAGGTGCGAACGGCATCGATCCTTTGCTGGGCCTGGGCGGGCAGATCGCTGGCACGGTTGTCCAGTTCGCCGATGGCGTCCTCCATGCGGGAGAAGGTCGTGTTCATCCGCTCCACGGTGGCCTCGAGGCGTTCCAGCGCCCGTTCGCCCGCCTCGTCGACGAGACCGGCGGTCTCCCCGACCAGACGACGCGCGCCTTCGATGCGGGCGTCAGCGGCCTGATCGGCCTTCTGGGCGGCGTCGAACAGGGCCTCACCCAGTCGGTCGGCGCGCACCTGGGCCTGATCCGCAGCCCCGGACGCGGCGAGCCGCGAGTCCTCGGCCGTGGCCTGCAGGGCAGCCAGGGCCCGGCGGGTTTCCTCGACCAGGTTGTCACGCGCCTCGGCGGCCATGGCCTCGAAGCGATCCAGCGCGACCTTGGTGGCGTTGTCGAAGCCGTCGGCCTCACGCTGGGACATGTCGACGAGGGCGCGGAATTGATCGGTGGCCGCGTCAACCAGCTCCTTGAGGGCGTCGGTCGAACTGGTCGAGGTCTGACCCAGGTCGGCGGCGGCGGCCCGGGCGGCCGACAGCTGCTCGATCAACTGGGCCCGCTGGCTCTCGACCTGGGCGGAGAAATCCTCCTGATCGGTGCGCAGGGCATAGGCAGCGGTGACCAGGGCGGCGCGCTGCTGGCCGAGACCGGCCTCGACCGACTGGATCTGTTCGGACACGCCGGTGCCGGCGTTCTCCAGCCGCAGGGTCTGGCGGGCCAGATCGTCTGCGGCGATGCGGGCGGCGTCCTGGGCTTCACCGGCGGCGGCGGCCAGGTCCGCGGCGCGGGCGGCGAGGGCGGCCTCGGCCTCGCGCAACTGGGTCTGGGCCAGGTCGGAGGCATCGATGACCATGCGCGACTGGCGTTCCACCGCATCGAGGACACTGGCGGCCTGGGTGTCGAGCTGCAGGCCAAGGGTCTGCATGCCCTCACGCTCGCGGCCCAGCTGTTCGGCGAGGCGGCGGGCGGTGCGCCCGGCGGTCTCGGCAGCCTCGTTCAGGCGGGTGGTTTCCTCGGCCAGGGCCTCACGCAGCAGGGTCATTTCGGAGCGTGCACGCTCGGTGGCCAGAGAGGCCTGATCGATGTCCTGACGCAGGGTGGTGAGAACCTCCCCGGCCTGTTGGGCGGCCAGCGCGGTCGGGGCGACCAGGGCCTGGGCCAGCTCGCGGGCGCGGCGGGTTTCCCCGGCGATGGTGGTTCCCTGACGGACGGCGTGGGCCAGCATGATGGCCAGGCCGGTCGGGGCGAGGGCGATCAGGGCATAGATGGCCAGCCGCAGGGGCTCCAGTTCCACCACGCCCGAGCCGACCTCATAGGCCAGCATCGAGGCGACGCCGCCGATCCACAGGACCGATCCGGCCCCGGCGATCACATAGGCCGACCGGCTGGCCGGGGCGGGCAGGTCGGAAGCCAACACCGACGACGCGGAGGCCGAAGGCATGGACGGCGGGTCCCAGGCGACGGGGGGCGCGTCGGCGGATTCGGCGAATTCGGGGGTAACGGCCGGCGCGGCCCCGGACTCGGCGGCGGGCGGCGGCGGTTCAGCGGCACGTTCTGCGCTCAGACGTCTTTCCTCGGCCAGTCGCCGACGGCGACGCTCGGACATTGGACGCTGCGGCTGGGCATTCGAGTCGACCGTGGGTTCGGCGTCGGCCTTTGAGTCCAGTGCCGTTTTACCGGCGGTCGCCCGTGGCTCGTCGGGCGACGGAAGCTCAAGGTCGGTCAGGTTCAACGGCGTACGTTTCGGAGGCTTCATGGAGCGTCGATCTCGATCCCGGGGACGTCATCGCGGCCGAGGCGCGCGCGCGTCGACAACCCTAGCGACTTAGCGGAGGGGAGCAAAGGCGGCCGGGGTGATTCCCCATGACGGGTCGTCGATCGCTCAACAATCGCGATCGGCTGCTGCGGCGGGTGCGATTACGGTTGCGGGGGTGTTGTCACAGTCCACGACGCGGTGGATTTCGCGGTCCGCCTGGCGGGGCGAGTGCATGTTGACGCCAAACTGGGACAGGGCCGCGGCCGCCAGCAAGGCGATAAAACTGGCAATCATCTGGATCAGCGCCTGCATCGCCGATCTCCCCCGGTTCCAAAACGACGGTGTTTCTATGCGCCAAAACCGACGATCGGGCAAATACCGGTCTTCGGCAGGGATGCGCCTTGTTGACCAGGTCGCCATCTCCGTGGAACGGATGGCCGGTTCAAACGTCCTGGATGCGGCGCGTATCAGGACGTCATGCGAATCGGTCAGGCTGACGCCATGCACAATGAGACCGACAACCATGATCAGAGCCTGCTGCATCCGGGACAGGATTGCTGGCGGGTCGAAACGGCGGGCCGATTCTCCGTTCTGATGGAGAACGAGGCCTATTTCGATGCGTTGAAGTCGTCGCTGGACAAGGCCAGGCGCTCGATCGTCATCCTGGGCTGGCAATTCGACCCGCGGACACGGCTGGATCCGGAATCCCAGTATGGTGACCGACAGGCCGAGATCGGCCACCAGCTGCGGATGCTGGTCAAGTCGCGGCCGGATCTGGACGTGCGGCTGCTGATCTGGAAATCGCCCCTGCTGATCGCCGCTTCACAGGGATTCTATCCGCATCTGGCCCAACGATGGTTCCGCAAGCGGATGGTGGAGTTTCGCCTGGATTCACCTGGCCCGATCGGTGCCTGCCACCACCAGAAGGTGGTGATCATCGACGACGCTATCGCCTTCTGCGGCGGCGGCGACATCTCGACGGATCGTTGGGATTCGTCGGAACACCTCGACGGCGATCCCCGACGTTGCCAGCCCTCGGGCCTGATCTCGGACCCGCGTCACGAGATCATGTGCGTGATGGACGGGGCCGCGGCCCTGGCCCTGGGCGACCTGGCCCGCGAGCGCTGGTTTCGGGCGACCTGGGAACGGACGGTTCCCGATACCGTGTCCGACGACCCCTGGCCCGACGGTGTCGAGCCTGATCTGATCGATACCCCGGTGGCGATCGCCCGCACCGAGCCCAAATGGCGCGGGCGCGGTGAGGTCCGCGAGAACGAGACCCTGTATCTGGAGATGATCCGCAAGGCTCGGCGGCTGATCTATATGGAGAACCAGTATTTCACCTCGCCGGTGATCGCCGCGGCGCTGGCCGAACGGCTGGCTGAGGCGGACGGCCCCGAGGTGGTGCTGATCTCGACGGCCGGGAGTCCGAGCTGGTTCGACCAGATGACGATGGATACGGCCCGGTCAGAAGTGCTGTTCCGGCTGGAAAGCGCTGACTCCAACGGACGGTTCTCGGCCTTTGCCCCGGTGACCGAGGAGGGGGGCCGGATCATCATCCACGCCAAGATCGCGGTGATCGACGATCAGGTGATCCGGATCGGTTCGACCAATCTAAACAACCGGTCACTGGGACTGGATACGGAGTGCGACGTGGCGGCGGAACCGGGGACCGAGGCCGGGCGCGCGACGATCGCCCGCATCCGTCATCACAGCATCGGCCATTTTATCGGGGTGACGGCGGAGGAGTTCGCCGCAGCCGAGGCGGTGATGGGTTCGACGGGCGCGGCGATCCTGCATTTCGATACCGGGCGCATGCAGCCTTTGGGGGCCGCGCCACCGTCGGCCGTAGAACGGTTCATCGCCGAGTGGCAGCTGGGCGATCCCTCGTCGTCGGATGATGCCTGGCGTCCGTGGCGACGGCGAAATCCGTCCCAGCGCAGCGCGCCGGGGCGGCTGAGCGACCTCAGGGAACGTGACGGCGAGTCGCTTCCGGATTGACGTCGAAATCCATGATCAGGGGCAGGTGATCCGAGGCCATCCGCGCCAGCGGTGAGAACGGGGCCGACATCGACCGGACGATAATATCGGAGCTGACGAAGCAGTGGTCGATGCGGATCGCCGGAAAGCTGGACGGGAAGGTCTTGATCGAGGGCTTCAGGCCGAGGGTGCGCTGGGCGTCGGGCAGGCGGTGCGCCAGCAGCTGATAGGGCCGGGTCATGGAGGTGGCGTTGAAGTCGCCGGTCAGGATGGTCGGCCCGGCACAGTCCGGATGGGCGAGCCAGTCGGGGCCCGCCAGGGCCTCGGCCTGCAGGCGCTGTTCGCGCGGGACCAGACCCAGGTGGGTGTTGAGGATGTTGACGGGCACGCCGTCGATGTCGATGACCGACCACAGGGCCCCGCGCGGCTCCAGCCCCGGAATGCCGCGGACCGTCGGCAGGCTGGCGGACCGGATCAGGCGTTCGGGGTGGCGGGTCAGGATGGCGTCGCCGTACAGTTCGGCCTCGACTTGCATGGCCGGGTGAAAATGGAAGGACATGGACAGGCCCTGGGCAATGGCACTGGCCTGGTCGATGAAGCCGGTCCGGGCGCGGCCGACGTCCAGTTCCTGCAGGCAGACGATGTCCGGATCATGCTCGGCGATGACGCCGACGATGCGTTCAATGTCGAGCCGGCGATCCACCCCGACACAGCGGTGGACATTGTAGGTCAGAAGGCGAGGCATGGCGTCCTTGGCGAGTGGCGGGGCCCGTCCTGCAGTGGGCGGAGCGCCGCGACGGCGTAGCGGGTGGTCAGATCACGACCAGGCGGTCGGCGATCTCATTAGGGTTCTTTGCGCCGGGCGGGAACTGTTCGGCCAGAACCTTGCCGCACAGGGCGACGGCCTGTTCGAAGCCCTCGACCGGCCGGTCCGAGCGCAGGCCGCGGACCAGCACCTCGACGGCCCCGGCCCAGACATCACGGTCGACGCGGGTGTGAATGCCCTCGTCGGCGATGACCTCGACCTGATGGTCCGACAAGGCGGCGAAAATCAGCACGCCGGTGCGGCCCTCGGTCATGTGCAGGCCATGGGCGAGGAACTGGCTCAGGGCGACGCGACGGACGCGAGCGCGGCGGATGGCGCGGGGTGTCACCGCGCGGCGCACAAGCGGGATCGAGGTGAACATGAAGACGGCCAGGAAGACGGCCGCCTGAACGATCGCATAGGCCGACAGGGTGCGGCCGACCGTCACCTCACGCGCGGCCAGGTGGACGACTTCCCAGCTGTTGCCGAAACCGGGCAACCAGGCGGCGCTGAAACCGAGCGGGACCAGAGCCAGGGGCAGGATCAGGGCGGCGGCCGCGGCCCAGCCCAGCGAGATGTCGCGATAGGACGAGACCCGCCCCGCCAGCACGCAGAAAATCTCGCCCGAGGTCCGGGTCTCGGCCTCGGCGATGGCGAGGCCGATGCGGGCGTGATCCTCGGCTGTGAGTTTCATCACCATCCTCCCGAAGCCCCGCCGCCACCGAAACTGCCGCCGCCGCCGCTGAATCCCCCACCACCGCCGCCGAAACCGCCGCCGCGTCCACCGCGGGAGGCGTTCTTCAGGGCCTCGGCCGCGCCCCAGATCAGGATCGGGGTCAGGCCGTCGCCACCGCGCCGACGCCGCCCCCCGGCCGATGCCGCGCCGATCAGGCTGAACAACAGAAACAGGAAGACGATACCGATGACCACGATGGCCCTGAACGGCAGTTCGGTCTGCGGAGACGCAGCCTCGGCGGCCAGGGCCTGGGCCTCGACCGGATCGAGTCGCAACTGGGTGTCGATGGCGGCGACGCCCTGGGTGATTCCGGCCTCATAGCCGCCGGTGCGGAAGGACGGCAGGATCTGGTTCTGGATGATCAGGGCTGACAGGGCGTCGGTCAGGACGGATTCAAGGCCGTAGCCGACCTCGATCCGGACCTTGCGTTCCTCGGGCGCGACGATCAGCAGGGCACCGTTGTTGCTGTCTTTCTGGCCGATGCCCCAAGCGCGTCCCAGCTGGTAGCCGTAGTCCTCGATCTCGTGACCCTCGAGACTGGCGACGGTGACCACCACCACCTGATCGCCGGTGTCCCGCTCAAGCGCGGCGAGGGTTTCGGTCAGTTCAGCCTCACGGGCCGGGCTGAGCAGTCGGGCCTGGTCGACGACGCGGCCGGACAGGGCCGGGAAGGTTAGCGGCGCGGCGGCGGAGGCGGGAACGGCGGCGATCAGCCAGACCAGCACCACGGCGATGAGGGCGGGAATGGACCACCCGCCCGAACGATCAGCCAGCGACTGGCGGGTCGGGCTCACGGAGCGACGGTCGCCGGTGGCGTCGCGCCGGGTGCGACCGGCGGAGCGGTGCCGCCCGGCGCGGACGGTGAGAGGCCGTCAAAACTGACCGTCGGTGCCGTCTGGGCCTGGGGGGTGGCGCTGAACAGCTGCATCGGCTCGGCGTCGGACTGAAGGGTCTTGGCCCAGATCACGGTCGGGAAGGTCCGCAGTGACGTATTGTAGGACTGGACCGCCCCATTGTAGTCGCGCCGGGCGACGGCGATGCGGTTCTCGGTGCCTTCCAGCTGGGACTGAAGGGCGAGGAAATTCTGGTTGGCCTGAAGCTGCGGATAGTTCTCGACGACCATCAGCAGGCGCGACAGGGCCTGGGACAGTTCGCCCTGGGCCGCCTGGTAGCGCTGGAAGGCGGCGGGGTCGTTCAGGGTCTCGGGAGTCACGGTCACGCCGGTGGCCCGGGCCCGGGCCTCGGTGACCTGGGTCAGGGTCGTGCGCTCCTGAATGGCCGCGCCCTGAACCGTCGACACCAGATTGGGGATCAGGTCGGCGCGACGCTGATACTGCGACTGGACATCGGCCCAGCGTGCGTTGGCGGCTTCCTGTTTGGTTGGAATGGTATTGTAGCCGCACCCGGCCATGGTCGGCAGGATGATGACGGCCGCGGCGATGGCGGATGCGCGCGGGGTGAGCCGGATCATGGACTTCTCCTGGACGGACAGTCTGGGGTGCGATGAGCGCCGACTATCCGCCCAAGAGGTCAGGGCTTCAAGCGTCGAGTGGTTCCGGCGTTACGCCAGCAGCGCGACAGGCGGCCGTATAGGTGTTGGCCAGCAGGCAGGCGATGGTCATCGGTCCGACGCCACCGGGCACGGGCGTGATCTGTCCCGCGACCGCGGCCGCCTCGTCGAAGGCGACGTCACCGACCAGCCGGGTCTTGCCCTCGGCCGCCTTGGCCGGATCACGCGACGGCAGGCGGTTGATGCCGACGTCGATGACTGTCGCGCCGGGGCGAATCCAGTCGCCGCGGATCATTTCCGGACGACCGACGGCGGCGACCAGGATGTCGGCGGTGCGGCACAGGGCCGGCAGGTCGCGGGTGCGGGAATGGGCGATGGTGACCGTGCAGCTCTCGGCCAGCAGCAGCTGGGCCATCGGCTTGCCGACGATGTTGGAGCGACCGACGATCACGGCATTGAGGCCGGACAGGTCGCCGAGCGCATTTTTCAGCAGCATCACGCAGCCCAGCGGTGTGCACGGCACCAGGCCGGGCAGGCCGATGGCGAGACGACCAGCGTTGACGACATGGAAGCCGTCCACGTCCTTGTCCGGATCGATGGCTGCCAGCACCGCTGCGGTGTCGATATGGGCGGGCAGGGGCAGCTGCACGAGGATGCCGTGCAGTCCGGCGTCGGCGTTCAGTGTCGCGACCAGGGCCAGCAGCTCGGCCTCGGTGGTGGAGTCCGGCAGGCGGTGGGTGTCGGAGCGCATCCCGGCCGCTAGGGTGCGTTCGCCCTTGTTGCGGACATAGACCTGGCTGGCGGGGTCCTCGCCGACGATGACGACCGCCAGGCCTGGCTTTACGCCCTTGTCGGCGATGAGACGCGACGTGGCGGCGGCGACGCGATCGACCAGGCCGGCGGCGAAGGCCTTGCCGTCGATCCGGGTCCCGCGGGCGGACTGGGCCGTCATGCGGCGCTCCTGTTGCCATGAATCGGTGAAGAGTGACGCGATTTACAGTCCCCCCGGTTCGGCGTCTATGATCGCGGCACAAACAAAGGGGGCTCAAATGCGTCGTTCAATCTCAATTGCCACGGTCAGTGCCCTGGCCCTCATGGTCGCCGCAGGGCCGACCCTGGCCCAGGAGGTGATCCGCATCGGGGCCTCGGTCTCCGGGACGCTGGATGATTCGGACGCCACCGGCCCGGACGGCGAATACCGCTATGACGACTACCGGATTACGGCGCGGGCCGGTCAGCGGCTGGAAGCCACGATGCAGTCGGAGGCGTTCGACACCTATCTGGCGGTATATGACGCCGACGCCGGTGCGGACGCGCAGGAGCTGTACGGCGATGACGACAGTTTCGGTCAGGACACCGACTCGCGTCTGCGGTTCACCGCCCCCCGGGACGGGGACTATCTGTTGCGGGCGCGGACGCTGTTCGGACTTGAGGGGGGTGACTATTCGCTGACGCTCAGTGAGCGGCCTGCGGCAGCGCGGGCCCCGCGACCGACCGCGATCCGCGTCGGCCAGAGCCGGACCGGCGAGCTGACGTCCGGCGATCCCGAGACGGACGACGGCCACACCTATGACGCCTACAGCTTCCGGGTCCGGACCGGAGACCGGGTCGGCATTCGCCTGTCCTCCGGTGCCTTCGATCCGGTGCTTCTGGTCGGTCAGATGGACGGCAGCACCTTTACCGAACTGGCCCAGAACGATGACGGGCCCGGCGGCGATGCCCTGGACTCCTATCTGGTGTTCACCGCGCCCGGGAACGACACCTATGTCGCGCGCGTCACCTCGTGGAATATGAACGGGGCCGGAGCCTATACGCTGAGCCTTGCGGATGTGCCGGCCGTCGCCCCGGGCGAACCCCTGGCCATCGGCGCAAGCCTTGACGGGGCACTGGACGAGACCGACGGCAGGAATGACGCCGGCCTGACCGTCGACGGCTATCGCTTCATGGGGCGGAGCGGACAACGGATCGAGGCGACGATGCGCTCGACCGCGTTCGACGCCTTTCTGGAACTGTACAGTATCGATGCGTCCAGCGGGGCGCTGACCAGTCTGAGCTCGAACGACGACGGGGGTGAGGGCACGGACTCGCGGCTGACCTATACCCTGCCGGCAGACGGTGAATACCGGCTGGAGGCGCGCGGCTATTCCGGCGACTCCGTCGGAGCCTACGCCCTGTCGCTGAATGAGATCGAACCGGAGCCCGCCCCCGAGCCGCTGGCGTTCGGGGCGACCGTCGAGGGCGCGATCGACGACGAGGATCCGCGCGATGCCGATGGCCGCGGCTATGATTCCTACAGCTTCGGCGGCAGCGCGGGGCAGAGGGTACAGCTCATTATGCGCTCGGGTGATTTCGACACCTATCTGGAGATCGGTGCGGCGGAGGGTGAGTTTTCGGCCACGGCCGACGACGATGACGGCCTCGGCCAGGGCACGGATTCGCGTCTGAATTTCACCCTGCCCGAAAGCGGTGACTATGTGGTGCGGGCGCGGCCTTACGCGGCGGACAGCAAGGGCCTGTATTCGATCGAATTGATCGACCGGGGACCGGAGCCGGTGGCCGGCAGTATTCTGATCGGGGCCACGGCGCGCGGGACCCTGACCGACAACGACGCCACCGCGGAGGACGGCAGCTATTTCGACGCCTATGCCGTGCATGTGAAGGAAGGCGACAAGCTGGTGATCACCATGGTCTCCAACGCATTCGACGCCTATCTGGTGCTGGGCCAGGATCAGGATGGCGGAAGCTTCGAAGGCCTTACGTCCGATGACGACGGTCTGTCCGACACCCACGCCAAGCTGGAATGGACCGCACCCGCCGCAGGGACCTATGTGATCCGGGCCGGAAGCTATGGCCAGGGTCAGACCGGGGACTATGCGATGACCGTCGACCGCCAGCCCGAGCACCGCTGAGGGCGGCGGCCCCGATAACCCCCGGCGGAGTACCGGATTGACCAAGGCGACCCCTGACCGGAAGGACCAGCACCTCGACGTTGTCCTGTCGGGCGGGGGGCGTCACCGCAACGATGCCGGGTTCGACGCTGTACGCTTCGTACATGAGTCCCTGCCGGATCTGGATCACGGCAAGATCGATCTGGGGGCGGACCTGCTGGGGCGGCGACTGCAGGCCCCGTTGCTGATCAGCGCCATGACCGGCGGACCGTCGCGGGCCGAGGCCATCAACGTCCGGCTGGCCGAGGCAGCGCAGCATCTGGGTATCGCCCTGGCCGTGGGATCGCAGCGGGCGGCGCTGGAGAGCGGCCGAACGGCGGGTCTGGACATGGGGTTGCGGCAACGGGCCCCGGACACGCCGATCCTGGCCAATATCGGCGCGGCCCAGTTGACCCGGGGCTTTGGCGTCGACGAGGCGCGGCGAGCCCTCGACATGATCGGGGCTGACGCCCTGATCGTGCATCTGAATCCCTTGCAGGAAGCCTGTCAGCCCGAGGGCGATCGCGACTGGTGGGGCGTGGGGGCGGCGCTGGGGGCGCTGATCCGCAAGCTGGATGCGCCGGTGCTGGTCAAGGAAACCGGGGCAGGCCTGTCGGCGGCCACCGCGCGGCGGCTGGTCGAGATGGGCGTCGCCGGGCTGGATGTCGCCGGAGCGGGCGGGTCCAACTGGGGCCTGATCGAGGGCGAGCGGGCGCAGAAACCGGCCGACAAGGCCCACGCCGCCGCCTTCGCCGACTGGGGCAATCCGACGGCGGCGGCCATTGCCGCGGTGCGGGCGGCCTGTCCGAAGACTTTGCTGATCGGCTCGGGCGGGGTGCGCGACGGCGTCGATGTGGCCCGGGCCATCCGGCTGGGCGCGGACATCGTCGGTCAGGCCGCCGGGGTGCTGGCCGCCGCCACCGTCTCGACCGAGGCGGTGGTCGATCATTTCCAGATCGTCATCCGGCAGTTGCGCACGGTGTGTTTCTGCACCGGCTCGTCCAGTCTGGCGGTGCTGCGGCGCGCGCCGTTGCAGGGATGAAGTGACCTATTCTGACGGCAGCAGACCCACCGCGAAGTCGCGGTAGCGGCCGGCGCGGACGCCGTCGGTGGCGCGGGCGATGTCGGGGGCGAAATAGTGGTCCGAGCCATAGGCGGCGGCGGCTTCGCGCACGATGGCGAACACTTTTTCCAGATCGGGGGAGCTGGTCAGGGGGCGGTGGAATTCGATGCCCTGGGCGGCGGCCAGAAGTTCGATACCGACCACGGCGGCGCTGTTCTCGGCCATGTCGAGCAGGCGACGCGCGCCATGGGTGGCCATGGAGACGTGGTCCTCCTGATTGGCGCTGGTCGGCACGGTGTCGACGCTGCACGGATGGGCGACCATCCGGTTCTCGGCCACCAGGGCGGCGGCGGTGACCTGGGCGATCATGAAGCCGGAGTTGAGGCCGCTCTCCTTCACCAGGAAGGCGGGCAGGGCGCTCATGTTCGGATCGACGAGGATGGAGGTACGGCGCTCGGACATATTGCCGATCTCGCACAGGGCCATGGCGATCTGGTCGGCGGCGAAGGCCACCGGCTCGGCGTGGAAATTGCCGCCGGAGATGACGTCGCCCTCCTCGATGAAGACCAGCGGATTGTCGGTCACCGCATTGGCTTCGCGCGTCAGGGTGGCGGCGGCATTGTTGAGCAGGTCGAGGATGGCCCCCATGACCTGGGGCTGGCAGCGCAGGGAATAGGGGTCCTGGACCTTGGCGCAGTCGTGGCGATGGCTGTCGCGGATGGCGCTGCCGGCCATCAGGGCGCGCAGGCGTTCGGCCACGGCGATCTGGCCGGGCTGGCCGCGCAGGGCGTGGATGCGGGCGTCGAACGGGGCGTCGGAGCCTTTCAGCGCATCGACCGACAGGGCTCCGGCGGCGACCGCGGCCGCATAGACAGCCTCGGTGGCGAACAGGCCGGCCAGGGCCAGGGCGGTCGAACACTGGGTGCCGTTCAGCAGGGCCAGACCCTCCTTGGGGCCGAGCGTCAGTGGCTTGAGACCGGCGCGGGCAAGGGCGGTGGTCGCATCCAGGGTCTGGCCCTTGTGGCGGGCCTCGCCGACGCCGATCAGGACGCAGCTCATATGGGCCAGAGGGGCGAGGTCGCCGGAGGCCCCGACCGAACCCTTGGCCGGGATGCAGGGCAGGACATCGGCATTGACCATGGCGATCAGGGTTTCGAGCGTGGCGCGCCGGATGCCCGAGGCCCCGCGCGACAGGGAGGCGATCTTCAGCACCATCATCAGGCGCACCACGGCATCGTCCAGATCCCGGCCCACGCCGCAGGCATGGCTGAGCACCAGATTGCGCTGCAGGGTCTCCAGATCTTCCGGCGCGATCGAGGTGTTGGCCAGCAGGCCGAAGCCGGTGTTGATGCCGTAGACGGTGCGCCCCTCGGCGACGATGGCGGCGACCGTGGCGGCCCCCTTGTCGACATTGGTCCAGGCCGCCGGGGTGAGTTCGACGGTGCAGGGGCCGTCGAGCACGGCGCGCAGTTGGGCGAGGGTGAGGGGCGTCGTGCCGAGGGTGAGTTTGGTCATGCGAGGTGTTCCGTAATCATCGACCCCTCTCCCAGCGGGAGAGGGCTTGAGCGCGCGAGAGCGCAGCGATCGCTCTTGGCGCGAAAGGGTGAGGGGTTTCGGTGCGAGGTGGTCGGGCACCGTAAGCCCTCACCCGACCGCGCAAGAACGACGGCTGCGCCGCCGCGCGCGGTCTCCCTCTCCCGCCGGGAGAGGGTCACAGAATACCCGGCAGGTTCAACCCGTTCTCGCGGGCCGCGTCTTTGGCGATGTCATAGCCGGCATCCGCGTGGCGCATGACGCCGGTGGCCGGGTCGTTCCAGAGGACGCGTTCCAGACGCTTCGCCGCCTCGGGTGTGCCGTCGGCGACGATGACCACGCCCGAGTGCTGGGAATAGCCCATGCCGACGCCGCCGCCGTGATGCAGCGACACCCAGCTGGCCCCCGAGGCGGTGTTGAGCAGGGCGTTCAGCAGGGGCCAGTCGGACACGGCGTCCGAGCCGTCAATCATTGATTCCGTCTCGCGGTTGGGACTGGCGACCGAGCCGGAGTCGAGATGGTCGCGGCCGATGACGATCGGGGCGCTGAGCTCGCCCGAGGCGACCATGTCGTTGAACATCAGGCCGGCGCGGTGGCGGTCGCCGAGACCGATCCAGCAGATGCGGGCGGGCAGGCCCTGGAAGGCGATGCGTTCGGCGGCCATGTCCATCCAGCGGTGCAGGCCGGCGTTGTCGGGGAACAGCGTCTTCATCGCCGCATCGGTCCTGGCGATATCAGCCGGGTCGCCGGACAGGGCGGCCCAGCGGAACGGGCCGATGCCGCGGCAGAACAGCGGGCGGATATAGGCGGGGACGAAGCCGGGGAAGTCGAAGGCGTTGGCGACGCCGGCGTCGAAGGCGACCTGTCGGATGTTGTTGCCATAGTCGGTGACGGGGATGCCGGCCGACTGGAAATCGAGCATGGCCTGGACGTGCACCGCGCAGGACTGGCTGGCCGCGAACTCGACGGCGGCGGGGTCGGAGACGCGCTTGTCCTCCCATTCCGCCACGGTCCAGCCCTGGGGCAGATAGCCGTTGACCAGGTCGTGGGCGCTGGTCTGGTCGGTGACCAGATCGGGGCGAACGCCGCGCCGGACAAGTTCTGGCAGAACATCCGCCGCATTGCCCAACAGGCCGACCGATATGGCTTTTCCGTCCGTTTTCGCCTTGTCGAGCAGGGCCAGGGCCTCGTCGAGGGTTTCGGCCATCACGTCGAGGTAGCGGGTCTTGAGACGCATCTCGATGCGGCTGCGCTGGCATTCGACCGCGAGGCAGGAGGCCCCGGCCATGGTCGCGGCCAGCGGCTGGGCCCCGCCCATGCCGCCGAGGCCGGCGGTCAGGATCCAGCGGCCCGACCAGTCGCCGCCATAGTGCTGGCGACCGGCCTCCATGAAGGTCTCATAGGTGCCCTGCACGATGCCCTGGGTGCCGATGTAGATCCACGATCCGGCCGTCATCTGGCCGTACATCATCAGCCCCTTGCGATCGAGCTCGTTGAAATGCTCCCAGGTCGCCCATTTGGGCACCAGGTTGGAATTGGCGATCAGCACGCGCGGGGCGTCGACGTGGGTGCGGAACACGCCGACGGGTTTGCCGGACTGGACCAGCAGGGTCTGGTCGGGTTCGAGCTCGCGCAGTTCGTGGACGATACGGTCGAAGCTGGGCCAGTCGCGCGCGGCCTTGCCGATACCGCCATAGACCACCAGATCCTCGGGCCGTTCGGCCACCTCGGGATCGAGATTGTTCATCAGCATACGCAGGGCCGCCTCGGCCGCCCAGGTCTTCGCCGTCATCTCGGGGCCATGCGGCGCACGAATGACGCGGGTGTTGGGGGTGGTTTGAATCGTCATGGCGGCTTCATAGCCCCTTCTCCCGCAGGGGGACAACGAGGCGGACACGGGGCATCGTCCGCGCCCGATGGACGGCGGCAATGGAAGGGCGGGCGGAGCGCCGGGCCTTCGCCCGCCTCGCATTGCATCCCTCTCCCGGCGGGAGAGGGCTTGAGCCTCCGGGAGCGCAGCGATCGGTCAGGCGACCCGAAGGGCGGCGCGAAGCGTCAAAGGGTGAGGGGTTACGGTGCGACGCGGGTGGCACCGTACGCCCACTCCCCAACCCCTCTCCCCGAGAGAGGGGCTTGAAGCCGGTGCCGCCTTTCTCGACCCGCAAGGGGAGAAGGGCTTAGATGGGCGCATGACCGAATCCGAAGCCCTGTCCTGGCCCTCTGTTGCCGATCTTGTCGGCCATCATCCCTATGCCGACGTCGCCCTGATCGGGGCCGGGCTGAACGAGCGGTCGCTGACGCCGGGGCGGTGTGATCTCGGGCCAAAGGCGTTCCGGGCCGTGCTGCCGCGTTTCTCGACCTATGATGTGGAGACGGGCGAGACGCTGGACCTGCGCGTCCACGATGCGGGCGATGTGCCGCTGAAGGCGGTCTCGCCGGCGGAGGCGTTCGAGCCGGTGCGTGAGGCGGTGGCGATTCAGGAGTCGCGGGCGCTGACCATTCTTATCGGCGGCAACAACGCCATCACCCGACCGGGGGTGCACGGACTGGGGCTGGCGCGCGCGGGCCTGCTGACGCTGGATGCTCATTTCGACCTGAGGGACACGGATCAGGGGCTGACCAACGGCAATCCGGTGCAGGCGCTGCTGGAAGACGGCCTCGACGGTGCGCGCATCAGCCAGATCGGTCTGGCTCCGTTCGCCAATACCAAGCGGGCGCACGAAAAGGCCAGGGCGGCGGGGATTTCGGTGCGGACCGCGCGGGAGTGCCGGGAGCAGGGCACGGCGACCGTGGTGGCCGAGGAGCTGGCGCGGCTGGCGGCTCTGGTCGAGGTCATCTTCGTCGATTTCGACATCGATGTGATCGATCGCAGCCAGTGGCCGACCTCGCCAGGGGCGCGGCCGGGCGGGATCAGTGTGCACGACTTCTTTGACGCCACCCGGGTGATCGGGGCCCATCCGAAGGTGAAGGCCGTGGACCTGACCGAATATGATCCGTCGCTGGAGATCGGCGATCTGGGCTCGCTGACAGCGGGACGCTGGCTGTGCGAACTGCTGGCCGGGTTCGCGTCGCGATGAGGCCGTGGTTGATTCTGGCTGCGGTAGCGGGGGTCGCTGTTTTCGGTTCCCCGGCCAAGGCGTGTGAAGAGTCCGAGCGGACGCCTGAAATAGCCCTTGAGTACCAGCGCCTCATCGCCTCGAAAGCGGTCAGCATTTATCTGGCGCGCGCTGTGCCTCACCCTCGCCGATTCGGCATGAGTACCTACCACCGCGTCGTGGTCATTGAGGGCCAGACACCACCCCGTTCGCTGACGGCCCTGCCGTATGACTGCAAGTTGCCGGATGAGGGCCTGACCATCGTGTTCGCCGAACGGATAAGGCCCAGCCAGGCTCCATTCGAGCCCTGGCTCTGGTGGGATTGGGTGGTTTCGACCGTTTATCCGTCCGAGGTCGTTGATCCCGATCTGGCTGCACGCCTTCGCCGAACGGCCGACCAACTCGGATCGAGGACGCGTCCGTGACCGGCTCGACGCGACTTCTGATCGACTGCCGGATCGCCACCATGGTCGCGGGTGGCGAACCCTATGGGGCGATCGACGACGGGGCGATCCTGATCCGCGACGGGCGCATCGCCTGGGTCGGGGCGCGGGCCGACCTGCCGGACCATGAGGCCGTTGAGACCGACCGGCTGGGCGGGATGTGGGTCACGCCGGGGCTGATCGACTGTCACACGCATCTGGTGTTCGGCGGTGACCGGTCGGGCGAGTTCGAGCAGCGGCTGGGCGGGGCGACCTATGAGGCGATCGCCCGGGCCGGGGGCGGGATCGTCTCCAGCGTCACGGCCACCCGGGCGGCCAGCGAGGAGCAACTGTTCGCCTCGGCCATGAGCCGGCTGGACGGGCTGACGTCGACCGGGGTGACGACGGTGGAGATCAAGTCCGGCTATGGGCTGGACCACGAGAGCGAGCTGAAGATGTTGCGCGTCGCCCGGCGCATCGGGGCCGAGACCCATGTGCGGGTGCGGACCAGTTATCTGGGCCTGCATGCGGTGCCGCCGGAGTGGAAGGCGGATCGCGGGGCCTATGTGGATAAGGCGGTGGACGAGATCCTGCCTGCCGCCCATGCCGCGGGGCTGGTGGACATGGTCGACGCCTATTGCGAGCCGATCGCCTTTTCGGTCGAGGAGGTGGCGCGGCTGTTCGACAAGGCGCGGGACCTGGGCCTGCCGGTCAAGCTGCACGCGGACCAGCTGTCGGACGGCGGCGGAGCGGCGCTGGCGGCGCGCTACGGGGCCTTGTCGGCCGATCATATCGAACACACGACCGAGGCCGGGGTCCGGGCCATGGCCGAGGCCGGGGTGGTCGCCGTGCTGCTGCCGGGAGCCTATCTGATGCTGCGCGAGACCACGCCGCCGCCGGTCCAGCTGTTGCGGGATCACGGGGTGGCCATGGCGGTGGCGACGGACTGCAATCCGGGCACCTCGCCGCTGGCCTCGATGACGGCGGCGCTGAACCTGGCCTGTGTCCAGTTCCGCCTGACGCCCGAGGAGGCGCTGGCGGGGGCGACGCGGGTCGCGGCGAAAGCGCTGGGGCTTGAGGCCGAGATCGGCACGATCGAGACTGGCAAGGTCGCGGATCTGGCAGTGTGGGATATCACCCGTCCGGCCGAGCTCTGCTACTGGCTGGGCAAGCCGCTGTTGTTCGCGCGCTATGTCGACGGCTGGCCGGAGCAACCATGACCACCACAACCACCGACGTCGTCATTCTGGGCGGCGGCCATAACGGGCTGGTCTGCGCCTTCTATCTGGCCAGGGCCGGACTGAAGGTGACGGTGCTGGAGCGGCGTCATGTCGTCGGCGGGGCGGCGGTGACCGAGGAATTCCACCCGGGTTTCCGCAACTCGACCGCCAGCTACACGGTCAGCCTGCTGAACCCGAAGGTCATCGCCGACATGGACCTGGCCGGGCATGGGCTGAGGGTGGTCGAGCGGCGGATGTCGAACTTCCTGCCGCTGGACGACGGTCGCTATTTCACGGCCGGGGAGGGGCGGACGAAGTCGGAGATTGCCCGCTTCTCGGTCCGAGATTCCGAGCGACTGGAGGCCTATGAGACGCGGCTGGAGACGGTCGCGGCGATCCTGCGCGATCTGGTGCTGCAGGCCCCGCCCAATGTGGTCGAGGGCGGCTGGCTGGCGGCCCTGCCGGAGATGCTGAAGGCCGGGTCGATCGGGCGACGGATGGCGGGTCTGGACGTGACCGGACAGCGCGACCTGCTGGACCTGTTCACCAAATCGGCCGGGGACTGGCTGGACGGCTGGTTCGAGAGCGATCCGATCAAGGCCCTGTTCGGCTTCGACAGCATCGTCGGCAACTATGCCAGCCCGTACACGCCCGGTTCGGCCTATGTGCTGCTGCACCATGTGTTCGGCGAGGTGAACGGCCGCAAGGGCGTCTGGGGCCACGCGATCGGCGGCATGGGGGCGATCACCCAGGCCATGGCCAAGGCCTGCGCCGGGGTTGGGGTCGACATCCGGCTGGATGCGCCGGTGGCGGCGGTGCTGACGGAAAAGGACCGGGCCGTCGGCGCGGTGACCGAGGCGGGCGACATCGTGCGGGGCCGGGCGGTGGTGTCGAACCTGCATCCGCGGCTGCTGTTCGACCGGTTGGTCGATCCGGCGGTGGTGCCCGCCGATTTTCAGGAGCGTATCGGCAACTATGCGTCCGGCTCCGGCACCTTCCGCATGAATGTGGCCCTGTCCGAGCTGCCGACGTTCACGGCCCTGCCCGAGGCGGGGGATCACCATACGGCCGGGATCATCATGGCCCCGTCGCTGGCCTATATGGACCGGGCCCATGCCGAGGCGCGGCTCAACGGCTGGTCATCGAAGCCGATCGTCGAGATGCTGATCCCGTCGACGCTGGACGACAGTCTGGCGCCGGCCGGGCAGCATGTGGCCAGCCTGTTCTGCCAGCACGTCGACCCGACCCTGGCGGATGAGCATCGGGACACGGTCGCCGACCTGATGATCGAGACGGTCGACAGGTATGCGCCGGGGTTCAAGGCCTCGGTGGTGGGGCGTCTGGCGCTGGGGCCACGCGATCTGGAACGGCGCTTCGGTCTGGTTGGTGGTGACATCTTCCACGGCAAGCTGGGGCTGGACCAGCTGTTCAGCGCCCGACCGGTGCTGGGCCATGCCGATCACCGGATGCCGGTGCCGGGCCTGTATCTGTGTGGCTCAGGGGCGCATCCCGGCGGCGGAGTCACCGGCGCGCCGGGTCACAATGCGGCCCGGGCGGTGCTGAAGGACGTCGGACGGCGCTGACACGGCATCCCAGAAGGGTGTCAGACTGCGCTGACACCCATGGCCTTCATCAGGGCGTCGCGGATGGCCGCTTCGGTGAAGGGCTTCTGGATGGTCGACTGACCGCGCCATTCGTCGGGCAGGCCACCCTCGCCGTATCCGGTCGAGAAGATGAAGGGCACGCCCCGTGCCTTGAGGAGGTCGGCGACGGGAAAGACCTGCTGACCCGCGACATTGACGTCCAGCAGGGCGGCGTCGAGGGTCGACTCGTCTCCGGCCATGGCGAGACCTTCCTCGATGGTCGAGGCCGGCCCCACGGGTACGCAGCCCATGTCCTCGAGTATGGTCTCGAGCAGCATGGCGACGAGGGATTCATCCTCGACGATCAGCACACGGCGGCCGTTCAGTCCTGGGTTCAAGTCGGGTCTCCACGGTCCAGCGGGATCGAGATCGTCGCCTCAAACCCTTCCGAGGGGTAGCGCAGTTCGATGGACCCCGCCAGATCATGATGGACGCTGCGTTCGATCAGTCGGCTGCCGAAGCCGCGGCGTGACGGCGGCTCGACCTCGGGTCCGTTGAGTTCGCGCCAGGTCAGATTCAGCGTTCGCGTGTTCGTGCCGGTGACAGTCCAGTCGATCAGGACCCGACCCTCGATTACGGAAAGGGCCCCGAATTTTGCGGCGTTGGTCGCCAGCTCGTGGAAGATCATGCCGAGGGACAGGGCGGTCGCGGGTGTCAGGGCCAGGGCGGGCCCGTTGAACAGAACCCGCTGCGGGCCGTAGGCTTCGGTCTCGTGTTCGAGGATGGCCCGGAGTTCGGCCCCCTCCCAGTGGCTGCGGGTCAGCAGGTCGTGGGTATGGGACAGGGCCATCAGCCGCGCCTGGAAGGTTTCGGCAAAGGAGGCCGGATCGACGTGAGTGCGGGCCGTCTGCATGGCGATAGACTGGACCGTGGCGAGGGTGTTCTTCACCCGGTGGTTCAGTTCGTCGATCATCAGGCGTTGGCGATCGACGGCCAGAACGGTGTCTGTCACCTCATGGCCCTGGCCGAAGATGCCGACGATCTGACCCGTCTCGTCGCGGATCGGCTGGAAGATGAAGTCGACATAGACGGTTTCCAGCGGTCCATCGGTTTGACGTTGCAGCTGGACCGGCGATCCCCGGCCTTCGATAGCCTCGCCGGTCGTCCAGACCCGGTCGAGGAGATCGATCAAGCGCTGTTCGCGGACCTCGGGGATGGCCTCGACGACGGATTTACCGACCAGGTCGCTGCGTCCGACCAGGCGGGCGTAGGCGGCATTGTGCATCTGGAACACATGGTCGGGCCCCGACAGGATGGCGATGAAGCCGGGGGCCTGCATGAAGATGTCATACAGGCGGTTACGTTCGCTCTGGAGCCGGCGATTGTCTTCCTGCACATGTTCGGCACGGGTCAGAATGTCGCCGCCGATCATGATGTTCAGAGCGCTTTCTGTCTGGTGCCCCGCGGCCTTGCGGCGCAGGACTTCCAGCTCGGTGATATCGTTGGTGTGCTGGAGGATGTAGGCGGTTCGACCGTCGGCATCGCGGATCGGCGTGTGGGTGGCCGTCCAGTAGCGCTCCTCCATGATGGTTTTGCCTGAGGCCTGCACCGTGGGGATGGCGTAGCGGATGACGGCCAGATGGTCCGGCTGGCCGGTTTCGAGGACCCGTTCAAAGGAGGCGCGTAGCTGGCGGCTGTTCTCCCGGCCCGCTTCGGTGGGGCCGGCGTCGAAGATGTCGAACAGGTTCTGACCGATCAGGGCCGCGCGGGTGCTGCCGGTCACCTGCAGATAGGCCTCATTCATCGCGGCAAAGCGGAAATCGGGCGTGATCAGCATGTAGGGATTGGGGGACGCGTCGAACGCCGACGCCAGATCGACAGCCAGTTCGCCGGAAATAAGCAGTTCTTTCAATGCAATACCCCGGCCAAAGAGCTTTTGTAACGCGCAAGCCCGGCAATGGTTCGCCGGGGCACTCAATATTTCACTGACAATCCCGATGTCTGGGTCATACAGACGAATTCGGCTAGGGTTTGCCATGCTCTTCGCCAGCCTGGTCGCCGCGGTCTCACTGTCAATGGCTTCATCCGAACCCTCGCCTGCTGCCGTAAACCCCGTCGTGCGGATCGCCCAGGGAGCGCTGGCCGGGCGTACTGAGGCGGGGATTACGGCTTTCAAGGGGATTCCCTACGCGGCACCGCCGGTCGGGCCGCTGCGGTGGCGGGCCCCCCAGCCGGCTGCGGGCTGGCCGGGAACGCGGGATGCCGCGACCGTGGGACCGATCTGCATCCAGCCACCGTCCGGGGGTGATCCCGGGGTCGGCCCGCTGCCGATGAACGAGGACTGCCTGACCCTGAACGTCTGGGCTGCTGAGGATCGTGAAGGGCCGCTGCCGGTCATGGTCTGGATTCATGGCGGCGGGCTGAACAACGGGTCCGGGACGGCGGCCCTGTATGACGGGGCGGCTCTGGCGCGGCGCGGCGTGGTGGTGGTGACGATCAACTACCGGCTGGGGCGGTTGGGCTTTTTCGGCCATCCGGCCCTGAACGCCGAGGCGGGTGGCGAGGCTCTGGTCGGCAACTACGGGTTGGCGGATATCGTGGCCAGTCTGGCGTGGGTGCGGGACAATATCGCGGCCTTCGGCGGCGACCCCGGCAATGTCACCGTCTTCGGCGAGTCGGCCGGCGGTGCGGCGGTGCTGCGGTTGATGATCGCCGAACCGGCGCGGGGCCTGTTCCACCGGGCGGTGGTGCAGTCAGGCTTGGGGCGTGAGCAGGGGACCCTGACGGTCCGGGATCAGCCGGGGCGGCCGTCGCTGGAAGCGCGGGGTGCGGCCTTCGCGGCGTCGCTGGGACTGGCCGATGCGACCGTTGAGCAGCTGCGCGCGGTCCCGGCAGAGGCCTTTCTGACGCCCGCGCCCAGCTTCTACGGCGGGGATCTGCTGATTATCGACGGGGACGCCGGCGGCGGGTTGATCGACGCGGATGTGGAGCCGGCCTTTGCGGCCGGGCTGCAGGCACCGGTGCCGCTGATCATCGGCAGCAACAGCGCCGAGTTCTGGTGGATGAAGCCGTCCGATCTCAGCCCGTATGGCGAGATCGACGACGCGCTGACGCCGGATGAGCGGGCCGACTTCCTGACCGCCTATGGTGGGGAGGACGGCTACAACGCGCATGTGGTCAGCGATCTGGCCTTCAACGAACCGGCGCGGCAACTGGCGCGACTGCACGCCCGGGCGGGGTATCCGACCTTTCTCTATCGCTTTGATGTGGTGTCGGCGGCCATGCCGGAACCGCATGGCGGGGCGACCCACGCGTCCGAACGGCCCTATGTGTTCGACAATCTGTCCGCCTCGTCCTGGGCGGTAGAGGACCGGGACCAGCGAGCGGCGACGGCGATGGCGGACTACTGGACGACGTTTGCCAAGGCGGGCGATCCCAACGGGTCCGGCCGACCGGTCTGGCCGGAGTTCGGGGACTCGCCGGATCAGCTGCTGGAGTTCACCAACGACGGGCCGCAGGCGAAGCCGGTCCCGTTCGCCGCAAGGCTGGATCTGATCTCGGCCTATTACGACCGGATGAACCGGCCCTAGGCGGCCAGACGGAACGGCTCGACCAGCGGCGCGGGCTCGGCTGAAGCGGCGCGGAACTCGTCCCACAGGGCATCTTCATCGGAATAGCGGGCGCTGGCGGCGGCATCGATGACGTCGACGACCTGTTCTTCCAGCCGGTCCCAGATGACGGCGAGGTCGGAACAGCCTTCGGCCTCGCAGGGCACGATCAGGTAGCGGTTGGCGGAAACGGCGGCGTGGGGGGCGAAGGCGCGGGCCATGGGGAACTCCTGAAGCGGGGTGGCTTGCTGATGATCCTACTTTGCGACAGTGTTGCGCCAGAAACGGACGTATTGGATCGAGCGACCCGATGAGACACGACAAGGCGGCGATGGTCATCGAGCTGGCGCGGCACATGGCCGCCAGTGCCGAGGGGCTGACCCTGGATGAGATGGCGGCGGCGAGCCGGGTCGGACGGCGTACAGCCGAACGGATGCGCGACGCCGTGCTGATGCTGTTTCCGGCGGCGGAGGAGGTGTCCGATCCGCCGACCAAGCGCTGGCGTATCCGCGGCGGGCTGTCGGCGTTCGAACAGGCCCCGACGACGACGGAACTGGTTGAGCTGACCAAGGCGGCCCAGGGCCTGCGCACGGCGGGCGAGCCGGGACGGGCGGCGGCGCTGGAGGGGCTGGAGCGCAAGCTGAAGTCGGCGATGCGTTCGACCACGCTGAACCGGCTGGCCCCGGACCTTGAGGCCCTGATCCGGGCCGAGACCATCGCCGTTCAGGCGGGACCGCGCCCGTCGGCCGACGAGGCCGTGCTGGCCGAAATCCGCGGGGCGGTGCTGGCCGGGCGGCCGCTGGGCTTCACCTATTCCCGGCCCGGAGCCGAGGCGCGACGACGCAGTGTCGCTCCGTGTGGCGTGATGTTCGGGCGGGCCAACTATCTGGTCGGAGCCGACCGCGAGACCGCCCGCATCCAGACCTTCCGGCTGGACCGGATGAGCGCGGTCGAGGCGCTGGACGGGATCGCGGCTCCGCCCGCCGATTTCGACCTGCAGGCCTTCGCCAGCCAGTCGTTCGGCATCTATCAGGACGAGATCGAGGATGTGGTGCTGCGGGTGACGCCGGAAGGGGCAGACGAGGCCCGGGCCTGGCGCTGGCACCCGACCCAGACGTTGGAGGACGAGGCCGACGGGTCGGTGATCGTGCGCTTCCGCGCCAGCGGCATGCGCGAATTGGCCTGGCATCTGTTCAGCTGGGGAGATCGGGTGGCGATTGTCGCGCCACAGCGGCTGAAGGCGGTAATGGCCGGGGAACTGGCGGCGGCCGGGCGCGCTCTGGAGCGGGCGACGCATGAGAAATCCGTAAGCTGACGCGCCGCGCTCCGGGTTCTAGGAACGACTCCATGATCAGACCATCCCTCGCGGGCGCGCTGCTCGCCGTCCTTCTGCTGTCCTGGCCGGGTGTTTCGGTGGCCCAGGCCGATCCCGAAGCCGCCCCGCCGGTTGCGGTCGCCGTGACCCGCGACGGGGATCGCTGGACCGCCGACTTCACCTTTGCGCAGGCAGCGCCGGTCTGGGCATTTTTCCAGTCGGCCTTGCTGCGCGAGAGCCGCCAGCCGTGGCGACCGTCGTGGTGGTCGGTCGAGACGCCCGGCGTCGTGATTGAGCGTCAGGGTGACTACGATGTGCTGCGCACGACGGACGGAAGTCCGGTGCCCGAGCGCGTGCGCATCGTCATGCGCCCGCAGGCCGGTGATCTGGAGGCGGAGTACGATCCGGCGCTGATGTTCTCGGACGGGACCGTGGCCCTGTATTCGGGGCAGTTCGACCTGATGCCGCTGGACTCGGTTGAGGCGGCGCGGGACCTGCCGTCGGACCTGAACGGGATCGAGGTCGCCGGGGAGCCGTCGCTGGTCACCTGGCGGGACCTGTCAGGGCCGCTGCTGTACAAGGGCGAGCGGATGGATACGGCGACGGCGAGCAGCGCCCGCACCTATGTGCTGTTCGGGGATGCGCGCATTCTCCAGGGGAAGGGCGTGACGACCGTGATCGATCCCGGCCTGCCGCGCTGGCTGGGCAAGGAGCTCGGCGGGTTCACGCCGCAGGTGATGGGTTATTACGCTGAGCGGATGGGCCCCAGCCGGGGCGGGGAGCCGACCCTGATGGTCAGCTGGACCGGCCCCACGAAACAACTGTCCAGCATGGGCGGCAGTGTTCTGCCCGGACTGATTTCCATGAGTTTCGAGGGCGAGGGTGTACTCAATCCGGATCGCGAGGCCCTGGACCGGGCCCGCTGGTTCATCGGCCATGAGGCGGCGCATTTCTGGCTCGGGTCCGACGGTCTGCGCTATGCCTTCAGCCGGGAAGCCTGGATCACCGAGGGCGGGGCCGATCTGATGGCCGTGCGGGCCATAGCGGCGATCGACCCGACCAATGACGCGCGCGCCGAACTGCAGCGCGAGGTCGACGATTGTGTGTCGATCGCGACGGATCTGCCGGTCGCCGAGGCCGGCGAGCGCGGCGAACACCGGGGCTACTATGCCTGTGGCGCGGTGTGGGCGCTGGCGATGGAATCCGCCCGGCACCGGAGGGACGGCGGCGACTTCTTTGACATGCTGACCGACTTCCAGATCGAGAGTGCCGAAGACGGCGTGCTGTCACGGGCGGAGTGGCTGGCGGCCCTGACCCGGGTGGCCGGCGATCCCGCTCCGGCCGAGGCGATCGCCCGCATGCTGGATGACGGCGTGGCCGAACCCGCGGTGGTGCTGGCCGGGATTTTTGCGCGCACCGGGGTCGCCCACCGGCTGGAGGACGGCCTCCTGACCCTGCTTTGAGGTTCAGGCCTCGCCGAACGGATAGGGGCTGACCGACTTCGACCAGTCGTCGACCGTCAGCGGCCGATCGACCGGCGGGGCGGCGCGTTCGGCGCAGGGATGGCGGTGGCACAGGCGGCAGGCCGGGCCGATCGGCGTGACCTCGGGCGACGCCAGATCCAGACCACGCGCATAGGTCAGGCGGTGGGCGTGTTTCAACTCACAGCCGAGGCCGATGGCCAGGTCCTGGCCTTCGCCGAAGCCGTCGTGGCCCTGACGGTCGACGGTGCGGGCCAGGGTGAACCAGCGGGTGCCGTCGGGGGTCTCGATGATCTGGGTGACGATGCGGCCCGGCGTGCGGAAGGCGCTGTGCAGTCGCCAGCGCGGACACGCCCCGCCGAAGCGCGAAAAGGGGAAGGCTCCCGACGCATAGCGTTTCGAGATATTGCCCGCCTGGTCGACCCGCATCAGGAAGACCGGCACGCCGCGGGCGGCGGGGCGCGACAGGGTGGTCAGCCGGTGGGCCGCCTGTTCGAAACTGACGCCGAACCGGGCCTGTAGCCGGGCCAGGTCATAGCCGGTTTCTTCCGCCGTGCGCTGGAAGGCGGCGTAGGGCATCAGTATGGCGGCGGCGAGGGTGTTGGTCAGGGCGACCTTGAGCAGGTTGCGCGTGGCCGCGTTCGGGGCATTGGCAGCCTCGGTCGCGGCGGTCAGTTCGGCGTCATGCTCGACCAGGGCCAGCTGGTAGGCGATGGCGAAGGCGCGCGAGGCGGGACCCAGGGTCTCGGAGATCAGCAGCCGCCGACGGTGAGGATCGAAGCGCCGGGTCCATTCCACCATGACCTCGGCCGGCATGATGCGGACCGGCAGGTTGTGGCGCTCGATCAGGCGGGCACGGGCGCGCACCTCGAAACCCTCGCCGCGGATGGCGGGATCGTCGGGGAACAGGGCGTTGTGCAGGGCCTCGCCGAGGGTATCGAGCTCGGGGAAATGATTGTTGCGGGCCTGGATATGGTCGCGCACCCAGTCGGCGGGCGACTCCGCGCCGATGACGCCGCCCTGTCCGGCTTCGGCCTGTTCGCGGGTGCGGCGGTCGGCGAAGGCCCGGTACAGGCGGACCAGGGCGTCAGCAGCCCCCGGGGCGTCGTCGACCAGCTGCAGGATCTCATGGCGGGGCACCGCCAGGCCGCCGAACACCGGATCGGCAAGGATTTCGGCCAGTTCTGCCTCGCCGGCCGGCCCGGCCTGCTGGGCCAGCGCCCGCAGGTCGACGTCATAGGTGTCGGCCAACCGCAGCAGCAGCTGGGCCGAGACCGGACGCTGGTTGCGTTCTATGTGGTTGAGATAGCTGGGAGAAACCCCGAGGTCGGCGGCCATCGCCGTCTGGGTCAGGGCCATGTCGCGGCGCAGTCGCTTGAGGCGACCGCCGAGAAACAGCTTGCGATCCGTGGTCCCGGTCATTGTGACATCATGTCATTATATGACTGAATATCAAGTGTCATATTGTGACATAATGACTGGAAATGACGGGTCCATCTTGTATCAAAAATGACTGGAGCGCGTAGTTTACGGGAACAGGCGGTGCCCCGGCCGCCACGCAAATCCAGGACCCCGTATCATGACCACCTTCGCCGACCTCGTCCCGTCCCCGGCCGGCCGTTTCGACGGCATCGAGCGCCCCTATTCGGTTGAGGACGTGCTGAAGCTGCGCGGTTCGGTCACCGTGGCCCAGACCCTGGCCGAGCGCGGGGCCAACCGGTTGTGGGAGCTGCTGCACAGCGAGCCCTATATCAATGCGCTGGGCGCGGTGACCGGCAACCAGGCCATGCAGATGGTCCGCGCCGGGCTGAAGGCCATCTATCTGTCGGGCTGGCAGGTCGCGGCCGACGCCAACACCGCCGGAGCCATGTATCCGGACCAGTCGCTGTATCCGGCCAATGCCGCGCCGGAACTGTGCCGCCGCATCAACCGCACCCTGCAACGCGCCGACCAGATCGAGCACGGTGAGGGCGGGGCCAAGCGTGACTGGTTCGCGCCGATCGTCGCCGATGCCGAGGCCGGTTTCGGCGGACCGCTGAACAGCTTCGAGATCATGAAGGCCTTCATCGAGGCGGGGGCCGCCGGCGTCCATTTCGAGGACCAGCTGGCCTCGGAGAAGAAGTGCGGCCATCTGGGCGGCAAGGTGCTGATCCCGACCCAGGCGCATGAGCGTAACCTGGTCGCCGCCCGTCTGGCCGCCGACGTCATGGGGGTGCCGACGATCACCGTGGCCCGCACCGACGCCGAGAGCGCCCAGCTGATCACCTCGGACGTCGACGAGCGCGATCGTCCCTTCATCGACCGGGACAACCGCACGCCGGAAGGCTTTTTCCGCCTGAAGGAGGGCACGGGGCTGGATCACTGCATCGCGCGCGGCCTGTCCTACGCCAAGATCGCCGACCTGCTGTGGTGGGAGACATCGCACCCCGATCTGGACGATGCGAAGAAGTTCGCCGAGGCGGTCCAGAAGGAGCATCCGGGCAAGCTGATGGCCTACAACTGCTCGCCGTCTTTCAACTGGAAGGCCAAGCTGGACGAGGCGACCATCGCCAAATTCCAGCGTGAGCTGGGGGCCATGGGTTACAAGTTCCAGTTCGTGACCCTGGCCGGCTTCCACAGTCTGAACAACGGCATGTTCGAACTGGCCAGCGGCTACCGCGATCGCGGCATGTCGGCCTATTCCGAGCTGCAGCAGCGCGAGTTCGACAATGAGGCCGCCGGCTACACCGCCACCCGCCACCAGCGCGAGGTCGGCACCGGCTATTTCGACCAGGTCGCGACCGTGATTTCCAACGGGCAGTCGTCGACGACTGCCATGAAGGAATCGACCGAAACTGCCCAGTTCATCGCCGCCGAATAAAGAGGAGATTGACCATGGAACCCCTGGAACGCCCCAAGGCCATCATTGATTTCTGCCTGGCCCCGCTGGAGCTCGATCCGCAGTCCGAGGCCGCCCGCGAGGTGCGTCGCCGACTGGAGCATGTGATCAAGACCTTCCAGACCAAGGCCGCCAAACCGATCGCTGTCGACTTCTCGTCCATGCCCTCGCAGGTCATCAACGAAGCGGCCCACGGCTACGAATAAGGGCCGTCGTCGTCCTAGTTCAGGCGATGGCGGCGTTCGCCGCGGCGGCTTCGGCTGCCGCGGCGGCCGGCAGTTCAAACACCACCGAGAGCAGTTGGGCGGCATTGAACGGCTTGGCCAGGTGCAGATCGGCACCGGCGTCCTCGGCGGCAGTGACATGCTCGGCCAGGGCATTGGCCGTCAGCATGACGACCGGCGTGCGCGGTAGCCCCATCGTGGCCTCGTGCAGACGAATTTCCCGCGTAGCGGCGAGTCCGTCCATCACCGGCATCTGCATATCCATCAGCACCAGATCGAATTCGCCGGCACGATAGGCTTCCAGGGCCTCGGCTCCGTCCTCGACCATCGTCAGTTCGACGGCCGCCTGGGCGAGGATCAGTTCGACGACCTTGCGGTTGGTGGCATGATCGTCCGCGACCAGCACCCGAAGGGCGGGGGCGTTCGGGTCGGCGGTGATCACGGACACATCCTCGAGGGGCGCGGCCGGGCTTGCGGCGAGGCGCAGGGGGATGGTCAGGATGAAGGCAGACCCGCCGCCGGGTTCGCTCTCGCAATCCAGATTGCCGTCCATCAGGCTGGCCAGCTGGTGCGAGATGGCCAGACCCAGGCCGGTCCCGCCGAAACGCCGGGTGATCGCGCCGTCGGCCTGTTCGAACCGTTTGAACAGGCGTTCACGGGTCTCACAGTCGAAGCCGATCCCGGTATCCTCGACGGTGAAACGCAGGGTTTCGCCGTCACCGCTGTCCGGTCCGCGGGCCACCGTCAGATTGACGAAGCCGGTCGCGGTGAATTTGACGGCGTTGGAGACCAGGTTGGTCAGGACCTGCTTCAGCCGAACGACGTCCCCGGATATCCAGAGTTCAACGTCAGGGCTGACCTCGACATAGAACTGAAGCCCCTTGTCCCGGGCCGTCGCCGCATAGAGCTGGGCGGCCTCCCGCACAGCGGCGGCGAGATCGAAGGCGTCGTCAGACAGGCTCAGCCGGCCGGACTCGACGCGGGCCAGGTCGAGAATGTCGCTGAGCAGGGCCTGGAGAGTCCTGCCGGAGGAGTGGATCAGGTCCAGCATTTCACGCTGGTTCGTGGTCAGCTCCGTCGCGGCCAGGGCCTGGGCAATGCCGATCACGCCATTCAGCGGCGTGCGGATCTCATGACTCATATTGGCGAGAAACTGACTCTTGGCCCCATTGGCCGCTTCGGCCGCGTCTCGGGCCTCGGCCAGGTTCTCTGCGGCCCGCTTCAGATCGGTAATGTCGGTGGTGACCGTGACACTGCCGCCGGCGGAACTCTGGCGGTCGGCAACCCGCAACCAGCGGTCGCCGGCGATCTTCTGCTCCATGGTGGTCGATAGCTGACGGCGCGCGGCCAGACGCTCGGCGATCCAGTCGTCCTCGCGACCCTTCGCGTCGGTATAGAGACCCTCGTCGAGGCCGATCTGAAGAATCTGCCGGAAGGTCTGGCCAGCCTGGAGCGTGGTTTTCAGCTCGGGATTGATCTCGGCATAGCGGCTGTTCCAGAGCACGAGACGGTCTTCAGCATCGAAAAAGGCCAGGCCATCGGGCATGGCTTCGATCGCTTCGCGGATGTGGGACAGGGCGCTGGAGCGTGCGGCCCAGAGTGTCGTGCTGGCGATCCCCGCGACGACGAGGATGATCGCCACGATAGCCACCACAATCCCGGTCATGACGCCCGCCGATACTCCGACCGGGGCCAGGGCGCTGGCCGGGGACGGCACATAGGTGACCGCGCTTTCGGCGAGAAAATGGAGTCCGAGGACGATCGTCACACAGGCGACCGTCGTCGCGGCGTGGCTCTTGAGGCCGGGCCCTCGAAACAGACATTCTGTCGCTATAGCCAGTCCGAAACCGGCAGCGACGTAGACCAGCGTCGGGACGAGGGCGAATTTCAGGCTGCCGGGCAGGTCGACGGCGGCCAGGCCCGTGAAATGAATGATCACCACCCCGACATAGGCGAGACTGGCCGCCCCGAGGCGTCGGGGCCAGCCCTGCCCGCCCAGTACGATCATGGTCGCGGCAATGATGGCACCGGTACCGCCGATGAAGGACGCCAGTGTCAGCGGAATATCGTAGCGGATGCTGGAGGCCCAGTGTTCACCCTGCAGGCTGGCGAAATGGGTGGCGAAGATGGCCAGCCCGCCGATAAAGGCTCCGAGAATACCGGTCGTGCGGCGTCGCTGTCCGGTCTGGGTTCCTGCGGTCGCGATCAGGTGAAAGGTGGTGCCGAGGCCGAGAACGCAGATCAGCACCGCCGGCGCGATCCAGCGCCAGTCATGGTGGGAGACAAGTTGCTCGATCATGGCCGCCAGATTCTTTCCCCTTCGGCGGACAGTTTGGCAGAGAGACGTGAATAAAGGATGGAACTCCCGCCCTGATGGCATGGATTCATCGTCATCAGTTCCGTGCAAGAATGGCGTTCGATATCGATTCCGAGCACCGGATCGGCAGACTGCGAGACCGAATGCCCTACGAAATGTCACCCTCTCCTGTTGTGCCGCCCATCGCTGCCCGATGGCCGACGGTCGTAGCCAGTGCGGGCTTGCCGATCCTCATCCTGCTGGGCCTGGCCTTCGTGCAGCCTTCGCTCGCCGGTTGGCTGGTCGGGGCGGCGCTGCTGGTCGCGGTCGCGGTCGGCTGGGTCAATCGACCGGGGCCGCAGACGCGCCTTGATGTGGTGGCCGCCGAGGTGGAGCGGGACGGAGGCGGCACGACCGAAGCCCGGCTGCTGGACGCCCTGTTTGAAGCCCTCAGTGATCCTGTCCTCGTCATCGCCGGTGGAGAAGCGGACGACATTGCCGGACGGCGGATCGTGCTGGCGAACGCGGAGGCCCGCGAGCTGCTGAGGATTCAGCGCGAGGGGGCACTGCTGGTCTCGGTACTGCGCGACCCGACGGTGCTGGAAGCGGTGGACGAAGCCCTGTTCGGCAACGTGACCCGTGCCTCCGACTATCTCTCACGGGAGCGGCACTGGCGGGCCCTGATCCGCCCTCTGCCGTCCGGTGAGGGCGAACGACTGGCGCTGCTGGTCCTGCACGACGATACCGATGTCCGGCGTATGGAGATGATGCGCGTCGACTTCCTGGCCAATGCCAGTCACGAGCTGCGCACGCCGCTGGCGTCCCTGTCGGGCTTCATTGAGACCCTGAAGGGACACGCCCGCGACGACGAGAAGGCGCGGGACCGGTTTCTAGACATCATGGCCATCCAGGCCGACCGGATGAGCCGGCTGGTGGCCGACCTGCTGTCGCTGAGCCGGATCGAGCTGAACGAGCACATACCGCCGTCAGGGCTGGTCGACCTGTCCCGGGTCTGCAGTGATGTGGTCGATGCGGTGAGTGTGCTGTCGGAAAATCAGCACGTGAATGTCCAGCTGATCGGGTCCGGTCAGCGGCAAGCCGCGCCGGTCCAGGGAACGCCCGATGAGATCCTGCAGGTGGTCCAGAACCTGGTCGACAACGCGATCAAATACTCGCCGGCGGGGGCCGTCGTCGAAATCACCATTCACCCGAACGTCAGTCTGGATGAGGTTGCAATGCCCTGGTCCGGCGGCAGCCGGGGCGACGGGGCCACGCGCCTGCCGCTGCTGACGCCGGACCGGGTTCCGGAGATGCGCTATGCCGCCGTCAGTGTGCGCGACCATGGCGCCGGGCTGGCGCGGGAGCACCTGCCCCGACTGACCGAACGCTTCTATCGCGTCGAGGGCCAGAAGAGCGGCGAAAAGGCCGGCACCGGTCTGGGGCTGGCCATCGTCAAACATATCGTCAACCGGCACCGGGGCGGGCTGACGGTCGAGAGCGCGCCGGGGCAGGGGGCAATGTTCACGGCCTATTTCCCGATGGCCGCCGGGGCCTGACGACGTAACAGAAGTGTCACGGAGCCGTCGTAATCCGCCAACCAATCACGGGCATTGATCCCCGGGTCTGATCCGGGTGCCGGGTTGGACGTGATTCTTCGCTTCCCCGGATGTCGATGAGCTGGCTGTTTCTACCTCTGTTGATCGTGTTCGTGGCGTCGGCGTTTGTCGGCGCACGGGCGCTTGCGCGTCGACGCGGCGAGCAGGCCCGGGCCGAGGGACAGTCCCCGCATTCGCGTCCGGGTCAGCACGGACTGTACGCGCTGATCTGGACGGCGGTACCGGCGCTGGTGGTCCTGATCGCAGCCTCCATGTTTTCCGGCGAGATCGAGCACCGGCTGCTGACCGCCGGCGCGCCGGAGAGCGTTTCCCAGCTTGAACCCTTCCGCCGCGAGGCCTTCTTTGCGGACGCCCGCCGGGTCGGGGCCGGACAGCCTGCCGCCCAGATCTGGGCGGCACCGCTGGCCGGACAGCTGCCGCCGGAAGGTCGTCGTGCCGCGAGCATCCATCAGACCCTGAGCGTCGGCGGCATGGTGGGGGCCCTGCTGGCGAGCATGCTGGGCGGCCTGTTCGTCTTCAGCCAGATCCGGCCCGGTATGCGGGCGCGCAACCGGGTCGAGGGCTGGATCGTCGGCCTGCTGTTCGTCTGTTCCGCAGTGGCCGTCCTGACGACCATCGGGATTATTGCCTCGTTGCTGTATGATTCCGTTCGCTTTTTCTCCAGCGTGCCGGTGCTGGACTTTCTGTTCGGGACCAAATGGAGCCCGCAGACGGCCATCCGCGCGGACCAGGTCGGCTCGACCGGGGCCTTCGGGGCGCTGCCGCTGTTCGCGGGTACCTTCCTGATCATGGCCATCGCCATGCTGGTGGCCGCGCCGGTCGGCCTGTTCTCGGCCATCTATCTCTCGGAATATGCGAGCCCGACGGCGCGCGCGCTGATCAAGCCGGCGCTGGAGATCCTGGCCGGGGTACCGACGGTGGTCTACGGCTTCTTCGCCGCCCTGACCGTGGGACCGGCCTTCCGGGCCTTCTTCAACGGAATGGGGGCCCAGATGGTCGGCGGGCCGCTGGACGGGATCGGCCACTACCTGATGCTGGTGCAGAACCAGATGGCGCTCGTCGCGGGCGCGGTCATGGGGATCATGCTGATTCCGTTCGTCTCGTCCCTGTCCGACGACATCATCAATGCGGTGCCCCAGAGCCTGCGCGACGGATCCTATGCGATGGGGGCCACGAAATCCGAGACGGTCAAGCGGGTCCTGCTGCCCGCCGCCCTGCCGGGCGTGGCCGGGGCCATGCTGCTGGCCATGTCGCGGGCCATCGGCGAAACCATGATCGTGACCATGGCCGCGGGCCTGGCCGCCAAGCTGACGATCAATCCGCTGGACACGGTCACCACCGTCACCGTCCAGATCGTGACGTTGTTGACCGGCGATCAGGAGTTCAACAGCCCCAAGACCCTGGCCGCCTTCGGCCTGGGCCTGACCCTTTTCCTGGTGACCCTGGCGCTGAATATCGTGGCCCAGCGCATCGTCCAGACGTACCGGCAGCAGTATGACTGAACCGACCCCCGGGATCACTGAGGCAGCGAGCGTGGACCGTCTCCGGGCGGGCCTGAAGCGCCGCCATGCCCGGGAAAACCGGTTCCGGACCTACGGTTTGCTGGCGATCGCCATTTCGATCGGCTTTCTGTTGCTGCTGCTCGGCCGGATCATCGAGCAGGGCCATACGGCCTTCTACGCCCACACGGTGACGGTGCCGGTCTATATGGACCCCGCCCGCATCGACCGCTCCTATCCGGCGGGGACCAATTTCGAAAAGCTGGTGGCCGAGCAGGTTCTGGTGCGCTTTGGCGTCGAGGACGATGCCGCCGAGACCCGCGCGACCGCCATGCGCGGCCTGTTTTCGTCCGAACTGAAATACCGGATCGCCGAGCGGCTGCAGCGCCAGCCGGGTCTGATCGGTGAGACCCTGCCGATCGCCGCCCCGATGTCGGACGAGGCCGATCTCTATTTCAAGGGCCAGATTTCCCGCGCGACGCCGGCAGTGCAGCGCCGGTTGAGCAATCAGCAACTCGACTGGCTCGACCGGATGAATGCCGAGGGGTCGGTCTCGGCCCATTTCAACACAGCCCTGTTCACCAACGGGGACTCGACCGAGCCGGAACTGGCCGGGGTCGCCGGGGCGGTGGTGGGCTCGGCGCTGATGCTGCTGGTGACGGCCTTGATCGCCATTCCCCTGGGCGTGGGGGCAGCGGTGTATCTCGAGGAATTCTCGCCGCGGAACCGGCTGACGGACATGATCGAGGTCAACATCAACAATCTCGCGGCCGTGCCGTCGATCGTCTATGGCCTGCTGGGTCTGTCCCTGTTCATCAACTGGATGCACCTGCCGCGATCATCGCCGCTTGTGGGGGGACTGGTGCTGGCCCTGATGGCGCTGCCGACCATCATCATCGCCACCCGTTCGTCGCTGAAGGCGGTACCGCCTTCGATCCGCGAAGCCGCCCTGGCCATGGGCGCAAGCCGGACCCAGACGGTGTTCCAGCACACGCTGCCGCTGGCCATGCCGGGGGTGATGACCGGGTCGATCATCTCGATGGCCCACGCCCTGGGCGAGACCGCGCCGCTGCTGCTGATCGGCATGGTCAGCTTCGTGCCGGGGATTCCGACCGGGATCGACCAGCCGACCGGGGCTCTTCCGTCCCTCATCTACATCTGGGAGAATGCTTCGGAGCGGGCATTCCATGAGCGGACGGCCGCCGCCATCCTTGTGCTCCTCGCCTTCATGATCGTCATGAACGCCGCCGCTATCGTGCTGCGCCGGCGGTTCGAACGCCGGTGGTAAGCCTATGAAGACCAATTTCTTTCGTGCTGCAGACGGCGGTGAGAGCGGGGGCGACGACGCCGCTGCGACCGTTGACACCCGGTCGGTGGCGTCGCGCGCCATCAACGTGCCCCAGCCGCGCGCGAACGGTGACGATCCGGTCGGGCCGACCAAGATCGCCGCCGGCGACGTGTCGGTTTTCTACGGCGACAAACAGGCGCTGTTCGACGTCAGTCTGGATATTCCGGACAAGACGGTGACGGCGCTGATCGGGCCGTCGGGTTGCGGCAAGTCGACCTTCCTGCGGACGATGAACCGCATGAACGATACGATCCCGGGCGCCCGGGTGACCGGCCGGATCGAGATCGACGGCGAGGACATCAATGCCAAATCGGTCGATCCGGTGCTGCTGCGGGCGCGCGTCGGCATGGTGTTCCAGAAGCCGAACCCCTTCCCCAAGACCATCTACGAGAACGTCGCCTATGGGCCGCGCATTCATGGCCTGACCAGCACCAAGGCGGAGCTGGATGAGGTGGTCCGGGTGTCCCTGCGGCGCGCGGGATTGTGGGAAGAGGTCGCCGACCGACTGCATTCGCCGGGCACCGGCCTGTCGGGTGGCCAGCAGCAGCGGCTGGTGATCGCCCGGGCCATCGCGGTGAACCCCGAGGTGATCCTGATGGACGAGCCTTGTTCGGCGCTGGATCCGATCGCCACCGCCAAGATCGAGGAACTGATCGACGACCTGCGCGAGCAGTATTGCATCGTCATCGTCACCCATTCGATGGCCCAGGCCGCCCGGGTCAGCCAGCGCACGGCCTTCTTCCATATGGGCAAGCTGATCGAGACCGGATCGACCGAGGACATCTTCACCAACCCGCACGAGCGGCGCACGCTCGACTACATCACCGGCCGTTACGGTTAGGATCGGCAGCGTTATGAAACAGCACACCGTCAAGGCCTATGGGGACGAGCTGAACCAGCTCACGGCCGAGGTCGCCCGCATGGGCGGTCTGGCCGAGGCCCAGGTGGCCGACGCCGTCGACTCGGTCGCCCGCCGCGATGTCGCCCTGGCCAAGGCCGTGGTCGAGCGGGACGCCCGGCTCGACGCCATGCATCGCGACATCGAGAAGAAGGCCATCCGCCTGATCGCCCTGCGCCAGCCGGTGGCCAGCGATTTGCGCAAGACCCTGTCGGCGATGAAGCTGGCGGTGGATCTGGAGCGTACCGGCGATCTGGGTCGCAACATCGCCAAACGCGCGCTGGTGCTGGCCGAGGGCGAGCCGATGCAGCCGCTGACGCGGTCGATCGAACGGATGGGCAAGCTGGTCTCGACCCGGCTACGCGATGTGCTGGACGCTTATACGGCCGGTGAGGTCGACCGGGCGCTGGCCGTGTGGAGCACGGATGACGAGGTCGACGAGCACTACAATGCCCTGTTCCGGGAACTGCTGACCTATATGATGGGGGACCCGCGCACGATCGGGGCCTGTACCCACCTGCTGTTCATCGCCAAGAACCTCGAGCGGATCGGTGACCACGCAACCAATATCGCCGAGTCGATCCACTATGAGATCACCGGCGAGGAGATCGTCGGCGACCGGCCGCGCTGGACGCCGACGCCCGACGACGCCGCGGCCCCGATTACCGACCCCGACGCCCAGTAGCCGAACGATCCGAAACCGGAGCGCAGCCCATGCAGCCCTACATCCTGGTGATGGAAGACGAGGACGCCCTAGCGACCCTGCTTCAGTACAATCTGGAAAAGGAGGGCTATCACGTCGTCATCGCTTCGGATGGCGACGAAGGCATGCTGCAGATCGACGAACGGCTGCCGGACCTGGTGCTGCTGGACTGGATGCTGCCGGGCCTGTCGGGCATCGAGGTCTGCCGACGTATCCGCGGCAAGGCCGAGACCCGCAACATGCCGATCATCATGCTGACGGCGCGCGGTGAGGAGAGCGACCGGATCCGCGGGCTCGACACCGGGGCCGATGACTATCTGACCAAGCCGTTTTCGATGGTCGAGCTGATCGCCCGCATCCGCGCCGTGCTGCGCCGCATCCGGCCGGGCCTGGCCGACGACCGCATCAACCACGGCGACATCGTCATCGACCGCGTCGCCCATCGGGTGCGCCGGGCCGGCAACGAGATCCATCTGGGCCCGACAGAGTTCCGCCTGCTGGACCATCTGATGCAGCATCCGGGCCGGGTGTTCAGCCGCGAGCAGTTGCTGGACGCGGTCTGGGGCTCGGACGTCTATGTCGAGGCGCGGACGGTGGATGTGCACGTCGGTCGCCTGCGCAAGGCGTTGAACGTCGAGGGCACGGTCAATCCTATCCGCACGGTCAGGTCGGCGGGGTATTCGCTGGATCTGGGGGGCTGAGCTAGCCGCAAACGTCCTTCCCCCATTTCGGGGGAAGGTGGGCCGCGCAGCGGCTCGGATGGGGGCTCCATCCGCAACCTCAGTTCTCCAGTTTATCGCCCCGGCAGCAGCCCCCATCCGTCAGGCTCCGCCTGCCACCTTCCCCCGAAATGGGGGAAGGAAGAGGCGGTGATGACCGCCAACGCTTCACAGCGGCGCTCAAGCCGTTAGGGTTCGGTCTCGCTGTTGAGGAGCTGTTTCATGCGCCGCCGTACCTTTCTGTCGACCCTGCCTGCCGGGGCCATTCTGGCCGGGGCCGGCGTTGCCAATGCCGCAACGGTGCAGACCACAGCCGCGCGACCCGTCGTTCACAACGCCCCATCCGCCGACTTCTATGCCGGGGTCGGTCCCGGTAATCGCAACAGCGGGGTGCAGTTCGTCAGTCGCTCGACCGTCTGGGGCGCTCATGGCGCAGCCGCCACGGCCCATCCGCGGGCGACCCTGATCGGCATCGACACCCTGAGGCGCGGTGGTTCGGCCATCGATGCGGCCATCGCCATCAATGCGGCGCTGGGCTTTCTGGAGCCGACCGCCAACGGCATCGGCGGCGACGCCTTCTGCCTGATGTGGGATCCGGCCCAGAAGAAGGTTGTCGGCCTGAATGGTTCGGGCAACAGTCCGCGCGGCCTGTCGCTGGCGACAGCGCGGTCCAAGGCCGGGGCCGACGGCTACCTGCCCAAATACGGGGCGGTGACGGTCAATGTGCCCGGCACGGTCGACGCCTGGTGGAGCGCGCACCAGCGCTACGGCAAGCTGCCGTGGAAGGATGTGCTGCTGCCCGTCGCCGAGCTGTGCGAGGAGGGGGTGCCCATGCCCCAGCTGATCGCCTGGTATCTGCAGCGCAACATGGCCGGGTTCGATGCCTCGAGTGGGATCATCGAGGAGAACGACAACCGAAAGAAGGTCTATGCCGCCATCGGCCGGACTCCCGCCGTCGGCGAGGTGTTCGCCAATCCGCATCTGGGTCGCACGCTGCGGCTGATCGCCGAGGGCGGGCGTGATGCCTTTTATGAGGGCGAGATCGCCGATCATATCGAGCGCTATTTCCGTCGCATCGGCGGCTGGATGACCAAGGCCGATCTGGCCGCCCACAACAGCGAATGGGTCGAGCCGATCCGCACCGACTATCGCGGCGTCGACGTCTATGGCCTGGGCCCCAACACCCAGGGCCTGTCGACCAACCAGATCCTCAATGTCTGCGAACAGTTTGACCTGAAGGGTATGGGATTCCAGTCGGCCGCCTCGATCCATCATCAGGCCGAGGCCAAGCGGCTGGCGTTCGAGGACCGGGCCAGATGGTTCGCCGACGACCGCTTCAGCCGCACGCCGGTCGCGCATCTGAATTCCAAGGCCTATGCCGCCGACCGCGCGCGGCTGATCCGGCCGGACCGGGTCATGGACCGGGTCTTCCCCGGCGACGCGCCGACCCAGGGCGACACCACCTATTTCAGCGTCGCCGACAAGGACGGGATGATGGTCAGCTGGATCCAGTCCAACTATCGCGGCATGGGCTCGGGTCTGGTCGCCGATGACCGGCAGGGCAACCCGCTGGGCTTCATGTTCCAGGACCGGGGCGAGCTGTTCAACCTGACCGACGGCCATCCCAACGTCTATGCGCCGGGCAAGCGGCCCTTCCACACCATCATCCCCGGTTTCGCCTGCAAGGGCGGCGAGCCGTGGATGGCCTATGGCGTGATGGGCGGCGGCATGCAGCCGCAGGGGCAGGCCCAGATCATCATCAATATGGTCGACTACGGCCTCGACCCGCAGGAGGCCGGGGACAGTCCGCGCTGGCAGCATGAGGGCTCGTCCGAACCGACCGGCCAGCCGGCCGAGGGTGTCGGGGTGCTGTATCTGGAGACCGGCGTGCCGGCGGCGACGAAGGCGCAGTTGGAAGCGATGGGCTGGGTGCTGGGCGGTCCCAACGGCGGCTTCGGCGGCTACCAGAACGTCGTGCGTCAGCTGAACGCGCA
Organism: uncultured Brevundimonas sp.; assembly: GCF_963977465.1. Classification (GTDB taxonomy): domain Bacteria; phylum Pseudomonadota; class Alphaproteobacteria; order Caulobacterales; family Caulobacteraceae; genus Brevundimonas. The sequence continues at coordinate 222,215 of NZ_CAXBOQ010000004.1, read as the reverse complement.
CGGGCCGTGGACCTATGGCGCGGCCACCGAGATGCGCAAGGACGGGATCGCGCTGGCGTACTGACCGGGCGTCGGCTTCAAAAGTCTTACTTTCTGTGGTAAGACTTACGCATGCGCATCACCTCAAAAGGCCAGGTCACCATCCCCATCGACATCCGCGAGCGGGCCGGCCTGCTGCCGCATACCGAGGTGGAATGGGTCATGGAGGGCGGCAAGGTGGTGCTCAGGCCAGCCGACGGACTGACACGGGGCGAGCGGATCGTGGCGCGGCTTAGCGGAGCGGCGACGGACAGGTCGATGACCGCCGATGAGATCATGGAAATGACCCGCGGCCCCTACGATGACCTGGAAGGCGGGGCCGCTGCCGGGCTGCACGAAGCACCAAAGCGGTTCGACCGGTGAGCCCCGTTCTGGTCGACAGCAATGTCATTCTGGACATCGCCATCGCTGACAGTCCCTGGCGCGGGTGGTCAGCATCGGCGTTGAGCCGGAGCGCCGAGAACCGATCGCTCATCATCAACCCGATCATCTACGCCGAGGTGTCGGTTGGTTTTCTCGAGATCGCGGACGTCGAGGCCCTGGTAGACGAAGCCGGGCTGGCCCGCGAGGACCTGCCGTGGGGCGCAGCGTTTCTGGCTGGAAAGGCTTTCAAGCGTTACCGGCGCGGGGGCGGCGAGCGGCGTTCACCCCTGCCGGATTTCTTCATCGGGGCCCACGCAGCGGTACGGCGCTATACCTTGCTGACCCGCGACGCGCGGCGCTATCGCACCTATTTTCCGAGCGTCGACCTGATCTGCCCCGACAGCGACTGAGCGCCTAAGTCGCCGCAACCTCTTCTGGGTTCAGCGCATAGACCGTCGAACAGTATTCGCAGGTGACCCGGATCTTGCCGTCGTCCTCGACCATGTCGGCCAGTTCGGCCGGGTCGAACGAGGCGAGGACCGAGCCGATGCGGTCTTTCGAACAGCGACAGACCGCCTTCAGGGGGCGGGCGTCCTCGAGCCGGACGCCATCCTCGTGGAACAGACGGAACAGCAGGGTCTCGGGCGTGATCGTCGGGTCCAGCATTTCATCGTCGGCCAGGGTCTGGAACAGGGCGCGTGAGCGGTCCCAGATCTCCTCGGTCGAGCCGCGGGCGTCGTCTGCGGCGATGATCTGGATCATGGCCCCGCCGGCGCGCCAGTGGGTGCCGGTCGCGTCCGTGATCGCACCGACCGCGAGTTTCACCTTGGTCGGGACCTGTTCGGACTGCTGGAAATAGTGTTCGGCGCACAGCGACAGGCTCTCGCCCTCGATCGGGGTGATGCCCTGGGTGCGTTCGAAGTCCGGGCCGCGGTCCAGCGTCATGATGAAGAGGCCCTTGCCCAGCAGGGTCTGGGCCCCCGGGCGGGCAAAGCCGGCCGAAGCCGCCGCGACCTCGTCCGGGTCAAAGCGGCAGAACCCGCGCATGGTGCCGTTGGTGTCATAGTCGGCGACGACGTAGCGCACCGGCCCGTCGCCCTGGGCCTGGACGATCAGCCGGCCCTCGAATTTCAGGCTCGAGCCGACGAGCGCGGCCAGGGCGCAGGCTTCGCCCAGCAAGGCCGCGACCGGCTCGGGATAGGTGTGGGTGGACAGGATAGAGTCGATCGTCTGACCGAGTCGAACCAGCCGCCCGCGCACCGGCCAGCCTTCGATCTGGAAGGCCGCAGCGATGTCGTCGACAGGAGCGGATGCGGGCGCATGATCGGTCACGGAGGGTCCTTGCAGGCGGGGTGTGGGAAGGGATGCAAGATAGGTACCTGTCTCGCCGATGATAAGGGGCACATGATATGGTGCCATGCTTGGCCGGGCGGAACCTCTGTTCGCCCGGTTCGCTCCCAGTCTCATGCGGGACCGCGGTCCCACCTACCAGCCGTATGAGGTCGGGCTCGATGAGTCCGCCGGAGACGGCCTCGATGAAGAGGTTCACTATCCAATGGTTCGACAAATCAGTGCCCTGGACGAAATTCGCAAACATCCCGGCATCACCAGCGCCGTCGTTGCGGTGCTGGCGGGGGTCGGGCTCGCCACCCTGTTGCTGAACCAGCGCTCGGGACCGACCCGGTTCGAGCAGCTGCGTGGCCGGATCAATCCGCGCGGCTGGGTCGACACCGGTGCCCTGCGCGATCAATTCGGCCATCTGGCGCGCAGCGTCCGGCAGGGGCTCGACGACGCGGGTGAACGGGCCGGTGATCTGGGTGAAGAGACCCGCGACCGGGCGGACCGCTGGTATCGCGATGCGCGACGCAGCTCGCGCAAGACGCTCAAGCGGCACGGCAAGACGGCGCGGCGCTATGCCGACCAGGCCGACGGCTATGCGCGCAGTCACGCCCGGGAGGGTGGGGCCATTCTGGCGATCATTACGATTGCGGCAGCGGTCGGGGCCGCGGCGCTGGAATCCCGCCGGTCGAACGCACCGACACGCAGTTCAACCCGGTACTGACCGCATAGACCATTGCTGCAAGTGCGAAGGTGGGTCAGGTTGACGGCATGACCAACCGACCGACCTTCGTGTTTGACTTCGATTCGACGCTCGTCGCGTTCGAATCCCTCGATGTTCTGGCCGAACTGGCGCTTGCCGGAACGACGGACGGCGAGCGGATCAGCACGGAGATCGCCACCCTGACCGACCGGGCCATGACCGGTGACATCGCCTTTGGTGAGGCCCTGCGGCAGCGACTGGCCCTGCTGCCGCTCACCCGCGAGCATGTCGCCGCGGTGGCGGAGCGCGCGACGGAGTCGATGACACCGTCGATCGGCCGGAACCTCGCGTTCTTCCGCCGCCATGCGGGACGGGTCGTCATCGTCTCGGGCGGCTTTCGCGAAATCATCGCTCCGGTGGCGGAGGCCCTGGGCGTGCCGGCGGACCGGATACTGGCCAATGACCTCGTCTATGACGCCGAGGGACGGGTGACGGGCGTGGACCCGGGCAATCCGCTGGCCGGGGCGGGTGGCAAGGTCGAGGCGTTGAACCGGCTGGGCCTGAGCGGGCCCGTCGTGATGGTCGGTGACGGCTGGACCGACGCCGAGGTCCGGCTGGGCGGGGTCGCCGACCGGTTCTATGCCTTCACCGAAGTGGTGCGGCGCGAGACGGTCGTGGCCGCGGCCGACCGCGAGGCCACGTCGCTGGACGAGGTTCTGCACGCCGAGGGTATTGCCGGTCGCTGGTCCTATCCGCGCAAGCGGATCCGCATGTTATTGCTGGAGAACATTCATCCGGCGGCGGTCGAGCGTCTGGAAGAGGCAGGCTATTCCGTCGAGAGTCTGAAGGGCGCGCTGGACGAGGAGGCGCTGATCGCCCGGCTGAAGGGGGTTCATGTTCTGGGCGTCCGCTCCAAGACGCAGGTCAGTGCCCGGGTGCTGGACGCGGCGGATCGACTGATGGCGGTCGCCGCCTTCTGCATCGGCACCAACCAGATCGATCTGGACGCCGCCGCCGACCGGGGGGTGGCCGTGTTCAATGCTCCCTATTCGAACACGCGCTCGGTGGTGGAACTGGCCGTGGGTCTGATGATCGTGCTGATGCGCGACGTGGCGGACAAGAGCGCAGCCATGCATCGCGGCGAATGGAACAAGTCGGCGACCGGCTCGCGCGAGCTGCGCGGCAAGACGCTGGGCATCGTCGGCTACGGGGCGATCGGATCGCAACTGTCGGTTCTGGCCGAAGGACTGGGCATGCGGGTGGTATTTCATGACCTGTCTGAGCGAATGGCCCTGGGCAACGCCCGGCGGATGCGGTCGCTGGACGCCCTGCTGGCCGAGAGCGACGTGGTCAGCCTGCATGTCGACGGCCGGACCGAGAACAGCGCGCTGATCGGGGCGGCCGAGCTGGGGCGGATGAAGCCCGGGGTTCTGTTGCTGAACCTGTCGCGGGGACATGTGCTGGATGTCGGGGCCCTGGCCCAGGCGCTGGGATCGGGGCGGATCGGCGGCGCGGCGGTCGACGTCTTCCCCGAGGAACCGGCGACCAATGCCGAGCCGTTCGACAGTCCGCTCAGAGGATTGGCGAATGTGATCCTGACGCCACACGTGGGTGGATCGACCGAGGAGGCGCAGGAGGCGATCGCCGAATTCGCGGCGGACCGGCTGCTGGGATATCTCAACCGCGGCGACACGACCTTCTGCGTCAACCTGCCGAATGTGCAGCTATCAGAAGTGACCGGCGCACACCGGATTCTCCATATACACCGGAACCAGCCGGGGGTTCTGGCCGACCTGAACCGGGCGCTGGCCGGGGCGGGACTCAACATTCTGGGCCAGCATCTGAAGACCGATGAGCGGACCGGTTATGTGATCACCGACGTTGATCGGGACTACGAACCTCGGGCCCTTGAGGCGGTCAAAGAAGTCACCGGAACCCTGAAGTTCCGCATGTTGCACTAGCAAGCTTACCCAACGGCATCTTGCACTGCGCGTAAAGCGGCGCAGAGTGTGTCCCAATGACCGCGTACCGACGGTTGAGGGAGGGTATTTGATGTCTCGTTTCCTGAGTGGCGCTGCGATTGCAGCCCTTACGGTGGCAGCCGCCTGTGCGGTGGCCGGTGCCGCCAATGCCCAGAGTTATGGCCGACTGGTCGTGTTCGGCGACAGCCTGAGCGACAACGGCAACCTGTATGCCGCCACCGGCAATACGACGCCGACCTCGCCCCCCTACTACCTGGGTCGATTCTCGAACGGCCCGGTCTTCACCGAGCTGCTCGGCTTCACCGCGGGTCGTTACACCGCCGGAGCACCGGTGACCGGCAGCGTCAATTACGCCTTCGGCGGGGCACGTTCGGATAGCCAGTTCTCTCCGCTCGGAATGCGCAACCAGCTGCTGGCCTATACGGGCGGCGGCGGGACCTTCGGGTCCAATGACCTGGTCAGCATCCTGGGCGGGGCCAACAATCTGCTCCAGGGCGTCGGCCCGGCGGCGGTGTCCGCCAACCCGACCGGGACCATGGGCGCGATCGCGGTCAGCGCGGCGACCGACATCACCTTCATCACCAATAGCGTGGCCGCGGGCGGCGCGGGGACCATCCTGGTCTCCAACCTGCCCCGGCTGAGCGTGACGCCGCAGTTCAACCAGGGTGCAGGCCTGCCGGCGGCACCGCTGGCCGACTACGGTGCATCGACCTTCAACGGGGCGCTGCTGACCGGCCTGATGACCACGGCGGCGGCCAATCCGAACACCAACATCATCATGATGGACCTGTTCAAGGTCGGCGCTGTGATCAGTGCCGACCCTGCCGCCTTCGGCCTGACCAATGTCCGGGACACCTGCTTCAACGGGACCGTCTGCGCCAATCCGGACTCGTATTTCTACTGGGATACAGTGCACCCGACGGCGGCCGGACATCGGATGCTGGCGGCCCTGTCGAACGACTATCTCTACTATGGCGATATCGGTGCCCAATCGACGGTGCAGGGCGAGACCGCCTTCCGCCAGCGCGAGGACATGCTGGACCTGTCCAGCGAGGCCGTTTCGGGGCACGGGGCATGGGAACCCGGAACCCGGCTGATCGTCGGAGCCCTGACCGACAGCGTGACCACGGACGCCCGGGGTTCGGTGGCCGAGGCCGAGGCTGACGGCTGGGGTGTTCGTCTGGGCCTCGACCATGTGTCCAGCCCCAACTGGCGCGTCGGCCTGGCCGGCTCGTACCGCTCGTCCGACGTTCAGGCGGGGACGATGTCGTTCGAACAGCTGAGCTACGGCTTTGACGTCTATGCCGGCTGGCGCTCGGACAATATGTTCGTCAACGCCACCGCCGGTGGTGCCATCGAGCAATACGATGATATCGAGCGGATCACCTCGCTGGCCCCGATCGTCCATACGGGCGAGACTGACGGTGGCAGCCTGGGCGCGCGCGTCCAGACCGGCGTCTGGTATGACATGGGCGGTATCGCCATATCGCCGCGTGTGGCCGTGACCTGGGTCAAGACCACCGTCAACGCCTACAACGAGACCGGTGCCGCCGCGGAATACGCCTATCAGAAGCGGGAACTGCAGGGCGTCAGCGGCGAGGTCTCGGTCCGGGCCGAAGGCGGCGGGGAGGGCATGTCCTTCTATGTCGAGGGCGGCTATCGCGATGGTCTGTCGGACAGCTTCGACCCGGTCCGGGTCGGCATCGCCGGCAATCCGGCCCAGATTCAGTCGCGTCAGTTCGAGGATCCGTTCGGCGGCTCCTTCCTGGCCTCGGCCGGGCTGGAAACCCACATGGGACCGGTCAGGATTTCGGCCGGTTATCGCGGACGTTTCGGCGACAAGGCCGAGAGCCACAGCGGGGCCCTGACCTTCAGTCTGCCGCTCTAGAGTCGACGGAATCGCAAGACCGGGGGGCGCGTCACCGCAGGGTGGCGTGCCCCTTCGTTTGTTCCACCCCTGCGACGACCTGACGCTGCTGATGCCCAAAAGTCGCCCCATGGAGTCTTAGAAGGGCGGTCTTACCGGCGTCGTTCGCCCCGGTGCGCCGCTGGCGGACCCGACGACGTCCCACCCCGCTCCCTGAGCCGAAGCCGGAGACGATGCCTCCATGCGAAGCCTGTTGCCGACCGCACGGTCGATCCTGATCCATACCGGCCAGACCGCCATCCTTGCCGGTATGGCTGTTCTGGCCATGGCCGCCGCCCCAATGAGCGCCCCCGTGGGCGATGCTGCGGCTATCGCTACCGAGACTCCGGCGCTTGCGCCCATTCAGGCCGTGGCCGAACCGGCGGGGCCGGTGACGCGCAAGCTGCTGTTCAGTGCCCCGGTGCGCGGCTACGGGGTCAATTCGCCGTTCGGCCTGCGCAAGCTGGCCGGGGAGGCCCGGGCCCGGGCTCACAAGGGCGTCGATATCGCCGCCCCCAAGGGCACCGGCGTTCAGGTCGCGGCCGAGGGTCGGGTCCTGCGCACCGGCTATGACGCCAGCGGTTTTGGCAACTTCATCGAGGTCAGCCACCCGAACGGCATGACTAGCCTGTACGGCCATCTGAGCCGCATCGACGTAGCCTCGGGCATGACGGTTGAGCAGGGTCAGCGCATCGGCCTGGTTGGTTCGACCGGCTATTCGACCGGTCCGCACCTGCATTTCCAGATCGAGCGCAGTGGCCGGATGGTCGATCCGTCCCGCGTCGTCGGGCGGTCGTTCGACGTGGTCGTCAAGGCCGCCAAGGCTTGATCACGGCCGGTGCCTGTCTCCGCCTTGCCCTCGTGGCGGGATCAACCCGACGTATCAATCTGACGTTGCAGGGTCCTTTCCGGTAGCGATATGCGTGCCGGGCTTGCTAGGTTGGCCGTCACGTTCCCTGGAGGCGATATGACGGCGGCACTGACGCTCGACGGACTGAGCAAGCGATACGGCGATTTTCACGCGGTGCGCGATCTCAGCTTCCAGGTCGAGAAGGGTACGATCTGTGGCTTTTTGGGCCCCAACGGGGCGGGCAAGACCTCGACCATCCGCATGATCCTGGGCCTGCAGTCGGCCAGTGCCGGGCGGATCGACATCCTGGGCTCGAACGACGGGCGCAAGGTGCGGGATCGGATCGGTTTCCTGCCGGAGGAGCGCGGTCTCTACAAGAAGATGACGCCGGTCGAGGCGATCGCTTTCTTCGGTTCACTGAAGGGGCTGCCGACCGGCGAGGGCCGCAGGCGCGCCCGCGAGATGCTGGACGCCCAGGGATTGGGCGAGTCCAAGCGCAAGAAGATGAAGGAGCTGTCCAAGGGTATGTCCCAGAAGGTGCAGCTGATCGCCGCCGTGGTGCATCGCCCCGAGTTCGTGATCCTGGACGAGCCCTTCTCGGGACTGGACCCGGTCAACCAGCAGGGGCTGGAGAGCATCATTCGCGATCTGGCCGCCAACGGGGCCACGGTCCTGTTTTCGACCCATGTGATGCAGCACGCCGAACGGCTGTGCGACAAGGTCGTGCTGATGGCCCGGGGCCAGAAGGCGTTCGAGGGCTCGGTGACCGAGGCGCGGGCGACCTCGCGCCGGTTTCTGGAGCTGGAGGGGGCGATCGCGCCGCATCAGGCCGCCGCCCTGCCGGGCGTGGCTCATGTCGACACGGTTTCGGACGTTGACGGGGTTCGGGTGCTGAAGGCGCAGCTGACGCCGGGCGGCCAGGGTCAGGATGCGCTGAAGGCGGCGTTCCTCGGCGGGCTGGACGTGCGCCGCTTCGAGTTGCGCGAACCCAGTCTGCATGACGCCTTTATCGATCTGACCGGTGACAATCCCGACCAGGACCAGTCGGTGAAGGCCGACGGGGTGGAGTTCAGCCGATGAAACGCATCCTGTTGATCGCGCGCCGGGAATACGGCGCCTATGCCCGCACCGTCGGCTTCTGGCTATCGCTGCTGGCCTTTCCGATGTTCGCCGTACTGGGCGGGGGCATTCCCCTGCTGATCAAGTCGTCCGAACCGGTCAACGAGGTGGTGCTGATCGAGGAGGGGCCGGCGGCGACCGGTCTGGCCGCGGCGGTGCGCGAGGCCCTGCAGGCTGACGTCGACCGACGCGCCGCCCAGGCCGAGGAGGCGGCGCAGGCTGCCCGGGCCATGGTCCCGGCGGGTACCGAGACCGGGCCGGAGGCCGCAGCGGCCAGTCCGATGATGAACAGCGCCGGGGCCAGCGCCGTGGCGGCCCTGGGCCGGTCGCGTATCCGGCTGGTCGAAACCCCCGCCGACCTGGCGGCCGCGCCGCCTGGACCCGAGCAGGACGCCGTGATGAATCGCTATCTCGGCGATGACACTCCCAAGGCCGAGCGGCTGGATGGGGTCGTCTTCCTGACCCGGGTAGACGGGCAACCCGCCGCCCGGGTGTGGACCGCCCGGACGACGAACAACACGATCGAGAGCTTCGTGAAGCGATCGCTGCGTACGGCCAACAGCCGCCAGGTGTTTGAGGCCGCCGGCATCGACCCGGCCGTGGTGGCCGAGACCGAGCGGTTCGAGCCCAAGGTCACGGCCTTTTCGCCCCGATCGGTCGGGGGCGGCGAAGTCTCGTTCCGTGACCGCGCCCCCGCCTTCATCGGCCTGGCCTCCGGCTTTATCCTGTGGTCGCTGATCATCACCGGGGCCTCGATCCTGCTGAACAGCGTGATGGAGGAGAAGTCGAACCGAATCCTGGAGGTCCTGCTGTCCTCGGCCTCGGCCACGGAAATCCTGACCGGCAAGGTGCTGGGTGTGGCCCTGCTGACCCTGACGGTGATGGCGGCCTGGGGCGGAATCGGCGCGGTCAGCCTGATATCGTTTACCCCGGACCGGGCGGGTGACATTGGCCAGGTGCTGCTGCACGGCGGTCTGCTGGGCTATTTCGCGGCCTATATGGTCGGCGGCTATCTGATGTACGCGGTGCTGTTCGCCGCCATCGGGGCCTTCTGCGAGACGCCGCGCGACGCCCAGACCCTGATGGCCCCGATCATGATGATCCTGGTGGTACCGATTCTGGTCATGCAGATGGCCCTGAACACGCCCGATGCCCCGGTGGTCCAGATTCTGTCGTGGGTGCCGTTCTTCACCCCGTTCCTGATGCTGGCCCGACTGCATGCCGATCCACCGATGATCGAGATCATCGGCACCATGGGCGGCATGTTCGTCACCGCCCTGTTCATGGTCTGGGTCGCCGGTCGCGCCTTCCGCGCCGGAGCCCTGTCGGACATCAAGCTGAGCTGGAAGAGTTTCGCCGGGGCGGTGAAGGGAGGACGGTAGGTCCTTCCGTCTCCTCCCCATCCTTGATGGGGAGGGGGACCGCGAAGCGGTGGAGGGGCTGTTGAAGTCGCTCGATCGCGTCTGAAGCGACATCCCCTCCGTCACGGCGCAAGCGCGCCGCGCCACCTCCCCATCGCTTCGCGACAGGGAGGAGACAAGCGCACAAGGAAAAGGCCGCTCCGGTTGCCCGGGGCGGCCCTTGAAATCCTTGGGTGGCGTTCGCTCTAGGAGCGGTTGCCGCCGCCGGCAGCACCGGGACCCGGCACGCGGGGCTTCGGAGGCGGCAGGAGGCCTTCGCGCTGCATACGCTTGCGCGCCAGCTTGCGGGCACGACGGACAGCCTCGGCCTTTTGACGGGCGCGCTTCTCCGACGGCTTCTCATAATGCACGTGGCGCTTCATTTCGCGGAAGCTGCCTTCGCGTTGCATCTTCTTCTTGAGGGCTTTGAGCGCTTGATCGACGTTATTATCGCGAACGAAAATCTGTACCAGGGTTATCTCTCCTTTGGCCGCCCGCCGCGTCCTTTCGAAGGGAGACGGGCAGACAAATAAAATCGTGTACCGTCGAGCATGGCCCACGGGTGAAGGCGGGCTGATACACGAGCGGGTCCACACTGTCCAGATCGTCGCGGCGGGATATCGTGGCTCGCGAACCACGCCCGGACGGCCTATTCTGTGGGCTGGAGACCGTGAATTCATTCTAGTCGAAGGCCGTTGGGCGCGCCATGACCGCATCGCAGACATTGCCCCCCGAGGGCAACTGGGCCGACCGGATGGAGCAGGCGGTGCTGGACTCCGCCGTCCGTCTGGCCCCGAAACAGGGATGGAATGCGGCCATGGTGCGGGCCGCCTGTGCCGCCGAGGGCCTGTCGCGCGGGGACGAGGAACTGCTGCTGCCCAATGGCGCGCGCGATCTGGCCGTCCTGTTGTCGCGCCGCCACGACGCCCGGGCCCTGGCCGAACTGGCCACGGTCGAGGCCAAATCCCTGAAGATGCGCGAGCGAATCGCCCGGGCCGTGTCGGCGCGGATGGAGGCCGGGGCCGCTGATCTGGAGGCCACGCGCCGCTGCGCCGCGTTCCTGGCCCTGCCGATGAACGCGGACCTCGGGCTGAAGCTGGCGTGGGAGAGCGCCGACCACCTGTGGCACTGGGCCGGAGACACGGCCACCGACTGGAACCACTATTCCAAACGGACGATCCTGTCGGGCATTCTTATTCCTGCGCTGACCATGCGCTGGTTCGACGGACGCGAGGCGGCAGAGGCGTTCGTGGCGCGCCGCATCGAGAACGTCATGAGCTTCGAGAAATGGAAGGCCGGCAAGGATTTCGACGCCCCGATGAAGCGGGTGACCGAGATGCTGAGCCGGATGCGCTACGGGGCGAAGGTCGACTAAAGTCGAGAAATGGCTCGTTCGATCGGATCATAGCCGAGCTTCCCGTCGATAAAATTCCAACCGGCAAACATCTCCCATATCAGGGAGCAGAGTGGTTTGCTTTCATCGTATCCAGCGCCGTAGCGCTCGATACGCGCGATGAAAGCGCTCGACCGGACAAAGAAATTGTACGTCTGAACGTCATCGAGCCGATGGCTATCTACGATCCTCTCAAGCGCTCGGGAGATGATCTTCAGATTGAAAACGATCTCCTCATACTCGGGTGTGCGATAGCTCATTTCGTTCTGGAACGCGTAGAATCCCTCATCTGCTTGCGAGCCATCCTCGAACATCGCTCTGAATCCCTCGATTGTTAGGGCTAGGTCCACCGTAGCGGAATCGGCTTGGAGGTCTTTTCGTCCTCCCTTTTGGCTTGCGTGCACTACGGCGAATGCAATGTTTCGCTTGGCTTCGGAATACGTGCTTTTCAGGCCATCTCGTAGCAACCTGCGACGCCGACGTTCAACGCGCTCTGTCATAACGTAATAGAATACAAGTGATGTAAGGCCCCCTGTGCCAATTGACAGGGCCGCACTCAAACCATGCTCATACTGGGGCGCGGCGAACTCATGCTGCCACAGCGGAAATATTAAAGCGCCAATCGTCAACGTGAGGAACGTACCAAGCAACGCCCACTCTGGAGCTTTGTTGGCAATGACTCTGACGACGGCTTTCCAGTTACGTTGAAATGCCTTGGGTATGTGCTTCCACATGCTGCGTCCCACGATCAAATGACGTTCCGCCGCGAGCTTATGGAAAATTCGGCTTGGTCACAGCGGCTTGACCCGGTTCACGTGCGCCATCTTGCGGCCGGGGCGGGCCTCGGCCTTGCCGTACAGGTGCAGGCGGGCGTCGGGTTCGGCGGCCAGGGCCGGCCAGGCATTGACGGCCTCGCCCAGCAGATTGGTCATCTCGACGCGGGCGTGGGCCGTGGTCGGGCCCAGCGGCCAGCCGGCGACGGCGCGGATATGCTGTTCGAATTGATCGCAGACACAGCCGTCCTGGGTCCAGTGGCCGGTGTTGTGCACGCGCGGGGCGATCTCGTTGACCAGCAGGGTGCCGTCACCGTGGTCGAACAGCTCGATGCCGATGACCCCGACATAGTCGAGGCCCTCCAACACGGCAGTGGCGATGGCGCGGGCGCGGGCGTCGGTTTTCGCATCGACCGAGGCCGGGGCGACGGTGGTGGCGAGCACGCCACCGGCATGGTGGTTTTCGCCCAGCGGATAGACGGCGACGCTTCCGTCGCGGCCACGGGCGGCGATGATCGACAGTTCGCGGGTGAAGTCGGCCTTCGCCTCGAGGATGGCGGGGACCTCGCCGATGTCCTTCCAGGCGGCGGCGGCCTGTTTGGCGGTGCGGATCCAGGCCTGGCCCTTGCCGTCATAGCCGTCGCGGCGCGTCTTGAGCAGGGCGGGCAGGCCCAGCCGGGTCACGGCGTCGTTCAGGTCGTCGAGGCTGTCGACGGCGGCGAAGGCGACGGTGGTGGCCCCGACCCTGTTGAGGAAGGTCTTTTCCACGACCCGGTCCTGGGCCGTGGACAGGGCCGTGGGGCCGGGCGCGACCAGGGCACCGCCGCCGGCCAGAACCTCGACCGAGGCGGCGGGGACGTTCTCGAACTCGAAGGTCACCAGATCGCAGACGCGGCCCATGACATTGAGGGCCGTGGGATCGTCATAGGCGGCGACGATCTGGCCGCGCGAGACGCGTCCGGCCGGACTGTTCTCTTCCGGGTCCAGAATCACGACGTCGAAGCCGAGGCGGGCGGCGGCCTGGGACAGCATCCGGCCCAGCTGGCCGCCGCCGAGAATGCCGAGGGTGGAGCCGGGCGGAAGCGGGGCCACTCAGTCCTCGACCGTCTCGTGGACGGATTCGGTCAGGGCCTCGCGGTAGCTGGCGAGGCGACCGGCCAGGGTGTCGTCCGACAGGGCAAGGATCTGGGCGGCGAGGATGCCGGCGTTGGTGGCACCGGCCTCGCCGATGGCCAGGGTGGCCACGGGCACGCCGCCGGGCATCTGGACGATGGACAGCAGGCTGTCGAGGCCGCTGAGGGCTTTCGACTGGACCGGTACACCCAGCACCGGCAGTTCGGTCATCGCGGCGGCCATGCCGGGCAGGTGGGCGGCCCCGCCGGCCCCGGCGATGATGACCTTGAAGCCCGCGGCTTTTGCCCCCGCGGCGAAGTCGAACAGGCGTTTTGGGGTGCGGTGGGCGCTGACGACCTTCGCCTCCCAAGCCACGCCGAGGCGGTCGAGGGTTTCGGCGGCGCGCTTCATCGTCGGCCAGTCCGAGCGGCTGCCCATGATGATCGCCACGGGCGCTGTCGTCGCCATATCGCCATTCTCCCCGGGCCCGCCGGGGGCGGACCAGACTGCGGAAGGGGGCGCGAGGGGGTCGGAACCCCCGGGCTCACGCTCCGGGAAAGAGGCCGGTTACAGCACACGCGTTGCGCCCGCAACCGAGCGCGATAGCATGGGGGTCGGTCGCGGCCACTGAGTCGCGCCCCCGGGAGTTCTTCTGACCGTGAGCCAGACGGCCGCCAAACTGTCCGACGGGGACCTGAATACCGAGATCGCGCGCCTGCGCGCGGAGGTCGAGGCCCTGCGTCTGCGGGCCGAGGCGGCCGAGGCGGCGGCGGACACCGACGTGCTGACGCCGGTGCTGAACCGGCGCGGGTTCGTCGGGGCGATGAACCGGACCATGGCCTATTGCCAGCGCCACGGGGTGCCGGCGGTGCTGCTGTATCTCGATCTCGACGGCTTCAAACGGGTCAATGACGAGCTGGGTCACGCCGCCGGGGACGCCGCCCTGGTGCAGGTGGCCGAGCTGATGCTGACCAATCTGCGCGAATCAGACGCCGTCGGACGGCTGGGTGGCGACGAGTTCGGTCTGCTGATGCTGAACGCCGGGGTCGAGGAGGGGCGTGAGAAGGCCCGCAAGCTGGCCGCGGCGATGGCGGACAAGGGCTTTACCTGGGACGGGACCCGGGTCGACCTGGGTGGCTCGTTCGGGGTGCGCGGCTGGACCGATCACAGCGACGCAGAGGTGTGGCTGGCCGAGGCCGACGCCGCCATGTGGCTGCGCAAAAAGGCGCGCTGAGCCCCGCCAGCGGCGGCTCAGGCGATGATGTCGGGCAAGATGCGGTTCTCGACCTTGGCGATCTCGTCACGCAGCAGCAGCTTCTTGCGCTTGAGGCGGGCGATGCGCAGCTGATCGGGAATCGGTAGATGGCCGAGGGCTTCGATCGAGGCGTCGAGGTCGGCGTGTTCCGTCTGCAGGGTCTTGAGCCGCGCCAGCAGGGCGAGCTGCTCCTCGTTCAGATAGGGTAGGTCATCGTTCATGGTTCGGCCCCGGCGTCGTTGCTTATAACCGAGCACGGCTCAAGCCGGAAGCCGCTCGGCCAAACGGACCAGGGCCGGACGCGGCGTGACGGTGCCCCAGGCCCGGGCAGCCGCGGCGAGCGCGGCGATCGGCGGCTGCGGCGCGGCGTCCGGTGCGGGGGCGAGGGCTTCCAGTGCCGCCAGCAGCTGTCGTTCGGCATCGAGCTCGACAGCCTTGACCTGGGTACGAATGGCCTCGCGGGCCGGGTTGTCGATGTCGGGGATTGCGGCCTTGAGCGTACGCCGCACGGCGCGCAGCGGGGCCACGGCGGCGAGGTCCCAGGCCCGGGCGGTGTCGGCGGCGGCCTCGACCGTCTCCTCATCCGGGCGGCGGCCGGTGGCGGCGGTCCAGGCGGCCCACAGCAGCAGGGGGACGTTCTGTTCGTGGACGTCCTGCAGGGTCAGGCAGGTCTCGGATACGCCCTCGGTGCCGTAGGCGCGCACGGCCCAGTCCCACAGGCTCATGCCGGGGTCGGGCCCTTGAGGCCGTCCCAGCGCCGCACGGGGGCCCAGTCGAGGCCGAACAGGTCCAGCGCGCGACCCACCGACTGGTCGACCATCTCGGCGATCGATTCGGGACGGGTGTAGAAGGCGGGCAGGGGCGGGGCGATGATTGCGCCCATTTCGGCCAGGGCGGTCATGGTGCGCAGATGGCCCAGGTGCAGCGGCGTCTCGCGCACCATCAGCACCAGCGGGCGGCGCTCTTTCAGGGTCACGTCGGCGGCGCGGGTCAGCAGGGTCGAGGTCACGCCGGTGGCGATCTCGCCCATGGTGCGCACCGAACAGGGGGCGATGATCATGCCCAGGGTGCGGAACGAGCCCGAGGCGATGCTGGCCCCGACGTCGGTCAATTTGTGCACGACGGTGGCCTTGGCCGACAGGGCGTCGGCGCTGAGGTCGGTTTCCTGGGACAGGGTCAGCAGGGCGGCCCGGGTCACGACAAGGTGACTTTCAACCCCGAGTTCGGCCAGGGCGTCGAGCACCCGCGCGCCATGGATCACGCCCGATGCGCCGGAAATCCCGACCACGATGCGCGGCGGGTCGGTTTGTATGGCTCCGTTCACATCTTCGGCCAATTCGGGGTCCACGGTTTGTGTGTCTGGAGGGTCGGCGGAGTCACCCATTTGTGATTCCACACCCGTCTCCGTCAGGCGTTGATTGTGTGTGATCCCTTAGACATGGAGGCGCAAGCCATGACGATTGAGGCTCGTATTCGCGAACTGGGAAATCGGCACCGTTCACTGGATGAGATTATCCAGCGCGAACGGATCCACCCGTCGGTGGATTCACTACAGATACGGGAACTCAAGACGCGGAAACTGAAGCTCAAGGAACAGATCACCAGTCTGGAGGCGCGAACGGGTTAGGCCCCCGCATCTCCGGAAAACAAAAACGGCCCCGGGAGCGATCCCGGGGCCGTTGTTTTGTCCTCCCCGATGGGGGAGGCGGATTGTCGGCGGAGCCGGCGAGACGGAGGGGGCAGCCCCCTCCACCGCTACGCGGTCCCCCTCCCCCGATGGGGGAGGAACAAAGTCAGTCCTTGGGGCCGAACACCGAAGCGGCGGTCGGCTCGGCACCGCGACGCTCGCGCGCCTCGGGCACGAACTCGGGCTCGGCCGGTTCGGCCTCGACCGGCTGCATGGTGGCCCCGCCCTTCTTGGCGTCGTCCTTGGCCTTCTTATCGGCGGCCTTCTTGACCAGTTCGTCGAGCGCCAGCTGGCCGACGAGGCCGAGCGTCACCGGGTCGACCGGCTTGATGTTGGCGCTGTTCCAGTGCGTGCGGTTGCGCACGCTGTCGATGGTCGACTTGGTTGTGCCGAGCAGTTTGGAGATCTGGGCGTCGGTGACTTCCGGATGGTTGCGCACGAACCACGAAATGGCGTCCGGACGGTCCTGACGGCGTGAGACCGGGGTATATTTCGGGGCCTTCTTGCCCCCCTTCATCAGTTCGGCATGGCGGCTGACCACAGCGCTCATCCGATAGGTGTCGTCGGCCTGGGCCTTGTCGAGCTCTTCGCGGCTCAGCTGGCCGTTGACGAGCGGGTCGGCTCCACGGATGTCACGCGCCACGTCGCCGTCAGCGATGCCACGAACCTCGAGCGGGTGCAGGCCGCAGAAGTCGGCAATCTGGTCGAACGAGAGGGAGGTGTTGTCCACCAGCCAGACCGCGGTGGCCTTGGGCATCAGGATATCGGTCATGAACGCGTTCCGGTTCTTGTCTTTTCAGCCCGGTCGCCGGGCTCTGGATACGACGGCGCCCGGCCTTTCGACCGGGCGTGTATGCTCATGATATAGGCTGTTTCGCGGGAAAAGAAAACGAAGACCGACAGGATCATACAGCCAAGGTTCATCTCAGGGGCCTGATGTTGGTCTGACCGCCGCGATCCGTGGCCGCAAACAGATGGAGGACCCAATGTTGATCTCGAGCCTCGCCGCCCTGGCAGCCATGGTTGCCGTGCCCCAACAGGCCGCGCCGTATAACTATCAGGAGCCGCAGCGGGTCTCGCCGCGCGGCAGCTACAGCCGCAGCTGCAGCGGCGACTACGTCAATCAGGGCCGGCTGTATGCCGACTGCCGCGACCGTCGCGGCAATGTGCGCGGGACCTCGATCGAGTTGAACCGCTGTTCCAGCCACGACATCAGCAACGACGACGGCCGGCTGGTTTGCGGCCCGGTCCGGGGCGAGTACGAGGACCGTCGTGGCGGCGGTCGGGGCGATCGCCGGGATGACCGTAATGACCGCGACAATGGCGGTGGCTGGGGGCGCGGCGGCCAGAGTTCGATCACCGTCTATCGCGACGCTGATTTCCGCGGGGCCTCCTACAGCTTCAACGGTGAGGTCGTGAACCTGGGCAATACCGAGTTCAACGACGTCATCAGTTCGATGCGGTTCCGCGGCGAATGGGAGGTCTGTACCGACGCCTATTTCCGTGGCCAGTGCCAGACCTTCAGCGACGATGTGCGCAACCTCGATCGCTGGGGCATGAATGACCGGATCTCGTCGCTGCGCCCGGTGCGCGGCCGCCGCTGATTCCGGGCAGCGCCTCTAGCTGACTGTCAGCACCACCTTGCCGACGTGCTCGCCCGTCTCCAGCCGGAGGTGGGCGAGAGCGGCCTCGGCCAGGGGGAAGGTGGCCTCGACCGGCGGGCGAACCGCGCCCGAGGCGATCCACGGCCAAACTGTAGCCTCCACAGCAGCGATCAGCCGGGCCTTTTCGTCGGCGGGACGGGCGCGCAGGGTCGAGCCGGTCAGGACGATCCGTTTCATCATCACCCGGGCCAGATCGATCTCGGCCCGGTTGCCGGACAGGGTGGCGATGGCCACCCAGCGCCCGAACGGCTTGAGCGCCTCGAGATTGAGGGCGGCATAGTCGGCCCCGACCATGTCCAGAACCACATCGACCCCGCCGAAACCGGCGATGGCGGCGGCCATGTCGTCGCTGCGGGCGTCGAGGCTGAGGTCGGCCCCGAGGGCGCGGGCGGCGGCGGCCTTGGCCGGTCCACGCGAGGTGGCGATGACGCGGGCCCCGGCCGCCCTGGCCATCTGGATGGCGGTGACGCCGATGCCGCTGGTCGCGCCGTGGATCAGCAGGGTCTCATCCGCCTTGAGGCCGCCGGACTCGAACACATTGGCGAACACGGTGCAGACGGTTTCGGGCAGGGCCGCGGCCTGGATCCAGTCCAGAGCGTCGGGGACGGGCAGTGCGTGACGGGCGTCGACCGCCGCATATTCAGCATAGCCACCACCGCCCAGCAGGGCGCAGACGCGATCCCCGACCGACCAGCGCGAGACGCCGTCGCCGACCTGATCCACCTCACCGGCGACCTCGAGGCCGAGAATGTCCGAGGCCCCGGGCGGGGCCGGATAGCGACCGAGCCGCTGCAGGATGTCGGGACGATTGACGCCGGCGGCACGGACGCGGATGCGAATCTGGCCCGCGCCGGCGACCGGATCGGGCCGATCGACCATGATCAGGGCGGTCGCGGGGCCCGATCCACCGGTGATTTCCACTGCCTTCATCTGAACCGTCCCGCTCTTGCAATCGTTCGTGTGTCAGCGTTCAGATAGGGGTTCGCGCGGTCCATGGCCAAGGAGGCGACGATGAGTCTGGAAGAATTGGAGCCCCGTCCGCAGCGTGGGGCAACCCTGACGGCGCTGGCGCGCGAGGATCTGGACCTGTTCTCGGTCGAGGAGCTGGGCGAGCGGGTCGAGGCGCTGGAGGCGGAGATCGCCCGGGCGCGCGCGGCCATGGAGGGCAAGTCCTCACGCAAGAGTGCCGCCGACGCCCTTTTCAACTTCCGCTCGTAGCCGCGCGTGCCCCGTGGCATGACCATTGCTGGTCTGACATTGATGGCCCCGATATGGGCCGACAGTGATACGGACGCCTGTGCTTTCCATGAGTGTATTTGAGTTGATGGCCAGCGACGACAACATCCTTTCGACCTCGGGCCGCAGCCGCGCTGCGGTTGTCGACGGATTCGCGCGTTCGGAACTGTTCGACCGAACGTTCCGTGAAGGCATGGAGCTGGTCGAGGAGACCGCCGCCTATCTGGACGGCGACGGACGGCGGGAATCCAAGATGCTGTCGCGAGCGGTGGCCCTGGCCTATGCGGGCGAGAGCATGAAACTGACCACCCGGCTGATGCAGATCGCCTCGTGGCTGTTGATCCAGCGCGCCGTGCGTGAGGGCGACATGGCCTCCGAGGCCGCCTGCGAGCCGCGCTACCGGCTGAACGAGCCTAAGGCCGAGATCGACCCGACCCATCCCGAACTGCCGATCGCCCTGATCGAGTATCTGGTCCGGGCCGAGAAACTGTTCGGCCGCGTCCTGTATCTGGACCGCCGCATGTATCTGGACGGCCCCGAGGAAGAGGCCGAGAACGCCGTGCTGAGCCAGATGGGCAAGCTGGAAGCGGCGTTCAGGCTTTAGGCTAAAACCCGGTCGTCGCTGATCAGACCGTCATCCTCGGGCTTGTCCCGAGGATGACGGGCAGTCAGGGCTCTACGGCCCGACGTCGTTGGCTATGCGGGCCCCGTCATTGACCGGCTTGGGCAGGCTGACGGCGATGCCGAGGGCGGCGGCCAGCTTTTCGTCGCGGCCGTAGACGTCCTCGCGGAAGGCGACGCGACCCTGGCCGTCGACGAAGGCAGTCCAGTACAGCAGGCGGACGGTGATCTCGCGGCCGGTCTGGATGCGTTTGGTATCGCGGCTGTCCTGGGCGGCGTCGAATTCCGCCAGCAGCATCGGATCGGGCGACAGCAGCAGGCGGGCGAATTCGACCGCGCCCTGAACCCGAACACAGCCGTGGCTGCGCTGACGCATCGACAGGTTGAAGGCCGATTTGGACGGCGTGTCGTGCAGGAAGATGGCGTAGCTGTCGCGCAGCTCGAACTTCACATAGCCGAGTGCGGCCGTGGGTCCGGCGCGCTGGATCACTGTGCCGTTGGACATATACATGTTGTTGGCGGCCAGATAGCCGGGGCCGCGCGGCAGGATCTCGTTGCGGGCGATCGAGGCCGGGACATACCAAGGCGGGTTGGCCACGACCGAGGCGAACGGCTTTTCAAGGCTGGGCGTCTGGTTGGCCGGCGAGCCGACGACGACGCGGTTGGAGTGAACCGGCTTGCCGTCCTTCCAGTAGACCATGATGGCGGCGGCGGTGTTGACCTCGATCCGCTCGGGCGCGAGGTCGCGCTTGAGCCAGCGGCGGCGTTCCAGGTTCAGGGCGATCTGGCGGGCCCGATCCTCGGCCGAGGCCGACAGGGAGCGTTGGGTTCCGGTACCGATGCGGGCGTCGGCTGCCAGGCCGTGCCGGGTCTGGAAACTGCGCACGGCTTCCTGGAGCTCAGGGCCGTAGAAACCTCCGGCCAGGGCCAGGCGGGCACCGGCGGCGGCGCTGAGGTCACCTTCGGCCACCAGGCGGCGGATCAGCGGCTGGATGCGGGCGTCGCTGGTGTCAGGCTCAATTGTCGGCCCGGCGCTGAACACGGGCCAGCCCCCGTCGAGGATCAGGCGGCGGTAGCGGACATAGCCGGCGGACAGGTTGGTATAGCCGATGTCGGTCGGGGCCAGACCCGCGTACCAGTCGACCAGCGTGTTGCGAGTGATCGAATCGGCCATACCGCCGGGCAGGTCGACCCGGTTCTTCTGCATTTCCCACAGATCCTCGACCGTCTCGGGCCGGACACGGCCTTCGGACAGGACGCGGGCGTAACCGAGGGCGGCAACGGTGGTGCGCATCTCGGCCGTGGCCGGATCGGCGGCTAGGGCGGGGAAGTTGAAGAAGTCCGCCGGCGACAGGCCGTGTCGTTCGGCCCGGCTCGCGGCGGTCTGCAGGGCACGCAGGCGCTCGGCATTCCAGACCGGACGCCAGCCGGTGCGCTCGTAGAAGGCGCGGACGTCGCCCTGGAAGGCGGCGGGCAGGCGGGCCAGCTGATCGTTGAAACTGTCGTAGAAGGCATTGGTGCCGGGGGTGAACGGCTGCATCGGCACCTGTGCCAGCGCTGCCGTGCCTGCCGCCGTGCTCATGGCGGTTGCCGCCACGCCAAGTCCCAATTGCCGTCGATTCATTTCAGTCGCTCTGGTTCGATCCGGCGTTGGACACGGTGTCCACGCCCCAGGATCGAACGGGTCCATGCTATCGACGTTCCGGACAAACAAAAAGCGCCGGTCCCGAGACCGGCGCTTTTCGTGGCCCTGAAGCCGCAGTCCGCTACTTCTTGATGAAGCCGCCGAACTTGTTGTTGAAGCGCGAGACGCGACCGCCGCGGTCCAGCAGGTGCTGATTGCCGCCGGTCCAGGCCGGATGGGTCGAGGGATCGATGTCCAGGTTCAGCGTCGCGCCTTCCTTCTGGTAGGTCGACCGGGTCTGGTAGGTCGAGCCGTCGGTCATCACCACAGTGATGAAATGGTAGTCGGGGTGCGTGTCCGCTTTCATGGTCGTCGTCCGGTCTCTGCGCGATGACGATGCCGACCGTCGGTGCGCGTCAATGAGAAAACCCGCCGAAGGCTCCAGCGGGAAGAAGGGGCGGCGTTTACACCGGGGGGCGTTCCGGGGCAAGAGGCGGGCGCATGACCCAGTCTCCGCCACCCATCGCCCCGTCGTTTGAAGCCGAGGGACGGCCCGGGGCCGGAGCGCTGCTGGTCGAGCAGATCGGGGAGGCTGCGGGCAAACGGGCCAAGGCCCGGAGCGTGCGGCCACTGGGGCGGTTGCTGCCCTATCTGATGCGGCACAAGGCCCATGCCGCCATCGCCGTGTTCTGGCTGCTGCTGTCCACGGCCGGGTCCCTGGCTCTGACCGGGACAGCCCGGGGGGCCATCGACAACGGCTTCGAGAATGCCGGTCGCGACCTGAACCTGTGGTTCCTGGTGCTGGGGGCCAACGCCCTGTTCCTGGGGCTGGCGACGGCGTTTCGCTATTTCTACGTGACCAAGACCGGTGAGCGGGTCATCGCCGACCTGCGCACCGGCCTGTTCGACCGCATCCTGACGCTGGACCCGTCCTTTTACGCCCGGATGCGTACGGGCGAGGTGCTGTCGCGGCTGACGACGGACATCGCCCTGGTCGAGACCCTGTTGACCACCTCGGTGTCGTTTGCGCTGCGCAACGCCCTGACCATGGTGGGCGGGACCATCCTGCTGTCGGTGGTTAGTCTGAAGCTGACCGGGCTGGTGCTGCTGACCGTGCCCTTCCTGCTGGGGCCGTTGTTCCTTTTCGGGCGGCGGGTGCGCAAGCTGACGGTCCGGGCCCAGGACGAGTTCGCCGGGGCCGTGGGCTTCGCCGGCGAAAGCGTTGACGCCATCGAAACCGTCCAGGCCTTCGGGCGCGAGGCCAGTGCCATCGCCCGCTTCGGCGCGGCGGTGGAACGGGCCTTCGACGTCTCGCTGATCCGGATCAAGGCCCGGGCCCTGATGACGGCGATGATCATCGTGGTGATGTTTGGGGGGGTGACCCTGGTGCTGTGGCTGGGGGCCCAGGACGTGATCGCCGGGCGGATGACACCGGGGGCGTTGCTGCAGTTCGTGCTGCTGTCGGTGTTCGTCGCCGGGGCCGTGGGGGCGCTGGGCGAGAGCTGGGGCGATGTGCAAAAGGCCGCCGGGGCGATGGAGCGGATCGACGAACTGATGCGGGCCGTGCCCGAAATCGCCGCTCCGGCACAGCCGCGGGTCCTGCCTGAGCCACCGCGCGGCGAGGTGTCGATGTCTGCGGTCGATTTCGCCTATCCGGGGCGGCCGGACCTGGCGGCGTTGAAGGGCTTCAGCCTGACGGTACGGCCGGGCGAGACGGTGGCCCTGGTGGGGCCGTCGGGCGCGGGCAAGAGCACCGTGTTTCGCCTGTTGCTGCGCTTCTACGATCCGCAGACGGGCACCGTCTCGGTCGACGGGGTCGATGTGCGCGAGGCCGATCCGGTGGCCGTGCGTCGCCGCTTTGCCTGGGTGTCGCAGGAAGCGCCGCTGTTCTCGGGCTCGGCGCTGGAGAATATCCGCTTCGGGCGTGAGGCCGCGACCGAGGACGAGGTCCGGGCCGTGGCCGACAAGGCCCAGGCCCTGGGGTTCATCGACGCCCTGCCGGAAGGATTCGGCACACCGCTGGGCGAGCGCGGCAAGAGCCTGTCCGGCGGGCAGCGGCAGCGGCTGGCCATCGCCCGGGCCCTGGTGCGCAACGCCCCGATCCTGCTGCTGGACGAGGCCACCAGCGCGCTGGACGCGGGCAATGAACAGCTGGTGCAGCAGGCGCTGGATGCGGCCATGGAAGAGCGCACCACCCTGGTCATCGCCCACCGTCTGGCCACGGTGCTGCGCGCCGACCGGATTGTGGTGATGGAGGACGGAGCCGTGGTCGATCAGGGTACCCACCTTGAACTGATCGCCCGGGGCGGCTTGTATGCGCGTCTGGCGGAGCTGCAGTTCCGCTCGGACTGAACCTGGCTTGCCACGATCATTGGCGAGCCCAGCCTGAGGATACTGATGTCTGCCCTGATCCTGATGAGTCTGATGCTGTCCGTGCAGTCGCCGGCCAGTGCTTCCGACCTGCAGGCCGCGTTCTCGAACACGCTGGTGTCGACCTATCCCGACGGGCGCACAGCGCGGTTGTGGCTGGCCGAAGGCGGTCGGTTCGAAGGGCAGGACCGGCGCGGCGGGCGTAATTCCGGTGTCTGGCGGGTGCGTGACGGTAAGCTGTGCCTAAGTCAGCGGCGGCCCCTGCCGATGCCGGGCCAATTCTGTACGCCGATCGTGCGCGTTGCGGTGGGCGGCAGCTGGACCGCCCGGGCCATGACGGGCGAGACGATCCGCGTCACCCTGGTGGCGGGTCGCTAGCGGCCCGCGACAGCCACCGCAGTGGCCGGGAAGTCGCTGAAGGCGGCGTCGAGGCCGTAGTCGCGAAAGGCGGTCAGCCAAGCCGTCAGGTCGGCGGCACCCGGCGGCAGGAACAGCGGTTCGGCGCGGAAGGTCCAGGCGGCCACCTTGAGGCCGACAGCATGGGCGTCGGCGATCAGAGAGGTCTGCGACCGGTCCAGATCCGGTGCGATCATCGCCGTCTCGACCCCGATCCAGCCCGCATAGTCGGAGATGGTCGCCAGACCGTCGGGCGTAGCCATGGCGGCATAGGTCAGGTCCGGGCGGTCCACCGGTCCACCGGCGACGCTCATCAGTTGCAGCAGGGGGGCGTCGATGCGCGCGGCGAGGCGCTGCAGCGGGCCGACCTCGAAACACTGGATCAGGATGGGCGCATCGGTGCCGGTCAGGGCGTTGGCGTCCAGCACGGCGACGAAAAGGTCCTCCATCGCCAGACCGGCGGCGGCAAAATGCGTCGGGTGCTTCAACTCGGGGCAGACGCCGATCGTACGGCCGGTGCGCAGCGATCCGGAACGGGCGATGTCGATGACCTGCTGGAAGGTCAGGATCGGTTCCTGACCGTCGAAGGCAGAATTGGCCGGGCGCAGGGCGGGCAGACGTTCGCGGGCACGCAGGCTCTGCAACTCGGCGAGGGTAAAGTCCTCGGTGAACCAGCCGGTGACGGTCTGACCGTCGACGGTGCGGGTCGTGAGGTGATCGGCGAATTGCGGGCGGTCGGCGACGTCGGTGGTGCCGCCGATCTCGTTCTCGTGGCGGACGATCAGAACGCCGTCGCGCGACACGACCAGATCGGGCTCGATAAAGTCGGCCCCCTGGTCGATGGCCAAATCATAGGCGGCACGGGTGTGTTCGGGCCGTTCGCCCGAGGTGCCGCGATGGGCGATGACCAGTGGCGACGCCATCCGCCGGTCAGGTGGCCTGGAGGATCTTCCGCAGCTGCGGATGGATCTCGCTGTTGGAAGCGATGATCTGCTTGCCGGACATCGGGTCGCCATCGCTGTCGATGGTGGAGACGATGCCGCCCGCCTCGGTGACGAACAGGATACCCGCAGCCACGTCCCAGCGCTGCAGGTTGCGCTCATAGTAGGCGTCGAAACGGCCGGCGGCGACCCAGGCCAGGTCGAGCGCCGATGAGCCGAGGCGGCGAATGCCGGCGACGCGCTGGCCGACGGCGTGGATGTCCTTGATGGCCTGGCCGTGGCCGGTCTTGCCGATGAAGGGCAGGCCGGTGGCGATCAGGCTCTCGGTCATGTCGCGACGACCCGAGCAGCGAATGCGCTGGTCATTGAGGTAGCAGCCCTTGCCCTTCTCGGCCCAGAACAGCTCGTTGGCGACGGGGTTGTAGGTGACGCCGGCGACGATCTCGGATGTGCCGTCCGGCGCGCGCCGTTCCAGCCCGACCGTGATGGCGAAATGAGGAATGGCGTGCATGAAATTGGTGGTGCCGTCGATCGGATCGACCACCCAGGTGTGGCTCTTGTCGGTGCCCTCCATCATGCCGCGCTCCTCGCCGAGGAAGCCGTAACCGGGGCGGGCCTTCATCAGCAGTTCGTAGAGGGTGTCCTCGGCCTTGACGTCGGCGGCGGTGACAAAGTCGCCCGGTCCCTTGCGCGAGATCTGCAGCTGCGAGACCTCGCCGAAATCGCGCAGCATCGGGCGGGCGGTCTTGCGGACCGCATCGAGCATGACCGAGACGAGGGCGGAGGCGAGAGCCATGGGGAATCTCCTGGTCCGAAGGTCCTGAAAAGGCGGTCAGCCCGGACAGACGGAGAAGTTCAGGGGACGCGCGGCGGCGTCCCCGGGACCCCGGCCTGTGGCCGGGGGTAGCGGGTCGGGATCAGTCGGCGCGGCGGACGTATTCGCCGGTCGAGGTGTCGACGACGATCTTCTCGCCGACGCCCATATAGGGCGGGATCATGATGCGCACGCCATTGTTGGCGATGGCCGGCTTGTAGGAGGACGAAGCGGTCTGGCCCTTTACGGTGGGCTCGGTCTCGACGACTTCAAGATTGACCTGATCGGGCAGGGACAGGCCGATGGGCCGGTCCTCGTGCATTTCGATGGTCACCTTCATGCCGTCCTGCAGGTAGGCGATGCGATCCTCGCCGACCCAGTCCTTCTGCAGTTCGATCTGTTCGTAGTTCACGTCGTCCATGAACACGAGGGCGTCGCCCTGGGCGTACAGATAGGAGAACTCTTTCTGCTCGAGCGTGACGCGTTCGACCTTGTCTTCCGAACGGAAGCGTTCGTTCAGCTTGTTGCCGGTCTCGAGGTTCTTGGCCTCAACGTTGGCGAAGGCCCCGCCCTTGCCGGGCTTGACGTGGCTGGCCTTGGTCACGACCCACAGACCGCCGTTGTGCTGCAGGACCATGCCGGGCTTGATGGTGTTGCCGTTGATTTTCATGGGGTCTCAAATAGGGCTGGGCGCGGCGACCAGACCGTCCGGCGCGCGCGATAATCGAGCGCTGTCCCTAGAGGAAGCGGCACCATCCGGCAAGGCGGCGGACGTTCAGTTCGCGGTTCGGTTCTCATCTCCCGATCGGCCCTGCAGCTTGTTGGCGAGGCGGACCCGGCCGCCGATCGGTGACGCCAGCTTTCCGGCACCGACGTCGAGTTTACGCGCTTCGTGGGCGAAGGCGGCGGCGAGACCGGCCGAGGACATGGCGGCGGCGATCTGGAGGCCGCGTCCCGCCGGGCGCAGGGCAATCCACACCGCATTGACCGCCTGGGCCGCGGCCCAGAGGCCAAGCGCTTGTTTGCGGCCGGGGCGGGACGGCGCGTTCCAGACCCTGAGTGCCGACAGGGTCGTGACCGAAAATACCGCCGGCAGCACCAGACTGATCGGGCCGCGCGGCCGTTCGGTGACCGGACCGTCCTGATGGTCGTTTGCCGGGTCACGCCGCAGGGGACGCAAGGCACCGGTGGCGAAGGCGGTGGCCAGCAGGGCAAAACCGGCCGTGACGGCGATCCCCAGGGCGACATGGCCGGGACCCCGATGTTCGGCGTTGAGAAAATCGGTGGCGGCGTCGCGGACGTCGTCCAGCGTTTCGTCGATCGTGGTCATCACTCGTCCTTCAGCATTTGATCGAGGAATGAGCGGGAGCGGGCGTCAGTTCCCGGATTCAGCCCGGATCTCCGTTGGGACCAGCCCGCCTCGACGTCGGGCAGCGACTCTGGCCGCCGTAAGCGGAGCCTGCTTACATCAGGTTGTGAGTCGGGGGGTGTGCACGTTGCCGAGCCCTCTATCGTCGGACACGTCCATGACCTTGCGCAGACTCTCGCAGTTCGTCGCCATCGCTCTGGCGGCGCTCACTTGGTGGGCCTTGGTGTCGCGAACGGGAGCCGTGGAGCCCGAATCTGCGATGGAAATCAACGCCACGTTGGCCGCGGTGGTAGCGGCCGTCTTTGGCTTGTCGTTCGTCGCCCTGCGTTTCGCGACCGCCGGCTCGGCGATCTACTGGAGCGGAGACGCGGGGCCCCGGCAGGTCGGGCGGATCGGACTCATGATCGCAGCCGTAGTGGGGCTTCAGTTGGGTGCGGGTAGGGTTCTCAACATGTTCGGCATGCTCGATCCATTGTCGGCGATTGCCATCTATCTTCTGGCCTGGACGATGGTCCCCGCAGCCTTTTTGCAGTTCGGTCTCGTCAAATGGCCAACGCGCCTGCGCTCCGCGTCGAAACTCAGACTGTTCCTGGCCGGCGTGGTGGGTGTCGGTGTCGCCGCGGCTTGGAGCTACGCAGCCTACTCCGCCGAGGCTGTTGCCCCGATTAGCTCGCCGGTCGGGGAGCTGGCCGTCACATTGGCGGCGCTGGTCGTCGGTGCCACGGCCGAGGAAGTCGTCTTCAGGGTGCTGTTTCTGACCGCCTTGCTGCACCTGCCCGTATCACGCTTTCAGGCCGTCTTCCTGTCGAGCGTCGCCTTCGGGTTGATGCACGTTCCCTTTGCCCTGGCGGAGCCGATCGTTCACGCGGACTGGCCCAGGCTTCAGGTCGTGGCCTTCGAATATGCGCCCAAGTTCCTGATGCAGACGTCGCTTGGCCTGTTTCTGGGCGTGCTCTGGTTGCGAACCGGGTCGCTCGTCCTCATCGCGCTGAGTCACTTCATTTGGAACGTCGGAGTCACGTTGGCCACCGGCTTGTAGAGTAGCGGCGGCACCCCGCCGATCTCGACGCCGACTACTGCCCCGTGGCGCTCTTGTCCGGGGCGATCTCGGTCATGGCCGACTGCAGATAGTTCTGCTCGCCCAGCTGTTCGATCAGCTTGTGCTGGGCCTCGAGGAAGTCGATGTGCTCCTCGGTGTCGTTGAGGATGCGCATCAGCAGGTCGCGGCTGACATAGTCCCTGGCCGCCTCACACTGGGTCACGCCGGCCATGGTGGTCTCACGACCGGCCAGTTCCAGCTTCAGATCGGCGGCGAGGCATTCGAAGGCGGTCTCGCCGATCTTCAGCTTGTGCAGGTCCTGCAGATTGGGCAGGCCGTCGAGGAACAGCACCCGCTTGATCAGCATGTCGGCGTGCTTCATCTCGCCGATCGATTCATCGTAGATGATTTGGCCGAGGTGTTTCAGGCCCCAGGCCTCGAACATCCGGGCGTGCAGGAAATACTGGTTCACCGACGTCAGCTCGTTGGTGAGGACCGCATTGAGCGTGCGGATGATCGCGGGGTCGCCCTGCATGGCTCGGCTCCTGTTGGCGGCGGCGATGAGTCGTCGCGTTTCGCCGTTTCATAACACGGCAAAAGGCCTTGTGTTCACTTGCGAACACTTATCGCTGACATTGAAATTGCGAGTAAAAATCGCCCGCAACTGGGCCCAGGCCTATTCGGCCGCCATGGCGAAGGCCTGCCGGCTGTCCTGGATCATTTCGCGCATTTCGCAGACGCATCTGGCGCACTGAACGGCACACTGGTTGTTGGCGAAGATGTCGCGTGGGCGGGTGGCCCCCGCCTCGATGGCGAAGGCGACGTCACGCTGGCGCAGGCCGTTGCAGTTACAGACATACACGGAAGGCGAATCCCGTCGGGTGTTGATAATGGTTCTCTATAGCACAAATAGAGGCGACTGCAACTCGTTCGCATCGCACGGCAGGCGTTGACGCGCGCCGCCGATTGTCCCAGCGAGACCCATGGCCCGCACTCCCCAGATTCCGTCCCGTCCGCCCTGTCGCCTGTACCTGATCACCCCGCCGGCGATCCTTGATCTCGATGCCTTCGCGAACGCGCTGGAGGCGGCTCTGGGCGGCGGAGACGTTGCGGCGCTGCAGCTTCGGCTCAAGGACGCCGACGACGCGACGGTGCTGGCGGCGGTGGAGCGGTTGGGGCCGGTGGTCCGGGCCCACGGCGTGGCCTTGATCCTCAATGACCGGCCTGACCTGGCCCAGCGCAGCGGCTGCGACGGGGTTCATCTCGGCCAGGGTGACGCGTCGGTGGCCGAGGCCCGTCGTCTGATGGGGCCGGACGCCATGATCGGCGCCACCTGTCACGATAGCCGCGAACTGGCCATGGACGCGGCCGAGGCGGGGGCGGACTATGTCGCCTTCGGGGCCTTCTTCCCGACCGCGACCAAGGCGACGACCCATCGTCCCGACCCGGAAATCCTGACCATCTGGCAGGAGACCGTCGAAATTCCCTGTGTGGCCATCGGCGGGATCACCGCCGCCAATGCGGGAGACCTGGCGCGGGCCGGTGCGGATTTTGTGGCGGTCAGTGCGGCGGTCTGGAGCCATCCGCAGGGACCGGCGCATTCGGTCGGGGAATTTGTGGCGGCCCTGGCGGCGGACGCCTGAATTTCAGGGGATATTAGTGAAGCTTGTGCATGGTTGCAGGCTGAATTGGTGTGCCGAGACCTGACCTGATGACTGCGAGCCCCGCGGCCCCATCCGCTGACCCTGCCGGAAAGGTGCCGGTCGCCCCCCGATCGGCCATTGCCGGGCGCAGCAGCGCAGCTGCGTTCTTCGCCGAGCCGCTGGCCCCGATCTTCGCGGCCGTTGGTGTGGTCATTCTGGTGGTTCTGGCGATCGAGTTCTCGCGCTCGGCGGGTCTGGTTGCGGCCCTCTGGGGGGCTGGGGGCCTCGCCGTGGTCGTGTGGCTGCGCAATGCCCGGGGACCGATGTATGACCTGTGCTTCGGCAGCCTGATCACGGTCGGCGTCATGGCGGGCGAGTTGCTGGCCGGCAATTCGACCTCGCTGGTCATCATGTTCACCGTGGCCAACATGATCGAGATCGTCGGGGCGGTGTTGCTGGCACGACGCTTCGCGCCCAGCCTGAATCTGTCCAGTGTCGAGGGCACGAGCCGTTTTCTGATCAGCGCCGCCGTGGTGGCACCGATCCCCGCGGGTCTGTTTGCCGCGGGTATGCTGGAGCTGATGTCCGGGCCCGGATTCGCCTATGCCTTCGGCACCTGGTGGCTGGGCCACGCAATGGGGATCGCGGTTATCGGGTCCTTCGGCCTGGCGCTGACCCGTCGCAACCTCGTGCTTATCGCCCGCCCGATGAAGATGCTGGAGACGCTGGTTCTTCTGGGTGTGTTGACCGGGGTCAGCGTCGCCATCTTCTCGCATCTGAGCCTGCCGCTGGGGTTCATTGTCCTGCCGATCCTGCTGGTGATCGCTGTGCGCCTGAGGGTGCTGGGCGTGACGGCGGCCTTGCTGATCGTGACCATTCTAGCGGTCGGCGGCAGTATGGCGGGCTTCGGGCCCTATGCGGCGCGGTTCCAGGGGGCCGACCGGGCCCTGATGGCGCAGATGTTGGTGCTGCTGGGCTATATGCCGGTTCTGCTGGTCGCCGCCCTGCTGGAGGAACGCGACCGGCTGGCCGACCGCGCCAGGGCGGGCCAGGCGCGGGCCGAGCGGGCGTCCGAGGCCAAGTCGCGGCTGCTGGCCAATGTCGCCCATGAGGTCAAGAGTCCGGTCGGCGGCATCATCGGTATCGGTGAGCTGTGGCAGACCGGTCAGCTGGGTCCGATCACGCCGGTTCAGGCCGAAATGGCCGAGATGCTGGTCAAGACCGCGCGTCAGGTCGAGGCCCTGTCCCACGATCTGCTGGATGTGGCCCGGGCCGAGTCCGGCGCGGTCAAGGTCGAGTTGCGGCCCACCGATGTGCGCGGGGTTCTGGAGGATGTGCGCCGTGCCGTGGCCCTGCGACCGGAGTCGCGCGACATGCAGCTGGAGCTGGACTGTGTGGGCGACGGCCTGGTGGCGCTGGCCGATTCCCAGCGTCTGGCCCAGGTGGTCGCCAATCTGGCATCCAATGCCGTCAAATATGGCGCGACGGCCGGGACGGTGATCTTCCGGGCCAGCCGGGTCCACGATCTGGTCCGCATCGAGATCATCGACAACGGACCGGGGTTGTCGGTCGAGAAACAGGCGCAGCTGTTCGAGCCGTTCAACCGGCTGGGGCTGGAGCGGTCGACCGTCGAGGGGCACGGCATTGGCCTGGCCCTGGCCAAGCGGCTGACCGAACTGCAGGGCGGCACCATCGGTGTGACGTCGCAGCCGGGTGAAGGGGCCACCTTCTGGATTGAGTTGCCGACGGCCTGACCGGGTCCGGACGCGCCGGGGCCTTGCGATCGCCCCGATCCGGAGCGAAGGTCGGGTCATGAAAATTCTCGCTTCCGCCACCGTCCTGTTGTTGCTCGCCACCCCGGTGGCCGCCCGGTCCCAGGATGCGACCGTATCGTCGCCTCAGACGCCTTCGGCCTCCGACCTGACCCGGGCCCTGAACGGCGGGCCGCCGTTGGCTACCCCGACACCGACACCGACACCGACACCGACACCGGAGCCGGTTCCTGTGCCGGTTTCGGCTCCGGTTCCGGCCCCTGCGGCGACTCCTGCGCCCGTTGCCATCCCGGCTGTCGTGCCGACGGCCGCCCGGATGACGACCACGCCGGCTCCAGCGGTGACCCGGCCGGCGGTCCCCGCCACCGCGCCGGCCCCGTCCGTGCCGGCCCCCTCTGTTCCGGATGTCGTGGCGCCCGCTGAACCGGCAGTCCCGACCTATCGTCCGCTCGACGCGGCGGCGCGCGCGGCCCTGCCGTTCCGCCTCGACCTGCCCCAGGGATTCGAGCTCGACACCGGCCGCCCGGGCCCGGACTTCACCATCTATTCGGTGCGGCACGACGGTACGCCGTTCGTGATGATCTATGCCGGCCCGGCGTCGCAGTTTCCGATCTATGACGGCCAGATGGCCGAGGTGGCGGGTCGGGCGTCGGTGGTGGTGACCGAGGCCGACGGACGCCATGCGCTGGAGCATCTGTTCCAGCGCGCCACCGCGCCGCGCGAGATCCATGTCTGGGTCGCCAGTCTCGATCCGGCTGATCGCGCTGTGGCCGAGCGCATCGCCCAGTCGGTCGACCTGCGCTAGACGGCCAAGTCACTTTCCGGCTTGCCGGATACGTGACCAGCTGTAAGTTTGCGACTCATTCGCATTTGCGGGGAGTCTGCGATGATCCTGTTGTTTACCGGCTGTCGGGCCATGGCCCGGTTGATGGCTTCGGACTCCGTCAGGGGGCCGCGCCCTCGCAGTCAGGCCCCTTCGCCGCGGCATCTCGCCAGCGTCCGTGACCCTGCACCCAAGCGAGTGCGGCCGGATTGATGTCCCCGGTCCGTACAGGTTCACACCACGAGTGGGCTCAGACCAGTTCGACGGCCACGGCTGTGGCCTCACCGCCGCCGATGCACA
This sequence comes from uncultured Brevundimonas sp., assembly GCF_963977465.1. Classification (GTDB taxonomy): domain Bacteria; phylum Pseudomonadota; class Alphaproteobacteria; order Caulobacterales; family Caulobacteraceae; genus Brevundimonas. The sequence goes on along the minus strand of NZ_CAXBOQ010000004.1, from coordinate 189,682 downwards.
GGGCGGCCATGCCCTTCTTGCCGCCACGGGCCTGGAGGGCCGAGAGCAGGGTGGCCAGGATGCGCGCGCCCGAGGCCCCGATCGGGTGACCCAGGGCGGTCGCGCCGCCGTTCACATTCAGCCTGTCGTGCGGGATGTTCAGCTCCTGCATGGCGATCATGGCCACGACGGCGAAGGCCTCATTGACTTCCCACAGGTCGACGTCCTCGACCGACCAGCCAGCCTTGGCCAGCGCCTTCTTCATGGCCGGGACCGGAGCGGTGGTGAACAGGCCCGGCTCGTGGGCGTGGGCGGCGTGGGCGACGATGCGGGCGACGACCGGCAGGCCGAGGGTTTTGGCGGTGGATTCCCGCATCATCACCAGGGCGGCGGCTCCATCGGAGATGGAGGAGGCGTTGGCAGCGGTGATGGTGCCGTCCTTCGAAAAGGCGGGCTTCAGATTGGGGATCTTGGCCGGATCGGCCTTGCCGGGCTGTTCGTCGACGCTGACCGTCTCGCTGCCCTTGCGGGTCTTGACCTCGACCGGGGTGATCTCGGCCTCGAAGGCTCCGCTTTCGATAGCGGCGCGGGCGCGGGTCAGGCTCTCGATGGCATAGGCGTCCTGGGCTTCGCGGGTGAACTGGTACTGGCCGGCGGTGTCCTCGGCAAAGGCTCCCATCAGCTTGCCGGGCTCATAGGCGTCTTCCAGACCATCGAGGAACATACTGTCGGAAATGACGTCGTGCCCGATGCGTGAGCCGCCGCGGTGTTTGGCCATCACGTAGGGCGCGCCGGTCATCGACTCCATGCCGCCGGCGACGATGACCTGGGCCGTGCCGGCCAGCAGGGCGTCGTGGGCCATCATCGTGGCCTGCATCCCCGAGCCGCACATCTTGTTGACGGTCGTGGCCTCGACATGAAGACCGAGCCCGGCCCCGATGGCGGCCTGTCGGGCGGGGGCCTGGCCGAGACCGGCGGGCAGGACGCAGCCCATGAAGATCTGTTCGATCTTCGCCGGATCGATTCCGGCGCGCTCGACTGCGGCGCGCACGGCAGTGGCCCCCAGTTCCGTCGCCTTGACGCCGGACAGGGCCCCCTGAAAGCCGCCCATCGGGGTGCGGGCGAAGGAACAGATGACGACGGGATCAGTGGCTTGGGTCATGGGGGTCCTGAGAATACGGATCGCAGCGGGTTAGCGCCTCACCGGTATCCGGGCAAGCGCGTGAACGGTGACGCGGGCTTCTGGTGCGAGGCCGGGCTGATGCTGTAGAGGTAGGCGGCGGGGGGAACATCGCAAGTGCCATCGAACACGCGTAGATTTCGGCCGACTCCCGCATTGTGGATCGCGGTGCTCGGCATTGGTCTGACGCTGGCCCTCGCCGCATGGGCGGAACACAGTGGTTCAATCCGTCAACATGAGCGTTTCGAGCGCCAGGCGGATGTCATTCTCGCCGCTGTCGAGAGCCGCCTCGATACCCATGTTGCCTTGCTGCGGGCCACCGTGGGCCTGTTTTCCGCCAGTGAGGACGTCACGCCGGAAGAGTTCCGGGATTTCGTCGGGTCCCTGACGCTGGCCGAACGCTACCCCGGTGTTCAGGGGATCGGTTATTCTGCCTGGCTCGACGGACCGGACGTCCGGGCCCAGGTTCAACGCTTTCTGCCGGCCGATGTTCACCCTTGGCCGAAGGCCGAAGATGCCGAAAGTGTCATTCTGCTCCTGGAACCCCAGGGACGACGCAACCATGCGGCGCTGGGCTTTGACATGTATTCGGAGCCGGTCCGTCGCGAAGCGATGCAGCGGGCGCGGGCGCAGCGCGTACCGGCGGCCACTTCGGCGGTGACTTTGGTGCAGGAATTGGACGCTGTAAGGCAGCCGGGTTTCCTCGTCTACCTGCCCTTGTTCGACGCGAGCGGCGCATTCCGCGGCTGGATCTACGCGCCGTTCCGGGCCCAGGACTTCTTCGACAACATCTTCGTCGGGCCGGGCGCTCTTGAAGGTCTGGAGGTCATCATCCGGGACGGCCGCGCCGACGGTGCCGTGTTGTGGCCCGGGGGGACAGCCCAAAGGCCCGTTCAGGCTTCGGGTCAGCGTCTATCGACCGTTCAGGAGCTGCCGTTCGGTGGGCAGAGCTGGCACATGGAGATTTCCGCACCCATGGGCCTGGGACACCGCCTGGTTCCATTCGGAATCCTCGCGGCGGGGCTTTTTCTCACGACCTTGCTGAGTCTGGCGTGGCATTGGCAGGAACGGCTGCTGCTGGCGGCTCAGCAAGCGCGCATGCGTTCGGATCTGCTGCTGAAAGAAGTGAACCATCGCGCCGCCAACAGTCTGCAGCTGGTCGCGTCCTTCGTCTATCTGCAGGCCCATGCGATGACGGATCAGAAGGCGCGGGCGGCGCTGGTTGAGACCCGTGCCCGTATCCTCGCGGTCGCCCGTGTGCATCAACGCCTTTACTCGGATGACTCGGTCGAGGGCGTAGAGCTCAAAGCCTATATCGAGACCCTGACCGAGGGGCTGGGCGATGTCTTTGAGGCCGGTGGCCGATCCCTGAGTGTTGAGGCGACGGAGGCCCGGGTCGACACTGATCGCGCGATTTCGGTCGGTGTGGCGCTGGTAGAACTGGTCAGCAACGCGGCCAAATACGCCTATTCTGAAGATGCACCGGGCGCGATCCGGGTGCGGTTGCTCCGGGAGCAGCAGTGTTTGCGGCTCGAGGTCGAGGACGATGGGGTCGGGTTCGATCCGGCCACCGAGGCCAAGGGGTCCGGCCTTGGCATGAAGATCGTTCACGCGATGGTCGAGAAGCTCGACGGGGAGCTGGTGATCAAGCCGCGGTCGCCGGGCACGCAAGTGTCCGTGATCTTTCCGGCAACGGTGTAGTCAGCGGCCTGGCATCAGTTTCCGGCGCTGGCGCACAGCCGCCAGGGGCCGGCCGTCAGGCGCGAAGGCGACCCCGTCTTCGACCGCCCAGCCGCCGCCCAGGTCCATGGTACGAAACTCGAAGAAGGCCCAGCCGTCGGGTGAGGTTTCCGGCGTCAGGTCCCCGAACAGGTCGGCGCGCAGGTCGACACTGGCCGAGATGGTCGGTGGGCCGGGCAGGGCGGTCCAGTAGGTCGGATAGACCCCGTCCAGCAGGAACAGCAGCCGCGCCTCATCCAGAGGGGCGGCGTCTGCGGTGCGCATCCACACGCGCAGCACCGGGCTTTCGGGCGGGTTGAGGCCGAACAGGCGCGGCCCGGATTCAAACCTGTGCTCGATGTACCGGGTGAACCAGGGACCGAACATGGGATTCAGCGGGGTCGGTTCGATCCGGTCGACCGGCACGGCGGCGGCGACCAGCGGCGTCAACTCGGGGCCGGCGACGTCACGGCCGAAGGTGGCCAGGGCCTGCAAGGCCGGCCGGTCCGGCTGACCGGCGGCGACGCTGGCATAGGCGATGTTGCGCCCCCCGCGCAGCAGGGTCGGGACGAAGGCAATGGGTTCGAAGCGGGCTGCGGCCAGATACTGGACCGTCAGGCTGCGCAACGGGGTTTCGATACCCAATCCCTGTCGAGTCGCAGCCGCCGCCAGAGCCGCCATCAGGCCGCCGAACGGTGCCCCTTTTTCCGGCGGCATCGCCTGGGAGGCGTTGGAGAAGGCACCAGTGAGTGCCGCGACCAGCCTGCCGTCGTCATCGGGCGTCAGGGCCAGGGCTTGGGACAGGGTCTGGTCAGTCATGGAATCCGCGGGGCAGGAGAGGCGAAAGGCGGGCGGAAGGCCGGCGGAGGATCGGCAGGCTTCCGCCCGAAGTCGAGGGATACAGCAAACACGTTCAATGCCGGAACAGCGAAGATGTGTCCGTACTTAAAGAAAACTGTCATAGTGAGTTTAGATTGGCAACCCTCTTGCCAAAAGGATGACGCGGGGTCACCTTCCCTGCATGGGCCGTACCGCAGACTATTCCCGACAGAGCTGTTCCATCGCTGCCACCCTGGAGGTGATCGGTGATCCGTGGACGCTGCTGGTCATTCGCGACGCCTTTCAGGGCGTCAGTCGTTTCGAACAATGGCAGGAGCGGCTGGGCGTCGCCCGCAACGTTCTGGCCGCGCGGCTGAAGACGCTGGTGCAGCATGGGGTGCTGGAGCCGAAACTCTATTCCGAACGTCCGCCACGCAATGAATATGTGCTGACCGCCAAGGGCAAGGACCTGTACGCCGTACTGGTGACCCTGCACGCCTGGGGCAGCAAACATGTCTATGGCGACACCGATTCCGGCATCGACCTGGTTCACAAGACCTGCAGCCAGTCGCTGGACCCGAAGATCGCCTGCGGCTGTTGCGGCGAGATCGTCAAGCCGCGCGACGTCGTTCTGACCCGGGTCGAGAACTGCGCCACCGTGGGCGACGTCATGCCTCGCGAAGACGCGGCCTGACCACGCCCTGACCGGCTGCGGCCGGTTCCATCATCCCGACCACCCTGCCGGTTTGCCCGGCCAAGGAGCTCCCATGACCAATTCCCTTTCAAGCTACGGCCTTCAACTGCGCAGCCTCGTGCGCAAGTCCGGTGAGCTGGAACTGTCGCTGGCCACGGTCGAGGTGGCACCGCCGGGTCCGGACGAGGTTGTCGTGCGCATCGAGGCGGCACCGATCAATCCGTCGGACCTGGCCCTGCTGGTCGGGGCGGCCGATATGGACACGGCGACGATGTCAGGCCCGGCCGGCAATCCCGTGACCACGGCTCAAATTCCGGCCGCCGGCATGCGAGCCATGGGCGGACGGCTCGACGAGTCGATGACCGTCGGCAATGAAGGCGCGGGCACGGTGGTCGCCGCCGGCAGCTCGGAAACGGCCCAGGGCCTGATGGGCCGGACGGTCGCCCTGTTCGGCGGGTCGATGTTCGGCCAGTACCGCACGGTTCGGGCCGATACCTGCCTGCCGCTGCCGGCCGATACGACGGCGGCAGAGGGGGCCTCGTGCTTCGTCAATCCGCTGACCAGTCTGTGCATGCTCGAAACCATGCGGCTGGAGGGACACACGGCCCTGGTGCATACGGCGGCGGCCTCGAACCTCGGCCAGATGCTGAACAAGGTCTGTCAGGCCGATCGCGTCGATCTGGTCAATATCGTGCGCAGCGAGGCCCAGGCGGAGCTCCTGCGCGGGATCGGCGCGCGCCACATCTGCGACTCGACCAGCCCGACCTTCATGGCAGACCTGATCGCGGCGCTGGTCGAGACCGGGGCGACGCTGGCCTTTGACGCCATCGGTGGCGGCACCCTGGCCGGGCAGATCCTGACGGCGATGGAGGTGGCGGCCAACAAGACGGCCACGACCTACAGCCGCTACGGCTCCACCGTGCACAAGCAGGTCTACATCTACGGCATGCTGGACTCGGGCCCGACGACGCTGAACCGCGCCTTCGGCATGTCCTGGGGGGTCGGCGGCTGGCTGCTGCCGCCCTGTCTGGCCCGGATCGGCGGCGAGCGGGCCCAGGCCCTGCGACTGCGGGTGGCGTCCGAGCTGAAGACCACCTTCGCCAGCCACTATGTGGCGGAAATCTCGCTGGCCGACACCCTGAACCCCGAGATCATCGCCCGCTACAACAAGCGGGCCACGGGCGAGAAATACCTGATCAACCCGAGCCTCGACGCCGGGTAGGGACTGTCGGCCGACCGGGCAGCCGATGGCTACCCGGTCGGTCGAACGTCTATTTGCGCACGTAGCGGTCGAGGAAGGTCAGATAGGCCTCCTGGGCCGTGATGCGGTTGTCGCGGCGGCGGAAGCCGTGGCCCTCGTCCGGGAACAGGACGTATTCAACCGGTACGGCGTTGGCGCGGACGGCGGCGACCAGCTCGTCGCTCTCGACCTGCAGTACGCGCGGGTCGTTGGCCCCCTGGACCACCAGCATCGGTCGCCGGATCTTGTCGGCGTGGAACAGGGGCGAGATGGCGCGATGACGTTCGGCATCGGTGGCGGGGTCACCCATCTCGTCGAACAGGGCGTCACGCTGTGGTCCCCACCAGGCCGGAATCGACTCCAGCGTCCGCACCCAGTTGGTGACGCCGAAGATGTTGATCCCCGCCTCGAAGGCGTCCGGATGGAAGGCCAGGGCTGCCGCGGTCATATAGCCACCGTAGGAGCCACCCATCACCGCCACCTGGTCGTCGGCGACCCAGTCCTGGTCGCGAAGCCACTGGCCGCCGGCGACGATGTCGCGGAGATCGGCCTCGCCATGGGCCTTGTCGTCGAGATGGAAGAAGGTCTTGCCGTAGCCTGACGAGCCACGGTTGTTGGCCGCCAGCACCGCATAGCCGTTGTTGACCAGGTGCTGGATCATGGCCGAATAGCCGCGTCGGCTCTGACCGCCGGGACCGCCGTGAACCAGGACGATCGCCGGCACCGGATGGGCGGCATCGGCCCGGTGCGGGCGATACAGGACGCCGGGCACCTGAACCCCGCCCTCACCGGCGTAGCGGACGATGGTGGCCTCGACCAGATCGGCCTCGTCGATGGCGGGGTTGAGTGCCCGGGTCAGACGGCGCGTCTGGCCGGTGGCCAGATCGGCGACGAACACGTCGCTGGGTGAGGTGTCGGACGCGACGGTAAAGGCCATCCGGGTTTCGTCGGCATTGAAGCGGACGCCGCCGACATCGCCGTCCGGTCGCCCGGTCAGGCGGACCGGCCGTCCGGTCGTGGTGTCCAGTATGGTCAGTTCGGTCGAGGCGTCGGCGTTCAGGGCGGAGACGCGATAGCGGCCCGACGGGGAATAGCTGACATAGGCCACGTCCCAGTCGGCCTGGATCAGCGCCGTACGCTCACCCGTGGCCAGGTCGTGGGCCCACGCCTGGGTCCACTCCCCCCGCTCGTCGCTGGCCATGACCAGGGTCCGGCTGTCGCGGGTGAAATCATAGACGTCATAGGCGACATTGCCGGTGTGGGCGGTGATCAACACCGGCTCGCCGCCGGTCTGGAGATCGGCCAGATAGATGTCGGAGTCGGCGCTTGTGACCGGCTTGGCCATGGCCACCCAGCGGCCGTCCGGCGATACGGCGGCGATGATCATGCCCGGGTTTTCGAAGATCAGGCGGTTCTCATAGGTGGCGGTGTCATAGGCGTGGAGGTCGAATACCTCGGGATCGCGTGCGTTGGAGGTGATCCAGAAGGTGGCCCCGTCGCCGCTGAAGCCCATCAGGTCGGCCTTGACCTTGTCGCCCGGCGTCAGATCCCGGACCGATCCGTCCAGTTCGCGCACGAAAACATGGGTCAGTTCGTCCCCGCCACCGTCAGCGGTCAGCAGCACGCGACCGTCATTCGGAAAATAACTCTCGGCATAGGTGGCCGATCCGGTCGAGGCGCTGAGCGCGACCGACTCGCCGCCGTTGATCGGCAGGGCATAGGCATTGAAGACACCGGTCGCGTCCGAGGAGATCAGAATCGACTGACCGTCGGCCGAAAACGCCAGACCGGACGGACTGGCCATGCCGTAGCTGGTCGTCTGATAGAACTGGGCGGCGCTGTAGGTTGGTGTGGTCTGGCTGGCGGTGGCCACGGCAGCCGTCTGGGCCTGGGCAGGATGGGCGGCCAATGGCGCGGACAGAACAAGTGTCAGCACGGACGCCATACAGGCGGTAGTTGGTGTCATCGGAAATCCCTTTTGAACGATGGCGTTAACGGTCTGAGGGCGGCGGACGTCCGTATGGATGCGACCTGTCCGGAATTTAATCAAACCGAGGTCGGCGAAATCAGCCTGCGGGATCGCCGTGCAGGGCGATCAGGGGGATGACGATGTCCTCCTCGTCGTCGAGGTGGCGCAGCAGAGGCGAGGTAATGACGTCGAGAACATCCGCCAGCCGGTCCGCTTGGTCGGCGACATCGAGAGCTTTGCCGCTGACGGCTTGGTGAAAGCCCAGGCCGCTCTGGAACAGGGTCTCCAGATGACCGTGGATGTCATCGTGGTCGCGGTCCAGCAGATCGAGGCCGGGGATGATGCGGGGCTCGAGCTTTCGCATGGCCGGGAAATAGTGGCCGGTTTCAATGCGGTGATGGCCGTCGAGATGCTGGAGGAAGGCCTGCAGGGCCGGGATCAAGACGCGGTGCAGCCCGGCAGGGTCGAGCGTGCGATTGCGCCACTGTCCCGCCAGACCGGTCATATGGGCCTGATGCTCACGGAAACCGGCGTGCATCTGCAGCCAGTGGGCCGCCGTCGGGTGCAGGGCCGTGGTCCAGCGGTCGCGGGGAAAGCCCTCGCGGAGGTACAGCAGGTCAGACGGCAGGCCGGTGCGCTCGGCCAACGTCTGGCCGGGTGTCTCAGACAACGGCGGTGGTGGTCTGGATGAAGCCGCCGCCCAACAGGCGATCGGGATCGGCCGGATCATAGAGGGCGCAGGCCTGGCCGGGAGCCACGCCTTCCTCGCCCTCAGCAAACATGACCGAAATGACGCCGTCGACCAGCGCCAGTCGGGCCAGTGACGGTGGTCGGGTCGAGCGGACGCGGGCCAGTACCGGGGCCCCGGTCGCGGCGGCGGCCTCGATCGTCGGCTCGTCACCGAGCCAGTTGGTTTCGTCCAGCGTCAGGGCCGCGGTCAGCAGGGCTTCGCGCGGGCCGACGATGACACGGCGGTTGTCCGGATCCAGCTTCGTCACGAACAGGGGTTCGCCCACCGCGACGTTAAGGCCGCGGCGCTGGCCGATCGTATAGTCGGTGATCCCGGCGTGGGTGCCCAGCACCCGACCGTCCATATGCACGATGTCCCCGGCCTCACGGCCCTGCGGCCGCAGCTTGTCGATCAGGGTGCGGTAATCACCCGACGGCACGAAGCAGATGTCCTGGCTGTCCGGCTTGGCGGCGATCTTCAGCCCCAGTTCGGCGGCGACGCCGCGCACCTGGGGTTTTTCGAGGTCGGCCAGCGGGAAGCGCAGATAGTCGAGCTGCGTCGGTGTGGTGGCGAACAGGAAATAGGACTGGTCACGCGAATGGTCGATCGCCTTGCGCATCTGGGCCCGACCGTCCGGGCCCACGGCGCGACGCACATAGTGGCCGGTGGCCATGGCCTCGGCCCCAAGATCGCGGGCGACGTCGAGCAGATCGCGGAATTTGACCGTCTGGTTGCAGCGAATGCAGGGCACCGGCGTCTGGCCGGCCAGATAGGCATCGGCGAACTGGTCGATCACGGCGTCGCGGAAACGGCTTTCGTAATCCAGCACATAGTGGGGAATGCCCATGGATTCGGCGGCCAGACGCGCGTCATGGATATCCTGACCGGCGCAGCAGGCCCCCTTTTTCTTCAGGGCCGCGCCGTGGTCATAGAGCTGCAAGGTGACACCGACCACATCATAGCCGGCCTTGTGCAGCAGGGCCGCGACTACGGTGGAGTCGACGCCGCCGGACATGGCCGCGACGATACGCGCACCGACCGGCAGGCCAACCGCCGCGCGTGCAGCCTCGATCGCCCCGTCCATGTCGGCGGGGGCGAAGGTCGGGACCGGGCAGGTAGGCTCAAGCAACGTCATGGGCCCCATTTAGGATGAAAGCGGTGCGAATTCGAGGCCGGGGCGAGATCCGGCCCGGAAACGGCAACGACCGCCCCCGTTTCCGGGAGCGGCCGCTGTCTTCGGGGGAGAGTTGGGCGGGGACTAGCCCCGGTAGTGCTGGATGCGCGTGGTGCGCAGACCCTGCATGCCCCATTTGTCGATCGCTTTCTGCCAGGCGAGGAATTCCTCGGCCGTCAGACGGTATTGCGTCAGGGCATCGTCAAGGCTGAGCAGCCCGCCGCGAACGGCAGCCACCACTTCGGCCTTGCGCCGGATCACCCACCGGTCGGTGGATGGCGGCGGCAGATCACCCAATGTAAGGGGCGTACCCGTTGGTCCGACCACGTATTGTTCGCCTTTACTGTTAAGGCGTCGCTCTTGCAGCATGGGCTTAAGCCTCATTCACCAATCACCATCTGAGATGTGAATGTAGCCCGGCTCAGCTAAAGGCCGTTTAAGGGTCGTGGTGAAGGAAAGAATAAAATCCTTTCCTCCACTGATGACTGTGCGGCCAAAGGTAAAGCGACGATTCATTGAATCTAACGATCAGTTACTTGCGGATCAGCGTTTGATGCTGATCAGTTCGGCGAGCATCTCGTCGGCGGTGGTGATGATTTTCGAGGATGCCGAATAGGCCCGCTGGGTGGTGATCAGGCCGGTGAATTCGGCCGAGAGATCGACCGTAGAGGCTTCCAGCTGCGAAGCCCCGATCAGGCCCGCGCCGCCGCTGCCGGCCCCCTTCAGGTTGAACGTGCCCGAGCTCTGGGTCACCCGGAAGGCGTTGCCGCTGACCTGAGACAAGGTGTCGGGGCTGGTGAAGGTGGCGAGGGCGACCAAGGCGATTTGCCGGGTCACGCCGTTGTCGAAGATGGCAGTGACATAGCCCTTCTCGTCGATCTTGATCTCCGACAGGTTGCCGAAGGCGGTGCCGTTGGTCAGCGTGGCCTGGACGACCGAGGCGCTGTCGTACTGGGTCAGGCCGCCAGCCGAGTTGGCGAGCTCAAAAGCCACGGTTTGATTGTCAATGCCCAGAGTGGGGGACCAGTTGAAGGCACCGGCACCGGGCGCGGGCCCGTCCGACGCTCCGAAATTCAGGGAGGCCACCGAGGCGTCGGGGAACAGGGCTTCGCCCGGGGCCATGGCCAGCATGGCGTTGACGTCGAGACGACCGTCCTGGGTAAAGGCGACCAGACCGGATTTGAGCTGACCGTTCGACAGGCCGGCACCGGTGACGACGTCGCTGGCAGGGATGGCGCGGATTTCGGCGTACCACTGGTTCGGCACATCGCTCTTCAGGAACGACAGGGCGACAGTTCTCTGACCACCCTTGGAGTCGGAGACCGGAATGGTCAGTTCGAAATCGGCCTTGACGCCGGTGCCGGTGTCCGGATCCCACATCGACATGGAGTTGGTGGCCGGATCATAGGCGTTCGGGCCCGCGGGTGAGAGCGCGGCGTCCGATGCCGCGACCGAGATCGGCTGGCTGGAGCGCAGGTTGGCGTTCAGTTCGATACGGGTGGTGGCCTCGGCGGTACCGCCGACCGAACCGACGTTGATCGTCTTGAGCCGGGTCAGGTCGGAAGGGTCGAGGTTGATATTACCGCTGCTGTCGATCGGCCAGCCCTGCAGATACAGGCCGGCGGTGTTCTTCAGAAAACCGTTGTTGTCGACCCGGAAGGCCCCGGCACGGGTGAACAGGCGGGTGTCGGCCGGGGTCAGGTCCTCGGCCTTTTCGGTGACCACAAAGAAGCCCTGACCGGCGATGCCCAGGTCAGTCGAGGAGGTCGTACGCTGCAGCTGGCCATTCTGGCTGGTGAAGTGCCGGGCACTGGCCATGACGCCACCGGCAGAATAGCCGGCCCCGCTGCTCTGGCTGTTGACCACGGTCGCGAACTCACCGGACGTGCGTTTGTAGCCGATCGTGTTCACATTCGCGATATTCTGGGAAATGGCCGCAAGCGCGGCGGCGTTGGCAGTCAGGCCGGACACGCCGGCCAGCAGGGCGCTATTGATGCTCATGACTTGGAACTCCGGAAAGTAGCGATTTCAACTGGGTGAGAGGAAGGGCACGTTGAGTTGACAGGGGACTGGCTCATGACGTGCCGACCGGTGTGGCAGCACGCTCCTGGAGCGCGATCACGGAGGACAGCGGCAGGATGGAGTTGCCGACGGTCAGATAGGGTTCGCCGTTGTAGAGTTCGACGCCGGTGATGCGACCGCGGACCAGGGTTTGGCTGGTGACCGTCTCGTCGGATCCGGTCTTGGCGGTGACCCTGAGGGTATAGACGCCGCCATCGGGCAGCTGCCCCCCGGCGGTGGTCTTTCCGTCCCAGACGAAGTCGTGGGTTCCCTCGGTGCGGTCCGGGGCCGGTCCGCTCCAGACGACCCGGCCGCCACCGTCGAGGACATCCAGCTTGGCGGTCGCGGCGTCGGTGGCCAGTTCATAGCTCCAGGTCGCCTTGCCGGCGTCCAGTTTCATCGCGGACCAGGCGGCGGTGGTGTCCTTGCCAATATAGTTGGCGGCACCGGACAGGCCCCCGCTTTGCTGGGCGGCCAACAGGCTGGTGAGTAGGTCGTTGGTCAGCAGTTGTTGCTCGACGCCCGACATCTGGGTCAGCTGGCTGGTGAACTCATTGGAATCCACTGGTGACAGCGGGTCCTGGTTCTTCAACTGCGCGGTGAGCAGGGTAAGGAACGTCTCGAAATTGGTGGCCATGGCGGTCCGACCGGCGTCCGTGCGGTCGGTGGCTGAGGCGGCGGTGACGGCACCTACCATCGGTCAGACTTTCATATCGACGCGGTCAGGCGTCAGGGAGAGGGACATCCAACGCGGTGCCGTAACCGGGGCGGCCGCGTCGGTTTCATCGGAAAGGCGGGAGGCAGCGGCAAAGGCACGACCCTGGCGGCGGTCGAAGGCCTCGCCGGACGAGCGGTCGCGCTCAGCGAACTGGAACGCGTCGTCGGCAAGATGGAAACCGGCCTCTTCGAGCTGGCGGCGCAACTCGTCGACGCGGCCCTTCATGTCGAGGGCGGCGGCCGGATTGTCGAAGGCGAGTCGGGCGGCAAGACGGCCGTGCTCATCGATGTCGAGGCTGACATCGACCCGCCCGAGCTTGTCGGGGGTCAGGGCCATTTCGAACCGGGTCGAACGGGCGTCCAGTCGGCGAATGATCTGGGCCGCCAACTGGGCTGTGGCCTCGACCGCGGCGTTGGAGAGGTTGGACAGACTGTAGGTCTGCGATGCGGTGCCGGCCTGGGTGACCGGAGCGGGCGGGGCCTCGACCGGCGGTTGGTCGACGGGTGACTTCACTGTGACGTCAGGCGCATTGGCGACCGGGATCACCGGGGCGGCGATGGCTGATGCCGGCGGCCGATCCGACAGCGACGCGACCTCGGACACGGTCGACGTCCCGCTCACTGAAGGCGCAGCGGCGACCGTTGCCGTGCCGGTTGCCGTGACGGCGGAGGTGGGGGACGAATTCGAGGGTCGGTCACCGGTCGCCCGGACGCTGTTGGATACGGTTCCGGTCCGGTCGGTGAGGGGACGGACGGGCGGCGGGGTGACGGCCGGTGCCAGCGCAGCCATGGCCGCTGCTGTGGCCTTGGCTCCGGCGGCTGTAACTGCGGGCGTGGCCGGTTCAGCGGCTGTACCGGCGGTGGACGCGGTTTCCGTACCCGGCAGTATCTGACGATCGGCGGTCTTGCCCGAGGGCGGCACGGGGACGGTGCCCGGCAGGATTTGCGGTCCGTCGGTCTTGGCAGAAAGGCCCGGCAGAACCTGTGGTCCGTCGGTCTTGGCGGAAGGACCCGGCAGAACCTGCGGCCCCTCGGACTTGGCGGAAACGCCGGGCAGAACCTGGGCGACGTCGGTTCCTTTGGCAGAGGCGACCGGTTCCGGTGCGGGAGCGGTGTCGACCGGGCCAGGCAGGACCTGGGGCCCGGCTGTGCCCTTGTCGGCGGTCTGCGGACGTTCCGCCGGTGTCTCGACCTGCGGCGCGACCGTAACGGGTGGCGAGCCGGGCAGGACCTGGGGCACATCAGCCCCCTTGTCGGTCGGGGTGGCCGGCAGCACCTGGGCATCGTCGGCGGTCTTGACGTCGACATCCACGAGCAGCGGCAACGCTTCTTCGGAAGTTTTGGCCGTGGCGGATGAGGTCGTTTCCGAGGCCTTTTCGACTGCGATCGCGACGACCGTGGCCTCTACGGCGGGGGGCGTGTCGTCCATGGCAGGGGTAGTGAGCGCGGTGGCGGCCATCGCGCCTGACGACGACGGGGGCGAACCGGCCCCGGTCCGGGTCAGCGATGTGTCGTTCTTGCCGGTGGCGCGGACCTGTTCCGGGTCGCTTTTCATCGCCTGCCCCAGCATCCGGTCGAAGCCGGAGTCACCATGGGCGTCGACCGCTTTCGAGGCGGAACCCGGCGCGGGGGCCGGGGAGACAATGGAAAGGAGACTTTCAGCGGACATGGGTGCCAGTGGCCTGGATACGTCGGCGCCTGCTGCGCCCAAAGGTTCGGAGGGTGGGTCGCAAGTCGCGGGCCACCTCGAAAAAACGCCCTAACCAACGGAAAATGCTGTGAAAGCATGTTTGTGTGGTGCCCGGCAATCCAAGGTCCCGCAGTCAAATCTTGCCGCGCCGTGACGTTTTTTGCCCGGCTGGCCCGGCCAGCGATCCGGGGGTGGGCGACTGGCCCGTCCCTTGCGCTCCATATCGGGTATGAACGCGGTAACAATCGTGATGCCCAATGTATTCAATGAACTAGCTGGATCGTCGCGCGATCTGGCCGGGCAAAAAGCGCACGTCGGCTGGCAGGGATTGCCGAGTGGCGTGGCCGTCATGTCATCGGGAGTGCTCTGATGTCACTGAACGCCATCATGAACACGGCCTCGTCGGGCCTGACTGCGGCGCAGGCCCAGTTGCGTGTGGTCTCGGACAACGTCTCGAACGTCAACACGCCCGGCTATGTGCGCAAGATCGCCGACCAGGTCGCCGTTTCGAACCAGGGAATCGGGGCGGGCGTCGATGTGGCCCGGATTCGTCTCGCCACGGACCGCTTCCTGCAGGCTGCGAGCCTGAACTCGGGGTCGGACGCGGCGCGCCAGGGCGTACGTTACGAACTGTACGACCGGATACAGTCCCTGTTCGGCGATCCCGGTGGAGCGGGTTTCTTCTCCCAGGTCGATGACATCTTTTCAGCCTTCGCCGCCGGTGCCGAGGATCCGGTGTCGTCGCCGCGTCGCCAGGAGGCCCTGTTCAAGGTCCAGGCGCTGTTCGACGAGGCCAATCGCATCTCGGGGCAGATCCAGTCCGTGCGCGAGGATGCCGATGGCCGGATCAAGAGCGCGGTCGAAACCGGCAACTCGCTGCTGGAACAGATTGAGGCGCTGAATATCGAGATCTCGCGGGCTGCCGCGGTTTCCGGGGATTCCTCAGGGGCCGAGACCGCCCAGGCCGCGCTGATCACCCAGCTGTCGTCGCTGATGGATATCCGGGTTTCGGTCCGGGCGGTCGGCGGGGTCTCGATCCGCACCGGCAGCGGTGTCCTGCTGGCCGGACAGGGTCATGCGAAGCTGGAATACAGCCGGGCCGGCTCGGTCAATGCCGAGACCGCCTTCAGTGAGATCTGGGTAACCGAGCCGGGCGGCCAGAAGCGCCCCCTGCTCGACAGTGTGGTGTCCGGCGAGATCAAGGGCCTGGTTGAACTTCGCGACACCGAAGCCCCCGAGACGGCGGCGCGGCTGGGCGAGATGATGACCCGGATCGCGGATGAGCTGAACCGTGCCCACAATGCCAACAGCGCCGTTCCGCCGCCGTCGACCCTGACGGGCCGCAACGTCGGTCAGTCGCTGGAAACGGCTCTGACCGGATTTACCGGCAACACGACCATCGCCGTAACCAACGCCGCCGGAGTCATTCAGGCGCGGGCCGACATCGTGTTCTCGGGCGCGTCCATGACCATCAACGGGTCGGCGGCGACGCCGGCCAACTTTCTGGCCGTGCTGAATACGGAACTGGGTGGTGCGGCCACGGCCAGCTTCAACGGCGGCGTTCTGAGCGTCTCGACCACGAGCCCGAACGGCGTCGCCATCGCCGATGATGCCGCAGCGCCCAGCGACAAGGCGGGTCGAGGCTTTTCCCATTATTTCGGGCTCAATGACCTCGTCACCAGTGATCGCGTGGCCCTGTACGATACCGGGCTGACGACGGCGTCGCTGCACGGCTTCACGGCCGGCGAGACGGTGGACTTCCGCTTTGTGGACCCCAACGGCTCCAAGCTGCGGGACCTGACGGTAACGGTCCCGGGCGGAGCCGGAACGGTGGCCGACCTGCTTACGGCCCTGAATGATTCCGCGACCGGCGTCGGACGGTACGGGACCTTTACGCTGGATCCGACCTCCGGTGCCCTGACCTTCAAGGGACTGGGCAGCCCGCCACCGGCGATGTCGGTGATCAATGACAAGACGACCCAGGTGCCGTCGGGCGTGTCCCTGACCGAACTGTTCGGGATCGGCACCGGGGTTCGGACCTCGCGCGCAGACGGTTTCACGCTGAGGACCGATATCAACAGGGACCCGTCGAAACTGGCCCTGGCCCAGCTGAACCTGTCCGCCGCGCCGGGGTCGGCTGCCCTGGCGAGCGGTGATGGGCGCGGGGCCCTGCTGCTGGCCGACGCCGGTCAGCGGACGGCCCGGTTCGAGGCAGCGGGCAGTTCGTCCGGTGGGTCGATCAGTGTGTCGCGCTACACCTCTGAACTGGCCGGCGAGATCGGGGGCAAGGCCAAGCTGTCGAAAAGTCGGTCCGATAGTGCCTCGGCGCTGCAGAACGAGGCGACGGCGCGCCAGATCGCTTTCGAAGGGGTCAATCTCGACGAGGAACTGGTGCTGATGACGACGTATCAGCAAGCCTTTAACGCTTCGGCGCGCCTGATCCAGGCCGTCAAGGACATGTATGACGTCTTGCTGGGGATGGTGTGATGACGAGGGTATCGACCGCCGGAAACTACCATTCAGCCCTGGCGGAGCTGATGAACACCCAAGTGCGCGCCCAGGACGCGCAGAAACGCATCTCAACCCAGAAGGTGGCGACGGACCTGACCGGGTTCGGCCGCAGTTCGGAAACCCTGACCGCCCTGAAATCGATGCAAAGCCGCATCCAGGGTTTCATCAACACCGGCGAAACCGTTTCGGCGCGACTGGGTGCCCAGGATCTGGCCTTCGGGCGGATTGCGGACGGGGCCGGCGGCGGTCGGCAGGCGATTGCCGACGCTCTGGCGTCCGGCCGCATCGACGGCCTGATGCAACAGCTGCAGAACGAGTTTCAGGTCGCCCAGGACGGTCTGAACGTCAAGCACCAGGGCCGCTACCTGTTCGCCGGGGGCAGTGTCGAGACGGTTCCGGTCGTGTCCATGACGTTGGCTGACCTGGCCGCCGCCCCCTCGGTCGCAGACAGTTTCGTCAACGACAGCCTGAAACAGACCTCGCGCCTCGACGAGGGCTCGCGCATGGAAACCAGCTTCCTTGCCAACGAGATCGGTACCGACATGTTCCAGATTTTCCGCGACATCCAGACCTATCACGGGACCACGCCCATCACCGATCCGATGAGTGATGCGACACGGGACTTTCTGACCAGTCAACTGACCCGGTTCGACAGCGCCCGGTCGAAGATTACCGATATGGCCGCGCGCAACGGGGCGATGCAGAACCGTGTCGACGGCATCCTGAAATCGCAGAACGAGCAAAAGACGTCGCTTGACGAGTTGCTGTCGACCAAGACCGACGCGGACATGGCCCAGGCGATCACCGATCTGCAGCTGTCGCAGGTGGCGATCCAGGCCTCGGCCCAGGTCATCAGCCAGCTGAGCCAGGTCTCATTGCTGAACTATCTGAACTGAACGTGGCGGCGGTTCCGCACCCGGCAGGCGGGCCGCAGGTACCACCGGGGGTCGTGGCCGAACGGTAACGCCCGGCGAGCGTTCATGTCTCGCCCGCAGCAAAGAGCATGGGCAAAGCCCGAAGCCCCGTCTAGTGAGAGACATGGCCAGCGCGGATTTCCAGATCGACGACGACGAGGGCGGACCGGTGCTTCGCCTGAGCGGTGACTGGACCACGGCTGGTCTGGGCCGGGCCTCGCGGCGTCTGGCGAACGCCCTGAAAGACCGGACGCCGTCGCGCCTGGACCTCGACGAAATGGGACGTTTCGATACCGCCGGGGCGCTTGCGATCGTCCAGGCCACCGGATCTCTGCTCCCCGGTTCCGTCTGGGCCACACGCCCGGAGGCCGGCCGCATCTATGCGATGGTGGAGCGGCTGGAACGCGAAAGCGTCGAGCCGCGCAAGCGCGCCGATGGATTTACCCGGGCCTTTGCCAAGATTGGCCGAGGGGTAGAGGACATCGGCCACGAGGCGGTGATGTCGCTGGCCTTTCTGGGCCGGCTGATGGTCGCCACGGGGGCCGCCCTCAGCAATCCGGGCCGTATCCGCTGGCCCGCCTGGTTCAGCCAGGGCGAGCGCGCCGGACTGGACGCCCTGCCGATCATCGCCACCACCAATTTCTTCGTCGGGGCCGTGATCGCCTTCCTCGGGGCGGACCTGCTGACCCAGTTCGGGGCCGGCGTGTTCACCGTGCAGCTGATCGGGGTTTCGGTGCTGCGGGAATTCGCGGTGGTTATCACGGCGGTGCTGCTGGCGGGCCGTTCGGCCTCGTCCTTCGCGGCCGAGATCGGCTCAATGCGGATGAACCAGGAAATCGACGCCATGCAGGTGATGGGCGTCAATCCGTTTCAGGCCCTGGTTATTCCCCGACTCGCGGCCATGCTGGTGATGCTGCCGATCCTGACGTTTGTCGGCATGGTCTCAGGCCTGTTCGGGGGGATGCTGGTGACATGGACCCAGCTGGGGCTGGGCCCATCCTTCTTCCTGCAGCGACTCGCCGACACCCCCGACATCGGCACCCATATGGGCGTGGCGATGATCAAGGCTCCGGTGTTCGCGATCGTCGTGGCGGCGATTGGCTGCCGTCAGGGCATGTCTGTCGATGGCGATGTCGAATCCCTGGGGCGGCGGGTCACGGCTGCGGTGGTGCAGGCCATTTTCGCCATCATCGTGCTGGATGCCGTCTTCGCGATGATCTTTATCGAGTTGGGTTGGTGACCGTGCCCGTCAACAAACCGCCTGCCGCGGACAGGTCGCCGGAAGTCCTGATCGAGGTTCGCGGCCTGTTGAGCCAGTTCGGCGAGCGGGTCATTCATGAGAACCTCGACCTCGATGTGATCAAGGGTGAGGTTCTTGGCGTCGTCGGCGGATCGGGGGCAGGCAAGACGGTGCTGCTGAACACCATCCTCGGGCTCAAGGAGCCGGACGGCGGCACTATCCGCATCTTCGATCATGACATCACCCAGATGACCAAGGGCCAGGCCGCCGAGATCGAACAGCGGACCGGCACCCTGTTCCAGCAAGGTGCCTTGTTCTCGGCCCTCACCGTGCTGGAGAACGTGGCCTCGCCCCTGGTCGAGCACACGCGACTGCCGCGGGAAATGATCCGGGAACTGGCGGAGATGAAGATCGCCATGGCTGGATTGGGGCCGGAAGCCCACCATCTGAAGCCTGCGGAACTGTCGGGCGGGATGCGCAAGCGGGTCGGCCTGGCGCGCGCCCTGGCGCTGGACCCCGAGATCCTGTTCCTTGACGAGCCGACGGCCGGGCTGGACCCGATCGGTGCCGCGGCGTTCGATGCCCTGATCCGGAACCTTTCGGACGATCTGGGCCTGACCGTCTTCATGATTACCCACGATCTCGATAGCCTTTACGCCATCTGTGACAAGGTGGCGGTGCTGGCCGACAAGCGTGTGATAGAAAAGGCCACGGTGGCGGAGCTGGAAGGTTCCGATCATCCCTGGATCAAAGAGTACTTCCTTGGGCCGCGCGGACGCGCCGCCACGAAGGCCGCCTGAGGAGAGCGGAGCGATGGAACGAGACGCCCACTACGCCGCCGTCGGCATTGCCACGATCGCCCTGCTGGCGGCGCTGGCGGTGTTCGCCATCTGGCTGGCCCGCCTGCAGTTCAACAATGACTACGACGTCTATGACATCGTCTTCTATGGCCCCGTACGCGGGCTGACGGAGGGCGGCGACGTCAATTTCAATGGCATCCGTGTCGGCGAGGTCACCGACCTGAATCTGGATCCCAAAAACAGCGACGAGGTCATCGCCCGCATTCGCATCGATGCCACCACGCCGGTGCGGGTGACGTCGCGCGCGCAGCTCGAGCCGCAGGGCATCACAGGCCTGAACTACATCCAGATCACCGCCGGAACCCCGGCCAGCGCCCTGTTGAAGACCCAGTATCCGGACAATGTTGTACCGCTGCTGCAGAGCCAGCCGTCACCGATTGCCGAACTGCTGTCAGGATCGGGTACGGTCCTGGCCCAGACCGTGGATGCGCTGAACCGTATCAACCGGGTGCTGTCCGACGACAATATCCGCTCGTTCTCGACCAGCCTGAAGAACGTCGAGTCGCTGAGCACCGAGCTGGAAGCCCGCAAGGGAATGATCGAGCAGCTGGAACAGTCGCTGACGAAGGCCAATGCCGCGATTGACGAGTACCAGAAGCTGGGGGCCAGCCTGCGCGTCCTGGTCGACGGCGATGGTCGCGAGGCCGTCGGCAACATCAACCGGGCTACCGCGGACGCGCGGACGGCCCTGGCGTCGATCAACCGCACCGCCAATGCCCTCGAGGGCCCGCTGGGCGATGTCGCCAGCGAAGGCGTGCCGCAGCTGATGCAGGCGATTCAGGGGCTCGAGGATGCGACGGACTCGCTGCAGAGCCTGATCGACGAGGTTCGTGCCAGTCCGCGTGACTTCATCGGGCGTCCCCCCTCCACCGAAATTGAGGTCCGGCCATGATCGGCATGTTTGTTCGTCTGTCGGCCGTCACGGCCGTGATCGCGGCGTTGGCCGGCTGTTCGCTGCTGTCGACGCCGGATCCGGTGCAGCTCTACCGCTTCGGAGCCGGTGCCGAGGTCGGCGAGGGGCCGGCTCTGGCCGCACCGGTACAGGTGTCGCTGCGGCGGATCGAATTCCCGGCGGCGTCGAAGGGCGACCGGATGCTGGGCATTACCGGGTCTGAGGCGGCCTACATCGCCGGGGCTCGCTGGGTTTCGCCGGCCGAGGATCTTTACGCCCAGAGCCTGCACGAAGCCTTCCTGTCGCAGGCGACCCGGGTGCGGTTGATCGCCCGCCGCGAACTGACCCCGACCACGCGAACCCTGGACATCGACGTCCGCACCTTCGAGTCCCGCTACGAGCAGCCGGGAGCCGCGCCGCTGGTCGTGATCTCGGCGACGGCGCGCATGCTGCGCCTGCCGGAGCGCACGGTTGTGTCGGAGCGGACCTTCACGGTCTCGCAACGGGCGTCCGAGAACCGGGTGTCCAGCATCGTCGCGGCCTTCGACATCGCCACGCGCGACCTGAACACCCAGATCGTCGGCTGGACCGAGGCTTCCGTCGGCGGCTAGGTCGCGCCGCACCTTGGTCTAGAGCGGGCGGCGCAGCGCCTCGATACGGGCGGCGATCTCGACCCGTCGGGACCGGGCCGTGTCCAGTTCGGTCAGGGCGCTGTCGATCCGGGCCAGCAGGGCGTCACGCGTGCGCGCCAGCCGCGTCTGATCGGGCCGGACCCGTTTCGGGCGTCGTCCTGCCAGACCCAGTCCGTCCTTCCAGTCGTCGCGCCAGCTGTCGATACCCTGACGGCACAGCGCCAGACTCTCGACCAGCCGGGCATCGGTGTTTTGAACCCGGCGGATCAGGGGCAGGGTCCGCAGGGCGGCCTCACGTCCGGCAGCCAGGGCGGTGCCGCGCTGCTGCAGTGGTGACGGCTCCCCTGCCGGCGCGGCCGGAGTGAGGCGGCCAAAGACAGCGCTGAGGTGTGTATCCAGATCGCCGACAGCCTCGCGCAGACCGTCCCAGGCGTTGTCCAGAGCGCCGTTGCGTCGGGTCACGCCCTCAATCCGCTCGGCCATATCCTTGGCCACATCGGCGAGGCCGGCGGTCGCGGCGGCGAAACGGCCGCGGAAATTCTTGAGCCGACGACCCCGGCTGTCGAATAGACCGCCCAGACCCTTGCGTGTTTCCAGGGCCGCGGGGGTGAGGTCCTGCAGAACCGAGCGGGCATGGGTCAGCTGGGCCGCAGCCTCGGTCAGGTCGCCGGTACGCACCGCGCCGAGCGCGCGCTCCAGCCGATCGAGGGCGGCGGCGCGCGCCGGCTCGGCGAAGGCCTCGGGGGGATCGGTGTCCAGCGTCGCGGCGGCCGCCGCCACGCGGGCGGGATCGGGCAGGGGCGCGCCGCCCGTTACGCGGTATGAGCCGTCAGCCGCCATTGTCACCCTCCCTTGTCCGACCTCGAGGTCGGTCGGGAAGACTATGCCAGCGACTTCAGCTTTTCGGAAATGGTATAGCTTGCCTCGGTCTTCGCCTCGACCTCGTCCAGGGTCACGCCGTCAACCAGTTCAACCAGTTCCAGCCCCGCGCCGTCCGGCTTGACGTCGAACACGCACAGGTCGGTGATGATGCGGCTGACCACCCCCGTGCCGGTCAGCGGCAGGGTGCAGGCCTTCAGCACCTTGGACTGGCCGTGCTTGTTGGCGTGATCCATCACCACGACCACGCGCTTGACGCCGGCGACCAGATCCATGGCCCCGCCCATGCCCTTGACCAGCTTGCCGGGGATCATCCAGTTGGCGATGTCGCCGTTCTGGGCCACTTCCATGGCCCCGAGGATCGACAGGTTGATGTGGCCGCCGCGGATCATGGCGAAACTGTCGGCCGAGCTGAAATAGGCGCTCTCGTCGATTTCGGTGATGGTCTGCTTGCCGGCGTTGATCAGGTCGGCGTCGACCTCGTCGTCATAGGGGAAGGGCCCCATGCCGAGCATACCGTTCTCGGACTGGAGCGTGACCTCCATGCCCTCGGGAATGTAGTTGGCGACCAGCGTCGGAATGCCGATGCCGAGGTTGACGTAGAAGCCGTCCTGCAGCTCTTGCGCGGCGCGTTCGGCCAGTTGTTCGCGGGTGCGGGGCATGGGGGTTACCTGTCCGAGTGAAAAGGATCGCGGACCTTCAGGTCCGCGGGTTGCCTGGTGGACGCCAGCGGACCTGAAGGTCCGCGGTCCTGTGCGGCGCTGCTGAAAGGCCAGTCTTCCGGCTGGCGGCAGAGACGGGCCTTGACGGGATTGGCTTCGATGTAACGGATCGTGCCGATCAGCTGCGCTTCGTTGCGGGTGTAGCGGTCGAAATAGTCAGCAGCCCAGAACGGGCCGCTCCGGTCGAGCCGCCGGTTGATCATTCGTGCGGTGTAGGCCTTCCAGGACTTCACGACCGCTCCAAGCGGCCAGCCTTCCCTCTGCCTGATGAGGACATGGACATGGTTTGGCATCACACACCATGCGAGCAGGTCGTAGCGCTCGCCGTCGAACTGGCGCAGCGCGTCGGCGACAATGGCTGCACAGTCGGGGATCGCCAACCAACGCGGGCCTGCCCCGCTGTCGAGTTGCTCATCGACGGCCGCCTGATAGTCAGCGCCGCCGGTATCGGCCTTGAGCCGTCGGATGACCGACGCGGGCAGGGTCCCATGCAGGCGGAACGTGACATGCTGGACCACGGCCGCCGCATCCAGATGCGGCAGGTAGCGCCGTTGGTGCCATCCCTTGTGTTCGTTCATAAGACCTTCGCCTTGCGGACCTGAAGGTCCGCGCTCCTTGCTATCCTGCGGACCTGAAGATCCGCGGTCTGTCAGACGGCCTCCCGCTGGCGGACGGTGCGCTGTTCGATGCGCTTTTCGGACACGGTCTGGACGATGCGGTCGATATAGATGCCGGGGGTGTGGATGCCGTCCGGATCCAGTGAGCCGGTGGGCACGATCTCCTCGACCTCGACCACGGTGACCTTGCCGGCCGTCGCCATCATCGGATTGAAGTTGCGGGCGGTCTTGCGGAACACCAGATTGCCGCGCTCGTCGGCCTTCCACGCCTTGATGATCGACAGGTCGGCGAGCAGCCCCGTCTCCATGATGTAGCGCTCACCACCGAACATGCGCTCTTCCTTGCCCTCGGCCACCAGCGTGCCGACACCGGTCTTGACGAAGAAGGCCGGGATGCCGGCTCCACCGGCGCGGATGCGTTCCGCCAGCGTGCCCTGGGGGTTGAACTCCAGCTGCAGCTCACCGGCCAGATACTGGCGCTCGAACTCCTTGTTCTCGCCGACGTAGGACGAGATCATCTTGGCGATCTGTTTGGTCTCCAGCAGCTGGCCGAGGCCGAAGCCGTCGACGCCGGCGTTGTTGGAGATGACGGTCAGACCCTTGGTGCCGCTGTCACGCAAGGCGGCGATCAACTTCTCGGGGATGCCGCACAGGCCGAAACCGCCGGACATGACGGTCATGCCGTCGAAGGTCAGGCCTTCGAGAGCGGACGCCGCGTCGGGGAAGATCTTCCGCATCGCTTCCTCATATTTTCACCGCTCGATGAATATCGGCGGCCCTAGTCCGTCCGTAACGCGGGGGGCGGCCCGGAGCAAGGCGGTCCGGTCGCGAAAAACAGGGTCCACTGAGTCCACTGGGTCCACATTGGCCGGGCCGCTGCCCTGAACGATCTGGCGCGATCCTAGCGGGGGACTGCGTCAGGAGCGGGCGTGGCCCACGGTCACCGGTTGTTTCGGTGGCGGACCACGGTCGCGATAGCGGGCCCCCTTGAGCATCATTTTCGCCGCTTCCCAGTGGATGCCGACGGTGACCTTCCAGGTCAGCAGGGGGTGGGTCAGGAAGGCGCGCAGCAACTGGTCGTCGGTCAGGGGGCGCCGTCCTCCGGCGAAACTGGCCGTCAGGACCGGCGTGTCGCCGCGACGGACCGCGACAACCACCGATACGCCCTCGGCCGGAGGGCGGACCGTGAAATCATAGGTCAGGTCCATGTCCATGAAGGGCGAGACGAAGAAGGCCTTGTCGGCCGTCTGGTGGATCGGGCCCGGCGTATCGACGGGCCGGGCCACGAGATAGCTGTGGCGTTCACCGAAGGTGTTGGTGACTTCGTACAGCAGGGCCGCCACCCCGCCGTCGGGCCGATGGCAGAAATAGACGCTGATCGGATTGAAGCCATAGCCCAGGATACGCGGCATGGTCAGCATGCGGATCGGGCCACCGTCGATCTCAATCCCGGCCGCGGCCAGATGCGCCTCCACCTGCTGGCGCAGGGGACGACCTGAGCGGTCACCGTGGTCGGCGGCGCGCCAGCTCATCAATCCGAACCGGCCCCGGGTCAGCAGGCGCAGGCGGGCCAGGCGGGTCTCGACGTGGTCGAGGTCCAGCAGCAGCATATAGACGCGGTAGCCGAGGGCGTGGCGGATGGTGCGGACCCGGGTGTGTTCGACCCGGCCGACATAGAGGGCGCTGTGATCCGCCGTCACGCCACCCGGTCCAACAGCCGGTCGATCGCGAGCGGTGAGGCCGCGATGCTCTGCAGGGGAATGCGACCGCTTTCATTGGCGACGGTCCAGGGGCGACGGACACCGCCCAGTTGCTCGGCCACGGCCAGACCGGCCTGGAGACCATCCTCGTGGAAACCCGAACCGAACCACGCCCCGGCGAACCAGACGTTCCGGCGACCTTGCAATGACCAGAGCTCGGCCTGGGCGGTGACGGCAGCAGCGTCGAACACGGGGTGCTCGTAGTCCCATTCGCCGATGATCAGGCCGGGGTCGGGTTCGCGCGCCGGGTTCAGGCTGACGAACAGGGGCGGGCCAGGCAGGCTCTGCAACTCGTTCATCCAGTAGGTGACCCCGCCCTCGCCGGCGCGGTCCGAATAGCCGAGATGGGTCCAGGCGGCCCAGGCCTTGCGCCGTTTCGGCATCAGGCTGGTGTCGCGGTGCAGGATCACCCGGTTGGGACGATATGGAATGGCCCCCAGCAGGCGGCGGTCGTCGGCCGAGGGAGCGTCCAGCAGGGCAAGGGCCTGGTTGGAATGGGTGGCGATGACCACGGCGTCGAACCGTTCCAGGCGGCCGTCGTCGAAGCGCAGCGCGGCTCCGTCCAGCCCGCGCACGACCCCGGCGATGTCGGCGCCGGTAACGACCTGTCCGGTGAAGGCGTCGGCGAGACGGTTTACATATTCGCGACTGCCCCCGTCGACCGTGCGCCAGGTCGGCTTGAGATCAAGCTTGAGCAGGTTGTGGTTCATGTAGAAGCGGATGAAGGAGGCCGCGGGATAACCGGCCATCTGCCCCATCGAGCAGGACCAGATCGCCGCCGCCTGGGGCAGCAGATGGGCCTCACGAAACAGGGCCCCATAGCCACCGCGGGCCAGATACGCTTCCAGGGTCATGCCGCTGAGTTCGAGGGCGGGCAGGTCGCGCGGGGCCTCCTTCTGGAAGCGCAGCAGGTCGCCGATCATGCGCCAGAATTTGGGGCTGGCGTAGTTGCGCTTCTGGGCGAACAGGGCGCGCAGGCCGTGGCTGGAATATTCGAAGGCCCCGTCGTCGATGGAGACGGCGAAGGACATATGGGCCGGTTTTGTCGGCACCCCCAGATGCTCGAATAAGGCGGTCAGATTGGGATAATTGGCCTCGTTGTAGACGATGAAGCCGGTATCGACCGCGATCGGACCCGCTGGAGAGGGGGCCTCGACCGTGTGCGAGTGGCCGCCCAGCCGATCGGCGGATTCAAACAGGGTCACCGTGTGCTTCTGTGACAGCAGCCAGGCCGCCGAGAGGCCTGAGATGCCGGAGCCGATCACGGCGATCCGTTGGCCGGGAGCGGCGACGGGGGTTTCGGCGACGAGATGAGGGCTCATGGGGGCTCCGTGGCGGTCAGATCCACAGCTACGGGGCCAGAGCCGACACGGATGTCATCCGTCCGACCTTCAGCTTCGTATTTGCAAAGGTTCAACCGATGCAACGGCGGAGTCCCCCGGGACGTTCCGCAGGCCCGGGCGATCATGACGTCTCCTCAGGCCCCTTATTCCGGAATGCCCATGTCCCTCGCCAATGCCGCCATTCGCAAACTCCAGGACGCGCCCTTTCCCGACTTCATCGCCCGCCCCGCCATCGACAGTCTGGTCAGTGAAGCGCGGCGGCGGCTGGATAGGGAGGGGCCTCATAACGAGGCGGCCTTCGCGGCGGGGATGGGCCAGCGGGCCATCGCCGAACACACGACGGCGGCCAATGAACAGCATTATGAGCTGCCGCCCGAGTTCTTCGAGATCTGCCTCGGCAGCCGGTTGAAATATTCCTGCGGCCTCTATCCGGAGCCGGAGACGACCCTGGACGAGGCCGAGGAGGAAGCTCTGGCGGAGACCTGTGCCCACGCCGCTCTGGCCGACGGCCAGAGGATTCTGGAACTGGGCTGCGGTTGGGGGTCACTGAGTCTATGGATGGCCGAACACTATCCGCGGGCACGCATCACCGCCGTGTCCAACAGCCACGGTCAGCGCGGCCATATCGAGGCCCAGGCGGCAGCGCGGGGCCTGACCAATCTGACCGTGATCACCTGCGACATGAATGATTTCGACCCGCAGCTGGCCGGGCAGGGGCGTTTCGACCGCATCGTCTCGGTCGAAATGTTCGAGCATATGGCCAACTGGCGCACCCTGCTGGAACGCGCCCGGGGCTGGCTGAAGCCGGACGGGCGGATGTTCATCCATGTCTTTACCCACCGCGACGCCCCCTACCGGTTCGATCACACCGACAGCGAGGACTTCATCGCCCAGCATTTCTTCACCGGTGGGGTCATGCCGAGCCGCGGGCTGATCCGGCAGTTCCCCGACCTGTTTTCGGTTGAGCAGGAGTGGTTGTGGAGCGGCACCCATTACCAGCGCACGGCTAATGACTGGCTGGCCAATATGGACGCCAACGCTGACCGGGTGATGGAGCTGATGCAGGCCACCTACGGCACCGATGCGGCGCTTTGGCGGCGTCGCTGGCGGCGGTTCTATCTGGCCACGGCCGGCCTGTTCGGTAATGACGAGGGCCGCACCTGGGCCGTCAGCCACTATCGCCTCAAGCCGGCCTGACCGGCGTTCAGGAGGACCACCATGATCCGCTTCATCCTCGCCTATCTGGGGGCCGGACTGACCTTCGCCGCCATCGACGCCGTTTGGCTGACGACCATGACCGACCGCTTCTACAAGCCGTTGTTGGGGCCGATGTTGGCCGCCGAGCCGGACATGCGGGCGGCTGTGGCCTTCTATCTGGTGTCGATCTTCGGCATGGTCTTTCTGGCGGTGCTGCCGGCGTTGAAGGCCGGATCCTGGCGTCGGGCGACGCTTAACGGGGCGGTGCTGGGGTTTGTCGCCTATGCAACCTACGACCTGACCAACCAAGCGACGCTGGCCCAATGGTCGACCCAGCTGACCATTGTCGACCTGTGCTGGGGCACGGTGCTGACTGCCGTTTCGTCCACCGGCGGCTATTTCGCGGCCCGTCTGACCGGACCCGGAAAGGCCCGAAACGGCGTCGGTCATTAACCTTTTTGTTCGCTTGCGAGGGGCAGGCAGTGGCGGTGGCGCGCCAATGCGCTAGAAAAGGTACCCTGAGGATGGCTTAACCACGCCATCGGTCGAATGTCGGGGGACGGACGTGCGTGCAGGCATCAACGCTTTGACGGTGGCCTTTGTGGTCGGCGTGCTGGCCGGGCTGGTCCTGACGCCCGATGGTCGTGCCTGGCTGCGCCAACCGACGTTGATGCTGGGCGGCTCGGCCAATGCCTCGGCCCCCGCCACGGTTCCGGTCGAGCCTGCGCTGCCGGCCGCTGTGGTTGACGTGCGACCGGCGGTGACGCCGCTGACCACGCGGATGGCCCAGGGACAGCTGAGGATCGGCGTGTTCGGCGACTCCATGGCCGATGGCCTGTGGGCGGCCCTGTACCGCGACCTGAACAGTGTCTCCGGCGTATCGGTTACCAAATTCAGCGAGGTTTCGACTGGCCTGTCCCGTTACGACTACGTCGACATCCAGGCCAAGACCGCGCGCCAGCTGGACGAACAGCCCATGGACGTGGCTGTGGTCCTGTTCGGCACCAATGACGCGCAGGGCATCAGCCTCGACGGCGAGGTGCATCCGTTCGGCACCGACGGCTGGAAAACGGCCTATGCGAAGCGGGTCGATGACCTTGTGGCCCTGCTGCGCAGTCGCGACATTGCCGTCTACTGGGTCGGCCTGCCGCGGATGAAGCGCGAGGGCTTCGACGCCAAGATGAGCCTGATCAACGGGGTCGTGGCTGAGCGGATGGCGGCGCTGGACGTGCCCTATATCGACACCGTGCCCCTGACCGCCAATGACGCGGGCGGCTATGAGGCCTATCTGCCGACCGACACCGGACGCCGCACCCTGATGCGGGCCAATGACGGGATCCACATGTCGATGGCCGGCTATCTTCGCATCGGCAATCCGGTCGCGGCGACCCTGAAGCACGATGCCGGACTGGACAGACCCCGGCCTGAGGCGGTGAGCCCGGGTCTGGTGTCCGCTGCGACCCCGCCCGTTTCACCCGCCGCCTGAGGATGAGGACCGGCTCCGCCCTGACGGCGGTCGTCCTGGCCCTGGCCCTGGTAGGGCCCGCACTGGCCCAGTCGGCCTATGTGCCGCGAACGGGGCTTGCTGCCGGTACTGCGGTCTGTCCTGGAGGCCTGTGTCAGGTCGAGGCTCTGGAAGGGTTGTTCGAGGCGCTGGCAGCGACCGAGGCCGGGCAGCGGGAACGGCCGGTCCACATCCTGCAGATCGGCGACAGCCATACGGCGGGGGACCGGATCACTGGCGCGCTCCGGGCCGCGCTGCAGGTGCGGTTCGGTAACGGCGGCCGCGGGGCCCTGCCGCCGGGGATTCCCTATGACGGCTATGCCCCGCTGCAGGTGCAGGTCGAGGCCCGTGACTGGACGTTGACGCCGGAACCGCTGGTTACGACCGGGGGCTACAGCCGCTTCGGAGTCGGTCTGGCTGGAATCCAGGGGATCCGCTACGGGCCCGATCCGGCCCTGACCGTGACGGCGGAGCCGGGCGGACGACCGCGAGTATTGGGCCTGTGCGGCCGGGCCGGGCCGGGGGCGGGAGCAATCCGCGTCAGTATGGCCAGTGGCGAGGGGGTAGCCGATTTCGCGGCACCCGAGGCTGGCCCTGTGTGCCGCGAAATCGGCCTGCCGACGGCGGCGGAGTCCATCCGTCTGACTCCGGTGGGGCCGGGCGTGCCACTGTATGACCTGTGGCTGGCGACCGGTCGGCCTGGCGTGGTCGTCTCCAACCTCGGTGCCGTCGGGGCGACACTGCGCGATCTGGCGGCGCGCGACGAGGCGGTGACGGCGACCGAACTGGCCTATTGGCGGCCGCAGTTGATCGTCCTGGCCTTCGGCACCAATGAGGGGTTCGACGACGCGCTGAACCGGGTCACCTATGAGGCCCTGCTTCGGGGCGAGATCGCGCGGATGCGGCGACTGGCTCCGGCGGCGTCGCTGCTGTTGATGGGCGCGCCCGACGCCGAACGGACCGGCCCTGCCGGAGGCTGTAGTGCCGACGGCCTGCGCCGTCCGCCGCCGTCGCTGGCGGTGGTCCGCGATGTGCAGCGCCGGGTGGCCGCCGACATGGGTGTGGCGTTCTGGGACTGGCACGGGCGAATGGGCGGCGACTGTTCAGCGGACCGACTGGCGCTTATGGCCGAGCCGCACATGCGCGGCGACCGTGTGCATTTCACCACGATCGGGGCCGACTGGATCGGTGGCGTGTTCGCCGCGGACCTGACGGCGGCCTTTGACGGCTGGAAGATCACGAAGGGGCAGGGCGACTAGATGCTGTTCCCTACGCTGGCCTTCGGCGTCTTCTTTCTGTTCGTCTATTTCACCAGCTGGTCGCTGGATCGCGAGAACGGTCGGCGCAAGCTGTTCCTGCTGCTGGCCAGCTGGTTCTTCTACGCCCAGTGGGACTGGCGTTTCGTCGGACTGCTGATCCTCAGCGCCATCCTGAACTGGGGCGTGGCGGCCCTGATCGCACGCAGTGACAGCGACGGTCGACGCAAATGGCTGGTCGGGCTGGGGGTGGCCTTCAACCTGCTGGTGCTGGGATTCTTCAAATACTACGGCTTCTTCATCGAACAGGCGGGCGAGCTGCTGAGCCAGTTCGGCTGGGGCCGGGACTTGCCGCTGCTTCAGGTGATCCTGCCGGTGGGGATCAGCTTCTTCACCTTCCAGGGCATCAGCTATGTCGTCGATGTCCACCGTCGCAAGACGCCGGTGGCGCGCTCGCTGCTGGATGTGATGCTGCTGATGAGCTTCTTCCCGCATCTGGTTGCGGGACCGATCGTGCGGGCCTCGGATCTGTTGCCGCAGTTCGACCGGACGCCACGGTTGACGCGGGCGATGGCGACCCACGGGATTCTGCTGATCGTCTGGGGCTTGTTCAAGAAGACGGTGATCGCCTCGGAGCTGTCGGTCCGTTTGGTCGACCCGGTGTTCTTCGATCCCACGGCGTACGGATCGCTGGACATGATCGCCGCCGTCTATGGCTATGCGGTCCAGATCTATTGCGACTTCTCGGCCTATTCCGACATGGCCATCGGCACCGCGGCCCTGCTGGGCTATTCGTTTCCGCGCAACTTTGATCAGCCGTACCGGGCGGGGTCGTTGCAGTCGTTCTGGCGGCGCTGGCACATCAGCCTGTCCAGCTGGTTGCGCGACTACCTGTATGTACCGCTGGGCGGTGGGCGTAAGGGACTGATCTCGTCGAGCATCAACGTCTTCATCACCATGGTTCTGGGCGGGCTGTGGCACGGCGCAGCCTGGACCTTTCTGGCTTGGGGCGCGCTGCACGGCGGCGTCCAGGTGGTCGAGCGGATCGGCCGGGCGGCCTTCGGCGACCGGCGAGTCATTCATCCGGTGCTCGGCGTGCTGATCACCTTCCATATCGTCTGCCTGGGGTGGATTTTGTTCCGGGCCGAGAATTTTGACCTGGCCATGCAGGTGCTGACGGGTCTGGGGCGCTGGTGGCAGCCGACGGTGATGCTGACGCCGCTGCTGCTGACCTTGATCGTCGGCGGTCTGGCGATGCACTGGCTGCCGCCGCGCGCCATCGAGGGCATGGCCGAGCGGTTGAAGACAGCACCGTCTTTGACGTTGGCGCTGTTGCTGGGCGTGGCCTTCCTGCTGGTCGAGGCCATACGTCCTGACGGCGTCGCTCCTTTCATCTATTTCCAGTTCTGAGGCGTTGGTAGAAAAATGACCGACGATCACGACCCCCACGACGAGACAGACCCCCGGCCGGATCCCTTTCCGGTGCCGGACCCCGAGTCGCCCTTTCCGCCGCTGGAACAGGGGCGTACCGCTTGGGAACATCCCGCTCCCCTCGTTGAGGCGAAGCCCGAGCCCGAGCCCGAGCCTGAGCCTGAGCCCGTGTCAGTGCCGGCTGACCCCGCCAGTGACTGGAACGCCGGGGCCGACGCCCATGACCTGCCGACGCTGGAGCACAGGCTCAGTGCCCTGCAGCGGTTTGCCTTTCCCCCCGCCCCGCCGCTGGACGACGAAGGCGTGGCGGCGCGTGACCGGCGCTGGACCAGCCGGACCCTGGTGCTGCTGACGGCCTTCATGCTGGTGTTCAATACGGCGTCGCTCCAGAACTGGTCTCGACAACAGGCTCCCGGCTGGGTGAGTTCGACGGTGCAGCAACTGGCCGATGTCTGGGCCGAACAGGTCGCGCAGCTGGGTGCGGATCAGCCGCGGGCGGCGATCCGTGAAACCTATGAGACGGCCCGGGACCAGCGCTTTATCGGCCAGACTCCGGCGGCGGAGACGACCACTTTCACGCCTTGACCGATCCGCGAACCCGTTCATAGCTAGGCGCGCCAGCGCGTGCCGGTGACGGGGGATTCGACCATGCGTAAGCGGCTTCTGAAACAGGCTCTGCCTGCGTTTGTCCTGTTGCTGTCAGTACCGGGACTGGCGCTGGCCCAGACCGCGGACGGCCTGACCTATCAGCAGCCGCCCGCGCCCATACCCGACATTCTCGACACGCGGCCGACGCCGCTTTCCAGCCTGAGTCCGGACCACGAGACTCTGGTCCTGTTCGAGCGCTCAAACCTGCCGTCGATCGCCGAGCTGGCCGAGCCGATGCTGCGGCTGGCCGGCTATCGCATCAATCCGCGCAACAACGGCCCGGCCAACAGCCGGGTCACCTGGCTGACGGGACTGAGTTTCCAGCCGGTCACCGGCGGTGCGGCGCGTCCGGTGGCCCTGCCGGCCGGAGCCCGGTTCACGTCACCGGACTGGTCGCCGGACGGACGATCCGTGGCGCTGCTGATGGACCAGCCGACCGGTCTGGAGCTGTGGGTGGCCGATGTGGTCAGCGCCCGCGCGCGCCGACTGACGGGGCCGACGATCAATGCCACGACCGGATCGGGTCTGGACTGGCTGCCTGACAGCTCGGGGCTGGTGGTCGAGACCGTTCCGGCGGGCCGCGGGACGGCCCCCGACGTAAGCCGCCCCCCGTCGGGCCCGACGGTCGAGGAAAGCATGGCGCGGGCCGCTCCGGTCCGGACCTATCAGGACCTGTTGGGCAACGCCGGCGACGAGGCGTTGTTCGATCACTATTTCACCTCGCAACTGGTTCATGTGCCGCTGCAGGGCGCGACCCGACCGATCGGCACGCCGGGCGTGATCCTGGGCACGTCGGTGTCGCCCGACGGACGCTACCTGCTGCAGACCGTGGCCCGGCATCCCTACAGCTATGTCGTGCCGGCGGCCCTGTTCCCGGCCGATGTGGTGGTTACGGACCTGAGCGGCCGGATCGTGCACCGGGTCGCCGATCTGCCGTTGCGCGATGATATTCCCTCGCCGTTCGACGCGGTGGCGACGGGCCCCCGGTCCGTTCAGTGGCGTGCTGATGCACCGGCGACCCTGGCCTGGACCGAGGCCCAGGACGGCGGCGATCCCCGTACGCCCGCAGAGGTACGGGACCGGGTCTTCACCCTGGCCGCCCCGTTTACGGCGGCACCGACGCCGCTGATCGATCTGGGCGAGCGCTATGCCGGGATCACCTGGGGTCGGGATGACGTAGCCCTGGTCTCCAGTCGCTGGTTCAACACCCGGCACGAGACCCGCTATCTGGTTGATCCGTCCCGGCCGGGTCAGGGGCGGGTGCTGGTGGAGCGCAACTATCAGGATCGCTACAATGACCCCGGTGCGGCGGCGACCGAGCCGAACGCCGCCGGACGGCCGGTGATGCAGTTCACCGCCGACGGCACCAGGGTGCTGATCGAGGGCGGCGGGGCGACCCGGGCCGGCCAGTATCCGTTCCTGGGCACGCTGGATCTGGCCACGGGACAGACCGAACGGCTGTGGACCTCGGCCGATGGCGAATACGAGACTATCGTCGGAATTCTGGACGACGGGGGACGACGGCTGGTGACCCGTCGAGAGACCCGGCTGGCCCCGCCCAACCTGTATGTTCGCGATCTGGACGGCGCGGCCCCGACGGCCCTGACCGCCTTTACCGATCCGGCACCGCAGCTGGCCGGCGCGAGCCGGCAACTCATCACCTATCGTCGGGATGACGGGGTGCAACTGTCGGGAACCCTGTATCTGCCGGACGGCTATGACAAGGATCGGGACGGGCCGCTGCCGTTGCTGATGTGGGCCTATCCGGCCGAGTTCACCGACGCCGCAGTGGCCGGTCAGGTAGTCGACACCGCCAACCGCTTCGTCCGGCCGGGCGGATCCAGCCACCTGTTTCTGCTGACGCAGGGATATGCCGTGCTGGACAATCCCGCGATGCCGATCATCGGCCGCGACGGGGCCGAGCCGAACGACACCTATATCGAACAACTGACGGCCAACGCGCGGGCGGCGGTAGAGGCGGTGGTAGCGCTGGGCGTGGCTGACCGCGACCATCTGGCGATCGGCGGGCACAGCTACGGGGCCTTCATGACCGCCAATCTGCTGGCGCATACGGATCTGTTCCGCACCGGCATCGCCCGCTCGGGAGCCTACAACCGCACCCTGACGCCGTTCGGGTTCCAGGCGGAACAGCGCACCTACTGGCAGGCGACGGAGACCTATACGGAGATGTCGCCCTTCACCTATGCCGACCAGGTCAATGAGCCGATCCTGTTGATCCACGGCGAGGCCGACGACAATTCGGGCACCTATCCGGTTCAGTCGGAGCGCTTTTATGCCGCGTTGAAGGGGCAGGGGGCCACGGTGCGCTATGTCGTTCTGCCGCTGGAAGCCCACGGCTACCGGGCCCGCGAGTCGGTCGGCCACACGCTGTGGGAAATGACCCGCTGGCTGGACCTCTATGTCCGGGATGCGCCACCGCGCGCCATACCGGACCCGGCGGGAGGGCACTAGGCTCCGTTCCGGGCGTTAGGTGTCTGTAACGATTTGGCCCGGCCCGCGAATAGTGGATGTCCGGCGGCAGGCCGAACATTTCCGGGAGACTGACATGCACACCGAAATCCAGGCCGAGACACCGCGTGGTGCCGATCTGAAAGCCGGCGCCCTGGCCGGCATCATCGCCGCCGCCGTCTTTATGATGATGGAAATGGGACTGGTGGCCATGGCCGGGCAAAGTCCCTGGGGTCCGCCCCGCATGATCGCCGCGATCGTCATGGGCGAGGGCGTGCTGCCGCCGCCTGCCAGCTTCGATCTGATGATTCTGATGGCCGCGATGGCGGTGCATTTCATGCTGTCCATCGTGATTGGCGTCGTGTTCGCCAAGGGGGTGCGGCGGCCGGGTCTGGCGATGGCCCTGATGGCAGGTGCCGCAGTCGGACTGGGTCTTTACGTGGTCAATTTCTACGGTTTCACGGCGATCTTTCCGTGGTTTGCCATGGCGCGTAACGCGATCTCGATTGTGTCGCATCTGGCCTTCGGCATGGTTCTGAGCCTGTCGTATCGCGCCCTGACACGATAGCCGCTCCCGGTCATCGGCCGCCCGCTGATCGCGGGCGGCCGATTCCGGTCCCCGGAGCCCGGGGTGGCGTCGGAAGCGTTACCCGGAGCCCGGCTTTGTCCAGTGCGTGCGCGCGCCGCCGCCTCTCCCGAAAGGAGAACCCCCATGATCCGCTATGATGATCTGAGTGCCGTCTTCATCAATACCAGTCTGAAGCGCTCCAGCGAGACGTCACACACCCAGACCCTGATGGATGTGGCCATCACCATCATGGAGACCCAAGGGGTCAAGACCACCACCCTGCGCGCCGCCGATCTGGACATCCCGCCCGGGGTCCAGCCCGACATGACCGAACATGGCTGGGACAGCGACGGCTGGCCGGCGGTGCAGAAACAGGTGATGGACGCCAACATCCTCGTCATCGGCACGCCGATCTGGCTGGGTGACAAGTCGTCGATCTGCACCCGGGTGATCGAACGGCTGTACGGCTATTCCGGCAAGCTCAACGACAAGGGCCAGTGGGCCTATTACGGCCGGGTCGGTGGCTGCATCGTCACCGGCAATGAGGACGGCATCAAACACTGCGCCATGAACATCCTCTATTCGCTGCAGCACCTTGGCTATGTCATCCCGCCCCAGGCCGACGCCGGCTGGATCGGCGAGGCTGGACCCGGACCGTCCTATGGCGATGACGGCAAGGTCGGGCTGGATAATGAATTCACCCAGCGTAACACCACCTTCATGGCCTGGAACCTGATGCATATGGCCCGCATGCTGAAGGACGCCGGCGGCATCCCGGCTCACGGGAACCAGAAGTCCGCCTGGGACAAGGGCGAGCGTTTCGATCACCCGAACCCGGAGTATCGCTAGACCTATGGCCAGCACCGAATTCAACTTTTCCAATACCGGCGGTCGGGAACTGTCCGGTGTGCTTGAGCGCGGGGACGGGCCGGTGCGCGCCTGGTCCGTGTTCGCCCATTGTTTCACTTGCGACAAGACCTCGCTGGCGGCGACGCGCCTGAGCCGGGCGCTGGCAGAGCAGGGCATCGGCGTGCTGCGCTTCGATTTCACCGGCCTCGGCGAAAGCGAGGGCGAGTTCGGACGAGGCCTGTCCGGCGACGTTCAGGACGTGGTCTGCGCCGCCGAGGCGATGGCGGCCGCCGGTATGACGCCGCAGCTGCTGGTCGGTCACAGCTTCGGCGGTGCCGCGGTGCTGGCCGCGGCCGGCGAGCTGGACAGGATCAAGGCGGTGGCCGTGATCGGGACCCCCTTTGACGCCGAACATGTCCTGACCCACATCGATCCGGGGCTGAAGGACACCCCGGCGGGACAGCGGGTGCCGGTCGAGATCGGCGGGCGCGGTTTCGAGCTGGGGGCCGACTTCGTTCGCGACATCCAGGGCCAGAACCAGAAGACGCGGATCGAGAACCTCGGCCGCGCCCTGCTGGTGCTGCATTCGCCGGTCGACGAGATTGTCTCGATCGACAACGCCTCGGGTATCTTTCTTGCCGCGCGGCACCCCAAGAGCTTCGTCTCACTGGATCACGCCAACCACCTGCTGACCCGCAAGGCCGATTCCGACTATGCGGCGTCAGTGGTTGCGGCCTGGGCCAGCCGCTATCTCGATCTCGCCCCCGAAGCGGTCGAAGCGCCGGTCCAGGGCGTCCGCGTCGAGGAGACTGGTGCCGGGAAATTCCAGGTGCGGGTCGTGACGCCATCGGCCACCTTCCTCGCCGACGAGCCGGTCAGCGTCGGCGGTCTGGACTCAGGGCCGACCCCCTACGATCTGCTCAGCGCCGGTCTGGGGGCCTGCACGGCCATGACCTGCCGCCTCTATGCCGAGCGCAAGAACTGGCCACTGGAGCGGGTGGTGGTTGAAGTCGGCCATACGGCCAAGACGGCGTCGGAGCCGGACCGGTTCGTGCGCAAGATCGCCTTCCAGGGCGAGCTGGACGAAGCCCAACACGTTCGGCTGCTGGAGATCGCCGACCGCTGTCCGGTGCACCGCACCCTGACCGAGAGCGCGGTGGTCGAAACCGAACGCCTGCCTGATGATCAACCCGACGAGGGGGTCGAGACCAACACTGAGGACCATCTTCATCGCATGGAAGAGGTCTGCGCTGACGCGAACGGCGCATAGCGGGTCAGCCGCCGGTCGCCGGCTCAGGGCAGTCTGAGCAGGCGATCGACACTGACGGATCCTGCGCCGTAGCGGACCAGGTAGAGCAGCAGGCCGGCCCAGGTCAGGTGGGTGGCCCAGGCCCCTGGATAGACAAAGGTCTGGATCACCAGGGTCATGCCCAGCAGCCCCAGGGCTGAGAGCCGCGTCGCCAGCCCCAGCACCAGCAGGATCGGGAACAGATGTTCCGCCCAGGTCGCCATATGGGCGGCGAGGTTGCTGGGGATGAAGGGCACGCGGTATTCTTCGGCAAACAGATAGTAGGTGCCGTCGGTGATGTGCAGCACCCCGTCGACCTTGGTCCGGCCCGACAGGAAGAAGACCGAGGCAATGCCGAAACGCACGACCAGGCCGAGCAGCCAGGGCGGGATCAGGGTTTCGACCAGATGGGTGAACCGGGCGATCAGGGTGGCGATACCTGTCGGGGGCGCGACGGTGGTGGTGTCAGTCATGGGGCGGGGTCTCCGGTTGCAGCGGGGACAGGGCCCCCATGGTCAGCAGGCTGGCGAACAGGGTGCCGAGGTCGAGACTCGGATCGCTGGCAAAGGCGTCCTGGGCGGCCTGACCCAGGGTGTCGCCCCGGCGGCAGGCCTTGAGAAAGGTCCATTGCGGGTGTGACAGGCGGTGCGAGGTCACGGCCCCGGCGGGGCGCACGATCAGCAGACCTTCGGGCCGCTCTTCCCAGACGGCGTCGGACGCGTCGCCGTCCGCGCGGTTGGCGCACCAGATCGTCGGTACGGTCCAGTCGAACCAGAACAGCTGGGCCGAGGGATGCAGGCCGGTGCGGGCGGTGAACAGGCGGGCCGGGGACAGATGAGCGGTATCCCGGCTGGACAGGGACGGGGCGTCGGGCGCGCGGTGGGCCTGGCTCCAGGCCAGGTCGAGCCGGGCAACCGGGGCCAGATAGGGCAGGTCCTGCGCCGGCGGGAAGGCCGCCAGCCAGTCGGGGAAGGCCAGGCCATAGTCGTCGAGCACGGCGGAGGTCGGTGGCGCGGTTCCGGCAAAGGCGAGGGCAGCCTGGCGGAACCAGTCTGTCCCGACCAGGCGTTCGATTGTGGGGAACAGGCCGGACAGGGCGTCGACGCGAGCCTTGGCCACGGTGTTGCGATAGACGGCCAAACCGGGCCGAGCCGAACCGGCATCCGGCAGCCAGGCGTCCAGCGCCCGGTCATCACCGGCCAGCATCGCGTCGAAGGCGGTCTCGAAGGTGTCGGCTTCGGTCACGGCGTCACGCATGGCGGACCTGCGCCGGTGTGGTCATCAGGGCGGCGGCACGGTCCCGTTCGGCCATCAGGTCTTCGAACGGCGGCACATTGCCGTCGCGCTCGATCAGGGTCGGGCGCGGGCCGACCTTGTCCAGGGTGTGGGCATAGAGGGTCCAGACGGACTCGGCGACGGGGGCGTCATGGCTGTCGATCAGCAGGGCCTGACCCTGCTGCGGATCGGGGGTGTGTCCGGCCAGATGGATTTCGCCGACGGCCGCTGCGGGCAGGGCGTCGATATAGGCGCGGGCGTTGGTCCCCATGTTGTTGGCGGTGACATGGACATTGTTGACGTCCAGCAGCAGACCGCAGCCGGTGGCGGCGACCAGTTCAGACAGCAGGTCCGTCTCGCTCATCTCATGGCCCTGCAGGTCGAGATACAGGGACGGGTTCTCGATCAGCACCTGCCGGCCGAGCGCGTCCTGGGTACGGGCGACATTGTCGACGATGCGCTGTAGCCGGGCGCGGGTGCGGGGGAAGGGCAGCAGGTCAGGATGATAGGTGGTGTCGTGACGGGACCAGGCCAGATGTTCGGACACGACGAAGGGCTGGAAGCGATCGATCAGGCCCCGGAGACGGGCCAGATGGTCGGAATCGGGGGGGGCGAAACCCGCCAGGGACAGGCCGACGCCATGAAGCGACAGCGGCCTGTCCCGGCGGATCGCCTCGAGCCAGGCGAGCCGGGGCCCGCCTGTGACCATGTAGTTCTCGGCGTGAACCTCGAACCACAGACCGGTCGCCGACGCCGCCAGGGCGTCTTCGTAGTGCCGGGCCTTCAGGCCCAGGCCCGCAGTTGGACCGTCACCGCCGGGGGGGAGCGGGACGGGTTCGACCGGGAGCGTGGCGACCGGTTGCAGGGTCATCGAGGCGTCGGGGTCAGCGCGAGACCGGCGTCAGCGAGCCGTTGCCCGCGGGCGTCCGGATCGAGGCGCAGGTGCCGGCCGGAACCAGTTTCCAGGCATTGCCCTGGTAGTCACGGACCGAGGTGCCGGCGCAGGTGGTGCCGGGACCGGCGGCGCAGTCATTCTTGCCGGCGAGGGCGACACCGTAACATTTCTCCATCGCGGGGGCGGTCGACTGGCCACTGGTGTTGGCATGGGCGATGCCGGCACCGGCGACGAGGGCCAGGGCGCTGGCACCGGCGAGAGTCATTTGGGTGGGGGACATAAGGGGCTCCTTGGGATGGTGCGGTCGTCTTGACCGGACACCCTCCCATTCGTCGGAGCTTCGCCATGGTTACAGTGACGGTTCAGATTGTTGAGGGGCGGGACCGTTAGGGAGCGCGCACTCAAGGGGGACGATGGTGGGTGATGTAGGGTTCGAACCTACGACCCGCTGATTAAGAGTCAGCTGCTCTACCAACTGAGCTAATCACCCGAACCGATCGTCACGCGCCCCGTTAAGCGGGCGTTTTGCCTCGGCCGGAGCTGTCTGGACAGGTCTGGCCGGAGGCCGGTCGTACTAAGGGCTCAACTGTTACAGTGCAAGTATGGATTTCTCCTGAACGCGCGCTGGCCTACCGTCAGCTTGGGAATCAGGGACACTGTCGGGTGCCGGGGGAGACGACGATCATGGCGAGACGGGACCTGTCGGGGGCGGTCGACTTCAGCGTGCTGGAAGGCATGATCGGCGGTGACGACGCGATCGGCGAGGAGGTTCTGGGCCTGTTCGTCCAGCAGGCGGCGATGTGGTCACCGATGCTGGATGTGCGCGAGGACGGCTGGCGCGACGGGGTGCATACGATCCGCGGCGCGGCGGCCGGGATCGGGGCCGGAGCCCTGGCTTCGGCCTGTGCGGCGGCCGAGGCGGCGGAGAAGACCGAGGCCCCGCCCTTGCTGGACCGGGTCCGTGACGCGCTGGACGACGCCCTGGCCGATGTCGCCGCCTATCGGCACGAACTGATGCTGAGGTCGCTGAAGGGCTAGCTGCGGGTCCGGTCCCAGACGCTCAGCTCATGGGCGATGCAGCGGTCGATCAGGGTCCGCCACACGGGCTCGGCGATGGCGGGCGACAGGCCGGCCTGCCCGGACGCTGCCAGGACCTTGGCCACCACGTCTTCGATGCGGGCGTCGTCATGGACCACGTCGCGGCTGGGCTTGATGCGGGCGGCGGCGTCCATATAGCGCTGGCGCTCGGCCAGCAGGGTGACGAGGGCGCGATCGAGGGCGTCGACGCCCTGACGGACCTCGGCCATAGAGGCACAGGCTTCCGGCGCGGTGCGCGGATCGATCGTGACGCTATCCGACAAAGGCGCGCTCCAGCACATAGTCGCCCGGTTCGGCGTTCGAGCCTTCCTTCAGGCCAAAGGTTTCCAGCAGGGCTGCCGCCTCCTTGATCATGGCCATCGAGCCGCACAGCATGACGCGGTCGCGTTCCGGTGAGAAGCCGGGCGGCAGGCCGAGGTCGGCGAACAGGGCCCCGGAGGTAATGCGGTCGGTGATACGGCCCGGGGTGTCGAACGGCTCACGCGTCACGGTCGGATAGTAGACCAACCGGTCGCGCGCCTCGTCGCCGACCAGCGGGTCGTCGTGGATGCCCGCGGTGAGGAAGTCGCGATAGCTCAGGTCGGCGACATTGCGGACCGTGTGGCAGACCACGACCTGACCGAAGCGTTGATAGGTCTCGGGATCGCGGGCCACGGCCAGCCACGGGGCCAGGCCGGTGCCGGTGCCGATCAGGAACAGACGCTCACCGCCGGTCAGGGCGTCCAGCACCAGGGTGCCAGTCGGCTTCTTGCCCATCAGGACCGTGTCGCCGGGCTGGATCTTCTGCAGGCGCGAGGTCAGAGGACCGTCGGGCACCTTGATCGACAGGAACTCCAGTTCCTCGGCCCAGGTCGGTCCCGCGATGGAATAGGCGCGCAGCACCGGCTTGCCGCCGTCTTCGCCCGGCAGGCCGATCATCACGAACTCGCCCGAACGGAAGCGGAAATCGTCAGGCCGTTCGAGGGCGAAGCTGAACAGCTGATCAGTCCAGTGGCGTACCCACAGGACCTTCAGGTCATGAAAGGCGGACGCCTTGGCCGGGGCGGGCGTGAGGGTGGTGTCGGTCATTGCGCCCTAACTAGGCGGTTGGACGGGCGAGGAAAAGGCAGGGACCGCAATCAGGGCAAGCGGTCGCACCGAATCCGGATGACGGTCGCCGCAAGCCCGGCTAGCCTCGCGGCCATGCGTACCCTTTTGCTTGCCTCCACCTTCCTCCTGGCCGCCGGATCGGCCGCCGCCCAGTCACCAGTGGGAGGGACCGAAATCCTGACGCCCGAGCGGGTGTTCGCCAATCCGTCGCTGGCCGGGCCGGTGGCACGGGGGGTGAGCCTGTCGCCCGACGGAGAACTGGTGGCCTTCCTGCGCTCACGCGCGGATGACGTCGATGTGCTGGACCTGTGGGCTGCCCCGACCGGCGACGGCGAGCCGTTCAAATTGATCGACGCGCGGGCGCTGGTGCCGGACGCGGGCGAGCTGTCGGAGGCCGAGAAGGCGCGGCGCGAGCGGATGCGGATCAGCCAGCGCGGGGTGGTCGACTATTCGTGGGACGAGCAGGGGCGCTATATCCTGGCTCCGCTGGAAGGCGACGTGTTTCTGGCCAGCCGATCGAACGGCGCGGTGCGTCGGCTGACCGAGACCGAGGCTGACGAGATCGACGCCAAGGTTTCGCCCCAGGGCAACTATGTCTCGTTCGTCCGCGATCAGGATCTGGTCGTCTATGACCTGGCCACCGACAGCGAGACCGAGGTGACCACGGACGGTGACGGCCTGATCACCTGGGCCACGGCCGAGTTCATCGCCCAGGAGGAGATGGATCGCGACACCGGCTACTGGTGGAGCCCGGACGAACGCTACATCGCCCTGCAGCGCACCGACGAATCGACGGTCGACGTGATTCCGCGCCTCGATATCACCGGTGGCGGGGCCCGGGTGATCGAGCAGCGCTATCCGCGCGCCGGCCGGCCCAATGCGGTGGTCGACCTGTATGTTCATGACCGCCAGACAGGGCAGCGGATCAAGGTCGATCTGGGCACGAACAGCGACATCTATCTGGCCCGGGTCAACTGGTCGGCCGACGGCCGGACCCTGTATGTGCAGCGCGAGAGCCGTGACCAGAAGACCCTGGACTTGCTGAGCGTCGACCCGGCCACGGGCGCGTCGCGGGTGATCCTGACGCAGACCTCGAGGGCCTGGGTCTCGCTGAGCCATGACTTCAAGGTGCTGGAGAACGGCAATTTCATCTGGTCGTCGGAGGAAAGCGGCTGGCGACACCTGTATCTGTATGATCGCAATGGCCGGCGGCTGCGGGCGATCACGCGCGGCGAGTGGCCGGTCAAGAGTCTGAACGGCGTCAACCAGGCGACGGGCGAGGTCTATTTTACCGCCTCGATGCGCGACGGCCGTGAGTTACCGATCGAACAGCAGTTGTTCCGGGCCAGCCTGAACCGGACGGCGACGCCGGTGGCCGTCACCCCGGCGGGCGGCTGGTGGAGCGCCTCGGTCAACAAGACCGGCACCGCCTTCGTCGGCAACTATTCGGATCCGGACACCCCGTCGCAGTCGGGCCTGTACCGCGCCGATGGCAGCTTCGTGCGCTGGATCGAGGAAAACCGGCTGGACGAGAGCCACCCCTTCTTCCCCTATGCCGGACGCCAACAGGACCCGACCTTCGGCACGCTGGACAGCCATGGCCAGACCCTGGTCTGGCAGATGACCACCCCGCCGGGCTTTGATCCGTCGAAGAGGTATCCGGTGGTGATGCAGGTGTATGGCGGGCCGTCAGGCGGCGGGGTCAAACGGGCCTGGCAGAGCGCCAACAATCAACTGTTGACTGAGGCTGGATATATCATCTTCCGGCTCGACAACCGCGGCGAGGGTGACCGGTCGACGGCCTTCAAGCAGGCCCTGTATCTGACCATGGGGCAGCCGGAGGTAGAGGATCAGGTACTTGGGGCCAACTATCTGAGAACGCTGCCCTATGTCGACGATGCGCGCATCGCCATGATGGGCTGGTCCTATGGCGGCTTCATGAGTCTGATGGCCCTGACCG
The DNA here is from genome assembly GCF_963977465.1 of uncultured Brevundimonas sp. GTDB lineage: Bacteria > Pseudomonadota > Alphaproteobacteria > Caulobacterales > Caulobacteraceae > Brevundimonas. The sequence goes on along the minus strand of NZ_CAXBOQ010000004.1, from coordinate 145,813 downwards.
AGCCAGCGATGGGGCTGACCTCGGCCATCGCCGGGGCCCCGCCGACCGAGTGGAGTCTGTATGACACCCACTATACCGAACGCTTCATGTCGACGCCGGAACTGAACCCCAATGGCTACGCCGCCTCGGACGCGATTCCGCGGCTGGAAAACATGACCGGTCGGCTGCTGCTGATGCACGGTATGGCCGACGACAATGTCATCCTCGAGAACTCGACCCGCGTGATCGATGCGCTGCAGAGCCGCAGCATGCCGTTCGAACTGATGCTCTATCCCGGCCAGCGCCATGGGGTGCGTGGCAACGAAAGGCAGCTGCAACAATGGCGCACCTATCTGGACTTCCTCGACCGCACGATCGGGTCACGGGCTGTCAAGGTTCAATAGACCCGCTATCCCCCGCGAGAGCCGGGGCCCAGTTCTTTCGCTACGCATAGCGCCCGGGATCACAGCCAATGCAAACTCCTACCTTCCCGATACCCAAAAGCTTGGGTCCCGGCTTTCACCGGGATGAGCGGAGGTGGGGAGCGGCCACCGCCCTCTTGTTTGCGCTGATTGCCGCCCCCGTGTTGGCACAGGATGCCTCACCGGAAGTTGAACCAGCGCTGGAAGCGGCACAGGCGCAGTGCGGATATTTGCCGCATGAGGTTTCGACCGAAGCCTTGGAAGATCGCGGGACGGCTCTTCAGGTTCTCGCGTTCTATCAATGCGTTGGTGACGCTGTGACGGATCGGGCAATCATTCGCTGGACGGTGCCCGGCCCAATTGAATTCTGGTCACGGCGACAGCGAAACATCCGGGACCTGCCCATCCTGTTGAAAGACAATATCGAGACGCGCGACATGCCGACCACGGCGGGTTCACTGGCCCTGGTCGACAACGCGCCGGGCCGCGACGCGCCGCTGGTGGCGCGGCTGCGCGAGGCGGGAGCCGTCATCTTCGGCAAGACCAATCTGTCGGAATGGGCCAACATCCGCTCGTCCAACTCGATCAGCGGCTGGAGCGCGGTCGGGGGGCAGACGCGCAATCCCTATGATCCGGAACGCACGCCGTGCGGCTCATCGGCGGGCAGCGCGGTGGCGGTGGCCATCGGCCTGGCCCCGGCAGCGATCGGCACCGAGACCAACGGCTCGATCGTCTGCCCTGCCTCGGTCAATGGCGTGGTCGGGTTCAAGCCGACCGTGGGGCTGGTGTCGCGCACCCACATCGTGCCGATCAGCCATTCGCAGGACACGGCCGGGCCGATCACCACCACGGTCGAGGACGCGGCCATCGTGCTGACGGTGATCGCCGGGAGCGATCCGCTGGACCCGGCCACGGTCGAGGCCGATGCGCGCAAGGTCGACTATCGCGCGGCGCTGGACGCCAACAGCCTGCAAGGGACGCGGATCGGAGTGATGCGTTTCCTGCTGTCCAGTTATTCGGACGAGACCCAGGCGGTGTTCGAGACCAATCTGCAGGCGCTGCGCGACGCCGGGGCCGAGCTGGTCGAGATCACGGAGGGGCCGGACATCCGGGCGATCAGCACCGCCGCGCGCCAGGTGTTGATGACCGAACTGAAGGTCGATCTGAACGCCTATCTGGCGTCGACCGATCCGCACCAGGTGCCGACCCGCACGCTGGCCGATCTGATCGCCTTCAACGCCGTCGAGCCGCGTGAGACCGTGCTGTTCGGGCAGGAACTGTTTCTTGTGGCGGAGGCCACCAAGGGACTGGCCGATCCGGCCTATATCGAGGCGCGGGCCAGTTCGTTTCGGATGGCGGGACCCGAGGGCATTGACCGGATGATGGCGGAAAATCGCGTCGTGGCCCTGATTGCCCCGACGACCTCGCGGGCTTGGACCAATGACCCGGATGATGATGACCGCTCGCAGGGGTCGTCCAGCTCACTGGCGGCGGTGGCCGGTTATCCGCACCTGACCGTGCCGATGGGATTCGATCGCGGCATGCCGGTCGGGATCAGCTTCATCGGCGGCAGGTGGGATGATGCGCGTATCCTGTCGCTGGGCCATGCCTATGAGCAACGGACCCATGCGCGGCGCGCACCGGACGTCGGGACCGTGGCCCCGTAGCCGCGTCTGCGCGCATGAAAAAGCCCCGGCGCGACGGCCGGGGCTTGATCCGTTGCCGACCGGCCGATCAGCCGGGCGCTTTGACCGTGCGCAGATAGGGCAGCTTGACGTCGACGTCGCCGAACTTTGCCTTGGCATCCTCGGTCGAAACCGACAGGGCGACGATCACGTCCTGACCGGGCACCCAGTTGGCCGGCGTGGCCAGGGGCATCCCGTCGGTGGCCTGCACGGCGTCGAGCGCGCGCAGGATCTCGGCGAAATTGCGCCCCACCGCCATCGGATAGGACATGGTCAGCCGCACCTTCTTGTCCGGGCCGACGATGAACACCGTGCGGACAGACGCGGAGTCCGCCGCCGTGCGCCCGTCGGGCATATAGGCGTCCGCGGGCAGCATGTCGTACAGTTTGGAGACGTTGAGCGAGGTGTCGTCGATGATCGGAAAGTTGGCCGGCGCGCCGGCGACCTTTTCGATATCGGCTTTCCATTTCACATGGTCGTCGACGCTATCGACGGAAACGCCGATCACCTTGGTGTTGCGCTTTTCGAACTCCGGGGCGAGCTGTGCCACGGCACTGAATTCGGTGGTGCAGACGGGGGTGAAGTCCTTGGGGTGGGAGAACAGGATCGCGTAGCTGTCGCCGACCCAGTCGTGGAACTGGATCTCGCCCGCGGTCGAGGCGGCTGTGAAATCGGGAGCAATATCGTTGATGCGCAGACCCACCGGGCAATCTCCTGTCAGCAAAAAATCCATGGTCGTTCCCGGATATAGGTATTTCATCCGCGCCCTTCCAGACCGGGCGGAACCCTGAATCGGTCAAATCGTTGGGCGAATATGGAGAAGATGTTCATCCGCATGGCCAGCGCCACCGCCCGGATAGCGGGCAAGCCCTGGACCTTTCTGGCCTGTCTCGGGATCGTTGTGATCTGGGCGGCTTCGGGCCCGGTGTTCGGGTTCAATGAGACCTGGCAGCTGGTGATCAATACCGGCACGACCATCGTCACCTTTCTGATGGTCTTCCTGATCCAGAACACCCAGAACCGCGACGCCTCGGCGATGCACGCCAAGATGGACGAACTGCTGCATGCGGTGCGTGGGGCGCAGGAGCGGTTCATCGGTATCGAGCATCTGACAGACCACGAGCTGGCGATCATCCTCGCTGAAGTCGAGGCGCGGGCCCGGAAGAGCCATGCGGATCCGGATCCGGACCCGGCAAAGTCCAGTCCGACACGCGGGCGCCGTGGCAAGGCAGCAGAGTCCTGAACGGTCGGGATGCCGATGGTCGCTGAGGGGTAGACAGGTCGACGATTCTCGCCCCATTGCACTGGGGGGGATTCCAAAAGTGATTGATATATCGACGGTATCGGCAGACCTTTCGTGACGGGGAGAGGGGAGGTCGACGTTCGCTCGACCGGTCCCCGCCTGGTGGTGCTGCTGGGACTGGCGCATTTCGCTGGCTATGCCGACCGCGCCATTCCCGCCGTGTTCGCGCCGGGACTGAAGGCAACCTTCGCCCTGAGCGATGCCCAGCTGGGTGCGCTGCAGGGGGGGCCGTTCGTTCTGAGCTATGTGCTGGCGACCCTGTGGGCCGGGCGGCGCACCGCACGGCAGGTCCGGCCAGGCACCTATGTCGGTCTGTGCATCCTGCTCTGGACCGCCGCTGCGGTGGCCTTTGCCCTGGCGCCCGACTATTCGACGCTGCTGGGTGCCCGGATGGTGTTCGGCGTCGGTCAGGCTGCTTTCGCCCCGGTCGCCCTGGCGATGCTGGCCACGGCCGCCCCGATCGCCGCTATCCAGCCAGTCGGCATCTTTACCGCCGGTTCGGCCACCGGAAGGAGCGGCGGTATGCTGTTGGGCGGACTGGTGCTGACTCTGGCTGCCGCGACCGGACTGACGGCGGTGATCGAGCCGTGGCGCATCGCGGCCCTGTTGATGCTGGTCCCCAATCTGCTTCTGGCGGTCAGCTTTCTGGCGCGGCGGACGTCGGGACCCGCGCCGGCTCCGGCCGGTGGCGGACTGGCCGACGCCCTGCGCTGGGCAGCCGGCCGGCCGTGGACGCTCACACTGTATATGGTCGCCGCCTGCGGCATGGTGATGATGGTCCAGTCACTCGGCGCGTGGAGTCCCTCCATCATCGGGCGTCAGTTCAGCATGGGTCCAGCCGCCGCCGCGGTGCTGGTGGGGGCGGTGACCCTGCTGGCGGCCCCGACCGGTCATTTGCTGGCCGGACGGAGTGCCACCGCCGGTCAATTCAGGGCACACGGGCCGGGTCTGGCCCTGGGGGGCAGCGCGGCCCTGGCGATACCGTCGGTGATCGGACTGAGCCTGGCTCCGACACCGGCTCTGGCCGCGGTCTGTCTGGTGGCCCTGATCGTCGCCAGCGGGTTCGGTGCGGCGATGGCCCTGATCGGTCTGCAGGGCCTGGCACCGCCCCGGCTGCAGCGTGGCATGAACAGCGGGTTTCTCGTGCTGGTAACGATATTCGGAACGGCGGCCGGTCCCCTGATCACCGGAGCGGTCAGCGACCGGATCGCGTCGAATGGTCTGGCGCTGGGTCTGGCCCTGGCAATCGTGGTGACGAGCGCGGGCCTGATCGTGATCGCTGCTGCCCTCGCCGGTTCCGGCGGCTGGATGCGCCTCACCGCCGACATCCGGGCCGGTGCCGTCGCGCCGGATCACCTGAAATAGTGTTTCCTGAATTGACGCCCCTCATGCCCGACCAGTTCCAGTTTTCGAGCGCCGGCCTCACGGAAAATGAGGCCTTCGGCAAATACGTCCGGCTGTACAGCGGCGGCTCCGACGTCAGCCGGGGCGAGGGCAGTTTTCACGCCCGGGTGCGGGCGTGGCGGATGGACAATCTGCTGCTGTTCGAACGGAATCTCTCGGGCGTGATACATGCCCGGTCCGGCCGGGCGAATACCGACGGCTTCGACCATATCGTCATTACCCTGGTGCTGGCGGGGCAGGTCGTGGGCGGTGCGGACAGCGGTTTCATCGAAGCGGAACCGGGAGACATCTATCTGACCGATACGCTGCGCCCGTCGCGCACGGCGTTCCACAATGCCCACGTCCTGACCGCGAGCGTCGCCCGCACCCTCGTCGGGGTGGCCCTCGGGAGCCACGCCGGCCTGCATGGGCGGGTGCTCAAGGCTCCGGAGAATCTGGTGCTGGCCGACTTCATGCAGTCGCTGGCCCGTCACGGCGATCTGCTGCGCCCGGAGGTGCTGGCCAGTTTGGGGCGCGCCTTCATCGATGTCCTGTCCTCGGCCACCCTGGTCGATCGGCCTGGCGGGGGCGAGGCCCGGCGCAAGGACTTTGTGCGCCGGGAAACCGTCAAGCGCCATATCCTCGACAACCTCGGCCATCCGGATCTGTCGGTGGAGTCGATCAGCAAGGCCACAGGCATCTCGCGCTCCGGCCTGTATCGGTTGTTCGAGATGGAGGGGGGGATCGCCGGACTGATCCTGGACCGACGGCTGGAAGCGGTCCGCGGCGCGCTCGACCGACGGGCCGGGACGACCCTGGACGGGTTGGCGACACAGTTCGGCTTTTCGAACGCAACGGCGATGGGCCGGTCGTTCACTGAGGCCTACGGCGTGTCTGCCCTGACCTATCGCAAGGCCGTTGCGGCCACCGCGCCCGGTGACAGCGATGACAGTCAGCGTCGCTGGGAGAGTTGGCTGATCGAGATTACCTGAGACGACGGAAAGGCTAGCCGCCCGTCACATAGATTGTGCAGGTCGAGGAGTCGCCGGTCAGGGGATTGGCGAAGGAGACCACCTGGGCCACGGGGTTCGCGAATACGTGGCCGAGCAGTTCGAGAAACGCTGCGTCGGGCGCGTCGTCGGACCAGAGGGCGAAGACCCCGCCGGGCGTCAACCAGGACTTCATCCGCGTCAGGCCCTCGGCCGTATAGAAGCGCGCATGGGCGGGATTCAGCAGCCGGTACGGCGAATGGTCGATGTCCAGCAGGATGACGTCCCACAGACCGCCTTCGGTCGGGTCGGTGTCGAACAGGCTGAAGAAGTCGACGTGGGTCAGGATGCAGCGGGGATTGGTCCCGAGGCTCTCGCCGATCGGCACCAGCCCTTCGCGGTGCCAGTCGATCACCGCTTCGATCGCATCGGCGACCTCAACCGAAGTTACCCGGGGGTCGGTCAGGGCTGCTTGGGCCGTATAGCCGAGACCCAGACCGCCGACGAGAACCTTCAGCTCGGTGCCACTCGCCCGGGCCAGGCCCAGCGTGGCCAGCTCCGTCTCGCCGACCGTGAACAGGCTGGACATCAGATGTTCTTCGCCGAGGATGACCTCGACCACGTCCTGATCCAGCGCCGAAACCCAGCGACGCCGCAGGATGATCGGCCCCATGGGGGTGACGCGATAGTCCAGTTCCTCGATCAGACGCGACAAACAACGACTCCTGGCGACAGATGTGGGCCGTCACCATCGACCATCGATCCGCGCGATGCACGTGCTGATCGAACGAAACCCGGGGCGGGACCACGTTTGACGAGGGATGATCCCGATATTGCCGAGCGCCCCGAAACTGCTAGGCAGGGAGGATGACACCGACGGTCGGAATATCGGGGCGCGAACCGTGCCCCCGACCAGTCGAAAAGGCCCGCGCCCGTGAGATTTGCCACCGCCCTGACACTGGCCCTGTTTCTCATCACGTCCGCGGGCGGGGTCCAGGCGACACCGCGCGTGGACCCGAACCTTCTGGTCACTCCGCCGGCGAGCGAAGCGCCGGTACTCCCCGCTGAAATCACGGCAGAAGCGGCAGAGCAGCAGGCCCGTCTGGACGCGGCTCACCGGGCCCGGTTGGCCGCCCAGCGCCAGATCGAAACCGAACAGCGCGAGTTGGCGACCTATGGGGAGTCCCTGGCGGCGGCCGGGGCGGCGCTGGATGCGGCGGCACAGCGACATGCCCTCGAGACCGAGGCGGCTCTGGGGCTGCGCCAGCAGGCGCTGGAAGCGCGCAGCGACCCCGCGATGGCTGATGCGGTTTATGGCGACCTCCGGGCCGAGTTGCGGGCCACGCGCCAGCGTCTGGGGGCCACGCTTGACGCCATGCAGGGGCAGGCCGATCTGGCACCCGTGCCGTCCGCCTCTGTCGATGCGCTGGCACCCGGTGTCGAGCGAACCGCCGTGCGGGCGCAGCGTGGCGTGCTCGAGGCGCGACGGGCGCAACTGGTCATCCGACTGCACGACGGCAACCGGACCGAGGCGCGCCTGCTTCTGGCTCGTCTGACCACGCTGAACGAGGCCCGTCTCGATCTGTTGCCGCATCTGTCAGCGGGCAAGCGTCGGGCGACGACGGGCTTTACCCCGGCAGGCTGGAATCAGGTGTCGGCGGAGTTCGAACACCTGGTGCTGATCGTCCGCTACCATGCCCATACGCTGGTGGAGGCGACGCGATCGGGGGTGATCGGGCGGGATATCTTGTCTGCCAGCGCCCTTCTGGCGGCCTCGACCCTGTTGTGGATCCTCGTCCTGGCCGGTTTCGCCCTGTGGCGCGCGACGGCCCGACGGGTCCTGCCGCTCTGGGAGCAGGGTCTGCAGGAGAAGCACCGGGCGACGCTGCGGTCGACGCCCGACCCGCGTCTGTGGGGGCTGCGCCTGTTCATTGCGGTGCGCGGCCCGCTGGAATGGCTGATCATGCTGTCCGCGCTGCGGGCGTCACTGCCCGCCCATGTGCAAAACCTGCTGGAAGTGGAAATCATCGGGCTGGTCGTCGGTTGGACGCTGATTGCGGCTGTGGCCTCGCGGTTGCTGGATGCCTTGCTCGGGGCCGGCAATGACCGGTTGGGCCGGCGGGCGCGCGAGCTGGGCCCGTTGCGCCTGCGGTCGATGCGGCTGGTGAGCAATGTTGTCGTCGGCTTCATCCTGGTGCTGACCTTGACGGCCAAGCTGGTCGGCGAGGGGGCTTTCCACAACTGGGTGGCCTCGACCGGCTGGCTGGCGGCGCTGCTGACCGTGCTGATCCTGATTATCTGGTGGCGAGGCGAGGTCTTCGAACAGCTGGATCGCCATCGTCGCCCCAATGCGCTGCAGCGCTGGGTGCTGGCCAATCGTACGGGACGGACTGCCGCTGTGGCGGCGGTGCTGGGGACCGCCGATGTGGTGATCCGCAGTGTCAGTCGAACGATCCGTACGGTCGGCAGTCGTTTCATCTCCGTCCGGCGCACCCTGGCCTTCCTGTTCCGACAGGAACTGAGCCGTGCCGACCGCAATACGGTCTCGGACCTTGTCCCTCTGCCGGAAGACGCGTTCGCCAACCTGTCACCCGAGGTGCATGGCGAAACCTGGGTCGCGACCCGGCTGGAACCGATGCTGGATCTGCTGGCCCAGCGCAGTGGGGGTGGCCTGGTCGTCCTGGTCGGTGAGCGTGGCTCGGGCAAGACTGCGGCGCTCCGGCAGCTGCAGCAGCGAATGGACGGAGCCCGGCTGGTGAAGGCTGATGAGCTGGACCCGGCGGCCGCGGGCCGCCGTTCGCCGTCGCGCGCCCGCGCCCAAACGGTCGTTCCTGCGGTAATGCTGGTCGACGATCTGGAGGCCCTGGTGCGGTTCGACGTCGGCGGCCTGTCGGCGCTGGATACCTGTCTGGACCTGGCCCGTGAGACCGCCGACCGGACCCTGTGGGTGCTGGCGATCGACAGCGCCGTCTGGGACCTGGTTTGTCGTCTGCGCAGTGTGTCCACGGTATTCAATACGGTGATCGAAGTCCCGCACTGGACCGATATGGCGATCGCCGAACTGTTGCAGGCCCGGGTCGCTGAGGCGGGAATCACGCCCGGCTACGACCGAATGATCGAGGATCTGACGGATCTCGACGACATCGATCGCCGGGAAGCGGTGGAGGCCAAGAATGCCGCCTTCATGCTGCTGTTGTGGGATGCATCAGACGGCAATCCGGGGGTCGCCCTGCATCTTTGGCGCTCGGTGCTGGGCGTGGCTGCGGACGGTACAGTCTTCGTTCGTCCGTTGGATCCGGTGATCGAGGCGGCGATCGAGCGTTTGCCGCTGGAGGCCCTGTTCATCTACCGGGCGGTGCTGCGACAGGCCGGGGCCAGACCGGCGGAGATCGTCGCGGCCACGCGCCTGCCAGCCGCCACGGTTGCGGATGTGCTGCGATCCGGCGTCCAGACGGGACACCTGCTCATCCGCGACGGCGGTCATCATGTGTCCTGGGACTGGTACCGCGCGTTGACCCGTAGTCTGGTCCGTCGCCATCTGGGGAGCATCGCATGATCCGCCGTGTCGCACCTGTCCTGCGCCCTATAGTGCCGGGGGCCGGGCTGGCGCTTTTTGCCGCCGGTTCCGCGCAGGCCCAGGACCAAGTCGACATCAGCCAGCTGGCCGGATTCATCCAGTGGGGCGGGGTGGCCGCCTCGGTCGTCGTTTTTGTTCTGGCCCTCGTCCTGCTGCGCGGGCTGGAACATCTGTCGAAAATCCTGTGCGAGCGTTTCGTCAGCCGGCGGCCGACGATCCAGATGGTCGAATCGGCTGCGCGCTTCATCGTCTATCTGATCACCATCATTATCGCCGTGCGGCTGAGCCTGAGGATGGACGCCACGGCCCTGACCGTCATCGGTGGGGGCCTCGCCTTCGCGGTCGGTTTCGCCATGCGCGATCTGGTGGCGGCGGTGATCGCCGGGATCACCATCATGTTCGACCGGCCGTTCCAGGTCGGCGACCGGGTCGAGTACGCGGGCCAGTATGGCGATGTGGTCAAGATCGGTCTGCGCAGCGTTCGGATGAACACGCTGGACCACAACGTCATCACCATTCCCAACAACAAGGTGCTGACCGACGTCACCTCCAGCGGCAACTACGGGGCCCTGGAGATGCAGGTCCCGTTCGAGATGGTGATCGGCCCCGATGAGGACCTGGAGCTGGCCATGACCCTGGTGCAGGAGGCCTGTCTGACCAGCCCCTATGCCTATCTGGACGAGCCCGCTCCGGTGCTGGCCAAACAGGTGCTGGAGGGCAATTTCGCGCTGATCCGCATCACCGCCCGCCCCTATGTATTTGAGGCCAGGCACGAGAAGAGTTTCGAGACCGATGTGACGCTGCGGGTGCGGCGCGCCTTCCGCGAGCACGGCATCGCCGGTCCGACTGTGGTCCTCGCCCGGGTCTGACCGAAACTCCCCCGGAACCATGGCGCGTGAGCTCTCCACCAAAATCAGAGACGGGGGATTCAGCGCAGCCTGCCCGACGGCCTGAGGTCGCGGTCCCGACTGCGCCGAGGCAGGCGAGCCGACCTGCCGCACCAGTGCTGTCAGCGATGTCCGTAGGCAGATGATCCGAAATCGATGCGACTGATCGAAATTCTAATCGCTCTCAGAAATAAAACAGCTATATCAGTGCCATAGCTTTGCAAAGAAATAGGCTTGCGGGTCGGAGGAAGCGGGCCGTCTAATGTTGTCACGAGGAAGGGGGCCACGATGCAGAACGGAACGATCGACCTGAACGCCTTCTGGATGCCCTTCACGGCGAACCGGGATTTCAAGCAGACTCCGCGTCAGTTCGGCTCGGCTGGGGGGATGCACTATTACACGCCCGACGGCAGTCCCGTTCTGGACGGAACGGCGGGGCTGTGGTGCGTCAACGCCGGGCATTGCCGCACGGCCATCGTCGATGCCATCGCTCACCAGGCCGCGACGCTGGACTATGCGCCGACGTTCCAGCTGGGCCATCCCAAGGTCTTCGAACTGGCGACGCGACTGGCCGACCTGTTCCCGGGCGACATCAACAGGGTGTTTTTCGCCGGGTCGGGCTCGGAGGCGGTCGATACCGCGCTGAAGATCGCGCTGGCCTATCATCGTGCCAACGGTCAGCCCGAGCGCACGCGGTTCATCGGCCGCCAGCGTGGCTATCACGGCGTCGGCTTCGGCGGGATTTCTGTGGGCGGGCTGGACAACAACCGGCGCGGCTTCACGCTTCTGCCCGGTGTCGATCATCTGTCGCATACCCATAACCTCGAGCATGCGGCATTCACCCGCGGTCAGCCCGAATGGGGCGCGCATCTGGCCGATGAGCTGGAAGAGCTGATCGCGCTGCGCGGGGCCGAGACCATCGCCGCCGTCATCGTCGAGCCGCTGGCCGGATCGACGGGGGTGCTGGTGCCGCCGGTTGGTTATCTGGAGCGACTGCGCGAGATCAGCGAACGCCATGGGGTGCTGCTGATCTTTGACGAGGTCATTACCGGCTTCGGTCGTCTGGGCGCGGCGACCGCCGCCGAACTGTTTGACGTGACCCCCGACATGATCGTCTGTGCCAAGGGTCTGACCAACGGGGCCGTGCCGATGGGCGCGGTCGGGGTGCGCGACTTCGTGCACGATACCATCGTCGACGCCAGCGAGGGCGGCATCGAATTCTTCCACGGCTACACCTATTCCGGTCATCCGCTGGCCGCGGCTGCGGGCCTGGCCACGCTGGACGTCTATGCCGATGAGGGCCTGTTCGACCGCGCCGCCGGTCTGGCCTCGTTGTGGCAGGAGCAGGTGCATGGGCTGGGTAATGTTCCGCATGTCATCGACATCCGAAATCTGGGGCTGGTGGCGGGGATCGAGATGTCGCCGCGTCCCGGCGCGCCCGGCGCGCGGGGGACCGAGGTCTTTCACACCTGTTTCGATCAAGGCGTTCTGGTTCGCGTGACGGGCGACACGATCGCCCTGTCGCCGCCCCTGATCGTCACGCCCGACCAGATTGCGCAAATGCTCGACTGTGTTTCCGACGCAATTCATCAAACCAACTGACCACCACGTCCACAACGAGGGGAAGATTGCTATGAGACAGTATCTTTTAGGGGCTTCGGTTATCGCTCTTGCGGTCGCCGCCTCGACCACTGCCATGGCGCAGACGGCACCCGCCGCCAGGCCCCAGGTAGCAACCGCAATCGACGACGTCATCGTCACCGCCCAGCGGCGGGAACAGGCGGCACAGGATGTCGGTATCGCGCTCAGCGTGCTGTCGGGTGAGGAGCTGACCAATCGGGGCATCACTAACGTCAACCAGTTGCAGACCGCCACACCGAACCTCGAGATCGAGCCGGCGTTCGGCGGCGGCGCGGCCCAGTTCCGCCTGCGCGGGGTCGGTTTTCAGGACTATGCCTCGAACAACTCGCCGACCGTAGGCGTCTACGTCAACGAGGTTGCCTATCCGGTTCCGGTGATGACCCAGGGACTGATCTTTGACATCGATCGGGTCGAGGTTCTGCGCGGACCGCAGGGGACGCTCTACGGGCGTAACACTACCGGCGGGGCCATCAGCTTTGTGACCCGCAGGCCGACCGAGGTCATGAGCGCCGGGATCAAGGGTGAATACGCGACCTTTGATGCCGTTCAGATCGAGGGTTATGTCTCGGGCCCGATCAGCGAAAACGTTAAGGGCCGGCTGGCCGCCATGACCCAGCAGGGCGGTGGCTTCCAGTACAATCGCGATACCGGGGAATCACTGGGCGATGCTGATCGCACCGGATTGCGGGGTCTTCTGACATTCGAACCGACTGCCGACCTGTCGTTCACCCTGGATGTGCACGGTGGCATCGACAAATCCGAGAACGAAGGTCTGTATCTGCTCAGCCCGCTGGTCACGCGTCTGGGTGGGCCGGGCTCCGTCACCATTCCCGCCGACATCGATCACCGGGCGACCGGTTGGGGCCTGTCGCCCCGCTTCGCCGCCGAGACGGGGCGCGACATCAACGCCAAGCCCGGTCGGGACAATTCATCGTGGGGCACGTCCCTGAACGGCCACTACGATTTCGAAACGATGCGCCTGACCAGCATCACCAGCTATGAAACCCTGGATCGTAGCGAATACGGTGACTGGGACTCCTCACCCTCGGTCGAGGCAGACACATTCTTCGCGAGTGACGTTTCGGTCTTTTCGCAGGAGTTTCGACTGTCGTCGGATGCCGATGGGCCGCTGAATTGGGTTGCCGGCGTCTATTATTCGAAGCAGGAGCTGGACGAGCGGTACTCGTCGGACTTCATCGATATCTACGGCACCTATGGTCAGGTGGCCTATGCCCAGGAAGTTGAGTCCTACAGCATCTTTGGTCAGGCCGAATACCAGTTCAGCGACGAGTTCAAGGTGATCGGCGGCCTGCGTTACGAAGAGGAGACGCGGAGCCTTGAGGGGTTCGGTACAGCGTTCGGTGGTGCCACGGCCCTGCCGCCGACGTCAGTCGATACCGAGATGACCCCATTGACCGGCAAGGTCGCGCTTGAGTTTACGCCCAGCGACAACCTTCTGATCTACGGATCGTTCAGCCGCGGTGCCAAGTCTGGCGGTTTCACCACCTACAACACCGGCAGTGCCAGCGGCATCGAGCCGTTTCGACCGGAAATCCTTCTCGCCTATGAGGTCGGGTTCAAGGCGGATCCGACGCGGTCGTTCCAGCTGAATGGCGCAGCCTATTTCTACGACTATACCGACCAGCAGGTGCTGTCAGCGGTGTGGGGGGTCAACGGTCCGGTCGGCAAATTTGCCAACGTGCCGTCGTCGGAAATCTACGGGGCCGAGCTGGAAGGCACCTGGCGGCCCGTCCCGAATCTGCGGATCACCCAGTCGATCAGCTACAAGCACGGCGAATATACCGAGTTCTTCGATCTGGATGTCCCTGCTTCGCGACTGGCCAATGCAGCCGTCTTTGTCGACAAGTCGGGCGTTGAAATCCCGTTCCCGGCGGTCAGCTATGGCGGTTCGGTTGGCTATGACTGGATGGTGGATAGCCTGGATGTCATGGCCGAGGTCAACTACAGCTTCCGCGACGAATATCCGTCGTGGCTGGGTGTGAAATACGACGTGCCGTCCTACTGGCTGGTCAATGCCAGTGTGATGATATCGCCGCAGATCGGACCGTGGTCCGCCGCCCTGTTCGTTCGCAATCTGTTCGACCAGGAATATGACCTGACGCGCAACTTCTTCACCTCGGCCGATATCGCCCAGCCGGGCCGGCCGCGTACCTTCGGCGTGCGTTTGAGCTATCAGTACTGAGACAGTCGCGGCGGCCCGGTTATCCGGACCGCCGCCTGTGCCCGCACCGGACACCGGCCGTTGGCCGGTGGTCGGCGCGTGCTGGATAGTCGGGCTGTCGAGAAGAAGGTCGGAGATGAGTACCGCTACCGCAACCGCCACCACTTCGCCTGATCGGTCCGGACGCCGTCGGATGGGTCTGGGTCGGCGACTGCTTGCCGCCGCGGGAGTCGGTGTGGCGGTGCTTATCTGTGCGTTCGGCAGTCTGGCTTCCGCCCAGACTCCGTCGGCTGTGTCCGGTCCTCCGCCAGCTCTGGAAGTCTCGCCCACCGGCGACCGGCTGGTGCTGGGTCTGCCGCTGGAGCCGCCCAATCTCGACCCGACGGTCGGGGCGGCGGCGGCCGTGGACGAGGTTGTTTACGGGAATATCTTTGAGGGGCTGACGCGGATCACCGCCAGCGGCCTGCCGGCACCCGCACTGGCGCTGTCATGGGAAGTGTCGCCGGACGGTCTGGCGTGGGTGTTTCACCTTCGCCCCGGCGTCCGGTTCCAGGACGGGACTCCCTTCGACGCCAGCGTGGCCAAATTCTCGCTAGACCGGATCACGGCACCCGGGTCGACCAATGCCCAAAAGGCGCTGTTCGAACCGATACGGGCAGTGACGGTGATCGATCCGCTGACCCTGCGCATCAGTCTGAACCGTCCGGTGGCGGCTCTGCCGTCCCTGCTGGGATGGGGCGACGCGGTGATGGTGGCCCCCGGATCAGCGGCGACCAATGCGACCAATCCGGTCGGTACAGGTCCCTATCGTCTGTCGAGCTGGCAGAAGGGCGCGGCGCTGACCCTGACGCGCAATGACGACTATTGGGGCAGCGTTCCGCGTATCGGCGCGGTGGTGTTCCGCTTCATCAGCGATCCCAGTGCCGCCTTCGCCGCGATGAGCGCGGGCGACATCGACGCCTTTCCCAACTATCCAGCACCGGAAAACGTGGCCCAGTTTCGCCGTGACCCGCGCTTCAAGGTCATGGTCGGGGCCTCGGAGGGCAAGGTGATTCTGGGCATCAACAACCGGATCGCGCCGTTCAACGACGTCCGGGTGCGGCGCGCGATTGCCCATGCCGTCGACCGGCAGGCGCTGATCGACGGGGCCATGTTCAGCTTCGGCGAGCCTATCGGCAGCCATTTCGCCCGGCAGGACGCCGGCTATGTCGACCTGACCAATCTGTATCCGCATGATCCGGCGCGGGCCCGCGCTCTGCTGGCCGAGGCCGGCTATCCGAACGGCATCGATGTGACGCTGAGGTTGCCGCCGCGGCCCTATGCCCGACGCAGCGGCGAGGTGCTGGCGTCGCAATTGGCCGAGGCCGGAATCCGGGTGAAGATCGAGAATCTGGAATGGGCCCAGTGGCTGGACCAGGTGTTCAAACGCCACCAGTTCGACCTGACGATCGTCGAGCATGTTGAGCCGATGGATTACGACATCTATGGCCGCAAGGACTACTATTTCGGGTACGACAATGCTGCCTTCGACGCCCTTCTGGCGCGGCTGAACGCGGCCCCGGATGAGGCGACTCGGCTGGCGCTGCTGGGCGATATCCAGCGCAAGATCGCCGATGACTCGGTCAATGCCTTCCTGTTCCAGTCGTCGCGCATCGGCATCTGGAAAGCCGATCTGAATGGCCTGTGGGTCAATGCGCCCATTGCCGCCAATGTGGTCGCCGGGGCCTGGTTCGAGGGCGCTTCGGGGACGGCGGCGAAAGGCCCGACCGCGCCGCGGGACGGGCTGCCGTGGGGCTGGTTGTCGCTGGCCGCTGCCGTGGCCCTGCTGGCCTATGCGACGCTTCGGTTCGGGGCGGCCTATGTGGCGAGCAAGCTGGCGGGTCATGCCCTGACGCTGGCGGCGGCGACCGTGGTCATCTTTCTGCTGCTGCAGGTCGTTCCGGGCGATCCGGCGGCCTATATGATGGGGCTGAACGCGAGCCCGGAGGCGGTCGACGCCCTGCGTCAGCAGATGGGTCTGGATGGCTCGATGCTGGATCGCTACCTCGGCTGGGTCGGCGGCATGTTCAGCGGGAATTTCGGTGTCAGCTACACCTACCAGTCGCCGGTCGCCTCGCTCATCGTCGAGCGGTTCCAGGTCTCGGGGCCGCTGGCCCTGCTGGCCACGATCATGTCGCTGGTGGTCGCGATTCCGATCGGTCTGATCGCCGCGAGCCGTCGCGGCTCGGCCGTGGACATGGGTCTGATCGGGGTGACACAGGTCGGGGTGGCCCTGCCCAATTTCTGGATCGCCATGCTGCTGATCCTGGCCTTCTCGGTCAATCTGGGCTGGTTCTCGGCGGGCGGCTTTCCCGGCTGGGAGGCCGGGTTCTGGCCGGCACTGAAGGCGCTGATCCTGCCAGCCGTAGCCCTGGCCGCTCCCCAGGCGGCGATCCTGGCGCGGGTGCTGCGGACCGCTCTGCTGGATACGATGAACGAGGACTATGTGCGCACAGCCCGGGCGAAGGGACTGAGCCAGTCGCAGGCCCTGTGGCGGCATGCGCTCCGGAACGCGACCATTCCGCTCCTGACCATTCTGGGACTGCAGTTTCCGTTCCTTTTGGCGGGCGGCATCATCATCGAGAACGTCTTCTCCTTGCCGGGTCTTGGGCGGCTGGTGTTCCAGGCCATCACCCAGCGTGACCTGATCGTGGTGCAGGGCGTGGTGGTGGTTCTGGTGTTCGCCGTGGTGGCCGTCGGCTTCCTGATTGACCTGGCCTATGTCGCCGTCGATCCGCGTTTGAGGGGCCGCCGCTGATGACCGTACCTGTTGTCGAGACGCCCGAGACTGCCGCACCCGTCGGAAAGGCACCGCTGCGTGTGCCGCCCGCCCTGATCGTGGGCGGCGCGATGACGTTGTTTACGGTCGCCGTCGCCTTGATTTCGCTGGTCTGGACGCCGTTTGACGTCGAGGCGATCCGCATCGGCGACAAGCTGCTGGCACCGTCGGCTGCGCACTGGATGGGCACCGACCATTTCGGGCGCGATGTGCTGTCGATGGTCATGGTCGGATCGCAGACCTCGCTCGTCGTGGCCCTGGTCGCGGTCGGTATCGGGGTCGGGGTCGGCGTGCCGCTGGGCCTGGCGGCAGCGGCGCGCGGTGGGCTGGTTGATGACGCGGTGATGCGGACCAACGATTTGATCTTCGCCTTCCCCGCCCTGTTGCTGGCCGTGATGATCACAGCCGTGTTCGGAGCCGGGGCCATCAATGCCGTGATCGCCATCGGTATATTCAACATCCCGGTCTTCGCCCGCGTCAGCCGGGGCGCGGCGCTGAGCCTGTGGACGCGCGACTATGTTCTGGCGGCGCGCACAGCGGGCAAGACCTCGGGGCAGATTTCGCGGCAACACATCCTGCCCAATCTGACCAGTCTTCTGGTCGTGCAGGCGGCGATCCAGTTCGCCCTGGGCATCGTCGCTGAGGCCGGGCTGTCCTATGTCGGTCTGGGGGCCCAGCCGCCGATACCGAGTTGGGGCCGGATGCTGGCCGAGGCCCAGACCATGATCGGTTTCGCGCCCTGGCTGGCGATCTTCCCCGGCGTGGCCATCGTGTTTGTGGTGCTGGGCCTGAGCCTGACCGGCGACGGTTTGCGTGATGCCCTGGATCCGCGCGTGCGGCGGGAGCGTGGCGCATGAGCCCGACCCTGACCCCAACCCTTGCGATCCGCGACCTGAACGTCTCCATCGGTGACATCCCGATCTTGAAGGGGGTGTCGTTCGATGTCCCGCCGGGACAGGTGATGGGGCTGGTCGGCGAATCCGGATCCGGCAAGTCGATGACGGCGCTGGCGGTCATGGGCCTGTTGCCACCGCGATCCGAAGCCTCGGGCGATATCCGCCTGCAGGACGTGGCCGTGCCCTATGCCGACGATGCGGCGATGCGGTCGGTCCGCGGGCGCGAGGTCGGGATGATCTTTCAGGAGCCGATGACGGCCCTGAATCCGCTGATGTTGATCGGCGATCAGGTCGCGGAGACGATCCGCATTCACACGAAGGCGACGCACAAGGCGGCGCTGGCGACCGCGGCGCGGATGCTGGAGCGGGTCGGTCTGCCCAACGACCTGTTCCCGCTGAGTCGCTATCCGCATGAGTTGTCGGGCGGTCAGCGGCAGCGTGTGGCGATCGCTATCGCCATCGCCCTGACGCCGAAATTGCTGATCGCCGACGAACCGACGACGGCACTGGACGTGACCACCCAGGCCCAGATCCTTGAGTTGCTGAAGACCCTGGTTCGCGAAGACGGCATGGGCATGATTCTGATCACCCACGACCTCGCCGTCGTCGCCGAGACCGCCGACCGGGTGGCGGTGATGAAGTCGGGCGAGATCGTCGAACAGGGCGAGGTCGGTCGAATTCTGGCCAACCCGGCATCGGGTGGCATGGCCCACCCCTATTCCCGGCGGCTTCTGGCCGACGCCACCCATGCGCCCGTGCGACGCTCGAAGCCCCGTGAGGGGGCACCAGTTCTGGTCGTGGACGGCATCGTGCGTGAATATCCCGGGGCCAGTCGCCTGTTCGGCCGAAGTGCACCCAAGCGGGCCGTGGACGGGGTCAGCTTCTCGATCCAGCCGGGCGAGAGCGTTGGCCTGGTCGGGGAGTCCGGTTGCGGCAAGTCGACCCTGTTGCGCACGGTCCTGGCGCTCGACACGCCGCAGGCGGGGTCCGTGCGGGTCATGGGCGAGGATTTCACGAACGCACGTGGGGCCGCCCTGAAACGTCTGCGCCGTCATGTGCAGGTGGTGTTCCAGGACCCCTATGGCAGTTTCGATCCGCGTTGGCGGGTCGAGCAGCTGGTGGCCGAGAATTTCCACCTGCTGGACGAACGGCCCGACCGGATCGAGGGGCGACGGCGGGTCGAGGCCATGCTGGATCAGGTGGGTCTAAGCCCAGCGGATGCTGACCGGTTTCCGCATGAGTTCTCGGGCGGGCAGCGGCAGCGCATCGCCATCGCCCGGGCCTTGATCACCAATCCGTCGATTATCGCGCTGGATGAGGCGGTGTCGGCGCTGGACGTGTCGATCCGCGCCCAGGTGCTGGACCTGTTGGCTGATCTGTCCGACCGTCTGGGCCTATCCTATCTGTTCGTGACCCATGACCTGACGGTGGTGCGGGCGATCACCGATCGGCTGATGGTGATGCAGGGCGGCCGGATCGTCGAGACCGGGACGACCGAGACCGTCTTCACCGCGCCGGCGCACGACTATACCCGCAGCCTGCTGGCGGCGACGCCGGACCTGGCGCGCAATATTCTGGCCCTCGACGACTCGCGGGCACCAATTTCGACATCACAGGAGACTGAGCGATGAACCGTAGAACCATGCTGGGATCGATGGCGCTGATCGGGGCCGCTGGCTCCCTGGCCGGCCGTGCCGCCGCAGCCGCACCGGACGTTGTCGGACCGAACGCCCCCGCCGTGACGATCGGCGGGACCGGTCGCCTGAACCTGATCACCGACGTGCCCGGTCTCAAGGTCGGTCAGGCTCAGGACGCCGGGGCGCGAACCGGCGTGACCGTCATCCTGGCCGACACACCGGCGACGGCGGCGGTTGATGTGCGCGGTGGCGGACCGGCCAGCCGCGAAACTGACGTGCTGCGGCCCGAAAATCTGGTGCAGCAGGTCGACGCAATCGTGCTGTCGGGTGGCTCGGTCTATGGTCTGGGCTCGGGCGACGGCATCACCGCCTGGCTGGGCGCGCAGGGCAAGGGATTCGGCTTCGGCCCCAAGGTCGCGGGCATTCCGTTCTCGCCCATCGTGCCGACGGTCAGCCTCTATGACCTGGCTAATGGCGGCAACAAGGAGTGGGGCACCGAGCCGCCCTACCGGACGCTGGCCGTACAGGCGGCGGAATCCGCTTCATCCCAGTTCGATCTGGGCACGGCGGGCTGTGGCTACGGGGCCAAGGCCGGATCGCTCAAGGGCGGCGTCGGCTCGGCCTCGGCGGTGCTGAGCACCGGCTATACGGTCGGGGCCATCGTCGGCGTCAACAGTGCCGGCTCTGTGGTCGCGCCCGGTGGCAACACCTTCTGGTCGGCTCCCTACGAGATCGACGGCGAGTTCGGCGGACTGGGATCCAGTGGCCTGTCAGCGGCGGGCGACGAATGGGGCGCAGCCAAGCCCAATCCGCGTGCCGGCGAGAACACCACCATTGCCCTGGTCGCCACCGATGTGGCCCTGACCCGGGTCGAGTGCCAGCGCGTCGCCATCATGGCCCAGGACGGCATGGCGCGCGCCATCCGCCCGTCGCACGCCCCGTTCGATGGCGACATCGTCTTCTGCATCTCGACCGAGAAGCAACAGATCCCCGAAGGCGCGATGCGTCAGTTTGTGGTGGCCCAGATCGGCGCGGCCGCGGCGGACGTGCTGGCCCGTGCCATCGCCCGCGGCGTCTATCATGCCACGAACTGGGACGGCGTGACCGGTGAGGCCTGGAGCGACCTGTAGACAAAGACCCAGCCGCGCCGCCCGGTCAGAAACTGGGCGGCGTGCAGGCGCTGACGACGCGGCAGGGTTCGGTCCCGACGCAGCGGAAGCGATGCGGTTTCTGGCTCTCGAAATAGTAGGCGTCGCCGGGTCCCAGGACCCGGCGTTCGCCGTCCACGGTAACCTCCAGCCGCCCGCTGATGACTACCGCCCCTTCCTCGCCGTCGTGCATCAGGGGGACCCGACCGGTGTCGGCACCCGGCTCATAGGTTTCGCTGAGAATCTGCAGGCTGCGGCCGAACATGGTCTCGCCGACCTGACGGTAGGAGATCGGACCCTTGCCGATCTCGGTCAGTTCATCGACGCCGTAGAAAAAGCGCGACGGGGCGTCGGGTTCTATGGCGAAAAACTCAGCCAGACCGATGGGGATACCATCCAGGATTCGTTTCAACGCCCCGATCGAGGGGTTCATGCGGTTGGCCTCGATCAGGGATATGGTCGAGTTGGTGACCCCCGACAGGCGGGCCAGTTCACGCTGTGACAGGTCCTGCCGCTCGCGGACGAAGCGCAACCGGGTTCCGACATCGACACTCATGGGGTGGCTTCCTGTTGCGGGTGTTGCGGATCGGACAAATGATGACGGTTCGATCGCATGAATTCAATGGCTTGAGGAAGTTCAGAAAAGGACTTGTTGTGTCTGACGCAATGGAGCCCAATCGCGGTCCAATGACTTTTCGTATTCCAGCACCCCAAATTCTGATCGACGGCCAGTGGCGTGATGCTGACGCCGGGCAGACGCTGCCGGTCGAGGATCCCTCGAGCGGCGAGACCTTCGCCCACATCGCCGCCGGAACCGCGCGCGATGTCGATGCTGCGGTGGCCGCAGCGCGCGCGGCGCTGGCGGGTGAGTGGGGGGCGATGCCGGCGTTCGAGCGCGGCCGGGTCCTGGCGCGCATCGGCCATGCCGTGCTGGAGCAGATTGACGATCTGGCCCACCTCGAGGCCCGCGACGTCGGCAAGCCGCTGAAACAGGCACGGGCTGACGTTGTGGCCTTGGCCCGGTACCTGGAATTCTACGCCGGTGCCGCCGACAAGATCCACGGCGAGACCATACCGTTCCAGGCCGGGTACACAGTCTACACCCTGCGCGAGCCGCACGGGGTGACGGGCCACATCATCCCATGGAACTATCCTATGCAGATCATCGGCCGGTCGGTGACGGCGGCGCTGGTCATGGGCAATGCGGCGGTGCTGAAGCCGGCCGAGCAGGCGTCGCTGACATCAATGGCCTTCGCCCGGATCGCGACCGAGGCGGGCCTGCCGGCCGGGGCGCTGAACGTGGTGACGGGGCTGGGGGCGGTCGTCGGCGCGGCCCTGGCCGGGCACCGCGACGTCAACCATGTGTCCTTTACCGGCTCGACCGGGGTCGGGGTGGAAATTCAGAAGGCGGCGGCAGACAATGCTGTGCCGGTCACGCTGGAGCTGGGCGGCAAGTCGCCGCAGATCGTGTTCGACGATGCCGATCTGGACAAGGCGCTGCCCTTCCTCGTCAACGCGGGAATCCAGAATGCCGGCCAGACCTGTTCGGCGGGTTCGCGCATTCTGATCCAGCGCGGGGTCCATGACCGGCTGCTGGCAAAATTGGTCGAACGCTATCAGACGCTGACGGCCGGACCGGCCCTGGCCGATCACGATCTCGGCCCGCTGATTTCCGCCAAACAGAAGGCCATGGTCTCGGCCTATCTGGAGCTTGGGCGGCAGGAGGGTCTGATCGTCGCCGAGGGGCGGGTGTCACCGGACGCGCCCGCCGACGGTCACTACGTACCGCCGACCCTGTTCGCCAATGTGACACCGGATCATCGTCTGGCGCAGGAAGAGATCTTCGGACCCGCCGTCGTCGTCATTCCGTTTGACACGGAAGACGAGGCCGTGGCCATCGCCAACGGCACGGCCTTCGGGCTGGTGGCCGGGGTCTGGACCGCCGATGGCGGACGCCAGATGCGGATGGCCAAACGCCTGCATGCCGGACAGGTCTTCCTCAACAACTACGGCGCGGCCGGCGGTGTGGAACTGCCGTTCGGCGGTGTCGGCAAATCGGGCCACGGACGCGAGAAGGGGTTCGAGGCGCTGTACGGCTTCTCCACCCTCAAGACCGTCGCGGCCCATCACGGTTAGGATGACCATGAAACTGCAAGGCAAGACCGCGATCGTGACCGGAGGGGCTTCCGGCTTTGGGGAGGGCATTGTGCGCCGTTTCGCGGAGGAGGGCGCGCGCGTCGTCGTCGCCGATCGCAATGGAGAGGCGGCCCGGGCGCTGGCGGAAGAGCTGGGTGATGCGTCGCTGGGTCTTCGCGTCGACGTGGCCAATGCCGCCGATGTCGTAGGCCTGGTCGAGCAGACCCTGGAGCTGACCGGGCGGCTCGACATCCTGGTCAATAATGCCGGGGTGGGACACACGCCCCAGCCGATGGAAACCCTGTCGGAAGAAGAATTCGACCGCATCTTTTCGGTCAATGCCAAGGCCATCTATCTGCTGGCGCGTGAGGTCGTGCCGGTGATGAAGTCGGCGGGCGGCGGCGCGATCCTGAATATCGCCTCGACCGGCGGGGTCAGTCCGCGACCGAACCTGACCTGGTACAATGCCTCCAAGGGCTGGGTGATCACCGCGACCCGGGCCATGGCGGTCGAACTGGCCGCGTCGCAGATCCGGGTCAATGCGCTGAACCCGGTGGCCGGCGAAACGCCGCTGCTGAAGACCTTTATGGGCGAGGACACACCCGAGGTCCGGGCCAAATTCCTGTCGTCGATCCCGCTGGGCCGGTTCTCGACCCCGGCCGACATGGGCGCGGCGGCGGCCTTCCTGTGTTCGGACGACGCCTCGATGATCACCGGCGTGGCGCTGGAGGTGGACGGTGGCCGCTGCATCTGACGCCAAAACGTTTCGCGTTCTGGTCCTGCCCGGCGACGGCATAGGGCCCGAGATCGTCAGCCAGACCCTGAGGGTGATGCGCTGGTTCGAGGCGACACAGGGTTTCCGCTTCGAGGTCGTCGAGGGTCTGGCCGGGGGCGCGTCGATCGATGCGACCGGCGAGCCGATCACCCAGGCGGTGGTCGATCAGGCCGTGGCCTCGGACGCCGTGCTGTTCGGGGCGGTCGGGGGACCGAAATGGGACGCCCTGCCGCGCGCCCGGCGGCCCGAGATGGGCATACTGAGGCTGCGTCAGACGATGGACCTCTACGCCAATCTTCGCCCCGCAGTGTGTTTCGACGAACTGCTCGACGCCTCGGCGGTAAAGCCTGAGCTGATCGCCGGTCTGGATATCATGATCGTGCGTGAGGCGACGGCGGGGGTCTATTTCAGCCTGCCGCGCGCCACCGAGACCGGTCCCGACGGCCAGCGCCGCGCTTATGACACTCAGGCCTATACCGAGGCGGAGATCGCCCGGGTCTGCCGGACGGCCTTTGAGCTCGCCCGCGGTCGCAGCGGCCGGGTCTGTTCGGTCGACAAGGCCAATGTGATGGAGACCGGGGCGCTGTGGCGGACGGTGGCGACCGAGGTCGGGGCCCAATATCCCGACGTCGCGCTGAGCCACATGTACGCCGACAATTGCGCCATGCAGCTGGTACGACGGCCCAAACAGTTTGATGTCATCGTCACCGACAATCTGTTCGGCGATATTCTGTCCGACGCCGCCGCCGCCCTGACCGGGTCGCTGGGGCTGTTGCCGTCGGCCTCGCTGGCCGGGCTGGACAATCCGGGCCGCAGCCGGGCGCTGTATGAGCCGATCCACGGCTCCGCACCCGACATTGCCGGAACCGGCAAGGCCAATCCGATCGGCACCATCCTGTCGTTCGGCATGGCCCTGCGGCATTCGTTCAATGCGCCCGAGGCGGCCGACCTGCTCGAGCTGGCGGTGCGCCGGGTCGTGGCGTCGGGCGTGCGCACGCCGGATATCGCCGCGCCCGGCGTCGACGCGGTCTCGACCATTGAGATGACCGATGCGGTGCTGACCGCCCTCGATACCCTTTCGCCTGACACCAAAAAATGAGGTTCGACCGATGAGCACCCGCGATTTGACCGAGCTGATGGACAGCATCGCAGGACGGACCGAGGAATTGGTCGCCCTGACCCAGGATTTGATCCGGTTTCCGACTGTCAACCCGCCGGGCGAGGCCTATCGCCCCTGCGCCGAATACATCGGCGACCGGCTGAGGAAGCGCGGCTTCCAGGTGGAATATGTGCGCGCGCTCGGTGCACCCGGGGACTCCGACCAGTATCCGCGCATCAACGTTGTTGCGCGTCGCGAGGGATCGCGCCCCGGGCCCTGCGTGCATTTCAACAGCCATATCGATGTGGTCGAAACCGGCGCGGGCTGGACGGTTGATCCGTTCGGCGGCGAGGTGAAGGACGGCAAGGTCTATGGCCGTGGGGCCTGCGACATGAAGGGCGGGCTGGCGTCCTCAATTATCGCGGTCGAGGCCCTGGTCGATTCCGGTCTCGACCTGCCCGGTGCGCTGGAGATTTCCGGCACGGTCGACGAGGAGTCGGGCGGTTATGGCGGCGTGGCCTATCTGGCCGAGCGCGGCTGGTTCTCGAAGCCGCGCGTCGATCATGTGATCATTCCCGAACCGCTGAATGTCGACCGCGTGTGCATCGGCCACCGGGGCGTGTGGTGGGCCGAGATCGAGACCAAGGGGCGGATCGCCCACGGCTCCATGCCCTTCCTCGGCGACTCCGCCATCCGCCACATGAATGCGGTGATGCAGTCGTTCGAAGACAAGCTCTATCCGGCCATGGCCCTGCGCCATTCGGACATGCCGGTGGTGCCCGAAGGGGCCCGGCAGTCGACGATGAACATCAACTCGATCCACGGTGGCCAGGGCGAGGCGTTCGAGGGACTGCCCGCGCCGTGCGTCGCCGACTCCTCACGGATGATCATCGATCGTCGCTTCCTGATTGAGGAAAGCCTTGAGGACGTCCGGGGCGAGGTCGTGGCTCTGCTGGACGAACTGGCGGCAACCCGGCCGGAGTTCAAATACCATATCAAGGACCTGTTCCAGGTCGCGCCCAGCATGGCGGACCGCGACGGTCCTGTGGCCAGCATCACGGCACGCGCCATCGAGACGGTGCTGGGGCGCAAGGCCCAGTTCGTCTGCTCGCCGGGCACCTATGACCAGAAGCACGTCGACCGGATCGGCAAGCTTAAGGACTGCATCGCTTACGGGCCGGGCGTCCTCGATCTGGCGCACCAGCCCGACGAATGGGTCGGCATCGACGACATGGTCGCGGCAGCCCAGGTGATGGCGCGTGCCGCCTACGGCCTGTTGCACGGGGAGCGCTGAGGCGGGACACAGTGGAGCACGTAGACAATATCGTCGGCCCCAAGCTGCAGCTATTGAGGGCCAAGCTGGGACTGAGTCAGCGCGCCCTGGCCAGAAAGGCGGGGGTGCCGTCCAGCACCGTTTCCCTGATCGAAAGCGGCAAATCGAGCCCGTCGGTCGGCTCGCTGAAACGTCTGCTCGACGCCGCCGGCCTGTCGCTGGGAGAATTCTTCAGCCAGGAGTCAGATCTGCGGCCGAAGGTGTTCTTCCGCAACGAAGAGCTGATGGAAATATCCAAGGGCGATGTCTGTTACCGGCAGCTGGGACACGGCCAGCCGACCAGCCTGCAAATTCTCCACGAGACCTATCAGCCGGGTGCGGACAGTGGGCGGGTACCGCTGTCGCATGAGGGCGAGGAAGGCGGGCTGATCATCGCCGGTCGGCTGGAAGTGACAGTCGACGATCAGATCCGGGTGCTGAAAGCGGGGGACGGTTATCTGTTTTCCAGCCAGTTGCCCCACCGGTTCCGCAATCCCGGCCGTGAGCCTTGCGTGGTCGTCAGCGCCTGCACCCCACCGTCCTTCTGACCTCGTCGCGATGATCGCTGACCGGTACCCCGGCGCGAAAGACTCATCGGCGCTGATCGATCATGGTCCGTCGACACCGCCTTCAGGATGTTGGAGATGAGTCTGTCCTGCGGGACCCGGGCGAAGTACCAACGACTGCGACGGCTCAAAGAGGACAGGCGGCATGAAGGATTGGGTGATCGGCGTCATCGGTGGATCGGGGCTGTACGACCTTGACGGCCTGACCGACCGCAAGACGCTTCGGTTGGAGTCCCCGTGGGGCGCGCCGTCTGATGATCTGGTGACCGGTACGCTGGATGGAGTCCGTCTCGTCTTCCTGCCCCGCCATGGACAGGGGCACCGCCTGCCGCCCGGGGATATCAACGCCCGCGCCAATATCGATGTGCTGAAGCGGGCCGGCTGCACCGACCTGATCTCGATCTCGGCAGTGGGATCGCTGCGTGAGGAGCTGCCGCCCGGGACCTTCGTCGTGGTCGATCAGTTCATCGACCGGACCGTGGCGCGACCGTCATCCTTCTTCGGCCCCGGCCTCGTCGCCCATGTATCGTTGGCCGATCCGGTCTGTCCGGTGTTGTCGTCCGCTGCCGTGACCGCAGCGCGGGCGGCGGGAGCGACGACGGTCGAGGGCGGCACCTATCTCGCGATCGAGGGGCCGCAGTTCTCGACCCGGGCCGAGAGCGAGCTGTTCCGCAGTTGGGGTTGTTCGGTGATCGGGATGACGGCGATGCCCGAGGCGCGTCTGGCGCGTGAGGCGGAGCTGCCCTACGCCAGCGTCTGCATGGTCACCGACTATGATTGCTGGCGTGAAGAGACGGCCCATGTCGAGGTGGCCGAAATTCTGGCCACGATGCGGGGCAATGCCGAGACGGCGCGGCGCATGCTGGGCGAACTTGTGCGTGCCCTGCCCCAGACCCGGCCTGTCTCGCCGATCGACAGCGGGCTGGACCGGGCGGTGGTCACCGACCCTGCGGTTCGGGACCCGGCGCTGGCGGCGAAGCTGGCGGGTATTTGTCCGCGGCTGTTCAGCCCCGCCGCGAACCGCTGAGATAGCGCCGCAGCGAGGGGCCGTCGTCGATGTCTTCCTGCACCCGCAGCAGGGCCGTCGCGCGCGCACCCATCGCCGCCATGGTGTCGGTCAAGGCATGCTCAGTCGACCAGCGAACCCTGGCAAACGGCAGATGCTGGCGCGGCCGACGGCGCAGGCCGATCAACCAGTAGCCGCCGTCGCGCGCCGGACCGAACACGGCGTCGTGGGCCCCCAGTGCGGCGAAGGCGTCGGCCACATCCTGACGCGTCACGGTCGGGGTGTCGGCCCCGAGGATGACCACCGGCCCCGGCGGCAGGGTGCGGACCACGCGGTCCAGCCTGTCGCCGAGATTGCCTGGCCCCTGGGCGATCACCCGGGCCGGCGCGGCCCAGCCGGTCGGTCGATCCGGCGAGACGGCGAGCCACAGGGTCCAGCGCGGATCGGTGCCGAGTGTGCGACGGAGGCGGTCCAGCGAGGCTCGCGCGAACCTCAGTGCCTCCAGATCGCCGACGTCGGCGGCGAGGCGGCGCTTGCCCACGCCGTAGCGGGGTTGGCGCGCGAACAACACCAGATGCTGCCCGGTCGGATCAGCGGCCATAGAGGGTCGCGATCCGGGTCGGGGGCACGCCCAGGAAATAGAGGGCGAGGCAGCGCAGATTGCGGGCGGTCTGGCGGATCCAGCCGCGCCGCCGCCAGCGCTCGGCCGAGGTCTCGGCGGTGCCGTCGAGCAGACAGAGGCGTCGCCGGCCCAGTCGGCGCACCAGATCGACATCCTCCATCAATGGCAGGGTGGCGAACCCGCCGATCGCCGCGTAGAGGTCGCGATGGATAAGCAGGCCCTGGTCGCCGTAGGGCAGGGACAGCAGGGCGACACGGAGCCGGACTGCCCGCTCCAGCACCCGCGCCTGCCAGGCCGGATCATCGAGCTTGAGGCGGAAGACGGCGGCGCGGGCTCCGGCATCCGGTCGCGTGACATAGGCAGCCACGGCCGCCCATGCGGCATTATCCAGCCGGGTGTCGGCGTGCAGGAACAGCAGCCACGGCGCAGTGGAGGCCTCGGCCCCCAGGGCCAACTGCCCCCCCCGTGCGGGTGCTGAAGACAGGATGCTGGCACCGTGGGCGGCAGCGAGGACTTCGGAGCCATCGGTCGAACCGCCGTCGACGACGATGACCTGATGCACAGGAGGAAGCGCTTTCAGGGTTTCGGCCAGACGCGGGCCGCCGTTGAGTACGGGGATGATCACGTCCAGCGCTTCCAGTGGGGGGCGGGACGTCGTCATGCGGCGCTGCAACTGGCACCCCCCAGAACGCAGAACTGGGCACAGAAGGGATGGTTGAGCTGGACCGCCCCGGAGGCGTCCTCGAGCGTCCGCCCCAGTTCGAACTGCGGGTCATGGGGCGTCAGGGTGCAGGCGACGACGGCGGCCTCGACCGCGCCCTTGCGGCGCACGATCATCCGGCTGGTGGCGCACATCATCTGCTTGGGTGCCCGGTCGAGAATGGCCCAGCAAGCCTCGGTGATTTCCGGCACGGCGCGGTCCGCCTCCATCTCGGGAAACAGCACCAACGCCGCCGGGTCGCCGGCATCCACGGGTAGGCCGCGCGACTGGAACAGATCAGCATAGGCCGCCCGCGCCGCCGCCTCGGTTTCGTCGGCCAGTCGGCGACCGGCGATGGCGATGCGCAGATCGCGCGCGGCCAGCCAGTCCAGACCCTTCCAGGCGGTGTCCCACGATCCGGCCCCGCGCTCGGCGTCGTGGACGGTCCCGCTGTGGTGATCGAGGCTGACGCGAAAGGTCAGCCGCTCGCGGTGGGCGGCGGCCAGATCGGCCAGCCGGTCACCCCAGCGCACCATCGGTCGCATGGCGTTGGTCAGGACCAGCGCCTCGTGTCCCGCCCCCAGGGCCAGCTCGAGCATCGTCAGGATGCCGGGGTTCATGAACGGCTCGCCGCCGGTGAAGCCGATCTCCCGGGTCGGCAGGCACGTATCGGCGATCTCGGCCAGATAGGGGGTCACGTCCTCGACCGTCAGATACGTCAGGGCGTCATTGGTCGGCGAGCTCTCGATATAGCAATTGGCGCAGGCGATATTGCAGAGCGTGCCGGTGTTGAACCACAGGGTCTCGAGCTGCGTCTGCGCCACCGACGCCCGGCGCGATCCGTCAGCTGTGACGAAGGGGTCCTCGAAACGGCCGGGGCCGGCGATGTCGCGCCGGGTGGCGAAGGGCGATGCGGTCAGTGTCGTCATGATGTCCCTTGTGACAGTCGCGGTGCACGCCTCCCAGCGTCTCGTGTCTAATATTCGTCAGAGGGGCTCGGAAGGTTTCAGGTCCTCGTTAAAAGGCAGATGCTGGCGCGCCGGCGGATAACGTGGAACGCTGCGGGGGCACAGGGGAACTGACCATGTCCGGACGATCGAAATTCGCGGGCCTCGCCCTGACCGTGTCGCTGCTGGTGCCGGTCTGGTTCATGGTCGCGGCCCTGGGGGTGAAGTTCGGACTGTGGCCATGGCGGCTCGGCCTCGGCGTGTTGATCGTACAGTGGGGGCCGCGCCTGCTGATCGCCTCTGCGGTGATCGCGGTGGTGGCGTTGATCGCCGTGCTGATCCGCAGGCCGCGCCGCGGATGGCAGGCGGCCGTGATCGCCGTGCTCATTCCACTCGTGGGTTTTGCCTATATGGGCTGGGTCCGGTCCCAGTCGGCTGATATCCCGCCGATCCACGACGTCGCCACCGATATCGTCGACCCTCCGGCACCGAGTGCGCGCCTGTTGGCCCTGCGGACGGCAGAGGAGGCCAATCCCGTGCTGGACATGACCGTGCCCCTGACCACCGCGGACGCCTATCAGGGACCCCGCTTCGCCCGTTTCGGCGAACGGAGCCTGGGTCAGGTCGGGCAGGAGGCCTATCCGGCGGTGCGGACGGTCGAGGCCAGGGTCACGCCCGCCGCGGCCTTTGCGGCGGCCCGCAAGGCGGCTCAGGACACGGGTTGGACACTTGTCACTGAAGAAGAAGCCGGCGGTGTGATCGAGGCGACCGCCGAGACCTTCTGGTTCGGCTTCAAGGATGACGTCATCATCCGGGTGCGTCCGACACCCGACGGTGCGGGTTCCCGGATCGACGTGCGTTCAATTTCCCGTGTCGGACTGAGTGATCTGGGTGCCAACGGTAAACGGATCGAGGCCTATCTCGCGCGGGTCTCGGCCGAATTGGCAGCCTGAGGTACCGACGTGCTCGCTGCGATGTAACCTTTGATCCCTGTCCGACGAATAGGCCCCGTGGCCGTTCCCGGCCGATGATGGAGACCTCATGAGCCCGACCGTTCGTCATCTTGATCTGTCCCTTTTGCTGCTGAGGCTGGGCGTTGGCCTGGTCATGGCCATGTGGACCGCCGACAAATTCATCAATCCGGCGCACAGCGGCGCGGTTCTGCAGAACTTTTACGGCCTGCCCGCATTAGGGTCAGAGGTGTTCGTCGTCTTCGGCGTTATCCAGGCGGTGATCGTTCTGCTGTTTGTCACGGGAACGTTTCGCACCCTGTCCTACGGTGCCGTGCTGCTGATGCACGCCGGATCGACCTTTTCGTCGTGGAGACAATATCTCGACGGCTTCGACAACCTGCTCTTCTTCGCCGCATGGCCAATGCTGGCGGCCTGTATCGCCCTGTTTTTGCTTCGCGCCCATGACCGGCTCCTGTCTGTCGATGCGCTGCGCCAGAGTCGAATGTTGACCGCATGACCACCGCCTCCGTCCGCCTGCCCGCCGCAAGTCCTTTTCCCGCCCTGACCTGGTCCAGGACCGACGGAGGGTCTCTGAACCCCGCCGCCATGGAAGGCTGGCGGCTGCTGGTGATCTATCGCGGTGCTCACTGCCCGCTGTGCCGCAGCTATCTGAAGACCCTCGAGCGGCTGCAGGCCGGTTTTGCCGAGGCGGGGATCGCCGTCGCAGCCCTGTCCTCGGACCCGGGAGAACGCGCGAGCAAGGAGGCGTCCGAGGAGGGTTGGACCTTCCCCGTGGGTTACGATCTGAGCCAGGCGGAGATGCGGCAACTCGGCCTCTATGTCTCGTCGCCGCGCTCACCCGAGGAGACCGACCGCAATTTTGCTGAGCCGGGACTGTTCGTCATCAATCCTGAAGGGGCGATCCAGATCGTTGATGTTTCCAACGCGCCTTTTGCCCGACCGGACCTTGAAGGGCTGTTGAACGGATTGAAATTCATCATCGCCAAGGACTATCCGATCCGCGGAACGGCCTGAATGCGCACCCGCCGACTGGTCCTGGTCGGTGCCGGCCACGCCCATCTGCATCTGGTTCGGCAAGCCGCTCAGCTCTGCGAGGTGGGACTGGAGGTGACGTTGATCGCGCCACGCCGGTTCCAGTATTCCGGCCTTGCCAGCGGCGTCCTGTCGGGCGCGCTGGCGGTCGAGGCGGCCGAGATCGATGTGGTGGCGCTGGCGTCGGCGTTCAGGGTTCGTCATCTGTCGCAGCCGGTCACGGCGATCGACCGGACGGCCCGGGTACTGACGCTGGCGGGAGGGGCCACCGAGCCCTTTGATCTGTTGTCCCTGAACATTGGCAGCGTGGCGGCGGACCCGTACCAGCTGGCCACCCAGGCCGGGGTCTGGCCGGTCAAGCCACTGGCGAACCTGTTTGCCCTGCGCACCCGCATCGAGGCGGACAGCGCCCGCGACGGAGCCTCACCCCGGATCGTCGTCGCCGGCGGGGGTCAGAGCGCTCTCGAGATCACCGCCAGTCTGTGCGGCCTGCAGGAGCGGCAGGGCGTTCGTCCGGACGTGACCCTGGTCGCACCCGCCTTCGGTGCGACCCTGCCGCCGGCCGCGCTGGCCCGGCTGACGAAGAGTCTGGCGGCGCGCGGCGTTGCTTTTCGGTCCGACACGGTAGTCGGGCGGGAGCCGCAAGCCTGTTGTCTGGCAGACGGTGGGGCCTTGCCCTGTGATGTTCTGGTACTGGCGGCCGGTCTCGCCGCTCCGCCATTGATCGCTGACCTGGCCCTGCCGGTGGATGAGAGCGGACGGTTGCTGGTGGCTCCGACCCTTCAGTCCGTGGACGATCCGACGATCTTCGCGGCCGGAGACTGCGCCGTGATCCGTGACCATCCCCGACCGGCTGCAGGCGTGTTCGGTGTCCGCGCCGCGCCGGTGCTGCTCGACAACCTCACCGCCTTGAGTATGGAGCGCCCCCTGCGATCCTGGCGGCCGCAGCGGCGATGGCTGTCGATCATGGACCTCGGCGATGGGCGGGGTCTGGCTATCCGGGGCGGGTTTTGGTCGTTGGGCAGGACATCACTTCGGCTAAAGCGTTATCTTGATCTCGGTTTTGTCCGACGCATGCGCGCCGATCCGGTTCCGCGACAGGAAACATGACCGTGCCCGACTGTTTTGACCCCGCAGCCTTGATCAAGGCCTGCACTGATGTTGACCAACCCGGAGACCACCGATGAGTTTCTTCCCCTCGCTGGGCCCCGATGCGGCCGTGCGCAATGCCATGACCCTGAACCCGGAGGCGTCGCGACTGTTGATCGCCTTTCACACTGCCGTGCTGCGCGGACCGTCGCCGCTGAGCGAAGGCGAACGGGAGCTGATTGCGGCCTTCGTCTCGGGCCTCAACGCCTGCAACTATTGCCACGGCGTCCACGCCGCCACGGCGCGGGCCTTTGGCGTTGATGAGACCCTGCTGACCGAACTGGTCAACGACCCCGACTGCGCCGCCGCCGACGCGCGGATGCAGCCGCTGTTCCGTTTCCTGCGCAAGCTGACCCTGACGCCGTCGAAGATGGTCCGGGGCGATGCCGAGGCGGTATTCGCCGCCGGCTGGGACGAACGCGCCCTGCATGACGCCATCACCACCGCCGCCCTGTTCAACTTCATGAACCGCTACGTCGAGGGCCACGGGCTGGTGCTTGACGACTCGGATCTGGCTGCCCGTGGCGAAGGGCTGGCACGGGACGGCTACGCGCCGCTGGAGGCCTGGCTGCCCAAGCCCTGATCAGGCGAACCGTTTCAGGACCGACACCAGTTTGCGCGTTCGATCGGAGAACAGGGCCGGCGTATACCACTGGCCGGCGAGGCGTTTGCCGATCTCGCCGCGGGTCGGATAGGGGGCGATCATGCTGGTCAGCTGGCTCAGCTTCAGGCCCGCCGACAGAACCAGCGACCAGAGCTGGATATGGTCACCGGCGTGACGCCCGACCAGGGTGACGCCGAGGACCTTGCCCTTTTTGGTGGTGATCAGCTTGCCGAAACCGCGGGTGTCGCCCTCGGCGATGGCCCGGTCGTTCTCGGCGAAGTCGAAGGTCTCGACGCGGATGTCGTCGCCGTGAACCTTGCGGGCTTCGACCTCGCCGAGACCGATGGAGGCCAGTTCCGGATCACAATAGGTGACGCGCGGGACCTGCAGGGCGTCGGCGTCGACGGGCAGGGCGAACACGGCGCGCCTGACCAGCAGCGAGGCGTGGGCTCCGGCCAGATGGGTGAACTGCCCTCGACCGGCGGCGTCGCCCACGGCGTAGACGCGCTTGTTGCTGCTGCGCAGGGATTTGTCGGTGACGATGCCGTTGCGGTCGGTGGTGACCCCGGCCTTGTCGAGGTCCAGGCCGTCCAGCGAGGGCTTGCGACCGACGGCGACGAGCAGATGGGAGCCTGAGACTGTGCGGGTCTGACCATCGCACTCGATCGTCAGTGTCGGCCCGGCCTCGACCCGGGTCGCCTTGCAGCCGGCCATCACCTCGACCCCGTCCGCGCGCAGCTGGGCCAGCACCACGGCGGCGGCGTCGGGATCCTCGCGGCCCAGCAGGGCGTCGGCCTCGATGATCACCACCTCGGAGCCCAGCCGCCGGAACGCCTGACCCAGCTCGACGCCGATCGGGCCGCCGCCGAGCACGATCAGGCGCTCAGGCAATTTCTTCAGGTCAAACAGGCTCTCGTTGGTCAGATAGGGGACGGTGTTGAGGCCGGGAATCGGCGGCACGGCGGCGCGTGATCCGGTGGCGACGACGATCTTGCGGGCCCTGACGCGGACACTGTCGCTGACGAGCGTGCGATCATCGGCGAAACGGGCGGCCTCGCGCACGACATGGACACCGAACCCCTCGAAGCGGGACTGGCTGTCATTGGGGGCGATGGCGGCGATGGCGGCGTGGACGTGGGCCATGACCTTTGGGAAGTCGACCGAAACGGCTCCAGTCGAGACGCCGAGGGCACCGGCCGTGCGGGCCTCATGTGCGGCGCTGGCGGCGGCGATCAGGGCCTTGGACGGGACGCAGCCGTAGTTGAGGCAGTCGCCACCCATCTCGCCCTTTTCGAACAGCACGACCTTGAGGTCCAGCTGGGCCGCGCCCGCCGCGACCGACAGGCCGCCCGAACCGGCCCCGATAACGGCCATGTCGACCTTGAGGGTTTTCGGGTTCACAGGGCGTCTCCGGTTTTGGCGCGGCGGCGCTGGTACAGGGTGACCCCGAGCGACAGCAGGCCGAGACCCACCAGCGGCAGGAGGATCATCGGTTCGAAGATGACCCCGGCGTCCGGCGTCTCGCCGCGCGCGATCAGTTCGCCGATCCCGGCACCGATGCCGCTGTAGATGAAGGTCGCCGGCATGATGCCGAGAAAGGTCGCCAGCGCATAGGCACGTAGCGGCGCATGGGCCAGGGCGGCAGCGATATTGACCAGCCAGAACGGGGCCAGCGGCACCAGACGCAAGGTCAGGATATAGCCGAAGGCCCCGGCCTCAACGCCGTCGATGACCGCCTTCAGCTTGCCGCCGGAAGCCTCGGCCCGGCGGCGCAACACCTCACCCAGCGACGTACGGACAGCATAGAACACCGCCACGGCCCCGAGGGTGGCTCCGACCACGGTGGCCGAGCCGCCGATCCACGGTCCGAACAGAAAGCCGCCAGTCAGGGTCAGGATCAGGGCTCCGGGCAAACTGACCGCCGTGGCCACGGCGTAGACCGCCATAAAGGTGATCAGGGCCAGGATCAGATTATCGCTGACGAAGGCGCGCAGGGCCGCCTCGTGGGTCTGCAAGGCCTCGATATTGAGGTAGCGGGTCACACCGCTGGCGAACACGGCCACCACGACGATGATGAGGACCAGCAAGGGTAGATAGCGTTTGAGCTGGCGCATCAGTTTCCTGTCGTGGCGTTGATCGCCCAGTTGTAGTCGTCACCGGCGATGCGGCTGGTCTGTCCGAGCCGGGCCGCCAGCGGCGCAGCGGCATATTGCGTGAGGTGGGCGATGACGCGGGCGTCCGTGCCACCGAAGTCCGCTGCATACCATTTGTAGATCGAGGACACAGTCAGCGACGACCCGTTGAAGGTGGCACCGCGTGAATGGTTGACATAGGCGCGCGCAGCGGCGTCCAGCGCTGGTCCGAGGCCTGCGCCGCGCCAGGCGCGAAGCGGCAGGTTGGGACAGCTGAACGAGGCGCAGTTGACCGCATAATGGACGCGCGCATCGGACCAGCCCTTGCGCAGGATCTCATGCTCGATGTCGTCCAGCGACAGGTCGACGCCACCGACCCGGGTGACCGTCTTCTTCCAAGGTCCGGAGACCAGCAGGGAGGACCGGATGTCGCGGATCGACCGTACCGGCCAGGCGTCCAGCACCACCCGGATGGTCGCAGCATTGTAGAGGTTGGCCCAGTAGGCGAACTGCTCGGGCCGGGTCAGGCTCAGCGGATCAAGTGCCGACAGGGCGTCGATGTAGCGGGTCAGGGCAGCGCGGTCGGCGGCCGAGCCGCGCCAGCCGGCGTAATCGACCCGCACGACGTCGTCGCGGGAGTTGCGCGCCCGGCGGCCCAGCAGGGCGTCGAACGCCCCATGATCGGCCACAGCCTGACCCGCCTGTCGGCCGGTGAAGCGCGACGTGGTCTGGGCCAGGACGGGGCTCGCGCCGAGGCCGGCGATCAGGCCGACACCGGCCACGATCAGGCCGCGTCTGTTGAAGGGAGTCATGCTCAGAACCTCGCTGTCAGTCGGGTGTAAAGGAATCGGCCATTGATTCCGACCGGCGACAGGACGTCCCAGGGCAGATTGCCGAAATAGTTGATCGCCGGGTCGGACCGGTCGGGATAGTTGTCCAGCAGATCGGTAACGCCCGCCGCCCAGGTCAGGTTTTCAGTGACGTCGAACGCCCCCTCCAGATCCACGCTGGTCTCGGAACCGTATTCCTGGCGGGGTTCGAAGCCGCCGCCGAAATTGAACACCCGCACCGTCGAGCCATAGCCGTTCAGCCGACCGAGCAGGCGGTAGCGGTCGGCGGTCCATTCAGCTGAGAGCAATGCCTTCCAGCGCGGTGCGGCCTCCTCCAGCGTGTTGATCTCCTCGACCCCGATCAGGGCGAAGGTGGGGTCGAGCGCCAGCAGGGCCGCCGGCGTGGCGCGGCGGCCGGTGATTTCCGTTTCGGCATAGCTGTACCCCGCACCCAGGGTCAGCTGTCCGGCGCTGAACGGGATGCGCCAGCTGGCCACGGCGTCGACGCCGGTGGTCTCGGTGTCCACGGCATTGGTGAAGAAGCGTACCGACTGGAGGCCCGTGCCGCCCGGTTGGGCCTGGACGAAGGCTTCGAGCGTCTGGCCGAAGAAACGATCCGACAGGGTGATGCGGTCGTCGACCTGAATCCGGAACGCATCCAGCGACAGGGTCAGTCCGACGACCGGCGCGGCCGTCACCCCGGCCGACAGGTTGAAGGCCCGCTCCTCGCGCAGATCCTCGGCCCCGAGCGAGCGGGCGATGGGATCGGAGACCGGCAGGGTTCGGGTGCTGGCCAGGGTGCCCCCCACGCCGAAATTGACGGTCCGGTCGGTGAAGGCCGTCTGGCCGAGGAAGGGCGCGCGAACGCTGTTGGAGACCGCGCCGCGCAGATGGACGGTGGGGCTCAAGGCATAGGACCCGGCCAGCTTGCCGGTCAGGGTCTCGCCGAAGTCACTGTAGGTCTCGGCCCGCACCGCGCCTTCGATCAGGAGCCGCTCGGTGGGGCGCAGGCCGACTTCCAGATAAGCGCCGCCCACGTCGCGCGACACCGAGCGTTCATCGGTCGGATCGAGGCCGGGAGCCCCCTGCGCGCCGATGGCCAGGGCCAGCGGCCCGGCCGCATAGGAGGCGAGATCCCCCGCCCGGGTCTCATAGGTCTCGTGACGGTATTCCAGGCCGGTGGCGACATCGGCTTCGATCGACCCGATCGGGACCGTGCGTGTCAGGTCCAGATTGGTGCTGGTCTGATCGAACAGATAGGTGCCCGACCGGAACGCGCGCGGCGTGGCCGTGCCCAGCGACGCATTGAGGCTGTTGCGGACGCCGTAGGTGAATTCGTTGCGGCCATAAGTCAGGCTGATATCGCTGCGCCAGGCTCCGAGCGGCGCGCGCCAGCCCGCCGTCAGCGCAAGATCGTCGTCCTCACCCGTCGTGATCGGCAGGAAACCCTGCGGATAGATCGCCGTCAGATTGTCGGTGCCGTCCGGATAGCGGAAGAAGGTCGCGCCCTCGGTGTCGCTGTGTCCCGCCGTGCCGAAGCCATAGAGCTCACCGCCGGCGACGGGGACCGCCGCGTTGAACCACAGGCCGAGGGCCTCAACGGCGGGATCGCCTTCCGCATAGTTGCGCTGTCCCGCCAGCGCCAGATTGGCCGGGGTGGCGGCGATGAAGAACGGAATCTGGTCGAAGCCGGCGCGATTGGTGGCCTTGCGGTCGCGGTAGCCGACACCGGCCCTCAGGAAGCCGCCATCCCCCAGCGCCATGCCGCCCGACGCTGACAGGGTGAAGGTCTCACCGTCGGTCAGGGTCTGGCCGATCGCCCCGACATCCGTGCGGTGAAAGCCGTAGCTGGTCGAAATCTCGAATCCCGACGGACGCTCGTCGAGGATCACATTGATGACCCCGGCGATGGCGTCTGAGCCATAGACGGCTCCGGCCCCGTCGCGCAGCACCTCGACCCGACCGACAGCGCCGAGGGGGATGGTGTTCAGATCGACCGCCGCCGTGCCGCGACCGATCTTGGTCTCCGTATTGACGATCGCTGACGGATGCCGCCGACGGCCGTTGACCAGAACCAGGGTCTGGTCCGGACTGAGGCCGCGAAGCTGGCCCGCGCGGATATGGTCCGATGTGCCCGAATTCGACTGACGGGGGAAGTTGAACGACGGGGCCAGGACGCTGATCGCCTGCCCCAGTTCGCCGCCCACCGCGCCGGTCGAAATCAGGTCCTGACGGCTCAGAACGTCGATGGGAACGGGTGACTCGGTTGCGGTTCGGGACGGCAGCCGGGTCCCCGTCACCACCACCTCCGGCAGCACGGCGTCCGGAACCTGCGGCTGCTGGAGTTCGACAAGGGCGACGAGGGCGAGTGACAACATGGGGGTTCCGGGTCTAGATCAGGGTCGCCGAGGCGTGGGTCAGACCTATTCGCCCGGCTGCCTCATTGGTTACAGCCGGGGCGATCCATGCGGGGGCGCAGGCTGTAACGAATTGGCCAGACGTCCGAATAGGGGGCTGTGTGAAGGCGCTGGAAGCACGGCTGAAGCCGCTCATGATCGCCGGACTCGACGGAGAGTCCCGGGCGTGGCGCGAGTTTCTGATGCTGTTGCGCCCGGCGCTGCACGCCTATTTCAACCGCCGTCAGTTTCATGGCGACGCCGATGTCGAGGATCTGGTGCAAGACGCGCTTCTGGCCATTCACACGAAGAGAGAAACCTGGCGGCGCGCCGATCCGGTGACGCCCTGGTGTTTCACGATCGCGCGCTACAAGCTGATCGACCACCTGCGCAAGTCCGGGCGCGCCAAGCTGGTGCCGCTCGTCGATGACCTCGTGATGGCGAGCGATGGCGTCGAGGACGGCGCGGTGCGCCATGACCTTGACCGACTGCTTGATACGGCCCCGGCGCGCCAGCGTGCCCTGATCGAGGACGTCCGGTTGTCTGGTTTCAGCCTCGCCGAGGCCGGCAAGCGCGCCGGGATGACGGAGGGGGCCGCCAAGGTCAGTCTGCATCGCGCCATGAAAGCCTTGATGAAACGGGTGGGTGATCGTGAACACTGACGATCTTATAGAGGCCCTGGCCTGCGACGCCCGGCGCGTTCCGCCCGGGCGCGCGGGATTGCGCGTCGCCTGCTGCACCGGCATGGCGCTGTCCGCCGCCGCCGTCGTGGTCTGGCTGACGCTCGGATTCAGGTCTGATCTGGTCACCCTGGTTGACGACGCCAGCTTCCTGATGCGTCAGGCCTATACTCTGTCGATTGCCGGCTTCGGTGCCCTGCTTCTGCTCAGGCTGGGTCAACCGGGAGCTCCGTTGCGTCTGCCGCTCGTCGGACTGGCCGTCACCGTAGCGGTGATCCTGATTGCGGTCGTCGCCGAGCAGTCCGCGCTAACGGGTCCTGCCCGGATGGATGCCTGGCTGGGACAGTCATGGCGGTCGTGCACCCTTCGGGTTGCCGCCATCAGTCTGGTGGCGACACCCTTCATCTTCATCGCCGCGCGACGGCTGGCTCCGCTACGGCCGACGATGGCGGGATTCGTGGCCGGCCTGGTCGCCGGCGCAGTGGCGGGCAGCGCCTACGGCCTGTTCTGTCCGGAAGCCTCAGTGTCCTTTCTGGCCAGCTGGTACAGCCTGGGTATTCTCGCAGCCGGAGCGATCGGTGCCGGCGTCGGACGCTTCCTGCTGCGCTGGTAAGATCGGCCAGGACGGCGAGCGTCCGGAACGCGGGAGTTTCGTCGTGCGAGTCCCGCGGATACTGCAGCAATCAGTAGCGGACGTCGTCGCTGAACACCGCGGACCGGATCAGCGGAATCTGTTCGCCGGATAGCGCCCGGCCCTGAATCCGGCCGCCTGCCAGCGAACCCGCTGTACGCATCATCAACCATAGATGCAGCGAAGCGTCATCGGCGTTTGACCTCCGGCGCGAGCGCGGCAATGATGGTTCGTCCGGGTTCGCGAAGGGGGTCGGACAGACCATCCAATCCTTTCAAACCTGCCCTGCGGATTCCGCAGATGGAGGCGAGCGTGCACAGACGAAACTTCCT
Source organism: uncultured Brevundimonas sp. (assembly GCF_963977465.1). GTDB lineage: Bacteria > Pseudomonadota > Alphaproteobacteria > Caulobacterales > Caulobacteraceae > Brevundimonas. The sequence goes on along the minus strand of NZ_CAXBOQ010000004.1, from coordinate 105,343 downwards.
GTCTCTCGGCGCAATGGGTGTGGGGGGGCTTGTTATCCCGTCCATGTTCGCCGGCAAGGTGATCGCGGCCGAGGATCTCGTTTCCTCGCTGGACGTCCGGATCAAGAAGGCGCTCGCCGATGCGGCGATGACCGCGGCGACCCAGGTTGGTGCCAGCTATTGCGACGTCCGGGTCGGCCGTTATCTGCGGCAGTTCGTCATCACGCGCGAAGCCAGTGTCCAGAACATCGTCAATACGGAGTCGACCGGCGTCGGCGTCCGTGTGATCGCGGACGGGGCCTGGGGCTTTGCCGCAACGAATGTGATGACCAACGACGCCGTGGCCGAGGCGGCGCGCCAGGCCGTCATTATTGCCAAGGCCAATGCCAAGGCGTTGACCGCACCCGTCCAGCTGGCCCCGGTGACCGGCGTGGGCGAGGTGACCTGGCGCACGCCGATCGTGAAGAACGCGATGGAAGTGCCGATCGGGGAGAAGGTCGAGCTCCTGATGGGCGTCAACGCCGCCGCGACCGGCGCGGGAGCCAGCTTCGTCCAGTCGATGCTGTTCCTCGTCAACGAGCAGAAATATTTCGCCAGTACCGACGGGTCCTACATTGACCAGGACGTGCATCGCATCTGGCCCTCCCTGAACGTGACCGTGGTGGACCAGGCGACCGGCAAGTTCCGCAATCGCGAGGGTCTCTCCTCGCCGATGGGTCTTGGGTTCGAATATCTGGACGGGGCGGCTTCCGGCAAGACCACGCTGCCGAACGGCGTCGTCGTGTACGGCAACTCCTACGATATGAAGGAGGATGCGATGGCTGCCGCCCATCAGGCGCGGGCCAAGCTGTCGGCCCCCTCGGTCCAGCCGAACAAATACGATCTTGTCCTGGACCCGTCACACACCTGGCTGACCATCCATGAATCGGTCGGCCACCCCCTCGAGCTCGACCGCGTGCTGGGCTACGAGGCCAACTATGCGGGCACCAGTTTCGCGACCATGGACAAGCTGAGGGACGGCTTCCAGTACGGCAGTGATCAGGTCAACCTGATCGCCGACAAGGTGCAGCCGGGCAGCCTCGGCGCGGTCGCCTATGATGACGAGGGCGTGGGCACCAAGAAGTGGGACCTGGTGCGCGACGGCAAGCTGGTCGGCTATCAGGCGATCCGTGATCAGGCGCACATCGAGGGCAAGGCGGCGTCGGATGGATGCTGCTATGCGGACAGTTGGTCCAGCGTCCAGTTCCAGCGCATGGCCAATGTTTCACTCGAGGCCGGCAAGGCACCGCTCAGCGTCGCCGATATGATCGCTGACGTCGAAGACGGCATCTACATCGTGGGCGACGGCTCGTTCTCGATTGACCAGCAGCGCTACAACGCCCAGTTCGGCGGCCAGCTATTCTACGAGATCAAGAACGGGGCGATCACTCACCAGATTGAGGATGTGGCCTACCAGATTCGCACCCCGGAGTTCTGGAATGCCTGCTCTGCGATCTGCGACGAACGCGACTACCGGCTGGGTGGATCGTTCTTCGACGGCAAGGGGCAGCCGTCCCAGGTATCCGCTGTGTCGCACGGGTCCAGCACCGCGCGCTTCGACGGCATCAACGTCATCAACACCGCTCGTTCGCTCGGCTGATCGTGCAAGGAGACTGAACCATGAGCATCCTTCCTGAAGCGCAGGCCCGAGCCATTCTCACCAAGGTGGTGGCCTTCTCGACCGCCGATGAGTGCACCGCCCAACTAAACGGATCGACACAGGGCAATATCCGCTTCGCCCTGAACAATGTGTCCACCAGCGGAATCGTCGACGATATCGGCCTTTCCGTGCAGGTGGCGTTCGGCAAGCGTATGGGCACCGCGACGATCAACCAGTTCGACGACGCCTCGCTGGAGCGGGTGGTGCGCCGGGCTGAGGAACTGGCCCGGCTGGCTCCCGAGAACCCGGAGTTCATGCCGGCTGTCGAGGCCCAGACCTATACGCCGACCGCGACGTACAGCGCCGCAACGGCCGCGATCACGCCGGAGGATCGCGCGGCGGTGGCGACCAATTCGATCGACCCCTGCAAGGCGGCCAATCTGATCGCCGCCGGCTATCTGGAGGACGTGACCGGCTTTGTCGCCTTCATGAACAGCAAGGGCAATTTCGGTTATCAGACCTCGACCAGCGCGGATTACACCTGCACGGTCCGAACCGAAGACGGTCGCGGATCGGGTTGGGTGGGACACAATGTTCAGGACGTCTCCACCTTCGACGCCGACGCCGACGTGCGTATCGCCATGCGCAAGGCCAGCGCCTCCGCCGAGGCCCTGGCGCTGGAGCCCGGCAAATACACGGTGATCCTCGAGCCCGCGGCGGTCGCCGGACTGGTCGGCTTCATGATGAATTTCTTTGACGCCCGGTCCGCCGACGAGGGCCGGAGCTTCCTGTCGAAGCCGGGCGGCGGCAACAGGATCGGCGAACAGATGTTCGGGCCGGAGGTCAACATCCATACGGACCCCGGTCATCCCGACGCCGCAGTCTATCCGTGGGATGGCGACGGCCTGCCGCGCACGGCAAGGCCGATTGTCGAGAACGGTCGGATCTCGAGCCTCGAATATTCGCGCTACTGGGCTCAAAAGCAGGGCAAGCCCGCGCTGGCGGGTTCGGGCAACCTGATCATGACCGGCGGCGACAAGTCGACGGCCGATCTGATCCGGTCCACCGAGCGCGGAATCCTTGTCACCCGGACCTGGTACATTCGCATGGTGGACCCGCAAACGGTGCTGCTGACCGGCCTGACCCGCGACGGGACCTTCTATATCGAGAACGGCCAGATCAAACATCCGGTCAAGAATTTCCGCTTCAATGAGTCGCCGGTGATCATGCTCAACAACGTCGAGGATCTGGGTCGGGCCGTACGCGTGCAGAGCGATGAGGGGGGGTATGTCATGGTGCTCCCGGCCATGAAGATCCGCGATTTCACCTTCACCTCGCTGTCGGACGCCGTCTGACGGTGACTGGCCGGCCGGATATATGAACCGCTCGCAGTTCCTTCGGCTGGGTGCCGGCGGGCTGGCCAGTCTGGTGCTGGCGGGACCGTCCCGGGTTTTGGCGTCCGCCGGCTACGATTTCTGGCTCACCCGGCTGCGCTATGACTCGGGCGACTGGGATGTCGACCAGCGCATGCCGTCGAACCTGATCACGTCGCTGATCGACTATACGACGCTGCGCGTCGATCCGGCCGAGCGGGTGATTGCCCTGTCGGACCCCCGGATGCTGACCGCACCATTTTGCTATCTGGCGGGGCATAAGCTGGTCGAGTTCTCGGCGGCGGAGCGGCGCAATTTCGAACGCTATGTCCGCAACGGCGGGTTCGTGTTCGTCGACGACTGCAATCACGACATCGACGGATTGTTCGCCCGATCATTCGAGGCTCAGATGCGGGCCATTTTCGGGCCGTCTGCACTCAAGACCCTGCCGGACTCACACCCACTCTACCGCAGCTTTTTCCGTTTCGACGGACCGCCCAATACCGGGATGGAGCTCAATGGCTGGGGCGATGATCTGGTGCACGACTATTTGAAGGGCATCGAGATCAACGGTCGGCTGGGCGTGCTCTACAGCAATAAAGACTATGGCTGCGAGTGGGATTATGACTGGCGAAACAAGCGCTTCCTGGCTGTGGACAACACCCGGTTCGGGGTCAATATCGTGATGTACGCCCTGTCGTCGTAGACCTGCCGCCCGCCATCTCTGTTCTTACCCCGCCCCGGGACATTCCATGACCAAAGTTGTTTCCGAAGCCGATATCCAGGCGCAGATCGCGCGACTGGGCGACCTGCGTGCCGCCATCGGTCAGGCGATCGTCGGGCAGGAGGAGGTGGTCGAGCAACTGCTGATCGGCCTGCTGGCGGGCGGGCACTGCCTGCTGGAAGGCGTTCCGGGGCTGGGCAAGACGCTGCTGGTGCGCTCGCTCGGCGAGGCCCTGAAGCTGGAGTTTCGTCGCGTCCAGTTCACGCCGGACCTGATGCCCAGCGATATCCTGGGCACGGAACTGCTTGAGGAAGATCATGGCACCGGCCATCGGCATTTCCGCTTTCAGCCGGGACCCGTGTTCACCAACCTGCTGTTGGCCGACGAGCTGAACCGAACCCCGCCCAAGACCCAGGCGGCGCTGCTGGAAGCGATGCAGGAACGCACCGTCAGCTATGGTGGCGTGACCCATGTGCTGCCGTCGCCCTTCTTCGTGCTGGCGACGCAGAACCCGCTGGAGCAGGCGGGTACCTATCCGCTGCCGGAGGCCCAGTTGGACCGGTTCCTGCTGCATATTCGCGTCGACTATCCGACCGCCCAGGAAGAGCACGACATCATCGCTCAGACCACCGGGGCCAAATCCGGTGTCGTGCCCCAGGTCATGCAGGGCAAGGAAGTCCTGGCGCTTCAGGCCCGGGTGCGTGAAGTCCATTTCAGCGAGGCCCTGCTGCGCTGGGTGACCACACTGGTGCGCGCCAGCCGTCCGGGCGACGGCGCGATTGAGGACATCCGGAAATATGTGAAATGGGGCGCGGGTCCGCGCGCCGGGCAGTCGCTGGTTCTGGCAGCCAAGGCGCGGGCGCTGTTGCAGGGTCGCCTGGCGGCCACGCGCGAGGACATCATGGCGCTGGCCGGGCCAGTCATGCGCCACCGGCTGCTGCTGTCGTTCGCCGCCGAGGCCGAGGGGCGCAGCGCCGATGACATCATCGCGGCCCTGGTGCGCGCCACGCCCATGCCCGACGCCTGAGCCGGTGTGTCTGGCCCATGATCGACTTCCTGCCCCCTGACGTACGAAGCCGGCTGAAAGGCCTGCGCCTCGTCACGCGTCGGGCGGTCGGTGGACAGGGCATCGGCCTGCACCAGAGCCACAGTCGCGGTGCCGGGCTCGAATTCGCCCAGTATCGCGCCTACGAACGCGGCGACGAACCGCGTCAGATCGACTGGAAGCTCTACGCCCGATCGGACAAATTCTTCGTGCGTGAGGCCGAACGGGAGAGCCCGGTTTCAGTGTGGATCCTGATGGATACCAGCGCCTCGATGGGTCAGGCGGACGGCGGTCGGCCGGACTGGTCGCGACTGGATGCGGCCAAGGCCCTGACCCAGGGCTTGGCCGAGCTGGCCCTGGGTCAGGGTGACCGCTTCGGCTGGGCTGCACTCAACGATCAGGGTTTGCGGTTGTTGGCACCGACCACAGGCACTCGCCAGCGCGACCGGCTGCTGCTCGAGCTGCTGCCGCTGCGTGCGGGTGGCGGTTTCGCCCGGGAGGACCAGTTGTCCCCGATCTGGGAACGGATCGGTGCCCGCGATCTGATCGTCGTGCTCAGCGACTGTTTCGATCCCGGCGTCGTGGAATTCGTGGAAAAACTGGCTGCCGCCGGTCGCGAGGTGCTCGTGATCGAGATGCTGACCCTGGGTGAACGGGATTTTACATTCAGTGGCGGCCATCGCTTCCGCGATCCGGAGACCGGTGAAGAACTGATCGGTGACGGTCCCGCGCTCCGCCCGGAATTCCTGCGCCGGTTCGGTGAGGCGCGGGCGGCGCTACACGCCCGGCTGGACCGGGCGGGGGTACGCCACACCGAGCATGTCCTCGACCAGCCGATCGACCAGCCGCTGAGACGGCTGTTCGGGGCTCATGACGCGGCGGAATACGCATGATGCCCGGCCTGCTGCTGCCTGGGGCACTGGTGGCGCTCGCGGCGATCCTGATACCGCTGGTGATCCATATCGCGCGGCGGACTGAGGAAAAACCGATCGAATTCGCCGCGTTGCGCTGGCTGCGACAGAAGCCACGTCCGAAGTCGCGCCTGCAGTTCGACGAGCGGCTGTTGCTGGCGTCCCGACTGTTGCTGCTGATTCTGCTGGCGCTGTGGCTGGCGGCACCCGTGCTGTTCGGGGCGGCGGGGACAGCGCCCTATGTCGCCGTCGCACCGGGCGTCGACCTGTCCCGGGCCGGCACGATCGAAGACGAGGCGGTCGCCGACTACCGCCGAACGCACTGGCTGGCCCCCGGCTTTCCGGCATTAAGCGAGACGGGACCTGTGGGTGCGGTGCCGCTCGCCAGCCTGCTGCGCCAGCTCGATGCCGATCTTCCGGCCGACACGCCGCTTGTCGTCGTCGTGGCCGAGGTAATCGACGGGGCGGATGCCGAGCGGCCCCGACTCTCGCGCCGGGTGGAGTGGCGCGTCGTTCCCGGGGCTGCACCTGTCGTGGGGGCAGGGCCGGTTCCGGTTCCGGCCCTGTCGATCCGGTATGACAGTGATCAGGCGGCCGGGCTGCGTTACCTGCGCGCCGCGGCGCTGGCCTGGCAGCCGGCCGGCGGCAATGCGGATCTGGAAGTTGGCGGCATCGACGCGGCCCTGCCGCCGGTGACGCGCCGGCTGATCTGGCTCGGCACCGGCACGCTGCCACCGGCGCTGCTGCGCTGGGTCGGGAGCGGCGGGACAGCCCTGATCGGGTCCAAGGCGTTGTTTCCGGAGGATGTCGACCGGGTCGTGGTCTGGCGCGATGAGCTGGGCCGTCCGCTGGTCGAAGCCGCGCCGATGGGTACAGGGCGTCTGATGCAGTTCAGCCGGCGGTTGGTGCCGGCCGAGATGCCGGCGCTGCTCGAAGCCGACTTTCCGGTTCACCTGCGGGCGGTGTTGGCACCGTCAGCGACAGCGCCGACGCGCGTGAGCGCGGTGGACTATACGCCCACGACCGGCGCACGGCACGTCGAGCCGGCCCCCCGGGATCTTCGCCCGTGGCTGGCGGTGCTGATCGGCCTGGTGCTGTTGGGTGAGCGCTGGCTGGCGACGCGTCGCCGGCGCGGGGTGAGCCCATGACGGCCGGGACCCTGCTGGCGACGTGGACCGGACCGGCGCGGCGGCGTGGGCTGCTGAACGACGCCCTGCTGTTCGTGCCGGCCCTGCTGGCGCTGACGGCGCTGGCGTGGCGGGGCGGGGGACCGGCTATCGGGACCGGCGTGCTGGTGGTCGGGGCCGGTCTTGGCCTGTTCGTGGCGTATAGGCGGGCGGCGCGGCTCGACCGGGATTGGCTCGTCAGCAAGCTCGACGGCTCCCGTGCGGACATGGAGGACAGCGCCGAGCTGCTGTTCGCGGACCCCCAAACCCTGGGCGATCTGCAGCAGCTCCAGCAGGCGCGGCTGTTCAACCGGCTGGACACCGGCAAGCCCGAGACCCTGAGAGCGGACTGGTCGCGCCGTCCGATCATGGCGGCGTGGCTCGTCGCAAGTATCGTCATCGCCGGTGCCGTCGTCTGGCCGTCCGCGGCAGATCGACCCGTCGTCCTGGCCCCCAGCGTCGAGCAGACGCCGGTGGTCGCCGGTGTGCCGCGTCTGGTCGGGCAGAACCTGCGCATCTTCCCGCCCGCCTATACCGGCCTGCCGATGCGGGACGAGCCGCGACTGGATGCGCGGGCACCTTTGGGCTCGCGGCTGGAGTGGACCCTGCGTTTCGATCCACAGGCCGAGGCCCCGGCCGTGGTGACGCTGGCGGGGGTGAAGCTGGCCTTGCGGCGGTCGGGCGACGACTGGATCGCCAGCCGGGTGCTGGACAGCTCATTCCTGTATCGCGTCGATCCGGCGTCGGGGCGGGGGCCGGTCTCGCCGTTGCATCGCATCGACGCCATTGCCGATACGCCGCCCGTTGTCCGGGTCGTGTCGCCGACCGAAAGCCTGACCACGGTGACCGCGGGCCAACGCAGCTGGACGCCGGGGTTTGCCGTCAGCGACGACTATGGCGTCGCCGCTAATGCCCGGCTGCGCATCACCCTGGCGATGGGGGAGGGCGAGAACATCACCTTCACCGAACGCGAGATCGGCGTGACGGGACGCGGGTCCGCACGCGACCGGCGGTTCGCGCAGCGGCTGGATTTCGCGGCCCTGGGCTTTGCCGCGGGGGGCGATCTGGTCGTTCAGCTGATCGTGCGGGACAACCGCGCCCCCGGCCCACAGGAGGTCCGCGGTCCCAGTCTGATCCTGCGTTGGCCGTCAGCCAGCCGCACCCAGGGGGCGGGACTGGAGGGGATGGTCAACACCACCCTGCCGGCCTATTTCCGCAGCCAGCGCCAGATCATCATCGACGCCGAGGCCCTGATCGTTCAGCGCCAACGTTTGACGTCAGACCGTTATATGTCGCGTTCCACCGGCATCGGCGGTGACCAGGAGATACTGCGCCGCCGATACAGCGAATTCCTGGGTGGCGAGAACTCGGCTCCACCCCAGCTGCCGACCAGTGATGCGGTGGAGGTGCATACGGACGACGACGGTCATGGCCACGCCCCGCGCACGACCTCGCCGGGGTTCGGCTCACCGGAAGATGTGCTGGCCCAGTTCGGCCATCCGCATGATGATTCTCCTGCCGCCAGCCTCGATCCCGAGACGCGCGAACTGCTGAGGCAGGCGGTCGACGCGATGTGGCAGGCCGAACTCCAGCTCAAACAGGGCCGACCGGACCTGGCCCTGCCCCATGCCAATCGCGCCCTGAACTTTATCAAGGAGGTGCAGCAGGCGACGCGCATCTTCCTGGCGCGGGTGGGATCGAATCTGCCACCGGTCGATCCGTCCCGACGCATGACCGGCGAACGCGAGGGCATTGCCAGTCGCACCCTGCCGATCGCACCGGTCGAGGCCGCCGATGGCCCCGCTGCGGCGGCGTGGCGCGCGCTGGGTCAGGGACCGGAGGCGGTGCGCGGCCCGGTGGTATTCGACGCGCTTGAGCGGTGGATACGATCCAACGCCGACCGCCTGCCGGACTCGCTGGCGCTGTCGGGGGCGCTGGACGCCGTGCGGCGCGATCCGGACTGCGACACCTGCCGTCAAAAACTGCGCGCCCTGTTGTGGACCGCAATGGAAAGACCGCCCGCCAGCCTTGACCGGCGTCGACCCGCCGACCCGGTCGGCGCGCGCTATCTCGGCGCGCTGGAAGGGGGCGCGCCATGACGCCCAAGCTGATCCTGGCCGTTGTTCTGGTCTGTGCTGTCGTCGCGGCATGGGTGCGGTTGTTCCTGTGGCATCGGTCGGCCCCGCGCGAGGCGACCGGAGCCCTGTGGCGCGTGATCGTGCTGGCGGGGTTGCAGCCGGTCTGGGCGGCCTTGCTGTTCTTCTGCCTGTTTCCACCCGGCGTGCGAACGGCCTCGGTGGATTTGGTGGTCGCGACCGCGGGTACGCCCCGCACGGCGACCCGGACACCCGGCACCACGCTGATCGCCCTGCCCGAGGCCCCGGCCCTGGCCGGAGCGGAACCCGCACCGGACCTGGGCACCGCCTTGCGGCGCTATCCGGGCGCGCGGCAGATCACCATTCTCGGCGGGGGTTTGACGGCCCGCGACCGGGACGCGGCGCAGGGGATCGCCATAGCGTTCGACCCGCCGTCGCTGCCGCAGGGTCTGGTTTCACTGACTGCACCACGGCGGGCCGCGCCATCCGCCGGTTTCAAGGTCGGCGGACAGCTGTTGGGCCTGCCCGGCGCGACGGTCGACCTGATCGATCCCGCCGGACGGGTAACGGACACACAGAAGGTCGCCGATGACGGCCGGTTCACCGTCTCCGGCACAGCGCGCTCGGCAGGGTTGGTGACCTTCGTCGTCCGGGTGCGTGATGCCCGTCGGCAGGTAGTCGAGCAGGCGGATGTGCCGGTGCAGATCGAGAGCCAGGCCTCGCCCAAGCTTCTGATCATGGCCGGTGCACCGGGGCCAGAGGTCAAATACCTGCGGCGATGGGCCACCGACGCCGGGTTCGATGTGACGGTTCGCGCCAGCGCCGGTGGCGGTGTCCAGATTGGCGACGCACCGGTCGCGATTAATGTCGCAACACTGCGATCCTTCGACGCCGCGATCATCGACGATCGCAGCTGGGCAGGACTGGGCGGCCAGCGGGCCGATGTCCTCCGGGCCGTGCGGGGCGGTCTGGGCCTGGTGCTGCGATCCGGCGGATCACCGCAAGACGGGGCGCTGGCTCAGTGGCGGGCGCTGGGCTTCACCGTCAGCGGTCGCGACGGGGTGGCACCGATCGCCCTGTCCGCCACGACGGACGCCGACCTCGCCCGGACGCGTCGAGGCATTCCCCAACCGGACGCCATCGCCGATCTGGACGCCGGTGATGACTTCCTGCCCGCGATCAATCGCCTGACCGTCACGCCGGGCGGCGAGGGAACGGTGCCGGTGCTGCACGACGCCGGCGGTGCGACCCTGTCCGCATGGCGGGCCATCGGGCGCGGGCGGGTCGCCGTGTTCACGGGGATCGACAGCTTTGGCCTGACCCTGACCGGCAAGACCGATCTCTATGGCGATTGGTGGAGTACAATGTTGTCCGCCGTATCGCGTCCTGTTGCGGGGGTAGCGCCCGCCTTTTCCGGCCCGGCCTGGGTCGGCGACCGGGTCGCCCTGTGCGGCCTGACCAGCGACGCCCGGGTCGAGCGGCCAGACGGCACGCTGGCGACGGTGCGGGTCGTAGCCGGGGGCTGCGCCGGCTACTGGCCGGTGGCGTCCGGCTGGCATCTGTTGCGCAAGACCGGACTCGGGATTGATGAACAGGTGTGGCCTTTCTTCGTCCATCCGGTGGATCGCCTTGCCGGGGTGCGGGCCGCGCGCGACCGTGATGCAACACTGATGTTGGGCAAGGCCGGGCCCGGCCCGGCGGAGACGATCCATGAGGCCCGGGAGATCCCCGGGTCGCCGTGGCCGTGGTTCATCGCCTGGCTTGTCGCCAGCGCCGGGCTGTGGGGACTGGAGCGCTCGCGCCTCGGACGCGCGCCGACGCAGGCCTGATCAGCCCAACGACCGCGCCGTGTTGATGACGTTGATCCCGTCGAACCGGGTGGTTGATGAGCCGTGGCTGACGGCCGAGACCTGACTGGGCTGGCCCTTGCCGTCGAAGAATGAGCCGAACATCCGGTAGTCGCTCTCGTCGCACGTCGCGCTGCAGGCGTTCCAGAACTCCGGGGTCCGGATCTGATAGGCGACATCGCCCAGCGGCCGGGTGATCGCCCCGTCCTTGATTTCGTAGAACAGCTGCCCGCCGAACTGGGCATTGTAGCGCTGCTGGTCGATTGAATAGGAGCCGCGACCCAGGATGTAGATGCCGTTCTCGACATTGGCGATCATGTCGGCGGCCGTCATCGGCGTCTTGCCGGGCTGAAGTGAGACATTGGGCATGCGCTGGAACTGGATGGTCGACCACGAGTCCGCGTACGAACATCCGGCTGACTGCGTATCGCCGAGGATGTGGGCCTGGTCGCGCGTCGCCTGATAGTCGACCAGTACGCCGTCGCGGATCAGGGGCCAGCTCTTGGTAGCCACGCCCTCGTCGTCATAGGCGACGGCACCGAGGCTGCCCGGCTGGGTACGGTCTGCCATGATGTTGACGATGTCGCTGCCGTATTTGAACCCGGTCTCACGTTTGTCCAGCGTGGCGAAACTGGTGCCGGCATAGTTGGCCTCATAGCCCAGCACCCGATCCAGCTCGAGCGGGTGGCCGACGGACTCGTGGATGGTGAGGCCGAGGTGGCTGGGGTCGAGGACGAGATCGTATTTGCCGGGCTCGACCGACGCGGCGGATATTTTTTCGCGAGCCTGGGCGGTCGCGGCGATCGCGTCCTCGCGCATGTCGTAGGAGGCACCGTAGACGACCACGCCGTTCGGCATGACGGTCTTGTCGCTCGAATGGCCATCCAGATATTCGTAGCCCATCCCCATCGGCGACGAGAGGCCGTCGCGGGTCCGGAACTTGCCCGAGCCCTGATCGACCGCTGTGACCGTGAACGGGGCCCAGATGCGGTGCACGTCCTGATCGACGTAGGATCCGTCGGTGCTGGCGAAATATTTCTGCTCATTGACCAGGAACATGCGCGAGGCGACGAAACTGGCCCCCGCGCCGGTCGCCGCGGAGTTGACCCCCATCAACAGACTGATCTTCTCCTCGATCGGGACCGCCATCGCATTGCGCTGGATCGGCGTTTGCCAGCGCCGCTCGCCGAGGGCGGGGGCGGGAGCCAGTTGCACGGGGCTGGTCTGGCTCTTCGCATTGGCCCTGGCGATGGCCGTGGCCAGCCGGGCCGTATCGGCGACGGCCTCGGCTGTCAGGATGTTGGTCGCGGCGAAACCCCAGGCCCCGTCGGCGATGACCCGGACACCGGTCCCGCTCGACTCGGTGTTGACGACATTCTCGACGTTCGCCTCACGGGTCATGATGAACTGCCGCATGTAGCGGCCGACCCTGACATCGCAGTAGCTGGCCCCGGCCTGGGTCGCGGCGCTCAGCCCCGCGTCGGCGAGCCGCTTCTTCGTCGCGACATCCATGATCTCCACGAGTTGTTCGGCGGCGATGGCCCGGCCGGCGAAGCCCGGGATAAGCAGCCCACCGGCTCCGATTCCGCATGCGGTGAGGAAGTGACGTCTATCCAAGGTCTTCTCCCGGCAAAGGTTCATCCCGACCAGGACCGGGACTGCAGCGTCCGTCGTTTCGTGGCTCTACAGGCGTGATGCGCACCTTCACCGGTGTTGTCACCGGGGTCAAACAGTCAGCCCCGAATTCCGACGTGATGGAATCCACCTGTGCGGTCAGTCCAACGCCGGGTTTCTCCATTGGACGTATCCATCCAGCTCCAGAAAGTTGGCATGGGTTTCCATTGGAACGAGGGCGGATTGCCCACCTGCATGTTCCACTCTGGTCGACTTAACGTGTCGGTATCGCTAGAGCTTATCTAACGATGGTGGGTGAGCATTGATGTCTGAGGTTTTCGTCTCCTATGCCCGACCGACGGAACCGCAGGCCAAGGTCATCGCTGAGGCGTTGCGGTCGCGTGGGTACGCCGTCTGGCGGGATGACGAGCTGCCGGCCCATCGGGCTTATGGCGAGGTGATCGAGGAACGGTTGCGCTCGGCCAAGGCGGTGGTCGTGATCTGGTCGGTGGACGCCATCCGGTCGCAATGGGTCCGGGCCGAGGCCGACGTGGCCCGGGAGGCCGGCACCCTGATCCAGCTCAGCATCGACGGCGTGCCGCCGCCCATGCCATTCAACCAGATCCAGTGCGCGGACCTGTACGGCTGGACCGGCGACCTGACCGTACCCGGCTGGCTCAAGGTCGAAAGCAGCGTTGCCTCCCTGGTCGGCACCCGGTCTCCTGAAACCGGTGCCGGCAAGGCTTCAGCCTCGCCGCGCAAGGCCGCCGTCTGCGTCCTGCCCTTCATCAACATGAGCGGTGATGCCGAGCAGGAGTATTTCTCGGACGGCATCAGCGAGGACATCATCACCGACCTGTCCAAGGTTTCGGCCCTGTCGGTAGTGGCGCGCAACACCGCCTTCAACTTCAAGGGCAAGACCCTTGAGGTCAAGGATTTGGCCCGCCAGCTGAACGTCACCCACGTACTGGAGGGCAGCGTACGCAAGGCCGGCGGGAGGGTGCGGATCACCGCCCAGCTCGTCGACGGCGAGGCCGGCGATCCAGTCTGGGCCGACCGGTACGATCGTGACCTGACCGATATTTTCGCCATTCAGGACGAGATTTCCAAGGCCATCGTCAGCGCGCTGAAGCTGAAACTCCTGCCGAAGGAGAAGAAGGCGATTGAACAGCGGGGCACGACCAGTCCGGAAGCCTACAACCTGTATCTGCTGGCGCGCCGCACATGGGTCGACGGCACCAACGACGATCATCGTCGTTCTGAGGTGGTGATCCGCGTCTGCCATCAGGCAATCGCCATCGACCCCGACTACGCCCAGGCTTGGGCGCTTATCGCCCTGGCCCAGACCGACCTTCGGTTCTGGCACGGGCGAACGGAGGACGGGCGCGAGGCGGCCGAGCGCGCGCTGGCAATCGATCCCAATCTGGCCGCGGCTCACTGCGTCAAGGCCCGCTATCTTCAGCATGAAGGTCTGTTTGAAGACGCCAACCGTCAGATCGAGACCGCCCTGAAGCTCGACCCCGAGTCCTGGGAGGTCAACAAGGAGTCGGCCTTCCTCTTCTTCCGCCAGGGACGGATCGCCGACGCCGCGCGCTATTTCACCAGGGCTGTCGACCTGTTGGATGACGACTATCATTCAGCGGGAATGCTGATCACCTGCTACGGTGCCCTGGACGAGCCGGAGTCGAAGTTGAGCGCCGCCCGAACGACCTTTGCCCGGGTCGAGCGCGCCTTGACCCGCGACCCGACCAACTCCAAGGCGCTGGGGCTCGGGGCAGGGGCCCTTGCCGTGATGGGGGAGGCCGAGCGGACCCGGGAATGGATCGCGCGGGCGATGCTGATCGACCCCAACAACATCCTCCAGCGATACAATCTGGCCTGCACACTGACCGCCTTCCTGCAGGACGACGATGCGGCCATGGACCTGTTGGGTCCCTTTTTCGACCAGGTGACCCACATCCAGTTCCAGCACGCCGAGGTCGATCCTGACATGAACCGGCTGAGGGGAATCCCGAGGTACGAAACCATGGTGGCCGCCGCCCGGGGGCGGCTGGCCGCTGCGGACGAACATGAAGCCAAGCCGGCGAAGGGTGCCTAGATGTCGGACATCTTCATCTCCTACGCCCGACCTAACGAGGCGCTGGCGAAACAGGCGAGCGAAGCCCTGCGCGCGGCAGGCTACAACGTCTGGCGCGACGACGAGCTGCCGGCTCACCGTGCCTACAGCGATGTGATCGAGGAGCGGATCAAGGGAGCCAAGGCGGTTCTGGTGCTGTGGTCCAATGACGCCGTCCGGTCGCAATGGGTAAGAGCCGAAGCCGACGCCGCGCGCGAGCTGGGCACCCTGGTCCAGGTCAGTGTCGACGGTTCCCTGCCGCCCATGCCGTTCAACCAGATCCAGTGTGCCGACCTGTTCGGCTGGGCCGGTGACACCGACTGGCCGGGTTGGGCCAAGGTGGAAAGCAGCATCGCCTCGCTGGCCGGGGTCGCGAGAGCCGCCAGCGTGACAGCCGATTCCGACTCCGGGCGGGAGGCAGAGCGGCGCGCCGTGGTCTGCGTGCTGCCGTTCGTCAACATGAGCGGTGACGCCGAGCAGGAGTATTTCAGCGACGGCATCAGCGAAGACATCATCACCGACCTGTCCAAGGTCTCCGCCCTGACGATCATCGGCCGCAATACCGCCTTCGCGCTCAAGGGAAAGCCGGTCAATCTGGCGGAACTGTCGCGGGATCCCGGGGCCACCCACGTTCTGGAGGGCAGTGTGCGTAAGGCCGGCACGCGGGTGCGGATCAACGCGCAGCTGACCGACTGCGCCAGCGGCCACCAGGTCTGGGCCGATCGCTACGACCGGGACCTGAACGACATCTTCGCCATTCAGGACGAGATTTCGAAAGCGATTGTCGGCGCGCTTAAGCTGAAACTTCTGCCTCAGGAGAAGAAGGCGATCGAGCGTCGCGGCACGACCAGTTCCGACGCCTACAACCTATATCTTCTGGCGCGCCGGCACTGGATCGACGGGAACAACATCGATGAACGCAGGGCGGCGGTGGTCGTCCGCGTCTGCCGCCAGGCCATCGCCATCGATCCCGACTATGCCCAAGCCTGGGCCCTTATGGCGTTGGCGCAGACCGACCTGCGCTTCTGGCACGCCAAGCCCGAGGACGGACGCGAGGCCGCCGAGCGTGCGCTCGCAATCGATCCTCACGTCGCCGAGGCGCACTGCGTCAAGGCCCGGTACCTTCATCACGACGGCCTGATCGACGAAGCCAATCGTCAGCTCGACATCGCCTTAAATCTCGACCCCGAGTCCTGGGAGGTCAACAAGGAGGGCGCGTTCCTGTATTTCCGACAGGGACGGATTGCCGACGCCATCCCCTATTTCGAGAAGGCGGTTGCCCTGGTCGACGGCGACTACCACTCGGCTGGCATGCTGATCACCTGCTACAGCGCCCTGAATGACCAGGGGCCGCGACTCCGCGCCGCCAAGACGACCTTCGGCCGGGTGGAACGCGCCCTGGCGCAGGACCCCACAAACGCCAAGGCGCTGGGTATCGGCGCTGTGGCCCTGGCCGTCATGGGTGAGGCGACGCGCACCAAGGAATGGGTCGAACGCGCGATGTTGATTGATCCGGATAACATTCTGCAAAGATACAATCTGGCCTGTTGCCTCACGGCATATCTAAATGATGACGAGGGGGCGATCGACCTGCTTGTTCCCTATTTCGAGCAAGCCCCCAAAACGCAGATCGAGCATGCGGAAGCCGATCCGGACATGAACCGTATCCGGGATAATCCCCGCTTCCAGGCCATGGTCGCGGCCGCAATGGCGCGGCTCGACGGTCAGGCGTCCGACGACGCCGCGAAATGACGGGCAGCGACGCGCCGCGCCCGACCACGGGCCTGACCGCCGCCATCGTCGGGCACCGCCTGAACCGGATCTCCGATCCGCCCGCCGTGCAGGCCCGTCTGGAAGCGATCCTGCGCACGATCGACGCCACGCTGCGTGACACAGCCGGTGTTTCGACATCGCCGCGGCTGAGGCTCATATCGGCGCTGGCGGAGGGGGCGGATCAGCTGGCGGTATCGGCGGCCACGGCGGTGGGGTTGGGCTGGGACGCCGTCCTGCCCTTTCCCGTCGAGACCTATGAGCAGGACTTCAGCCCCGACGCGGTGGTCGGCTTCCGTGAGTTGCTGGCCCAGGCCGGTTCGGTTCTGGTGCTGGACGGCCAGGGCGACGGTGCAGAGCGGGACCGGGCCTATGACGCCGCCGGCAAGGCGTTGCTGGATAATTGCGATGTCCTGATCGCGGTATGGGATGGTCTGCCCGGGCGTGGCCGGGGCGGCACCCATGACGTGGTTCAGGAGGCCGTCCGGCGTCAGATCCCGATCATCACCCTGGCCCCCGACGGCGGCTCGGCTGTTCTCCGCCTCAACCCGGCGGGCACCGGCGGCACCCTGAGGCTGGAGGACCTGATCGCGGCACCGCTGGATGGCCTGGCGGCATTGATCCGGCAGATCGTGGGAGAGTCGGTCGAGCCCCCGTGGCCCCCGCTTTTGCGCGCGCCGCACCGGTCGTGGAACTATTCCGCCTATCCATTGCTGCTCAGCCTGGTGGGCCTCGGCAAGAAACGGACGCCCGGAACGGACGCCTCTGATCCGGCACCGGCGGTTACGCCCGGCGCGCTGGAGCAGGCCTTCGCCTGGTGGGACGATACGGCGGTCGTCGCCGCCCAGGCCTTCCGGTCGGCCGTGATCGTCAATTTTGCGCTGGCTGCGGTGGCGGTCAGTCTGGCTGCGCTGTCGTTGTTCGCGGGTGGTGCCAAATGGATTTTCGTCCTGGCCGAGGTGGTCACGATCATGCTGCTGCTCGGCAATACGACGCTGGCCGGGCGCCGGCGCTGGCAGGAACGCTGGCTGGAATCGCGGGAGGTGGCCGAGCTGTTGCGGGTCTGTCTGATGCTCCGCAAGGTCGGGGTCGGTCGCGGGATGGCGGCGACGGATGAGCCGGGCTGGAAAGCCTGGTACGTTCAGGCGCTGGCGCGGTCCCAGGGACTGGAGGCCGCCGATCTGTCTGACGCGGACCTGGCGTCTCGCGATCTTGTCGCCCGGATCTCCGATCAGGCGGCGTGGAACGAGGCGACTGCGCACCGTATGCATCTGGCCGGCCACCGGATCGAACGCTTCGGCGAAACCCTGTTCGTGCTTGTGCTCGCGGCAGCAATCAGCTGGTTGATCCTTCGCCTCGCCGATCCCCATGCGGCCCACACGCTCACCTATGCTCTCACGGCCGTCACTGCGGGCCTGCCTGCGGTGGCCACGGCCAGCTACGGTATCGGCGTCATCCTGGACTTCGAAGGGATTGCGGACCGGTCGGGGCGCATGGCTGCGGCGCTGCGGAGTTCACTCGCCGGCTGGGATCCGTCGCGCGCCAATGTCGCCGAACTGCAGGGGGCCGCGCGCGTGACCGCCGATATCATGCTGGGCGATGTGGCCGCCTGGCGTCTGCTGGCCCAGGGGCGACGGCTCAAGATTCCCGGGTAGTTCGACGGAGCCGTCAGTCCGCCTACAGATCGCGAGCGACCACGAAATGGGTCCGGCGCGGTCTCGGGGGTTGGCTGGAAATGTGCGCCGACAACGCCCCCTTCACTCAGGAAACTCGCCTGGTTGGGACTCATTTCCTCTCTCAGGCGTGGCGTCCCAAGATTGGGACGCTGCGTCGTTTTTGCTGTCAACAATAGCTGCTAGTTACCCGAAGATTAACGACTAATTGCATTGGGCCCTGGGGGCGCTCGCTGTTGGTCGTCTGTCTGATCAGGGCACAGCCCTGTGATTCCTCTGGGTAGGCTCTCCGACATGACCTCGATCAAATCCCGCGCTGTCACCGGCTCGCGTTCGTCCCCGCGTGCGGCCAAATCGGCGGCCAGCGGCCTGATCCGCGCCGGCCTGCTGGGCAGCACGGCGCTGGTGGCGGTGGGTCTGGCGGCGACGGGGGCCATGGCCCAGACCTACACCCCGACCGGCGGCGGCACGATCGTGGTCACCGGCGGCGGGACGACGACCGACAACACAGGGGCCAGTGGCGGTTTCCAGAACGTCGGCGGCGTCGGCATGACGATCAGCGGTGTCGACATCACCAACACGAGCGGGGCACCGACCACCAGTGCGATCAGTTTCACCCGCTCGGCCTCTTCGGGAAGCGGCGACGGGTTCACGTTCAACGGCACCAACACCCTGGTGGCGGCAGCCGGCGGTAACGGGTTCAACTTCAGTTCGACGGGGGGCAACAACACCGGCTTCAGTATCAACGGGCCCCTGATCGTCACAGGGCTGAATGGCGTGGTCGTCTCGACGCTCGGCGACATCTACCACAGCGGTGCCGGCACGCTGAACTTGATCGCCCAGACGCCCGGCTCGGGCTCGGGCCTGCTGTGGACCGCGGGTCGCAGTCTCGGCGACAGCAGCCTCAGCGGGGCCTTCAGTGCTACCAATTTCCAGTACGGTGCCAATCTGACGGCGAGCAATGGCTACGTCTATTTTACCACGGGCACCGGCGGCGCGATCACCGGGGTCAATACCGGGATCCGGACCACCGCAACGGCCGGGTCCGACGTCGCCATCCGCTCGACCATCAACGCCAGCGCTTTCGGCATCCAGACCAGTTCCGGCATCGGCGGCAATGTGATCACCAGCAACGGTGCCATCGTTTCCGGCGGCATCGGCATTGATGCGACCAGTGGTTCGGCGACCGGCAATACGGTCACCGCCAACGCCAATATTACCGCCAATGGCGGACCCGCCATCCGCACAGACGGTGTGTTTGCGACCGGCGTCGCCAGTGGCGTCACCGTCAGCGGCACAACTATGGGCGTGCAGGCCCTGACGGCCGGCAGTTCGGTCACCAACTTCGGCACGATCACCGCTGTCAGCGCCGGCGGTGACGCGATCAATTTCTCTGACGGCGGCACCATCAACAACGTCGGCGGATCGATCGCCGGTGCCGACCAGGGCATTCTCAGCAGTGCCGGGACCCTGATCGTCACCAACGCCGGTTCGATCACCGGCGGGACCAATGATGGCATCACCTCGCTGGGTGCCTTGGCCCTGACCAACACCGGCACGCTCAGTTCCACCTCATTCTCGGGCGTAGCCCTCGTCGGCGGCGGCTCGGTGACCAACTCGGGCACGATTACCGGGGGCAATAATGCGACCTATGGCTATGGCGTCCAGAACGCCAGCGCCTCGGGCACCACCCTGATCACCAACCAGTCGGGCGGTTTGATCAACGGCGGTACGGGCTCGATCCTGCTGAACGGCGCGGGCAACACTACGATCGACCTGCAGGCCGGGTCGACCACGACCGGCCAGATCCTGGCGCAGGGCGGCGGGACCCGTAACATCACCGTCGCGGGCACTCTGAACGGCAACTATGCCGGCACGGCGGGCACCGGCACCACTACCTTCACGCTGGCGACCGGCGGCGCGATGCAAAGCGCGAATTTTGGAACAGGCACCACCACGTTCAACTGGACCGGCGGGACCATCGCCGGAGGCGTGACGACGACGGACGGCAGCTACCAGAATCTCAACGTCAATCTCGGTGCCGGCGGTACCGGTACGATCGGTGGCGTTTCGCGCTTCTTCCTGAACGCCAACAGCGGCACGGTTACCTTGACCGGCAGCAATGTGACGTCGCTCAAGCTGCTGGGCGGCAATATCGTTCTTGATACGGACCTGGATACCGGGGGCAGCACCACCGCCTCGTTCCAGACAACTGCGGGGTCGACGCTCACGGTCAACGCCGGGCGTTCGCTGATCTCCAGCACCACAGGCGTCAATCTCTCGGTTGCCGGTACGGTCACCAATGCCGGCACGATCACCGGCGGTCAGACGAACGGGGTCAACAGCAATTTCTATTTCTACGGCGTCAACAACCAGGCGGCCGGCACGGTCATCAACAACAGCGGCACGATCGCCGTCGGCGAATATAATCTGGTCGCCGCGATCCAGAACTCAAACAATCTGCAGGTCAACAACACCGGGCTGATCCGCGCCGGTGCGGTCAGCTCCACGCTGACCACAGACGGTATCCGGTCCTATAGCGGCACCCTGACCGTCGCCAACTCGACAGCCGGCAGCATCATCGCCGGCGGCGAGGCGGGGATCCTCACCACCGCCGGCACGCTGGCGCTGACCAACGCCGGCTATGTGGTCGGCACGACCCGCGCCATTAACGCGGCGGGCACGGTAAGCATCACCAACTCCGGCACCATTGGCACCGGTCAGGTCAACGATATGGGCGTCTATACGGCCGGTGGCACCGGCTATGCGATCAGCACCAACGGCGGCACCATCACCAACTCGGGTACGATCCGCGGTGCGTCGGCCGGTATCTATTCGAGCAACGGTCTGACCCTGACCAACACCGGGACGATTACGGGGGACGCCATCCCTCAGTCCGGTCTGGCCCGAGACGGCGTTACGGTGCTCAATGCCCCGTCCACCATCCTCAACGCCGGCACGATCAGCGTGCCGGTCTATTCGGCGCTGCTGATCCAGGGCGGGACTATAACCAATGCGGCGGCAGGATCGCTGACCGGCGGTAGCGATTCGACCTACGGCGTGGCGGTCCAGTTCTCGGCCACGGGCGGCACCTTCACCAACTACGGCAGCGCCACCGGTGCCGGGGCCGGGGCCGTTCGGGTCAACACCCCGGGCGCTGCAACCACGATCAACCTGCATGCCGGTTCGACCACCGGGGCGCTCCTGCTCAACAGCGGCAACGACACCGTCGCCATCTATAACGGTCGCGGTTCCGCCAGCGGGGCGACCATCGACGGGGCCAGCGGCATCACCCTGCAGGCGGCCGGAACCCTGGCGGCGGCGTCGTTCGGCGCGATCAACATGGGCGCGGGCACCAACACCCTGGTGCTGGCCGGCATCGGCGACGGCACGGCCGCCAACGGCACGGCGGGCACGATGGCCAACGGAACGGTCGGCGGCGTCAGCAACCTGTCCAAGATCGATAGTGGTTTGTGGACCCTGACCGGGGCCGGCAGCTACGCCGGTACGACAACGGTGTCGGGCGGCACGCTGCGAGTCCTCAACATCGGCAACGGGCTCGGCAACGGTGCTGTGTCGATCGCCTCGGGCGCGACGCTCAATTTCGACAACCAGACCGGCGGACTGATGTCCGTCAAGGGAGATGCCTTCACGGGTGCCGGCCGAATTCTGTTTACCGGCAACGCCGGCAGCATCACGGCCTTGGGCAACGGTGGCAATGGCAATGTCCAGATCAGCCTGGCGCAGGGCGGCCTGATCGATGTGCAGAGCGGAACCGTCAACGGCAGCAGTTCCGGCCAGGGCTTCTGGACCAGCAATATGGGCAGCCTGAACATCGCGTCGGGCGCGCGGCTTGATGCGGTCGAGGGTCTGGTCCGGGTCGATGCCCTGACCGGTGCCGGTACCCTGTCGGGGGGCTTCGGCGGCACTGTGCCGGTCACCATCGGCGTCGCCGGTGGTTCGGGCACCTTCAGCGGCGTCATCCGGGACAGTACAGAATTTGCGGGTCGCTACCTGGCCCTGACCAAGGTCGGGGCCGGCACGCAGACCCTGAGCGGAACCAACACCTATACCGGTCAGACCTCGATCCAGGCCGGCACGCTGGAGGTCCGCGGCGGATCGGCCATCCTCGACACCGGTGTGGTGTCTGTGTCGTCGGGCGCGACCTTCCTGGTCTCCAATGCCGAGACCATCGGCCGGCTGACCGGCGCGGGCGCGGTCAACCTGGCCAACGGGGCCCTGACCCTGTCCAACAGCTCGGGCACCTATAGCGGTGCCATGTCGGGCACGGGCGGCCTGGTCCTTTCGGCCGGGTCCCTGACCCTGGGCGGGGCGCTGACCAACGGCGGCGGTCTGGTGCTGAACGGCACCACCACGGCCAATCTGCTGTCCGCCGGCTCGATCACCGTCGCCGGCAATGCCGTGACGATGAACGGAATGTCGAACAGCTTCACGAACTCCGGATCGGTCTCCAGCTCGGGCGGCATCGGCGTGACCGCCTCGGGATCTCTGACCCTGACCAATGCCGGCAGTATAGATGCGGCGAGCGGAACCGGCCTGGACCTTTCGGGCGCGACCAACGTGGTCTCCAATCAGTCCGGTGCCACCATCAACGGCACACACGGCATCAATCTCGGGGCCGGAGCGACCGGCACACTGGTGACCAATAACGGAACCATCACCGGGGCTACCCAGGCCATTCTGGCGGGAGCATCGACCGGGATCGCCGTGGTCAACTCCGGGGTCACCCACGGCGAGGACAACGCCCTGGTGGCCTTCGGTGGCCCGGTGTCCGTCATGAACCTGGCCGGCGGCCAGATGACCAGCGCGCGCTTCAGCGCCATCTTTTCCAGCGGCGCGGCAACCTCTGTCACCAATGCCGGACTCATCAGCAGCAGCTTCGGCGTCTTTCTGACGGGCGGCGGCGGCTCGATCACCAACCAGTCGGGCGGCGTCATCTCCGGCACTGGTCCGGCGATCATCTTGCAGGGGGCCGGCTACAGTCTGGACCTGCAGGCGGGCTCGACCGTTAACGGCGTGGTCGACGCCTCGGGTTCGACCGGCCTCAACACGGTGACCCTGGCCGGCGACCTGAACGGCGGCTACACCGGCGGTTCGGGTGCGGACAACGTCACCCTGTTCGGCGGCATGACCGTCTCCGGGCAGATCACCGGCGGCAGCGGTGTCGACGCCCTGATCCTGGGCGGCATGTCCGACGGCAGTCTCGACATCGGCCAGACGCTCGGCTTCGAGAGCCGGACGCTGACCGGCGGCGGCATCTGGACCCTGAGCGGTGCGGATTCCGATGCCGCCGACTGGACCCTGGACAGCGGCACCCTGCGGCTGACCGGAATTCAGTCGATCAACCGCGGAGCCGGCGTTCTGGTCAATGCGGGCGCGACCCTGTCTGTCGGCGACACCAACGCCATGGGCGCCCTGAACGGGACCGGAGCCGTCACCATCGACAGCGGCCAGATCCTCATCGCCGGCTTCAACGACGCCGACAGCGTATTCAGCGGCGTCATCTCCGGTGCCGGCAGCCTGTCCCAGAGCGGTGCCGGCGTCATGACCCTGTCGGGTACCAACACCTTTACAGGCGATGCCCGCGTCGATGCCGGCACGCTGCGGCTGGGGGCGTCCAATGTGATCGCCGACACTGCGCGTCTGTTTGTGTATTCGGGTGCGACCCTGGATATTCAGGGCTTCAACGAGACCGTCGGACTGGTCTCGCTGGAGGGCACCCTGAACGGAACGGGCACCCTGTCGGCCGCCGACTACTATCTGTACGGCGCGACGGCCAACGCCAATCTGGGTGCAGGATCCCTGTTCAACGTCGGTGGGGTCTCGATCCTGAACGGCACCTCGGCGGCCGGGACGGTCGCGGTTCAGGCCGGCACCCTGCGTCTGGGCGAGTCCGGGCGGCTGGCCGATAGCGCAAGCCTGTCGGTGTTCTCGAACACGACGCTCGATCTGCAGGGCTTCGACGAGACGGTGGCGACAGTCTTTCTGAACGGTACGTTGACGGGCGCTGGCACGCCGTTCTCGCCGCTGGTCAACGGCGACAGCAAGTCGCCCGAACTGGTGGCCTGGAACCCGCCTCCTGTCGGCACCGGCACGCTGACGGCGGCCGAATACTATCTCGACGGGGCCACTGTCCTTGCCAACCTCGGCACCGGCAAACTGTTTAACACCGGCGGGATCTCGACCCTGTACGGAACGGTCGCGGCCGGGCAGGTCTCGGTCCAGGCCGGAACCCTGCGACTCGGCCAGTCAGATCGTCTTGCCGATACCGCGACTGTCTCGGTTCTGAGCGGAGCGACGCTGGACCTGACCGGTAATGACGAGACGGTCGCCTTGGCCTTGCTGAACGGAACGCTGAACAGCACGACGAACATCCTGATGCCTCGCGCCGACGATGCCCAGGTCATTCTGGCCCTCACCGTCAGCACCAAGGGCACCGACGGTCCGCTGACGCTCCCGGCCCCGACCGGCACCGGGACCCTGACGGCGGCCGAGTACTACCTGAACGGCGCGACCATCAACGCCAACCTCGGCGCGGGCACCCTGTTCAATCTGGGCGGCACCTCGGTGCTGACCGGCACGTCCGCAGCCTCGCAGGTCAATGTGAACGCCGGGACCCTGCGTCTCGGCGCTTCGAATCGTCTGGCCGACACGGCCACGGTCTCGGTCTCGAGCGGGGCGACCTTCGACGTCAACAGCCGGACCGACACGATCGGGTCCCTTTACGGTGCCGGTGCGGTCGCGATCAGCTCGGGTCGCCTGACCTTCGGCGGGGCGGATTCAGCCTTCGGCGGCACCCTGTCGGGGGCCGGTTCGCTGGTCCACACCGGCGGGCTGTTCACCCTGGGGGGCAGCCACACCCTGCAGACGATCAGCAACACCGGGGGCGAGCTGCGCTTCCTCGCGACGACCACCGGCAACGTCGCCGTCAGCGGCGGCAGCCTGACCGGGGCGGGCACCATCGGCGGGGCCCTGACGGTCTCCGGCGGCGCGACCCTGTCGCCCGGTCTGGTCGGACAGGCCAATGGCATCGGCACCTTCTCGGGCGGCAGCCTGACCCTGAATGGTGGCACTCTGGCGGCCGACTTCCAGGGCCTGTCGGGCGGCAATCTGTCCGACCGGCTGGTGGTTTCCGGCACCGCCAATCTGACCGGCGGCACTCTGGCTCCGAGCTTCGGCAGCCCGGCCAGTGGCTATGACCTGCTGACCCGCTACCAGTTCCTGACGGCCGGCCAACTGGTCGGTACCTTCAGCAACGGTTCGGCCTTCACTGCGACCTCCACCCAGTCGAACCTGTTCTGGCGGGTGCGCTACGACCTGACGCCCAATGCGGCGGTGCTGGAGCTGCGCAAGCTGGCCAGCTTCGATCTGGGCACCGGCGGCAGCGGCAACCAGAATGCGGTCGGCCGGGCCCTGACGATTGGCCAGCTACAGGCCTCGGATGACTGGACCAGCGTGCTGAACATGCTGTCCGGTCTGAGCGGCCCACAGCGCCAGGCGGCATTCGACAGTCTGGGCGGCGAGGCCCTGGCCGATATGTCCAGTTCGCTGTTCTCGGCCAATGACACCTTCATGGAGGCTGTCCGCAACGCGGGGGCGACCCGCGCTCCGGGTTCGGCTCCGCTCAGCTTCGCCAGCGCCTTCAGTTTCGTCGGCGGTCGCGACGGGGCGGCGGCCATGGTCACCGGCGTGCTTGATGCCTTCGACCCGTCGGCGGAAGCCGGCACGGGTCGTGGCGGCTGGATCTCGGTCCATGCCAGCGACGTTGATCTTGAGGGCAAGGCCGGCCAGGCCGATCTGCAGACACGACTGAACGGTTTTGTCGGCGGCTATGCCGTCGGCACCGGTGCCTATGTGTTTGGCGCGGCGGCCGGAGCAACCCGGGTCGAGGGCGACGTCAGCGGACGCCAGTCCTCGTTCGAGAGCGATCTGGTCCATGCGGCCGGCTATATGCGTTTCGACGACGGTCGCTGGGCTTCCGACGTGACCGCCTCGGTCTATAGCGGCGAGATCGACAGCCAGCGCACGGTGACGGCCGGGGCCTTTTCCGGCCAGGCCCTGGGCCGGACCCACGGCGGTGGCCAGTCGCTGTCGGTCAGCATCGCCCGTCGCTTCGCCAATGACAGCGGCGGCACGGTCTCGATCGGTCTGATGGAGACGATGTCGCGCAGCACGGTCGACGCTTTCACCGAGCGGGCCGCTGGCGGCCTGTCGCTGGAGGTCGCGGAGCAGGAGCGCAACTGGGAGACAACGCAGCTGAACCTGCGCGGCACCCAGGACTACCAGCTGAGCGGCCAGCCGCTGCGGCTGTACGGCGGCGTCGGCGTGCTGATCACCACGGGCGATCGTGAGGCGCGTTCCGACATGCGCTTCAGCGGGGCCGCGACCGGCTTCGGCGGCTTCACCGTCGAGGGGGCCCAGGCCGCCCCGCTGGCCGGGGTCACCGAGTTCGGTCTGGAGTACCAGCCGCGCGAGGGCCTGACCCTGTCGACCGGCTATCGCGCCGTGTTCAGTGAACGCCTGAACGACAACCAGGTCGGTGCCCGCATGAGCATCGAATGGTAGGGTAGGCGGAAGCCTGCGGAGCCCCCTGCTCCCGGAGGGGGTGGGGGGATAGGCCAACGACGACACGTCTCCGGCTTGAGGTTGTAGAACGCGGCTAGCGGAGTAGGCTGCGGCGACGTCGGCGTGTCGCTGAGTGGCGGCTGGCAGTGGCTGGAGACACAGCGTCAGTTGAACGTGTTCCAGCCCGGCGTCGGCCAGTCCAGCCCCGAGACCGGCTACGTCCAGCTCGAGGCCCATGCGGCCCGGATGTTCACCCACGGCGCGATGTTCCTGCGTCCGGCCCTGAACGCCACCTATACGGCCCTGCACCACGCCGGCCTGACCGAGACCGGTCTGGACGGGCTCGGCGTCGAGGTGCTGCAGGAGACCCAGTACATCGGGTCGGTCACGCCGGAGCTGGCCGTGGGGGTGACGATGCAGGACGACGCGCGCGGCTATGCGGCGGCGACCTTCACCGTCGGCCAGGGGTTCCGCTCGGACGACCAGCTGGTGCTGCCGATGCGGCTGCTGGGGGCCAATCCGGCCGCCGATCCAGCCCTGATCGCCACCGCCCTGGATCGTCAGGCGCTGCACCTCGGGGCCGGACTGCGTGTGGCCCGGGCCAGTGGTCTGGAAGTGCGCGTCGGCTACACCGCCGAGCTCAGAGACGGCGTCCACAACCACACCGCCGGCATCAACCTGAAGATGCCGTTCTAGGACCATGCCCGGCCGCCCCGGGAGCCGGGGAGACCGGGCGGTTCGGCGGTGGGGGCGATCGATCGCCGACGGTCTCCCGAATTGAGGGTTGCTCCGGATAACGCCTAGCGAACGGTTGCAGCGCCGGTGGAACCCAGAAACCGGATGATTTCGCCGACAGAGCTCACGGCGGTGTCGCCGGGCGTGGTCATGGCCAGTGCCCCGTGGGCCATGCCCCAGTCGACCGCGGCCTGCGCACCGAAGTCTGAAAGCAGGGCGTGGATGACCCCGGCGGCGAAGGCGTCTCCACCCCCGACGCGGTCGAGGATTTCGAGATCCTCGATGTAGCGGGAGGCATGGCGGACGTCGCCGTCCCGGATCAGGCCGCCCCATCCGTTGCGCGACGCCGTCACCGGGTCGCGAAGCGTGGCCGCCACCACAGACAGCTGTGGGTAGCGGGCCAGCAGTTGATCGACACTGTGATCAAACGGCCGCCGGTCCGTCGGCGTCTCCCGGGCGGCCGGGGCGTTGGCCTCGCCCAGACAACCGGCAATGGCCAGTTCGTCCCCGAACAGCACGTCGCAGTTCGACACGATCTCGCGGTTCACCTCGCGTAGCGCCTCCGGGTCTCCGTGGCTGACCCACAGGCTGGGGCGGTAGTTCAGATCGAAGGACACCACGGTGCCATGCCGTCGGGCCGCCGTCACGGCTTCCAGCGTGATCGCGGCTGCCGAGGACGACAGCGCCGTGAAGACCCCGCCGGTGTGCAGCCAGCGCACGCCGTCGCGGCCAAACAGGGCGTCCCAGTCAATCTCGCCGGGGGCCAGCTGCGATGCGGCGGAGTTGGCGCGATCGGAACAGCCCAGGGCACTGCGAACGCCAAAGCCGCGCTCGGTAAAGTTCAGGCCCATGCGGGTGTCACGACCGATTGTATCGGCCTCGCGCCAGACGACCGGACTCATGTCGACGCCCCCCTGAAGGATCAGGTCCTCGGCCAGCGCGCCGAGCTCAGTGCGCGGCAAGGCGGTCGCGATCGCAGTGCGCCAGCCGAAGGTCCGGCGCAGACTGCGGGCGACATTGTACTCGCCGCCGCCTTCCCAGACGCGAAAGGACCGGGCTGTGCGCACCCGGTCCTCGCCCGGGTCGAACCGGAGCATGACCTCGCCCAAGGCGAGGCAATCCCACCGGCATTCGCCGGGCATTTTCGGCGAGAGTTTCGGCGACAAGGGTGCGGCTACGGACATGACGGGCTCATCAGGAAAAATAGAGACCGCCATTGATATCGATATTGGCCCCGGTGATGAAAGCTGCCGCCTCCGAGGCGAGGAAGGCTGTGGCCGCGGCGACCTCACTGGCCTTGCCCTCGCGCCGCAGGGCCGTAGATCCGGCCACCGCCTTGCGCACCTCATCCTTGGAGAAGATGTCGTGGAAGCTGGTGCTGATCATGCCGGGGCACAGGGCGTTGACGCGAATGCCCTTGGGCCCCAGCTCCTTGGCCATCGACCGGGTGAAGGTGGTGACGGCCCCTTTTGACATGGCATAGGCGGCGGCCCCGGGCCCACCGCCATCACGGGCGGCCAGCGACGAGAAATTGATGATCGAGCCACCGGCCGACATCAACGGCACCACGGCCCGAGTCATCAAGAAGGCCGACTTCACATTCAGGTTCATCACCTGGTCGAAGAAGGCTTCGTCCATCTCGAGCAGGGGTTTGCGGGCCACCATGCCTCCGGCCAGATTGACCAGGATGTCGACGCCCTCCCCGAACGCCGCGCGGCAGGCGGAGACCAGCCCGTCGACCTCGGCCGCGCGTGTCACGTCGGCCCGATGCAGGATCGCCTGTCCGCCCGCGGCCTTGACCAGCCGCAGGGTTTCGGCGGCACTGTCGGCGTCATTGGCGAAATTGATGCAGACGCGGGCCCCCTCGGCGGCGAGTTTAAGCGACACTTCGCGGCCGATGTCGCGGCCACCGCCGGTGACGATGGCGACTTTGTTCTGGAGGGTCATTCAGTGATCCTTGGGAGAAAGGGAGGAGGATTCAGTTGCCGGCTGTACGGGCTCGAAGCGGCCGCTGACGAACCAGACGAACAGAAGCGACAGCGGCACCAGGGCCGCGACCAGCAGGAAGATCGGTCCGTAGGAGACCCGGGTCATAACCGGGACCAGCCAGGTGATGATCAACGTGCCCGCCACAGCGGCCATGCCGCCGGCACCGGCCAGCGATCCCACCGACCGGCGATCAAACACGTCAGCGGGCAGGGTCTGGATATTGCCGATGGCAATCTGGAAGCCGAACAACACCGCCGCAATGATCAACACGGCCGAGGTCGGGTCCGCCGCCTGCGGCGCGGCGATCAGGGCCGGGGCCATGATGGCCCCACCCACCGTAACGACGATCTTGCGGGCCCGGTTCACCGTCCAGCCTGACCGGATCAACACCCCGGAGAGCCAGCCACCAAGCAGGCTGCCGATCATGGCGCCGACGAAGGGCACCCAGGCGAACAGACCAATCTGTTTGACGTCGAAACCGAAGGTCTCGGCCAGATAGATCGGCAGCCAGGAGACAAACAGCCACCAGATCGGGTCGAGGAAGAAGCGGGCCCCGATGATGGCCCAGCTCTGACGATGCGACAGCAGCTGACGCAGGTTGGGCACATAGGCGGGTCTGGATTCGGCGACGGCGGCGGCGTCGACGGGCGCGTCCAGGATCAACGCCCGTTCGGCGGCGCTGACCCAGGGATGGGTCGCCGGGCCGGACTTGTAGATGATCAGCCACGGCAGCAGCCAGACGAAACCGAGCAGGCCAACCAGGAGAAAGGTCCCTTTCCAGCCGAAGCTCAGGAACAGCAGGGCGATCAAGGGGGCCGAGACAATCGCCCCGATCGACGCACCGGCATTGAAAACGCCCTGGGCCAGGGCCCGCTCACGCGGCGGGAACCATTCGGCATTGGCCTTGACCGCGCCAGGCCAGGCACCAGCCTCGGACAGGCCCAACATGGCCCGGAAGATGCTGAACGACAGGATCGAGTTGGCGGTCGCGTGCAGCATGATCGAGATCGACCAGGTCACGATCGACAGGGCAAAGCCCATCCGGACCCCGATCTTGTCGAATATCCGGCCAAAGGCGAACTGGCCGGCAGCGTAGAACAGCATGAACACTGTGACGAGCAGCGCGTACTGCTCCTTGGTCGCGCCGATGTCGGCCGAAATCTCCGGCCACATCACGGCCATGGCGTTGCGGTCGATGTAGTTGATGACGGTGCCGATCGCGATCAACGCGACGATCACCCACCTCAGCCTCGTGGTCTTCATGGCCGTGTCTTCCCTGTTTCGGGTCGGTCGTCGCGGTTGCCCGCGCGCCGGCCTCTATCGATCGAAGCGCGCATGGGTGCCCGACCATTGGTAGGTTTGTCCGTCGACCGTGACCCGATGGGTGGCGGTTGAACTGCTGTCGCCGGCCAGGCCGATGGCCAGCACCGCGCCGGACGTCAGGGTCAGCACCACGACGTCGGCGTCGTTGCTCGCGCCCTGTTCGATCGAGGCGATCCGGCTGTGCGATCCGGTCACCGTCTCGACCGTGCCGTCGTAACGACCGTGCGGCTCCAGAACGCTGAAGAATCTGACGTTGGCCTGCCCTTCGGTTCTCTGGATCAGGGCCGGTTCGCGGCGCAGGTTGAAGTCGGGGTCATTGGCGCCGCTCTCGACCAGCAGGGCCTGGCTCGGGGCGCTGGCCCCGAAGCGATAGCTGTAGAACCGCCCGTCCAGCAGCCAGGTCAGACTGCGCTGGGTCTCGGCCACCGGCGAGATGCCATCGACCCAGAGATGCTGGTAACCCGCTGCCTCGCCCAGCACTGGACGCGCCTCGAGATTGCGTCGGGCTTCAAATCCGACGGTCATGATGTGGCCGTTGAAATGCAGCGGCAGATCGTAGCGGACCGGGCTGTCCGAGCGCGCGCGCAAAAGGTCGATGGCGACCGGCAGGGGCAGATCAGGATGCCGGACCAGCATCAGCGAACGGTCGAATACGACACCCTCATAGGCACCCACCATCCGCGACGAGGCAATCTGCAGGCCGTCGTCCGTGACAAACAGGCCGGTGTTGGGCCAGTGCGCCTCAGCGGTTTCGAGGTCGCCGTCGAACTGGCTGCGCCCATCCACCACGAGGGTGTTGTGAGCGATCGTCTGGCTGGCCCAGGAGTCGTTTTCGGGCAGATAGACACCCCCGGCCTTGGCCTCGATGTTCAGGAAACGGGCCGCGCCATAGTCGGTCACCACCTCATGGCCGTTGTCGTAAAACAGCCAGTTGAGACGGTCGTAGTGGCCGTGCCCCATACCCTGGGCGGTATTCTTCATCACCAGGGTCTGGCCGGTCCGGTCGTCGCCTTCGCGCAGGATATCCAGGGCCCCGTGGTCGCCGTCGGGGCCGTCGCGCAGCCGGGTCGAGCGGAAGGCAAAGGCCTGATCGCGGCTGGCCGCCAGACCTTCGGCCACGGCCAGACCGTCGGGCGACAGCAGGGTGCGACCCTGACGTCGGGCGATCGACAGCAGGGTCGGATCACCGGTGCGGCCGTAGGCGACGGCGACGCCGGACACCAATTCCTCGGTGTCGATCCCCTTGTCTTTGATGGCGTCGTTGATCGGCAGGAAATAGCCGCCGTAGCTGCTCTGGATCGTGGTGGTGACGGCCTTCAGCAGGACGCCGTCGCGACGCTGGAAGATCTGCCGTTCGGGTTCGTTCTGGTCGATGGCACGGGCGAAGATGACGAAGGGCGCGAGGGCGTAGCGTTGATAGTACGGCCCCTCTTCGTAGTAGCCGTCCGGCGAGAACAGCCGGTCGATCTGGCGCAGGAATCCGCCCTGCCCGTCCTTGGCCAGACCCAGCAGGGCCTTGTCGACCAGATCCTGATCGCGCAGCACATAGCCGGTCATGCCCACGCCGGCGACGGCCCAGGTGGCGTGATTGTGAATCAGGTTGAAGACGTGCGGGCTGCCGTCCGACAGAAATCGCGCCATCGGCCGGAACACGCCGGTGTCGATGGTCTCGCGCTCGGCCGGAGTCAGGCTGTCGCGCACGGCGTCATAGCCCTGGACAGAATAGACCAGCCAGACGGAGTCGTTGAGGGACTGCCAGAACAGCCGGCCGCGCCGGCTGCTGCGGGTCACCGGGTGGGGCCCAAGAGTCGGGTAGAGCTCGGCATAGGCCAGCAGCATGTCGCGCACGAAATGGGCGTAGCGGACATCGCCGGTCAGCCGGTACAGGGTCCCGGCCTCGTAGATGGCGCGCTGATTGCGCTTGTGCTGCTCATGGGTGAAGCCGCCGCCCGGATCGACAGGAACCGGTACATTGATGCCGGCCG
Organism: uncultured Brevundimonas sp.; assembly: GCF_963977465.1. Classification (GTDB taxonomy): domain Bacteria; phylum Pseudomonadota; class Alphaproteobacteria; order Caulobacterales; family Caulobacteraceae; genus Brevundimonas. The sequence goes on along the minus strand of NZ_CAXBOQ010000004.1, from coordinate 72,772 downwards.
CCATGGCCGCGGCCACCGAGGTCTCGAACCGGATCCGTTCCCGCGCGAACATCGGATAACGATCCCCGGCTTCGGCCATCCGCCGCCAGTCGGCGGGGGATACGAGAACCGGACCGGTCGCATCGGAGCGGGACGCCGATGGGGGCGAAGCTGCCTGTGCGTGCGCAACGGGGGGCACCGCCAGCGGCAGCAGGGCGGCACCGGCCAGCAAGGTCAGGACCAGACGGTTCATTGGGCCGGTCCCGGGCTAAGGTTGGTCCAGGTCGCGGGCGCGCGATCCACGGTCGTGCCGGTCTCGCTGAGGCTGGGAGCACCCACAGTGCGGTAGAAGCGCACGCCGCCGCCGTCGACGAAGCGATTGTCCGAAAGCCGCGCGTTCTGGACGCCGTGAAGAGCCAGCGCGACCGGCGGAGTCTGCCGTGCGCCGACGCGCTCGAAGGTCGAACCGGACACGACGATGCGCGGTCCGAAGGTGCTTTCGTCCGTGCCCCCGCGATAGAGGTCGACCGCCGGCCCGGCGATGTCGGAAAAGCTGGAATCGACGATCTCGACCCCTTCGGCGTTGTAGAAGCCGAGGTCGTCGGTCTCGGTATGGGCGGCGAGGACCGAGCCGCTGATGTGGTCGGCGCGGACGTGTCGCAGGATGATCTGGTCGGCAGTGGTGCCCTTGGTCAGGGTAATGGCGTCGAAGGCGCGGTTCACGTTGAGGTCGGTGAAGCGGCTGTCTTCGATCACCAGCCGGTAGTTGGCGGCCCCGGGGCCGGTGCGGATCACGGCGTTGCCGACGCTGTCCGGCGCAAGTGCTCCGCTCATGGTCAGGCCGCCGAGCTTCAGCGACCCGCCGCGTGCGATTTCGAACAGGGTCGGGCGGCTGAAATTCACGATGGCCTCGCCGCCATCCGGCCCCCGGACGGAGATGACCCGGGACACCGCAAGCACCTGGTTGACGACGTAGACACCGGGGGACAGCACCAGCTGGTCGCCGGGCTGGGCCGAGACGAAGGCTGCGGTCAGGGTGTCGTCACCGGGCGCGACCGGGATAGTGCGGCCGGAATCGAAAGCGGCGCTGTCGGCCCCCTTCACATACCAGGCGACGCCGGTGTCCTGGCGTCGGGTGACACGCAGATCGGCTCTCGCGCCCACGCCGTTCAGGCTGACCGGGACCTGTAGACCGCCCGCGCTGCGCTCCAGTTCTACGGCAGCGCGACGAACGCCGGCCAGGGCGGGGGGAGGGCCGTCCGGCGACTGGATGTTATCTTCAAGCGCCAGTCCGGACATGTCGCCCTGGATGCGGAAGGGGTCGCGTCCGTCGGCGTTGACGATAAGATTGCTGGCCATCCGGCTGGACACCGGCGCGGCCGAGCGTTCCGCATCCATGCCGGCACCCAGGAAGATGCTGGCGGAGTCGATGATGGTGTTGTTTTCAATCACCGCATTCTCGACCCGGACATAGCGGTTGGCCGGGGAGTTGGGCACGCCGTACATGACGGTCAGGGCGCTGGCGAAGCCCGTTCCCATCAGGCCCTGCATGTAGTTGTTGCGGATCGTCTGATTGCGATTGATGACGCGAATTCCGCCAGTGTGGTCGACGCCATTGCCGATGAAAACATTGTCTTCGACCAGATTGCCGTCGCCGTGGCGTAGGGTCAGCGCCCCGCGCGATTCGAAGAAGACATTGCCGCGATAGACGTTGGCCCCCGATTTGTTCGAGATAATCTCGATCTCGCCGTCGCAGTGGTCGAACCAGTTGAACTCCACCGTGGTGAAGCTGTCGGACTCGGCGTCGTGGCTGGTGCCGACACGAAGGGTTTCGCCGCCGTTCGAGCCCAGGCTGGGCCGCGGACCGAAATAGTTGTGATCGATGCGATGGTGGTTCGCCAGACCCTGCTGTGCGTCGCGCACCACGACCAGGGTGGTTCCGGCGTTGGTCTTGCCGACGATATGATTGTGATCGAAGCGGTTATTCTGGCCGTACAGGGCGACCCAGTTGTCCGAGTCGCGGCGGTCGGGCTTGCTGAAGCCGTCGATGACCATGCCGGTCACCCGACTGTCTGTGGCCCGGTCCTCGCGATTGCGTCGGAACGAGATCACTTCACCGGTCGGTGAGTAGCCGTCCCGGAACACCAGATTGGCGACGACCAGATAGCGGCCCGCGATGCGCAGGTTCGACTGGCCTGTCAGGATGACGCCCCCGGGAGTCTGGGCGGTCACGGTAATGGGACGGGCGGCCTGACCCTGGCCCGAGACCAGCATCTGGAAATCCTGCCATTGGCCATCGGCCAATACGATGGTGTCACCCGGGCGCGCGGCGCGCATGGCGCTGGAGAATTCAGCCGGGGTGCGGACGAGGCGTCCAGCCGAAATCGCCTGGGCTGATTCCGCATTCACGGTTGCGGCGCTGAAGACCAGACAAAAAAGGGCGACAAAAAGCCGGACAGTCATGGTGGATACTCCCTCCCAGCGGCGGCTTTCAGAACTCTGATTGGTCCCTTGCCGTCGGACCGGACCGTAACGAACCGGATTTCAGTGTCAACCAATATGAACTATTCGGCTGACAAAGGGGACAACCAATTGCCTGTTGTGGCGGGCGCGACCTCAGTCCTGGTGGGTCTAGGTGCCGAATGATGGCGGATGATTGGCTGGGAGGGGACTGATTTTCCGGTCAGGCGGCCCGCATCGCTACGGAGGTATAGTTAATAGATAGACCAATTCGTGAGCCAAATGAAGAAAATTGGTTGACTGCGCGGTTCGCGTCATCATAGCTTCCGGCAAGCCCGTCAAAACGGGCATGTCCTGGGGAGGTAATTATGCGGTCATCGAACGTTCGGAATTTGTCTCGTTTGCCGAACCGGCGCCCGCTGAAGGCGGCGTTGCTGTGTGGCATGGCCTGGACCTTTGGCGTCGGCATGGCCCAGGCACAGGACGCGACGCCTGCCGGGTCCGCGTCCCAGGTGGAGGAGGTCGTCGTTACCGGCTTCCGCGCCTCGGTGCAGTCGTCGATCAGCCAGAAGCGGAATGCCGACATCGTCGCGGACATCCTGTCGGCCGACGACATCGGCGACCTGCCGGCCTCGTCGATCGGCGAGGCGATCGAAACCATCACCGGAGCTTCGACCCATCGCGAGAAGGGCGGTGCCTCCGAGATTTCAATCCGGGGACTCGGTCCCTTCCTGGGCTTCGCCACCTTCAACGGCCGCGAGGCGTCGAACGGCAGCGGTGACAGGTCGGTGAATTTCAACCAGTTCCCGTCCGAACTGATCAACACCGTCGCGATCTACAAGACCCAGCGGGCCGACTTCATCGAAGGCGGGGTGGCCGGCATCATCGATATGCGCACGATCCAGCCGCTGGACTTCGGGCGCCGGCGCATACAGCTCGAGGGGCGGGCGCTCTGGGCTGACTATGATTCAAAGCTGAACGATCCGGCCGGCCCGGGCTGGCGCGGCACAGCCAGCTATGTGGACCAGTTCGACCTCGGCGGGGCCGGTATGCTGGGCCTCTCGCTGGGGATCCAGTCTCTCGAAACCACCAATCCCGAGGAACTGTTCACCAGCAGTTCGACATGGGTCGCCTGCAACGGCACGCAGACTGTTTCGGCGACCTCAAACTGCAGCGAGGTCTCGGCCGCCCAGGTGGCGTCGGGCACGCCCTACTATCTGATCCCCGGCAGTCGCACCTATCGCCAGTTCATCGAGAATGACCAGCGCGATGCCATCTTCGGTGCCCTGCAGTGGCGTCCCAATGATGTCCTGGAATTTTCCCTCGACTATCAGAGCTCGCGGCGGACCTACACCGAGGATCGACAGGACCTGAATTTCTCTGAAACGCGGCGCGGCGTGAACAGCCGGGACGTCAGCGCTGACGGTGTGTTGCTCTTCTATACCGGCAACAGTTCGATCGAATCCACGCCGACCTTCCGCATCCGGGACGAGCAGTATGACGGTGGCGGCCTGGGCGTGAAATGGGACGTTCGCGACAATCTGACGATCAGCGGCGACCTGGCCTATTCGAGTACCTATCGCAGTGAGATGGACCGGCAGACGCGCCTGCGCTCGTTTAATCGCGACGTGAACAATGTCGTTGTCCCCGGCGTCATCAACACCAACCGGGTCGGCTACACCTTCGATTATCGCAACAGCGACATCCCCGCGATTACGGTCGATCCGCTGTATGACCTCAACGACCACGACAATTTCAGCACCAACGGTCGGGTTCGCCGCGACGAACTTGTGCGTGAGCATGAGGTTCGCTCCGCGCGGGTCGACGTTGAATACAGGCGTGACAACAGTGTCATCACGACCGTCAAGGCCGGTACCCGCCTGTCGGACATGACCTATACCGACTTCGACGATCGGGTTGAGCGGAGCTATACGACGGCTCAGACCGGGGCGGCCAATCTGGCCTGCCGTCGTGATTTCGCCCAGAGCGACTTCCTGTCCAACGCCTCCGGCAACACGATCACCAGCTGGGCCCAGTTCGATGCCCTTTGTCTGTTCGAGGCCCTGACCGGGGTCGCCGATACCGGGCGCAACGCCGATACCCGCGCCATCAGCAACCGGGATGTCGAGGAACGCACCATCGCCGCCTATGTGATGGCCGACTTTGACACCATGCTGTTCGATCTGCCGTTCTCGGGCAATTTCGGGGTTCGCTATGTGAACACCGACGTCACCTCGCGCGGCCTGCGGAGTGGGCTGAATGTCATCAACAACATCGATGGCAGCGTCACCCTGGTGTCGACCGGGGCGTTCGAGACCCAGACCTTCGAAGGCAGCTCCGACGCCTGGCTGCCCAGCTTCAACGGTACGTTCGAGCTCAAGGATGATCTGCTGTTGCGGGTCGGTGCGTTCCGGGCGATGTCGCGCCCTGATCCCAGCGCCCTGGGGGCCGGACGGACCATTACCCTGGAAAGCGGCCTGTCGTTCCCCACGGTCGAGGATGCCATCAACAACATCACGGCCAATGGCAATCCGGCGGCCGAGCCCCTGCTGTCGTGGAACGCCGACCTGTCGCTGGAATATTATCCGAACCCGGATTCCATGTTCAGCGCCGCCATCTACTACAAGCAGTTCAACGGCGGCTTCGCGCCCACCGTTTCCAATGAGACCTACATTATCGGCGGCACACCCGTCGTGGTCCCGGTCCAGGTCGATACGGCGACGGATGATACCAGCGACCTGTTCGGCCTGGAGCTAACGGTCGCGCACCGGTTCTCGAACCTGCCGGCCCCGTTCGACGGCCTGGGCGTCAAGGCCAGCTACAACTACGCCGACTCCAACTACCAGACCCACGATCTGCGCCTGGGCGACCAGGTCGATCCGGTGACGGGGGTTGTCACGCCCGGGATTATCGAGTCGGCCGGCATCTTCGGCCTGTCCAACCACGTCTTCTCGGGATCGGTCTATTACGAGATCGGGCCGGTGGAGCTGCAGGCCATCTACAAGGCCCGGACGGAATATTATCAGAAATTCGTCGGGGGACCGTCCCAGAACCGCTACATCCGCGACACCGATACGCTGGACTTCCGGGCCTCCTACCGGGTGAACAGCCATCTGTCGTTCAGCTTCGAAGCCTCGAACCTGACGGACGAGCCGCGGATTCACGACATGCCGGTACCTGGCAGCCTGCGGGAATATAACACCTACGGTGCGCGGTATTATCTCGGAGCGCGATACCGCTTCTGATCCTCTGGTGCGGGGCGCGCGACGGTCACGGATGCCTTGAACGGCGTTTGGTCCTCGCCGCCCCAAACCGGGGCCGTCATGATGGAAGCATTGGGGTTCGCAAAGTGATATCTGGCTAAAAGCATGTCCGAGAAACGACTCTATCAAACCATCGCCCGGGAGATCCGGACCCTGATTGATTCAGGGGATTTTCCCGTAGGAGCCCGGCTGCCCGGGGAGCGTGAACTCGCGGAACGCTTCAATGTGAGTCGGGTGACCATCCGGGAGGCGGAGATCGCTCTGGAAGCCCAGGGCCGGATTTCCATCCGCACCGGGTCCGGGGTTTATGTCACCCGGCGACCGGAGGGCGGGCCTGACGCCTTGCCCAATGTCACGGCGTTCGAACTTACGGCAGCCCGCGCCGTGATCGAAGCCGAGGCGGCAGCGCTGGCGTCGGCGAACATCACGGACGACCAGCTCGATGAGCTCGAGGAACTGATCCTGTCGATGTCCCGAGCGGAAAACGGCACCGACAGCGAGGGCGAAGATGCAGATCGGCTGTTCCATCTGACGATCGCGCGGATTTCGGGCAATCCCGTCATCGAGTATTTCGTCCAGATGATCTGGCGCATGCGCACGGAACTGCCGCGGGTCAAACGGGTCTATGCCAGCGTCTGCAAGCATGACGGTGAGGCACGGGCCGACGAGCATTCCGCTATTCTTGAGGCCCTGCGAAATCGGGATCCCGCCGCGGCGCGAGTTGCCATGCGCGACCACTTCCACCGGCTGTTCGAAACCATGCTTGAGGCTGCGGAGTCCGAAGCCTTGAGCGAGGTCCGCCGGCGCACCGAACTGGACCGCGAACGCTTCCTCGCCACCACCCGCATTTAGCCGGCCATTTTCGCAGACCTTCTCGTCAGCGCGCCGGTTCTGCCGCGACCGCCAGGCAGTCGATGATGCCATCAGTACCGAAGTCGGCCCGTGCGGTCTGACCCTTGACGATAGGATGGACGCCTGCGGCAGCTCCGGTCGAGACGAGATCACCCTTTTTCAGCGTCCGCCCGCGGCGATGCAGGTGATTGAGCAGAAAGGCCAGGGACTCGAGCGGTCCCCCGGGAATCGCTGCCGCCCCGCCTTCACCGCAGACCTGGCCATCGATGCTGACCCCGCAGCGCAGGCCGGGCAAACGGCTTGACCAGTCGGCGATCTCCTGACCGACAACCAGGCCGGCATTGTTGCCGAAATCCGCTGCCGTAACGGCGGGCCCGTGTTGATTGATCCCGGCGAACGGACTTCCGGCGACCTCCACCCCGGTGAAGGCGCGGCTCACCAGGCCGGCGGCGCTGTCCGCGGTCCAGTCATCATGCCCGAGCGGGGTTTCGCCGATCTCGAGCACATATTCAGCTTCGACCGCAGTATAGCCCCCGCTGATCACCTCGACCGACACCGGCATCGAGCCCGCCGACCGGACCAGCCGGGCGAAGATCGGACCCGCCAGACGCCCGACTCCATGGGTCGTGTCATGCGGAGCCCCGATGCGGGCCAGTTTCCACCCGGCGATTCGATCCGGCCAGGCGGCGATCGCCGCATCCTGAATGGCATAGGCCTCGGCCAGCGATGCGGGTCGAGGGCCAGGAAAGTCCGCCAGGGCCCGCGCTTCGCGCCTGGCCGCCACCAACAGGGCCGCCGTCGTCCGGGACTGTGTCTGATCAAGAGCCAATGCCGTCCCGCCTGTTCCCGGCGGACCGGGGCCCGCATCAAGTGCAGACGGCATGTAAGGGAAGCCGCCTCGACCGTCCAATCCCCCGCCGACAAGACCAAAGCCTGTCGCCGCCTGAGACGGACTACCGGCCCAGATCAAGCCGCAGGACTGTCGGGATGTGGCCCTGAAACGCAGGGACGCATGTCAGTGAGGACGTGTGTGGCGGACAGAGAGGGATTCGAACCCTCGGTACGCTTTCACGTACACACGCTTTCCAAGCGTGCGCGATCGACCACTCCGCCACCTGTCCGTTCCACGCCTGGGCGAGGCCGCCGGGGGTCGTCCCGGCGGAGGCGAGGCTGATAGACCACCATGCCCCCCTCGGCAAGCCGGTTTGCCGTCCCTATATGGACGGCAGCCTGTTCTGGAGTTGTGAAATGTCGATCCGCGAGACCGCCGGCCTGCCTGATGCCGCCACCGCCCTGCCGGGGCGGGACACACCGCTGCCGACCGACGCGGGGCATTTCGTCAGCGGACACCCGCTGCAGGGACCGCATCCGCAGGGGTTCGAGACGGCGATACTGGGCATGGGCTGTTTCTGGGGCGTGGAGCGGATCTTCTGGTCGTTGCCCGGCGTCTGGGTCACCTCGGTCGGCTATTCCGGCGGGATCACGCCCAATCCGACCTACGAAGAGACCTGCACCGGCCGCACCGGCCATGCCGAGGTGGTGCAGGTGGTGTTTGATCCCGCCGAGCTCAGTTTCACCGAACTGCTGAAGGTGTTCTGGGAAAATCACGACCCGACCCAGGGCATGCGTCAGGGCAATGACGTGGGCACCACCTATCGTTCGGCCATCTATTATCTGAATGACGTCCAGAGGGCCGAGGCCGAGGCGTCGCGCGACGCCTATCAGGCTGCATTGGCGGCGGCGGGGCGGGGGACCATCACCACCGAAATCGCGCCGGCCGGGCCGTATTATTTCGCCGAGGGCTATCACCAGGCCTATCTGGCCAAGAATCCGGACGGTTATTGCGGTATCGGCGGCACCGGCGTGGTCTGTCCGATCGGCGTCGGCGTGGGAGCCTGACAATGGACCGGGCCGGGGTCGGCAGAGTCTGCCTGGCGTTGAAGGCGGCGACGCTGGATCATCCGTTCGGTGACGATCACGACGCCTACAAGGTCGGTGGCAAGATGTTCGCCATGGTCGGTGGCAAGGGCGGCGTGTCGTTCAAGGTTTCGGACATCGCCTATGAAGTGCTGACGGAAACCGGCCACGCGCGACCAGCCCCCTATCTGGCGAAGGCCAAATGGGTGCATCTGGACGATCCGGCCGACTGGCCCGACGACGAGCTGGCCGATCATCTGCGGACGGCCCACGCCCTGATCGTGGCGAAGCTGACGAAGAAGGCGCGGGCCGAACTGGGTCTTACCTGATGGCCTGCTCGGCGATCCAGGCGTCCATGCGCGCGTCCAGCAGGTCCAGCGGCAGCGGGCCATCGACCAACAGGGCGTCGTGGAAGGCCCGGATGTCGAAACGGTCACCCAGGGCCGCCTCAGCGCGGGCGCGGATGGCCCGCAAGCGGATTTCGCCGATCTTGTAGGCCGTGGCCTGGCCGGGCCAGCCGATATAGCGCTGCAGCTCGGTCTCGATGTTGAGCGGGGACAGGGCCGAGTTGTCGCGGAAACAGGCCCGGGCCTGTTCGGTGCTCCAGCCCATCCAGTGCAGGCCGGTGTCGGCCACCAGGCGGCAGGCACGCCACATCTCGTAGCTGAGGCGACCGAACCGCTCGTAGGGGGTGCGGTAGAAGCCCATCTCCTCGCCGAGGAACTCCGAATACAGGCCCCAGCCCTCGATGAAGGCGGTGACGTCAGCCCCGCGCCGGAAATAGGGCTGGTCCTCGGCCTCCTGCTGCAGGGCGATCTGCAGATGGTGTCCCGGCACGGCCTCATGCAGGGTCAGCGCCGGCAGTTCGTACAGCGGACGCTGGTCCAGATGCGAGGTGTTGACCATATAGCCGCCGGCCACGCCGGTCTTCATCGAGCCGCCGTTGTAGCGGCCGGTGGTGTAGCTGTCCTCGATGGCCCTCGGCACCGGGCGCACACCGTAGGGCAGGCGCGGCAGGGTCCCGAACAGGGCCGGCAGGTGGTCATCGGCGCGCTTGGCCATCTCCGACGCCTTTTCCAGCAGGTCCTCGCGTGAGGTGGCGTAGAATTGCGGGTCCGTGCGCAGGAAGGCGAGGAAGCCGGCGAAATCGCCGGTCCAGTCCGCGGCCTGCATCTCGCTCTCCATGCGGGCGCGGATGCGGGCGACTTCCTCGACGCCGATCTGATGGACCTGGTCGGGGGTCAGGTCGGTGGTGGTAAAGCCGCGCACGAAATAAGCGTACATGTCGCGACCGCCCGGGCGCAGGCCGAGGCCGGGCTCCACGGGCGCGGCCGGCGCGGCCTCTTCAGTCAGAAAGGCCAGCCAGGCCTGCCGGCGTGGCACGATGCTGTCGGTGATCACGGCCCGCGCCCGGTCGCGCAGCGCCGTCTGGTCCGCCGCAGTGATGTTAGAGGGTAGATCGGTGAAGGGCTTGAGCAGGGCATCCTCGTCGAGCGGCTGGGCCGCGTCGGTACGGGCCAGCAAGATCGCGCTCTCGACCACGGAGGCAGGCTGGACCATGCCGGTGGCCACGCCGCGTCGGGCATCGGCCAGGGTATCGTCGTACAGTTGCGGCAGGCCCTGGAGCCGGGCCAGCCAGGCTCCGGCGTCGGCCTTGTTGGCGATACGGGTCGAGGAAGCCATATAGGCGGCGGTCTGGCCGAAACCGCCTTCGGAGCTGAAGGCGAGCCGGCCCGTATCGAGGGCGATCCCTTCCAGGTCGCGGCGCAACAGGAACAGGACGAAGGCGCGGTTGCGGGCGTCGGCGGCGTTTAACTGTGCCGGCGTGATCGCTTCAGCGCGGTCCAGCAGGGCCTGGATCGGGGCGCGGCGCGCCAATTGGGCCGCGCGCGAGAGGTCGGGCAGGCGGGACAGGGCCTCGCGATCCCCATCCAAGCCGGCGGTGATCGGATCGTTGGCGCGCAGGAAGGCCTCATAGTCGGCGAGGACACCGGCGAGGCGGGCGTCAGATGCCGCCGGCGCGGGCGTGCTCCGGGCCACGACCGGGGGCGTCTGGGCCAGGGCCGGCAGGCCGCAGGCGAGGCCGGTCAGAAGGGCGGCGGCCCCGATCATTGCGCGTTTCATGGTGTCATTCCCCAAAATCCAAGGTGGACTGCACCGGAGGGCGGGTGTCGCGTCAACCGTCAGGACCGGTATTCCCTGTGGGGGAGGTGCCGGGAGTTAGCCGCAAAAGGCGAAGAAGCGGGCGATCCGCGCCGTTGAACCCGGATGGGCGACATAGGCGTGGATGTCGTCGGCCTGGCGATGCGCGAGCCAGCCAACGGCCTGAAAACGCTGGAACACCGGGGCGGCGGCAGGAGCGGCGGCCGACAACACCACGCCGTCGACCAGTTCGGACGCCTCGGTGGTGGCAGAATAGCGAGCGGCCTCGCCGCCGGACTCGAGGCTGATCTCCGGCGCGGCCCCGGTCTCGCCGACGGCGCTGAGTGCCAGACGGCCGCTGCCGCGTCGACAATCCAGGCCCAGCCGCAGGTCGTCGCTGTCACGCAGGCCATAGGCCAGGCTGGCCTCATCGCCGTCCGCATGCAGGTACCAGTCATAGTTGGCGACCGGGGCGGTCGGGTAGGCGGGAGCCAGCAGGGTCGGGGCCGGGACGGCTACAGGCGCGCAGGCCGCTGCGCCCAGGGCAAGACCGCTCAGCAGCAGGGGAACAGGCAGGCGCATGGCGAGGATCCGTTTCAGCTGGTGCAAAGCTCGGTGAAACGGCGCAATTTGGCAAGGTGCGTTCGCTGAACTTCAATATTGCGGCGCTCCTCTCCGATCATGACATCCAGATGCCCATCGGCGGCAAAGGCGGCGAAGACTGGATGATCGCTGCGCAGAACCAGGCGCAGACCGTCACCGCGGGCGGGCTCGAACGCGGCCGTTGTCGCGGCCGCGCCGGCGGTCACCCGGGCAAAGCCGTGGGCCGGAGCAGCCGGGTAAAGGGACAGGCGGACGACGCTGGAGCCGGGCTCGCATTCGAAGGTCGATCGCAGGCGGGCCGTATCCGGGACCTCATTGGCCAGGACCAGCGGATCATCGTCATAGAGAGTCCAGGTCCAGCCGGGTGTAGACGGCGCAGTCAACTGGATCAGAAGCGTCAGGGCGACGCCTGTAAGGCCGGTCATGCATCAGCTCCCCCGAGACGTAGAACCACAGACTTGGTCAGACGCGGGCCGAACCGCAATAGGCAAGAAAATTCGCGGCGACCCGCTGTTCGGCAGGAGCGGCTGTCAGGTCAAAGTCTCCGGCCTCGCCGCGGACACGCAGAACACCACGGCTGGCCAGCGATTGCAGGGTAGGATCACGCAGGGCAATACGCACTTCGGACGCGTCACCACCACTAAGCGGATCCAGCTCCTCCGAGCGGTCGACGGCCTGGATCAGGTGAGGGGCGATCGGCTGGACCGCACCATAGACCACCACGCTGGACCGGCCTGGCTCGCAGGTCATCATCAGGGCCAACTGGTCGGAGTTCGCCACCCCATAAGCCAGCTTGGCCATCGTGCCCTCATGGCTGAGGTGCCAGCCCATGGTGACGGGCGTGGCGGTGAGATCATAGGTCGGCGTCCGGGTCTGGGCAGCGAAAGCGACCAGACCCATGGCGGCGACGGCAGGGACAAGAATTTTGAACATTTGATACTCGCGTCTGAAGCTCAAACGCGGGTAGTCGTTAACGGTTCACGGCTCAGCTTGCCAAAACCGCTAATGCTCGGTCGCAGCGAGGGAGTCTATTCCCGGATCACCTCCCCCGCGCCCATGGCTGTGGGGGAGGCGCAGGCCTCAAAACGGGCTGAAACGTTCGAGCAGGGACTGGGCAGCCGGGGTGGCCTGGACGCGACTGATGTCGCCGCGGCCGCCGTAGCTGATGCGGGCCTCTGCGATCTGGGTGTGATCGATGGTGTTGGCCGAGGAAATGTCCTCGGGGCGCACGATGCCGGCAACCGTCAATTCGCGGACCTCGCGGTTGGTGCGCACTTCCTGCCGACCCTGGATCACCAGGTTGCCGTTGCCGAGGACGTCGGTGACGACGGCGGCAATGGTCAGGGAGACCTTTTCCGAGCGGCTGACCGAGCCGGAGCCGTTCGCGTTAGACGATCCGGACATGCCTACCATGTTGGCCGGATCAAACCCGCCCGGGAAGGCCCGGCCGATGCTGTTCTCAAGACCGAACAGGTTCGAGACGCCGCCCGCGATGTCGTTGGTACGGGTGCGGGCCGTGGTGTTCTGGGTCTGGGCCTGGTCGTCGATGTTGATCGTCACCGTCAGGATGTCACCGATTCGACGGGCACGCTGGTCACCGAAGAAGGTTCGGGCTCCGGTGCGCCACAGGCTGTTGGCACTGGCGGCGCGCCGGGCCTCGGGGGCCGGCAGATAGGTCTGTTGGGTCGGAACCAGGGCGGCAGGATAGCCGATCGGAGCCAGTTCGGGGCCGCGCACCGCCTCCATAGCCGAGGAGCAGGCTCCGAGGGTGAGGGCGACGGTGGTGATGGTCAGGATTGTACGCATGACAGTCAGTCTTTCGGCTGGCCCGGACGGGCAACGAATTCCTAGAGGGCGGCGCGGGCTGCACGGGCGGCGGGGCCGGCGATAGCCTGACCCGGGCTGACCGCCAGGGCGTCGATGGTGCGGCCCGAATCAAGATTACGGATGGCGACGGGTTCGCCGGCCGCGGCATTGTCCATGGCCCGGCCGCTGATGGTCAGACGGACAGCCCCGACGATGTAGACGACCTGGACAATATCGTTGCGGGAGATGACCCGCTCGGCCCGCACCGACCGCGGGGGTGCGACAAACCGGGCGGTGGTCGGGGCCGGAGCCACGCCTGCCGGAGCCGCCGTGGAGGCCGCGGTGGACGGGGACAGGTCTGCACTGCGAATAACCACGCGTCGCAGACCGCGAGGATTGTCCCACTCCAGTCCTGACTGGCGCGCCAGGCTCTGCAGTTGGCCGGCCTCCATCACCACGGATGGACCGCTGCGGCGGGCAACGACGACCGACGAAGACGCACCTGCGCCGTCGAAGATGTCGCCGAAGGTCACCTGGCCGTCGGTGTCGACGGGGTTGGCCTTCAGGGTGACCGGTCCGGCCAGCGCCGATGTGGCGATCAGCAGGGCGGCACTGGCGATCAGGGTGCGGGATACGATCTGCATGATTCTAGCCCTTCACCTGGGCCGTCACCGACAGCATCTGGTCGGCGGTGGAGATGACCTTGGAGTTCATCTCATAGGCGCGCTGGGCGATGATCAGGGCGCTGATCTCGGACACGGCGTCCACGTTCGAGGATTCGGTGAAGCCTTGCAGAATCTGGCCATAGCCCGCTTCGCCCGGGGCCCCGGTCGTGGCCGGACCGGAGGCGGCGGTTTCCAGCAGCAGGTTGTCGCCGACCGCTTCGAGGCCCGCCTCGTTGAAAAAGGTGGCGAGCTCCAGCTGGCCGACCGTCTGGGGCTCGGGCGAGCCCTGGGTGAGAACCTGGACCAGGCCGGTCTTGGAGACCACCACGTCGATCGCGTCCTGCGGGATAGAAATGGTCGGCTGGACGGCATAGCCGTCATCGGTGACCAACTGGCCTTCCCCGTTGAGAGAGAAGTTGCCGGCTCGCGTGAAGGCGGTTTCACCGGAGGGCAGATTGATCTGGAAATAGCCGCGCCCATTGATCGCCATGTCGAAGCGCCCGCCGGTCTGGCTGGGGCTGCCCTGGTCGGTGATGCGGTAGACGCTGCCTGCCTTTACACCGGCACCGATCTGGATCCCGGTCGGGACCACCGTGCCCTGGGATGAGGACTGAGCCCCCATGCGCTCGACGTTGTGATAAAGCAGGTCCTGAAATTCGGCCCGCTGCCGCTTGAACCCGATCGTGTTCATGTTGGCGATGTTGTTGGAGATGACCTCCACGTTCAGCGCCTGTGCGGCCATGCCGGACGCCGCGGTTCTGAGAGCTTGCATGGTTCAGCCTTCCCTTAGTTCACCCGTCCGAGGCGCTCGACGGCGCGCTTGGACAGGTCGGTGGTCTGTTCGATCAGCCGGGTGATGGTCTCGTAGGCGCGGCTGACCTCGATCAGGTTGGTGATCTCGAGGATCGAGTTGACGTTGGAGGCTTCCAGCATGCCCTGCTGGATCCGGGCGTCCGTGGCATCGATGGCGACGGCGTTGGAGCGATTGCGATACAGGCCGTCACCGCTCTTTTCGATCGCGGCCAGGCTGTCGAAACGGACGACGCTGAGACGACCGACCAGTTGGCCGTTCTGGGTTATGGTTCCGTCCGACCCGACGGCGATCTCGCCCATGGCCGGGTTGAGGATGATCTCGCCGCCGTCGCCCAGCACCGGCACGCCGCCCTGGGTGGTCAAACGGCCCTCCGGATCGAGGGTGAAGGCTCCGTCGCGGGTATAGGCCTCGCCGGCACCGTCCTGGAGTTTGAAGAAGGCCCCTTCGCCTGCAATGGCGAAGTCCAGCGGTCGGCTCGTCTGGGTCAGGGCTCCCTGACCGAAATCACGGCCGACACCATTGTCGAGCACAAAGCTGACGCTGGGGCGGACATTGTCATTGCGCGCCCGGGCCCCGACCTCGGTGCCGATCAGCAGCTGCTCGACCTTGAAGCCGGTGGTGTTGGCATTGGCGATGTTGTTCGCCACGACGTCGAGCTCACGCCGCAGGGTCATTTGCCGGGACAGTCCGATGTAGGTGGCGTTTTCCAAGTGGGGCGAGCTCCTTTGTCCCGTCCCTCGCAATGGTCGTGCCAGAGTGGTTAACGCAGTGGTGGCGGGAACAATCCCGGATTGGACCCTCCGTTCACCCGGCAGGATTTGCCGGTTATCAACGTCCCGTTAACCAAAAGGCCCGCTACTGGACACAGGGATTCTCCGGGGCGTCGCGCATGTTCAAATTCGGCAAAAAGAAGGGCGACAAGGCCGCCGAGGCGGGTGAGGGCGAAGCTCCGCCCGCCGCCGAGGGCGAAGATGCCGCTGCCGAGGGCGCGCCTGCCAAGAAGAAGCTTCCGCTCCTCTTCATCATCATCCCGGCCGCCTTGCTGGTGCTGGGCGGCGGTGGTGGTGCGGCCTTCTTCCTGATGAAGCCCAAGCCGGCCGATGCCGAGGCCGCCGGCGACGCCCACGGGGCACCGGCCAAGGGCGGGCACGAGAAAAAGGCGGAGAGCGGCGGGCACGGTGCGCCAGCCGGTGGTGAAGCCAATCCGGCCCTGGGCACGATCGCCGAAGGGCCGGACGGTGTTACCTTCTTCACGCTGCCCGACATGGTGGTGAACATCCAGTCCGCCGACGGTCGTCCCACCTTCCTGAAGTTGAAGCTGACGCTGGAGATGGCTGACCCCAATCTGGCGTATCATCTGCAGACCGAGGCCCCGCGGATGCAGGACATGTTCCAGAGTTTCCTGCGCGAGCTCCGGCCGGACGATCTGGCCGGTTCGGCGGGCACCTTTCAGCTGCGCGCCGAACTGCTGAGGCGCGTCAATCTGATTGCGGCACCGGGCAAGGTGGACGCCGTCCTGATCGAAGAAATGCTGGTCCAGTAGATGACGGATACTGCGCTAGACGAAACCCCGGCCGATCCGTTCGCCACCGACATCGGTGACGAAGGTGCTGGCTCGGGCATGGCTGAACGCGTTCTGAACCAGGATGAAATCGACAATCTGCTCGGTTTCGATCTTGGAGACGACGACGGGTCGGAGCGCTCAGGCATTCGCGCCATCATCAACTCGGCCCTGGTCAGCTACGAGCGGCTGCCGATGCTGGAGATCGTCTTTGACCGCCTGGTGCGGCTGATGACGACCTCACTGCGCAATTTCACCTCGGACAACGTCGAGGTCAGCCTCGACAACATCTCGTCGATCCGTTTCGGCGACTATCTGAACTCGATCCCGCTGCCGGCGATCCTGGCGGTGTTCCGGGCTGAGGAGCTCGATAACTACGGCCTGCTGACGGTCGATTCCAACCTGATCTATTCGATCGTCGACGTGCTGCTGGGCGGGCGTCGGGGCACGGCGGCGCTGCGGATCGAGGGGCGACCCTACACCACGATCGAGCGGGTTCTGGTGCAGCGGATGGTTGAGGTGGTTCTGGCCGATGCCCAGGCCGCGTTTGAGCCGTTGACGCCGGTGCATTTCAATCTCGACCGGCTGGAGACCAATCCGCGCTTCGCCGCCATCGCCCGGCCGGCCAATGCCGCCATTCTGGTCAAGCTGCGCATCGATATGGAAGACCGGGGCGGCCGCATCGAACTGTTGCTGCCCTACGCCACGCTGGAGCCGATCCGGAAGATGCTGTTGCAGCAGTTCATGGGTGAGAAATTTGGCCGTGACAATATCTGGGAAGGCCACCTGGCCACCGAGCTCTGGACCACGGACACCGAGGTCCGTGCCGTGCTGGACGAGCAGCAGGTTCCGCTCTCCAGCGTGCTGAATTTCAAAGTCGGCGACACGCTGATGCTGAATGCCACGCCTGATTCCGACATCTCGATTCGGTGCGGTTCAATTCCGGTGACCACGGGGAAGATGGGTCGGCGCGGCCAGAATATCGCGGTGCGTGTCGAGAACCCGATCAACGTCGAGGTTGCCTCCAGCCTCACCAGGGGGAAGCGCTGACATGACCGGAATCGTCCTCGACTCCATACTGATGCTGATGCTGGTCGTGGCGATCGGCTACGGCGTCCGCCTGGAGCGCAAGCTGATCGCCCTGCGCGTCGGTCAACTGGCCTTCGCCGGCGCGGTGACAGAGCTGAACACCGCCGCCGGGCGGGCTGAGGCAGCCCTGGCCTCGTTGCGGGCGTCCGGGCAGGAAACTGACCTGCTGCATGACCGCATCATCAAGGCTCGCGCCGTCAAGCAGGAGCTTGAAGCTCTGATCGCCCGCGGTCCGACCCGTCCGGTCGCCGCCGAGCCGGCAGATCCGGAAGTCGCGCCATCTGCGCACCCGGTGCTGGTCAGCGACCGCGATGAGAAATCCCGCCGCATGGCTTCGCTGGTCGAGCGGATCGGCGGCGTTGCGTCTGAGGTGAAGCCCCGCCCTGAGGCAGTCAAACAGTTCGCACCCGTGTTTCAGGCCCTGGCCGCTAACCAGGCTGCTCAACAAAGCCTCAACCGCGCGCGTCGTAGTCTCGACGACGACCTGTTCGCCGCCTGACCCCTGTCCGAGTAGAATCCGATGAGCAAGATACCCCGCCTCCTGCCCCTGATCGCCATCGCCATCGGCGGTGTCGTGGCAGTGCGTGCCCTCGGCGTAGCCCCCGGACTGTTCGACGGGGCCAAGGCCTGGGCCGAGGAGGCCGTGCCCGCTGCGGCACCGGGCACCACGCCGACGACGCCGGCCCCCGCGGTTTGTGCGCTGACGCCGGACCAGTTGGCCCAGCAGGCGGGCATTTCCCCGGCCGAACTGCGCATCATTCAGAGCCTGTCGGCCCGACGCACCGAACTGGATGCGCGGGACGCCGACTTCGCCACCACCCTGCCGCTGATGGTAGCCGCTGAACAGAAGCTCGATGCCAAGGTCCAGGCGCTGGCCTCGATCCGCACCGAGGTCCAGGGCTTGCTGGGTCAGGTCGATGAACGCGAGAAGGAAGAGGTCGACCGGCTGGTCGCCGTCTATTCTGCCATGCGTCCGCGTGAGGCCGCGGCTGTATTCGTCGGTCTCGATGACAATGTCCGCCTGCCGGTTGCCGCAGCGATGCGCGCACGTTCGCTGGCGGCTGTGATGGCCCAGATGCCGCCTGCCGCTGCGCGGGAGCTGACCGAGAAGCTGGCCCATCGCTTCCAGGCCCAGCAACTGGCGGTTCGCGCCGCCGCTGCCGGGCTGACCTCGGAGGCGGCGACGCCCACGGTCGCTCCTGCCCCTGCGCCGGTCCGGACGGCCGCAGTGGCTCCGCCCGAAACCAGTGCACCGGCCCCGGCAGCCGCGGCGGCTCCGACACCCCGGCCGGTGGCCAATCGCACCCCGGCTCGCACGACCCCGCGCCGCGCCGCCACTCCGCCGACGCCGACGCCGACACCGGCGGCCGGTCCCCGGCCGTACAGCGCCGGCGGTACGCCGGCCGCGACGACCCCGGCCGCCGGAGCCTCTGCCGAGGCTACCCCGACCCCGCCGCGCCAGACGGTCCAGTAGAGCCCCCATTGGCAGGACCGGCGGCGACCGCTATCACCGCGCCTTCCTCTGACGCAGACCCGCTGGCCGCCATGTCCGACACGCTTCCCGACCGCCTTTCGGTGGACCCTTCCAGCCCGTTCCACGACGGCGAACTGCTGGCACGCGGGATCGGCATCCGTTTCAAGGGCGAGGAAAAGACCAACGTCGAGGAATACTGTATCTCCGAGGGTTGGGTCCGGCTGGCGCTGGGCAACCGCGTCGATCGCAAGGGTAAGGCCCTGACGGTCAAGCTGCAGGGACCGGTCGAGGCCTTTATCAAGGCCGAATAGGCCAAGGCCGGCCTTTGCGTCGGCTCGGATTTTCTTTCCAGTTTGAATCTGGACCATTTTTTGGATTCAGGTCGATTCGACCTGAAACAAAAATGGTCTAGGGTCCGCGCCTCAATCCTGAGTCTGGAGACGCGCCCGTGTTCCTTTCTGCCCGTAGTCTGGCCGCCAGCGCGCTCGCGCTGGGCCTCGTCGCCACGCCGGTCCTGGCCCAGGACGCAGGCACGATCCAGAGGGCAGGCCAGCTCCGTGACCAGGCCATGGCCAGCAATATCGCCCTGGACTACGTCACCCAACTGACGACCCGCTTTGGTCCGCGTCCGGCCGGGTCCCATTCCGAGCAACAGGCCGCCGTCTGGGCCGCCGGCTACATGCGCGCACAGGGCTTCCAGAACGTCCGCATCGAGGACTTTCCGCTGATTGGCTGGGAACGTGGCGAGGAAAGTGCCTCGATCGTCGGCGACCATCCGCAGCGGCTGGTGGTCGCGGCCCTGGGCCATTCGCCCGGCACTGACGGCGTCATTGAGGCCGAGATCGTCCACTTCGCCAGCTTGGAAGCGCTGAACGCCGCCCCGGCTGGCTCCCTGGCTGGAAAAATCGCTTACGTCGACGCGGGGCAGATGGTCCGGATGCAGGACGGGGCGGGTTATGGCCCCTTGTCGCGCATCCGCGGAGCCGGTCCCGCTGCCGCCGCCGGTAAGGGCGCGCGGGCCTTCATCATGCGCTCGGCCGGTTCGGACGAGCACCGGATGCCGCATACGGGCACGACCCGCTATGTCGACGGGGTCGTGCCCCTGCCGGGCTTCGCCCTGGCGGCACCGGATGCCGACACCGTCTCGCGTCTGATTGCCATGGGCGAGACGGTGCGCATCCGCCTGTCCTCGACCGCGCACACCTATGAGACCCACTCCCAGAACGTCATCGGCGACATCATCGGCCGCACGCGCCCGAACGAAATCATCGTGCTCGGCTCGCACATGGACAGCTGGGACCTGGGCACCGGGGCCATCGACGACGCGGCGGGCGGGGCGATTACGCTCGGCGCAGCCAAGGTCATCGCGGACAGTGGACGCCGTCCGGCCCGGACGATCCGGGTGGTTCTGTACGGGGCCGAGGAGGTCGACCAGCCGAACAATATCGGCAATGGTGGCGGAGCCTATCTGCGGGGCATCGGGGACGCCGTCGACACGCACATCATCGCCGGCGAGAGTGATTTCGGCGCGGACCGCGTCTATGCGCTGGGCTTGCCTGCGGGAGCCCAAGGCAGCGAATTCGCCAACGCCGCCAGTCAGGTTCTGTATCCGATCGGCGTGCTGGCTTCACAGGACCCGGAGATGTACGGCGGGGCTGACATCGGCCCGCTGGCCAGGGCCGGCGTGCCGGTGTTCCGCCTGGCCCAGGACGGCACCCGCTATTTCGACCTGCATCACACCGCCGACGATACGCTGGACAAGATCGACCCGGCGCAGATGAGCCAGAACGTCGCTGCCTGGGCCGGTCTGCTCTGGTTGATCGCCGACTCCGACGTGGACTTCCGGGCCATGCGTCCTGCGGGCGACGGGGCGCACTGAGTTCGACTCTGCGAGCGTGGCGAAACTGGTAGACGCAAGGGACTTAAAATCCCTCGACTTCGGTCATGCGGGTTCGACCCCCGCCGCTCGCACCAACCACTTAATCGCTGCCGGTTCGGGGGACCGGCAGCCGGGTCAGGCGGCGATTTCGAGCTGTTCGGGCAGGGCGTTGACCAGATCCGCCAAAATGTCGGCGACGTCCTCAAGCCCGACCGAAAGGCGGACCAGACCGTCCGAAATGCCGTGGGCCAGTCGTTCCTCGGGCGTGTAGGTGGCGTGGGTCATGCTGGCCGGGTGTTCGACCAAACTCTCGGCGTCGCCCAGGGAGACGGCGCGGCGGATCAGGTTGAGCCGGTTCATCATCGTCACCCCGGCCGTCATGCCGCCCTTCAGCTCGAAGGCGATCATGCCGCCGAAATCCGCCATCTGCTGTTTGGCCAGTTCGTGCTGGGGGAAGCTGTCCAGGCCCGGATAGTGGACCACGGAAACGGCCGGGTGGGCTTCCAGATAACGGGCGACCTCCATGGCGCTGCGGCAGTGGCGTTCGACCCGGAGCTGCAGGGTCTTGAGTCCGCGCAGGATCAGGAAGGCATTGAACGGCGACATGGCCGCCCCGGTCATGTCCTTGATGCCGACGATCCGGACCTCGGTCATGTCCTCCGCACTGCCGGCGACGAGGCCCCCGATCAGGTCACCGTGGCCACCGAGGTATTTGGTCGCCGAATGGACGACGATGTCGGCCCCCAGCGCGATCGGGCGAGTCAGGAAAGGCGTGGCGTAGGTGTTGTCGACCACGGTTCGCGCCCCGGCGGCTCTGGCGATCTTCGAGATGGCGGCGATGTCGACCAGGCGCATGTTTGGATTGGCCGGGGTTTCGAAATAGACGATTCGGGTCTTCGGGCCGATGGCGTCAATCAGCGCCTGGGGGTCACTCAGGTCGACGTGGGTGACGGTGATACCGAACCGGGCGAGGCCGTCGCGCATGAAGGAAAAGGTGCAGCCGTACAGGGTCTTGTCGGTGATGATCTCGTCACCGGGTGACAGGAAGGTCCACAATACGGCCGTGATGCCCCCCATGCCCGAGGCCGCGGCCAAACCGGCCTCGGCCCCTTCCAGCGTCGCCAGACGGCGCTCCAGCAGGTCATTGGTCGGGTTGGAGACCCGCGTGTAGAAATGGCCCGGGCGCGTGCCGGCGAACATCTCGCCGCCGGCTTCTGCCGTCTCGAAGGCAAATGTCGAGGACAGGTGCATCGGCGGGGTCAGAGCCCCGTGTTCGTCCTGCGGCTCATAGCCGAAATGGATGGCGCGCGTGGCGAAGCCGGCGGTGGTGTCGATCATGGGAAACTCCTACAGGAGCTCATAATGTGCCAATTCATACCGCATTATCGTGCGAACTGTGCTGCCTCACGATCCACTTGTGGCATAATATGCCAACCGGGAGACTGGATATGGACGACAAGGACCGACAGATAATTCGCGAGCTTCAGGCCGATGGTCGGTTGAGTAATCAGGACCTGGCCGAGCGGGTCAGTTTGTCGCCGTCGCCCTGTCTGCGGCGGCTGCGCAATCTGGAGGCCGCAGGGGTGATCACTGGCTATACGGCCCTGGTCGACCAGAAGGCCTGTGGCCTGCCGATCACCGCCTTCATCCGCATCCGGCTGGAACGGCATTCCGAGTCGGTGGTCAAGACCTTCGACGACCATATCGCCCGGATCGACGAGGTGCTGGACTGCTATCTGCTGGCCGGGGGCGACGACTATCTGCTGCGGGTCGTGGTCGCCAGCCTGGAGGCCTATGAGGACTTCATCCGTCGCCGCATCCACGCGATCCCGGGGGTGGCCTCGATCGACACCAGCTTCGCCTATGGCGTGGTCAAACAGACCCGGGTGTTTCCAATGTGAGACCCGGGTGGGCTGCCATTGACCTATCAACACTTGGCAGGGTTTTGCGAATTCGGGGTGCCAACCCTGCCAGCCTGCCGACGAAGAAAAGTTTTTCGAAACCGGCACCTAACCAAACTCTTGTCGGTCGGCGTCCGGAAAACCGTGCCAGATTATCGGAAATTGTCCTGCGGAACGCCGCTGAGGTCGCCGCGTCCGTCGTTATAGTTTTCAAAGACCGATGCGAGGTCAGTCGACCCCGTCCGCCCGGATGTGGGAGCGCCCGCGCGGCGATCAATATCGTAGCAGGAATAAGTTCCTAAATCAACCCGCATCGTTCATCGCCAGACGAACGACCATCAGGTCCTAGCGCTTCTTGCCCAGCTCGGCGGCGATGTCCTTGACCATGCGTCCGGCCTTGCGGTGGGCGGCGGTGATCTGGTCGCGGGTGACGCCCCAGCGCTTCATCCAGTATTCGACGGCCTGACGCTCGGACAGGTCCAGCCGGTCCTTGTCGATGAAGCCGCGCTTGTCCTTGAGGCCGGCCATGGCGGCGTCTCCCTGTGGTGTGAAACAGGGACCTACGCCGAACGCGGTGCGATGCGAACCCCGCCGCGTCGGTCAAATCGCATAACTTCGTGTTTCGGTCGCCGCCAGGGGTTTAACCCGGTCGAGATTCATTGGCACATAGAGGTCCCACCTCACTGGCCGACAGAATCAGCATGAACCGAGCCCGCCGTGCCCGTATCGTCGCGACCCTGGGACCCGCCAGCCGGTCGCCCGCCATGGTCAAGGCTTTGGCCAAGGCGGGGGTCGATGTCTTTCGCCTGAATTTCAGTCACGGTTCGCACGAAGACCATGCGGCGGCACTGAAGGCCGTCCGCGGGGCGGAACTTTCGCTCAAACGCCCGCTCGGCATTCTGGCCGATCTGCAGGGGCCCAAGCTGCGTCTGGGCCGGTTTGCTGATGTCGAGATCTCGGTCAAACGGGGTCACAAGATGCGCTTTGATCTCAATCCCGCCCTGGGGGACGAGACGCGGGTACAGATGCCGCATCCCGAGATATTCAAGGCGTTGCGGACCGGCATGCTGCTGTTGCTCGATGATGGACGGGTGCGGCTGCGGGTCGGCGATCGCACGGACAAATGGGCCGACGTCACGGTCGAGAGCGGCACCCAACTGAGTGACCGCAAGGGGGTCGCCGTGCCGGAGGCCATCATCCCGGTCTCCGCCCTGACGCCCAAGGACAGGGAGGATCTGGCCTTCGCCCTGCGCATCGGCGTCGACTGGATCGCGCTCAGCTTCGTGCAGAAGGCCGAGGACATGGCGGAGCTGAAGCGGCTGGTTGGTGGGAAGGCCGCCTGTCTGGCCAAGATCGAGAAGCCGGCAGCCCTGACCAATCTGGAGAGCATCCTCGACTATTGCGACGGAGTCATGGTGGCGCGTGGCGATCTGGGGGTCGAACTGGATCCCGAGGACGTGCCCGTGGCGCAGAAGCAGATCATCCGCGCGGCCGGACAGCGCGGCGTGCCGGTGATCGTCGCTACACAGATGCTGGAATCGATGACCGACGCGCCGGCTCCGACCCGGGCCGAGGCCTCTGACGTGGCCAACGCCGTTTATGAGGGGGCCGATGCGCTGATGCTGTCGGCCGAGACGGCATCCGGTGACTATCCGCTGGAGGCGGTAACGATCATGAACCGCATCATGGAGCGGGTTGAGCGCGACCCGATGTGGCCCAGTCTGATGGATGCCGAACACGCCGGAATGGACGATTTTGACGCCGATGCCCTGGTCGCGGCGGCGCGCAAGGCGGCCGAGGCCCAGTCGACCGCGTGTATCGTGGTGTTCACGACCCTGGGCGGAACGGCGCGGCGGATGGC
Source organism: uncultured Brevundimonas sp. (assembly GCF_963977465.1). GTDB lineage: Bacteria > Pseudomonadota > Alphaproteobacteria > Caulobacterales > Caulobacteraceae > Brevundimonas. The sequence continues at coordinate 48,506 of NZ_CAXBOQ010000004.1, read as the reverse complement.
TCGCGAACGCCCGCTTCAGCCGATCCTGGCCCTGACCCCCAATCCGAGCACGGCGCGCCGGCTGGCGCTCGTGTGGGGGCTGGAGCCGAGGCTGGGCAAGGAGCCGACCTCGCTCGAGGACGTGACCGAGGATGCGGTCGACAGCGCCATGGAATACGGGTTGGCCGAGCCCGGTCAGCGCATTCTGGTTCTGGCCGGGACACCCTTTGGTGCGCCGGGGGCTGCGAATCTGTTGCGACTGGCGCATGCTCCGGCCAAGGGCAAACGCCCCCGGAAGACCTGACGGGCGGAATGATCAAATACATCGGCTCGAAGCGCGCCTTGCTGGGCCATGTCACGGGTGCGGTGCGCAGCCTGTTGCCGGACGGTGGAACGGTCTGTGACCTTTTCTCCGGAACGGCGCGGGTCGGCCATGCGCTGAAGGGTCAGGGTTTCCGGGTCTGGTCCAACGACCACAATGCCTATGCTCACACCCTGGCCACCGCCTATGTCCAGGCTGACCGCGAACGCTGGGTCGAGCAGGCTGAGCGGGTGCTGGCCGAACTGCGGACGGTGCCGCCCGAGGCCGGCTGGTTCACCAAGAGCTTCTGCGAGGACGCGCGCTTCTTCCATCCGGACAACGGGGCCCGGATCGACGCCATGCGCGACCGGATCGAGGTCATGGGGCTGGAGCCCGAGCTGAAGGCCATCGCCCTGGTCTCGCTGATGGAGGCGGCCGACCGAGTCGATTCCACGGCCGGGGTGCAGATGGCCTATATGAAGACCTGGGCCGGGCGGGCACTAAACCCGCTGACCCTGCGGATGCCCGACATCCTGCCCGGGGTGGTGGCCGGCCCCTGCAAGGCCACGTGCGGTGATGCGGTCGAGATCGCCGGCCAGATCGAGGCCGACCTCGTCTATCTGGACCCGCCGTATAATCAGCATTCCTACCTCGGCAACTATCACTGCTGGGAGAGTCTGGTGCTTTGGGACAAGCTTGAGAGCTATGGCATCGCCAACAAGCGGATCGACGTGAAGACCCGCAAGAGCCCGTTCAACAGCAAGCCGGGTATCGCGCCGGCCCTGGCCTCGGTGGTCGGGTCGCTGGAGTCGCCCAACCTGATCGTGTCGTTTAACGACGAGGGCTATCTGTCGCGCCAGCAACTGGTCGAGATGCTGTCGACACGCGGCCATGTGCAGGTGATCGAGATCGCGCGACCCCGCTATGTCGGGGCCCGGATCGGCATTCACAATCCGCAGGGCGAGAAGGTCGGGGCGGTCGGTCGGCTGCGCAATGTCGAATATCTGTTCGTGGTCACTGAACAGCCGGTGGTGCTGGCCGACGCTGCCTGATCTGAGCCGGCGGGAACGGACCGACCTCCCGGGCCGTTGGGGCGGTATGGAACATTCGTCCGCACACCCCGCTCGCCCCGACAGTTCCGATGACGTGAAAGCCTTTAACGCTTTCTCCTGGCGGGAGCGGCACGAGGTGGAGGAACCGGGGTTGGCCCAGGCATCGTCGCAGGAGCAGACCTTCGCTCAGACCCTGTCCAGCCTGCCGGGCTGGGCGATCATCAGCGCGGGCGGCCTGGTCGCCGCCATCCTCGGGGCCATGGTCGGCGGGGCCCTGCACATCTAGATTTCCAGAAGGGCCCGGATCGGGGCCCAGGTCTGGCGGTGCGCGGCGCAGGGGCCCAACGCCTTTAGCGCGGCCACATGCGACGTCGCGTGATAGCCCTTGTGCCCGGCGAAGCCATAACCGGGGTATTGGGCGTCCAGCTCGACCATCAGCCGGTCCCGCGCCGTCTTGGCCAGGATCGAGGCCGCCGCGATCGACAGCGACAGACTGTCGCCCCTTACCACGGTGCGGATCGGGCAGGGCAATTTGAACTGGTAGTTGCCGTCGACCAGGGCGGCGCTGGGCACCGTCGCCAGACCCGACACCGCCCGGTGCATGGCCAGGCCCGTGGCCTGCAGGATGTTCAGCGTATCGATCTCCTCGACCGAGGCGAATCCGACGGCCCAGCAGATGGCCCGGGCCTTGATCTCGATCTCCAGCTGTTCGCGCCGGGCATGGCTCAGGGCCTTGGAGTCGTTGATGCCGTCCGGCAGGTCGTCGGGATTGAGGATGACCGCTCCGGCCGAAACCGGCCCCGCCCAGGGACCGCGCCCGGCCTCGTCGACACCGCAGACCGGTCCGCCGTGGCTTTCGATCAGCAGCACTTCCAGCGATAGCGTCGGTCCGGTCGCGACGCTCATCGGCCGTCCATGGCGCGGACCTCGGCGTGGCGGGGGCAGCCGGTCAGGTGGTCGTTGACCATGCCGGTGGCCTGCATGAAGGCATACACGATCACCGGGCCGCAGAAGTTGAAGCCCCGCGCCTTCAGAGCCTTGGCCATGGCCACCGATTGGGGAGTCTGGGTAGGGACGTCGGTGAGGGCGGCGGGGGCGTTCTGTACCGTTTGCCCGTCGACGAAGGACCAGAGCCAGGCCGAGAAATCCTCGCCCCCGTCGCGCATGTCGAGCCAGACCTTGGCCCCGCGGATGGCGCTGGTGATCTTTGCCCGTGAGCGGATGATGCGGGCGTCGCCCAGCAGTCGCTCTATGTCAGCCTCGCCGTAGCGGGCGATGATCTCCGGGTCGAACCCGTCGAAGGCGTCGCGCATCCCCTCGCGTTTGCGCAGGATGGTGATCCAGGCGAGGCCGGCCTGGAATCCGTCCAGCACCAGCTTCTCCCACAGGGCGCGACTATCGTACTCGGGCACGCCCCATTCGCTGTCGTGATAGGCGACATAGAGCGGGTCCGTTCCGCACCAGCCGCAGCGGCCTGATACGTCACTCACGCTGCGGTCTCCGGCAGGAAACCGGGGCGGCGAACGCTGACCGGGCGGCCGTCGACGGTCAGAGCACCGTCTAGACGGTCCAGCCGCAGCAGGGCTATGGCACCGTCGTCTTGACCGGTCATAACCTCACCGGCGCGCAGCTCGCCGTTCAGCACCTCGGCCCCCATGGCGGGCGGCGGCCCCTCGAAGGTGATCGGCATCATCCGGTTGCGGATCGCGCCGCGTCGCCACATTCGCGAGGTCGTCTCCTGACCGACGAAACAACCCTTCTGGAAATCGATGCCGTGCAGCAGGTCGTAATCGGCCTCGATCGGATAGGTCTTGTCGACAACGGCGTCGCCCGAAGCCGGGACTCCGGCCGCCAACTGGTGGGCCAGATACTCAGCCTCGGTCGCATTCGACGTGGCCGCACCGTCATAGCGGCGACCCCCGAGGCCGGGCGTGCGCGGGTCGGGGGTGAAGCCGTCGGCGGGCCCGTTCCAGGCGGCCATGACGGGGGTGTCGAGGGCGTCGATGCTGACGTCTGCGCGCAGCCGGTACATCGACAGGCGCTGGATCAGGGCCTCGCGGCGGTCGGTGGCGACGTCGAGGATCACACCGTCATCCTGGCCCAACAGAAACAGGTCGAACAGCAAACGACCGGGCGGCGACAACAGGGCCCCGAAGCGCAGGTCACCCGCGGCCAGACCCTCGACATCCTGGGTCAGCAGGTTGTGCAGGAAGGGTCGGGCGTCCGGGCCGGAAACCCGGATGAGGGCGCGGCTGGAGAGGTGGGCGATACGGGTAGACATGCGGTCAGGATAGAGGGCCGGACGACGGCGGGCGAGGGGTGTTCGCCGGCTGACAGCAATCGTGAAGCGATCGTAGAATCTCTGTAGAGTGAATCGATGTCAGGCCCCTTTCCCATTCTCTATATCGCCGAGGCGGATGCCGAGGCCGCGCTACTGTCGTCGGGTGTGCTGGCGCATCTGGTCGAGGCCCTGCCGCAGGCCAGATTCACCATCGTCGGATCGGCGGCCAGCGCACCGCTGTTCGCCGATACGCCACGGCTTGATTCGCTGCTCGTGCTGGACCGTGAGGGGCGCTGGGACTGGATCGCTCTGTGGAACCGGGTGCGGTCGACGCGGTGGGGGCTGGTGGTCGATATGCGCGGCTCGACCCTGTCGGGCCGGCTGAAGCGCCAGAAGCGGGCGGTGCGGGCCCCGGACCTGCCGGGGCTGCACGCGGTCGAACAGGCTGCGCGAATTATGCATATGGATGAGGTACCGGCTCCGAAACTGTTCTTCGGGGATGAGACCCGGGCGGCCGCGGATGCCCTGATCGGGCCGGTCACCGGACCGATCCTGGCGATTGGTCCCGGCGTCGAGTGGATGGGCAAGCGCTGGCCGGCGGAACGCTATTCCAAGGTGGCCGGGCCTTTGCTGGCCGAGGGCGGGCCGCTGGCGGGTGGGCGGCTGATGATCGTCGGCGAGGATATCGACCGGGATTCGGCCCATACGATCCGGTTCGTGGTGAGCCGCGACCGGGTCATCGAACTGCAGGGCAGGCTGACGCGGCTGCAGACGGCGGCGGCGCTGTCGCGGGCCGATCTCTATCTCGGGGCCGACTCGGTCTGGACCCAGTTGGCAGTGGCCGCGGGGGTGCCGACGGTGGCCGTGTTCGGTCCGTCAGACGAGGCCCATCACGGGCCGTGGGGCGGGATCGCCGTGCGTGGCCCGCGCACGGTCGACGAGTTCCGGACTATCGACCCCAATCTGAACCAGGCGATCCAGCATATGATGGACCTGCCCGCCGACCGGGTGCTGAAAGCCGCGCGAAAGCTGCTGGCGGACAAGACGGCGGGCTGATCCCGGAGTATGGGAAGGCATGACCCAGACCTATGACCTGATCGTTCGCGGCGGTGATGTCGCCAACCATGCCGGCTACGGCCGCGCCGATGTCGGTATCCGTGACGGAAAGATCGTCGTGGTCGGCGACCTGGGCCAGGCCTCGGCGGGAGAGGTGTTCGACGCCTCCGGTCTGACCGTGCTGCCGGGGGTGATCGACACCCAGGTCCATTTCCGCGAGCCGGGGCTGGAGTGGAAGGAAGATCTGGAAAGCGGGTCGCGAGCTGCGGCGCTGGGCGGGGTCACGGCGGTGTTCGAAATGCCGAACACCGAACCCAGCACCACCAATCCGGAAGCCCTGGCCGACAAGCTGGTGCGGGCGCGGGACCGGATGTGGACCGACCACGCCTTCTACATCGGCGGCACCCACGACAATTCCCGCTTTCTGCGTGAGCTGGAGCGGCTGCCGGGCTGTTGCGGGGTCAAGGTGTTCATGGGGGCCTCGACCGGGACCCTGCTGGTGGCCGACGACGACGGGGTGCGCGAGGTGCTGCGCAATGTCGGGCGGCGGGCGACCTTCCACTCCGAGGACGAATACCGGCTGGTCGAGCGCCGGCCGTTGGCCCGGACCGGGGACTGGACCAGTCACCCCGAGGTGCGTGACGCCGAGAGTGCCATCATGAGCACCCGCCGGCTGGTCGCCCTGGCGCGTGAGACCGGGGCGCGGATCCATGTGCTGCATGTGACGACATCCGAGGAGATCGCCTTCCTGGCCGACAACAAGGACGTCGCCACCGTTGAGGTGACGCCGCAGCATCTGACCCTGACGGCGCCCGAAGCGTATGAGCGGCTGAAGGGGCTGGCGCAGATGAACCCGCCGATCCGCGAGGCCAAGCACGTCGCCGGTCTGTGGCGGGGCATCGAGCAGGGCGTGGCCGATGTGCTGGGCTCGGACCATGCGCCGCATACGCTGGAGGAGAAGGCGCGGCCCTATCCGGCGTCGCCGTCGGGCATGCCGGGGGTGCAGACGCTGGTGCCGGTAATGCTGACCCATGTGGCCAATGGCCGGCTGAGTCTGGAACGGTTCGTCGACCTGACCTCGCACGGAGCCAACCGGGTGTTCGGTATCGCCGGCAAGGGCCGGATGGCCGAGGGCTATGACGCCGATCTGACGCTGGTCGATCTGAAGGCGAAGCGGACCATCCGCCACGCCGACATGGCGACCCGGTCGGGCTGGACCCCATTCGACGGGTTCGAGGCCACCGGCTGGCCGATGGCGACCATCGTGCGGGGGCGCACGGTGATGCGCGACGGGGCGCTGATCGGCAAGGCAGGCGGGCGGCCGGTACGGTTCCAGGAAACGCTGTAGTGACCGGCGCGGCACCGTTGAGCGATCGCTGGCCTCGCCATTAACCGGAAACAGAGTATCGTGTGGTCCTGTGCCGGATTATTCTGCAACGAGCGATCTCATGGCCGGACGAATTCTGATTGTCGACGACGACCCCTTTATCTGTGACGCGGTCGAACTGATCCTGACCGGCGCGGGCCATACGGTGAGTTCGGTCAACGACGGCAAGAGCGCGATCGAGTCGATCCGGGCCCTGATGCCCAGCCTGATCCTGCTGGATGTGCGCATGCCCGGGATCAGCGGACTGGACACCCTGACGTCGCTGCGGCGGGCCGGGGTCTCGGTACCCATCCTGATGATGACGGCCGACAACAGCCCTGGGACGCTGCAGGAGGTCATGTTCCTCGGCGGCAGTGGCTATGTGCTGAAGCCGTTCGACGCCGACGATCTGATCGCGCGGGTCGAACAGACCCTGGCCGAGGCCGCCGCGCCGACCCCGGCGAAGCGACCCCTGCGCCGCGGGATCTAGCCGGCCAGCACCGCGCGGGCGGCGACGGCGTCGGCGTTGATCTGGGCCTTCAGGGCATCCAGCCCGTCGAATTTCATCTCGCCACGCAGGCGGGCGATCAGGTCGGTCTCCAGCGTCTGGCCGTACAGGTCGCCGTCGAAGTCGAACAACCAGACCTCGAGCATCGGCTGTTCGGTCTCGAACATCGGGCGGATACCCAGATTGGCGACGCCGTCGATGATCCGCCCATCGGGCAGGCGGCTGCGCGTGGCGTAGATGCCGTAGGCCGGGCGCATATAGTCGGCCAGCGGGATGTTGGCGGTCGGTATGCCGATGGTGCGGCCGCGCTTGTCGCCGTGAACCACCTCACCGGCGATGGCGAAGGGGCGGCCGAGGATGGCGGCGGCGCGATCCATGTCGCCGGCCTGCAGGGCCTCGCGCACGGCGCTGGACGACAGTTTCAGGCCATTGGGGTCGTCGAGCCGCTCGACGGTCGAGACGGTGAAGCCGAGATCGGCCCCGTAGCGGCGCAGGGCCTCGGGCGACCCGGTCCGACCCTTGCCGAAGGTGAAGTCGAAACCGACGGCGGCGTGGCGCACCCCGAGACCATCTTTCTGGCCTATCGCGCTTCGCGCTACTTGAGGCGTGTCCTGGCCTATCGCGCTTCGCGCTACTTGAGGCGGAGGCCCGGCGAGCACCTCCCGGGCGAAGTCCTCATCCGACATGGCGGCCATGTCGGCGTCGAACGGCAGCAGGTAGAGGCGGTCGACGCCGAGCGGTTCGAGGGCGCGGGCCATCTGGTCGGGGGTCATCAGACGGAACGGGGCGGCGTCGGGCTGGAACCAGCGGCGCGGGTGCGGGTCGAAACTGACCACGGCCAGCGGCGCGTCGAGGGCCCGGGCGGCGTCGCGGGCCGCGGCGATCACCGCCTGATGGCCGCGATGCACGCCGTCGAAGGCCCCGATGGCGACGGCGGCCCCCTTCTGATCAGGGGTCAGGTCGCGCCAGCCGCAAATGACCTCGATCGCCATGTCAGGTTTTGGCGGGCCGGCGCCGGCGCGGGACGCGGACGGTGGCCTCGCCGTCCATGACCAGATCGTCGCCGACGTGGCCGGTGGCGGTCAGGATGACGCGGGCGGTGTCCGGGTCGACCGAGGCGACGGTGACGCGGGCGATCAGTCGGTCGCCGATGCGCACCGGCTTGTGGAAGGCCAGGGTCTGGCTGAGGTAGATGGCCCCGGCCCCGGGCAGGATGGTGCCGACCACGGCCGAGCCGATCGAGGCCGACAGCAGGCCGTGGGCGATGCGGCCGCGATAGGCGGTCTTCGACGCAAATTCCTCATCCATATGGACGGGATTGAAGTCGTCCGAGGCTTCGGCGAAATGCTGGATCCGGGCTTCGGTGATCTCGACCTGCTTTTCGGCGGTCATGCCGACGGACAGTTCTTCGAGGATGTAGCCGCCGGAGGGATGTTGTTCGGTCATCGCCCCTGTTAGCCCCCGACGGTTGAATTGGCGAGGGTCACCAGACGAGGTCGAGGGCGGCGTAGCGGGCGAAGGTGGTCTCGGCCTTGAGCAGTTCGGCGGCCCGGGCCGGGTCGAGGCTGCCGTCGGGACCGCGCGCGGCGTCGCCGTGGATGCCCTGGGCGATGAACAGACAGTCCAGCGCCTGCTGGTTGGCACCGCGCACATCGGTGATGACGCCGTCGCCGATGCACAGCACGCGGGCCCGGTTGACCGACCCGCCCAGCAGCCGCTCGGCCTCGGTCAGGGCCAGGGCATAGATCGGGCCGAACGGCTTGCCCGCCATGGTCACCCGGCCGCCCATGGATTCGTACAGATCGGCCAGGGCCCCGCCGCAATAGATCAGCTGATCGCCGCGCTGGACCACCTGATCGGGGTTGGCGCAGATCAGCTCCAGATCGCGGGCCACGGCCGGGGTCAGCCGTTCGCGATAGTCCTCGGGCGTTTCGACGGTGTCGTCGTTGGGGCCGGTGACCGACAGGAAGGCGGCGTCGGCGGCTCCGTGCGCGGTCTGCAGGCCCAGACCCTCATACAGGGGCCAGTCGCGGTCGGGGCCGATGATCCAGGCCGGGCCGGGCGCGCGCCGGGCCAGCTCCATCCGGGTGGCGTCGCCCGAGGTGACGAAGGCGTGCCACGACTGGCGCGGCACCCCGAGCGCATCCAGCTGGGCCACCACGTCGGTGGCCGGGCGCGGCGAGTTGGAGATCAGCACCACATGGCGCGGACCGTTGGGGCCGGGCTCACGGTTGAAGCGGGCCAGGGCCTCGCAGGCGTCGGGCCAGCTCTCGCGGCCGTTGTGGATCACGCCCCAGACGTCACAGAGCAGGATGTCATAGTCGTCGGCGACGGCGGCGAGGTGCGGGAGCGGATGCGGCAGGGTCATCCGGGGGGGATAGCCGGTTCGACCGGGTCGGTGAAGGTTTCGTTGTCGGCTTCGGGGTCCAGTTCCGGGGTCATCGTCTCGAGCAGCAGCAGGGCGGGGGACAGGATGAAGTCCTCGATGGTGACGCGGGCACCCCGGCGGCACAGGTCCAGATACATGGCCTCGCGGTCGCAGCGCGGGGTGTAGGCCCCGGTCAGCAGGCCTTCGAGGCGGATGCGCTGGATCGCATAGACCGTGGCCCGTTGGCGGTCGCTTCGGCTGGGACGGCGGGATCGCATGGCAGGCTCCGGCGGTTGGCGGTGAACAGACATGGGTCGGCACCGTCGGGCGAAAGGCCGGACGGTCGGGGCGGGCGCGGGGCGACCGGGGCTCGCCCGGTGCAAAAGGAAAAACCGTTTCGACGAGACACAGCGCCCCGCGTGGCCGTTTTCCACGCGCCCGTCGCCTGCCGGCCCTGTTCGGGCCTTGGCGACTCACCGCCCCGTCCGTTGCCGGGCGGGACAGGGGGCGGACGTGCCGGTCGGTGCCGACAGCGGTCGCGACCCGAAGGCGCGCGGCGAGCAAGCGGGCGGGATCCGTCCCCGCCCGGCGAGGGCCCCGGAGATAGGCATCTCCCCGGCTTCATCGCTCGGCCACAGCCCGCCGTCGTCGAGCAGCGTGGATCCGACGCCCTCCCCATCGACGGGATGAGGCGGAGTCTGGCACAGCCGCGGACCAGGGCGGGTTTTTAGCGCGGGATTTTGGGGAAGGGGTTGGGAAACAGGGGGTTGGGGAGGGGCGATAGGGGGATTTTTGCGGGGGAGGTAGCGGTGGGGCGGGTTGAAGAAGGTGAGGTTTGTTCCATTTGCAGTTGAGGCGTCAAAGGTTAATACTGACGTCACGAATGTCCGACAACTGGAGCGGCCTGATGCGGCGTGCAACTGATTTTCTGGCGGTCACCCTCGCGTATATCGGGGTTGCCAGTATTGTAATGGCCGTACACTACTTGATTAATCCTCAGTTTGTGCTGAAGTACGGAATAATTATTGTTGTGTCTGGCTTTTTACTTTCCCATGTTGCGAGTTTAGCTATTTCGCTAGTGCCGACCGTTGAGCGTTATTTCGAGCGCAAGGCTCGACGCAAACGGTGATTTTCCGATTGCGCGATTGTCGGCAATGCCTGCTCCGATTCCCTGACAAGAGCGACGCCAAGGCCTTCCTTCACCCTCGAGGGGAGAAGGAAAGGGGGGCGTCCTGGCGCGGGCGGGTGAGGGGCAGACGGTGAGGGGGAGCCCCTCACCCTTTCGCGCAGCCGCTCGCTCCGCTCACGGGCGCTCAAGCCCTCTCCCGCCGGGAGAGGGGTCTTTTGCTTGTCGTCAGTCGCCGACGCGCGCCGGAGACCCCGGCGGGGACACGCACGGGCCAGACAGCGGGAATTCGTAGAGCGCTCGATTGTGGATTAGGCTGGTGCCCCATGGGGCCGGTACCGTTTTTTGCCGCGATGATCGCCGGCGTCGTCCTAGTGCGTTTGATCGCGTTTCGGCTGATCGCGCCGGCCCTGGCGACGCGAGGTCGGCGGTTTCGATCGCAGCTGAAACCGCAATGGGTGTCGCTGCTGGACGCGATCACCTTCGGGAGCATGGTCGCCGGTGGGACCGTGGCCATCTTTTTTTCAGGCCTTCTGGATCGCCAGCTTCTCTGGAACGACATGGTCATTCTGGGACTGATACTGGCGGCGGTCTCGTATTGCTCGGGGATCCTGTGGAGCGTGCTGTCCTACCACTACAACGACTGATGACGGGGGCCGGCCGACCAGCCGGGCCGCCGAATTCGGCGTTACAGTCGCCGCAGGGCCGTGCCGTTCAGCCAGAGCATGCCGAGGCCGAAGCGAAGCAGCAGCAGGCTGATGATGAGGAGCGTGACGCCCTGGCTGGCTTCCGTCCGCGTCATGTCGTGGTCACCGGCGATCCAGGTGTGCCAGTCGGTTGCGAGATTCCAGATCATGAAGGCTGGAAAGGCACCGCCGAAGAGCGTGATCATCGCGCCGTTCAGGAGCCCGGCAAACGCGTCTTCCTTGTCTTCGGGCGTGTCCATTGGCTGTACATTACCGTGGATGGAAAAGGACGCAACGGGCCGGGCGCGAGGCTAGCGGTTCGAGCGAAACATCCGCACGCCGGACCGGGTGACCAGAACACCTACGATGATGAAGCCGGCGGCATTGAGCAGGTCCATCCAGCCGGTACCCCGACCGCCCATCTGCCTGGCGGTCGCGAGGCCGCTGCCGAAGCGCCAGAGGAACCAGAGTCCCACCCCGCCGATCGCCAGGCCGATGGCCGTGACCATGGTGGCGTTCAGCAGGTTGGCGGCTTTTTCCTCGAGGCCGTCGGATGGGCCCGGACCGATCCCGTCGTCTGGTGTCATGGCCCCTGTCCCGATGGTTTCGCCGGCAGTGTAGAGAGGCTGGAGTGGGAACGTCTACTCTGGATGGAAACCCCTCGCCCTTTGACGCTTCGCGCCGCCCTTCGGTTCGCGCGAAGGCCGCTCGCTCCGCTCACGGGCGCTCAAGCCCTCTCCCGCCGGGAGAGGGAAGCCGATCCCCTCGGAACATCCCGCCCCGCTCGTGGGTTAGGCCTGCGGGGCTTGAGGGAGAGACCGATGCGATATCTGTTGGGACTGACGGCGGTGACGGCCTGTACCCTGGTGCTGGCCGGGTGTGCGACGACGGACAACTATGCTTCGGCGTGTGAGCGCGACTATGCCCAGAACCGCGAGCGGGCGACGGCGGCGGGCGCGCTGCTGGGGGCGGTGGTCGGCGCGGCGGTGGCCGGCAGCGAGGACCGGGAGGTCGGGGCCGCGATCGGCGCGGCGGCCGGGGCCCTGCTGGGTCGCCAGCTGTCGGCCGAGGAGGACCCGTGCGGCTATGGCTTCGGCGGCTATAACCGCGACGGGCGTTACGGGCGCGAGCGGATCTACTGGCGCGAGGACGGCCGGCGCTGGTGATCGTCGGGCGACGGGCTGCGCAGGCGCAGCAGCTCGCCCCAGTGATCGGCCATCACCAGTAGGGCCTGACGGCGCTCGGGGTCGGGCTCGGGGATGGCCTGCTGGATGAGGTCCGAGAGTTTCCGACGGCAGTCCTGGGTTGAGATTGAATGGTCCATGCCAGGGATAACCCGTGGAAATGGAAATCGTCTCAGCTTGACCGCAAAGAAGAGTGGGTGGGCAACCCCGCCGCGCTTGTAACTGTAACTTCGGTTTGGGTCAGGGCAGTTTGCCCCTGGTCAGTGCCCAGCTCATCGGAATGCCCAGCAATATCATCAGAATGAACAGGCCGATTGGACCGCCCCACTGATCGGGGAAGTGGTGACGGAAGCTCCAGAAAATCACGAAGAGTCCGAAGCCCATGACGCCGTTCCACCTCGGAATCACGATGGTCCTGTTGCAGTCGGCGCAGGCAAATGGCTTGCCGAGGTTCCACTGCGTGCGGCCCAGCGGCACACGCGTCTGGCACGCAGGACAGGTGGGTCCAATTTTCACGTTGCATCTCCCCGATCACTCAACCTGAGGATCAGAGCAGACGATTCTACCGGGTGCAATGGGGCGGCCGGGAGAAGGGGGATCGGCGAAAGGGAGCCCCTCACCCTTTCGCGCCCAGAACACTCGCTGCGCTCGTGTGCGCTCAAGCCCTCTCCCGCCGGGAGAGGGGTTTACCCGAAGCGGCGGCGTTGTTCGGCGCTGCGCAGGGTGGAGCGCAGGAAGTCGGCAGGGGGGTCGGTTTCGGCCAGCACGGCTTCCTTGATGGCGCGGGGTTCGCCGAACAGATGGCCCTGGCCCATGCTGACGTCCAGTTCGAGGATGTCGACGATCTGGCGTTCGCTCTCGACCTTTTCGGCGATCAGCTCGACGCCGTAGCGACGGGTCAGGGCGGCGAAGTCGGCGGCGCGGATGTCGCGCATCCCGGGGGTGGGGGCCGCCCCGTCGAGGTCGAGCAGCTGCTCGATCAGCAGATCGGCGGCGACCTTGATGAATTTCACATCGGAGCGCTGCAGGTCGGCGAAGTCGAGATCCAGCGTCTGGACCTTGTCGAGCGAGAAGCGGAAGCCGAGGTCGGCCAACCGGGCCATGTTGCGGGCCTCGATCGCGCCGCGGGCGTCGAAGGTGGCCTGACCCAGTTCGAAGATCAGCGCCTGGTTGAGGTCGCGGTTCTCGCTGAGGAAGTCGAGGAACTGCGGGAAGAAGGTCTCGTCACCCAGCGAGGTCAGGGCGACGTTGCAGAACACACCGACCTTGCGGTCCTGTTTGGCCAGGCGGCGCACGATCTGGGCGCAGCGGAACAGCAGCAGGTTGTCGATGGCGGGGACCAGACCCTCACCCTCGGCGGCGGACAGGTATTCGGCCGGCATCATCACCCGGTCGGTCGAATCGCGCAGGCGGGTGAAGCTCTCGTAGAAGATGGTGCGGCGCTGCGGCAGGGCGACGACCGGCTGCAGATACAGGTCGACGCGGTTCTCGCTGAGGGCGTCGTGGATGGTGGACAGCAGGGCGTTGGACTGCTGATGGCGACGGCCCTCGTGGCTGTCGACCGCGGCCGGGGCCGGGGCGGACAGGCGGGCGTCGATGCTGTGGCTCATCTGCTGGATCAGGGTTTCCAGCATGCGGACCTCGTCGGACAGGGCCTCATTGCTGCTGAGCGCGCCGGACTCGATGGCCTTGGCCAGTTCGGTCAGGGCCCCTTGCGTCGACTCGAGGGCATCGGCCAGCAGGCGGTGGGCCTCGCGCACCTGTTCGACCTCACGGGTCAGGGCGACGCGGGCCAGACGGCCGGACACCAGGCTGTGGCCGGCGGCGAACAGGCCCAGGGTGCCGAAGGTGGCGGCAACGCCCGCACCGGCGCCGAGACCGGCGCGCCACAGGAAGGCACCCACGGTCATCGCCACGAAGACGTAGAAGCAGAACAGGATGATGGTCGTCAGTGTGCGCATCGGTTCACCAGACCGGGGAACGGCGAATCCCGTCTTCCCGGATGGAATCGCCCGAGTATCGGGGTATCAGGGCGTATCGCCTAGAGTGCACTTGGAAGAATTGCAGGGATTCGCATGGAACTGTTCGATCTGACCGGCAAGGTCGCCGTCATTACCGGCTCATCCAGGGGCATCGGCAAGGCCATCGCCGAGCGTATGGCCGAGCATGGCGCGCAGGTCGTCATCTCGTCGCGCAAGGCCGGGCCGTGCGATGAGGTCGCCCGGGCGATCAATGCCAAACACGGTGAGGGCCGGGCCATCGCCATTCCCGCCAACATCGCCTCCAAGGAAGACCTGCAGCGGCTTGTCGACGAGACCAATGCCGCCTTCGGCAAGATCGACATCCTGGTCTGCAACGCCGCCAGCAACCCGTATGCCGGGCCGATGGCGGGCATCAATGACGAGCAGTTCAACAAGATCCTGCAGAACAATGTGGTCTCGAACCACTGGCTGACCCAGATGGTCGCACCGCAGATGCTGGCGCGGAAAGAGGGGTCGGTGATCATCGTCTCGTCGATCGGCGGCCTGCGCGGCAACGCCCTGATCGGGGCCTACAATGTCTCCAAGGCCGCCGACATGCAGCTGGCGCGCAATCTGGCGGTCGAGTGGGGGCCGTCGAACGTGCGCTGCAACTGTATCGCGCCGGGCCTGATCAAGACCGATTTCGCCAGATATCTGTGGGAAAACCCGGAGATCCTGAAGCTGGCCACCGATCCGGCCCCGCTGAAGCGGATCGGCCAGCCGGACGAGATCGCCGGGGCGGCGGTCTATCTGGCGTCGCCGGCCTCGACCTATATGACCGGTCAGACGCTGGTGGTGGACGGCGGGATCACCATTGCCTGGTAAGGACGACAGACCCGGCCTTGGTCAGGACCTGGCCTGGCGGCTTCAGGGGCTGGGGTTCGCCGGCCTGATCGCCTTTCTGCGCGGGCTGGGGCTGGAGGGGGCTTCGGCGCTGGGGGGCCGGCTGTTGCGGACCCTCGGGCCGATGACCCGCGTGCACCGGACGGTGCTGCGCAATCTGACCCTGGCCTTTCCCGACATGGACCCGGCCGAGCGCGCGCAGTTGGCCATGGCGCAGTGGGACCAGACCGGACGCACGTTCGCCGAGCTGATGATGATGGACCGGCTGACCCCGGCGTCGGGGCGGATCGAGATCGTCGGGGCCGAACGGCTGGAGGCGATCCGGACCGGTGGTAAGCCGGTGGTGTTCGTCTCGGGCCATTTCGCCAATTTCGAACTGATGCCGGCGGTGATCCTGGCGGCCGGGATTCCGTGCATGATTTCGTACCGGGCGGCCAACAACCCCTATGTCGACCGCCAGATCCGCACCAACCGGGCTCGCTACGGGGTCAAGCTGTTCGCGCCCAAGGGGGGCGACGGGGCCCGCGAACTGCTGGCCGGGCTGGGGCGCGGCGAGTCGGTGGCGTTGTTGAACGACCAGAAATTCTCGGAGGGGCCGGAGGTGAGTTTCTTCGACCACCCGGTCAACGCGGCGCCGGGGCCGAGTCGGCTGGCGCTGCGCTTCGGCACGGTGTTGCAGCCGATGTCGGTGACCCGGTTGCCGGGTGTGCGCTTCCGGCTGACGGTGCATGAGCCGATCGAACTGGAGGCCACCGGCGACCGTACCGGCGACATCGCGCGGGGTGTTCAGGCGGTCACCCGCTTCGTCGAGGACCGGGTCCGCGAGCATCCGGTCGACTGGTTCTGGGTCCACAAGCGGTGGCCCAAGACCGTCTATTCCGAAATGTAGACCACGCTTTCCTGATCGGATTTGCGCCGCATCGGACCGGTGTAGCCCGGGAGCTGTTTGCGCCGTCGGTCTGGGCCGAAATAGCCTTCGGTACGGATGAACGGGCGCGGATTGTGGATCACCGCATGGACGCGGTCGAGCAGGGCCTTGGCGGTGAAGGGCTTGGTCACGAACTCGGTCACGCCGGCGTCGCGGGCGGCCATCACCTTCTGCCGGGCCGAGTGGCCGGTCATCATGATGATCGGCAGGAAGGTGTCGATGCCGTCGGTGTTGTTGCGGACAATGCGGGTGAATTCGACCCCGTCGATCGGTGACATCTTGTAATCGACGATGGCCAGGTCGCAGGGCTTCTGCTGCAGGGACTGCAGGGCCGAGGCCCCGTCCGCGCTTTCGCGAATATTGCGACAACCCGCAGCAATCAGGATTGCCGACGTCATCGACCGGAACTGCTTGTTGTCGTCGACGAGCAGGATCTCGAGAGATTTAAGGTCTGCCATCGGGAGGGAACTGGCCTGTGTTACAAAATGCGCGCGGCCGGTCTTTAACCATATTCGTGGGGTCGGTCCATCAGGTGCGGCCGCTTCTGCCCTGAAGGGTATGACGTTTCTCGCTATCCGCGCACGAACAGGGACGGGTCGAGGTTGCGGTCGCGCCATTTGGCGCGCCAGCACAGATGCGGGCCGGTGGCGCGACCGGTGCTGCCGACCCGGCCAATGACGTCGCCGCGCTGCAGGTCCTGACCGGCCTCAACCAGAATGCGCGACTGGTGCAGATAGGCGGTGATCAGGCCCTGGCCGTGGTCGATCAGCACGAGGCCGCCCTCGAAATGCAGGTCCGGCTGGCTCAGGGTCACGCGCCCGGCGGCCGGGGCCAGAATCGGCGTGCCCTGCGGCGCGGCCAGGTCGATGCCGTAATGGGGCCGGGCCGGAGTGCCGTTGAGAATACGCTGGCTGCCCCAGCGGCTGGAGATGCGGAACTGGGCCAGCGGCCAGGTGAAGCCGTCGCTGAAATTGTCGATATCGATGCGGCTGGCGAAGCCTTCGGTCTTGAGCGCGACCTCGCGCCGGATGCGGGCCAGCAGGGCCGGGTCGGCCGGGGTGACCGTGGAAGCGGGCAGGCCGTTGATGCGGGTGCTGGGGAAGTCGACGCGGGTGATGTCGAGGGCCCGTCGAACCGAGCGGTTACCGGACCGGGCCTCAATGGCGACGCTGCCGGTCTGGTCGCGGTCGAAGCCGACGATGAAGGTGCCGTCGGGCGAGGCGGTGGCCAGGGCCTCGCCGTCGACGAAGACCACGGCCCCGGGCCAGGTGGTGCCGATGGCGTGGCCGCCCTGGACGAAATTGCCGGTCAGCCGCAGCGTGTCCTGGCGGCGGGCGAGGGCCGGTCCGGCCACGAGCGTGGCGGCGGCGCCGGTCAGCAGGCCGCGGCGACTGGCGATCACTGGACCGGCGCCATGCGGCTACGGGCTTCCTCGGGGCTGAAATAGGCCTCCTGATGCTCGGCCGACCAGTAACGCAGGGCTTCCAGCGGGATGGCGCGGGCGCTGACGGCGCAACGCACGAATCGACCGGGGCGCAGGACGGCGAACTCGCCGTCGCCATAGTGGAGGGTGGCTTCGTCGGAGGCTTTGGGTGTGGTCATTCACCAAACATACGGTGGCGCGGGGCTTTGTGCCACCGCGTTTGACCGCCGATCATCAGAACAGGTCACCCTGACCGGGCGGCGGCGCCTTCAGGCGAGCGGGAGGCCGGGGCGCGGCGCGCGCCGGGCGCTGCGGGGGCGATCCGGCGTCGTCGCCGTCGACATGGGCCGCGGCCGCGCCGTCGGCGAAGACCAGACGCACGGCCTGACCGGGTGACAGGGCGGTGGCCGAGGTCAACCAGGTCTGATCGCTGTCCTCGACCCGGGCAAAGCCGGGCTTGGGGCGACCGGGGTCGAGGCTGGCCAGGGCCCGGGTCAGGGCCGACAGGGCGACGCTGGCCTGATCCAGCTTGCGCGGCAGGGTCGGGATCAGCCGGGCCCTGGTGGCCGACAGCCGGTCGGTGCGGCGCTCGATGACCCGGTCCAGCAGGGCGCGGCCGAAACGGCCGGAGACGCTGGCGAAACGGGTGGTCTGGCGATCGACGCCACGTTGCAGGCCCGAGCCGAGACGGCTGGCGGCGTGGTCGAGACGCTGGCGCGGCAGGGCCAGCAGATCCTCAGGCCGGGCGGGCAGGCCACGGGCCACGGCGCGCAGCCGGATGCGGCGCTCCTCGATCAGCCGGCCGCCCGCGCCGGTCAGGCGGCGGTCCAGATCGGCCAAGGTGTAGCGCAGGTCGGCCAGCACCGGGGTGGCGATCTCGGCCGCCCCCGTCGGGGTCGGGGCGCGGCGGTCGGAGACGAAATCGATCAATGTGGTGTCGGTCTCGTGCCCGACGGCCGAGATGATCGGGATGCGGGCCGCGGCCACGGCGCGGGCCAGGGCCTCGTCATTGAAGGCCCACAGATCCTCGACCGAACCGCCGCCGCGGGCGACGATGACCACGTCGGGGCGGGGGATGGGGCCGCCAGCCTTCATCGCGTCGAAGCCGCGGATGGCGTTGGCGACCTGGGCGGCGGCGGCGTCGCCCTGGACCACGCAGGGCCAGACGATGACCCGGCAGGGCCAGCGTTCGGCGATGCGGTGCAGGATATCGCGGATCACCGCCCCGGTCGGGCTGGTGATGACGCCGACCACGGCGGGGAAGGTCGGGATGGGTTGTTTGCGCTCGGGCGCGAACAGGCCCTCGTCACGGAGTTTGCCCTTCAGCCGCTCCAGCTGGGCCAGCAGGGCCCCGGCCCCGGCCGCCTCCATCGTCTCGATGACGATCTGGTAGGAGGAGCGGGCCGGATAGGAGGTGATCTTGCCGGTGACGATGACCTCAAGCCCCGGTTCGGGCTGGATGCCCAGACTGCGGGCCGAGCCCTTCCAGACCACGCCGTCGATGGCCGACTTGTCGTCCTTGAGCGTCAGATAGATATGGCCCGAGGCGTGACGATTGACCTTGGAAATCTCGCCGCGCAGCCGGACATGGCCGAACCGTTCCTCCAGCGTGCGCTTGAGCGCGAAGCTGAGCTCCGAAATCGACAGGGGCGGATTGTTGTCGCGCGGTGCCGCCGGTTCGTCCGCCGGGCCCTCGAACACATAGGAGTCGTCACTCATCGGCGCAGACTAGCGGGGCGAGGGCGCGACGGGAACGGGGGAAGCGTGGATGTCAGGGATCAGTGGTCACTGACGACTTTTCAGATGCTGTTGGGGAAGACCGACTCGCGAGCAGCTTCCTCGGCTAGTTTGGCCTGACGCTTGGCCATCGTCTCCCTGAACTCTTGAGCCTCTACGTCCCTGAAAAATGAAGCGTCGGGCGCGAGGCGGCCTACCGCTTGCTCCACTTCATCGATTGGAGCTCGGAAGAACTCCTTCCGCATATTCTGTCCGTTAATACGCGTGCTCTCGAATTCGACATGAAGCGCACGCTCAAGCGCAGGCGCGTCATCGCTGTAAATAATTGCGTGAGTATCAAAGAGGAAAGGAACACTGGCGTCTCCCAGTTCTCGAACACGATCCAAAGGGTCCAGCCGCCGGGTGAGGCCGATTTTCACGACGCCTTCGCCAAATGAGCCGATATTCGAGATGATGTAGACGAAGCCCGATCGGGTCTGCTCCGCCATTGCGCGCGCGCGTTCGGTCTTAGCGTGTGCTGCAGCAAGGTCTTGCTCCAACATTGCGACTTGCTTCTCGAACGCCTCTAGTTTTGCACCCGAAACTGAACCCACCTCTTGCCGAGCTTGTTCAAGAAGTCGCGCGTACCGAGCCTCATCTTCTTCCGCTCGTTCGAGGTCACGCTGGAGGCGCGCTTCTTCCCGCGCCAGTCGGGCAAGTTCGGCACGCTCTTCGCGTTCTGCTTTGAGCTTCTCGCGATACTCGTGAGTCAGTCGCAGTTCCTTTAGCTTCAGCTCAAGAAAAACTGGATTGATCCGGATCGCGCTACTCTCATTCAGGGCCGAGATTTTCTCGAAAGCCCTGACGACTCGCTTTTCCATCGCGACAGCGTTGCTCCAGCGCACGTTCGCGATGGCAGCTTCGCACTCGTTATTGAACGCGCGGAGTGTGAGCTTGATACCCCGATTTGTCATGGTCTTGCCTTTGGCAAGGCTCCCGTCCACCCGCCAATCTGTCGTGCAAAAGACAGCATTTTTTGCAGCCACAGTGTCCTTTTGCTCCTGGCGGACAGTCATGATGGCAACTTTGTAGGTCTCGCTATCATCATAGTTGAAATGAGGCTCGTAAACGCCGAGTTCTGCGAAGGCGGCTCTCCCATCGTAGACTGCCGATTCTGCCACCAAGCGATCGTAAATCGATTTCTTACCGACGTAGGATTCAGCAAGACACTCGATTTCTGTCTGTTTCAAAGCCACCTGAACATTCAGCCGCGCGATCTCGGACTCAATGTTAGTCAACGGTTCGTAGCGCGCCTTCAGTCGATCTGCGTCTGATTGAACGCGGGCTGCCTCTACCCGGACTTGCTCCGTCTCAGCCTGAGATACTGCGAGAGCCTTGCGTATTGTGCGGGATTGCCAGCCGAACCAAACGGTTAACCCCACCAAAGCGAGTACAACCAGATAAGTCACCGCACTGCCCTCGAAATTCCGAAAGACAAGAAGGCAGCAACTTCGGCGCGAGTCGAGTCACGCACGCGGAGCGGGCGCGGCAGGCGGGAGCTGGCATCCAGGGTCCCTCGATCACTTTCCGGCCATGAGTCGTTAGCCGACCCCCGCGTGTCGTGATAAGGCCCCCACCCCAAGGCGGCGGACATGCCGCACAGACGGTCAAGTACAGGAGATCTGCAGATGAGCAGGGTGTTGGTTATCGGTGCCGGTGGCGTCGGATCGGTCGCGATTCACAAGATGGCGATGAATGCGGACGTGTTCTCGCACATCACCCTGGCCAGCCGGACCCTGTCCAAATGCGACGCCATCGCTGAGTCCGTCAAGGCGCGCACCGGGGTGTCGATCGACACGGCAAAGATCGACGCCGATGACGTCGCCGCGACCACGGCTCTGATCCGGACGGTCAAGCCGGCGCTGGTGGTCAATCTGGCGCTGCCGTATCAGGATCTGAACATCATGGACGCCTGTCTGGCGGCCGGGGTCCATTATATGGACACCGCCAACTACGAGCCGCGCGACCAGGCCAAGTTCGAATACAGCTGGCAGTGGGCCTATCAGGAGCGCTTCAAGAAGGCCGGGCTGATGGCCCTGCTGGGTAGCGGCTTCGACCCGGGCGTGACCTCGGTGTTCGCGACCTGGACCAAGAAGCATCTGCTGGACCGGATCGACACGCTCGACATTCTGGACTGCAACGGCGGCGACACCGGCCTGCCGTTCGCGACCAATTTCAATCCCGAGATCAACATCCGCGAAGTGACCGCCCCGTCGCGGCACTGGGAGAATGGTCAGTGGATCGAGGGCCCGGCGCTGGCCCACAAACAGGTGTTCGACTTCGATCAGGTCGGCCAGAAGAACATGTACCTCATGTACCATGAGGAGCTGGAATCGCTGGCCAAATTCTATCCGGAAATCAAACGCATCCGCTTCTGGATGACGTTCGGCGACTCCTATCTGAAGCATCTGGAGGTGCTGGAGAACGTCGGCATGACGCGGATCGAGCCGATGATGTTCCAGGGCCGGGAGATCATCCCGATCGAATTCCTCAAGGCCCTGCTGCCCGAGCCGGCCTCGCTGGGCCCGATCACCAAGGGCAAGACCAATATCGGCACCATCGCCACCGGCGTGAAGGACGGCGAGGCGAAGACGGTCTACGTCAACAACATCTGCGACCACGAGGCCGCCTATGCCGAGACCGGCAACCAGGCGGTCAGCTACACCACCGGCGTCCCGGCCATGATCGGCGCGGCGCTGATCCTGACCGGCCAATGGAAAGGTGAGGGCGTGTTCAACATGGAGCAGATGGATCCCGATCCGTTCATGGACATGCTGAGCCAGCACGGCCTGCCGTGGCAGGTGCGCGAGCTGGACGCGCCACTGCCCTTCTGATCGAGGCGGATCATGGAAACCCAGGCCGCCGGACCCGGCGCATTCTCCCGCTTTGACCTGAACCGGGTCCCGTCGCCCTGTTTCGTGGTCGATGCGGCGGCGGTGCGGCGCAACCTGTCCATCCTCAAGGACGTGGGCGACCGGTCGGGGGCCAGGGTGCTGCTGGCGCTGAAGGCGTTTTCGATGTGGTCGCTGGGTGATGTGGTCGGGGACTATCTGGACGGCACCTGTGCCTCGGGCCTGTTCGAGGCGCGGCTGGCGCGCGAGCATTTTCACGGCCACCTGACCACCTATTCGCCCGCCTACAAGCGTGAGGACCTGCCGGAAATCCTGCGGCTGTCGGACACGGTGATCTTCAACTCGCCGGACCAGAGGACGCGGTTTGCTGACCTGATCGCTGCGGCGCGCGAGGCGGGCGAGGTGTTCGACATCGGCCTGCGACTGAACCCCGAACACAGCGAGGCCGAGGTCGCCAAATACGACCCGTGCCAGACCGGGTCGCGGCTGGGTTTTCCGGTGTCGCAGCTGAAGCCGGAACATCTGGACGGCGTCGACGGCCTACATATCCACGCCCTGTGCGAACAGGGGTTCGAGCCGCTGGAGCGCATCTGGGCGTCGCTGGAGCCGAAGCTGGCGGGGATGCTGGGCAACGTGACATGGCTGAACCTCGGCGGCGGTCACCACATCACCCGGGCTGACTATCGCCGCGACGACCTGATCGCCTTCGTACGCGGGATCGGCGAACGCCACGGGTTGCAGGTGTATCTGGAGCCGGGCGAGGCCATCGCCCTGGATGCCGGGATTCTGGTCGGCGAGATTCTCGATACCGTCGACAACGGCATGGCCGTGGCCATCACCGACATTTCGGCCACCTGCCACATGCCGGATGTGATCGAGGCCCCGTACCGGCCGGCGCTGATGGGCGAGGTCGAGGGCGGCGTTACGGTGCGGATCGGCGGGCCGTCCTGTCTGGCCGGTGACATCATCGGTGACTATCGCTTTGCCGCCCTGCCGCAGCCGGGCGACCGCATCGCCTTCCTCGACCAGGCCCACTATTCAATGGTCAAGACCAACACCTTCAACGGCGTGCCGCTGCCGGCCATCGCCGTGTGGGACAGCGAGACCGATGCGCTGCGGCTGGTCCGGACATTCGACTACACCGACTTCCGCGACCGGTTGTCCTGAGGGCACGGCACCGGCGGATTTCGACCTGAGCGCCCCATTGATCCCCGCTACCGCTTGACCCGTTCGCCCGGGGCGGTCATGCCGCCTGCATGAACATATTGCTCGTCGGATCGGGAGGGCGCGAACATGCCCTGGCCTGGAAGATTGCCCAGTCACCGCTGGTCAAGCGGCTGGTCATCGCGCCGGGCAATCCGGGCATGGACAAGCTGGGCGAGCGGCGCGCGGTGAAGGGCGACGACGCCGAGGGGCTGGCGGCGCTGGCGCGGGAGATCAAGGCCGATCTGGTCGTGGTCGGGCCCGAGAGCGCGCTGGAGAAGGGTCTGGCCGATCGGTTGGCGGCGGCGGGCATCCCCTGTTTCGGCCCGACCAAGAAGGCGGCGCAGCTGGAAACCTCCAAGGCCTTCTCCAAGGCTTTCATGGAGCGGCATGAGATCCCGACGGCTGGCTATGGCGTCTATGAGCGACTGCACGAGGCGCGGCAGGCGCTGGACGTGTTCAAGCCGCCCTATGTGATCAAGGCCGACGGTCTAGCCGCGGGCAAGGGGGTGGCGATCAGCCCCGACAAGCGCGACGCCGAGGCCGAGATCGAGCGCATGCTGGGCGGCCGCTTCGGCAGCGCCGGGTCGCGGGTGGTGATCGAGGAATTCATGGACGGCGAGGAAGGCTCGCTGTTCGCCCTGTGCGACGGCGAACGGGCGGTGCTGCTGGGCGGGGCCCAGGACCACAAGCGCGCCTTCGACGGCGACATGGGCCCCAATACCGGCGGCATGGGGGCCTACTCGCCCGCGCCGGTGTTCACGCCGGAGCTGGTCGAGGCGGCCGACCGGCTGGTGGTCCAGCCGACGCTGAAGGGGATGGTCGCCGAGGGCGCGCCCTATCGCGGGGTCCTCTATGTCGGGCTGATGGCCACGGACGACGGACCGAAGGTGGTCGAATACAACGTCCGCTTCGGCGACCCGGAATGTCAGGTGCTGATGATGCGGTTGGACGGGGACGTCGTCCCCTATCTGCTGGCCTGCGCCCAGGGCGACGTTTCGGGCCTGCCGGGCCTGCCGTTCAAGGACCAGACGGTGATCTGCGTCGTCATGGCGGCCAAGGGCTATCCCGACAGCCCGCTGGAAGGCTCGATCATCCGCGGGGCGGGTCAGGATTTCGGACCGCACGTCCAGGTCTTCCATGCCGGAACCCGGCGGCGCGACGACGGCCAGCTGGTCGCGGCCGGGGGGCGGGTGCTGAACATCTGTGCCGCCGGCGATGACATCGTCCAGGCGCGCGATCGGGCCTATGCCGCCATCCGCAAGATCGACTGGCCCGGCGGTTTCTGGCGCACCGACATCGGCTGGCGCGCGGTTGAGCGGGGGTAGGGGACTCCACCTCTGGGCGACGAAGGGTTTTTCGACCTCATCAAAGGTTGAGCGTGCGTGAGCCCGGTCGCGTGCCGTGGTATGGTCCTGCCATGAGCGAACCGCCCCATGAACTGGACGAGGAGCCCGGCGTCTTCGACGTGGAGGACGCGGCGGCGCTCGAGGCGTCCGACCAGCGCGCCCTCGCGGACTTTGAGGCCGGTCGTTTCGTGAGCCACGAGGCCGTGATGCGCTGGGTGGCCTCCTGGGGAACACACAATCCGCTGCCACCACCGAAATGCGGCGACTGATATGGTCACCGGGCGCGCGGGATGATCTGATTGACATCCAGACCTATATCGCAGGCTTCAATCCTGCTGCTGCCAGCCGCTTCTTCACCAGGCTAACGACTGCCGGGAAGAGTTTGCTGGAGTTGCCGGATCGGGGGCGACCGATCGGCAATGGTCGTCGGGAACTGACGGTGGTGCCGCCCTACCTCATCCGCTACGTCGTGTTGGACGCCGAGGTGCGCATCCTGTCGGTCCGGCATGTGGCGCGGCGACGCGAACCCTGACGGGAGCGAGCGAAACCGTTTGACCCGTCGACCTCAGGCTGGGGTGAAGACGAAATTGTTGCAGTAGGTCGAGGCGGTCCAGAAGCGATCGCCGACCGTGGCCTGATGCACAGCGGGCTCGAACCGGGCGACCGGCACGGACCGGCCGCGGTCGAGGAAATTGCCGACATAGCCGAGCGTCGCAAGATACTGCAGGCAGTCGGCGACCGTGCCGTGGGACAGATGGCGCTGTTCGCATTCCATCAGCAGGACGGGCCGGTGCTGACGCAGGATGCGTTCAGCCCCCTTGAGCACGTCCAGTTCGCCGCCCTCGACGTCAATCTTGAGCAGGGCCACGCGCTCTTCCGGACCGAAATAGTCGTCCAGCGCCACCACGGAGATCGGAATCGAACCGGCGTCCGCGTGCTGGACGAGGCTGGCCTCCGGCGAGTTTTCCGACGGCATGTACAGGTCGCGGGTACCGGATACGTCGGACACGCCGGAGCGTTCGACGGTGACATTGGTCATGCCGACCGCATCACAGGCGTCCGACAGATAGCCGGCCAACCCCGGCTGGGGCTCGAAGGCCACGACCCGCCCGGCCCAGCGCGACATCCAGTAGAGGTAGCTGCCCTTGTTCGCGCCGATGTCACAGGCAACGTCGTCGGGCCCGAGACTCCTGCGGATGGCCGCCAGCTCCGCCGACTGGTCGCGGAAGCGCGCGCGCCAGGCCCGCCAGAGAAATCGTGCCTTCATGCTTTCGCCCCCGCGAACAAACCCCGGCCCCTACGACAAGGGTTAGCGACCGTGGGTATATCCTGAAATTTCTCATAAGGATCAGCAAATACCGCCGTTTCTGCAGATGATGACGGCCCGTGTCGCCGTGTTCTGAGCCGTGGCATGTACTATGAGCCTTTCAAGCCGCTGACCGCGCGGCTGTTCGCGATGGAGACCCCCCAGTGCCCGACGTCCTGCCGCCCGAACCGCCAAGCCACTACCGCGACGGCAAGGAGCGGCTGGCAGACCTGATCGTGCACCTGACCGGACTGGCGCTGGCGCTGGTCGGCGGCGGGATGCTGCTGGGTCTGGCGATCGGGTTCGGCAATGCTGGAAGTCTGACGGCGGCGGCCATCTATGCGGTCGGGTTGCTGACCATGCTGGGGCTGTCGACGGCCTATAATTTCTCCGCCAGCCGCTTCCAGCCGCTGCTGCGGCGCTTCGACCATGCCGGCATCTTCATCATGATTGCCGGCTCCTACACGCCGTTTACGACCCAGCATCTGACCGGGGCGTGGGCCTGGGGGATGACGGCGGCGGTGTGGAGCACGGCGCTCATCGCGGCCCTGGCCAAGCTGCTGCTGCCCGGGCTGGGCAAGGGGTTCTGGATTGTCATCTATCTGGCGCTGGGCTGGGTGATGGTGCTCGCCATCCAGCCGTTTATGCAGAGTCTGGGCCTGGCCCCGGTGATCCTGCTGGCGGTCGGGGGGCTGCTCTATTCGGTGGGGGTGATCTTCTACGCCAACAAGCAGATGCGTTACCGGCGCGCGATCTGGCACGGCCATGTCGTGGTGGCGGCGGCGGTACACTGGGTGGCCGTGCTGCTGGCCGTGCTGAGATAGACGGGAATCAGGCCCCGGCGAACAGCAGCCGGCCCTCGCCCATGCGCTGGCGCAGGGCGGGCAGGTCGACGTGGGACACCGAGAAACAGCCGTAGCTGCGACCCAGCTTGCCCTCGCGGGCGAGGAAGGCCGGATCGGCATAGTCGGCACCGTGCACGATGATGGCCCGTTCGCGGGCCTTGTCGTTGGAGTATTCCAGACCGTCCAGCAGGACGTTTGGGCCCTGCTGCGCGCCATAATTGGCCCCGGCGGTGGCATAGGCCCCGATCGAGGACATGTAGCTCTCGGGTGTATTGGAGAAGTTGCGGGCATAGCCGGAGTGGGCCGGGTCCGACCCCTTGCCGTGGCTGGTGCGGAAGGCGTTGACCTGGCCGCTGAGCAGGTCGACCTCGAACAGCCGTTCCTCGCCCGAGAACCGCTTGAAATCGACCAGATACATGCGGTCGCGTAGCGGCACACGGCGGTGGTGGATGTCGAGGGCGGCCATGGCGCGGGCCATCAGGGCCGCGGGTACGATACCGTTGGGATCGAGCGGCGGGGCGATAACCTGGGCGGTGGAGACCGGTGCGGCCGGCGCGACCGGATCGACCAGCGGGGCGGACACCGACGCGTATTGCGTTCCGGCCGACGCCGTGGCGCAACCCGAAAGCAGGGCCGAACCGCCAAGAATGATGCCTCGTCTCGATATCCGCATGCGACGCCCCTTCGCGCGGCTTCAACAACAGTGAACGGTTGTTTCATGAACCAAGGCCGGGATTCAACCGGAGCCTTGGCGGAAACTGTCATACGAGTATGGTGCC
The DNA here is from genome assembly GCF_963977465.1 of uncultured Brevundimonas sp. GTDB lineage: Bacteria > Pseudomonadota > Alphaproteobacteria > Caulobacterales > Caulobacteraceae > Brevundimonas. The sequence goes on along the minus strand of NZ_CAXBOQ010000004.1, from coordinate 21,274 downwards.
GAACTGTTCAGGGAGGGTTTATTGAAATCGTTAATGCTGGCCATTGCGGCCGTTATGCTTGCTGTCGCGCCGGCCAACGCCCGGCAAACGTCCGAAACCGCTACGGCTTCGCCTGATGGGGGAACCGTGTTCGTGCAGGCGGGGCGGCTGCTGGCCGATCCGTCGACCGGTGTTGTGCTGCGCGATAAAACTCTCGTGATCAGAGGGAACCAAGTCGTCGAAATCCGCGACGGCTTCATTTCCGGCACGGAAAGCGGCGATCGGACCGTGGATCTGCGCGACGGTTTCGTGCTGCCCGGCCTGATCGACAGCCATGTGCACCTGACCGGCCAATCCAACCCGAACCAGCGGCTGGAGGGTATGACCCAGTCCAGCGCCGACCAGGCCATCCGCGGGGCGCTGTATGCCCGACGCACCCTGATGGCCGGCTTCACCACGGTGGCCGATCTGGGCGCGGAAAATAACGCCATCTTCGCCCTGCGCGACGGCATCGCTGCGGGCGAGGTGCCCGGGCCGCGGGTGATCGCATCCGGATCGTCGGTGTCGATTCACGGCGGTCACGGCGACATCAACGGCTTCCGCGAGGACATCATGCATCTGCTGTCGTCCGAGAGCATCTGCTCCGGGGCCGACGACTGCATGCGCGCGGTCCGCACCCAGGTGCGGTCGGGGGCCGACATCATCAAGATTACGGCCACGGGCGGGGTACTGTCGAACACGGCCGCCGGTCTGGGCCAGCAGTTCACCGACGCCGAGCTGGCCGCCATCGTCGAGGTGGCGCATCGCATGGGGCGTCAGGTGACGGCCCACGCGCACGGCGTCGACGGCATCAACGCCTTCCTGCGCGCGGGCGGCGACTCGATCGAGCACGGCACCTATCTGGACGCGGAATCGATCCGGCTGTTCCGGCGCGAGGGCACCTATCTGGTGCCGACGCTGCTGGCCGGGGATTTCGTGGCTCGCATCGCCGCCAGCCCGGGCAATTTCTTCACCCCGGCCCAGACCGCCAAGGCGCTGGAGGCCGGCCCGAAGATGCTGGACATGGCGCGCCGCGCCCATGACGGCGGGGTGCGCATCGCCTTCGGCACCGACAGCGGGGTTTCGGCCCACGGGGACAATGCCCGGGAGTTCGCCCTGCTGGTCCAGGCCGGGATGACGCCGCTGGAGGCCGTACAGTCAGCCACGGTGGTGGCAGCCGACCATCTGCGGATTTCAGGCGAGGCCGGTCGGATTACCGTCGGCATGCCGGCGGACCTGATCGCCGTGTCAGGGGATCCGCTCAGCGATGTAACGACGCTGGAGCATGTCCGCTTCGTGATGAAGGGCGGGGTGGTCTACCGGACGGAGTGATCCTTCTCCCCTTGCGGGAGAAGGTGGCAGGCCGCAGGCCTGACGGATGAGGGGTGACGCTGGCAGATACAGGTCGGCTGCGGGTCGATGAGGTTAAGGTCGGAAAGACCCCTCATCCGACCCGCTGCGCGGGCCACCTTCTCCCGCAAGGGGAGAAGGGATGTTCGAGAGCAGCAGCGCCCCAAACCCCGCCTCATCGTCGAACGTGGCCTTGACCGGCCAACTGATCACTCGTGCGCGCCACGCGGGCGGCAGGCGGGACCAGTCCTTTTCGGTGGTGATCAGCCGGGCGTCGAACACCGCTGCCCGGTCGGTGAGGGCGCGCAGGTCGCTTTCGCGGAAGGCGGCGTGGTCGGGGAAGGCGGCGAATTCGACCAGATCGGCCCCCGCGGCCTTCAGCGCGCGCTCGACCTTCCACGGCTTGGCGATGCCGGCGAAGCCCATCAGCGGACCGGGCGGCGGGGCGGCGGCGGGCTGCAGCCGGGCGATGAAGACCGGCAGGGGGGTGAGGGTGGCGACCAGTTCCGGGTCGGCGTCGGCGATGTCGGCGGGCAGCAGGATGACCACGGCATCGGCCCGGGCCAGACCGGCCTTGAGCGGCTCGCGCATCGGGCCGGATGGAAACACCGCCCCGTCGCCGAACGGCCATTCGTCGTCGCGGGTTTCGCCGTCGACGATGATCAGGCTGAGGGTCTTCTTCAGGGCCGGGTTCTGGTGGCCGTCGTCCAGCACCACGGCCTCGGCCCCGGCAGCGGCGGCGGCGCGGGCCCCGGCGACCCGATCGCGGGCGATCCAGGCGGGGCTGTCCAGCGCCAGCATCAGGGGCTCGTCGCCGACGTCGGCGGCGCTATGGACGGCGGGATCGACCCGGACCGGGCCTTCGAGCTTGCCGCCGTAGCCGCGTGACAGGGCCTGGGCGTCGACACCCGCGGCGCGGAGCAGGCGCAGGACTTCACGGACGACCGGCGTCTTGCCCGAGCCACCGACCGTCAGATTGCCGATCGAGATGACCGGGATGCCTGCATCAACGGGAACCGTGCGGGCGATGCGCCGGGCGGTGACGGCGGCCCAGAGCCAGCCGGCCGGGCGCAGCAACATCCGCGTCACCGGCGCATGGCGGCGCTCGCGGTCGTACCACCAGCGGGGGGTCGACAGGCTCATCGGTGCCTCCGGGGCGGGGCGGGCGGCAGCAGGGGCTGTAACGCGGTCCACAGCCGGTCGAGGCCGACCCCGGCCTCGGTGGCGGCGCGGCGGCCGCGGTCGCCCATGGCCCGGGCGGCTTCCGGATCGGCCAGCAGCGGCGCGATGATCGTCGGCAGATCCGCCGGGGTGCGGGCCACAGCCAGACCCCCGGCCTCGACCAGGCTGCGGGTGATGGCGGCCCAGTTGGAGACGTCGGGACCGGTCACCGCCGGGCGACCCAACCGGGCCGGCTCCAGCGGGTTGTGACCGCCGACCGGCGGCTTGCCCAGCGCGGCCGAGAACGATCCGCCCATCACCACGACATCGGCCAGACGCAGGAACAGCCCCATCTCGCCGAGTGTGTCGGCCAGATAGATGTCGGTACGGGAATCGAGCGGCTGGCCGGAAGACCGGGCGGTGAATTTGAAGCCCTCGGCGGTCAGGGCCGCGGCGATGGCGGCGCTGCGTTCGGGATGGCGCGGCACCAGGATCAGGCACAGGCGGTCGGCCAGCGCGTCCAGCGCCTGCACCAGCGCCAGTTCTTCGCCGTCATGGGTGCTGGCGGCGACGACGACCGGGCGCTCGCCGATGGCGGCGCTGAGGGCGGTGAAGGCCGCGGGGTCATGCGGCAGGGGGGCACCGGACAGCTTCAGGTTCACCTGACCGTCGATCTGGGCCCCGAGGGACAGCAGCCGGGTGGCGGAGGCCCCGTCCTGCGGCAGGACCAGATCGAAGGCCCCCAACAGGTGTCGGGCGGCCCCGGGCACCCGGGTCCAGCCGGCGGCGGTCTTTTCGGTGATACGGGCACTGACCAGCGCCAGTTTCACGCCGCGGGTCCGGGCAGCGAGGATCAGATTGGGCCACAACTCGCTCTCGACGAACACGCCCAGCGTCGGTTGCCAGTGGTCGAGGAAGGCCGTCACGGCTCCGGGGGTGTCGACCGGGGCGAACTGGTGGATGACCCCGGCGGGCAGGCGCTGTGCCAGCAGGGCGGCCGAGGTCAGGGTGCCGGAGGTGACCAGCACGCTCAGGTCCGGGCGCTCGCGCACGAGCCGCTCGGCCACCGGCAGCAGGGACAGGGTCTCGCCGACGCTGACCCCATGCAGCCAGACCAGATCGCCGTCGGGCCGCGGACGCCCGGCCAGACCCAGCCGTTCGTCGACCCGGACGCCGTCCTCCTTGCCGCGTTTGACGCGGGCGTCCAGCAGCCGCGGGGCCAGCGGCTCCAGCAGCCGGGTGGCCAGACGGTAAAGGTAAAGGGCGAGGCTCACGTCACACCCGCGCCACACCGACGATGGCGTCGGCCTCGGCTTCCACGGCATTGAGACGGTCGGTCCAGTCGCGGGCGACTTCGGCCGGGTCGGCCCCTTCGGGATAGTCGGTGCGGTCCCAGACGATGGCCCCGCGGCCGAACGGCAGGGGCAGCATCGCCCGGTCCCAGCTGTTGAGGCGGACGGACGGGTTGCACGACATACCGATCAGCAGGACCGGGACCTTCGACAACTTGGCCAGCAGGACGGTGCCCTCGGCCATCTGGCGGGCCGGTCCGCGCGGGCCGTCCGGGGTGATGGCCAACGCCCCGACCTTGAGCTGGCGCAGGCCGTCGCGTAGGGCCTGCGAGCCGCCCTTGGCGCGGTCGGCCTTGTCCTTGTTGGCGGATGAGCCGCGCACCGCCGGAAAGCCCTGCAGGGCCACGGCCCGGGCGATGAACTGGCCGTCGGGGCTGAGCGAGATCAGGGCCTTGGCCGGTTGGGCCCGCTGCGTCGGCCAGCAGCTCGGAGCCAGGGCGATGCGCGAATGCCAGAAGGCGCACAGCACGCCGCCCCCGTCGTCCCAGACAGCCTCGGCCGCGGGTTCGTTGACGTGGGTCCAGCGGATGGTGGCCAGGCAGAACTGCATCCACCGGGCCAGAAGCCAGGCCAGCAGGCCCTGGATGACCGGATTACGCAGCGGCCTCACGAAACCGCCGCGACCGCGACGGGGTCGCCGTCCAGTGACTGTTGTTTGGCGAGTCGCGAATAGAGACCGCCGAGGCTGACCAGCTGATCGTGGGTGCCGGTTTCGACGACCCGGCCACCGGCGATGACATGGATGCGGTCGGCGTTGCGCACCGTGGATAGACGGTGGGCGATCATCAGGGTGGCCCGGCCCTGCATCAGCCGTTCCAGCGCCGCCTGGACCAGGGCCTCGCTCTCGGTGTCCAACGCCGAGGTGGCCTCGTCCAGCAGCAGGATCGGGGCGTCCTTGACGAAGGCGCGGGCGATGGCGATGCGCTGGCGCTGGCCGCCGGACAGGCGCACACCGCCCTCACCGGCGCGGGTGGCATAGCCCTCGGGCAGGGCGGTGATGAAGTCGTGGGCGGCCGCGGCCGTGGCGGCGTGGACGATGTCCTCGGCCGTGGCCCCCGGACGGCCGTAGGCGATGTTGGCGGCGATGGTGTCGTCGAACAGGAACGGCTCCTGGGTGACCAGGGCGATGCGGGCGCGCAGGTCGTGGATCTTCAGGTGGCGGATGTCCTCGCCGTTGATGGTCACCGCACCCGAGGTCACGTCGTAAAAGCGCGGCAGCAGCGATAGCAGGGTGCTCTTGCCGCCGCCGGACGGGCCGACCAGGGCCACGGTCTCGCCGGGGGCGACGGTCAGCGACACGTCGGACAGGGTCGGGGCGCCGCCGTCGGCGGCCGGGGCATAGGCGAAGGAGACCCGGTCAAAGGCCACCGTGGTCGGCCCCTCGGCCAGGGTGTGGGCGTCGGCGGCCTCGCGAATCTCGGGCTGGATGTCGAGGGCGGCGAACAGGCGTCGTGCCGCGGTCAGGCCCTCGGCCATCACCGTCTGCAGATTGGTCACCTGACGCAGCGACTGGCCCGCCGCCATCAGCAGGCCGATGAAGGCGGCGAAGGCCCCGATGGTTATGGCCCCGTCCTGGGCGCGCCATCCGGCATAGGCCATGACCGCGGCCACCACGATCATCGAGACCAGATTGCTGGCCGGACCGGCGAAGGCACGGGAGTCGGCACTCTTGATCACATGACGCTGGCGGCGGCCGACCACCACGGCCACGCGGGCCTCCTCGGCGGCCTCGCGGTTTTCGATCTTGATCAGCCGGACGCCGTCCAGATTTTCCATCAGGGCGGTCGACAGGTTTTCGGTCTCGGTCATGGCCCCGCGCGTGGCCTTGCGGGTGCGTTTGGAAAAGCGCCGCATGATCAGGGTGACCAGCGGCACGCCGAGCAGGACGATCAAGGTCAAACGCCAGTCGATCAGGGTCATGGCTCCGATGACAAAGATCAGGGTCAGGCTGTGCTGGGTGTAGTTGACCACGCCGTTGGTGAAGGCCTCGCGTACCAGATTGGCATCGAACAGCACCGAGGAGACGAAGGTGCCGGAATGCTGGCTGCGCAGCCGGGCCAGGTCGGCGCGGATCATGGCGGCGAACAGGCGGATCTGGATGTCGCCGACGATGCCGTGGCCGAGGCGGTTGACGAGGGCGGCCTGACCCAGGGCGGCGGCGGTCCAGACCAGGGCCACGGAGACGATGATGACGGGAATCCAGATCACCGCCTCGCCGGGTGGAATGTTGATCACGCCCCAGACCTTGACCGGCACGTGTTCGAACAGGCCGTTGATCGCCGGTTCCAGCAGTTTCAGCACCGTGGCCGCCATGGCCCCGGCCACCGCCGCGCACAGCATGGAGGCGAACAGGGCCGACTTGTGATGGGCCAGATAGTCGCGCCAGATCCGCGCCAGTAGCGGGCGCAGCGGTTCCTTCTCGTCGGCGGCAGCGGCGGCGGGCATGGTCATCGACCTTCGGTCGGACGGGTTGCGCGCCAAGTCAAGCGCGGGGCGGCTTGCGGGAGCCCTTTCGGTCGGCTCTTCAGGGCCGGTGATGTCTTAACCCACCCGGTCGCCGGGTCGCTCTTTTTGCCCCGCTTGTGGGAACCCATAGCCAAATCAGACGCTCGCCGACGGATGCCCATGTGCAGGCGAGTCATGAGGGACCATGGATCACGACATCGAACCGCTGGACATGAGCCATGCCGACCTCGCCGAAGAGGTCCGGATACTCAGGCTCATCAACGAAACCGGGGCGCTCGTCGCGTCGGAGCTGGACCTCGCCCGCAATGTGCAGACGGTCGTCGACGCCGGGGTGTCGCTGACCGGGGCCGGCTTCGGGGCCTTCTTCTACAATGCCGTCAGCGACGAAGGCGAGGCGTTCCTGCTGTACGCCCTGTCCGGTGCCGATCCCGCTGCGTTTTCCGCCTTTCCGCACCCGCGGGCGACCCCCATTTTCGCGCCGACCTTCCACGGCGAGGGCATCATCCGCTCTGATGATATCACCCGGGATCCGCGATACGGGCAGATGGAGCCGCATCGCGGCATGCCGGCCGGTCATCTGCCGGTGCGCAGCTATCTGTCGGTGCCGGTCATCTCCCGTTCGGGCGAAGTGCTGGGCGGACTGTTCTTCGGGCATCCGGAGGCAGCGCAGTTCTCAGTGCGGCATGAGCGGATCATGATCAGCGTGGCGGCCCAGGCCGCCTCGGCCATCGATAACGCCAAGGTCTATGAGGCTGCCCGGCTGGAAATCCGCAAACGCGAGGTCGCCGAACTGGCCTTTCGCGACACCGACCGGCGGCTGCAGGCCGTGCTCAACAATGCGACGGTGTCGATCTTCCTGATGGATGAGCAGCAGCAGTGCGTCTACATGAATGCCGCTGCGGAGGCGTTGACGGGCTATCGGTTCGAGGAAACCCGCGGGCGCCATCTCCATGACGTGATCCATCACACCCGGCCTGACGGCACGCCGTTTCCACTGGCGGAATGCGCCATCGATCGCGCCTTTCCCGAGAACAACCAGCAACAGGGGGAGGAGGTTTTTGTGCACAAGGACGGGTCCTTCTATCCCGTGGCCTTCACCGCCAGTCCGATGCGCGACGAGACAGGCGCGACCGTCGGCACCATCATCGAGGTTCGCGACATCAGCGAGGAGCGGCGTCATGTGGCGACGCGCGAACTGCTGATGCGGGAGGTCGATCACCGGGCCCGGAACGCCCTGACGGTGGTGCAGTCGCTTGTGCAATTGGCCGGGGCCACGGACGTGGGCAGCTACAAGACGGTGTTGCTGGGCCGTGTCGGGGCGCTGGCGCGGGCCCAGGGCAGTCTGGCTGACCGCAAATGGGAAGGCGCCCGGGTCAAGGATCTGGTCCGGGACGAACTGGCCAGTCTGTGGCCGGAGGAGTCCTGTGACATTCGCGGCCCCGACGTCGCCGTATCGCCGGATCAGGCCCAGCCGGTGAGCATGTTGATCCATGAGCTGGCGACCAATGCCTCCAAACACGGTGCGCTGAGCGTCGTGGGCGGCAAGGTCAGCGTCGAATGGTCGGTGCAGGGGAACGATCTGGTGCTGATCTGGTCGGAGTCCGGCGGCCCCGCCCTGAAGGCCCCCGAGCGGACGGGATTCGGGTCGCGGCTGGTCGAACAACTGGCCCGGCAACTGCGGGGGGAGATTTCGCGCGAATGGCGCGCGGACGGCCTGCAGCTGAAGCTGGTCATGCCGCTTGTCCCTGCGGCGGTGGGCGTGCCGGCCTGATCCGCAGGGCCATCGTCGTTATTGCGGAATGACGAGCAGGGCAGGACCCGCTATCCCGCTGTGTATGACCCGCTACGATCTCACCACCCGGACCGGCCGTCTCAAGGCGGGCTGGGACTATGTCTGGAAGGACCACGCCTTTCTGCGGGTCTGGTTCATGAACGCCCACTGGCTGGGCCCTGATCTGGTGCGCACCAACCAGCCGTCACCGCGTCAGCTGGCGCACTGGCAGCGGCAGGGCATCAGGACCGTCATCAACCTGCGCGGTAGCGAGCGCGACGAGGCGTGGTTCGCACTGGAAAAGGACGCCTGCGAACGGCTGGGCCTGACGCTGATCAGCGCGCCGCTGGATTCGCGCGATCCGCCGCAGAAGGACCGGGTACACCGGGCCCGTGAGCTGTTCAAAACCATTGAATACCCGGCCCTGATCCACTGCAAGTCGGGGGCGGACCGGGCCGGGATGATGGCGGTCTTTTATCGCCACTTCCATCTGGGCGAGCCGATGTCCGAGGCCATCGGTCAGCTGTCCAAAAAGTATCTGCACCACCGCGAGGGGCTGACCGGGGTGCTGGACTATACGCTGGAGAAATACCTGCGCGAGGTCGCACCGACCGGAGTCAGTTTTATCGACTGGATCGACAGCGATGCCTACGATCCCAAGGCGATCCGGGCCGAGTTCAAGGCGGGCTGGTGGGGCACATTGCTGACCGAGAAATTGCTGCGCCGGGAATAGGGCTCAGCCCCAGGGCCCGCGCGGCTTGCCGGTCGGGCTGGTCGGTTCTTCTTCCTGGCCCAGACGGCGGGCGCGGCGTTCGGCCTCCCAGCGCTTGAACCAGCGGCCGTAGGCGTGCTCACGCGGCAGGACGAACAGCCAGAAGACCAGCAGCGTCAGCAGCGAGGCGAGGGCAAACAGTTCCTGTCCACCGAGGGTTTGGCCGAAAACGGTCATCGGGCTAGCTCCAGCAGTCACGCGATCGTGCAACGGTAGTGCTTCAATCGCACGACCGTTCCCGAAGGATCGGGTCAGCTCTAGTGGGCATCGCCGCGCGGGTCGATCATCCGGTGCGCGTGCAGGATGAAATAGCGCATGTGGGCGTTGTCGACTGTGGCCTGGGCCCGGGCCTTCCACGCCTTTTTTGCCTCGCCATAGCTGGGATAGGCCCCGACGAATTCGACCTTGGACAGGTCGCGGAACACCGGGGCGTCGAGGTGGCGCAGTTCGCCGCCGATGACGAGGTGCAGCAGCTGCGGGGAGTCGGTTTCGGCGGGAGCGGTCATGCGAAGGGTCCGGAAGGTGGGTCAGTCTGCGAGCGGGATAGGCGCACAACGCCGCACGATCAACGGGTGAAGCGCCGGGGCCGCGCAGATCAGGCTGCTCTGGCGCGGATCGGGGCGGTTGAACAGCCATGGGCGGCCGTGGTGGTCGCTGACCTTGGCACCGGCCTCCTCGGCGATCAGGGCCCCGGCGGCGATGTCCCAGTCCCATTTCGGCCTCAGGGCGATGGCGGCGTCGAACGCCCCGGCGGCGACCAGAGCCATGCGATAGGCGATGGCGTTGCGCTTTTCGAACCGCATCACCGGCCACGGCTCGGGCCAGATCGGCCCTTCCAGCAGCCGGGCGTCGGCCAGCACCGAGGCGTCGTCCAGGGTGGTGACGTCCGAGGCGGTGATCGGCCGGTCGTTGAGAAAGGCCCCGCCGCCGCGGGTGGCGACGAAGGTCTCGTTCAGGGCCGGGGCGTGGATCACGGCGGCGATCGGCACACCGTTCTCGACCACGGCGATAGGAATGCACCACCACGGGGTGTTCTTCATATAGGCGACGGTGCCGTCGATCGGATCGACGATGAAGATGCGCTCGCGCGTGAGACGTTCAGGACTGTCGGCGGTCTCTTCCGACAGCCAGCCGTAGTCGGGCCGGGCCCCCAGCAGGGTGTCCTTGAGCAGGGCGTCGACGGCCATGTCGGCATGGGTCACCGGCGAGCGGTCGGACTTGGACCAGATCTTCAGTCCGCGCTCGCGCTCGGCCAGGGCCAGGTCGCCGGCGGCGCGGGCGGCGTCGCGGATCAGGTTAAGGTCCTGAATGAAGTTATCGCCGTAAGTCGTCATTTTCCCGCGATGGCGAGGGCGTCGAACATCAGGGACGGCACATTGAATGAGCTGCGGAATTCGAGGTCCGAACCGTGCACCAGACGCAGGTAGATGTCGGGCAATTTGCCGGCCACGGTGACCTCGCTGACCGGATAGGCCAGTTCGCCGGCCTCGAACCAGAAGCCCGAGACTCCCGCCGACCAGTCGCCGGTGTTGGGGTTCAGCGACGGGCCGAACATCGAGGTGACCAGCAGGCCGGTCCCGGCGTCGGCCATCAGTCCGGCCAGGTCGCGTTCGCCCGCTTCCATGTGCAGATTGTGGGTCGAGACTCCCGGCGGTCCGGCCAGGCCGCGGGCCGCGTGACCGGTCGAGGCCAGACCCAGCTGGGCGGCGGCGGCATGGTTCATCAGCCAGGTCGTCAGCACGCCGTCGTCAATGATTGATTGCCGCTTGACCGCCACGCCCTCGTCGTCGAACGGGGTCGAGCCGAGGCCACGCGAACGGAACGGATCGTCGATCAGATGCACGCCAGAGGGCAGCACGGCCTGACCCATCCGGTCCTTGAGGAAGGACGAGCCGCGCGCGATCGATGGACCGGAAATCGCGCCGAGCAGGGGCGAGATCACCTGGCCGGCGATGCGGTTTTCGAAGATGACCGGGGCGGTCATCGAGGCGATCTTGCGCGGGCCGGTGCGCGCCACCGCGCGGCGGCCGGCCTCGGCCCCGATGGCGTCGGCCCCGGGCAGGTCGGACAGGTGGCGGGTGTGGCGGTGTTCGCCACCGCGCTCCATGGCCCCGTCCTTTTCGGCGATGACCCCGACCCCGAGGCCGAAGCCCGAGCCGTGATAGGCCCCGTCGAACCCGTCGGAGGTGACCAGCCGCCAACGACTGGTCGAGCTGGAGGCGTGACCGCCCTCGGAGCGGGCGACACCCTCGACGGCCATGGCGGCGGCCTCGGTGGCGACGGCGGCGGCTTCCAGCTCGGCGGCCGTGCGATGGGTGCCGTCGAACAGGTCCAGATCGGGGAAGGGGCCGCGCGCCAGCCGGTCCTGCGGGGCGAGGCCGCAATACGGATCCTCGGGGGCCAGCCGGGCCATGGCCACGGCGCGTTCGACCAGTCGGCTGCGGGTGGCGTCGGACAGGTCCGAGGCCGAGACCGTCGCCTGTCGTTTGCCGATGAAGACTCGCAGGCCCAGATCGCGCGATTCCTCGCGTTCCACCTCTTCCAGCGTGCCGTTGCGGACCCCGACCGACAGGGCCGCGCTCTCGGCCGAGACGGCCTCGGCGGCGTCGGCTCCGGCCCTCAGGGCGGCGGCGACCAGATCGGGCAGCAGGTCAGCGGGGATGGTGGCGGTCGACGGGGAAGCACTGGACATACCCCGATATGGCCGACCCCCTGCTGCACCGCAACCATGGGGGTCGTGGCCGGTTCAGATCACCGCGAAGGCGATCAGGGAGACGGCCCCGACCAGCAGGGCGATCCACGTCATCAGCATGCCCAGAACCCGGCCCAGCGACGGCCCCGTCTGCAACACCAGCCCCAGCGCATGCACGAGGCGGCCGACCACCAGGGTGACCCCGATGGCGTGGATCAGCACCGCCGGGGCCCCGATCAGGGCCAGCAGGACCAGGGCGATCAAACCGGCGGGAATGTATTCGCTGGCATTGCCGAAGGCGCGGGCCGCAGCGGTCATCTCGACATTGCCGGCGTCACCGAAGGCGATCTGGTGCCGCTGCCGCCGCCGCACCACCAGACCGGACAGGGCGAGCAGGATCAGGATCAGCACCCCGGCCCACAGCCCGGCGGCCTGTATGGCGGACATCATCTCCATCGGGTGGGTGGCGGGCATGATCAGGTCTCCCGACCGACCGGATAGAGCCGGTAGTGGTCGTCGTGGAAGGGCGTACGCTCGTAGAACCACTCAAGGCGCGCATTGCCGTCCGCGGCGAAGGCCGGATCGGCGGCCAGCTTCGCCTCGAACTCGGCCTTCAGGGCCGGGTCGGCGGCCAGCATGGCCTCGGCCAGCGGGGCGATGGCATAGGGCTCGATATATTCGACCCGGCTCAGCACCTCGGTGAACATGCCCCAGGCGAAGAAGCTCTCGCTGGACTGCGGCTCCAGCAGCAGGACCACGATATCGCCCAGCGGCTGGTCGGTCGGCACCCGCACCGAACCGGCGGGGAAGGTCTGGTTGCGGCGTTCGACGCTGACGTCGGTGACGCTGGCCTGGACGTGGCCCTCATTGGCGCGGGTCGCCAGCTTGGGATCGTTGAGGCGCAGCATGTCCAGCGACACGGTGCGCGGTGCGGTCAGGGTCTCCATCTCGACCCCCTGCATCTTCAGCCGTTCGATCAGGTCGGCGCGGTAGGCCGGGATCCAGTAGGCCACCGGCCGCTGCAGGATCAGCGACGGCTTCGAGCCGTAGAAGGGCAGGGACCACAGCTCCGGGTCCGGCTGGCCCAGCCAGCGCACGACCGGCTGGCCCAGCGCCGGGCTGTCGTACATCTCATAGGTGATGCCCTTGAAGGCGCGGGTCGCCGACGGTTCATCCTCGGGCACGAAATTGGTCGGGATTTCGGCGGGACGCAGGGCGCGGTCGGCGGTGACGGCGGCGCGCAGGGCGGGGCCGTTGGCGGCCAGCAGCTTCATCGACTCTTCGAGGAAGACATAGGTGCCCAGCACCCGCTGTTCATAGGGCTTGAGGCTGTGGTTCTCGATCAGGATGGCGGGGACGTGGGCGGCCGAGCCCCAGCCGTTGGAGAAGCGCTCGCCCAGACCGCCGTCGGACAGGCCAGCACGGGGATCGGCCTCATCGGTGCCGAACACCAGCTCGCCCGGGATGTGGCCTTCGGCCTCCAGCGCCGCGTTGATGCCGGGCTTGAAGGTGGCGTCCAGCCAGCCGGCGATGGCCGGGCTGCGCGACCAGACGCCGTTCTCGCCGTTGAAGCCGAAGGTGATGTCGTACTGGTAGTCCATGCCGTCGGTGACATGGATGTCGACATAGAGGTCGGGCCGGTATTTCAGCACCAGACCGCGCACCGCCTGCATCTCGACCTGGTCCAGCTTGATGTAGTCGCGGTTCAGGTTCTGGTTGGTGGCGGTGTTGCGCCAGCCCTGGGTGCGGGGTCCGCGCTGGTTGGGACGGGAATAGGCACTGGCCCGCTCATGGCCGTCGACCGACAGGATCGGGATCAGGATCAGATTGACCTTGTCCAGCAGGCCACCCTTGTCGCCGAAGGCCATGTCGCGCAGCAGCATCATGCCCGCGTCCTTGCCGTCGATCTCGCCCGGATGGATACCCGCCTGGGCCATCAACACCGGCTTGGCCGGGTCAAAGGTCGCGCCGTCCTTGGAGGCGATCACCGCATAGATCGGTCGCCCCTCGGGCGAGACGCCGAACTGTTCGATGCGGATCAGGTCCGAGGCCGCGTCGAGCCGGTCGAACCAGGCGCGGGTGTCGGCATAGTTGGGGCTGAAATCATGCGCGGGGTCCAGCTCGAAATCGGTGACCCAGGGATGGCTGTCGTCGACCAGCAGTGCCCGGCTGGCCCCGTCCCATGCCGGAGCCGGGGGCAGGAAGGCCTGATCCCACGGCGCGGTGTTGGAAACGGACGGCGAGGCGGAACTCTGCGACATGGCGGGACTCACAAACATTACTGAAAAGGCGGCCAGCAGGGCGAGATGACGCATGGATAAACCTCGGACTGACCGGAACGATCCGGGACCATAGGCCCCTTGGCCGTTATTTCCAGATGGGTTTCCCGTCACCGGGCAAACCCAGCCGGTCCCACATGTCGGAGACCTTGCCGATCACCGCCTCGTCCATGCGGATTTCCTCGCCCCATTCGCGTTTGGTCTCGGGTGGCCATTTGTCGGTGGCGTCGAGGCCGATCTTGGAGCCGAGGCCGCTTTCGGGGCTGGCAAAGTCCAGATAGTCGATCGGGGTGTTCTCGATCAGGGTGATGTCGCGGGCCGGGTCCATCTTGGTGGCCATGGCCCACATGACCTGTTTCCAGTCGCGGGCGTCGATGTCGTCATCCACGACGATGACCCATTTTGTGTACATGAACTGGCGCAGATAGCTCCACACGCCCAGCATCACCCGCTTGGCATGGCCGGGGTAGGCCTTCTTCATCGACACCACGGCGATGCGGTAGGAGCAGCCCTCGGGCGGCAACCAGAAGTCGGTGATCTCGGGGAATTGCGCCCGCAGCAGGGGGATGAAGACCTCGTTCAGGGCCTCGCCCAGCACGCTGGGCTCATCGGGCGGGCGGCCGGTGAAGGTGGTCAGATAGATCGGATCCTTGCGCATGGTGATGGCGCTGATCTGGAAGACCGGGAATTTCTCGACCGAGTTGTAGTAGCCGGTGTGGTCGCCGTAGGGACCCTCGTCCTCATGCTCGTCCAGCAGGACGTGGCCTTCCAGAACGATCTCGGCCTGGGCCGGCACCATCAGGGGCACGGTCTTGCAGGCGACCAGCTCGGCCTTGGCTCCGCGCAGCAGACCGGCGAACTGGTATTCCGACAATGTGTCCGGCACCGGGGTCACGGCGGCGAGGATGGTGCCCGGGTCGGCCCCCAGTACCACGGCGCAGGGCAGGGGCTCCTTGGGGCGGACCTTGCGGTGCCGGGCATAGTGCTGGGCCCCGCCGCGGTGGGCCAGCCAGCGCATGATGCAGCGGTCCTTGCCCAGCACCTGCATCCGGTAGATGCCGAGGTTGAAATCATCCTCGCGGGCGTCTGAGGGCCCCTTGGTCACCACCAGACCCCAGGTGATCAGCGGCGCGGGCTCGCCGGGCCAGCAGGTCTGAACCGGCAGGGCTCCGAGATCGATCTGGTCGCCCTTCAGCACCACCTGCTGCACCGGGGCGGACTTCACCACCTTCGGCCGCATGGCCATGACCTTCTGCGCCAGCGGCAGCATCTCGACCGCGTCGGACAGGCCACGCGGCGGGGTCGGGTTCTTGAGGAAGGCCAGCAGTTCGCCGACCTCGCGCAGCTCGGCGGCGGTGGTGCGTTCCTTGTTGTCCAGCGTCACGCCCATGGCCACGCGCTTCACCGTGCCGAACAGATTGGCCAGCGCCGGGATCGGGCTGATCGAGCCGTCAGCCATGACCGGCTTCTCGAACAACACGGCCGGGCCGCCGTTACGCAGCAGCCGGGTCTGGATCTCGGTCATCTCCAGCACGGTCGAGACCGGCTCGGTGACCCGCACCAGCTCGCCCTCGGCCTCGAGCATGGCGATGAAGTCGCGCAGGGATTTGTAGGCCATGCAGGTGGATTAGGTGGCGAACCGCCTTCTGTCACTAGTCGATCCGTCCACAACGGTTAACGGCCGTTAACCCAAATTGCAGCGACTCGGGCATCATCCGTGGTGTCTGCTATCGGGACCGAGTCGAGCACGCGGAGTTTCCGGCCATGCGCAAGCGAGTATGCCCATGAGTGTCTTGAGCCAGGACATCTCAGCCTTCGAACATATGCGGCCTGATCTTGAGGCCCATCATCGTTTGGAGTGGGTCGTTTTCCACGACGGTCATCTCATCGACGTCTACCCCGATTTCGATGCTGCAGCGTCTGACGCCATCGATCGCTTCGACTCCGGGCCTTTTCTCATCCGGCAGGTAGGCGCTCCGCCGCAGGTTCAACTGACCGGGGGAATGGTTTTTACTCGCGCTGATGCCTGAGGAGTCGGTTGGATTTAGATCCGGTTTCGGTGGCTTGTCCGCCGCTGATTTGCTCGTTCAGGTCGGCCCGACTGTTCGCGTCGACATCGGACGGAAATCGCGCGCGCAGCCGGCCGATCCGCCGGATTTGGCCGGCAAGCGGATCAAGGCCCTGATCGACACCGGCGCGGTTGGAGACTGCATTGATGAGCTGTTGGCCCAGGAGTTGCGGCTGCCCGTGACAGAAAAGGGCGTCATCAGTGGCGTCGGAGGTCGTCACGCGGCGCTGATCTATACGGCAAGGCTGTATGTCCCGGCCTTGAATCAGCTTCTGTTTCAGCAATTCACGGGTGTCAAACTGGCGGAAGGTGCCCAGCCGCATCGCGTACTGCTTGGCCGGACGTTCCTACGGCACTACCGGATGATGTACGACGGTCTCACCGGGCAGGTCGATCTGTCGACCGACTAATAAGCCGGAACATCCGACATCAGCGCCCAGAGCGGCAGGCTGAGGCAGGCGGTGGCGGCGGCGATCTGCAGACTGTTCAGATGGGCGCGGCCGGCCTCGGCCAGCCGAATCTGTTCGGGCGACAGGGACAGGGCCTCGGCCAGGGCGTCGGTGCCCAGGCCGCGCACCCGCCGCCACTGTTTCAGCCGTGTGCCGATGGCGACGTCGGCCGGATCGAGTCCGGGAAACCGGTGGATCGAGCCCATCGGCCTGCCTCCCTGGCGTTCCTCGAGCGGGTCAGGTGCCGCCCTGCCGTCAATCCTGATCCCAGACGAAGGCCTTGTCGAGCCAGTCGCCGATTCGGCCATCGGGGCGGGCCAGGGCGTGGATGCGCAGCATCTCCTCGTCGGACAGGGCGAAGTCGAAGATGTCGAAATTCTCGGCTGCGCGGCTTTCCTTCGAGGTGCGCGGGATGGCGATGACGTCCTGCTGGATCAGCCAGCGCAGGGTGACCTGGCCGGGAGTCTTGCCGTGGGCGCGGGCGATGTCGGCGATGACCGGGTCTTCGGCGATTTTGCCCTGGGCCAGCGGTGACCAGGCGGTCAGCGACGAGCCGAGATCGGCGGCCGTGGCCCGCAGCGTCTTCTGGGACAGGTAGGGGTGGTATTCGACCTGGTTGGTCACCAGCCAGGCGTCCGACACCGACTGGGCCTCGCGGAACCGGGCCGAAGGGAAGTTGGACAGGCCGATCGACCGGGTCAGGCCGCGCGCCTTCGCGTCGTTCAGCGCCCCCAGGGTCTCGATGAAGTCCGGCGTGGGCCTGGGCCAGTGCAGCAACAGCAGGTCGGGCGTCAGACCCAGCCGCTCAACCGAGGCGGCGGCGGCGCGCTGCAGGTCGCCGGCGGCGAAATCCTCGACCCAGATCTTGGTGGTGACGAAGATGTCGGCGCGATCGACGCCCGAATCACGGATGCCCTGACCGACGCCTTCCTCATTGTTGTAGATGCGCGCCGTGTCGATGTGGCGATAGCCGATGCGCAGCGCCTCGGCGACCATGCGCCGGGCGTCGACGGGTTCCAGCTGCCAGGTGCCGAAGCCGAGCAGGGGAATGGAGACGTCATCGACGGTGATGGCAGGCTGGGTTTGCGACATGGAAAACTCCGGACGGCGGGGAGCCTTCATCTGGGGTCGCGGCGGGTGCGATCAAGCGTCAGCGGGGCCGGTAGAGGAATTCATAGCCGGTGGACCAGGTCTCACCCCCATCGCGCGAGACCTCGCCGGTCTGACGTACCGCGCCGTCGTCTGCCGGGGCGACCGTCATCCGTTGCCATACCTCGCCCCGCTCGGCGATCAGCACCATGGCCCCGTCGACGGACTCGCCGGCGAAGGTCGAGACCGAGCCGGTCGAGTCGACATAGAACTGCCGCCAGACCCCGTCGATCGCGTCGAAGGCGCTGTAGCTGTGACCGCGATAGTCGGTCGGGGTCCCGCCGGGGCCAACGGTCTGGTGGTAGGTTTCCTGGACCGCACAGCCGTCGGCGACCGGTTCGATCCGGCTGTCGGCGACGACCGTCCCGCTGGCGACGGCGGTGACGGTCCAGTCACCCAGCCAGAAGTCGAAGGCCCGGTGGTCGGCGTCGGTACAGTCGACCGGTGTGGTCTGGACCAGGGCGGCGAGGGCAAGGGTGATCAGGATCATGGCGGACCTCCTTGGCCGAGGGGACGCCCGGCACCCGAAGTCGTCAAGTCGACCGTCGCAAAGAAAAAGGCCGCCTCCCGGAGGAGACGGCCTTGTTTCAGTCGCCCGGGCGCAATCGCCTCAGGTGATGTCTTCGTTCAGAAGGCCGACTTTGAAGAAGCCCTTTTCCTGAAGCTTGTTCATGACTTCCATGAACGCGTTGTATTTCACTTCCGGCTGGGCGCGCACGAAGACGCGCTCCTCACGGCAGTCGCCGGTCTCGCCGCCACCGAGGGCAGCGCACACGTCGGCGTCGAGGGTTTCGATCGTCGTCTGTTGCTCGGCGATGAAGATCGAGCCCGAGTCCTGGATGGTGATGTAGACCGGATCCTTCTGCTCACCGTCGACCGGCGGAGTTGCCGGCGGCAGGTCGAGTCTGATGGACACTGTGGCCATGGGTGCCGCGACCATGAAGATGATCAGAAGCACCAGCATAATGTCCACGAACGGCGTGACGTTGATGTCCGCGTTCTGGGCAATGGTTTTGCCGCCCTGTCCGGCGGGACCTGCAAGTTTGGAGCCCATGCGCTGAAAATCTCCCTCGGGTTCGCGGCAGTAGCAACGAACTGCGCCTAATGTTCATGGTGTCTTGGCGTCATGCGACGCGCTTGTAAAGCGGTCTCGGGCCTCAGTTGGTTCCTGAAAGGCAGAATACCCCCAGAAGGCGAGGAATCAGCCCTTGGCCAGCTTGAGAAAGCGATCCATCAGGGCAGGATCGGTTTTAAATACGCCGGTGAAGCGGGTGGTCAGGGTTGAAACATGCCGGTGATGGACCCCGCGGGTGGTCATGCACTGGTGTTCGGCGTCGATCAGGACCGCCACGCCGGCCGGGGCCAGATGCGAATCAAGGGCCGCGGCGATCTCCTGGGTCAGGGTCTCCTGGGTCTGGAGCCGTTTGGAGAAAATTTCGACGACGCGGGCGATCTTGGAGATCCCAACGACCTTTTCGGTCGGGATATACGCGACATAGGCCTTGCCCAGGAACGGGGCCATGTGGTGCTCACAGTGGCTTTCGACCTCGATGTCGCGCAGCAGCACCATGTCGTCATAGCCCTGCACGTCCTCGAAGGTGCGCGACAATTCCTTGGCCACATCGGCGTCATAGCCCTGGAACCAGTCGCCATAGGCGTCGACCACGCGACGCGGCGTGTCGATCAGGCCTTCGCGCTCGGGATTGTCACCGGCCCAGGCGATCAGGGTGCGGACGGCTTCCAGCGCCGTCTCGCGTGACGGGCGGACGGGGGTCGCGTCACTGACCAGGACGGGTTTGACGGGGGTCAGGCTCATGCTCGATCTCAAGGCGGCGAAGTCGCGCCGGAACGAAGGTCCCGGATGGACGCGCGCCACTCTCCCTATAATACGCCGCACGGCTGTTCGCGCCTGCGGTAGACCGGCTATATGGGAGACACCCTCCGTCCTGCAAGAAAACTGAAGGCCGCCGCCGCAATATGACGCTGACGCTCCACGATACCCTGCACCGTGAAAAGCGCGTGTTTGTGCCCCGCGATCCGGAGCGGGTGACCCTCTATGTCTGCGGCCCGACGGTCTATGACTTTGCCCATATCGGCAATGCCCGCCCGCCGGTGGTGTTCGACGTGCTGGTGCGGCTGCTGCGGCGGGAATACGGGGCCGACAGTGTCGTCTATGCCCGCAACGTCACCGACGTGGACGACAAGATCAACGCCCGGGCGACGAAGGAGGGCACGCCGATCGGCGACGTCACCGCCCGCTTTGAGGCCGCCTATCTGGAGGACATGGCCCGTCTGAACGTGTCGCCGCCCGACATCGCCCCGCACGTCACCGATCATATGGACGCCATCGTCGCCCAGATCGGCAAGATCATGGCGCAGGGCTGCGCCTATGTCGCCGAGGGTCATGTGCTGTTCGACGTCTCGTCCTACGAGGCCTACGGCCGGCTGTCCGGTCGCAATCTGGATGACATGATCGCCGGGGCCCGGGTCGAGGTCGCGCCCTACAAGAAGAATCCGCACGATTTCGTGTTGTGGAAGCCGTCGAAAGAGGGCGAGCCGTCGTGGCCGTCGCCGTGGGGTGCCGGGCGTCCGGGCTGGCATATCGAATGCTCGGCCATGATCGAGGAGACCCTGGGTCTGCCGATCGACATCCACGGCGGCGGCATCGACCTGGTGTTTCCGCACCATGAGAACGAGATCGCCCAGGGCGTCTGCGCCCATGGCCACGCCCATGAGGCCGACGCCCACGCCGAATACAGCCGCTACTGGATGCACAACGGCTTCCTGACCGTCGACGCCGAGAAGATGTCCAAGTCGGTCGGCAACGTCCTGTTGCTGCATGATCTGGTGCAGGCGATGCCGGGCGAGGTGGTTCGCTGGGCTCTGCTGAGCGCCCACTACCGCCAGCCGCTGGACTGGAACCAGGACCTGCTGGACCAGTCGAAGAAGAACCTCGACCGTCTGTATGGGGCGCTGCGCCGGGCCGCAGACGTCGAGGCGCTGGGCGACATGCCGTCGCCCGAGTTCCTCGAGGCCATTTCGGACGACCTGAACACCCCGGGCGCCATGGCCACCATGTTCGCCCTGTCCAGCGAGATCGAGCGCGCCATGACCGCGGGCGATCTGCAGGCGGTGGGCATCGCCAAGGCCGAGCTGATGGCCTCGGGGGCCATTCTCGGCGTGCTGCTGTCGACGCCGGACCAGTGGTTCGAGGGCGGCGTCGATGACGCGCTGCGGGTCGAGGTCGAGGCCCTGCTGGCCGAACGGGTCACCGCCCGCGCTGCCAAGGACTGGGCCGAGGCCGATCGCATCCGCGACCGTCTCAACGCCCTGAATGTGGTGGTGATGGACAGCCCCGCCGGGGCGACCTGGCGGCTGAAAGGCTGACGGATCGGCTGCTCCGGCTCTGCGGCATGCGGCCGCAGCGCGGGCGATTTCCGGGGGCTGACGGGCGACGGCGCGTAGACCCTACAGGAAGCCGACCGGTCGAGACCGTGCCCGATGGCATGGCCATCCGGCGGTGATCACTGGAGACACACCATGACCAGAACCCGAATTTCGTCGCTCGCCATCGCCGGTCTGCTGGCTGCGCTCGCTGCCGGTCCCGTGGCCGCCCAGAGCGCGCCTGACGCCCACGCCGCCCACGCGGCCCAGGCCGCAGCGGCTCAGGCGGCACCTGGCGCGCCTGCGGCGGAAACGCCCGCCTGTCACGGTATGGCGGGCATGGATCATTCGTCCATGACCCCC
>NZ_CAXBOQ010000003.1:0-440227 GCF_963977465.1 uncultured Brevundimonas sp. | reverse complement strand
CTAGCCCCCTTCGTATTACCGCGGCTGCTGGCACGAAGTTAGCCGGGGCTTCTTCTCCGGGTACCGTCATTATCGTCCCCGGTGAAAGAATTTTACAATCCTAAGACCTTCATCATTCACGCGGCATGGCTGCGTCAGGCTTTCGCCCATTGCGCAAGATTCCCCACTGCTGCCTCCCGTAGGAGTTTGGGCCGTGTCTCAGTCCCAATGTGGCTGGTCATCCTCTCAGACCAGCTACTGATCGTAGCCTTGGTGAGCCTTTACCTCACCAACTAGCTAATCAGACGCGGGCCGCTCTAATGGCGATAAATCTTTCCCCCGAAGGGCACATTCGGCATTACCACCCGTTTCCAGGAGCTATTCCGAACCAAAAGGCACGTTCCCACGTGTTACTCACCCGTCCGCCACTAATCCCGAAGGATCCGTTCGACTTGCATGTGTTAGGCCTGCCGCCAGCGTTCGCTCTGAGCCAGGATCAAACTCTCAGGTTGAGTTGACTATCTGACTAAAGCAGACCGACCCGAAGGCCGGTTGGCATTAGTTCTACGTATTTTTGACGAGAACCACTTCGCTGATCCGTAAGAACCAGCGACATGGTTGTATCTTTTCAAAAAGACCGCAGAGTGTCAGTATCGTCGTAATAACCCCGAAGGGTCATCGCTAGGACACCGCCGCCTGCGTTTCTCTTTCCAAATCAACGATTTCAAAGACCCGAACCGGAAGACTTCCAGTCCCACCGTTTAGCGCCAGGTGATGGCGGAGGCGGCGATGTAGTCGCCTCGGTGTTCCGTGTCAAGCGGTTCTTTTTAAAGAGAACCTCTTTTCGACGACCCGCTCCAAAAAGCGGCGGAGGCGGCGATGTAGTCGCCTCCGTTTTCCGTGTCAAGCGGTTCTTTTTTAAGAAGAACTTCTCTACTGCGGCCCCACCCCGGAGGGCGGCGGAGGCGGCTTTCTAAAGAAGGCCGGTCTCCGTGTCAACCGGGCTTTTCAGCCATTTCGCGAAACCGGAAACCGAAGCTTCCGAAGCCGCAAAAAACCGTCGGGGAAAGCAGCTTGGCCACCCTCTTTATCGTTTCCGACGATTCGATTGGAGCGCGGAGACTAGTTGGGACCGGCTGCAGAAGCAAGAGGTTTTTAATCCCTTAACCTCTTTGGAACCCGGGAGAGTTTCGTCTCCCCGGCCCCGGCGGCCAGCCCGTCTCCGAGCGAGGGGGCGATATACGGACCGGGCATTTGCTCTGCAAGCGCCATTATCGATTTCGGCCAAGTTTCTCGCCGAGTCCGGTTCACCGACCGGGGTCGGAAAGTCGACTCTGCAGGCCCGCCCCGCGGTTCAGCCCGCAGCTATATAGGTGCGGAGGCTCTCAGCTTCATTGGTCGCCTCGGCGATCTGGCATTTGACGACATCACCGATGGATATCACGCCGGTCAGTCGACCGGCCTTGAGCACCGGCAGATGGCGGATCCGGCGATCGGTCATGCGCCCCATCAGAATCGCCACGGTTTCCCCGGGTTCGGCAAACACCACCTCACGCGTCATATAGTCGGCGACCGGGCGCAGCAGGCACGCTTGGCCGTCCTTGGCCACAGCACGCACCACGTCACGTTCGGACAGGACGCCGACCACCTGGTCGCCGTCGCAGACGATCAGGGCACCAACCCGCTTCTGTTCGAGTTCAGCGCAGGCGCGGGAGAGGGTGAAGTCGGGGGCGATCGAATAGACGGCACCTCCCTTGTCCTTGAGGATTTCGGCAACCAGCATCGGGCAGCTCCTTCACTCTTATATAGGAACGACCGTAACCGGCCGCTTTCCGACAGGATCGCGCAGGCGGTCCCCGGAATCAAATCACGAAGGTTTCTGTCCGAACAGCCGGGCGACAGGACCGATCGTGAAGAGTCCGAAGACGAAGCCGGCGGCGTGCGCCTCCCAGGCGATTCGAGCCCCCTCAACGCCGGGCGCGAATCCGATCAGACCCGTGGCGGCGTTCACCGCCATTATAACTGCCGCCGCAGTGAGCACGCGCCGGTCGGTGATCGCGCGCAGGCGGCCCTGACGACTTCCCAGCAGGCGCAGGGCAGCGCCCATCAGCCCGAAGACCGCCCCGGAGGCACCGACCACCGGGTCATTGCTGGCGAGGTGGACCACGGCGTAGCCGATCGAGGCCACCAGACCGCACACTATATAGAAGCCGAGAAAAACGGCCGCGCCCTTCAGTCCGGAAAACAGGCGGGCGACGGGTGGACCGAAGGCCAGGGCAGCAATGGCATTGGCCGCTACATGGCCCCAGCCGCCGTGGACCAGCATGGCGCTGAACAGGCCCGGCCACCAATCGCCGTAGACCAGAGACGACGGCAAAAACGCATAGGACAGTCCGCCATCGTGCAGTCGCTGCTGCACGAGAAACAGAATCGGCATCGACAGGGCCAGAAGGACCGCCACCGGCGGGGCGTTCAGGATCTTCTCGCGGGGAGGACCGTCGATTGGGTCGGCTGGCAACTGCATCAGCCTCAAATGCGCAGTGATCACGGCAATCTCAAGCGCTTCTTAATATCCCTATCCCATTTTGGCACGCGGGTTGCCCTTAGATCCGTAATCCACGTTCGCGTGCGGAGCGCTGTAATGTCACTCTTCCGGCTGAAGACCATCCTGATCCTCGCCGTCATGGGTCTGCCCACAGCGGCAGCCGCCCAGTCGACCGGATCGTCGGGCGCGGCGACCTATCAGGCCGGCTACGGCGGCGCGCGCTATACGACAGCGCGACCGCAGACCGGATCGACGCGCGACACCAACGGCAACCGCCTGATCGTCAACGGCCTTATCCAGAACGGTGCGAGTGCCTACTCCAGCGCCTCCGGCGGCGTCTCCGCCAGCTACAGCGGTGCGGGCGGCACAGGTGGACGGAACGCCATCGGCGGGGCTTCGGCCATCGGCAACAGCCTGAACGTCGTGGTTCAGGGCAACCACAACACCGTCATCGTCAACTCCAGCCAGACCAACAACGGCGCAATCACCGCCGGCACGGCCCTGAACGGCACCCTGAGGTTTCCATGAGCATTCGCCAGCGTCGACTGAAGACTGCAGGCGCAGTCTGCACCGCGGCGGTCCTGCTGACCGGCTGCATTTCGGCGACCGCCAATCCTGCCGGCCTCTACGCCACGCCGATCGGCAATGCGCCCGTGACAGCGAACCCGACCCCCTATTCCACCGCCCTCTTCTGCATGGCGGACTATGCCCGTCGCTACAATCTGCCGTCGCCGCGCATGGCTGTCGGCCGGATCAGCGATTACACCGGCACGGTTTCGGCCGACGGCGGCCGGCAGGTCACGGGCGGCGCTTCGCTGATGGCCGTCTCGGCCCTGGCCAAGTCCGGGGCCCGGATCGTGGAACGCTATGATACCTCGGTGTCCGAGCTGGAGCTGCGCTACGCCAACAATCGTCTGATCGGCGATGACGGCCCGGGCGGAAGCGATGACCAGCAGTACCGTCGCATTCTGGCCGGTCAGGTGCCCGGCTCAGACTTCTATTTGGTCGGCGGCATCACCGAGGTGAACTACAATATCCGGTCAGGTGGCTTTGACGCAGCGGCCGGCCAGGCCTCGTCCAACACGCCGCTGTCGGTTGCATTCACCGGCAAGTCCTTTGTCATGAACATCGCCATCGACCTGCGGCTGGTCCAGACCACCACCCTGGAAGTGGTCGATGTCGTCTCCTACCAGAAGCAGATCATCGGCCGGGAAATCTCGGCCGGCGTGTTCGACTTCCTGAACGGCAATGTCTTCGACATCTCCGCCGGTGAGGGCGGCTTCGAGCCCGTACAATTGGCGGTTCGCGCCCTGATCGAACGGGCCACGGTCGAATTCATGGCTAATCTGTACGGGGCTCCGGGCCCCGAGATCTGCCTCAATGCGTCGAACGACCCACTCGGCGGCACCACCGGTCTCACCGGCGGCTACTATCCCGCCTACCCCAACACGGACACGAACAATGGCCAGACCCGCTCGGATCCGTCTCGCTGGCACGATCGGCGTGACGCTACTGTGCGCCGCAGCCGCTACTGAGGCTATGGCGCAGGACGGCGCGATCGTCCTGAACAACCAGATCCAGCTGGGCGATGTCGTCGCCGGTCAGACGCTCAATGTCGTCGACGCCGACGAACAGGTCACCGTCTCGACCTCGGCCCAGGGCAACAGCTTCTCGGGTGCGGTTGAGAACGGGACGATCACCGTCGATTCGACCCAGGAGATGCACGGCGACGCGCTGGCGACAACGACCATGACCCTGGGGGGCGATACTGCCGGCCGGCTCACGGCGACGACGCAGGCGGGCGGAAACTATCTGGCCGTTGGTGCCTATGGGGCTGACCTGAGTGTCGACGCCAGCCAGCAGGTCACGGATGGAGAGATCGTCGCCTACTCGACCATTACGGACGATTCGCCCCGTCTGCTGGCGGGCGCGACGGTCGATGCCTCGGCGATCGGCAATACGGCCGCCCTGGGCGGTGACGGCGCAACGGTTACCGGCACTGTCAGCCAGGAGTCATCAGCGACGATTCGCGCCGGGAATCTGGCCAGCACCCAGTATATTCCCGCCCAGGCGGCTTTCAGCAGCCAGGCCATGGCCAACGCCGTGGCGGTCAACAGCGACGCCGCTTCAAACCAGAACCTCTACGTTCGCCAACGCTCGACCGGCGATCTGATCGAGTCCGATGCCAGTGCCAATGCCGGCAACGCCTGGGACCTGGCTGGACGGGCGCGGGCCAGCGCCAACCAGGCCGTCCTTCAGAATCAGGGCGGCGCACTGATCGCCGAAACGGACCAGTCAAACGTCGCCCAGGTCCGCGCCGCGGCGATCACGACGGCCTATGACTATGGAGCCGCCGAAGCCTACGCACGGGCGGCGGGCAACGACGTGTCGGTCGGCAACAACGACGTTTATGTCAAGATCGACAATGCCCAGTTCAACTCGGGCGGGGTCGACTCTACGGCCACCTTCTCCGGCACCAACGGCTATGATGTCTATGTCGGAGCCGACGCCGTGGGCAATTCGGTGACCGGCTATGCCTGCTCGGAGTGTGCCGGCTATCTGACGGCGACCAACGTCCAGACCAACAACGGTTCCGTCACCGCCACCGCCAGTACGACAGTCGTCGGCTCGGCGCGGGCCGTAATCACCGGCACCAATGCCGTGGGAAATGCCGCGACCTTCTACGTTTCAAGCCCCGGCCCCTGATCTGGCAGAAAAGCGACCCCACCCGCCTTATGCGGGTGACGCCCGAAATTTGACACGCTAGGGTTCCGGTCACCGTCCCTGTTCTGCGCCGACGTCCGCTGGAGAATGGCGGGACGCCGGTCACCCGGAGTGTCCCGAATGCGATCTGCCCGTCTGCTTCTGCTCGCCGCGTCCAGCAGCCTCGTCCTCTCCCTGGTGGCGCTGCCCGCTGTCGCCGTCAGCCAGGCGCAGCCTGCAATCGTAGCGCAGGCCGCCGCGCAGCCGTCGGATCCCTGGGCACAGGCCGCCAGTGACATCCCCGCTGACGCTAACGTCCGCTTCGGCGTCCTGTCCAACGGGATGCAGTATGCGATTCTGCACAACGCGACGCCGGCAGGCCAGGCTTCGTTCCGCCTGCGCATCGACGCAGGTTCACTGATGGAGAACGAGGATCAGCTGGGGCTGGCCCACTTCATGGAGCATATGGCCTTCAACGGGACGACCAACATTCCCGAAAATGAGCTGCTGCGCATCCTTGAACGCCTCGGCCTGGCCTTTGGTGCCGACACAAACGCCTTCACCAGCTTCGACCAGACGGCCTATTTGCTGGAACTGCCTCGCACGAATGATGAGACTGTCGACGCCAGCCTCCGCATCATGCGCGAACAGGTGTCCGAGGCCCTGATGGCTCCCGACGCGGTCGATGCCGAACGCGGCGTGATCGAGGGCGAGGAGCGGATGCGCAATACACCGCAAATGCGAGTCATCAAGACCCAGCTTGGCCTTCTCGCGTCGGGCCAGCGTCTGGCGAACCGCCTGCCTATCGGCGACCTCAACATCATCCGCACTGCACCCCGAGAGCGTTTTGTGGAGTTCTACAACGCCTATTATCGGCCTAACCGCGCCACCTTCATCGCCGTCGGCGATTTCGATGTAGAGGTGATGGAGGGCAAGGTTCGCGCTGCGTTCGAAAGCTGGACGTCCAACACCATGGATGGCCCCGATCCCGATCTTGGACAGGTCGCCGCACGCGGCCCTGAAACCCGTATCCTGGTAGAGCCGGGCATCCAGTCCTCTGTCGAAATAAACTGGATCCGCCCTCCTGATCTCGATCCGGACACCGTCGCCGAACGCCGCGAAAACATGATCCGCTATCTCGGTTTGGCGGTGCTGACCCGCCGCCTCGGAGAACTGGCGCGCGCCGACAATCCTCCGTTCGTAAGTGCAAACGCTGCGAACGCCACCGTATTCGACAGTCTGTCGGCCGGCTCGGTCCAAGCGAGCTTCAATCCCGGCGGCCTGACACGGGCGCTGGAGACCATCGAACAGGAACAGCGACGGCTGGTCCAGTTCGGAATAACGGAAACCGAATTGCAGCGGGAGATCATCGACAACCGCACCCGACTGCAGAACGCGGTCACGGCCGCCGCAACGCGGTCAACACCCGCGCTGGCCAACGGACTGCTGGGAGCGGCCAATGACGGGAACGTCTTCGCGTCGCCAGCGACCAGCCTTAACCTCTTCAACGCCACGGTCGAAGGGCTGACGCCCGATCAGGTCACCGCTGCCGTCCGCCCGGTCTTCGAAGGTCAGGGACCGCTCGTCATGGTCACCTCTCCGGTCGCGATCGAGGGCGGTGAGACCGCCGTCACCGCGGCGCTGGAAGCGTCTCGCCAGGTCGTGGTAACAGCGCGCGCTGATGAGGCCGCGCTGGAATGGCCCTACACAGACTTTGGAACGCCTACCCAGCCGAGCGCGCGTACCGAGATCGCTGACCTTGGGGTCACCCGCGTGGACTTCCCCAACGGCGTCCGGCTGTTCGTCAAGCCGACCGATTTCCGCGACAACCAGATCCTCGTCAACGTCCGCACCGGTATCGGCGAACTGGCATTACCCACAGACCGCGTCACAGCCATGACCTTGGCCAATTCGGTGATGGGACCCGGCGGCACTTCGAAGCTGACCGTGGATCAACTGACCCGTGTTCTCAGTGGCAAGACCTACAGCGTCAACGCCAGCCTTTTGACCGACGCCTACAGTCTTAATGGGGCGACGCGGCCGGAAGATCTGCAGCTCGAGATGCAGGTGCTGACGGCCTACATGGTGGACCCGGGCCTTCGCGCCGCGCCGTTTGAGCGAGCCCGCAGCCAGTTTCCTGCGCAACTCGCCCAGCTCCGTGCCACGCCGGGCGGCGTACTGGGTCGCGACCTCGGCGAACTGATCAGTTCGGGAGACCAGCGCGACGCCACCCCTACGGAGGAGCAGATCGCGGCCATGTCGATTGAGGAGATTCGCGCAGGCGTAACGGAGGGCCGCGCCCACGGGCCAATCGACATTGTCATGGTCGGCGACATCACCGTGGACGACGCCATCGCCTCAGTGGCGAACACCTTCGGTGCCCTGCCGGATCGTGGGGCGCAGGCTGAACCATTGCCGGGCTCGGACGTCCGCCATTTCCCGGCACCCTCGACCGAACCAGTTCAACTGAAGCATGAAGGCCCAGGTGAGCAAGCGATCGGCTTGATCGGTTGGGCCACCACCGATGCCATCGACGACAAGCTGGAGTCGCGGCAACTGGCCATACTCAACGCCGTCATTCAGCTTCGACTGAACGAGGAGGTCCGTGAAAAGCTGGGCATCTCCTATGGGCCAGGGTCGGCGGCCACATCGTCGTCAGTCTTCCCCGATTATGGCTTTCAGCTGATGCTGGCCGAGACCCGCCCCGAAAACCTGCCGGTGCTGTTCACCGCCTTTGACTCGATCGCCGCGAGCTTGAGAGAGGTGCCGATCAGCGAGGACGAGCTGCTCCGGGCCCGCGCGCCCCTGGTCGAATCCCTGCGGCGCAGTCAGGCGGACAATGGCTACTGGGTGAGCCAGCTCGTCGCGGCGGGCCGCAAGCCCGGAACCTTTGACGAAATCCGCTCCAACGTCTCGGATCTTGAATCGACGACGTCGGCCGACATCCAGCGACTGGCGCGCCAGTACCTGACGGCGGACAAAGCCTGGCGTCTGACCATCACATCGGACAATCCGGCGGCACCCGCAGCGGCGGCGGCACCGGCCCAATAGCAAAAAATGGCCCCGGTCCTTGCGGATCGGGGCCAGTTGCATTCTCAGGTTCGTCGATGGAGATCGACGTTCATACTGTACGGGGTCGCGGATGACCCCGGGCTGAACAGCGGCTTCAGAACACCCGGCCGCCGACGCCGCCATCGAGGGTGATGCTGGCACCGGACACCGCGATGCCGGAGGTCTGCACGACCTCCTCGCGATACTCGGTGTAGGTTTCCTCGCGGATCATCGTCAGAATCTTGACCCCGGCACCGTAGCGACGCAGCAGCGAGCGTTCGTTGCAGTCACGCTCGGGCTTCTCCGGGCGGCATTCGACGGCACCACCGCGACCATGCCACAGGGCCTCCCGCTTGCGGCAGCTCATGGTTTCGCCGTGGTCGAACCGCACTTCGCCGAGGTATTCGGCGATGGTGACCTGCAGCCAGGTGCCCGCCAGGCAGCGATAGAGTTCGCCCTCATAGTCGCCGCGCACGTCGCGATCGGGGCGGACCTGCGAGGCCGGATGGGGCACGTTGCGGTCATCGATGCAGACGGCCTGGATGACCACCCGCTTTTCAAAGCGGCGGCGCGATTCGAACGGTACGCGCACGACCTGCGAGACCACCGCCCCCTCGACCATCAGGCCGGAGATGGTGGTGGGATAGGGCTGGTCGACAGTGACATAGGCGCTGCCGCCGCCCTGGACAATGACGCCGGAACCCGCCCGGGCGTTGATTCCGGCGCGCGCAGCGGCACTGGAATTCGCGTTGGCATTGGCGTTGGCGTTCACATTGACGTTGACGTTGACGTTGCCGCCACCGCAGCAGGGCGGAGGGGGCGGCTGTTGGCAGCACGGTGTCGGCGGCGGCGGCGGAGGCGGTGGCGGTGGCGGCGGCTGACAGCAGGGCGGCGGGGGCGGCGGGCAGCCGGAAGTGCAACCGGCCGCAGCACTGTCGGCGAAGGCCGTCACGGCGATAAAGCCTGCCAGGGCTGGCAGCCAGGTCTTGATCCGCACCCGCATGGGCTGGACTCCCGATCATCTCAGATACGCCGGCCAAGCAAAAATCAGGCCGATCCAGCCTGTATCAAATCGGAAAAGCCTTTCGTTTCCGTTGCCATCCCGGCGAAACGGTCGCGGCCCCAAGTTTGCGGGACCGGGGGTGGAGGCCGGAGCCATGTTCCATTCTGACACCCAGACCCTGATCGACACCTGGACCGCGCTGGGCGAGGCGGCGGTGATTCCTGATCGCACCGCCTTCGATCCGACGCGGCTGGGCCTGCTGCTGCCACGCGCCTTCATGGCCGTGCGGCGTGGCGACGGGGCCGAGTTCCGCCTCGCCGGCAGCTGGATCGAGACCTTCCACGGCGACCGTCTGGCCGGTACGGCCTGGCTGCCGTGGTGGAGCGAGACCAGTCGGCCACTGGTGGCCGACGCCATCACCCGCACCTTCCGCGAGGCCCGGCCCGTGGTCATTGTGGCCGGAGCCGGGGCCGATGAGGCGGCGCTGGAGATCACCCTGACGCCGCTGCGCGGTCCCGACGGGGCGGCGGACCGGATTCTGGGTCTGTATGCCCCGACCACGACCGGGAGCCGTGATCTGGTCGACGTCGATTCGCTGACGGCGCGGGTCTCGGTGGGGGTCGGCGAGGTCCGGCGCGCGCCGTTGAGTCTGGCCACGATAAACGGCCGCCAGGTCGCCTAAACTGCTTTCAGGTCAGCCGCGTACCGCTGCCAGTTCTGCACATAGTGGGCGGCCGAAGCCTTGAGCGCCTCGATCTGGCCCGGTTCGAGCTGACGCACCACCTTGCCGGGCTGACCCATCACCAGCGAATTGTCGGGAATCACCTTGCCCTCGGTGATCAATGTATTGGCCCCGATCAGACAGTTGTTGCCGATCCTGGCCCGACCAAGAATCACCGCCCCGATGCCGATCAGGGTGTTGTCGCCGATCTCGCAGCTGTGCAGCATCACCATATGACCGACGGTGACGCCGTCGCCGATGGTCAGCGGTTCGCCCGGGTCGGAATGCAGGACGCTGCCATCCTGGATATTGGTATCGCGGCCGATGGTGATCGGATCGTTGTCGCCGCGGACCACAGCGCCGAACCAGACACTGGCCCCCGGATGCAGGGTCACGTCGCCGATGACGGTGGCATTCGGCGCGATCCAGTATTCGCCAACCGCCGGTAGCTGCGGTTTCTTGTCGGCCAACGCATAGACTGTCATGAAAGCATAACCTTATCTGAAGCGAATGAGGGCTTTAAGCCTTCGTAAACCACGTTAGCATCATCCTGTTGATGCGATTCGAGGCCGCCATTTCGGCCCCGGATCGGAAGCCGGATCAAGCCCGGTCCGGTCAGGCCCCGAGGAGGACGCGCGTGACGCGTTCCGGTCGACGGCGGGCATGCCCGCTGGAAGTTCACCCTTCCCCCGATCCGGGCGGCTGCACGGCCTCCGTTGTTTCGTTTCTCCCTACGCTCGTACGAGGCGATGCTTTCACGGCATCGCCTTTTTTCATGCCCTGGAGGCGCCCGTGACCAAACGTGCCGCTATGAGACGCCAGTCGAACCGCGAAGGTGTTCTTGATTCCCGCCAGTTCAGTGATGAGTCCCGCGCCCGACGCGGGGCGTCCCAAGGTAGCTGGTCGCCGATGCCTTCCAATGACGATCGTGACCAGGCCTATCTGAAGACGCTCAAACCTCGGTCCGACGGCCAGGCCGAAATGATGGCGGCGATCGACGAGCACAATCTGGTCCTGTCGCTGGGCCCGGCGGGCACCGGCAAGACCTATCTGGCGGTGGCCAAGGCGGTCGAGGCGCTGGAAGCCGGCACCATCGGCCGCATCGTCCTGTCGCGGCCCGCCATCGAGGCCGGCGAATCGATCGGTTTCCTGCCCGGCGACATGGAGGACAAGCTGGCCCCCTATCTGCGCCCCCTCTACGACGCCCTGTCCGACCGGCTCAGCATGAAGCGGGTCAAACAGCTGATGACGGAGGGGCTGATCGAGATCGCCCCGATCGGCTTCATGCGCGGCCGGACCCTGAACAACGCCTTCATCGTCGTCGATGAGGCCCAGAACTGCACCTATATGCAGCTGAAGATGCTGCTGACCCGGCTGGGCTGGCATTCGACCATGGTGGTCACCGGTGACCCGCAGCAGTCCGACCTGCTGCCCGGGATCTCGGGTCTGGTCGACATCGCCGAACGTCTGGCCCCCGTGCCCGACATCGCGGTGATCCGGCTGGCCGAACGCGACATCGTCCGGCATCCGCTGGTCGCCAGCATGATCGGGGTGCTCTGACACCGGTCGCCGACTGACAGATCAGGCCGTCGCCGGATTTTCGGCGGCGGCCTTTTCTTCGAGCAATGGCGGCGCGTCGACCGGATCCATGGTCGACGGCTTCGGCCGCCCGCCCATGCGGTCGATCAGGGCGAAGACGAACGGGTTCATCGAGATCGACAGCAGGGCCGCGGCCAGAACCAGATCCTGGGTCTCGCGGCTCATCGCACCGAGAGACACGCTCAGAGCGACGAGGATGAACGAGAACTCGCCAATCTGGGCCAGGCTCGCCGCCACCGTCAGGCTGGTGGCGCGGTCCAGTTTGAACAGGGTCGTGATGGCCAGGGCCGCCACGGACTTGCCGACGATGACGATGCCGAGCACACCCAGCACGGCCAGCGGCTCGCGGACCAGGATGGTCGGGTCGAACAACATACCGACCGAGACGAAAAACAGCACGGCGAAGGCATCGCGCAGGGGCAGGGACCGCTCGGCTGCGTTGTGCCCCAGGGGCGAACTGTTCAGGACGA
Source organism: uncultured Brevundimonas sp. (assembly GCF_963977465.1). Taxonomy (GTDB): domain Bacteria; phylum Pseudomonadota; class Alphaproteobacteria; order Caulobacterales; family Caulobacteraceae; genus Brevundimonas. Next base: position 428,156 of record NZ_CAXBOQ010000003.1, on the reverse strand, counting down.
GTCCGGCGAGGAAGGCCCCCAGCGCGAACGAGTGGAACAGAGAGTAGGCGATCCAGGCGATGCCGAGGGCGATGGCCAGCACCCCCAGGGTGAATAGCTCCCGCGACCGGGTATGGGCGATCCGGACCAGCAGCCACGGCAGGACCCGGGGGCCAATCACCAGCATGGCCCCGACGAACAGCGCCACCTTGAGCAGGGTCCAGCCGATCGATTGCGCCAGTTGCAGGCTGTCCATCGTCTGGCCCGGCTGCACGATCAGCAGTGGCAGCATGACCAGGGCGACGACGATCACCAGATCCTCGACAATCAGCCAGCCGACGGCGATACGCCCGACCTCGACCTTGAGCTGTCTGCGTTCCTCGATAGCCCGCAGCAGGACCACGGTCGACGCGGTGGCGAGGGCGAAGCCCAACAGCCCGGCCTCAAGGTGGCCGAGACCGAGCACGGCGCGGCCAAGGGCCCAGCCCAGCACGGTTGCGGCGGCGATCTGCACGATGGCCCCCGGCACCGCTACCTTGCGCACCTTCATCAGGTCAGCCGGCGAGTAGTGCAGGCCCACGCCGAACATCAGCAGGATGACGCCTATCTCGGCCAACTGCGGAGCCAGTTCCGTATCGGCGACAAAGCCCCCCGTGAAGGGGCCGACGACGACCCCCGCCACCAGATAGCCGACCAGGGGTGACAGCTTCAGCCGGTTGGCCAACATGCCGAACACGAAGGCGAGGACGAATCCTCCGACCAGGGTGAGAATCAGGCTGTCGGCATGCGGCATCGGCGCTCCTTTGTGGGCGGGTCGGATGTCGGAAAAGTATCCCGTCTAACTGGGGTTCGAGGACGGCACTGCAAGGCTTGCCGGACATATTTCCCGCCCACACACGACGAACGACAGACGAACGGGATCGCCGCCCCGGATGCCGGGGCGGGTATGGAAGGGCAGGCGGAGCGCCGGGCCTTCGCCCGGAACAACAGAAAGAATACCGTTTCGACGAAGGCTGACGCTCCGCGTGGAGAGTTTTCAGAAGCTTGCGTCGGGTGGCGATATTTAGCGCCTTACCGCAGTGCCCCTGACGGGCGGGCCGTTCTTGCGACACAGTCCCCGGACCGGATGCGTATCCCCCGCATCCCTGACATCCAATCATCCCGATCAGACCCCGGGCGTCGCCTGCCTTGCGATGGCAGACCGGAACCGGGCCCCCGCTTCTCCACTCCCGCCGCACACCAGGTCGCAGGCCAGGCGGCCCTTCCTTGCGACGGGACAGGGGGATTATGGGGCAGGTCGGAAGGGGGGCGGGTGTTTTGCGGGTAGAAAAGGGTAGTGGGTTGAAGTGTGAAGGGTTTTTCGTACGAATCCGGATGGAAAATGCGTTCCTTCTCCCCTTGCGGGAGAAGGTGGCAGCCGAAGGCTGACGGATGAGGGGTCTCTCAGGCGGCCAGAGTCAGCGGCTTTCGATGGGCTCACGCCCGGCCCGGCCGGTGTGACCCCTCATCCGACCCGCTGCACGGGCCACCTTCTCCCGCAAGGGGAGAAGGAAGATGAGACCGACCCTAATGTTGCGGGGCGGTGGCTTCGGCGGCTTCGGCCTGTTGCTGGCAGCGTTGACCGGCGTAGAGGCCGTTGAGGTAGTACCAGCGGTGCCGGATCGCCGCGGCTTCGGCTTCGCGGCGGTCGCGGTCGGGTTGGGTCAGGACGTCAGCTCCGGCCATGACGAGGCCGGCCCCGGGGATCAGCAGCGCTGCGCCGGAGCGGGCGACGCCGCCGAGGGTGCCGAACAGACCCCCGTCAGGCTCACCGCCCATGGCCTGACTCAGCTGGGCAGCTTCCTCGGACATCTGGACACAGGTGAGGGTCGAATCCGTGGCCCGGATGATGGGCGCAGGCCCTTCGGCGGGGGCGTCCTGGGCCATGGCGGCTCCGGACAGGGCGAGGCTCAGTCCGGCCACGCCGGCAATCAGTTGGTATTTCATCACGCTCTCCACTCCACCCTGTCGGGTTACAACGGGGTGGCGGGCGAACGGGTTGCCTCAGGGGTCGAAATCAGGCCCGGACGGCACCGCGGGCGGCGTCGATGCCCAGGGTGGCGAGGGCGCTGGCGGCGATCTGCTGGGCGTTGAGGCCCGCGGTCGCATACATGGCGGCAGGGCTGTCCTGGTCCTGGAACACGTCGGGCAGGCACAGGGTGCGGATCTTGAGGCCGGCGTCGAGCGCGCCCTTCTCGGCCAGCAGCTGGAGCACGAAGGCCCCGAAGCCGCCCATGGCCCCCTCCTCCACCGTGATCAGGGCCTCGTGCTCGCGGGCCAGACGCAGGATCATGTCGGCGTCCAGCGGCTTGGCGAAACGGGCGTCGGCCACGGTGGCGGAGACGCCGCGCGCGGCCAGCAGGTCGGCGGCCTTGAGCGATTCCTCAAGCCGGGTGCCCAGCGACAGGATGGCCACGGCCGTGCCTTCGCGAACGATGCGGCCCTTGCCGATTTCCAGCGGGGCCGACAGTTCGGGAATCTCGACCCCGACGCCCTCGCCGCGCGGATAGCGGAAAGCAGAGGGGCGGTCGTCGATCTCGAGGCTGGTGGCGATCATGGCGGCCAGTTCGGCCTCGTCGGCGGCGGCCATCAGCACCATGCCCGGCAGCGCGCCCATAAAGCCGATGTCGAAGCTGCCCGCGTGGGTGGCTCCGTCGGCCCCGACCAGACCGGCGCGGTCCATGGCGAAGCGCACCGGCAGTTTCTGGATGGCGACGTCGTGGACGACCTGGTCATAGCCGCGCTGCAGGAAGGTCGAATAGATGGCGCAGAACGGCTTCATGCCGTCGGCGGCCAGACCGGCGGCAAAGGTCACCGCATGCTGTTCGGCGATGCCGACGTCATAGGTGCGGTCGGGGAAGACCTGCCCGAACAGGTCGAGGCCGGTGCCCGAGGGCATGGCGGCGGTGATGGCCACGATCGAGGGGTCCAGATGGGCCCGCTTGATCAGTTCGGTGCCGAACACCTTGGTGTAGCTGGGGGCGTTGGAGACGGCCTTGGACTGTTTGCCCGAGATCACATCGAATTTGGCGACGGCGTGCAGCTTGTCAGTGCTGGACTCGGCCGGGGCATAGCCCTTGCCCTTTTGCGTCACGACATGGACCAGCACCGGCCGGTCATCAATGGCCGCGGCGTTCTTCAGGATCGGGACCAGGTTGTCGAGGTCGTGACCGTCGATCGGGCCGATGTAGTAGAAGCCCAGCTCCTCGAAGAAGGTGCCGCCGACGATCATGCCGCGGGCGTATTCCTCGGCCTTGCGCGCCGCATTGCGGAACGGGCGCGGCAGGTGATCGGCCACCGACTTCCCGAAGCGGCGGAAATTGCGATAGGTGCCGCCCGAGACCTGTTTGGCCAGATAGGCGCTCATGCCGCCGACCGGCGGGGCAATCGACATGTCGTTGTCGTTGAGGATGACGACCAGCTGTTTAGTGGTCTCGGCGGCGTTGTTCATCGCCTCATAGGCCATGCCGGCCGACATCGAACCGTCGCCGATCACGGCCACGACCTTGTTGCTGTCGCCCTTCTGGTCACGGGCGGCGCAGAAGCCGAGGGCGGCGCTGATCGAGGTCGAGGCGTGGGCCGCGCCGAACGGGTCGTATTCACTCTCGCTGCGCTTGGTAAAGCCGGACAGGCCGCCGGGCTGGCGCAGGGTGCGGATGCGGTCGCGACGCCCGGTCAGGATCTTGTGCGGGTAGCACTGGTGGCCGACGTCCCAGATCAGGATGTCCTTCGGCGTCTCGAACACATGATGCAGGGCCACGGTCAGTTCGACCACGCCCAGACCGGCCCCCAGATGGCCGCCGGTGACCGAGACGGCGTCGATGGTCTCGACCCGCAGCTCGTCGGCCAGTTGCCGCAGCTGGTGCGTGTCGAAGTCGCGCGTGTCAGCGGGGATATGGACGGTGTCGAGTAGCGGCGTATCGGGCATTCGGGGACCTTGGACCCAGGAAAGACTATCTACCAACCCGCCTTAGACCATTTCGCTGCGGGTCAGGTCGACTCCCGTTGAAAATTCCGTGCAGGAGCGGTGCATCTAGCGCGCCCAAACGACCCGGGCGAGAGGCCACAGTGTCGCTGCACCGAACGGTCCGGGGCTCAGCCGGGCGAACGAACGGTGCGTCAGGACTGACGTTTCAGGACGAAGTCGACGCTGGCCTTGAGGATTTCGGCGTCATGACCAAACACATCCAGATGGGCGCGGGCCTGATCGGCCAGGTGGGCGACCCGGAGGCGGGCCGCATCGACGCCCAGCAGGGTGACGAAATTGGTCTTGCCGCGGGCCGCGTCCTTGCCGCCGGCGGCCTTGCCCAGCAGGTCCTCGTCGCCCTCGACGTCGAGCAGGTCGTCGACGATCTGGTAGGCCAGACCGATGTCGTGGGCGAAACTGGTCAGGGCCTGACGGTGGTGGTCGCGGGCCCCGGCGATGATCAGCGGGATCTCGAAGGCATAGGCGAACAGGGCCCCGGTCTTGAGCCGCTGCATCCGGGCCACGCCGCCGAGGTCGTCGCGCACGCCGAGCAGGTCGATCATCTGGCCGCCGGCCATGCCGCGCGCGCCCGAGGCCAGCGACAGACGGGCCGCCAGTTCGCAGCGGATGGCCGGGTCCTCGTGAGTGTCCTCGTGCAGGACAATGTCGAAGGCGGCGGTCTGCAGCGCGTCACCGGCGAGGACGGCGGTGGCCTCGTCATAGGCCTTGTGCAGGGTCGGGCGGCCGCGGCGGATGTCGTCATCGTCCATACAGGGCAGGTCGTCGTGGACCAGGCTGTAGGCGTGGACGCATTCGAGGGCGCAGGCGGCGCGCAGCACCGGCCGTTCCTCGATGTCGAACAGATTGGCCGCCTCAAGCGCGAAGAAGGGCCGCAGCCGCTTGCCGGGGCCGAGGGCGGCATAGCGCATGGCCTCGGTCAGCCGAACCTCGGGTCCGTCGGCGCGGGGCAGCAGTTCGTCGAGGGCGACGGTGACCAGGTCGGCGACCTCGGCCACCCGGTCGATGACCGTCTGGGCGGACGAATTGGCGGCACAGGGGATGACCGGCGGAAGCGTCAGAACAACCTCCCGCCGACAGGGACGTCGCGGTCGACCCCGACCAGTACCACCTCGCCGTCCGCATCCGGGAAGCCCAGGGTCAGGACCTCGGACATGAAGGGGCCGATCTGGCGCGGGGCGAAATTGACCACGGCAGCGACCTTGCGGCCGACCAGCTGGTCCGGGGTGTAGTGGACGGTGATCTGGGCCGAGGACTTCTTCACCCCGATGTCGGGGCCGAAATCGATGGTCAGTTTGAAGGCGGGCTTGCGCGCCTCGGGGAAGGGGTCGGCGGTCAGAACCTGGCCGACGCGAACATCAACCTTGAGGAAGTCATCGAAGGCAATGCGCTCGGCGACCGGGTCGGTGGCCATCAGCCGAACTCGGCCGGTTCGGCACCCTTGGCCTGGCCGTCGGAGCCGACGACGATCTTCTCGACGCGCAGCTGGGCGGCCTTGAGCCGGCCCTCGCAATGCGACTTCAGGCGCGCGCCCTCTTCATACAGGGTGATCGATTCCTCGAGCGGGGCCTGGCCGGACTCAAGGCGGGAGACGATCGACTCCAGCCGGGCGAGGGCGTCCTCGAAGCTGAGATCGGCGGGAATGGCGGCTTTGTCGGTCATCGGTTCGTTCTACAGGACGCGGCGGGCGCGCCAACCCCAGGAACGTCAGGCCCGGGGATCAGGCCTTCTCGTAGCGCCGCTGGGACCAGTATTTGAAGCCCTGATTGTGCACCAGGCGCCAGCCGTCAGCCTTCAGCCGGGCCCCGACCATATGGTTGAAATAGCCGTGGGCGAAGACCAGCACGTCCTCGCCGGTGGCGGCCCGGGCGATCAGGGCCTGGGCGGCCTGTTTGGCGCGGGCCTCGGCCTGGAGGCGGGTCTCCTGACCATCGTGGTGGTTGAACACATGCCACCAGAAGCGCGCCACCACGCCCCAGTATTTGGGCGGCAGTCGGATCCAGTCCGGGAAGTTCGGCGGCGGCAGGGGCGCTTCAATGAACAGGGCGTCGACCATGACCTCGCGACCATCGGCCACAGCGGCGGCGGTTTCCTGGGCCCGCAGCCGGGTCGAGGCATAGATGGCCCCGGCCCCCTGGGCGGCGGCGACCAGGGCCGGTGGCGGGGTCTGGCCGGCCAGCAGGCCACCGTCCTCATAGCGGGCCCACCAGTCGCGGTACTGGGTCGCGGTGATCAGGCATTTGCGCGACAGGGCCGGCTCGCCGTGGCGGGCCAGGATGATGGCACCCGGGCGTGTCGGGGTCTGGACCGCGACCGGCTGGGGCGTCGGTTCGGACCGCAGGCGGCCGGCGTCGATATCGGAAAGGGAAGCGGTCATGGCTGCGGGGGGCGGGCGGTGTGGTCGATACGCCGTATGCGGTCCCTAAATCTCCCCCAGTGCCTGAACATGGGCGACCGCGGAACGGCCCAGCCCTTCGAGGTCGTAACCGCCCTCGAGCGAGGACACAACCTTGCCGCCGCAGGTCTGGCGGGCAACCTCGAGCACGGCGCGGGTGGCCCAGGCAAAGTCGTCGGCCTCCAGTGACTGGTGGGCCAGCGGATCGCGGCGGTGGGCGTCGAATCCGGCCGAGATCAGGACCAGGTCCGGGGCGAACGATTCGAGCGCCGGCATCAGGACATCGGCAAAGGCGGCGCGCCATGATTCGCGGGCCACGTGGGGGGCGACCGGCGCATTGACGATATTGCCGACCCCGGTCTCGGACGCCGCGCCCGTGCCCGGATAGAGCGGTGACTGGTGGATCGAGGCCAGGAACAGGCTGGCGTCCCCCTCAAACGCCGCCTGGGTGCCGTTGCCGTGGTGGACGTCGAAATCGACCACGGCGACGCGGGCGAATCCCTCGGCCTGGGCCACGCGGGCGGCGACGGCGACATTGGAGAACAGGCAGAAGCCCATCGGCGTGTCCGGCTCGGCATGGTGGCCGGGCGGGCGCACGGCGGCGAAGGCACGGGCCGTCTCGCCGCGGGCCACGGCGCGCACAGCGTCGATCACCGCCCCGGCGGCCAGGCGACCGGCGCGGACGCTGCCGGGCGACAGCAGGGTGTCGGCATCCAGCGCCGTCAGCCCCTCGGCCGGTCCGGCGGCCAGGATGCGGGCGACATAGGCGGCGGGGTGCAGTCGCTCCAGATCGGCGACGGCGGCCTCGGTCGCGGCGTGGCGGTCGCGCGACAGGCCGGCGGCATCGAGGGCATCGAGCACCGCCTGCAGCCGTTCGGGTCGTTCGGGATGGCCGACCCCGGGCCGGTGGTCGATCATGTCGGGGTGGGTGAACAGGGCAACGCTCATGCGGCGCAGGATAGAGCGGTCCGCAGGGAACCCCAACCACCGCGTCAACCGCTGAACAGGGGTTGAGTCCCGGCCACCGACGGGTGCTAAAGCGGGACCATGACCGAGCCCCTGATCCGCCCCGCCCGCCCCGATGACGCCCTTGCCCTGTCGACCCTGGGGCGCGTCACCTTCGTCGAGACCTTCGTTGAGGGCTTCGGCATCCCCTACCCGCCCGCTGATCTGGTGCCGTTCCTGAATGTGGCGTTCGGGGAGGAGACCACGGCCGCCAGCCTGGCCGACCCGGCCGGGGGCTGGTGGGTGGCCGAGGTCGACGGCGCAGTCGTGGCCTTTGCCACCACCGGCCCCAATAGCCTGCCCCATCCCGACGGCCGCCCGTCGCACACCGAGCTGAAGCGGCTGTATGTGGCCAAGTCGGCGCAGGGGCTGGGGCTCGGGACCAAACTGCTGACCGTGGCGCTGGACTGGATGGCGGCCAATGGTGACGGGGCCGAATGGATCGGGGTGTGGAGCGGCAATCTGAAGGCGCAGAAACTGTATGCCGCCTACGGCTTCGAAAAGGCCGGGGAATATGAGTATCCGGTCGGCACCTGGCGCGACCATGAGTTCATCCTGCGGCGCGGATAGTCTATGATAGCCCAATGACCCGCGACGAACTGCTGATCAAGCTGCGCGACCTGAAGCCCTGGCTGGCAGAGCAGGGCATCGTCAATGTGCGCCTGTTCGGCAGCTATGCCCGCGATGAGGCGGGGCCGGACAGTGACGTGGACCTGCTGGTGGACATGACCCGACCGTTAGGTTTTCGATTCTTCGGGATCGAGGAAGACCTGTCGAAGGCCGTAGGCGCACGCGTCGAAATGGGGACAGCGAGAGCCATGACCGAACGCATCCGCAAGCACGCCGAAAGCGACGCCATTGCGGTCTGACCCCGAAGACGATCTGGCGATGCTCGACGTGATGATCGAGGCATTGGACAAGGTCGCGCGATATACCGGGGACGTCAGCCGCGAGGAGTTTCTGGATAGTACCCTGGTTCAGGATGCCGTCGCCTTGAATTTCCTTGTAGTGGGAGAATGCGCGAATACGCTCAGCGAAGCCACGAAAGCCAAGGGCCGAACCGCACCGTGGCCACAAATCATTTCCCTTCGCCACAGGATCGCCCACCGGTATCAATCCGTGGATCGTCTGACCATTTTTGGCCTCGCTATCGATGACGCTGCGGATTTGCGGGCGGCACTTGCCGAGTTACGTACGGTTATCGGAACCGAAGACTGATGCTGCTCCCCTTCTTCACCGCGCTTCGCGACGCCCGGGTTCCGGTGTCGATGAAGGAATGGCTCCATCTGATGGAGGCCATGGACAAGGACGTGGCGGGCCGGAGGGTCGATGACTTCTATCACCTGTCGCGGGCGGTGCTGGTCAAGGACGAGAAGCACTACGACCGGTTCGACCAGGTGTTCGGCAAGGTGTTCGCCGGGGTCGAGACGGTGGGTGCGGGCGAGGATCTGACCACCGAAATTCCCGACGACTGGCTGAAGCTGCTGACCGATAAATACCTCAGCGACGAGGACAAGACCGCGATCGAGGCCATGGGCGGGTTCGACAAGCTGATGGAGACGCTGAAACAGCGTCTGGAAGAGCAGAAGGAGCGGCACCAGGGCGGGTCCAAATGGATCGGCACCGGCGGCACCAGCCCGTTCGGCCACGGCGGCTACAATCCCGAAGGGGTGCGTATCGGCGGGCCGGGCAAACACGGGCGGGCGGTCAAGGTCTGGGAAAAGCGCGAATACCGCAATCTGGACGACACGGTCGAACTGGGTACGCGCAACATCAAGGTGGCCCTGCGCCGGCTGCGACGCTTCGCCCGCGAGGGCGCGCAGGACGAGCTGGACATGGACGCGACCATCGACGGCACGGCGCGTCAGGGCTGGCTGGATATCCATATGCGGGCCGAGCGGCGCAACACCATCAAGGTGCTGCTGTTTCTCGATATCGGCGGGTCGATGGATGGCCATGTGAAGCTGTGCGAGGAGCTGTTCTCGGCGGCCAAGACCGAGTTCAAGAACATGGAGTTCTTCTACTTCCACAACTGCCTCTACGAGGGTGTGTGGAAGGACAACCGGCGGCGTCACGGCGAGAAGATCGCCACCTGGGACCTGCTGAACAAATACCCCGGCGACTGGCGCGCCATCTTCGTCGGCGACGCCACCATGAGCCCCTATGAGGTGACCATGCCCGGCGGTTCGGTCGAACACTGGAACGAGGAAGCCGGAGCCGTCTGGCTGACGCGGGCGCGTCAGCAGTGGGAGAAATGCGTCTGGCTGAACCCGGTGGCCGAACGCTACTGGAGCTATTCCGCCTCGGTCTCGATGGTGCGCGAACTGATGGACGAGCGCATGTTTCCGCTGACCATCGACGGGCTGGACAAGGCCATGCGAGCCCTGACCAAATAGGCGGTTGGCCGAACAGGACCGGCCTTCCGCTGCTGCCGACCGGGGACCAGCCGGACCGCAGCGGTTGACGTGTGATCAGTGTTTGTTGCCGTCGCGCAGGGCGTCCTTGGCACCGCCGAAAGCGTTCTGGATCTTGCCTTCGACCTGGTCGGCGCGGCCTTCAGCCTTCAGCTTCTCGTCGCCGGTCACCTTGCCGGCGGTTTCCTTGGCCTTGCCACCAAGATCCTTGGCGGCACCTTCGATGCGATCATGATCGGGCATTGAGAGTCTCCTGTCAGGGGTCGCCCCAGCGGCGACCGGATCAAGACAGCGGACAGATCGGGCTGACGTTCCGAAAGGCCCCGCTTGGACCCGGGAGATGCAGGCGCGTCAGACCCGGGCGAGGGCCTCGGTCATATGCGAGATCGTCACCGTGCGGCCCGGCCCGGAACAGACCGTCTGCTGCGACTCCAGTTGCCGGACCAGGGCCTCGACGATGGCCGTGCCGAGACCACCGCCCGATGTGACGATCGCCGGTAACGAGTCGCCAACGCCATTGTCGGCGACGGTCAGGGTCCAGTCGGTGCCCTCGCTGGCGTACCGGACGGTCACCCGGGCGTCGGCGGGGTTACTCGGAAAGGCGTATTTGATCGAATTGATCACCAGTTCCGTCACGATCAGCCCGAGACTGACGGCCTGATCGGACCGGATCAGACCCTCATCGGCCTCAACGACGATCGCGATCGGTCGACCTTCGCCGATCATCGAGGATGACAGGCTGCCGCACAGCTTGGTCAGATAGGGACCGACCGCGATCTTGTCGACACCGCCGGTGGCATGCAGGTGGGACTGGACCTCGGCGACCGACATCACACGCTGATGCGCGTCTCGCAGATGAGCGCGCGACTCCTCGGAGGTCACCTTGCGCGCCTTCAGCATAAGGATGCTGGCGATGATCTGCAGGCTGTTGACGACGCGGTGCTGCATCTCCTGCAACAGGGTCTGCTGTTGCTGCAGCAACTCCTCCGTCCGCTCGAGCAGCAATTCCTTCTCCCGCTCGATTGCCCGCCGGGCCGTGATGTCGGTGAAGGCCAGCAGGATCGTCGAATTCGGGCTGGTTTCGTAGATCACCTTGCGCGCGTTCAGCAGCATGGTGCGCCGGCCGACGCCGGGGAAGTCGTGATCGACCTCGAACCCGTCCATGGCCACCCGGGTCGGGATGATGGTTTCCAGCAGCTCACGCAGGGCCGGGATGTTCCACTGGCCGTCGCCCAGATCGTAGAGCCGACAGCCCATCGTATGTTCGGAATCGACCTTGAAGGTCTCGTAGAAGGCCCGGCTGGCGGCGAGCACCCGCAGGCCACCGTCCAGCACCAGCAGGGGTTCATGGATGGTGTCCACGATCGCCTCGGCCAGGGTCTGGGCGTCTTCAATGCCGTGGATCGGCTTGGTTTTCACGACGGTCGGGTCCGGCCCGGACACGACGGATTCCGCAGCCAGCCGGTTAGCTGTACACGGCCCCTTGTCGGATACCAGACAACATACGTTACCCGCGCGACGCTCAGGTCGACTGGCGTAGCATTCGCGCCACGGCCCAGGCGTGGGCCTCATGGCGCAAACCGGACAGGGCCGCGAGCGGATCCAGCCAGACCAGTTCATGGTCCGCCTCGATCCTGGCTGCAGGGTCGAAGGCGACCCGTTCGGCGATCCAGATGCCGCCCCGGTTGTTCAACGGCGTGCTGTCGGTCTTGCGGAAATACTGGGCCGCCTCGACCAGTCGCGACACCGGCCGCACGGTCAGGCCGGTTTCCTCGATGAATTCGCGCACCAGAGCCTCGGCCTCGGTCTCATCGCCGTCCACGGCACCGCCGGGCAGGTCGAAATAGCTGCCCGCGTCCCGATCGACCCGGACACAGGCCAGTCGCCCGGCCTCGACCAGCAGACCGAAGGCGGTCGGCCGATCCCGATAGACGAGGCCGCTCTGGCGGTCACCGAACTGCAGCATGGTCTACCCCTGATGAGCCGGGCCGGGTGCCGACTGTCCCGTCGGGGCGCAACCGGGCGTCGGCATGAACAGGGACCGGGCGGGGTCCCCGGATTTCAGGGAAACGATCTCACTCATCCGGCGGAGCTTTAGCCGCCCCCGATGCTGAGTCCAGTCGCGTGATGGGTGAAACTGTCGTCAGAACCGTGAATTACGGTTAATACTGCCAAGGTCCGAGGGGTGGAGAAGACGATATGATCTGGTGGTGGTGGATTATTCCGGCGGTGGTCGGGGCGCTTGGCCTGTTTCTGCTTCTGGCCAGCCTTGGCAGTCTGTTCCGCGGCAGGCTGTTCAGCGGCGGTCTGGGCACGATCGGCGGGGGCGGACTGATGGCGGTGGCGGCGATCGCCGCCCTGACGGGCCTCAACGTCCAGACCTATGCGCGGATGACCTATGAACGCCCGGTGGCGACCCTGCAGCTGAAGCAGCTGGGACCGCAGTATTTCGAGGCCACGGTGACCCAGCCCGCCCGGGTCGAGGGCGCGCCCGACCGGACCGAACTGTTTCTGCTGAACGGCGACGACTGGCGGATCGAGGCCCAGGTGCTGAAGTGGAAGCCGTGGGCCAATGTGATGGGACTGGACAGCCAGTACCGGCTGGACCGGCTGTCGGGCCGCTATCAGGACATCGAGCAGGAGCTGCACAGTACCCGCAGCGTCCACGCCCTGTCCGGCGGCGACCGGGCCACCGTCCTGCCCGGCAATATCACCGTGCCGTGGAAGCTCAGCGTCTGGGACATGGCACGGCGCTATCGCCGCCACATCGACGCGGTCGACACCCTGTACGGCGGCGCGACCTATATGCCGATGGCCGACGGGGCCAAATACGAGGTGTGGATCACCCAGTCCGGCCTGATCGCCCGCCCGGTCAATGTGGTGGCCCGCGACGCCTCGGCCGGGGGCTGGAGCCAGGTCAACTAGATCAGACGGAGCCGATGGTGCGCAGCCGGGCGCGAGGGTGGACCTCGTTCTGGCTCATCACCACGGTCTGGCCGCGGAAGCGTTCGATAATCGAGCGCACATAGGGCCGGACCTGGGGTCCGGTCAGCAACACGGCGCTCTCACCGGCCATGGCGGCGCGTTCGAACACGTCGCGGACGGCGCGGATGAAGTCCTGCAGACGCGACGGGGCCATGGCCAGCTGCTTGTCCTCGCCCTGGCCGACCAGGGCCTCGGCGAAGGCCTGTTCCCATTCGGGTGACAGGGTGACGATGGGCAGGGCTCCGTCCTCGCCCTTGTGCTGCCAGCACAGCTGGCGGGCCAGCCGGGTGCGGACGTGCTCGACCAGGGTGGTGACCGAACTGGTGTGCGGCGCGGCCTCGGCCAGCCCTTCGAGGATGGCCCCCAGATCGCGGATCGAAACCTTCTCGCGCAGCAGGGTCTGCAGCACCCGCTGCAGGGTGGTGACGGTGACGACCGAGGGGATCAGTTCCTCGACCAGCTTCTGCTCTTCGGTGCCCAGTTCCTTCAGCAGCTTCTGCACCTCACCGTAGGAGAGCAGCTCGGCCATGTTCTCCTTGAGGATCTCGGTCAGGTGGGTGGTCAGCACGGTCGACGGGTCGACGATGGTGTAGCCGCGGAAGGTGGCCTCCTCGCGCAGGCTCTCGTCGATCCAGGTGGCGGGCAGGCCGAAGGCGGGTTCCTTGGTGTGTTCGCCCGGCAGTTCGACCTGGCGACCGTTGGGGTCCATGGCCATCAGACAGCCCAGACGCACCTCGCCCTGCCCCGCCTCCATCTCCTTGATGCGGATGGCATAGCCCTGGGTGCCGAGCCGCATGTTGTCGAGGATGCGCACCGACGGCATGACGAAGCCGTACTCCTGGGCCAGCGAGCGGCGCAGGGCGCGGACCTGATCGGTCAGGCGCCGGCCCTCGAGGTCGTTGATCAGGGACAGCAGCGAATAGCCCAACTCGATCTTGACCTCGTCGATGGTGAGGGCCGTGCCGATCGGTTCCTCGATCTCTTCCTTGGGACCGGCCGCGGCGGCGGCCAGCTGGGCCTCGGTCGGCTGGGGTCGCAGACGGCTGCGACCCCGACGCCAGGCCATGACACCGGTGCCGAGGGACAGGGCGGCGAACGGGATCAGCGGCATGCCGGGGATCAGGCCGATCAGGGCGGAGGCGGCCGAGACCACGCCGAGGCTGACGGGGTTGGTGGCCAGTTGGGCGACGAAGGCCTTGTCGGCTGTGCCCTCGACCCCGGCCTTGGACACCAGGAAGCCAGCGGCGATGGAGATGATGATGGCCGGGACCTGAGTGACCAGACCGTCGCCGATGGTCAGCTGGATATAGGCATTGGCCGCATCACCGGCGGCCATGTCGTGCTGGAGCACCCCGATCAGCATGCCGCCGATGGCGTTGATGAAGGTGATAATCAGCCCGGCCACCGCGTCGCCGCGGACGAATTTGGAGGCACCGTCCATGGCCCCGAAGAAGGTCGATTCCTGCTCCAGCTCCTTGCGCCGCAGCTTGGCACCGGCCTCGTCGATCAGACCCGAGGACAGGTCGGCGTCGATGGCCATCTGCTTGCCGGGCATGGAGTCGAGGGTGAAGCGGGCGCTGACCTCGGCGATACGGGTCGAGCCCTTGGTGATGACCACGAAATTCACCACCAGGATGATGGCGAAGATGATGATGCCGATGATGAAATTGCCGCCCATCATCAGCGAACCGAAGGCCTGGATCACCTCACCGGCGGAATTGTGCCCCTCGTGACCGTGAGTCAGGACCAGCCGGGTCGAGGCCAGGTTCAGACCCAGGCGGAACAGGGTCGAAACCAGCAGGACGGTCGGGAAGATGGCGAAGTCGAGTGGCCGCTTCATCATCACCGCCGACATCAGGATCAGCACGCTGGAGACCAGGGAGATGGCCAGCAACATGTCGAGCAGGAATTTCGGAACCGGCAGGATCAGCAGCAGGATGACGCCGATGACGCTGATGGCCATGGCCACCTCGCCGCGCGCGAACCAGCCCAGGACTTCCTTGCCGGTTGGACGGGCCATGCCGTCCTTCATCATCGTCGGGATGTCGGTCATGCGGCAGCCCCGTGACGCAGGGCCCTCAGGGCCAGCCGGGTGGCCTCGGCGATGACGGCGTCATTGGCCGCGGACGACGTGTTCGCGGAGGCATGATAGTAGGCGGCGACGATCACCGGCTTGCCTGTCGGCGGATACAGCAGGCCGATGTCATTGGTCGGACCATAACCGCCGGTTCCGGTCTTGTGCGCCACACGCCAGCCGGCGGGCACACCGGCCTTGATCCGACGCGCACCGGTCGGGGAATCCACCATCCAGCCCAGCAGCCGGGCCTGCGAGTCCGTCGTCAGCGGCGAGTCGAGGCTGACGAACAGACGTTGCAGATTGATCGCCGAACGGTCCGGCCGGATCGTGTCCTTGTCGCCGTCGAGGCGGTTCATCTCGGGTTCGAAGCGGTCCACGCGGGTGCTGGCGTCGCCGAGCGTGCGGTAGAAGGCCTGCATGGCGGCCAGACCGCCGTTGGCCTTGAGCAGCAGATTGGCGGCCGGATTGTCGCTGACCTCGACGATGGCCTGCATCAGGCGCTCGACACTGAGGCTGGATCCGATCGCGGGTTCGGTCACCGGGGCGTGCGAAACCATGTCGGCGGCGGTCATCGGGATGCGCCGGTCCAGCGTCTCCTGGCCGTCCTGGATACGGACCAGGGTCGCGGCGGCGAGGTACATCTTGAAGGTCGAGCAGTAGACGAACCGCTCATTGCCGCGCCAGCCGCAGCTGCGACCGCTCCCGGTGTCGATGGCGACGAAGCCGAGACGGCCGCCGTTGCGGGCCTCCAGGGCCGACAGATCGATGGCCCCGATCGTGGCCGCGGGCCGGGCCGGCTGGACCCGGGGGGGCGCGTCGGACGGAGTTGGTGCGGAACAGCCCCCCAGCGCCAGCGCGCCGAGGCCGGTCAGGACGCTTCTGCGATCCGCCGCCGTGGCCATGGTCAGGCTGCGTAACCGGAGGCGGCGACGCCGGACTGGGGTGCGGGAATGGGCGTGCCGTCGTCCGAATATTCGTTGAGCTTGTTGCGCAGGGTGCGGATCGAGATGCCGAGGATGGTGGCCGCGTGGGTGCGGTTGCCGAGGCAGTGCGACAGGGTGTCGAGGATCAGCGTCTTCTCCATCTGCGCCACGGTCTGGCCGACGTAAGCGCGCGACACGGCGTCGGCGGTCTGGGCGGCGCGGGCGGCGGGACTGGAATCGATCGAGCCACTGCCGGTCAGGGGCTGGCCGTCGGGCAGGCGGATGGCTTCGGCATCGATCTCGGCCCCGGTCGCCAGCAGCACCGCGCGGTGCATGGCGTTTTCCAGCTCGCGCACGTTGCCGGGCCAGCGGTGGCCGGCCAGGGCGCGGCGGGCGTCGGCGGCGATCGGGCGGACCGGCACGCCGTTGGCAGCGGCGTATTTCTTGACGAAGAAATCGGCCAGGGCGGCGATGTCGCCCGGTCGTTCGCGCAAGGACGGCAGGCGCAGGTTCACGACGTTCAGACGATAGAGCAGGTCCTCGCGGAAGGTGCCCTCGCTGACGGCGCGGGCCAGGTCGCGGTTGGAGGTGGCGATGATGCGGATGTTGACCGGCACGGGCTTGGTGCCGCCGACCCGGTCGATGACCCGCTCCTGAATGGCGCGCAACAGCTTGGCCTGCAGGCGGGCGTCCATCTCGCTGATCTCGTCCAGCAGCAGGGTGCCGCCGTCGGCTTCCTCGAACTTGCCGATGCGCCGGGCGATGGCCCCGGTGAAGGCCCCCTTCTCGTGACCGAACAGCTCCGACTCCAGCAGGTTGTCGGGGATGGCGGCGCAGTTGACGCTGATGAAGGCCCGTTCGGCGCGCTTGGAATTGGTGTGCAGATAGCGGGCCATCACCTCCTTGCCGACGCCACTTTCGCCGGTGATCAGGATCGAGGCTTCGGAGCGGGCCACCTGGTCGGCCAGCATGACCACGGCCTTCATCGACGGATCGGCCGAGATCAACGGCCGGTCGTCGTCAGCCACGGCCGACAGCACAGCGGCGATCAGATCGGCTTCCGGCGGCAGCGGGATGAATTCCTTGGCCCCGGCCCTGATGGCGGCGGCGGCCTCGGCGGCGTTGGCGTCGAGACCGAAGGCGACCACCGGAACGTGGATCCGCTCGGCATCGTTGGCGGCGATCAGCGCCCCGATGTCGAGGTGATAATCGACCATCAGCAGGTCAGCCCCCTGCCCGCGCCGGAGTTGCTCCGTCGCCTGGTCGATGCGCTCGACGTGCTGCACCTTGGCCCCGTGGGCCATGGCCATCTTTACCGCCGACGCCAGCTGGCCCGAAAGCCGTCCAACCACCAGAAGCCGCATGGGTCTTCTCCTCTAATCTCTACTTACGGGGATCCGGCAGCCGATCAGGCGCCGGTGTCCTCGGTCTTGATGATTTCCGTCATGGTCACGCCGAGACGGTCCTCGACGACGACAACCTCCCCGCGGGCGACCAGACGGTTGTTGACGAAGATGTCGATGGCCTCGCCGACCTTGCGGTCCAGCTCGAGCACCGAGCCGCGATTCAGCTTCAGCAGCTGGGCTACGGTCATGTGGGCCTTGCCGAGCACGGCCGAGATGTTGACCGGGACGTCGAAGACGCTGGCGAGATCGGTGGCGGCCTTGTCACCCCCCTCATCGCCGGTGGTCAGGGCGGTGGAGTCCGGAAACTCCTCAAGGGACAGATCGTCATTGGCCATCGGAGGGCCTCCCGTCAGAAAGGGTTTCAGCGTGGCCGGCTTCGCTCGCCAGGGCCGAGTGCAAGGCCTCGGACATGCGGGCATGGGCGGCCTCTGGATCGAAGCCGGCGCGACCGTCGGCCCACTCCAGCTGGAAGGCCGCGACCGGCAGATCGGAGTCCTCGCGGAAGGCGACCAGACCCGAGAACCCGGCGTCGGCGCACAGCTGGGTCATCCGCGCCTGCACGGCCTCGTCCAGCCCGGCGGAGCGGATGACCAGACGCGGCGTGGCGTCGATCTCCTGACCCAGGGCTTCCAGCGCGGCCTGCAGCGGGCCATCGGGAAAGCGGTCGAGGGCGGCGGCGGCGACAACGCGGGCGGCGGCGAGGGCCAGGTGCGATGCCTGTTCGCGATGCAGCTGGATCAGCCGGGTCAGGGCCGGCGCACCGGAGGCCACGGCCTCACCGATGGCCGTGACGGCCATGGCCTGCAGGCTCTCGACCTCGGCCAGGGCCGTTTCGCGGGCATCGAGCCGGGCCTGGGCCACCAGGGCCTCGACTTCGGCGGGAGCGTACGAGCGTTTGGTCGGGCGGAAGCTGGACGGCGTTACGACGACGCCGGAGTCGTCGAACTCGGTATCGAAGGCAAACGGGCGATGGACGGAGGGTTCGGTCATGTCAGTAAATCAACTCGTCATCGCCGCTCTGGCCGACCAGCATGATCTCGCCCTTGGCGGCGAGGTCCTTGGCGACCTGAACCATGGCGGTCTGGGCGGCATCGACATCCTTGAGACGGACGGGGCCCATCGATTCCATATCCTCGCGCATGATCTTGGAGGCGCGTTCGGACATGTTGGAGAAGAACATCTCGCGCAGGCTTTCCGACGCCCCCTTCATGGCCAGGCCGAGGGAGTCCTTGTCGACGGCGCGCAGCAGGGTCTGGACACCGCCGGGGTCGAGCTTGTTCAGATCCTCGAACACGAACATCAATGCCCGGATGCGCTCGGCCGCCTCGCGGTTGCGCTCTTCCAGCGCACCGATGAACCGGGCCTCGGTCTGACGGTCGAAACTGTTGAAGATGTCGGCCATCAGCTCGTGACTGTCGCGCTTGGAGGTGCGCGCCAGGTTCGACATGAATTCGGTGCGCAGCGTCTGTTCGATCTTGTCGAGGATATCGCGCTGCACCGGCTCCATCCGCAGCATCCGCTGGACGCATTCCAGGGCGAAATCCTCGGGCAGGGCAGTCAGGACCCGTGACGCATGGTCCGGCTTGATCTTGGACAGGACCACGGCGACCGTCTGCGGGTATTCGTTCTTGAGATAGTTGGCGAGGACGGCCTCGTTCACATTGCCGAGCTTGTCCCACATGGTCCGGCCGGCGGGACCACGGATCTCCTCCATCAGGCCGTCGACCCGATCCGAGGGCATGAAGGAGGCCAGCAGGCGCTGGGTCTGTTCGAAGCTGCCCATGACCGAGCCCGAACCGGCCATGCCGGACACAAACTCCACCATCAGCTCCTCGACGACCGTCGAGGCCACCGTGCCCAGGGCGGCCATGGCCTGGGAGATTTCCTTGATCTCCTCCTCGTCGAGAGACTCCCAGAGCCGGGGATGATCCTCACCGAGGGCCAGCAGAATGACCGCGGCCTTTTCCGGCCCGCTCAGTTTGGCGGGGTCTTCAATGACGACCTTCTTGGTGGGAGCGCGGGCCATCAGCCTTCGTGCACCCAGTTGCGCAGGATCGCCGTCGATTCATCGGGGTTCTTGTCCACGAAATCAGCGACCATCTTGACCGACGATGCCTTCACCTGACCTTCGACCCGGGCCATATCCAGCCGCTTTTCCATTTCCGACGGCCCGGTCAGCTGGGCCACATCGCCGCCCTGGCCTCCGCCCAGACTCGTCTGCAGCACCGCGGTGCCGCCCGGTGAGGCCAGCGCGGGGAGCCCGCCGCCGCCCGAAGCGGTCTTCAGCAGCGGCCGCAGGACGAAAAAGATCAGCAGCAGACCGGTGATCAACAGGACCAGCAGCTCGATGCCGCGCATGATGTCGTTCTTGGTGAAGGCGAACAGCGACGACCCGGCTTCAGTGCCGCCCATGTCGGCGATGTTGCGGGTGAAGCCGACGTTGAGAACCTCGATCTTGTCGCCCCGGGCCTCGTCGATACCGACGGCGGCGGCGACAAGGGACTTGATCTGTTCGATCTGTTCCGCTGAGCGCGCCGTATAGGTGGCCGGCCCGTTGCCGTCGGCCGCCGGGACGCGCGCGTCGTCGACGACCACGGACACGGCCAGTTTCTTGACCTCGCCGGCCTCCTTGATCGTCGTCGTCGTGGTGTTGGAGATTTCGTAGTTGGTGGTTTCGGTATTGGCCGTGTCGGTGGAGCCGGCCGGGGTCGTGGTCGGTGCCTGGCCGCCGGGGATGTTGTTGGTCGCCGTGGCTCCGCCGTCGGTCGCACCGGTGGTGTCGGTCGACTCCGTGCCGTTGGTCGAGGTCGAGCGCACGACCTGGCCGTCAGGATCGTAGCGCATTTCCTGGGTGGTGGAGCGACTGTGGTCGATGTCGGCGGTGACCTGGACCCGAGCCGCCCCGACACCGACGACGCCCTCGACGATGTCCTTGATGCGGGCCTGAAGCTGGGCCTCGGTCGTATTCTTGGCGTCGAGGGCCGAGGCGGCACTGAAGCCGTCGGCACTGGATCCGGCCGCCAGGGTTCGGTTGGCGGTGTCGGTCAGGGTGACCTTTTCCGGCTTCAGGTTCGGCACCGAAGAGGCAACCACGTTGCGGATGGCATCGACCTGGTTGGCGGTCAGGGCCCGACCGCTGACACCGACGACGACGGAGGCCGTGGGGTCGACCCCGTCCGACTGGAACAGCTCACGCCGTGGCATCGCGATCTGGACCCGGGCCGAGGTGATGCCCCGCATCGACATGATGGTGCGCGACAGCTCGCCCTGCAGGGCCCGCTGTTCGTTGAGGTTCTGCTGGAATTCGGTCTGACCCAGCAC
The DNA here is from genome assembly GCF_963977465.1 of uncultured Brevundimonas sp. Lineage (GTDB taxonomy): Bacteria > Pseudomonadota > Alphaproteobacteria > Caulobacterales > Caulobacteraceae > Brevundimonas. The sequence goes on along the minus strand of NZ_CAXBOQ010000003.1, from coordinate 407,627 downwards.
CGACTGGTTGTCGAACAGCTCGTAGCCGACCGAGCCCGAGGTCACGAGCCCCTTGCCCGCCAGCATCAGCCGGGCCTCGCCGACGTCGTCGCGATTGACGAAGATGGTCGAGCCGTCGCCCTTGGATTGATATTTGATCCCGGCCCCGTCGAGAGCGCTGGAGATCTCGGAGGCCTCACGCAGGTCGAGGTTGGAATAGAGCAGGGCGTCCGGGGCCTGACCGATGCGCAGCATGACGGCGACAAGCACCGCCGCAACGCCGGCGGCAACGCCCAGCACCACAGTCAGTCGACCGATTCCAAATCGCTGCAACGCCGCCGAGAAGCCGCCCACGCGTCCCCACCCACTCTAACCGACGGGAGACCGAACACGCCCGCTAGGCAGAAACTGCCGCCTGCGTGGTAAATGGGGCGTTAAGACCGGTTAATCAGGCAACAGTTTCCGTGGGCTGTGTCGACCGGGTTGGGTCAGGCGGCCCGGCGCCGGGTGTCCCGTTCAGCGGCAGCGGCCTCAATCCGGGCTTCGGCGATGGCAGCGGCGATCTGATCGGTCGGCCGCCGTTCGGACGCCGAACGCTCGAGGATCTCCTCAAGGGTTTCCATCAGGCGGCCGAGCTTGGCCTCGACCCAGGCCGGGTCATAGGCCCCGCCGGCCTGTCGGGCGCGCAGTTCGGAGGCGACATTGATGATGCCGCCGCCGTTGATGACATAGTCCGGGGCGTACAGGACGCCGCGCGTGAACAGGGCCTCGCCGATCTCGGGCGTGGCGAGCTGGTTGTTGGCGGGGCCGACCACCGCCTTGACCGTCAACCGGTCCAGCGTCTGCGCATTCAGCGTCGCGCCGAGCGCACAGGGGGCATAGATGTCGGCCTTGACGTCATAGATGGCGTCGGGGGCGACGATCTCGGCATTGGTGCGGGCCGCGACCTCGGCCAGCAGTTCGGTGTTGACGTCGGTCACCACCAGCCTGGCACCGGCCGCGTGCAGCTTGTCGGCCAGATAGCCGCCGACGTGGCCGACGCCCTGCATGGCGATGGTCAGGCCGGTCAGGTCATCCTGCTTCCACAGACGACGGGCGACGACCAGGGTCGAGCGATACACACCCTCGGCCGTGACCGGGCTGGGATCGCCCGAGGCTTCCGGACCGTCCTTCAGACCCAGGACATAGGGCGTGACCTTGCGGGCCTCGGCCACGTCCTCGACCGACACGCCGACGTCCTCGGCCGCGTAATAGGTGCCGCCCAGCGTGTCGACGGCGCGCCCGAAGGCGGCGAACAGTTCGGGGGTTTTCTGGGTGCGGCTGTCGCCGATGATGACCGACTTGCCGCCGCCCATCTCCAGATCGGCGATCGCGTTCTTGTAGCTCATGCCGCGCGACAGGCGCAGAACATCCTCCAGCGCCTCGCTGCTGGAGGCGTAGTTCCACATGCGCGTGCCACCGACGGCGGGGCCCCGGGCCGTGGAGTGGACGGCGATGATCGCCCTGAGGCCAGTCTTTTCATCGAAGAAGGCGTGGACGCCTTCATGGTTCGCAAAAGACGGAGAATCGAAAAGCGTCGTGCTCATAGCGAGCCTTCCCGGGCAATATTCATGTTGGGGCCAGATACCCTCAGGATGACGCAACGGCAAGCCTGACGGTTGGTTTCAGAGTCCCGGGGACGTAGCCTGCAGTTGCGGCAGGACCGCGGTGGCTCCGGACGGCAGCGGGGCCGCGGGATCGCGCAGGGCCGCGACGACATCACCGTAGACGGTCACCGCCCCGAGATCGCGGTCCAACAGATGCCAGCCGTCCGGATACCAGGCCGTGCGCAGGGTCGGCGATGCCCCGGCCCGCTCCAGCGCCAGCCGCATAGGTCCGGGGGTGACGATCTGGTCGTGCGCCCCATACAGCAGCAGGGTCGGCACGCGGGTGTCGCCCAGCCGCTGCGAAGCCGTCTCCATCAGCCCGACCAGGCCCGACAGGGTGTCGAAACGGGTCGCCAGAATACTGTTGGGATCCCGGCCGTTGCGGATCAGCTCCAGAATGTTGTCGGTGGCGCGGATGTCGCGGACGGCCCACTCCGGCGGCTCGACCGCGCGGTCGCCGAACAGGCGGGAGGCGAACCACAGGCTGGTGCCGTTGAGCCAGCCCTGGCTGGACCAGCCCCAGACCCCCGGTGCCAGCAGGATCAGCCGGTCGGCGGCGGGCGGCTGATCCGAGGCGAAGGCGGCGACGGCGATCGACCCGCCCATGCTCTCACCGACAACGGCGACGAGGGCGTCGGGATGACGGGCCCGGACAAGGGCGACGACGGTGCGCAGGTCGGTGGTCAGGGTCGCCTCGCCGGCCCACAGGCCCCGGCCCGGAGCCTCACCGAAGCCGCGCTGGTCATAGGCCCAGGTTTCGATCCCCTGTTCGGCCCACCACGGACCGGCCAGACGGAACGAGGCGCGCGAGTCGTTCATACCGTGCAGGGCCACGATCACCGCCCACGGCTCAGCCTCGGCCGGGGCCCAGTGCAGATACGGCAACCGGGCCCCGTCCTGAACGACGAAGGCCCCGGACTGGCCTGCGGGCACATCCTCGATATACGGACCGACGAACCCGGCCGGCGGCGTCAGCGGCGGCTGGACATAGGGGGTGGCGCAGGCCGTCAGGACCATGGCCAGGCACAGGACGGACAGGCGTCTGATCATGGGGCGAGGATAGCCCGGACACGTTGCTGCAAATAGGGCAGGATTTCCGCTTCGAACCAGGGGTTTCGCCGCAGCCAGGCCGTGTTGCGCCATGACGGGTGCGGCAGCGGCAATATGTCAGGCGCAAAGCTGCGCCAGGCCCGCACCGTCGCGGTCATACCGGACTTCGCCGCCGCGCCCAGCGCCCAGGCCTGGGCATGACCGCCGACCAGCAGGGTCAGCTCCATGCGCGGCAGGGCCGCCAGCAGCCGGGGTCGCCACAGCTCGGCACAGCGGCGCGGTGGCGGATAGTCGCCGCCCCTGGGGGCTGTGCCGGGATAGCAGAAGGCCTGGGCCGCGACGCCGATGCGCGGGTCGGCGTAGAAGGTCGCATAGTCGACGCCCAGCCACTGACGCAGCCGGTCGCCCGACGGGTCGGTGAACGGCAGGCCACTCTCATGCACCCGTCGACCGGGGGCCTGGCCGCAAATCAGCAGCCGGGTTTCAGGAAAGACATGCACCACCGGACGCGGCGTGTGCGGCAGCTCACCGAGACAGGCGCGGCAGGCCCGGATGTCGTCGAGGACGGCTCCGAGATCGGGATCAGGCGAAGTCGTCGTCATCCTCGTCGACCACCGGCGGCAGGGCGGCCAGGGCGGCCGCCGTTTCCTCGGGCGTCGGCAGACGCAGGCGGATCACGCCCTTGAAGGCCGTCGGGTCGACCACCTTGCCCTTTTTGGTGATGGTCAGCCTGCCCTGACGCATCAGGGCCAGCGCGCAGTGGCGCACCTTGGGCAGCAGGCGTTGCCATTGTTCCGGCTGCAGTTCCTTGGCCACGTCGGAGGGCTCGATACTCTTGCCGCCGACACCCTTGGGATCGGCCTTGGCCAATTTTTCGAAGATGGCGCTCTCGATGGGATCGTTCATGATGTCTATATGCTGCGCTGCAATAGCGGAAAGAAGGCGGAGTAAGGACTATGGTCGCGAAAGTCACGGTGAGCGAGGGCGAGTTCGCCGGCTGGCAGCACTATGATCTGCAGGGCACCTTCGACCAGGTGGTCGGGCCGTTCTATTTCAAGCCCGATCCGGACGGCCGCATGCGCTGCGCCTTCCGGGCCGAGCACAAACATATGAACGCCGGTGACCGCATGCACGGCGGCTGTTTGATGACGTTTGCCGACATCGCCCTGTTCCAGACCGCCTACCAGGAGATGGAGGGCAAGAACGGCGTCACCATCCAGCTGGATTCGACCTTCATCGACGGGGCCTATGTCGGTGAGCTGATCGAGGCGACCGGCGAGGTGGTGCGGGCCGGCGGGTCGCTGATCTTCGTGCGCGGCCAGATCACCACCGGTGACCGGACGCTGATGACCTATTCCGGCGTGATCCGGAAATTCACGCCGCGGGGCTAGAGCCCGGCCTTCGCCGCCGGGCGGGCCCGGCAGGCCTCGAGCCAGCGGTTGAAATGCTCGAACGCCTCGGGCGGCTGGTATTTGATCATGCGGGCGAAATCGAGCCCGGTCACCGAGACCAGGTCGGCCATGGTGAAGCGGTCGGCAGCGATGAATTCACGGTCGGCCAGATGCCGGTTCAGCGTCTTCATCATCTTCTCGGCCTCGGCCTGGTTGTAGGCCCCGACCTCCGGGTTCTGCGGCCCCATCAGGGCCAGACCCGGATGGGTGTGGCGCACCGCCAGCATCATCGGATTGGCCAGATAGATCTCGCAGCGCCGGGTCCACATCTCGATCACCGCCTGTTCGCGCGCGTCCCGGCCGAACAGGTTGGGCTCGGGATAGAGGGATTCCAGATAGCGGCAGATGGCCAGCGACTCGGAGATACAGGTCCCGTCGTCGAGCTCCAGCGCCGGGACATGGGCCAGGCCGATACGGTTGCGATATTCCGGAGACTTGTGCTCACCCGTCGCCAGATCGACGGACACGATCTCGATGTCCTCGATGCCTTTTTCGGCCATCAGCCAGCGAACCCGACGCGGATTGGGTGCGCGTGCATAGTCGAACAGCTTCATGAGGGACGCTCCGTTTTCTAATGCAACGCTATCAGGCGAACACCGCGGCGGGCAAGGCCCCGACCACGGCGGCGGTCATCAGGGTGGCGAGGAAACCGGCGAACAGGGCCTTCCAGACCATGCCCAGCACCTCCTCGCGGCGATCGGGCACCAGCACCGACAGGCCGGTGACGGTGATGCCGACCGAACCGATGTTGGCGAAGCCGCACAGGGCATAGGTCATCAGCATCCGCGTGCGTTCGCTCATGTCACCGACCGGGATCTTGCCCAGTTCGATGAAGGCGACGAACTCGGTCAGGGTCAGCTTGACGCCCAGCAGCCAGCCGGCCTTGCCGGCTTCGGCCCATTCCACACCGGTCAGCCAGGCCACGGGCATGAAGACCCAGCCCAGCACCCGCTCGACCGTGACATGGTCGCCGAACAGCCACAGGCCGCCCAGCATCACATTGGCCAGGGCGACCAGCGCGACGAACACGATCAGAATGGCCGAGATGTTCAGCACCACCATCAGGCCATCGGCCGTACCCTTGACGATGGCGTCGACGGCGCTGTCGTATTTCAGGTCCGAACCGTCTTCGGCGTGGGCCCCGCCCTGCCCCGGTTTCTCCGGAATGATGATGCGGGCCAGCAGCACCCCGGCCGGAGCCGAGACGATCGAGGCGACCAGCACATGGCCGGCGGCGTTGGGCAGGACGTCATGCAGGATGGTGGCATAGGCGACCATGGTCGAACCGGCGACCGTGGCCAGACCGACGACCATCAGCAGAAACAGCTCGGACCGGGTCAGCCTGGCCAGATAGGCGCGGATGACGATCGGGCTCTCGATCATGCCGAGGAAGATATTGGCCGCTACCGCCAGGGCCGAGGCCCCGCCCAGGCCCATGGTGCGCTGGAACAGGAGACCGAAGCCGTGGGTGATCCATTTCAGGACCTTCCAGTGCCACAGCAGGGCCGACAGGGCCGAGATCACCAGGATCAGCGGCAGGACATTGAAGGCGAAGGTGAACAGGGCCGACGGGTTGTCGACCGAATAGGGCTGGTCGCCCCCGGCCAGATAGCCGAACACGAATTGCGCGCCCTTGGCCGAGGCCAGGCTGAGACCGTCGACGGCGCTGGTCACGGCGGCCAGCACGGACTGGGAGCCGGGAATGGCGAACAGGGCCAGCACCAGTCCGGCCTGGACGGCCACGGCCCCGATGGCCAGCTTCCACGGAAACGCCCGCCGGTTCTCGGACAGACCCCAGCAGGCGGCGATGATGACGAGCAGCCCGAACAGGCTCTGCAGGTTCAGAAGGCTGAACATCGAGGACTCCCCCGCCCGGCCCCCCGCCGGACGTCTCTGACCGCTTGAACGCGAGCGGAGGGCGTCTGGCAAGACGTCTTCGCACGCCGACGTTGCCGTAAGCCGGCCATAATCGGCGCGCGACATCACGCAGGCGTGATCACCGCGCGGATGGAGGATGTCGATGCCCACGGGATTGAAGACCTTCGCCAGCCTGACCGCGATCGCGGCACTGGCCGGCTGCCAGCAGTCCGACAGTAACGGCGCCCTCGATGCAGCCGACGCGGTCGTCAGCATGGAGATGATGGCCCCCGCAGCCCCGCCTCCGGCGATGGCCGTCGCCACCGACGCCGCCGGCAAGACCTCGTCGGGGCCGCCCGCAGAGGTGGCCGTTCGGGCCGCCCAGATCGCCTACGCCTATCGCTACGGTCTGGAAGTGCCGGCGGACAAGGGGCCGGCGCTGATGCAGCGGCATGAACAGGCCTGTGTTTCAGCCGGGGCCGCCGTGTGTCAGGTGATCGGTTCGGAATCGACCCGGTACGGCCGCGACAGCCTGTCAGCCCGGCTGGAAATCCGCGCCGTACCCGCCTTCCTGACGCCGTTCCGGGCCAGGCTGGAGGGGGATGCGACAGCGGCCGGCGGACGGATCGCCCTCGCCGCCACCGATAGCGAGGACCTGTCCCGCAATCTCAGCGACACCGAGGCCCGAATGCGCGCCCTGTCGACTCTGCGGGACCGGCTGCAACAGCTGCTGGCGACACGAACCGCCCCGCTGGAACAGTTGCTGCAGACCGAACGGGAACTGGCGCGGGTCCAGGGCGAACTGGACGCGACCCGGTCGGCGCTCGAACTGATGCGGACCCGCGTCGCTACCTCGACCCTGACCATCACCTATGAGGCAGCGGGACAGCTGGCTCCGGACAGCGCCTTCCGTCCGGTGTCTTCGGCGCTGGACAACGCCCTGACCGTATTCATGCAGGCGCTGGGCGGGCTGATCCTCGTATTCGCGGCGATCCTGCCGTTCGCCCTGATCGCGGTTCCGATCCTCTGGATCGTGCTGCGACGGCGCAGGGCCGCGAGGATCCTGAAAGCCGAAGAGCCGGTTCCGTCCGCTACCGACGGTCAGCCGTAGGCCGTCAGGCGCGCGCAGCCACCGCGTCCGCCGCCTCGACGATGGCGGTCCAGACCCGGTCCAGATCCGGCACGTCGATACAGTAGGGCGGCATCACATAGACGGTGTCGCCCAGCGGGCGGATCAACAGGTCGCGGTCGAGGAAGAAGGCCAGCAGCCACGGCCCCAGTCCGGACAGGTAGCCGTCCTTGCCACCATTGAAATCCACCGCGGCGATGGTGCCCAGCTGCCGATGGCGGGTCAGGGCCGGGTGGTCACGCAACCGGTCCAGATGCCCGGCCTGGGCCGCCCCGAGGGCGTCGATCCGCTCCAGCACCGGCTCGTCGCGCCAGATGGCCAGATTCTCGACGGCGACCGCGCAGGCGATCGGGTTGGCCGTGTAGCTGGACGAATGGAAGAACATCCGCGAGCGGTCCGACGAGCGGTGGGCCTCGAAGATCGGGCCGGTCGCCAGGGTAACGGCCAGCGGCAGGGCCCCGCCGGTCAGTCCCTTGGACAGGCACAGGATGTCGGGCGTGACCCCGGCCTGTTCGCAGGCCAGACGGGTGCCGGTGCGGCCCCAGCCGGTCATCACCTCATCGGCGATGAACAGCACGTCGTGCCGGGCGCAGACCTCGGCCATGGCCCGCAGCACCGCCGCGGAATAGATCAGCATGCCGCCGGCCCCGAGGATCAGGGGCTCGACGATGAACGCGGCCGGGGCCGGGTCCTGGCGGCAGAAGGCCTCGAGCGCGTCGATCGTGACCTGCTCCGTTCCCGGTGACGGAAACGGGATGGTGGCGACATCGAACAGCAGCGGCGCATAGGCCCGGTTGAACACGCCACGCTCGCCGACCGACATCGTGCCGATGGTGTCACCGTGATAGCCGTGCTGCATCGTCACGATGCGATGGCGCGGCCGGCCGGTATTGGCCCAGAAGCCCAGCGCCATCTTCAGCGCCACCTCGACACTGGTCGACCCGCTGTCCGAATAGAAGACGTGCTGCAGCGGCTCGGGTGTCATGGCGACGAGACCGCGGGCCAGGGTTTCGGCCGGTTCATGGGTCCAGCCGGCGAAGATGATCTGGTCATAGTGTTCGCTGGCGCGGCGCAGGGCGGCCTGAAGGCGCGGATGGCTGTGGCCGTGGGTGATCACCCACCAGCTGGAAATGGCGTCGATGATGCGCCGCCCGTCGTCGGTGTGCAGGGCCGCCCCCTCGGTCCGCACCACCATCGGCACCGGTTCGTTCAGGCCATGCTGGGTAAAGGGCCGCCAGACCGGCGAGGTGTCGTCGGCCCCGCTCAACGGAAGTCCGCCACGTCGAAATTGGCCGCGAAAGCCCGGGCCAGACCGTCCGGCGTCAGAGGATCAAGCCACGGCAGACGGCCCAGCCGCCGCGCCTTGCCCAGATCCGCGATCACCGTCTCGGAGCTGTCCATCGCGTCGCCGATGAAGGCCACCCCCAGCACGGGAATGTCGCGGGCCCGCAGCGCCTCAAGGGTCAGCAGGGTGTGGTTGATCGTACCAAGGGCGGTGCTGGCGCAGACGACGACCGGCAGACCCCAGCGCGCGAAGACGTCGGCATAGACCGTCGTCGGGTTCAGCGGCACCAGCAAGCCGCCCGCCCCCTCGATCACCAGTGGCCGGTCGCAGGGCGGCGGGGTCAGGGCGAGGTCATCGATATGCACCCCGTCCAGACGCGCGGCGTGGTGGGGCGAGGCCGGGGTGACAAGCCGCCAGGTCTCCGGCAGCACTCGATCCGGACCGAGACCGGTCAGGGTGGCCACCGTCATGCTGTCGGTCGGTTCCTGCAATCCCGCCTGCACCGGTTTCCAGTAGCAACCGTCGAGGGCTGCCGTCAGCGCCGCCGCAAAGACGGTCTTGCCGATGTCGGTGCCGGTGCCGGTGACAACGATGGGGCGCATCAGGGCGTTCCAGGGTGCTGTTGCAACAGGGGTTCCAGCGCGGTGACCAGGGCCTCGACCGCCGCCATGTCGACGTTCAGCGTCAAGGACAGGCGCAGGCGGGCGGTGCCGGGCGGTACGGTCGGCGGGCGGATGCCGCGGACGTCAAAGCCACCGTCCTGCAGCGCCCGGGCCACGGTCATGGTGTGGGCGTCGTCACCCAGAACCACCGGAATGATCTGTGACCCCGTCGGTGCCACACCGAGCCGCTCGGCGAGCAACTCCCCCGCCGTCCGGGACAGGGACTGCAGACGACCGCGTGCGGCCTCGTCTCCGATCAGGATCAGCGATTCCCGCATGGCCGCCGCCATCAACGGCGACGGGGCGGTTGAGAAGATGAAGGCGCGGCCGCGGTTGATCAGGAAATCGATCACCGTCGGGTGACCACAGAGCAATGCCCCCTCCCCGCCCATGGCCTTGCCGCAGGTATGGAGGGTGACGACATTGTCCCGCCCCTGAAGGGCCGCCGCCAGCCCGCGCCCGCCGGGACCGAACACGCCGGTCGCATGGGCTTCATCGATCAGCAGCACCGCGTCGTGACGGTCAGCCACGGCCATCAGGTCGGCCAGCGGTGCCTGATCGCCGTCCATGCTGTACAGGCTCTCGACCGCGATCCAGATGCGCCCCGAACCGCCATGATCGCGCCAGTGGCCGATCGCATCAGCGACGGCGGCGACGTCATTGTGCGGGAAGGCGATCGCCTCGGCCCGCCCCAGTCTCAGGCCTTCGTGCACGCTGGCATGGATCAGGGCATCGTGTAGCACCAGATCACCGCGCTGCGGCAGGGTGGCCAGCAGTGCCGTGTTGGCGGCATAGCCGGTCGAGAAATAGAGGGCCGCGCCTGCACCGAAAAAGGCGGCGGCCTCGGCCTCCAGCGCCTCATGCTCGGGATGATTGCCGCGCAGCAGACGCGAGCCGCCCGAGCCTACGGGCACGCCCCGGGACAGGGCGGCGGTCACGGCCCGGGTCAGGTCTTCACCACCGGCCAGACCGAGGTAGTCATTCGAGGCGAAATCAATACCGCGCCGGGGCGCAAGCCCGCGCCGCCGACCGGCGGCGGCAAGACATGTCAGGTCCGCGTCATGCACCGGAAAGGCGCTCATGGTTCGAAGGGACCCCGGTTTCAGGTCTGTCGTCGCACCAGCCGGCCGTAGTCTTCCATCAGGCCCAGCGACAGCGCCGCCGGCTTGAACGTGTACTCGCCGACCTCGCTGACCGGCGTGACCTCGGCGGCCGTGCCGGTCAGGAAACATTCGCTGAAGGTCGACAGCTCCTCGGGGCGGATGTTGCGGACCACGACCTCGATTCCCTTGGCCGCAGCCATCTGGATCACGGTCTGGCGGGTGATGCCGTCAAGGATCGCGTCGACCGGCGGCGTATGCAGCACGCCGTCCTGGACGAAGAAGACATTGGCCCCGGTGGCCTCGGCCACATAGCCGCGCCAGTCCAGCATCATGGCGTCGGAGAAGCCGCGCTTTTCAGCCGCGGTCTTGGACATGGTGCAGATCATGTACAGACCCGCCGCCTTGGCCGTCGACGGGGCGGTCATCGGGTCCGGACGGCGCCATTTGGCCCATTCCAGACGGATGCCCCTGGCCTTGGTTTCGGGGTCGAAATAGCTGGGCCATTCCCAGGCGGCGATGGCCACATGGGGTCGGCTGTTTTTGGCCGTGACGCTGACCTGTTCGGCCCCGAGGAAGGCCACGGGACGAACATAGCAGTCGTCGAGCCCCATCCGTTCGCAGGTCGCCTTGCAGGCGGCGTCGATCTCGGCCACGCTGTACGGCAGGTCGAAGTCCAGCATGTTCGCCGAGCGATGGAGGCGTTCTGAGTGTTCGGTCAGCTTGAAGATTTCACCGCCGTACATACGCTCACCCTCGAACACCGACGAGCCGTAGTGCAGGGCATGGGTCAGAACGTGCGTTTTTGCTTCCCGCCAGGGCACAAAATCACCGTCCATCCAGATCCAGCCGTCACGATCGTCGAAAGGAACGAAGGCCATTGAATAACGTCTCCCGCGAAGAAGTGCGGTTTAGAGCCCTCGAAGCCGCCGAGGTCAACGCCCTGATCGCCAGAGGTGTGTCATGAGCGCCGTCGAACCGCGCCAGAACGGCCGTTCCGGGCCCGTCGCCGGAGCCGGCGTCGGTCGCCATCTGCTGATCGTCGATGATGACGACCGCATCCGCGAACTGCTCAAGGAATATCTGGCCCGCGAAGGGTATCGCGTCACCGGCGCGGCCCATGCCGCGGCGGCGCGGCGGCTGATGGAGCTGATCGAGTTCGACTTGGTGGTGCTGGACATCATGATGCCGGGCGAGAGCGGTCTGGACCTGACGACCTGGGTACGCAGCAAGGCCGACACCTCCAGGACGCCGGTGCTGTTGCTGACCGCGCGAGGCGAGGCCGACGACCGGGTCGAGGGCCTGACCCGCGGGGCCGACGACTATATGACCAAGCCGTTCGACCCGCGTGAGCTGGCGCTGCGGATCGAGGCCATCCTGCGCCGCACCGGCGGCAAGCCGATGTCGCCACGCGAGATCAAGCTGGGCACGGCCGTGTTCGACATGGAGCGGCTGGAACTGACCCGCGACGGCGCGCCGCTGCGACTGACCGAGGCCGAAGCCCAACTGCTGAAGACCCTTGCCCTGAGTGCGCATGCCCCGGTCGAGCGCATCAGCCTGTCGCCCGACACCGCCGACATCACCGGCCGGGCCGTCGACGTCCAGGTGACCCGCCTGCGTCGCAAGCTGGAGGTCGACCCCAAGAATCCGCGCTACCTCCAGACCGTGCGCGGTGTCGGCTATATGCTGGCCCCGGACTGAACCGATGCGCATCCTGCCCGCTGCGTTGTGGCCGCGGTTCCTGAAGCGGCGGCTACCGACCTCGCTGTGGGGGCGGTCACTGCTGATCATCGTCCTGCCGGTGCTGATCATGCAGATGGCGGTGACCTGGATCTTCTTCGACGCTCACTGGCAGACGGTGACGGCCCGCCTGTCCGAAGGTCTGGCCGGGGACATCGCCTGGGCCGCCGAAAGCTACAGCGAGGAACCGACGGCTGAGAACCTGGCGGTGATCGCCGACCGGGCCCAGCGGGCGATGTCGCTGTCGGTGGCACTGCAGGAGGGGGCAACCCTGCCCCGCGAACAGGAACGCGGCGCGATCGGCGTGGTCGACCGCACGCTGGAACACGCCCTGTCGGCGCGGCTGGACCAGCCGTTCTGGTTCAACACCACCCGCTACCCCGCCTATGTCGACATCCGGGTTCAGCAGGCCGACGGCGTGCTGCGCATCATCGCCCCGCGCGAACGGGCGGTGGCAACCCAGGCCCAGATCTTCGTGCTGTGGCTGACCATCGCCACCGTGCTGCTGATGTCAGTGGCGATCCTGTTCATTCGTAATCAGGTCCGGGCCATCGAACGGCTGGCCGAGGCGGCCGAGGCCTTTGGCCGCGGCGAGACCTCGGTGCGGTTCAAGCCCCACGGCGCGCGCGAGGTGCGGGCCGCCGCGGTCGCCTTCCTGGCCATGCGCGACCGGATCCAGCGCCATATCGAGCAGCGCACGGCTCTGCTGGCCTCGGTCAGCCACGACCTGCGCACGCCCCTGACCCGGTTGCGGCTGGAGCTGGCCCTGGCCCCGCCGTTCAAGCGCGCCGAGGCGATGAAGGGCGATCTCGACGAGATGGAGCATATGATCGACGAATACCTCGCCTTCGCCCAGGGCGAGGCCGGCGAGGCCGCCCAGACCGTGACGGTGGCCGACCTGCTGAACACTGCCGCGGCCGACGCCCGCCGCGCCGGGGTCGAAGCCGAGGTGGTGGTGCCCGACGACCTGACCGCTACTGTCCGCCCCATGGCCTTCAAGCGCGCCCTGACCAATCTGGCCGGCAATGCCGCGGCGCACGGCGAGCACGTGCGGCTGTCGGCCCGCCCGCTGGCCTCGGGCGGGCTGGAAGTGGTGATCGAGGACGACGGCCCCGGCATACCGCCCGACATGTACGAGGAAGCCTTCCGGCCGTTCTCGCGTCTGGACCCCGCGCGCAACCAGAACCGCAAGGGCGTGGGTCTGGGCCTGGCCATCGCCCGCGACGTGGCGCGCGGCCACGGCGGCGACATCACCCTGGACCGCAGCGATATGGGCGGGCTGCGCGCCATGATCCGTCTGCCCGGCTGATCACAAATTCCGGCGACTCACTGGCGGGAACGGGACGACAGGCGCATCTTCAGCGGACAGGGTCCGACCCCGGAGATGACCATGCGCAATCTTGCCTTCCTCGCCCCCCTCGCCGCCACCCTGGCCCTGGCCGGTGCCGCCCAGGCCCAGCCGGCCGAGGTCAGCGTCAGCATTGGTCCCGACCTGCAGGAGAAGATCGCGGAACTGGGCCCGCGCGACGTACAGCGGGAGGTCGACCGACTGGCGGTGACCGTCCGCGACGCCCTGACGAAGGCCGGCACTCTGCAGGGCGCGCGCATCGCGCTGGTGCTGACCGACCTGCGCCCCAACCGCCCGACATTTGAACAGATGGCCCGTCGGCCGGGTCTGGACGGTCATCGCAGCATCAGCATCGGCGGGGCGACGGTCGAGGGCGAGGTGATTACCGCCGACGGTCAGCGCCTGCCGGTCCGCTATGACTGGTATTCGCCGACCCTGGCCGATGTGTATGGCTACGCCACCTGGCACGACGCCGAGCGGGCCTTCGACCGGCTGGCCGCCAATCTGGTCGCCGGTCGGCTAGTGACCCGATAGTTCCGCAGCCCGGGCCGCGGCGGCCGTGATCGCGGCGGTGGCCGGGGCGGACACGCTGGCGGCCATGGCGTCCAGCCCGGCCTGGGTGGTGCCGCCGGGCGCGGCGATCTGGGACACCAGGTCGGCGAGCGGGCGACCGGTATCGGCCCCCGATCCGGCCGAACGCAGCGCGCCGCGGGCGAGGGCCTCGGCAGCGACGGGATCCAGACCCTGGGCCTCGCCGGCGGCGGCCATCGCCTGCACGAACGCATAGACGAAGGCCGGGCCCGAGCCGGCGACGGCGGTGGCGGCGTTCATGCGCGCCTCGTCGTCGAGATCAACCACGGTGGCCATGGCGGCGAACAGGGCGCGCCCGGCCTTGAGGGCCACGGCGGAGGTCGAGGACAGGGCGGCGACGCCCCGTCCCTGGGCCACGGCGGTGGTCGGCATGACCCGCACGACCGGACGGCCGCCGAAGGCTTCGGTCAGGGCCGCGCCGGGGACCCCGGCCATGACCGAGACGATCACGGCGTCGGCTGGCAGGAGCTCGATCAGCGGCGCGACGGCAGCGCGCCACATGGCCGGCTTGACCGCGACCACCAGCACCCGGGCGTCGGCCAGGGCTTCCAGCGGCGGATTGATCCAGGCCCCGAGCTTGCGGGCGGCCTCGGCGACCGGCTTTTCCGACGGGGTCAGGATGATCAGCTCGGCGGGATCCAGCGCCTCGGTCGCCAGCCAGCCCTCGGCGATAGCCGAGCCCAGCCGCCCGCAGCCCAGCAGAACGACAGGACGGACCGAGGATTGTTCGGATTCAGCTTTGGCCACGGCGGATGCTCCTGGATAGACCGCGTCCCGACGACCAGTCGGGACACTTCAGGCGCAGGGCATATGGCTTCAGACCGGCGCTGTCACCCGCAGTCAGGGTCGCGGCCAGTCAGAAGGACGGGATCAGGCGGTGCCGACGGTCTCGAACAGGCAGGCGTCGATAGCTTCCTGCGGCTTCTTGTTGCCCTTGATCATAAAGGCAAAGGCCGGGTGGTAGCGATCGGCCGCCTCGACGGCGGCGTCGATCATCGAGGCCGCCTGGGCCAGGGTCGGGCGCTCGCCGTGCGGCAGGGCCAGGGAATGGCGGAAGACGATCTCGCCATCCTCGGCCCAGACCTCGAAATGGCCCAACCAGGTGCGCTGGTTGACCAGGGCGATCAGTTCATAGGCGGCCGTGCGCCGTCCCTTGCTGACCCGCAGGTCGAGGGCACAGCACAGCTGCAGGCAGTCGCCCTCGGGACGCCAGGCGAACCACAGCTCATAGTCCTTCCAGTCGCCGGCCAGGGCGAAAGCCAGATCACCGTCGTCGGTACGGTCGAACGGCAGGTTCTCTGCCGTCAGCACATGTTCGACCACATCCAGCGGATCAAACGGGACATCGACCTCTTCGGGCCTCACAGCGTCCATCAGGCAGTCCCAATCGTTCGGGGCATGTCGCGCGACTCACGCGGCATGAATTGACGGTAGGCGTGTTCGCAGATTCGGCTCAACCGACTGCGTCCTTGGGGGGAACCGAGGCTGTGGACGTTCCCTTTCCAGGCTTCTTTTGCCCGGTTGCGGACACTTTTCCCGATTTCAGGGAGGCAACCTCGGCGCGCAGGGCGGTGATCTCGGCCTTCAGCGCGTCGAACTCGTCGCGACGCACCAGATCCATCTCGGCGACCAGCCGGTCGGACTGGGAGCGGAAGGCCGCCTTGGCCTCGTCTCCAGCGGCCTGGGCCAGCCCCATCGCGCCGGTCGTCAGCTTGGCGAACTCGTCGAGGATGGGATTTCGCGTCTGCATGCCGTCTGTCTCCTGACCGGATCGAATCCGGGTCTCTGTGGGGGATGGTCCGCCCGATATGGTGAATGAATCCTTTAGAACACGGGGGACCCGCACCTAACCGCGCCTTGGGGCAGAAGCGAGGCGGCTGAAAGTCCGCGACGGACGCAGCGTCCCTTGCTAAACGGCGAGGCAGGCGATTGCAGGAGTGCCCGTGCCCTTTCCCGAATTCGACCCCATCTGGTTCAGCATCGGCCCGCTGGATATCCGCTGGTATGCCCTGGCCTATGTCACCGGCATCGTGCTGGGCTGGTGGTATGCGGCACGGCTGGTCAAGAGCACCAGCGTCTGGGCCCCGGGCCGGCCGCCGGTCAATGCGGTGCAGCTGGACGATCTGGTGCTGTGGATCACCCTCGGTATCATCCTCGGCGGGCGTCTGGGCTATGCCCTGTTCTATCGCCCCGAACTGTATGGCGACCTGTTCACCGGTGCCGACTGGGGTCAGAGGCTGGCGCTGTTCCGCCTGTGGGACGGGGGCATGTCCTTCCACGGCGGTTTGATCGGCGTGTCCGTGGCCATGATCGCCTTCGCGCGCCGCAGCCGGATCAACATGCTCAGTCTGGGCGACCTGATTGCCCCGGTGGTGCCGATCGGCCTAGCCTTCGGGCGGTTGGCCAATTTCGTCAATGGTGAGCTGTGGGGCCGGACCACTGACGTCGCGTGGGGCGTGAACTTCTGCAACAACCACGCCCGGGCGATCTATGGCGCGACCTGCGAATATATGGGGTCGGGCCCCGGCGACGTCGTGCGCCACCCCAGCCAGCTGTATGAAGCGGGGCTGGAGGGCATCGTCCTGCTGGCCATCCTGTCCTTTGCCGTGTGGAAGGTGCGTCTGCTGGCCAAGCCCGGCTATGTCACGGGCCTGTTCCTGCTGGGCTACGGCCTGATCCGGGCCACGCTGGAAACGGTGCGCCAGCCTGACGTCGGTCTCGACCAACTTCCGATGGGCCTGACCATGGGCATGATCCTGTCCGTGCCGATGATGCTGATCGGTATCTGGCTGATCCAGCGGGCCTGGCGTCGGCCGCCGGTCGCACCCGCGGCCGGCTGATGGCGCTGAAGGACCGGCTGGCGCGCGAGATCGCCCTGACCGGACCGATGACGGTCGCCGACTACGTCAACCGCTGCCTGCACGATCCGCAGGCCGGCTACTATGCGACCCGCCCCGCGCTGGGGGCCGGCGGCGACTTCATCACCGCCCCGCTGGTCAGCCAGATGTTCGGCGAGCTGATCGGACTGTGGGCGGTCGAGACGTGGCAGCGGCTGGGCGCGCCGGAGCGGGTGCGGCTGGTCGAGGTCGGACCCGGCGACGGGACCCTTATGGCCGACGCCCTGCGCGCGGCGCGGTTGGCCCCCGACTTCCTGCAGGCGGTGGACCTGATCCTGATCGAGCCCAGCGCGCCGCTGCGGGACATGCAGGCCCGGATGCTGGCCGACAGCGACATCCATCCGCGCTGGGTCACCGCCCTGGACCGGATCGAGACCGATGCGCCGGTGATCCTGATCGCCAACGAGGTGCTGGACTGTATGCCGGCGCGCCAGTTCGTGAAGACGGAGGACGGCTGGGCCGAGCGCCGGGTCGGCGTCAGCGATGACGGCGAGCTGATCTTCGGACTCGTGGCCATCAGCGGCGGCTTCAAGCGCCCGGCGTTCGACATGGAGTCCGGTCAGACGCTGGAGATTTCCGACCAGCAGGCCATGTTCGGTCGCGATCTGGCCCGGCTGGTCAGCGCCACGTCGGGGGCTGCCCTGCTGATCGACTATGGCCGGGCCCGACCCGAGGCCGGGGATACGCTGCAGGGCCTGCATCGTCACCGCAAGGTCGATCCGCTGGAAACGCCGGGCGAGGCCGACCTGACCCAATGGGCCGATTTTCCCGCAGTGCTGGAGGCCGCGGTTCATGCCGGGGCCGACGTCACCGGCTGCCGCGACCAGGGCGATTTCCTGAACCGGCTGGGTATCGCGGCCCGGGCCGAACGGCTGAGCACGGCCCGTCCCGACGTCGCCCCGGTGATCCAGCGTCAGCTGGACCGGCTCACCGGGCCGGACCAGATGGGGACCCTGTTCAAGGCCGCGGCCATTTTTTCCCCGCGCTCGCTGGCGGTCCCGGGGTTCGAGGACTGAACGGACTGGCAGGGTTTGGCGAATTCGGGGTGCCAACCCTGCCAAACTCCGCCCCGCGCCCTGATCGGCCAAAGTCTCCATATTGTGATCATAGAGGACCGCTGCGCCGGTTCCGGACGCAGGTCGCAACCGCGACAGGCCGATGCGCGCGCGATATGAAAAGGGGATGACCGACATCCTGACCCCAATCACCCACCCGCTGCTGACCAGCGCCGGGGTGCGCCACGGCTTCTTCACGCGCGCGGGCGGCGTCTCGACCGGCCTGTATCAGGGGCTGAACACCGGGGTGGGGTCGGGTGATGATCCGACGGCCGTGCGCGAGAACCGCGGGCGCGTGGCCGCGTGGATGGGCGGCACGACCGACGACCTGGCCGCCTGCTACCAGATCCATTCCGTCGTCACCCGGGTGGCCGAGACC
Source organism: uncultured Brevundimonas sp. (assembly GCF_963977465.1). GTDB lineage: Bacteria > Pseudomonadota > Alphaproteobacteria > Caulobacterales > Caulobacteraceae > Brevundimonas. The sequence goes on along the minus strand of NZ_CAXBOQ010000003.1, from coordinate 389,458 downwards.
GGCTGGAAGGGCGACCGACCCGAAGGCGACGCGGTCGCGACGGCCGCGCCGGGCGTAATCTGCGCCGTGCTGACCGCTGACTGCGCGCCGATATTGCTGGCCGACGCCACCGCAGGGGTGGTCGCGGCCGTCCATGCCGGCTGGAAGGGGGCGCTGGACGGAGTGGTGCACAGCGCCGCGGCCGCGATGCAGGCGCTGGGGGCCGAGCCGGGCCGGACGGTGGCCGTGGTCGGACCCTGTATCGCCCAGACATCCTATGAGGTCGACACCACCTTCATGGACCGGTTCACCCACCACGATCCGGGCAGCGAGCGGTTTTTCGCGTCGGGTGTCGTGGCCGACCGACGTCAGTTCGACCTGCCCGGCTTCGTGCTGTGGCGGCTGGAACAGGCCGGGATCGGCGAGGCCGCCTGGACCGGCGACGACACGCGGGCGGATGCGGCGCGGTTCTATTCGAACCGGCGGGCCTATCTGAACGGCGAGCCGGACTTCGGGCGGTTGATGTCGGCGGTGGCGCTGGGGTGAGGGTCTGTTGCGGCTGAGAAGCGCGCTCTAGGCAGACCGCCGCCAGAATCCCGCGATCGCACCAGCAATGACCGCGAGTCCAAGGGCCCAGGGGAAGAGCTGGGGTGCCGAGATTGGAAGCCCCGCGACAGCGAAACCCAGCGCCACCAGAATGAAGCCGACCGGCAAGCCCGCCACGAGAAAAAACAGAAAACGAGCAGACGAAAATTGCATTTCCGGGCTCCTGGATCTCGGAACGCTCTCTCCTGATCCGCGGAAGAGAACGGGCTGGCGAAAGGCCGGGCGTTTGCTGTCTGTCCGCGACGGAGCGGCTTGCGACACCGGCGCCCGGCCGAAAACGAACCTTGACCATATCGCCCCGGAGCGCTGCTGGCTAATGTCGCGTCAGGCAGGGGGCGTAACGGTCGTCGACCCCGGCTGGGTCCCGGACGATCGCCGCGCGGCAAAGGCCCCCAGCAAAGGCAGGGCAATGTGGATGACGATGAGCCACCACAGGCTGTGTGTCAGGGCATAGGCCGCTGTAAATACAAGGGCTGACAACAGGCTGGGGCCAATCCGTCGCTTGTCCGCGATGCCGTGCGCCAGGCCGTAGGCGATGGCCGCGAGGAGGACGGCCCCCCACAATGTGACAAAGGGTTGCAGAAACCACAGCAGGAAACCCCGATAGAGCACCTCCCAGCCGAACCCGGCGACGACGCTGAACACCACGAACAGAAAGGCCTCTGACCCCGTTTCGGGCAGGAGGGCGTTCATGGCGTCTGACGGCGGCCTGTCGGTCCGGGCTTTCGCCCGCATCATGACAATCAGGACGGGGATGATCAGGGCGGCAATCAGCAGGCCGATCATCCCGGCCAGCGGCGGCGGTATCGCCAGCCCCAGGTCCGCCCCGGTTCGACCCTGTGCGATCCAGATCGCGGCGAGCGCAGCGACCGAGACCGCCACCAGGCCGATCGTGGAAAGATACCGGGTCGTCCTTGACCGGTCAGGCCGTCTGGGGCGCAGGCTCTTCCAGCACATGTAGGCGGGGAGAACGGCGACAAGCCAGACGGCGAGGACAGCCTCAGTCATGGGGGTCAACACGGGTTTGGTGCTCGGCGTGACGCCGTGATTCCTGGAGATCCGAGACTGCTATCCCGACCATGTCGTCCCCCTGCGCTTGGCCTTGCAGGATGGAACATGGTGGCCTCGCCGGGCGTCTGCAACAGCGCAGCGGGGGTAGCGCTGTGACGCTGAGAAGGCCCGGCCGAGGTCCGGGAGGGGTGGAATGCAGACTTTAGCGGCTGAGCCGAACCAGGTCCGCGCGTGACGCCGTCGTCACACTGTTCCAAGGCCCGGAAACGCCACAACTGTAGTTCACGGAGACCGTCCCGCTGGCTGCCGCGGGGACTTCGGGGGATCTGATCGTGGGGTTCAGAAAGAGGAAATACTCGCCACCGAGGTCATGCTCCCGACCGCGATCCAGATAGAAACCTCCGCTGTTGCGGAGTGTGAAATACCGCAGGCGTCCCGGCGGACTACCCTTGTAGGCGTGCCGCACTTCAAGCTGATACTCGGTCCAAGGCTCTTCGCCTTCGATGAAGTGTTCGGTCGCCGTAAGCACCTTGGCCCTGACAACCCACTGGGAGTCTTGAAACTCCTGCCTGACTGTCGTCCGGGCATAGAGTTCGCCCTTGTAGCTGCAAAGCGCATGCGCCGACGATCCAAAGGTCGACAGCGCGAGCACAAGCGGGAGGACGATTGCTCTCATCCCGGCAGCAGAGCCGACATTCTCTTGGTCCGCAACGGGTGAGAAGCCGACAATCCTTAAATGACGCCCCTTCACCAGAAGAGAATGATGCACCAAGCGATTACGACTGGCATCAAGCCCTGCGCGAAACGCCCCAGCCGTCCTACCGCTGATGTCTGAAAGCTGAGTGCGAACCCGATGAGCGCCATAATCGACCCCACCGCTCCCCAGAGAATGCCGTAAAAGGCGGCGTCCGCTCCGGCCTGGACGTAGCGGATGGAGTAAACCAGCCCAGGCGCGAAGAAGGCCGCAAGAAGCAATGCTGCTCTACCGCCTTGCCGCGCCAGTAAGTGTTGGAGTTTCATCGGTCGATCATGCGAGTCCACACCGCTGTCCGCAACGGGTCGAATCCTGTCGGTCGCCCAAGGGTGGATGGCAGCCCGTCGCCCTGCGCAAGAGTCCAGACACCTTGTCATCCCGGACGCCGCGAAAGCGGTGATCCGGGACGCTTGAGCGCACAAGGTTGATCCTCCCGGAAGCGGCGTCAGCCGCTATCCGGGAGACAGGTCAGGATCCAGCGTGGCGGAACCCGTGTCCCGGATAGTCGCGCCGCGATTTCCGGGAGCCCCGGGACATGAAGAGCCTGCGGTCCCGGATCGCCGCGGCGCGGCGTCCGGGATGACAACGGCGCGAGGGCGCGTCGGCCTCTAGCCGACCTGGGCCAGCGCCGGCAGGTGGGTGATCTGGCGCCAGGCCTGGGGGTTGGCCAGCAGTTCGCGGACCAGCAGGTTGTTGATGGCGTGACCGGCCTTGACGCCTTCGTAGCGACCGCGCAGCGGCGCGCCGAGGACGTACATGTCGCCGATGGCGTCCAGCGCCTTGTGTTTCACGAACTCGCGTTCCATGCGCAGGCCGCCGGGGTTGAGAATCTCGTCGCCGTCAATGACCACGGCGTTCTCGAGGCTGCCGCCGCGGGCCAGACCGGCCTTGCGCAGGGCCTCGACCTCATGGGCGAAGCCGAAGGTGCGGGCGGCCATGATCTCGGTACGGAAGGTCTGTTCGTCGACGACGAAATCGACGACCTGGTTGCCGATCACCGCCGAAGGGAAGTCGATCTCGAAACGCATCTCGTAGCGATCGCACGGCAGCAGGGCGGCGGTCTTGTCGCCGTCGCGCACCCGGATCGGCTCGAGGATCTCGATATAGTGGACCGGGGCTTCCTGACGGCGGAAGCCGGCGCGGTCCAGCAGCTGGACGAATTGCAGGGCCGAGCCGTCGAGGATCGGCAGCTCGGGGCCGTCGACCTCGACCACGGCGTTCGACACGCCCAGGGCACAGAAGGCGGCCATCAGATGCTCGATGGTCGACAGGCGCACGCCGGCGGCGTTCTCGATCATGGTGTTCAGGCGGGCGTCGACGACGGCCTCGCCCGAGACGGGGATGCGGTTGTCGCGGTCCTTGATGTCGGTGCGCACGAAGACGATGCCGGTGCCCACAGGGGCCGGACGCACAGCCAGACGCACACGCTTTCCGGTGTGCACGCCCACGCCCGCGATGATCGCAGGGGCAATGGTCGTTTTCTGGTGATGGTCGTTTCTGACCGACAAACTCGAACTCGCTGTGACGTCCGGCGGCTTCTGCGCGCGGACCTGTACTCGCAGACCGTCTAGCGATCCGGGCGCAAGGCCGAAATGAAAGTCGGGTTTCGGATTGTTTCGTTTTGGGAAAAACGCTCGCCTCAAACGCGAAGCCGCCCCGGGGCCTGGGGCTCCGGGGCGGCTGATTATAACAGTGCGTTCAGCGTGTTAGTTGGCGAGCCGGCGCAGGAAGGACGGAATCTCCAGATCGTCCTCTGCCTGACCGATTTCCGGCTCGGGAGCCGGCTGGGCCGAGGTGGTGGTGCGCATCTGCGAGGTTCCGCGCGACGATGACGGCACATAGACCGGCGGGGTCGGGGTGCGCTTGCCACGGCCGAACAGGCTCCAGCCGCTGCGGCGATGGTCACGGTCGTCGTAGGAATCGTCGGCCACGACCTCTTCACGGGCGGGTGCGGCGGCGGCCGGACGCTCGCTGTAGAGGTCGCCCTGGGATTCGGGGGCGGCGGCGGCGGTACGGGGCTGCGGGGCCGCTTCATATTCTTCGACCCACGGATCGACGATCGGCTGCAGGTCGCGTTCCTCGGCGACGCGGATCACCGGCTCGGGGCGCGCATCGGCCCGGGGGGCGGCGGCGTAGGTCCGCTCGGACGACTGGAAGGTCGGGGTGACCGGGGCCGCCTCGGCGACGCGCGGGGACTCGGCCCGGATCGCTTCGGCACGGGCGGGTTCCGGCGCGCGGACAGGAGCGGCAGGCGCAGCCGAAGCGGCGTTGCGGCGGCCGTCCAGCAGGTTGGTGCCCTGGGGCTCGATCTTGGAGATGACCGCCTCGTCCATGCCGGTCGCGACGACCGAGACGCGGATCTTGCCGTCCAGCGACGGGTCGAAGGCCGCGCCGAAGATGATGTTGGCGTCGCCATCCACTTCGCCGGCGATGGCATTGGCGGCCTCGTCGACTTCCAGCAGGGTCATGTCCAGACCGCCGGTGATGTTGACCAGCACGGCCTTGGCGCCCTTGAGGGAGGTCTCGTCCAGCAGCGGGTTGGCGATGGCGTTCTGGGCCGCCTGCAGCGCGCGGTCGTCGCCCGAGGCCTCTCCGGTGCCCATCATCGCCTTGCCCATTTCGGACATGACGGCGCGGACGTCGGCGAAGTCGAGGTTGATCAGGCCCGGCAGGATCATCAGGTCGGTGATCGAACGCACGCCCGAATGCAGCACCTGGTCGGCCATGCCGAAGGCATCGGCGAAGGTGGTGCGCTCATTGGCGACGCGGAACAGGTTCTGGTTCGGAATGACGATCAGGGTGTCGACGTAGCGTTGCAGCTCGGCGATGCCCGCATCAGCCAGACGCATGCGGTGACGGCCTTCGAAGGTGAAGGGCTTGGTCACGACGCCGACGGTCAGGATGCCGCGGTCACGGGCGCATTTGGCGATGACGGGGGCCGCACCGGTGCCGGTGCCGCCACCCATGCCGGCGGTGATGAAGACCATATGGGCCCCATCGAGATGGCTGAAGATTTCCTCGGCCGATTCCTCGGCGGCATTCATGCCGACCTCGGGGTGCGCGCCCGCGCCCAGGCCCTGGGTGATGGTCTCGCCCAGCTGGATGCGGCGGTCGGTCTTGGCGAAGGACAGATGCTGGGCATCGGTGTTGGCGACGACGAACTCGACCCCTTCAAGGCCGGCGTCGATCATATTGTTGACGGCGTTGCCGCCCGCACCACCGACGCCGAAGACGACGATCCGGGGCTTCAATTCCGTATGCTCAGGACGCACCAGTGATAGAGACATTTCGATTCCGACCTTCCGACCCAGCCCCGTAGATCCAATGCGAAGCCCCCGCCGATTCGCATTGGTTATGGACGCGTTAAGGAAAGCCCCAACAGCGTTAAGGGAAGGTTACCGGATAAGGTGAGTCGGACGGTTAAACAGCCGGTTCGTTAACCTTCACGGCAGAAATCACCCGGCTTTCAACAGGTCGGCCCGGTTTTGGCAGAAAACCGACGCGCTATCAGAGGTTTTCGCGCAGCCAGCCGGCGGCGCGGGCGACCAGATTGCCCTGATGAACGCGGGGGGCATCGGCCGCGGTGATCTGACGCGACATCAGCTTGCGGGCCGAGACGGCCTCACGCGGACCATAGGCGGCGCGCAGCAGGATGCCGGCGGCCGAGCAGAAGGCCGGACCCGAGGCCGCATCGGCCAGGTGGGGGGCGCGCTGCGGCTTGCCCAGCCGGACCGGGCGGTCGAACACCCGCACGGCCAGTTCGCGCACGCCGTTCAGCTGGCTGGCTCCGCCGGTCAGGACCAGGCCGGCCCCCGGCTCGAGCCCGACGCCGGCGTTGCGCAGGCGGTCGCGCAGCAGCTCCAGTGTCTCCTCGACGCGAGGGGCGATGACGGTCTTGAGCATGGCGCGGGGCACGATCACTGGGCCCGACGACGGATCCTCGCCGCGCGGCGGGGCCTCCAGCATCTCGCGGTCCTCATTGGCCGAGGCCATGGCCGAGCCGTGCAGGGTCTTGAGCCGCTCGGCCCCGGCCCGCGAGGTCGACAGGCCGCGGGCGATGTCGGCTGTGACGTGGTCGCCGCCGACATTGAGGCTTTCGATATGCAGTAGCGAGCGTCCGCCCCAGACCGCGGCACTGGTCGAGCCACCGCCCATGTCGATACAGACGGCACCCAGATCCATCTCGTCGTCTTCCAGCGCCGCCAGGGACGAGACCATCGGCGCGGCAACCACGCCCTGCAGGTCCAGATGGGCCAGTTCGAGGCAGTGGCTGAGCGAGGAGAAGGCGCTTTCGGCCATCGACACGACCAGCAGGTCGAGGCCGAGCGAGCCGCCGTGCATGGCACGGGGGTCATGGACACCACGCGCGCCGTCGACCGACCAGGCGATCGGCAGGACGTGGATCGGACGGCGGTTGGGCAGGCGCACCTGGGCCAGGGCCATGCCGATGGCGCGGGCCAGATCGGCGTCACCGACCGGATTGGCCCCGAGCGAGACCCGTGCCTGAACGCGGTGGCTGGCCATCTGGCCGATGGCGGTGGTGACGACGACGCCCGAGACCGGAGCCCCGGCGGCGCGTTCGGCTCGCTCGACGGCATGGCCGATGGCCTGGGCCGCGTCGTCCATACTGATGATGGCCCCGCCCTTCACGCCCTTCGACTGGACGTGGCTGGCCCCGGCGACGCGGATGGTACGGTCGGCATGACGCACGCCGTCCGGCTTCATGATGAAACAGGCGATCTTGGACTGGCCCAGATCGAGCGCCGCCACGACGGGCGCACGGCCGGCCGCGCCCTTGGCATTGTCCACAGTCTTGTCCACACGCCCGGCCATCAGTTCCGCTTTCTCATACGCTTACACATCACCGGCCGAAGGACGGACGGCGACTTCGTCCGGAGTTCTGAGGTCGACCCGGGCGAAGCCAAGGTCGAGCAGTCGCTCACGCTGGTCCAGCGCATCGAGCTGGATCAGGGCCGCGTCCTGGTTGGTCGCGGGCAGTTGAATCAGGCTGCCGTCCTTGAGACGCAGGTCCCAGCGGCGCTCGTCGACCCGTACCAGGGCGTCGACGCGGCTCATCAGGCGCGGGCGCTGGGCCAGCAGGGGCAGGATGTCGGCGGCGGCCAGATCGGCCCCCTTGCCGACCACCAGCGGCAGGCCCGGATAGCGACCGGCGTCGGCACCGGTGATGACCCGGCCCTGGCCGTCGATGACCTTAACCTGTCCGCCCGCCTGCCAGACCGCAAGCCGGTCGTGCTCGCGCACCTCGATGATCAGCGTATCGGGCAGCAGGCGCACCACGCGCGCCTCGCGCACCCAGCCAACCGCCTCGACCCGCTGGCGCAGCAGGTCGAGATCAAGACCGATGATCGGCTGCCCGGCCTGAACCTCAAGCGCCTGCTGGATCGCGGGGGTGGCTTCGGTCGAGGCCCCGGTGATGTGGACGCGGCGCAGGCTCAACCCCATGCCGGTCATGACCGTATCGACGCCGCCGGACACGGAGGCTCCAATCCGCTCGGCACGCGCGCCGGTGGCCAGAACGCCGGCCAGCAGCAGCGCGCCCGCGGCAATGCTGATCACCACGGCGCGCGGCGACAGATCGAGACGGCCGATGGCCGCCATCTTGCCGGGAACCGGCGACGCATTCCGGGCACCGCCACGCGACCGCGTGCCCCCCTTGCCGGAGGGCGCACCGCGCTTGGGCACCTGTTTGGAACTCTGTCGCCGACCGCCGCGAACTATCGCGGGCATGAGGCGTCCTCCACCATCCACCGAACCAAAGACTTGTAATCCATCCCGCAATAAGCGGCCTGCTCGGGACTGAGCGAGGTCGGGGTCATGCCGGGCTGGGTATTGATCTCCAGAAAGACGAGATCGTCCTTAATATCGTCATAACGAAAGTCGGACCGGGTCACACCGCGACAGCCCATGGCGGTATGGGCCAGCTCCGACTGGCGCAGGGCCCGCTCGAAAACATGGGACGGCAGGGCGGCCGGAAGCACGTGGATCGAGCCGCCCGGCGCGTATTTGGCCTCGTAGTCATAAAAGCCCTTGGTCGGGGTGATGTCGGTGATGGTCAGGGCGCGCGGCCCGGACGCTTCGCCGAGCACCGTCACGGCCAACTCCTTGCCGGCGATAAAGGGCTCGACCATGACCTTTTCGCCATAGGTCCAGCTGTCCTCGGCCAGGTCGGCGACGGGCCGATTCGCGCCCTCCATCACCACATAGACGCCGACCGAGGAGCCTTCGGCATTGGGCTTGATGACATAGGGTGGCGGGATCACGTGACGTTTGGCGACCTCGAACCGGTCGAACAGGCCGCCACCGGGCACGACGACCCCGGCAGCATTCAGCACCGCCTTGGACCGCGACTTGTCCATGGCCAGGGCCGAAGCCAGTACGCCGGAGTGGGTATAGGGAATGCCGAGGGTTTCCAGCACGCCCTGGGCGCAGCCGTCCTCGCCATAATGACCATGCAGGGCGTTGAAGGCGACGTCGGGTTTCAGGGCGGCCAGCACCTGGGCCAGGTCGCGACCGGCGTCGACGCGGGTGACGCGGGCACCCTGGGCCTCCAGCGCCTCGGCGCAGCCCTTGCCCGAGGACAGCGACACTTCGCGCTCGGACGACAGTCCGCCCAGCAGGACGGCGACGTGCAGATCTGCGAGCGGGCGGGTCATGGGATCAACTCAAAGGCGGCGGCCGATCCTCTTGATCTCCCATTCGAGGTTTACGTTCAGTTTACTTTGAACGTCTTCGCGCACGGCATTTCCCAGACCTTCAATGTCCGCGGCGGTCGCGTCGTTGAAATTGATCATGAAGTTGGAATGCAGCTCACTGAATTTTGCGCCACCGAAAGGTTTGCCGCGCCAGCCCGCTTCATCGACCAGCTTCCATGACGAATGGCCGGGCGGGTTCTTGAAGGTCGAACCGCCGGTCTTTTCGCGGATCGGTTGGGTCTGTTCGCGACGGCTGGTGATCTCGGCGATGCGCGCGGCCACGGCCTCGGGCGCATCGGGCGTGCCGCGGTAGACGGCCTCGATCCAGATGATGTCGACGGGCGCTTCTGAGTGGCGGTAGGTGTAGCCGAAATCGGCCAGGGTGTAGTCGACCCACTGCCCTGCCCGCGTCAGGCCCCGGGCTGACACCAGAATGTCCTTCGTTTCCGCACCATAGCAGCCGGCGTTCATGGTCAGGGCCCCGCCGATGGTGCCCGGGATACCGGCGTAGAACTCCAGTCCCGCCAGCCCCGCTTTCGCCGAAGCCTTCGCCACCATGGCGTCCAGCGCCCCTGCGCCCGCCGTGATGGTGTCGCCATCGGTGGTGATGCCCGCAAACGGACGACCCGCCAGGCGCACGACCACACCCTCGATCCCGCCGTCGCGGACGATGACGTTGGAGCCGACGCCCAGCACCGCCACCGGCACCGCCGGGTCCAGCGCCTTCAGGAAGTCGGCGAGGTCGTCGGCATCGGCCGGGATGAACAGCACGTCCGCCGCGCCGCCGACCCGGAACCAGGTGAACGGGCCCAGCGGCTCGTCGCGCAGCAACTTGCCGCGCACGGGAGGGAGGGAGTCGGTCCAGGCCATACTAGTTTCCGTGCATCCCCGCGAAGGCGGGGACCCAGGCTTTGGCCGCGGTACCCGAGTCCAATCGAACGAACCTGAAAACGTCTCCATCAGTGCGGGCGTTCAAACCTGGGTCCCCGCCTTCGCGGGGATGAGCGGTGAAAGGAGGCATTACGCCAGCGCCTCAAGCTGCCCGGGCAGGGCATAGGCCCAGCCGGTGATGTCACCGGCCCCCAGCAGGACGACCAGATCGCCCGCCTTGGCTTCGTCGGCGATCACGCGCGGCAAGGTCGCGACGCTTTCCAGCGGCTGGACCGAGCGGTGGCCAAAGCGGCGGATACCGTCGACGAGGGCGTTCTTGTCGATGTCCTCGATCGGTTGCTCACCGGCCGCATAGACATCGGCGACGAACACCGCATCGGCATCCGAGAAACAGGTCGAGAACTCCTCCATCAGGTCGCGCAGCCGGGTGAAGCGGTGCGGCTGGACCACGGCGATGACGCGGCCCTCGGTCACCTGACGGGCGGCCTTGAGAACGGCGGCGATCTCGACGGGGTGGTGGCCGTAGTCGTCGACGATGCGCACGCCGCCGACGACGCCCGTGGTGGTGAAGCGCCGGCGCACGCCGCCGAAGCCGGCCAGACCCGCCTTGATCGCCTCGTCGGCGACGCCCAGTTCACGCGCCACGGCAATGGCGGCCAGGGCGTTGGAGACATTGTGCCAACCGGCCATCGGCAGGTGCAGGCCGGAAATCCGGATCGGCGCGTCCAGTGCGGCCAGACCCTGGCCCTGGACGACCACGTCGAAACGGCAGCCGTCGGGCGACATTTCGACATTCTCGGCCCGGACCATGGCCTGGGGGTTGAGGCCGTAGGTGACAAGCCGCCGGTTGTCGATCGAGGCCGCCAGCCGCTGCACCTCGGGATGGTCGAGGCAGACCACGCCGAAGCCGTAGAAGGGGATGTCCTCGATGAAGTCGCAGAACGCCTTCCGCAGCGCGTCGAAGTCGCCGTAGTGGTCGAGGTGTTCGGGGTCGATGTTGGTGATGATCGCCACGGTGCATTTCAGGCGCAGGAAGCTGCCGTCGCTCTCGTCGGCCTCGACCACGATCCAGTCGCCGTCGCCGACCTTGGCGTTTGTTCCATAGGCATTGATGATGCCGCCGTTGACCACGGTGGGGTCCAGCCCGGCCGCGTCCAGCAGACAGGCGACCATCGAGGTCGTGGTGGTCTTGCCGTGAGTGCCGCCGACGCCGATCGAAAACTGCAGCCGCATCAGCTCGGCCAGCATCTCGGCCCGGCGGACCAGGGGAATGCGGCGCTCGCGAGCGGCCACCATCTCGACGTTGGTCGCCTTGACGGCGGTGGAATAGACCACGGCCGAGACACCCTCGCTGACATGGGCCGCGTCGTGGCCGATGAAGATGCGTGCGCCCAGCTTTTCCAGCCGTTCGGTATTGGCGCTGGCCTTGGCGTCCGAGCCCTGCACCGCATAGCCGATCTTGAGCATGATCTCGGCGATGCCGCTCATGCCGATACCGCCGATACCGACGAAATGGACGGGCCCGAGGGCGAAGGGGACGGGGCGAAGGCGTGCGTTCATTCCGTCGTCATAGCGAAGGCAGCGCGGGTTTGCCCATAGCCGGAGCCTTCCCCACGCGAGTTTCCTGCGAATGAGGCGAGATATTTTCGCGCGGTTACCCGCCCTTAACCGTGATGATTCACCACTCAACGCTCAAGCTGAGTGGGGCCAAGTTTCGTGACCGATCTGAAGACCGACGTCGTCCTGCGTGGCGATTGCATCGAAATGCTCAAGACCCTGCCCGATGCGTCGGTCGACATGGTCTTCGCCGACCCGCCCTATAACCTGCAGCTGGGCGGCGACCTGCTGCGGCCGGACAACAGCGTGGTCGACGCCGTCGATGACGATTGGGACAAGTTCGACAGCTTCGCCGCCTATGACGCCTTCACCCGCGCCTGGATGGCGGAATGCCGCCGGGTGCTGAAGCCCGAGGGCTCGATCTGGGTGATCGGCAGCTATCACAACGTGTTCCGCCTGGGCACGGCGATCCAGGATCTGGGCTTCTGGGTGCTGAACGACATCATCTGGCGCAAGTCCAACCCGATGCCGAATTTCAAGGGCACCCGCTTCACCAATGCCCATGAGACGCTGATCTGGGCGGCACGGTCGCGTGACCAGAAGCGCTACACCTTCAACTACGACGCCCTGAAGGCCTTCAACGAGGATGTGCAGATGCGCTCCGACTGGACCTTCGCCCTGTGCACCGGCGAGGAGCGGATCAAGGATGCCGATGGCAAGAAGGCCCACCCGACCCAGAAGCCCGAGGCCCTGCTGCACCGGGTGCTGATGGCCGCGACCAAGCCGGGCGACGTGGTGCTGGACCCCTTCTTCGGCACCGGCACCACCGGGGCTGCCGCGCGCCGGATGGGTCGCCACTACATCGGCATCGAACGCGATCCGACCTATGCCGACGTGGCCGAGAAACGCATCGCCGCCGTGGTGCCGGCCCGTCCCGAGGACCTGATGGTCACGGGCTCAAAGAAGCACGAGACCAAGGTGCCGTTCGGGGCCCTGGTCGAGGCGGGCCTGCTGCAGCCCGGCGACCGGCTGTACTGTCCCAAGGGCGACCGCGAGGCGCGGGTGCGGGCCGACGGCTCGCTGGTGTCGGGCGAGATGAGCGGCTCGATCCACAAGCTAGGGGCCCTGTTCGAGAACGCCCCGGCCTGCAATGGCTGGACCTACTGGCGCTTCAAGACCGATCAGGGACTGCGCTCGATCGACACCCTGAGGGCCGAGGTCCGCGCCGGAATGCAGTAGGCAGCGACAGCCTTCCCGGCGGTCGGGACATACGGTCGCAGACCCATACTATTTGCGGAACGAACTGCCACCCGGCCGGTTTGACTCTCGCGTCCCTGTGGTTGCGGACGGCGGAGTTTCGGACATGAAAATCGCCCAGGTCACCCCCCTTTATGAAGCGGTTCCTCCCAAATTGTACGGGGGTACAGAACGGGTTGTGGCCCACCTGACCGACGCCCTTGTCGACCTCGGCCATGAGGTGACCCTGTTCGCCAGCGCCGATGCCGAAACCCGGGCCCGGCTGATCCCGGTGCGTGACCAGGCCATACGCCTCGACCCCCGGCCGCTGAAGTCCGACCTGGCGGCGCACATGACCCTGCTGGCGACGGTGCTGGAGCACGCCGACGATTTCGACCTGATCCATTTCCACACCGACATGATCCATTTCCCCTTCTTTGCAGGGATGGCGGGCAAGACCATCACCACGCTGCACGGGCGGCTTGATCTGGAGGATCTGGCCAAGGTCTACGAGCGCTGGAGCGAGTTCGGCCTGGTGTCGATCTCCGACGACCAGCGACGGCCGATGCCATTCGCCAACTGGCAGGCGACGGTGCATCACGGCATGCCGGCCGAGCTGTACGAATTCTCGGCGCGCTCGCAGGGCTATCTGGCCTTTCTCGGTCGCATCTCGCCGGAGAAACGGCCCGACCGGGCCATCCAGATCGCCACAGCCCTGGGCAAGCCGCTGAAGATCGCGGCCAAGATCGACGCGGCCGACACCGTCTATTGGGAGACGGTGATTCAGCCGATGATCGCCGACAATCCGCTCATCGAATTCGTCGGTGAGATCAGCGACCATCAGAAATCCACCTTCCTCGGCGGGGCCGAGGCCCTGCTGTTCCCGATCGACTGGCCCGAGCCGTTCGGCCTGGTGATGATCGAGGCCATGGCCTGTGGCACGCCGGTCGTGGCCTTCCGTTGCGGCTCGACGTCAGAGGTGATCGAGGCGGGGAAGACCGGATATCTGGTCGAGACGCTGGAACAGGCGGTCGCCGCCGCCGGGCGGGCACACCTGCTGGACCGCGAGGCAATCCGGGCCCGCTTCGAGTTACGCTTCTCGGCCACGGCGATGGCGCGACGCTATCTGGACGTTTACGGCGACCTGCTGGCACGGCGGCCCTATGCCGAGCTGCCCCGAGCGACGGCCTCGACGTTGCGAGCGGTGGACGAAGCCCGGACGTTCGCCTCCATCGCCTGAACCCCGGCAACCTGGGGGCTTGATTGAACCCTCCCCCCTCTCAATGGTTACGGTTCGCGTGAAGGCCATCACCACCGACCCGACGACCGGCGAGGACATACCCCTTTGGACGACACCTACAGCGTGACGACGACGGCCAAGGAAACGACCGAACCCGCCGGCCTGGAACAGTTGCTGGCGCTCAAGAACGCCGACACCTTTCTGGTCGCGGACGCCTGGGGTGATCTGAAGGGCGGGGCCGACGGCCTGTTCGATCACGACACCCGGCTGCTGTCCCGATTTGTCATGACCGCCGGCGGCGCACGGCCGTCCCGTCTAAGCTCGGGTGTCTCCCAGGACAACGTCTATTTCTCGTGTCATTCGACCAACCGGCCGCTGCCGCCGATGGGCGGCAAGGGGGCCCCGGCGGGCGTGCTGCACATCGAGCGACGGCGGTTCCTGTGGGGCCGCCGGATGTTCGAGCGAGTGCAGATCTGCAACCACGGCATCGAGGACGTGCTGCTGCCGCTGGCGTTCGAATTCGGTGCCGATTTCGCGGATATTTTCGAGGTCCGCGGCACAATGCGCAAGGCACGCGGGACCGTCGAACCACCGGTTTGCGGCGGTCGCGACGTCACCTTCCGCTACACCGGCCTGGACGGGGTCGAGCGATCCAGTAGCCTGAGATTCTCGGAGCCACCGGCCCGACTGACGCCGCAACGGGCCGAATTCATGTTCAGCCTGCCCAAGGGCAAGCAGGTCGACCTCTATATCGAGCTCGGGGCCGAGGTCGACGAGGTGCCCAATGCCGAGCGCTGGCGGCTGAACGGGGTAATCGCGCAGTTGGCGATGCGGTCGCGTCGGCGCAGTGGCGCGTCGCTGCGCGGGCCCGGCAATCCACGCTTCAACCATTGGCTGGACCAGTCGCGGGCCGACGTGGCGCTGCTGACCACCAACCTGCCGACCGGACCCTATCCCTATGCCGGGGTGCCCTGGTTCTCGACCCCGTTCGGACGCGACGGCATCATCACCGCCTGGCAGCTGCTGTGGCTGGACCCGTCACTGGCCAAAGGGGTGTTGACCTATCTGGCGGCGCGGCAGGCGACCGAGACCTCGGCCTTCCAGGATTCCACGCCCGGCAAGATCATGCATGAGACCCGCGGCGGCGAAATGTCGGGCCTGGGTGAGGTTCCGTTCCATCTCTACTATGGCGGGGTCGACACGACCCCTCTGTTCATCGCCCTGGCCGGAGCCTACGCCCGCCGCAGCGGCGATCTGGATCTGATCCGCGAGCTGTGGCCCAACCTGCTGGCCGCCGCTGAGTGGATGCGCGATCATGGCGATTCCAACGGGGACGGCCTGATCGACTACGCCCGGGCGGCCGACACCGGCCTGTCCAACCAAGGCTGGAAGGACTCCGAAGACTCCATCTTCCACAGCGACGGAAGCTTCCCCAAGGGGCCGGTCGCCCTGCTGGAAGTTCAGGGCTACGCCTACGCCGCCTGGCGGGCCATGGCGGACCTGGGTCGACGGCTGGGCGATCATCGCGCGCGCGGATGGCTGGAACGGGCCGAGCTGTTGCGGGCGAAGGTCGAGGACCTGTTCTGGATGGAGGACGAAGGCTTTTACGCCATCGCGCTCGACGGAGACCGCGCGCCGTGCGGGGCCATCGGCTCGAATGCCGGCCATCTGCTGTTCACCGGCCTGCCGAGCCGCGAGCGGGCCCTGAAGGTTACCCAGCGGATGCTGTCGGGAGAGTTCCGGACCGGCTGGGGCCTGAGAACCCTGGCGCGCGGACAGGTCCGGTTCAATCCGATGAGTTATCACAATGGTTCGGTCTGGCCACACGACACGGCGATCGGGGCCGCGGGCATGGCGCATTATGGCGAACGCGATGCGGTGAGCCTGCTGATGGGCGAGATCTATTCTGCGGCCAGCCATTTCGACATGCGGCTGCCGGAGCTGTTCTGCGGCTTCGAGCGCCAGCCGGGCGAACCGCCGATTGCCTATCCGGTCGCCTGCCTGCCCCAGGCCTGGGCGGCGGGTTCGGTGTTCCTGATGATGCAGGCGGTGCTGGGACTTCAGGTCGATGCTTTCGAACAGACGGTGACCATCACCAATCCATCCCTGCCCGCGGGTATCGAGCGTTTGACGGTGACCGGCCTTCAGGTCGGAGACGCGCGCACCGACCTGTTGTTTCGCCGGCTGGGCGATCAGGTGGCGGTCACACCCCGCAACAAGGTCGGAACGCTGAAGATCGTCACCCTGCGGTAGGGGTTTTGTGGTGCCCGTTCCCGGTGTCTGCGCCCGCCGATACTGCCGCTGACGACGCGGCGAGATGCGCTTCGAAAAAGGTCACGACCGCGCGGTTGAAGGTCTTATGGAAGGCCACGCGATCGAAGTCGGGACCATCCTTGCAGAGCAGGGGCGGACCAATCCGGCATGGCCGAAGAAATGCTAAATGTCCGGCACCCGGCACGCTGTGGAATTCGGGTGGGTTCGGCAACAGTCCCCTGACGATCCCGGCGTTCGTCGCATAGGGAACCGACTGATCCTCGGCACCGCTCCAGAGCTGCACCGGCACCCGGACTGCCGCGAGCCCCGCCGGTTCGAACGTGAAGCCCAGCCCCGGGGCCGCGATCACCGCTGCCGAGATCCGGGTATCGTGCGTCCAGCTGGCGGTGCCGGGATCCTGAATCGGTGCTTCGGCCCGGCGAAGCTGGCAGACGAACTCGGGATGGCTGGCGCACTGGGTCTCGACGCGGTCGAGATCGGGCACGCCGCCGATCGAGATCAGCCCGGTCGTCGCCCCGGCCGAAAAGCCGAACAGACCGACGCGCCTGCCATCCAGATAAGCCCGGTCTCTCCAGGTGTTGAGCATGAAGTCGGCGACACGACTGATGTGGCGTGACCGGTCGACCAGCCAGTGCGACGTGCCGACCGCACTGTCATCCCTGAAATTATCACCTGTGTGGGTCGGCGCGACCACCACGAAACCGGCCTCTGCCAGCGCCAGGGCCGTATCGACATGGCTCATGGCACCGCCGCCGGTGCCATGGGAGAGGATCACCAGCGGCAGACCTGCGCCCGCCACGCGCCCCCGGGCGGCGACCCACTGTGCCGCCGACGGCAGGAGGACAAAGCCCGGTTTGCTGTCGGTCGGATACCAGATGTCCACGGGGATCGGCGGATGGCCTGCATCAACGACGACCGCCTGCTGAACACCGACCGGGCTGGCGGGCCGAAGCGCCGTGGCAAAAGTGTAGATCACCAGCGCCCCGACCAGAGCCACAACAGCGACAGCGAGACCCGCGAGGATTTTCAATGCCAGCTTCAAAGGACCCGGGCTCCCCACCCTGAGCGCAACCTGACATAAGCTAGGCCCGCAGTCCGTGCTGCTATGACATTGAGTGCGGGTCCTGAAAAGCTCTCAGAATGCCCGACTTGCCGCGACTGCCTTGTCCAGCGCCTTGCGAAAGACGGTCGGTAGCCCCGCCCGCGCGTCTTCGACCGGCGTCCACAGCAGATTTCCCTCTCCCGTTGCGATGCTGACCTCAAGCGTCAGGGCAAAATGGGTAAAGACGTGGGTGACCGTTCCCGCCACCTGCCAGTCGGTTGCGATCGGGGGGACCACGGCCATGTCCGGCGAACCCCAGTCCGTCGTCGGCAGGCCCAGCATGCCGCCCAGCAGCCCCTTGGCGGGCCTCTGCTCCAGACCCACCCAGCCGCGATCATCGAACAGCACGAAGGCGGTGCCGAAGCGACGGGGCCGGTCGGCCTTCGCCGTCTTCAGCGGATAGCGTTCAGGCCTGCGGCCCGCGAGGCCGGCACAGTGGGCGGTCAGTGGGCACAAGTCGCACAGCGGGGTGCGGGGACGGCACACAGTGGCCCCCAGATCCATCAGGGCCTGGGCCCAGTCACCCGGACGGTGATCGGCGATCAGGCCGCCCGCCAGCCGCTTGAGTTCCGGTTTGGCGGCGGGCAGCGGCGTCTCGACCGCGAACAGCCGGGCCATGACCCGTTCGACATTGCCGTCGACGACATTGGCCGGGCGATCGAAGGCGATCGCCGCCACGGCCGCCGCCGTATAGGCCCCGACCCCGGGCAGGGCCAGCAGGCCGGCCTCGGTGTCCGGAAAGATACCGCCGTGGTCGGCGCTCACGGCCCGGGCGCAGGCCAGAAGGTTGCGGGCGCGGGCGTAGTAGCCAAGCCCGGCCCAGGCGGCCATGACCTCGGCATCCGGGGCAGCGGCCAGGGCCTCGACCGTCGGCCAGCGATCGAGGAAGGTCCGGAAATAGGGGGTCGCGTGCGGCACGGTGGTCTGCTGCAGCATCACCTCGGACAACCAGACCCGGTAGGGGTCGTTCGCCCCCTCCGAGCGCGGGGCAGCGCGCCACGGCAAGGTCCGGCCATGGGCGTCGTACCAGCCCAGCAGGGCGGCGCGGATCGTGGGGATGTCGCAGGGGACGGATGCCATCCCGCGCGCTATACAGGCGAAATGCGCCGCGATCTGCCCACTGACAGCGAAGTGCGCGAGATCCTCTCGCGCCGACGGACCCGGCCCCTGCCCCGGTCCGCGCCGCCGGCCGGTCGCGCCCTGGCCCCGCTGATCAAACAGCTGGACGCGAAATTCGGCCGCAGCGCCGGAACGCTGGAGCCGCGCTGGCGCGAAATCGTCGGTGATCGACTGGCCCGGGTCACGCGGCCGCAGAAATTGACGCGCGGCAAGGGCGGGGCCGGCGGCACGCTGGAACTGCGCGTGGCCGGACCCGCAGCCCTGCTGGTGCAGCACCAGTCGGAAGACATCCTGGCCCGGGTCAATCTGTTCCTCGGCCCCGGCAGCGTCGACCGGCTGCGCATCGCCCAGGGCCCGATCAATCCGCCGTCGGACCTGGCGCGTCCGGCCAACCGCATCGGCCCGTCGGCCCCACCGCTGTCCGCCTCGGCCGAGGCCGAGCTGGACGCCTCTCTCGGCCCGGCTCCGGACGGGCTGAAGGCCGCCCTGCAGCGCTTGGGTCGCGCGGTTCTGGCGGTGGACAAGCCCGGGAGCGATAATCGCCGCCGTTGACAAACCTTTGCCGCACCTGTTCTCGAAAGCTATCGACACGCGCGTTTCCGGGGGAATCGCGCGATCGTCCCGAAATCCGTCCCCCGTTCGAGGAAGTCATCCATGCGCGACACGATCACCGGCAAGTTCCGCTACGGCACGATGAGCCGTCGCGCGGCCATGACCGCCGCAGCCCTCACAGCCATGGCCGCCCTCGCCGGTTGCAGCGGCGGCAACGGTGGCGCTGCCGCTGAAGGCGACATGGCCCTGGGGGCCGCCGAAGGGGCCAAGGTCACCGTGATCGAATATGCCTCGGTCACCTGCAGCCATTGCGCCATCTGGCAGGAACAGGTCTGGCCCGAGTTCAAGACCCGCTATGTCGACAACGACAAGGTCCGCTACATCTTCCGCGAATTCCCGACGCCGCCGGCCGACATCGCCGCCGCCGGATTCCTGATCGCCCGCTGTGCCGGCGAGGACAAATATTTCGACGTGATCCATGAAATCATGGCCAGCCAGCGCGAATGGCAGGCCGGCGTGCCGCCACGCTCGACCCTGGTCCGCGTCGCCACCGGGGCCGGCCTGAGCGAACAGGAGTTCCAAGCCTGCGTCAGCGATGAGGCCGCGATCAAGGCGCTGGACGCCCGCGTCAAGGCCGGCGTCGACGCCGGGGTCAACTCCACCCCGACCTTCCTGGTCAACGGCACCCGCGTGGTCGACACTTCGCTGGAAAGCCTGTCGTCGGCCATCGACGCCGAACTGGCCAAGGGCTGAGCGCGATGACCCTGGTCCGGCGGCTGGTCCTTTCAATGCTGATGCTGGCGTTCGCGCCGGTATCGGCGCTGGCCGGGTCACCGCCGGCCGTCACCGCCGCGGACCGGTTCATCGGCCGCGCCGATGCGCCGGTCACGGTGGTGGAATACGCCTCGTTCGCCTGTTCGCACTGCGCGGACTGGCATCTGGTGGTCTATCCCGAGTTCAAGCGTCGCTTCATCGATACGGGTCAGGTCCGGCTGGTGTTCCGCAACCTGCCGACCGCACCGGCGTCGATCGCCGTGCCGGCCGCGGCTCTCGCCCACTGTGCTGCACCCGAGCGCTTCTATGACGTGGCCGGGACCCTGATGCAGGGACAAAGGGCGGTTCTGAACGGCGGGGACCAGACCCTGTGGTTCGACAGCGCCGTGGCCGTCAGCGGGCGCACGCAGGCCGAAATCGACGCCTGTGTCGCCTTGCCTGCGACCCGGGCGGCCATCGACGCTGACATCGACGGGGCCATCGCCGCCGGTGTCGACAGCACCCCGACCCTGTTCGTCAATGGCCAGCGGGTCATGGATCGCAGCCTGGGCGGTCTGGCCGCGATGATCACGCCCCTCGTCGCCGCGCACTGACCACGGAGAGTCGGGAACCGTAATGCAGTTCCAGCGCCTTCGGCTCGTCGGTTTCAAATCCTTCGTCGACCCCGCCGAGGTGCATATCGAGCCGGGCCTGACCGGCGTGGTCGGGCCCAACGGCTGCGGCAAGTCCAATGTGCTGGAAGGGCTGCGCTGGGTCATGGGGGCCAATTCAGCCAAGGCCATGCGCGGTCAGGGCATGGACGACGTGATCTTCGCCGGGGCCGCCGACCGCCCGCCGCGCAGCCACGCCGAGGTCCAGCTGACCATCGACAACGCCCAGCGCCGGGCCCCGCAGCCCTTCACCGACTCCCCCATGCTGGAAGTGTCGCGCCGCATCGACCGGGGTCAGGGCTCGACCTATCGCATCAACGGCAAGGAGGTGCGGGCCCGCGATGTGCAGTTGCTGTTCGCTGACGCCTCGACCGGGGCCAACAGTCCCGCCCTGGTGCGGCAGGGCCAGATCAGCGAACTGATCGCCGCCAAGCCGCAGAACCGGCGGCGTATTCTTGAAGAGGCAGGCGGCGTGGCCGGCCTGCACACCCGTCGCCATGAAGCCGAGCTGAGGCTGAAGGCGGCCGAGACCAATCTGGACCGGCTGGACGACATCGGTCGCGAACTGGAGACGGCGCTGACGCGGCTGAAGCGCGAGGCCCGCCACGCCGAGAAATACAAGAAGATCTCGGCCGAGATCCGGGCCCTGCAGGCGGCGCTGCTGTTCGTCCGCTGGAATGATGCGCGGCTGGCGGCCGAGGCGGCGGCGGCTGAACTGGCCGAGGCGGACCGCGCCGTGGCCGAGACGACCGGGGCCGCGGCGCGGGCCCAGACCGCAGCGCTGACGGCCCAGGAGGGACTGAAGCCCGCGCGCGAGGAGGACGCTGTGGCCGGGGCCCTGCTGCACCGGGCCTCGCTGGAGCGGGACCGGCTGGACATGGCCGAACAGGCAGCCCGGGCCGAGGTCAACCGGCTGACCGCCGAAGTGGCACGGATCGCCGCGGACAGTGATCGCGAGGCCAATATGGCCGGAGATGCGACCGCCGAACTGGCGCGACTGGGCAGCGCCATCACCGAACTGGAAGCCGAGGTCGCCGCCGCGCCGACGCGGACGCCGGAACTGGAACAGGCGCTGGCCACGGCCGAGGCCGGACGGGCCGCCGCCGATGCCGAGGTCGAACGGGTTGCCGGCACCGTGGCCTCGGTCGAGGCCCGGGCCAATGCCGAGACCACCCGCAAGCGCGATGCCGAGGCACGGGTCAGCCGGGCGGCCGCTGCCCTGGACAGTGCCCGCCGCGAGCGGGAGGCGCTGGGACCAATGGAGACGCCGGACCTGGCGGCGGCTCGCGAGACGCTGGACCGGGCCCATACGGAATTGCTGGCAGCGCGCGCTGCCGTCGAAGCGGCCGAGGCTGAACGCGGTGACCGGGCCCGGGCGGAACAGGTGGCACGCGAGGCTGCCCGCGCGGCCGAGGATCGGCTGGGACGGCTGCAAACCGAGGCGCGGGGTCTGGCGCAACTGCTGACCACGGGCAAGCGTGACCATCCGCCGGCACTGGATCGGGTCAGCGCCGACAAGGGCTATGAGGCCGCGCTGGCCGCTGCGCTGGGCGACGATCTGGACGCCGCTCTGGACAAGGCAGCGGCGGCCTACTGGGCCGGGGCCGAGGTGCCCGCCCCGGTCTGGCCGAAGGGCGTGTGCCCCCTGTCCGACCATGTGCGCGCGCCCGATCAGCTGGCCGCCCGTCTGGCCCTGTGCGGCATCGCCGAACGCGGGCAAGTCGCGACCCTGGCCGGGGACCTGCCCACCGGGGCGCGTCTGGTGACGGTCGAGGGTGATCTGTACCGCTGGGACGGGTTCGTGACCCGGGCCGAAGCTCCACGACCGGCGGCGATCCGGCTGGAGCAGCGCACCCGGCTGGCTGAACTGGAATCCGGGATCGACGAGGGCAAGCCGGCGCTGGATGCAGCCCAGACCGCTCTTAAGGCGACCGCCGAAGCCTTCCGCACGGCCGAGGAGGCGGTGAAGTCGGCGCGACTGGCCCCGTTCGCCGCCGACAAGGCCGTCACCGCCGCCCGCGACCGGGTCGAGGCCCTGGGCCGGGATCAGGCCCGGCGCGAAGCCAGGGGCCAGGCGCTGGACGAGACCCTGGAGCGGCTGGAGACCGAGGCCAAGGCGTCCGGCACGGCGCTGGACGAGGCCTTGTCCGTCGAGTCCCCGTCGGAGACACTCGACAGCCTGCGGGCAGAGCTGGCCGAGGTCCGCGCGGCGGCCGAGGTCGCGCGCAGCCGGTCCGCCCAGGCGCGGGCCGAGCGCGACGGCGAGGCGCGCGAACGGGCCGGACGCGAGTCCCGGCTGACCGGACTGGTGCGTGAACGCGACAGCTGGAGCGCCCGATCGCGTGACAGCGCCGCGCGCGTGATCGCCCTCGACAAGGACCGAGAGCGTACCGCTGCCCTGCTGAAACAGGCTGAAGGCGCGCCCGAGGCGCTGGCGGCCAAGCGGTCATCGCTGCTGGATGCCCTGGCCGCCGCCGAGACCCGGCGCAAGGCCGCCGGCGATGCCCTGGCCGTGGTCGAGACGGCGGCAATCGAGGCCGACCGTACCGCGCGCGCAGCCGAGGGCACGGCTTCGGCGGCGCGCGAGGCGCGGGCCGGACTGGCGGCGCGGGCTGAATCCACCGGCGAACGCCTGGCCGAGGCCGAGGCCACCGTGCGCGAGACGGCCCAGATGTCGCCCGGGGAACTGGGCCAAAAGCTGACCGATGACGCCATCGCCCGCCCGCCCGACGCCGCGGGAGCCGAGAGCCTGCTGTTCGGGCTGGAGCGTGAGCGCGAGGCCCTGGGGGCGGTCAATCTGCTGGCCGAGGAAGAGGCCGACGAATACGACGGTCGGCTGAACAGCATGCGGATAGAGCGGTCGGACTTGACCGGAGCCATCGCCAAATTGCGCGACGGTATCGACGAACTGAACGCCGAGGGTCGCGAACGGTTGGTCGCCGCGTTCGACATCATCAACGATAATTTCAAGGCCCTGTTCGAGACCCTGTTCGACGGCGGTCAGGCCGAGCTGAAGCTGGTCGAGAGCGACGATCCGCTGGAGGCCGGGCTGGAGATCTTTGCCTGTCCGCCCGGCAAACGTTTGTCGGTGATGAGCCTGATGTCAGGCGGCGAACAGGCGCTGACGGCGGCGGCGTTGATCTTCGCCGTCTTCCTGGCCAATCCGGCCCCGGTCTGCGTGCTGGACGAGGTCGACGCGCCGCTGGACGACGCCAATGTCGATCGCTTCTGCCGGATGCTGGACGAGATGCGCAAGCGCACCGATACCCGCTTCATCGTCATCACCCACAACCCGGTGACCATGAGCCGGATGGACCGGCTGTATGGCGTGACCATGCCCGAGCGCGGGGTGTCGCAACTGGTCAGCGTCGACCTGCATCAGGCCGAAAAACTGGTGGCCTAGCTTTCGCGAGCACCCAGACGACGGGCGGCGCGCAGATCGGCGAGCGCCGGACCCAGCAGGCTCCAAGGCTCGACGCAGTAGCGGGTGAACAGTCGCTTCGGATCGACGACCAGACGGAACAGCCACTCCAGACCAATTCGCCCCATCCAGCGCGGCGCGGCCTTTTGTTCACCGGCCTCATAGTCGAAGGCGGCCCCGACGCTGAGAATGACCGTCTGTGGCAGGGCTTCGATATTGTCGGCGATCCAGGCCTCCTGACGGGGCATGCCCATGCCCACGAACAGGACGTTCGGCTGGAACTCATTGACCGCGGCCAGGACTTCCGCGTTGTCACTCGAGCCGGCGGTGACGTCGAAATAGCCGTCGAGTACAGCGATCGTCGCCCCGGGCGTGTCTGACGACAGTCGCCGCGCGGCGCGTTCGGCCACACCCGGTGCCCCGCCGACGTACATGACGCGCCAGCCTTCGCGATTGGCCAGACTCCAGAAATGGTTGCGCCAGTCCAGATAGGTACAGCGATGGAAGGGTCGACTGGACAGGCCGATCAGCCGCCCGAACCAGACCAGGGGCGTCGAATCCAGCTGCACCAGATCGGCTCGCTGAAAGAAGCGCCGTAGCGACGGGTCGCGGCGCACCAGATAGAGGCTGTGCAGATTGTGGTTGGCGACGATCGCCTTGCGCCCGGCCCGGACCCAGCGTTCGACATGGAGCAGCACCTCCTCCGGCCGAACCAGATCGACGACCTCACCCAGCAGCGTGGCCCGTTCCTCGGGCCGGCGCTGGGTGCGGAACAGGGTGCGGGCCAGCCGACGACGATCCGGCAGGGCCGCGGCAAGATCAAAACCTGTGCGCTCGTGAAACATGACCCGACGCTACAGCTCCTGTCTGTAGGTGAGGTGTCCGAAGGCGGTTAACGGGGGATTGCCGCCTGGCCAGCCGTGGCCTCAACCAGATCGGCCAGACGGGCCGCGGCGTCGGGCAGGGCAACGGACCGGGCTCCCGCCGACATGGTCGCCAACCGGGCCGGATCGGAAAGCACCGTAGCGAGGCTGGTGGTCAGGGTTTCCACGTTCGCGTCGTCCTCGAGGATCATCACCCCCCCACCAGCCGCGACCAGTCCTGCGGCGTTGAAGCGCTGGTGGTCGTCCATGGCGATCTTAAGTGGGATCAGCACCGACGGCAGGGCCGCGACGGCCAGTTCCGAACAGGTCGAGGCCCCGGCCCGGCCGATGACCAGATGCACCGACGACAGGCGCGTGGCCATATCGGTGAAGAAAGGGGCGACCTCGGCCTTGATCCCGGCGTCACGGTAGGTGGCCTCGGCCGCCTCCAATGTCTCGGGGCGCGACTGTTGTTGCACCACCAGGCGGGCGCGCACGGCAGGCGGCAGAGCCGCCAGGGCACGGGGGGCGACCTCGGACAGGATGCGGGCCCCCTGGCTGCCGCCGGTGATCAGGACGCGAATCGAGCCCGTCGCCGTCGGGGCGGTGTAGGGCCGGTCGAACAGGGCCCGGATGTCCGGCCGCACCGGATTGCCGACCAGATGAACACGGGACGCCAGCGGGGCCGGTACCCGTTCCAGCACAGGAAAGGACGAGGCCAGGGCCTTCACATACGGAGCCAGCATGCGGTTGGTGCGACCGAGGACGGCATTCTGTTCGTGCAACAGGGTGGGGCGACGCTGGCCGATCGCCGCCAGCAGCGCCGGGGCCGAGGGATAGCCACCAAAACCAACCGCCACGCCCACATCCAGCCGCCGGAAGGCCGAGCGCGCCTGAAAAACTCCGCGACCGATAGCCAACCCGGCCTTCGCCAGGCCGAGCGGGCCCGCGCCGGTGGCCGCGTCCAGCGCGAGTCGCTCCTCGGCCGGAAAGGCCCCGGCATAGTGTTCGCCGCGCCGGTCGGTGGCCAGGACGATACGCCAGCCGCGACCGGCCAGCTCGCGGGCCAGGGCCTCGGCCGGGAACATATGGCCGCCGGTGCCTCCGGCGGCGACGACACAGACTTTTGACGACATGGACACTCCGGGATTGCCCCGCCTCCTTACGTCACGCGCGCGGCCGTGCCGAGGGCGGGCGCGTGAAATCAGGGCAGCAGGCGGCGACGCTGGGGCAGGCTGGCCCCCGGCTCATAGGCCCCGGGCCGGCGACGGGTGAGGGCCAGGGCGAAACCCATGGTCAGGCCCATGGCCAACATCGACGAGCCGCCGTAGCTGATGAAGGGCAGGGTCATGCCCTTGGTCGGGATCAGGTTCAGGTTCACCGCCACATTGATGCAGGCCTGCAGCCCGATCAGGATGAACAGACCCGCCGCGGCCGTCTGTTCGAACGGATCGTTCAGCTTCATCGCCCGGCTCATCCCGCGCAGGACGATGAAGGCGTAGAGGCCGATCATGGTCAGGGACAGGACCAGGCCGAACTCCTCGGCCCCGACGGAATAGATGAAGTCGGTGTGCAGGTCGGGGACGTGACGTTTCATCACCCCTTCACCGACCCCGCGTCCGACCAGACCACCGGCGCGGATGGCTTCGGAGGCGCGATCGACCTGATGGGTGTCCTCGACGCCGGGAGCGATGAATTTGGCCAGACGCGCACGCACATGTTCGAACAGGAAATAGATCGAGAACATGCCGGCCAGAACCATCCCGCCCAGTACCGCCATCCATTTCAGCGGCACCCCGGCCATGAAGAAAACGGCCATGAAGGTGGTGGTGATCAGCAGGGTCTGGCCGATGTCGGGCTGGATCAGCAGCAGGAAGACCGTGGCCGCATAGAAGCCGAAGGCGATGGAGACGCCGGGAACGCCCTGCCCCTTCTGGGTTTCGGCGAACATCCAGGCGGCAAAGACGATCAGGGCCGGCTTGGCGAATTCGGACGGCTGCAGGCTGAACGGACCCAGGTTGATCCAGCGCGCCGCCCCCTTCACCGTGTCACCGATAAACGGCAGCAGGGCCATGATCAGCAGCGCTCCGCACAGGGCCAGGACGGCGATGCGTCGCACACCACGTGGCGACAACAGCGACGTGGTCAGCATGATGCCCAGCCCCATCGCGGCAAAGACGATCATGCGCCAGGAATAGTGGAACGGATCGGTAATCGACTCATCGACGAGGATGGCGGCGGGGCTGGAGGCGAAGCTGAGCGCGACGCCCAGAGCCATCAGCCCCAGGGCTGCGCCCAGCAAGCCGCGATCGACGGTCCAGAACCATTTGGCGATCGGGCCCTGGTCGTTGCGCGAGAAGGCAGGGGTGTAGCCGTGGGTCATGCGCTCGCCGCCGGGGTCGCGCCCAAGGCCAGGACGGCCGCACGGAACGCCTCGCCCCGCGCCTCGAAGTCCGGATACTGGTCAAAGCTGGCGGCGGCGGGCGACAGCAGCACGACCGCCTCTACGCCCGTCGCGACCGCATCGGCGGCCGCGGCCTGAACCGCCGAGGCCATGTCCCCGCAGTCCCGGTGCGGCGTTGCGCCGAGCGTGGCGGCGAAATCGGAGGCCGCCTCGCCGATCAGATAGGCCCGGGCCACACGCGGAAACAGGTCGCGAAGGGTGTCGATACCACCGTCCTTGGCCCGCCCACCGGCGATCCAGAAACTGGCCGGATAGCTGAGCAGGGCCTGACGCGCGGCGTCGGTATTTGTGGCCTTGGAGTCGTTGATGAACTGAACGCGACCCAACGTGCCGACGGGCTCCATCCGGTGGGCCAGGCCGGGGAAGGTCATCAGGCCGCTCGCGGCTACCTCGCGCGGTACACCCAGCGCGCGGGCGGCCCCCCAGGCGAAGGCGGCGTTCTGGGCATTGTGACGCCCGGGGAGCGAACGGGCACCGGTCAGGCTGGCGACGGGCTCACCGGCGATGCTCAACACGCCATTGTCGACGCGAATCTCGGCGGGGACCGCGGTCGAAACGGTACGCACGTGCTGCCCCAAGGCCGAAAGGTCACGGGCGACGCGGCTGCTCCAGTCATCATCGAGGCTGACCAGAGCCACCGCATCCGGCCCCTGCGCCTGGAATATCCGGGTCTTGGCCGCGACATAGCCGTCCATGCCGCCGTGGCGGTCCAGATGGTCGGGGCTGATATTGGTCAGGATGGCCACGTCAGGCGCGAAAGAGGTGGTCAGATCGAGCTGATAGCTCGACACCTCGATCACATAGACGGCGTCCGGCGTCGGGGCCGGCAGGGCCAGCACGCCGATACCGATATTGCCGCCGACATGGACGGTCAGCCCGGCCTGCTGCAGCACCCAGCCGATCAGGGCTGTGGTCGTCGACTTGCCGTTGGTACCGGTGATGGCCACCACCTTGGGGCGGTCGACTTGCTGCAGGGCGGCAAAAGCACGCGCGAACAGTTCAATGTCGCCGATCACGGGCACCCCGGCCTCGGCGGCCTTCGTCACGGTCCAGTGCGGCAGCGGATGGGTCAGGGGCGCGCCGGGCGACAGCACCAGGGCGGCGAAGCCCGACCAGTCGGCCACGGTCAGGTCGTCGACATCGAAGCCCTCGGCCTGGGCCTGCATGCGGCTGGAGACACTGTCGTCCCACAGCACCGGCCGGGCACCGCCGGCCTTGAGCGCGCGCGCCGCCGTGATCCCCGACCGTCCCAGGCCGAAGACCGCGATACGCCGCCCTTCGAAACCGGGAACGGGGATCATGGCTCTACCGCAGCTTCAGCGTGGCCAGACCGGCCAGGGCCAGCATGGCCGAGACGATCCAGAAGCGGATCACCACCGTCGATTCCGGCCAGCCCAGCTTTTCGAAATGGTGGTGGATCGGGGCCATCAGGAAGATGCGCTTCTTGGTGGCCTTGAAATAGGCGACCTGGATCATGACCGAGGCGGCCTCGATCACGAACAGACCACCGACGATACCTAGCACCAGTTCGTGCTTGGTTGCCACGGCGATGGCCCCGAGCGCGCCACCCAAGGCCAGTGAACCCGTGTCACCCATGAAGATCTTGGCCGGAGGGGCATTGTACCAGAGAAAACCCGTGCCCCCGCCGATCATGGCCGCACAGAATACTGCCAGCTCACCGGCCCCCGGCACGTGATGGATCTGCAGATATTCCGAGAAGATGAAATTGCCGACCAGATAGGTGATCACGCCGAAGGCCGCCGCCGCCATCATCACCGGCACGATGGCCAGGCCGTCGAGGCCGTCGGTCAGGTTCACGGCGTTGGAAAAACCGACGATCGTGAAGGCGGCGAACACGACATAGAACCAGCCGATGTTCAGCAGCACCGCCTTGAAGAACGGGAAGGCGATCGAGGTTTCCAGATTGGGCGTGGTCGGCGAGGCCGTCATCCACAGCACGGTCAGGATTCCCGCGACCACGGCAATGGCGGTCTGGGCCAGCAACTTCTGCTTCGAGGTCAGTCCCGCCGAGGACTGTTTGGTCACCTTGGAATAGTCGTCGACGAAGCCGAGCACACCGAACGCCGCCGTCACCAGCGAAACGATCCAGATATAGGGGTTGGTCAGGTCGCCCCACAAAAACACCGCCACGGCGATCCCGGCCAGAATCATCAGTCCGCCCATCGTCGGGGTGCCGACCTTGGACAGGTGACTGATCGGCCCGTCGGCGCGGATCGGCTGGCCCTTGCCCTGTTTGGCGCGCATCCAGGCGATGAAGCGACTGCCCATGGCCACCGCCACGATCATGGCTGTGGCCATCGCCAGAACGACCCGCACGGTCTGGTACTGAACCAGATTCAAAAGCGGATAATCCTGCGCGATGTCAGCGTAGTAGAGGTAGAGCAGATAGAACATCAGACGCTCCCTATTGCGTCGTTGAACCGGGCGTCATGGCGGCGTTCGAGATCGGCCAGGGCGGCGGCAACCAGAGAGGCCTTCGATCCATTGGAGCCCTTGACCATGACGACGTCACGAGGGTTCACCAGATCATCAGCGTGTTCGGCGAGTTCGGCGGCAGTGGCGAACCACAGGCCGCGGCGCTCGGGAGGAACGGCATCGTAGAGATGGCGCATCTGCGGTCCGGCGGCGTGGACCACATCGATGGCGGCAGCCTCGATCACCTCGGCCAAACCCTCGTGCAGCGCGCGCGACTGGTCACCCAGTTCCAGCATGTCCGACAGGGCGATGATACGACGCCCGCCCGGCGCGACGGCGCGCGCGCCGAGGCTGAGAAAACCGGCCCGCATCGACAGCGGATTGGCGTTGTAGCTTTCGTCGATCAGGGTGAAGGCCCCGCCCGCCAGCGTGACGCTGCGGATCTGACCCCGCCCGACCAGGGGTTCGAAGTCCGACAGGGCGGCCAGCGCCGTCTCGATCGGCACATCAAGCGCCTCCAGCATCAGGATCACGGCCAGGCTGTTCAGCCCCCAGTGGAAGCCGGACTGGCGCAGGTTGAAATGATGGGTACGCCCGCGGACTTCGGCCGAGACGCGCGCGCCGTCCGGACCGGGCCGGAAATCGATCAACCGCGCATCATGGCCCGGCTCGGAACCGAAGGTGGCGATGCGGGCGCCGGCGTGGAGGGCGGCCTGGTGCAACATAGGCTGCCATAGGTTGTCACCGTTGATCACGGCCACGCCACCGGGACCGAGGCCTTCGAAGATGGCGGATTTCTCGCGCGCGATGCCGGTCTCGCCGTCGCTGAAGCCCTCGATGTGGACCGGGCCGACCGTGGTCACGCAGGCGGCATGGGGCTGGACCATCCGGCTCAGCGGGCCGATTTCGCCGGGTGCGTTCATGCCGATCTCGAACACCGCCCGTTCGGTCGAGGCCGGCATCCGGGCCAGGGTCAGGGGCACGCCGATATGGTTGTTGTAGCTCTTGATCGAGGCATGGGCCGGACCGGCCAGATCAAGCCCGGCCTTGATCGCCTGGGTCACGCTGGTCTTGCCGACTGAGCCGGTAACGGCCCCGCGCCGCACCTGCGGAGCCCGGTCCCGCGCCGCTGCGCCCAGCGCCTCGAGCGCCTTCAGGGTGTCGGGCACGACGATACAGGGACCGCCGTCGACCGGATGTTCGACCAGGGCCCCGGCCGCGCCGGCGGCAAAGGCCGAGGCGGCGAATTCATGCCCGTCACGCGCGCCCCTGAGGGCGATGAACAGGTCGCCGGGCACGATCTCGCGGCTGTTGTAGGTGATGCCGTTGGCCTGGAAGGCCCCGCCCTCGATCCGGCCCCCGGTGGCCAGGGCGATGTCGGGAGCGGTCCAGAGGGGCGGAGCGGAGTCAGGCATGAACGCGGAGGGCCTCGGTCGCGACGGTGGCGTCGTCGAACGGGTGAGTCACCCCGTCGACGATCTGACCCTGTTCATGCCCTTTTCCGGCGATCACCACCACATCCCCGTCGCGCATCATGGCCACGGCCTCGGCGATGGCCTGGGCGCGGTCGCCGATCTCCAGCGCCTCGGGACAGCCGGCCCGGACGGCCTTGCGAATGGCGGCGGGATCCTCGGAACGGGGGTTGTCGTCGGTGACGATGGCCACATCGGCCAGCCGGCCGGCGATTTCGCCCATCAGCGGCCGCTTGGCCCGGTCGCGGTCACCACCGGCCCCGAACACCACGATCAGTCGACCGCTGGCATGGGGCCGCAGGGCGGCCAGAACCGTCTCAAGTCCATCGGGCGTATGGGCATAGTCGACATAGACCTCGCCGCGGGTGGCACCCGGGATGCGCTGCATCCGACCCTCGGCACCCTTGAGCGTGGACAGGGCCGCCAGCACCCGGTCGGCCGACTCGCCGGCGGCGATGCACAGACCGGCCGCGACCAGGGCGTTGGACGCCTGGAAGGCCCCGGCCAGTGGCAGCAGCACATCGTGCAGTTCACCGCGGACCTCGATGGTCAGACGCTGACCCTCGGCGGTCGGACGACGCTCGATCAGCGTCAGGTCACGGCCGCGCTGGCCGACGCCCAGCACGCCCAGACCCGACATGATGCTGGCCGAGGCGAAGCCGGAATAGACGTCGGAGTCGGCATTGAGCACCGCTGTGCGGCCGCGCGGCAGCAGGGTCTCGAACAACCGCATCTTGGCGGCGCGATAGCCGTCCATGGTGCCGTGATAGTCGAGGTGGTCCTGGGACAGGTTGGTGAAGGCCGCCGCCTTCAGCGACACGCCATCGAGGCGGCGCTGGTCGATCCCGTGCGACGAGGCTTCCAGCGCCAGATGGGTCACGCCCTGACCGGCCAGCCGGGCCAGCAGCCGGGCGGCGTCGGCGGCGTCGGGACTGGTCAGGCCGGGCGGGGTCAGGGCCTCGCACAGCGAACCGGACTGGGCGACGACGCCCAACGTGCCCATGCTAGCGGCCTTGATGTCCAGCGCCGCCCAGATCTGGCGGCAGAAGGTGGCGACCGAGGTCTTGCCGTTGGTGCCGGTGACGGCGACGCAGACGGCCGGCTGGACCCCGTAGAAGCTGCGGGCGGCGATGGCATAGGCGCGCCGCACGTCGCCCGAGGTGACCAGCACCGGGGCCGAGTTGTCGGGGGTGTCCTGCGGGGCCAGCACCGCCGCCGCGCCGCGCGACAGGGCCTGGGGGATGAAGGCGCGACCGTCGGCAACGGTGCCCGGCAGGGCCACGAACAGCGACCCGGGGACGACCTGGCGGCTGTCGGCTGTCAGCCCCGTGATCACGGGGTCAGAACTGACGTCGCGACGCAGCAGGTCGGACAGGCGCAGGCCGCTCATCGCACGCCCCCGTCTGCCGTTGGCTCAGCGACGATGCGTTCGCCAAGGGCCGTGCGCCAGGCATCGGCGCGGCGCTCGACGCCGAGGAAGGGGGCGATGCGGTCGGCGATACGGCCCACGGCAGGAGCGGCGACATAGCCGCCGGTGCGCGGCCAGGCCGAGGGCTCGTCCATCAGGATCAGGATCGAATAGCGGCGCGCGTCGATCGGGCCGTCCGCGGGGAAGACGGCCGCGAAGGTGCCGACGGCGTGGGTCGGGTCGTAGCGTCCCCCGACCAGTTTGTTGGCCGAGCCGGTCTTGCCGCCGACGCGCAGGCCCGGGGCCTCGGCAAAGCCACCCGAGCCACGCACCACATTGAGGCGCAACAGATCGAGCAGGGTGCGCGAGGTCTCGGGCGAGACCACCTGTCGACCGCGCACCGGGGTGCCGTCACCCTTGCGCAGGGTGAGGGGGATGAAGCGCCCGCCGTTGGTCAGGGCCCCCATGGCCACGGCCATCTGGGCCGGGGTGATCATGATGCCGTAGCCGAACGACAGGGAGGCCAGGGTGGAGTCGTCCCAGCGGCGCGGACGCCGCGGGCGGGCCGATTCCTTCAATTCGATCGGGGCCGCATCCATCAGGCCGAAGCGGGTGAAATAGTCGCGCATGACCGATCCACCCATCTCGACGGCCAGCCGCGAGGTGCCGATGTTCGAGGAATGGAGATAGACCTCCTCCAGCGTCATCACGCGATTCTGGGCGTGGAAGTCGGTGATCCGACGGTTGCCGATCATGAAGGCTTCCGAGGCGTCGAACCGGGTGCTCATGTCGGCCGTGCCGGTGTCGAGACCCGCGGCCACAGTGAAGGTCTTGAACACCGAACCCATCTCGTAGTGGGCCGAGGTCACACGATCGAGGCGGTCACTGGTCGGCCAGCTGGCCAGACCGAGGACCTCGCCGGTCTGAACGTCGGTGATGATGCCGACCGCACCCTTGGCCCCGTTGGCCTCGGCGGCCGCGGCCAATTCGTTCTCCAGCACACCCTGGACCCGCAGATCGATCGACAGGGCGAACGGCACGCCGCTGGCCCCGGCGGCACGAATTTCATCATTGAAGGCCAGCTCTGCCCCCGAGATCCCGATTCCGCCCGTGTCAGCGTCACCAATCAGATGGGTAGCCGACGTGCCCAGCGGATAGACGCGCCGGTCTTCCGGTTCGAACGACAGACCGCCCAGCGCCAGGGCGTGCAGCGTTCTGCGTTCGGCGGGCGTGAGTCCCGGCATGACGATCAGACGTCGGTCCCCGTTCAGGACCTTTTTCAGCCGCGTCGCGGGCACGGCCGGCAGGGCCTGGCGGATCTGCCGCTCGGCTGCGGCGCGGTCCCAGACCTCGGCCGGATCGATATAGAAGGCGTAGTGGACGATATTGGTGGCCAGCAGGGCCCCGTTGCGGTCGACCAGATCGCCCCGCACCAGGGCGTTCGAATTACCGGCATAGCCGCCGCCACCGCGCGGAACCATCAGGGCCGAATGGATCGCCCCCGCGGCCAGGGCCGCGAACACCAGGGCGAACAGGCCCAGGATCAGGAAGATCCGGACCCGCGCGTCTTCCTCGGGCCGGGCGTGGGCGCGGGCGCGGCCGAAGGCATGTTCGACCCACCAGATGCCCTCGGCGAACCAGCGCCAGGTCGGCGATACCCGCCGCCCCGGCGATTGACCCGGTGCCGGACGATCATAGGCGGACGGATGATCCTGGGTGCTCATCGACCGGCCTCCGGACCCGGAACGACCGGGCTTTCGGCGGCGGCGGCATCAACGGCGGCAGCGGTTGTCGGGGCGATGATGACGGGACGCGGTTCGGGCACAGGCGCGATCGCGGCGAGGCTCTCTTCGCTCGTCCGGCGATGGACGTCGACCGGGGCCAGACCGGCACTGCGCGACAAGGCCTCCAGCCGACCGGGCTGTTCCAGGCGCGCGACCTCGGCCCGCAGCAGGCGCACCCGCTCGCCGTTGTCGTCGATCTCGCGGTCCAGCTGACTGATGCGCACACCCTCGCGGGCCGCGCCCGCCTTGGCCACATAGACCGAGAAGATCATGATCGCGACCAGCAGCAGGCCGATGATCTCGACCCAACGGATGCCGTGCACCTTCCAGTCGAACAGGCGCTGGAAGCCATTGCGGGGGGCGGTCCACATCGTCATGCGGCGATCCCTCCCCATGGGGCGGCATCGGTGCGGACGGCGGCGCGCAGCTTGGCCGAACGGGCGCGGGGGTTGGCGTCCAGCTCATGCTGGTCGGCATCATGCGCGCCCTTGAACTGCAGGGTGAAGCTGGGCTTGCGGGTCTCGATCTTCACCGGGGCATGACGCGAACCACCGGGGGCGTTGCCGGTCCGCTCGGTCAGGAAGGCCTTGACGATGCGGTCCTCGAGCGAATGGAAGGTCACGACCACCATCCGACCGCCCGGCGACAGGCAGGCCTCAGCGGCCTCGAGCCCGGCACGCAGCTCGCCCAGCTCGTCGTTGACGGCGATGCGCAGGGCCTGGAACACGCGCGTGGCCGGATGGATCGGCGCACCCCGACGGCCACCCAGGGCTTTTTCCACGACGGCAGCGAGGTCCAGCGTCCGTTCGAACGGCTGCTCGACCCGGCGACGCAGGATGGCGGTGGCGACCCGGCCCGACTGGCGCTCATCACCATACAGTTTGAAAATGTGGGCCATCGGCCCGTGATCCCAGGTGTTGACGATGTCGGCGGCGGTTTCGCCCTCATCGCCCATCCGCATGTCGAGCGGACCGTCGCGCATGAAGGAGAAGCCGCGCTCGGCCTGGTCCAGTTGCATCGATGAGACGCCGATATCGAAGACCACCCCGTCGAGCCGGTCGCGACCGCTGTCCGTGAAGGCCTGGGTCAGGGCTGAAAATGGCGTGCGCACCAGGGTGAATTGGCCGGGAAAGTCGTTGGCGACCGCCTCGGCAAAGGGCTGGACCGTCGGATCGCGATCGAGAGCGATAACCTCGGCCCCGGTCGCCAGGATGGCGCGCGTATAGCCGCCGGCCCCGAAGGTGGCGTCGATGATCACATCGCCGGGCCCGGGCGACAGGGCGGCGATGACCTGGTCGATCAGGACGGGGGCGTGGGGGGCGCTCATCCGGCCCCGCCCGGCTTGATCGCCTGACGCCGCATTTCACCGAACTGGGCCAGACCGGCCCGGGCCGCACGGCGTTGTTCGGCGCGATGGGTTTCCCATTTGTCGCGGGCCCAGATCTGGAACCGGTCGCCGACGCCATAGAGGACGACCGCCTCGGACAATTCGGCTTCGGCGCACAGGGATTCCGGCAGGGTGATGCGCCCGCCCGAGTCATAGGCCAGGGCCTTCTGCTCGCCGTAGATCGCGGCCTCCAGCGCCGAACGATAGGGGTCGCCGAACGGCAGGCCCTCGATCACGCCGCGGTATTCGGCGAACAGCCGGTCACCGCCGGCCTCGAGGCAGTCGGCTTCAATGGAAGGAAAGCAGAAGACGCCGTGTTCCGCGCCGTTTTCAGCCGTGCGGAATTCCTGGGGGATCAAGAGACGGCGCTTGCCGTCCAGCTGCTTCTCGAAGGTCGAGAGAAACACGCTCTGCCCTATCGGACCCTTAGGTCCGCCCCTGAAATCCGTGACGCGCCCTATGCGACGTCCCTCAGCCCCAAAATCATGTCATTGGGATAGCATGGGATCAGATGGGCCTCAATGGGATTAGTTGACACTTTTTAACCAAGTTCACGGCCCGCCGACAACATCGTGCCGGGAATTGCAGAACATACACAGAACACGGCAAGTATAAACACCCTGTGGACAGAGAATGCGCCCGTCGACTGATGCAGGGGTTAACGCCCCCATGCCGGGCCGGGGCGATCTGAAGGGAAAAGTGTCAGACGGCCTGTAAGCCGGGTTCTGTCCCCTGGGCCCGGCCGAAGCCGGACGTCGGGTGACGATCATTCCTCTGGACCGCCCGTTGCCGGACGGTTCTCGCGACCTACCCGGATGCCTCGGGCGGTGAACCCTGCGGCCGAAACCGCGCGACATCCCTATTCGGTCTTGCTCCAGGCGGGGCTTGCCATGCCGTCGCTGTTACCAGAGACGCGGTGGGCTCTTACCCCACCCTTTCACCCTTACCGGTCCCGCAGGGCCGGAGGTTTGCTTTCTGTGGCGCTATCCCTCGGGTCACCCCGGGCGGGCGTTACCCGCCGCCTTTTCACCGTGGAGCCCGGACTTTCCTCGACAGGCGCACGCGCCCGCCGCGACCGCCCGGCCGTCTGACGGGGGACAGATGGGCGTTTCGTCCGGGCACGTCAATCCACCAACGGACGGGACTGGGGGCTCAGCCTCCGGCACCGGGATCCAGCGTGGGATCGCCCGTCGCATAGCCATGGATCCAGATCCCGCGATCATCCTCGCGATAGGGAATGTTGAGGCGCGACAGGGCGGCGCGTAGCGCCCCGGAGCAATCACCGACGGGCTTCAGCGGCACCAGCGCCCCCTCCTGCCGCCACAGCCGCGGGATGATCCGCAGCCATTCGATCGCATACAGGGGCTCAAGGCATTCATCGCACCAGCAGCCTGGATCGATCTGCTGGTCAGAGGGCCACAGCGGTTCGGGGCGCTCCAGCACGTCGTGGCGTTGGTAGGGTGGCGCGAACGGCAGGTCCCTGATCGCGGCCCGCAGTTCGGTCCAGCGCGTCTGGTTCATGACCGAGCCCAGCCCACGCCGCTCGACCTCGGCCCGGACGCGGGCCCGGTGTTTGATCCGGCGCTCCCGGTCCTGCTGCCTCAGAACCTCGATGTCCGGGTCGCCGACCATGGCCGTAGCTAATTGAGGACGCCGGTCGGACTCTCCGCCGTCGCCAGTTGCAGGACGCCCATCAGGGTCGCGCGAGTCTCGCCATCGGCGATGCCGTCGACGCGGGTGGGCCGCCAGTGGCGCTGGAAGGCCTCGACCGTCAGCCGGGTGTCGTCGTCATAGCTGCCACCGGGCTTCAGGCCGTAGCCGAGCCGGTGCAGGCCGGCGCGCATCACGACCACACCCAACCCCTCGTCGCCGATGGTCAGGTCAGGGCCCAGCGCAGCGATCCGCTCAGGGGCGGGTTCGAACCACAGGCCATGACCGGCGGCGGCCAGAGCCTTCCACGGAAACAGCTCACCCGGATCCTGCTTGCGCGCGGGGGCCAGGTCGGAATGGGCGATGATGCGACCGTCGGGGATGGTCCAGCGCGAGCGGATGTCAGCGACCAGGGTGGTTACGGCGGCGATCTGAATATCCGGAAAGGGCCGGTAGCCGAACTCATGGCCGGGATTGACGATCTCGATGCCGATCGAGGCGGCGTTGCAATCGGTTTCGCCCTGCCATTCGCCCTGACCCGCGTGCCAGGCCCGGCGTTCCTCGGCGACCAGTTTCAGGATCCGGCCGTCCTCATCGACGACATAATGGGCCGAGACCGCGGCTGCCGGGTCCCGCAGACGCGCGATGGCCGCCTCGGCGGTTTGCATGCCGGTATAGTGCAGCACCAGCAGGTCCGGCGGTGCGCGGCGATTGTCGAAATTAGGGGACGGCGCGTCGCTGATATCGAGCATGGGCGGGCTTATCGCCCCTGGCGTTCCCAGCCGTAGGCGACCCATTCGCCGTCGACCTTGCGGGCTTCGATCACATCGTCACCGCGACGATTGCGGCCACCGAAGCGGCGGCGGGCGCGAAGGGCCAGACCAGCAAGAAAGATCAGAATCGTCCCGAAGATCGCGATCACGGCCACGGCCACGGCCGTAAACACTGCCAGAACCGCCCCGATCGTCATCGCCGCCAGGGTGGCGATCAGACCGCACAGCCACACCACAGGTGCCAGCAGGCCGGGGGCCCGCCGACGGGATGCAGCCCCCGAGGGAATGAAGCGATCGGTCTCGATCATCGAACAGCCTTTGGAAACACCCCGGGGGGCGTCGGAAGCGCAATGTCGGTCCATATCGCTTCCGGGTCAATGGAAGACACGGTCACAGGCGAGTGTGCGTTGCGGTGACAGCCCGTCCGGAAAGCCCGACCGGGCCCCTGTCAGGGCAGCGGCTGCTCAGCCAGGACCGAGGCCCCGGCGCTGCGCATGCGGTCGGATTCGATCCGTTGCAGCACGACCTGGGCCTGCGGATCCGCCATCACCCCACCGATCCCGACCAGCACGCGCGCCGCCTCGCTGGAGACGCCAAAGGCCTTGGACAGGGCTTCCCACGGCGATTCCGGCGTCGGATAGCGTTTGAAGCGCACGGACTCATCGGCGGGAATCTCGGCCAGACGACGGGCCTGGGCGATGGCCTCGTGCAGCCCGCCCAGCTCGTCGACCAGACCCAGTTCCTTGGCCTGACGACCGGTCCAGACGCGACCGCGGGCAATTTCCCGCACCCGGGCCGGCGTCAGGTGACGACCGGTGGCGACCCGGGTGATGAATTCCTCATAGGTACGGTCGATCGTGGCGGCATAGGCGGTCCGTTGCGCGGCGGTGAAGGGCTGGGCCGGCGAGAAGGCGTCGGCATAGTCGCCGCCGACCGACAGGTCGCGGATGTCGACCCCGAAGCGGCCGAGCGCATTGGCCAGCACGAATTTGCCGCCGTACACGCCGATCGAGCCGGTCAGGGTCGAGGGCTGGGCCACGATGTAGTCGGCTTCCGAACTGATCCAGTAACCGCCCGAGGCGGCGTAGGCCCCCATGGACACGACCACCGGCTTGCCGGCGGCCTTGGCGGCGCGCACGGCGGCCAGGATCTGTTCCGAGGCTTCCGGCGAGCCGCCGGGCGAGGACACGCGGAAGACGATGGCCTTCACGTCCTTGTCCTCAATCGCTTCATAGAGGGCTCCGGCCAGGTCATCGGAGCGGATCGACGAGCCGCCGCCGAACCCGCCGCCGCCGCCGGTACCGGTCAGGATGGCCCCCTCACCGCCGACGATAGCGATGGCATTGCGGCCCGAGCCACTGCGCTCGCCCTTGGACGAGGCATAGTCGCTCAATTCGACCAGCTTGGCCCCGTCGCCGGCGCGCCGCTTGATCTCGGCCTCGGCCTCCTCGACCTGACCGATCTTGTCGATCAGCTTGTGCTGCAGCGCCTCGGCCGATGACCACGGGCCGCCCTCGATGGTCGCGCGCAGGGCCGCCGGGGTGACCTTTCGATCACTGGCCGCATTGGCGATGGCGCTGGTGTAGATCGAGGTCATCCACGCCGTCATCGCCTCACGGTGGGCCGGGGTGAAGTCACTCTGGGTGTATTCGTTGACGGCGTTTTTGTACTCGTAACGCTGCTCGAACTGGGCGTTGACGCCGTATTTGTCGAAGGCGCGGCCGAGGAAAATCTGGTCGGCGGAGAAGCCCGTCAGCTGGAAGCTGGCGGTGTTCTGCATCCACAGTTCCGAGGCCGAGGCGCCGACCATATAGCTGGAAATCGTGGTGCCGACCGGCTGGAAGCCCTGGCTGTGAGCGATCACGACCTTGCCAGAAGCGCGGAAACGCCGCACGGCCTGACGCACCTCGTCGGCGGCGGCGGGGGTCATGCCGGCCTCTGGCAGACGGATCAGCAGGGCCTTTACATGCCGGTCATCCCCGGCCTGGGCCAGGGTATCGACGACTTCCATGACCGACAGCCCGGAGCCGCCGAAGGCGGCGAACGGATTGATCGGATCCTGGTCGGTCAGACCGTCGCGCAGATCCAGTTCCAGCACCGTGTTGGATGCGGTCACCGGGGCCGACGAGGCCGAGGACACCGCCGCCGTGATCAGCACCACCGGCACGACGACCACAAACAGGATGAGGCCGAGGAAAACGCCCAGCACGGTCAGGAAGAACTGTTTCATGGAGGTCGGAAGGTCCGGACGGTGCGGGCCAGAAAGCGGCCTGACGCGACCATAGAGAGGCAAGCGTTTGCGTCAAATGAACGTATCCCGACGGGCGAACGACCCGGGCCCGCCGGTGACGGCGGGCCCGGGTCGCGTCAACGTCCCAGGTCGTAGACGCCGGTGATGTCGATCCGCACGGTCAGTTCACCGACCGCGACCGGTGTCGAGCCTGAATCCATGGCCATTTCGGCGCGGGCATACATGGGCTGCGGCGGGCGTGGGCTGTAGCCACCGGACTCGGTCAGCGAGCGGATCCCGGCCAGCGGCACACCGAGCGCCTGGGCATACAGGGCGGCCTTGGCCTGCAGGTTGCGGACTGCCAACTGGCGGGCGCGATCCTCGGCGGCGCTAGAGTCCTTCAGGCCGAAGCTGATGCCGTCGATCTGATTGACCCCGGCAGCCACCACAGCGTCGGCGGTGGTACCGACCCGGGACAGATCATTGATCGTCACGGTCACCCGGTTGTTGGCCTGATAGCCCCGCAGCCTGGGCGGCTCGTTCTGGACATAGTCGTACTGGGCCGAGAGATTCAGGCCCGAGGTCTGGACGTCGCGCTCGGCGATGCCGGCGCGGCGCAGGGCGGCCATGACCTCATTCATCCGGGCGGCGTTGCTGCGCATGGCCTCTGCGGCGGTCGGGGCCTCGGTGACGACGCCGAAGGTGATGGTGGCCATGTCGGGGGCCATACGCACCTCGCCATGGGCCGACAGGTTCAGCGACGGCGGGGCCTGCATCATATGCATGCCGGCCATCGGGGCCTCCTGGGCCAGGGCAGCCGGGGCGGTCAGGGCGCTGGCGGCCAGAAGAACGGCTCCCAGCGAAAGGGAGTGGAAGGATCGTGTCATGTCAGCAGGTCTCCGGAAAACGGGCCACGGGACCCGGACGGTGGCGTCGGGCCGTGGCGGAACCTTGGCGGTTGGTGCCTGAACAACGTCCCGGCCCCGGTGGCAGGTTCCATTCATCATCGGAAATACCCGGGACCGGTCGGGCTACAATGGCGCTTGGCAAGCGGAGCGACCGCCTGCTAGGCGAAACTACCGCCCTCGGCGGGCCCGTAGCTCAATGGTTAGAGCCGACCGCTCATAACGGTCTGGTTGGGGGTTCGAGTCCCTCCGGGCCTACCGGACGCGCGAAGCGGCCGGACTTCCACGCCAGCCAGAGGACCCAGACCCCGACCGCCGTGCCGACGGCCAGACCGGGGACCGAGGCCTCGGGGCCAAAGGCCCCGCCGGTCAGCCAGGGATGGAAGCCGGCGCGGGCCGTACTAGTGGCCAGGGACGGTCCGAAATCCGTGCCCGAGACGGCAGCCCCGAACAGATAGCCCTGGGTGAAATTCCAGGCCGCATGGACTCCGATCGACACCCAGATCCGGCCGGTCAGGGCATAGAAGGCCCCCAGCATGATGCCCGCCTCGACGGCGATGCACAGGGCCGCGAACGGCGTGGCGTTGGGATTGGCCAGATGCAGGGCCCCGAACAGGGCGGCCGAAATCGCGAAGGCGGCCCACGGCCCGAAGGCCCGCCAGACCAGCCTCAGGATGATGGCGCGGGTCAGGATCTCCTCGACCACACCGGACTGGATGGTGATGCCCAGGGATTCCCAGACCGGAGCCGCCCCCTTCCAGACGAAATCATACAGGCCGAACAGCGCCATCAAACCCATGACCGAGGCGAACATGGCGGCCCCGATGACCAGACCCGTCATCAACTCGACGGGTGCGGCGCCAAGCCCCAGTTCCGACGGACGGCGCGCCTCGCCACCCCAGACCAAAAGCGCGTACAGGAGCAGGCTGATCACCGCCCCGGACGCATTGGCGATCAGGCTGGAGACGGCCCCCTCGGGCAGAGCGGCGGTCAGGCCGCCGATCGCCGCATAGGATGGTATCGCCACGACGCCGAACAGCAGGACCATCCAGCCCAGGGCGCGCAGCCAGCGCAGGGACCCGGGACGCAAGATGCGACGGTCGCCGAGCGCCAGCGGAATACCCCAAGCTGAAATCATCCCTAACTCCCCGACTACGGAATGGCCCGCCCCCTGAACGGGGGTGGCTGGATACCGGAATCCATCAACACGAGCCGGGGATCAACGCCGCCAGCCGCCGCCACGGCTCCAGCGGTCGTCGCCGGTGTAGCGATCGTCGGTCACATAGCGGCCGCTCTGATCGTACCAGCCCTCGCCCTGACGATAGCTGTCGTAGCCGTCCAGCCTGTAGCTGTCGTCGTGGTAGGGCAGGCCCAGCAGACCGTCCTCGTCGTCCCACCAGTCGCGCGGATAGGGGCTGTTGACGCAGGTCCAGCCATTGCCCGGATCCCAGTAGGGCTCGTAACGGCCACGGTAGCGATCACGGAAGCTGGGGCGGCACACCGACTGCGACCAGACGCGGTTGCCGCTGGCTTCGACTGTGGCGCGTGACTCGGCGAAGATCACCTGCTGCACCCCGGCGAAGACATTGTTGGTGATCACGGCGTGGCCCGAGGCCGCGGCGACCCCGACCCCCGCAGCCCGGATCCGGCTGTCCGTCAGCCGCAACTCGCCATTGTAGAGGACCACGCCCTTGTCGGAGCGTCCGACCCGGCTGTCGCTCATGGTGACGGAGGCCCCCTCGATGGCCACACCCTCGACATAGCCGACGATGGCGGTGTTCTCGATCTCGACCCGGCCGTAGTCGCGGCCCGAGCGGATGATCATGCCGATCGAGCGCGGCCCGAAGCTGTTAGGCACACCAGTGCCCTTGAAGGTCGAGGTCGAAACCCGCGAAGTCTGGCCCGCACCCGGGATCAGTTCGAGGCCGGTCTGGGCACCGGTGACCACCAGTTCATAGGTGGTCAGAACGGCTCCGTCGGCGACGATGGCCGGGGCGATGGTCTGGGCATCAATGATGGCATTGCGGATGTCGATGAGACCCCCGTCGGCATAGATGGCGGCCTCGTCGCCGGCATGGCGGAAACCGACCCGGTTCATCACGATCTCGGCTCCGTAGCCGACGATACAGGCGGCATCGCCGGCCTTGGGCGACGCGAACACCATGTCGCGGATCTCGACCCGAACGCCCTGGGCCACGGTGATGCAGGGCAGACCGTCCGGGGCCTGCAGGGTCGCCGACGGTG
Organism: uncultured Brevundimonas sp.; assembly: GCF_963977465.1. Lineage (GTDB taxonomy): Bacteria > Pseudomonadota > Alphaproteobacteria > Caulobacterales > Caulobacteraceae > Brevundimonas. The sequence continues at coordinate 345,963 of NZ_CAXBOQ010000003.1, read as the reverse complement.
TCCGGTTCCAGTCGCGCGGGTCGAAGCCGCCCTCGCCGATGAGAGTCATCGGCTTGTCGATGTTCAGCCAGCCGACACAGGCACCGGCGCGCGACCGGATGACCAGGGTGCCGCCGGGGCGCACGCGGCGCACGGCGTCCTCGACCGCCCCGGAACCGGGATTGCCGCCGCAATCGACCAGGACGATCTCTTCGGTGCCGTCGCGACGGAACTCCGGCCGCCAGTCCGGGCGGTGGTCACGGCGATAGTCATAGCGACGGTGATGGCTCGACCGCCCGCGCGTACCGCGGGTCGGCGGCGTCAGCAGGATGCCGAAATTGGGGCGGGTCTGGCTCTCGACACGGGCGGCCACCTGGGCCTCGGCGGTCGAGGCCGGTGCCAGAACCCCGCCGAGGGCAGCGGCCGCGATGACGGCCAGGCCGGTAATCAGACTGCGGACGGGACGATCGGTCATGATTCCACGCCCTCCTAGCGGCGTTGCGAGCGGGAGACCTGGGCCAGGACGGCCTGCAGGCGGGATGCGGACGGGCCGAAGCCGGCCAGGGCGGAATCGATCCGCACGGCGACGGCCGCAGCCTTGTCCTGATCGGCGACGCCGGAGACGCCGAGAGCGAAATAGGTCGACATGGCGAACTTGGCCTCAGGGCTGCCCTGTCGGGCCGCCTCGTCGAACCAGTGGAAGGCGCGGGCATAGTCCGTCGGGACCCCAATGCCCTCGGCGTACATCACCGCCAGCACCAGCTGGGCCTCGGACGAGCCGTTGACCGCCGCCAGCTGAACCGCCCGAACCCGCTCGAGATAGGACAGCCGCGATTCCATCGGATGACCCAGCATGGCCTCCAGCGTCTCGATCTGGCGTTTCGACAGGGCGTCGGGACGGGTCGCGACCGTCTCGGTCACGCCGAGATAACGCAGCGCCCGTCCGACATGGACGAACGGCAGTTCGGTCATGCGCGACAGCGCGTATTCATAGGCATCGCCACGCGGACGGCTTTCATCCGAGAAGGGGACACCCGAGGCCGGAGCCGCATTCGGATAGAATTCGAACGGCGGCACCCACTGGCGCGCCTTGGCCTCGACGAAGGCGGCGTAGCGGCTGCGGCTCGGCGAAGACCGCTCGAAATCCTTGAGCAGGACATAGGCCCCGACATCGCCGGTCTGGACCGCCAGATAGTTGTAGAGATAGGCGTCCACGTCATTGCGCTGGAACAGGCTGGTCGCGGCATGCAGGGCGCTGGGATCCCGGTCAGGCCCGCCGTTCTTGCCGTCATGTCCCCAGGCCTCGCGGCCCTCGCGATTGTCCTGCGGCTCGCCGAACGGGCCGTAGAGGGAATCGTGCAGACGGGCGAGGGCGCGGTAACCCTTGGCGTCCTGGGTCGACAGGACATAGATCACCCGGTCTCGAACGGCTTCCTGCTCGGCGCGCGTCATCCGCCCCAGCTGACGATCCAGTCGCTGGTAGACATTGTGACGTTCCCAGGCGCGGCAGTCGTCGTAGCGGGACAGCGGCCGCCAGCCGCCGAAGCCGCCACGCTCGACCCGGTTGATCGGCGCATAGCCCTCGTCATTGGCGAGGGCCAGGGCCAACCAGACCGAGCTCTCGATCGGATCCTCGATATTCTTGTCGGTCGCCTTCACGGCCGCATAGCGTGACCCCAGCTCCAGCTGGGCGAAAAAGTCGCCACGGAAGGCCGCCCGACGCAGCGCGCGCAGACTGGTCTCCTGGGCGTTGAACTCGGCCCCGGTGAAGGCTGCCGGGCGCGGACAGGCGTTGGCTGCACCACCGGCAGAGTCCTGTCGCCAGAACTGCAGGCCGCGATCACCACAGCTGGACAGGGTCAGGGCGGCGATCGCCAGCACACCGATTACGGCGGCTGCGGCGATCGGGGCACGACGGCGCCGGGCCGGTGCGGGGTCGTCGTCGAAGCCGTGGCGGTCGCGCATACTCCCCCTCACACGTTGCGGGCTGATCGGTCGCGCGATCGGCCATTAACCATGTTCGCCGGCCAATGTGTCCGGTCCGGACACCCGGCTGTCAAGGTTAACGTCGTTTTGCGGGAAAGCGTTGCCGCAGATTGGCTGATTTTTGTTCGGTGAACAGTTATCCCCAAGATTCAGCCATTTAGCGATTCCCCTGACAGGGGAATTCGTCCGGTCCGCCCCTGGTCGCAATGTCTGACCGGGCCGCCTATATGGCGGTTACAGCCGGAGTCTTGCCATGTCCTACACCGCCCGTGATGATCGCCCTGCCGACAAGGCGGCCCGCTATGCGGAGGTCCATGACGAGATCCTGGCGGTGCTGGATGGCGAGATGAACCAAGTCGCCCGGATGGCCACGGTCGCCTCCATGCTGGCTGACTCCTTCCCGCAATTCTTCTGGACCGGCTTCTATGTCGTCGATCCCGTGAAGCCCGGGGAGCTGGTGGTCGGTCCCTACCAGGGCACGCTGGGCTGTCTGCGGATTCCGTTCGGACGGGGCGTCTGCGGGACCGTGGCCGCCACAGGCGAGACCCGGATCGTCGATGACGTCGAGGCCTTCCCCGGACACATCGCCTGCGATTCCCGCTCACGCAGTGAAGTGGTCGTGCCCGTCTTCGACGCGGCCGGAGACCTGATCGGTGTGCTCGATGTCGATGCGACCGACGTCGCCGCCTTCGACGCGGTCGACGCCGGGGCGCTCGAGCGGCTGGTAGCGCAGGTCTTCGCCGTCTGACGACGGCCTGCTAGACCGGCACAATGCAGATCGGCGTGGATTTCGGCGGGACCAAGATCGAGGCCGCGGCCCTGGCGGCTGACGGCCGTTTCCTGACCCGCCTGCGAGAACCCAACCCCGGAACCTATGACGCGGCGCTGGCGGCCGTGGTCCGACTGGTGGAGCGGATCGAACGTGAGTTTGACCGGGCCGGAACCGTCGGACTGGCCGTGCCCGGCTCAGTGTCACCGACCACCGGACGGATGCGCAACGCCAACTCGATCTGGCTGAACGACCGCTTGTTCCGCGAGGATCTGGAGACGGCCCTGCGGCGACCGGTCCGAATGGCCAACGACGCCAACTGCCTGGCCCTGTCCGAATCCGTCGACGGCGCAGCCACCGGCGCGGCGGTCGCGTTCGCGGTGATCATCGGCACCGGCTGCGGCGGCGGCCTGGCCGTCGACGGACAACTGATTGGCGGGGCCAACGGTCTGACCGGAGAATGGGGTCACATCGCCCTGCCCTGGCCGACCGCCGCCGAAGTGCCGGGCCCGACCTGCTGGTGCGGGCTGCACGGCTGTCTCGAGACCTGGATTTCGGGGACCGGGTTCCAGCGGGATCATGCTGAAGTGACCGGCCGGACCCTGGCGGCCGAGGCGATCGTCGCCGCAGCAGGCACGGGCGACCCGGCCGCCGTCGCTTCGCTGGAACGCTACACTGATCGTCTGTCGCGAGCCCTGGCCATGGTGGTCAATCTGGTTGATCCGGACGTGGTGGTGCTGGGCGGCGGCCTGTCCAATGTCGCCGACCTCTATCCCCGACTGGCGGAGCGAGTCCCCCGACACGTCTTCGCCGACAGCACCCTCACCCGCATCGTGCCCGCCCGATGGGGCGATTCCTCCGGCGTCCGGGGCGCGGCCCGGCTGTGGCCGGTTGACGGACCCGGGCCGTGCGCGCGAGGGATGACCGATGGGAGATGAAACAATGAACGAACGCGTCATCGCGATTACGGGCGGGCACGGAGAGCTGGGGCGCGCCGTTGTAGCTGCCGCCCTGGCCCAGGGCTGGCGCGTGGCGATCATCGATCATGCCGTCGGCCAGTCGGCCCCGGCGGACACGCTGGAGCTGGGCGGGGTCGACCTGACCGATCCGGCGGCGGCGTCTGCGGCGATCGCGGCCGTGGTCGGGAAATTCGGGCGGCTGGACGCCCTGCTGAACATCGCCGGCGGTTTCGTCTGGCAGACCCTGGACGACGACCGGCCCGCCTGGGACCGGATGTACGCCCTGAACCTGACCACGGCGCTGAATACCTGCCGCGCCGCCCTGCCGCATCTGAAACAGTCGGACACGGGCAGGATCGTCAATGTCGGAGCCAATGGCGCGTTGAAGTCGGCGGCCGGGATGGGGGCCTATGCGGCGTCGAAATCGGCCGTGCATCGCCTCACCGAAAGCCTCGCCGAGGAGCTGAAGTCGAGCACGGTCACCGTCAACGCCGTACTGCCGTCGATCCTCGACACGCCGCAGAACCGGGCCGACATGCCTGACGCCGATCCCGCCACATGGGTCGCCCCGGCCGATTTGGCCGCTGTCATGCTGTTCCTGGCCTCGCCGCAGGCCAGGGCGATCACCGGAGCCCTGATCCCCGTGACCGGACGGGTGTGATGACCGAGGGGCTGGTCCGCAGCGTCCTGTTTATGCCGGCCTCGAACCCGCGCGCCATCGACAAGGCGCGCACCCTGACCTGCGACGTCGCGGTGTTCGATCTTGAGGACTCCGTGGCCCCCGACATGAAGGCCGAGGCGCGCGCTGCCGCGGTCGAGGCGGTACGCGGCGGCGGCTTCGGTCCGCGCCTGGCCGTGCGGGTCAATGCGCTGGACACCCCCTGGGGTAGCGACGATCTGGACGCCTTGGCCGGTACCCCGGTCGAAATCATCGTGGCCCCCAAGGTCGAGGACGCCCGCGACGTCGCGGAACTGGGCAGCCGACTGCCGACTGGCACCGCCCTGTGGGCCATGATCGAAACCCCGCGCGCCCTGTTCAATCTGGATGCGCTGTGCGGGGTGGACGGCGCGCTCACGGCCCTGATGTTCGGCACCAACGATCTGACCGCCGCCCTGGGCTGCCAGTCCGTGCCGGACCGCGAACCGTTGAAGCCATGGCTGGCCGCCACGGTCGCAGCCGCGCGGGCCCATGGTCTGCAGGTGGTCGACGGCGTCTTCAACCGTCTGAACGATGCCGTTGGCTTCGCCGGCGAATGCGATCAGGGCCGACTGTACGGTTTCGACGGCAAGAGTCTGATCCATCCCGGCCAGATCGCCATCGCCAATGCGACCTTCTGCCCGACCGACGACGAGGTGGCCCATGCCATGACACTGGTCGCCGCCTTCGCCGATCCGGCTGCGGTCGGGCGGGGCGCGATCCGCGTCGGCGGGGGCATGGTCGAGCGGCTGCACCTGACCGCCGCCGAGGCCCTGCTGCGGCGGCACGACGCCTGCTCGCGTACACCCGACTGATGGACGAGGCCGCGCCAGTTCCCGCCTGGGCGTGCGCGCCGGGATTGCTGGCGCTTCCGCATCTGGATGCCTTCCTGCCGGAATATGCGCCGCAGCGACTGCCGGGACCGGCGGTACGGACGGTGCTGGGCTGGGGTCGACGGCCGACGACGGGGGCGGGGCGTCTATGGAGCCGGGTTACCGGCCACCCCTATGTCGCGCTGGAGGACGGGTTCCTGCGCTCCGTCGGACTGGGCGAGGCCGGAGCCGCAAGCCTGAGCCTGATCGTCGATGACCTCGGCATCTATTATGACGCCACCCGCCCCTCGCGACTGGAGCGGACTCTCGTGGAGGCCCCCGACTGGTGCGATGCAGCCATGCATGCCCGGGCCCGATCCCTGATCGACCGCATCGTCGCCGCCGGCCTGTCGCGGACCAATCTGGGCGAGCCACTGGACCGGTCGATCCTTCGTCCCGGCCCGCGCGTGCTGGTGGTCGACCAGACCCGGGGCGACGCCTCGATCCGCTATGGTTTGGCCGCGCCGGACGCCTTTGCCACGATGCTGGCCGCAGCCCGGGCCGACCACCCGGACGCCCAGTTGATCGTCAAACGCCATCCCGCCGTAGCCGCAGGCCTGAAGACGGGCTGTATCGCCGACGCGGATCTGGCCGGGGTCACCCTGATCAACACCGACGTCCGCCCCGCAGACCTGCTGGCCGAAGTCGACGCCGTCTATACGGTGACCAGCGGCCTCGGCTTCGAGGCCCTGCTGCGTGGCAAGGTCGTCACCTGTTTCGGGGTACCCTTCTATGCCGGCTGGGGGCTGACCACCGACACGGTGCCGATGGCACGTCGCGGTATGGCGCGCGACATCGAGACATTGGCCGCCGCCGCCCTGATCGTCTGTAGCCGCTACGTCGACCCCGTCACCGGGCACCGCTGCGAAGCCGAACAGGCGGTGACCCGTCTGATCGCCCTGCGCGCCCGGGCCGACCGGCTGAAGGGTTATTGGGCCGGGGTTGGCTTTGCCCCGGCCAAACGACCGGCGATCCGTCGGATGCTCAATGCCCCGACCGCCCGGCTCCGCTATTTCGATACAGTCGGTGCCGCCGCGGCGGCGGCCGGAGCCAACGGCGGTCGACTACTGTGGTGGGCGGGCAAGGAGACCGCTGCGATCCGGAAGGCAGCGGCCGGTTTCGACGGGCCGACCGTGCGGATGGAGGACGGCTTCATCCGCTCGCACGGACTGGGTTCCAATTTCATCGGGGCCCTGTCGACGGTGCTGGACGATCAGGGCATCTATTATGACCCTGCCAGCCCCTCGCGGCTGGAGACCCTGATTCAATCCGGACGCCCTTCGGTCGAGGCCCGAGCCCGCGCCGCGGCCCTGCGTCAGCGGATCGTCGAGAGCGGCCTGTCGAAATACAATCTGACGGGCGCAACGCCGCCGGATTGGCCGTCGGATCGGAAACGGGTGCTGATCGTGGGCCAGGTCGAGAACGACCGGTCGGTCCTGCTGGGCTGCGGGGACATCCGGACCAATGCCGACCTGATCGCTGCGGCCCGGGCTGACCACCCGGACAGCTTCCTGATCTGGAAGGCCCACCCGGACGTGCTGGCCGGAAACCGGCCCGGCGTTGTCGACGACACCACCCTGGAGGCCATCGATGCGGTGGCCGACACCCTGGACATCGGGGCCTGTGTTGAGGCCTGCGACGTCGTGGTGACCCTGACCTCCCTGACCGGATTTGAAGCCCTGCTGCGCGGACAGCGGGTGATCACATACGGCCGGCCCTTCTATGCGGGCTGGGGTTTGACCGAGGATCGCCTGCCCCTGCCCGACCGCACGGCGCGCCCCGATCTGGACGCCCTGATCGTCGCCACGCTTCTGGAGTATCCTCTCTATGTCACGCCTGACGGGTGGCCGTGCGAGGCGGAAGATCTTGTTGAGGCGCTGATCGCCGCCCGGGCCGCTGCGGCCTCACCCCGCTCCGGCCGTATCCGGCGCTGGATGACCGGACTGACGGCGAGCCTCGACCGCACGCCGCCACCGGCCTATTGAGGGCGTTCGTCAATGCAACGGACCTGCCCAGTGACCCATGCCGTTATCGCCGCCACCGGCCTGTTTACGCCGGAACAGTCCATCTCGAACGCCGAGCTTGTCGCGGCCTACAATACCTGGGCCCACGGCTGGAACGCCGAGCATGCCGCCGATATCGCCGCCGGTGATATCGAGGCCCTGACACCGTCCTCGGTCGAGTTCATCGAGAAGGCGTCCGGTATCAAGAGCCGGTTCGTTATGGACAAGGCCGGGATCGTCGATCCGGCCCGCATGGCTCCCAACCTGCCCGAACGCGCCAATGACGAGCTGTCACTGATGGCCGAAATGTCGGTCGCCGCCGCGCGTGAGGCGATCGCTGCGTGGGGCAAGCCGGTCAGCGAGATCGGGGCGGTGATCTGCGCCGCCTCGAACATGCCGCGCCCCTATCCGGCCCTGGCGGTTGAGGTGCAGCAGGCGCTGGGCATCGACGGGTTTGCCTTCGACATGAATGTGGCCTGTTCCTCGGCCACCTTCGGCATCAAGACGGCGGCGGACTTCATCGCCTCCGGCTCGGTCGGGGCGGTGTTGATGATCAATCCGGAAATCTGCTCGGCCCATCTGAACTTCAAGGATCGCGACAGCCATTTCATCTTCGGCGACGTGGCCACGGCGGTCATCGTCGAGTCCTCGGACCGTGCGGGCCCCGGCGGCTGGGATGTGCTGGGCACGCGCCTGAAGACCGTGTTCTCCAACAATATCCGCAACAATTTCGGCTTCCTGAACAATGCCGCGCCCGAGGGCATCGGCGCGCCCGACAAGCTGTTCATCCAGCAGGGCCGCAAGGTGTTCAAGGACGTGGTGCCGCTGGTCTCGCAGATGATCGTCGACCATGCCGCCGATCTCGGCCTCGATCCGCAGGCGCTGAAGCGCATGTGGCTGCACCAGGCCAACATCAACATGAACCAGTTCATCGGTCGCAAGGTGCTGGGCCGCGAACCGACGCCCGAGGAGAACGTCATCGTCCTCGACGAGTATGCCAACACTTCCTCGGCCGGTTCGATCATCGCCTTCCACCTGCGCCAGCAGGACATGGCCGGCGGCGACATCGGCCTGATCTGCAGTTTCGGTGCCGGCTATTCGGCCGGCACCGTCTTCGTCAGGAAACGGGCGTAGCCGGAGCCTCGACCGCATCAAGGGCCGGTTCCTCCGGCGGATGCGACGCCTTCCATTCCATGGCACGACGCACCCGGTTCTCGACAGACGGATGATCGTAGAACAGGAACTCCTCCAGCGCCGACGGGGACGGGGCCCGGTATTCGGCGGTCTTGATCAGCGCCTTGGCCAAACCGTCCGGCTCATTGGCCTGGACCAGTGAAAAATGGTCGGCGTCTTCCTCGATCGTGCGGATCAGGGTGTTGGTTACCGGCGTCGCCAGCAACCCCACGACAGCCAGGACGGCCGCCAGGACCGGTAGGCCAGCGGGATCGGCGATGTCACCGACACGACCGGCCCCCAGCAGACGCCGCGCCAGCGGGTAGAGCCGGTCTGCCAGAAAGAAGCTGATCATCGCCAGGATGACCATGACCCCGGTCAGCCACAGCGAATGCAGGTGGACGTAGTGGCCCATCTCATGACCGACGACGCCGCGTACCTCGGCCAAGTCCGCGCCCTTGGCAAACATAACGTCGCTCATCGCGACCCGGGCCGAACCGAACAGGCCCGAGACATTGGCGGTATAGCGATCCGACTGTTTCGAGCCGTTGTAGATGTAGATCTTGTCGTCGGGCGTGCCGGTCTTATGCGCCAGCTCGACCACGGCGTCCCGCATCGCGCCATCGGGTGCCGGAGTATAGGTGTTGAACAGCGGTTCGATGAAGATCGGAGCGACCAGCAGCATGAAGATGACAGCCACGCCGGCCAGCCCCCCACCCCAGATCCACCAGGCCCGGCCGGTGCGGCGGATCAGGAAATAGAGGGCGACGATCAGCAGCCCGCCGAACACGACTGAAATTCCTGTCCCCATCAGCGCCTCGGTCAACCAGCCGGTGAAAGGCTGTTCCGTCAGGCCATAGGTCTTCTCCCGCCACCAGTTCTGGTAGATCGACCATGGCAGGGTCAGGACGAAGCTCATCAGCAGATAGACAACGCCGACCACCAGTGAGACCAGTTTCGGCCGCGGCTTGCGCCGTTCCAGCCGGTCACGGATCGCCGTCAGCCAGCCGGTCCTTATGATGATCCAAGCCACAACGATCGCAACAATCAGTCCCCAAAGCAGTAGCCAGTGACCCCCCTGGGTATAGGCCACGGCCCGAGCCGTATCCTCGGGCGACAAGGTCGCCATCCATTGCGCCGTCGCAGCGGCCGGATCGAATGTCGTCATGGTCTTCCCCCCGTTTGCGGAACAGATGACGCGGCCCCCGGCGACCTGTCAGGTTAAATCCTTGTCATGTGCGCGACTCGCCCCGATCACGAATCCGCGCTCACGCTTGCACCGATGGCGAGATTTTGCGAGGCGTTTGCTGTGTGAAGAAGGGAGATCCATCCGTATGACCCAGACCGCCAATCCCTGGGAACCCAGGCTGGAACCTCTCGCCCAGGATGTTGCCACCGTGCTCAGAAGCATGGGCGGGTCGGCCCATCAGACGGTGGTCGTCGATTGCGTCGCGGCGATGAAGCGCCAGCGGGGTGAGGTCATCACCCAGGATCTGGCCGTGATGATCGTCGAAGTGTTCGAACGTTACCGCGACCTGTTCTTCAAGCCGTTCGGCGAAAGCTCGATGCGCTGGGCCCTGGCTCCGGGTATCGCCTGACGCGACCACCACTGCCATGAAAAAAGGCGCGCCCCTCGCAGGGCGCGCCTTTTTCCTGTCGGCTTCTGAAACCTAGAAGCGACGAACGTAGCTGACCGAATAGACGTCGGCTTCACCACCGTCGTTGGTGAAGTCACGACGGGTCCAGTCGGCGCGGACGCCGTTCTGGGCGTCGAGGTAGTAGTTGGCACCGACGCCGTAGTTCCAGCTCTCGTTGCTGTCGGTGACGCTGACGCCGCCGCTCGAGGCCTTCAGCTCGGTCGTGCCGAAGCCGGCGCGGGCGAACAGATCGAAGTTCGGGTTGATCGGCAGGGTGGCAACGCCATAAGCGGCGATGTCATAGTTTTCCTTGACCTTCACGTTGGTGGCACCGACCGAATAGGTGTCGCTGTCGACGCCGAACGAGGCTTCAGCCTCGGCACCGAGGTAGGGCGTGAATTTGGCCCCGAAACGACCGGTGACAGCACCGAGGTCGACGTTGTCGCCCTGCAGTTGGCTGTAGCCCAGGGTACCGTAGTAGCTCGGCGAGGAAACGCTCTGGGCCATGGCCGGCGCGGCCAGCAGGGCCAGGGCGGCGGAAGCGAGGAGGATGTTACGCATGTATCTGTCTTTCCTAGATGTGGTGACCCGATTGATCACCGCCCCCATCCAGCGAAAGCTCAAATGGGTAGCATCCGCGGCAGTTCCAAGGCCGTTTTATTACGGAAGCTTAACCGTGGAATAAAGGACACAGACGGCGATACGCCAACCATGACTTTAATTTGACCAACGATTACTTGGACGTCATCCAGGTTAACGGAAAGGCAGACACCCCCAGCCGGTGCGCGCCACGGCCCCGCGCGGCAGGCGGCCGCCGGTGCGGGGTCTAACGGTCGGTTTCGCGCGCCTCTTCGCCGCGCGAAACCAGGGCCGCCTGGGCCGCGGCCAGCCGGGCGATCGGCACGCGGTAGGGCGAACAGCTGACGTAGTCGAGGCCCAGGGTTTCACAGAAGGCGATGGAGGCAGGATCGCCCCCGTGTTCGCCACAGATGCCGATCTTGATGTCAGGGCTGACGGCGCGACCGCGTTCGCCGGCGATGCGGATCAGGTCACCGACGCCTTCCTGATCGAGCCGCACAAACGGGTCGGCCTCGAAGATGCCCTTGTCCATATAGGCCTGCAGGAAGTTGGCGGAATCGTCACGGCTGATGCCGAAGGTGGTCTGGGTCAGGTCGTTGGTGCCGAACGAGAAGAATTCGGCGTATTCTGCCAGGTCGCCGGCGCGCAGCGCGGCGCGCGGCAACTCGATCATGGTGCCGACCAGATAGTCGACCCGGTCGCCGGCCTCGGCGAACACAGCCTCGGCGGTGCGATCGGTCAGCTCGCGCAGATATTTCATCTCCAGACCCATGGCGACCAGCGGATGCATGATCTCGGGGATCGGGGCCTCGGCTGCGGTCTTCTTCACCTGCAGGGCGGCCTCGAGAATGGCGCGCACCTGCATCTCGTAGATCTCGGGATAGGCCACGCCCAGCCGGCAGCCGCGATGGCCCAGCATGGGGTTGGTCTCGTGCAGCTCGCGGGCCCGCCGCTTCAGCTTGGCGGCGTCGAGGCCCGAGGTCGCGGCGAGGGCGTCGATATCCGCGTCATTGTGCGGAATGAATTCGTGCAGGGGCGGGTCCAGCAGGCGAACGGTGACCGGCAGGCCCGCCATGATTTCGAACAGCTCGACGAAATCGGCCTTCTGGAACGGGGCGATCTTGGCGAGGGCGAGGCGGCGGCCCTGTTCATCGTCGGCCAGGATCATCTCGCGCACGGCGGCGATGCGGGCGTCGTCGAAGAACATATGTTCGGTACGACAAAGGCCTATGCCCTCGGCCCCGAAGCCGCGGGCGGTGCGGGCGTCCAGCGGCGTCTCGGCGTTGGCACGGACCTTCAGGCGGCGAACCGCGTCGGCCCAGCCCATCAGGGTCTGGAAGTCCCCGGTCAGCTCGGGCTCGATCATGTCTACCGCACCATCGAGAACCTCACCCTTCGAGCCGTCGATGGTGATGACCTCACCCGCCTTGAAGGTGCGGCCGCGGGCGGTGAAGGTGCCGCCGCGTTCGTCGATGGCGATTTCCCCGGCCCCCGAGACGCAGGGGCGGCCCATGCCGCGCGCCACCACGGCGGCGTGGCTGGTCATGCCGCCCCGGGCGGTGACGATGCCCCGAGCCGCGTGCATGCCGCGGATGTCCTCGGGGCTGGTTTCCTCGCGCACGAGGATGACGGCGTCGCCCAGCTGGGACATGCGCTCGGCCTCGTCGGCGTCGAACACGATCTTGCCGGTGGCGGCCCCGGGTGAGGCCGGCAGGCCGGTGGCGACCACATGGCGGACGCCGTTCGGGTCCAGCGCCGGGTGCAGAAGCTGGTCGAGGGCGGAGGGATCGACCCGGCTGATGGCCTCGTCGCGGCTGATGACGCCTTCGGCGGCCAGGTCGACGGCGATCTTCAGGGCCGACTTGCCGGTGCGCTTGCCGTTGCGGGTCTGCAGCATCCACAGCCGGCCCTGTTCGACCGTGAACTCGATATCCTGCATGTCGCGATAGTGGGTTTCGAGCTTGCCGATGACCTCGACGAATTCGGCGAACACCGCCGGCATCGCCTCTTCCATCGACAGGGCCGTCTCGCCCATTTCCTCGCGCCCGGCCTTGGTCAGCGACTGGGGCGTGCGGATGCCGGCCACGACGTCCTCGCCCTGGGCGTTGATCAGGAATTCGCCGTACAGCCGGGCTTCACCGGTCGACGGGTTGCGGGTGAAGGCCACGCCGGTGGCCGAGGTCTGGCCCATATTGCCGAACACCATCGACTGGACGGTGACCGCCGTGCCCCAGCTCTCGGGGATGTCGTGCATGCGGCGATAGAATTTGGCGCGTTCGTTCATCCAGCTGTCGAACACGGCCGAGACCGCGCCCCACAGCTGGTCCTGTGGATCCTGCGGGAAGGGCTGGCCCAGACGGTCCTCGACCACGGCCTTGTATTCGGTGACGACCTTTTCCCAGTCGTCGGCACTCAGATCGGTGTCGACGGTGACGCCGAGACGCTGCTTGTGGTCGTCCAGCACCTCTTCAAAATCGTCGTGGCTGAGGCCGAGGACGACGTTCGAATACATGGTGATGAAGCGGCGGTAGCTGTCGAAGGCGAAGCGGCGGTCGCCGGACAGGGTGGCCAGGCCCTCGACGGTTTCGTCGTTGAGGCCCAGATTCAGGACCGTGTCCATCATCCCCGGCATCGAGGCGCGGGCCCCGGAGCGGACGCTGACCAGCAGCGGGTTGGCGGCGTCACCGAAGCGCTTGCCGGTGATCTTTTCGACCTTCTCCAGCCCGGCCCTGACCTGACCGGCCAAGGCGTCGGGATAGGTCTGCCCCTTGCTGAAATAGTGGACGCAGGCCTCGGTGGTGATGGTGAAGCCGGGCGGGACCGGCAGGCCCAGCGAGGACATCTCGGCGAGGTTGGCCCCCTTGCCGCCGAGAAGGTTCTTCAACGATGAGGCCCCGTCGGCGGAACCGCCACCGAAACCGTACACCCACTGAGTCATATCCAGCCCCTGAGCCGTGGTCTGTCTGAGGCGGAACCGGAAGGCCCGCCCGTCCCGGCCTGACTAGCGTGCTGCGACCGCGAAGGCGAGGCCGGGGTCGTAACAAAGCGTGAGCCCGCGTGTCGTTCCCGGATTGAGGTCGGACGGGCGGTGCGGATCAGCCCTTGCGCCACTCGCCGAGAGCCGTGCCGGTGGCGCTTTCAAAGGCGACCCGGTCCAGCTGGACGGCAGCAATGCAGACCGGGCGTTGGTCCGGACCGGAGGCGCGGCAACCGATAGCGCGACCACCGGGGAAGCCGACGACGCGGCCTTCCAGCACCAGACGATAGCCGTCTTCGGGCGCGACCAGCGGCCGGTCACCCTCGGCCCGCACCGTATAGCGATAGGCCCGGCCGTTGCGCTGGGCCAGACGGGAACTGCCTTTGGCGAACACGGCGGCGAGGCCGACGGTCTGGGCCGACGGCGCGGCGCTGGTGCCCTGCAGCGGATCACGACGCACGGCCGGGCAGGCGTCGGTCGCCAGCCACGGACGCGGGGCCCAGAAGCCCTCGACGGTTTCCCAGGCAGCCTCGGCCCCGGCCCCGGCGATCAGGGCTGAATCGAGCCATTCCCCGGGGGTCAGGCTCAGCTGGATGGATTTGTGATCCGGGCCCCAGGTCGCCCGGGGCAGGCCGTCGATCTCGGCGGCGGACGCGGGCACGGCCAGGGGACCGCCGCAGCCGAAGGCCATGCGGACGGCAAAGGGGCGACCAACCAGCGGATCGCTGCCGGACGGCGTTTCGCCGGCGGCATAGGTCGAGGCGGCGCGGGCGGCGGCCGCCAGAATGTCGGCGCGGGTCAGCGGTGGTGCCCCGGCCGGCAGGGTCGGCGTCACGACAACCGGTGTCTCGGGCACCTCGGCCGGGGGTGTCTCGGCCGGCTTTTCCTTGGGGCCACACTGGGCCAGCAGCAGGCCCGCGGCGATCGCGGTGACAACGACGCCGAGCTTGCGACGATGAAGCGGAGACACATTCAGACGAGGCATGGATCGGCCATAACACAAAAACGCTATCGCGGTGACGACATCGGCCGAAAAGGTTGACGCCAGCCGCCCGGGGGGGTCTGCACAGGTTATGAGTTTCGATCAGATCGCGGCGCTTGTCGTCCTGGTAGCGGTGGTCGGGGTCCTGATCCACGGCAAGGTGCGTTCTGACGTCGCCGCCCTGTCGGCGGCCGCGGCCCTGTTGCTGCTGGGCGTGATCCGCCCGGTCGAGGTGCAGGGGGCCTTCGCCAGTCCCGCCGTCATCGCCCTCGCCTGTCTGTTCGTCCTGGCCTACGCCATCGAGCTGACCGGCCTGATGGGGCTGCTGATCCGGCAGGCCACCGTCCTGTGCGCCAAGATGGGCAAGCTGGGTCTGTGGCTGGTCATCATCCTGTGCGGCGCAGCCTCGGCCTTTCTCAACAACACCCCGATCGTGGTGCTGGCCGCGCCGGTGGTGCGCGATGTCGCCACCTCGCTGAGTCTGTCGCCCAAGCGGTTCCTGATTCCGCTCAGCTACATCGCCATCATGGGCGGGGCCTGTACGCTGATCGGCACCTCGACCAACCTGCTGGTCAACGACATGGCCCGCAACGCCGGCCAGCCGGTGTTCGGCATGTTCGAGATCACCCCGGTGGCGCTGATCATCGCCGCGGTCGGCGGGGCCTATCTGTTTTTCTTCGGCAGCCGGCTGCTGGCCGACGGGGTCGACGACGGCGAGGGCGAGGGTCCGCACGAGCAGACCGGTGACGGCATGCTGGGCGATCTGAAGCTGTTCGCCGTCGACCGGCCGTTCCGGCCCCGCCAGGCCATGGTCGCCATGGGGGTGTTCGTCGCGGTGATCGGTGCCGCCGCCCTGGGTATCGCCCCGATCGCCGCCTCGGCCTTCGCCGGGGCGGTGATCCTGATCCTGATGCGGATCATCACACCCGAGGAGGCCTATGCCGGCCTGCGCCCCGAGGTGCTGCTGCTGATCGCCGGCATGGTGGTCGTCGGCCTGGCGATCGAGGTCACCGGTCTGGCCGCCGCGGGCACCGAATTGCTGATCGACTTCATCCGGCCGCTGGGCCCGTGGGCCGCCCTGGCCATCCTGTACGGGGTGACGCTGTTCGCCACCGAACTGCTGTCCAACGCCGCGGTGGCCGTGCTGATCACCCCGGTGGCGGTGGCGCTGGCCGAGAGCCTGGGCGTTGATCCGCGGCCGTTCCTGATCGGGGTGATGATGGCCGCCAGCGCCGCCTTCGCCACGCCGTTCGGCTATCAGACCAATGTGCTCGTCTTCCAGGTCGGCAAGTACAAATACATGGATTTCGTCAAGGTTGGGGTGCCGCTGAACATCGTCACCTGGATCGCCGGCGTCGCCACCATCCCGCTGTTCTTCCCGTTCTGAAACCGGTCGCCGGCCGGGGTGTCAGTGGGCCGTCACCCAGACCCCGGCGACCAGCAACGCCAGGCCGATCGCGGTGATGATCAGCGGCGTGATCCGCGACGGTCGCCGCACCTCAAGCACCGCATCGCCAGGGTCGTCGGGATTGTAGCGGACCCGCACCGTCGCCCCGGTCGGATAGCGGTCAACGATGGCCTGGACCGCCAGCAGCCGGGTGTGCGGATCGATGCCGTGAAAGGCGATGCGCTCGCAGTTGTAGGGCCTGCCGTCGACGACATAGCGATAGGCGACATTGGCGAAATAGCGGATGTGCTCGTCCCCGTCCGTGGTCGTGGCCGGGCTTTCCTGATAGCGCGAGGCGGTGATCGTGCCGGTCACGCGGGGCCACAGCGCCGCGGTCTCGGACCGGCCCAGCGCCAGGCGATAGTAGATCCACGCCCCGGCGATGACGATCAGGGCCAGTGCGACCATGCCCATACCCATCGACGATCTTCCTCTGACTGAACCGATACCAGTCCGGAGATTGGGCGCAGGAGCGACGCTTGACCAGTCCCTGCGTCCTTCTCCCCTTGCGGGAGAAGGTGGCAGCCGAAGGCTGACGGATGAGGGGTTTCCCGGACGGCGAGAGTGAGCGGCCGGAGCTGTCCCTTCCCCGGGGCCGCCGGTGTGACCCCTCATCCGCCCCTTCGGGGCACCTTCTCCCGCAAGGGGAGAAGGAAGACGGGGCTACCCCGCGATCATCCCGAAGTCGGCGACGCGACCCATGACGTCGCGGACCTGGCCGAGCAGTTTCAGGCGGTTAGCGCGTTCCTCGGGCACGTCGGAATTGACCATCACGTCGGTGAAGAAGGTGTCGACCGGGCCGCGCAGGCGCGACAGGGCGGTCATGGCGGCGGCGAAATCCTCGGCCGCGAGGGCGGTGTCGACATCGGCGCGGGCGGCGATGACGGCATAGGCCAGGGCGGTTTCGGCGGCGGGCTCACCGGCCAGTCCGGCCTGACGTTCGCCGGTCGGCAGCGGGCCCTTCTTTTCTTCGGCGCGCAGGATGTTGGCGGCGCGCTTGTTGCCGGCCAGCAGATTGGCCCCGTCGTCGGTGGCGAGGAAGACGTCCAGCGCCTCGATCAGGGCGCGACTGGCAACGTAGTCGTTGACCCCGTAGGCGATCACGGCCGCCGCGACGTCATGGCGTCGCCCTTCATCCCGGAACATCACTTTCAGGCGATCGGAAACGAAATAGTTCAGATCGTTGGCCACGTCCTGGGGGTCGACGTCGGTAGCGGGCCTTACGCGCTCACAGGCGTTCATCGCCACCTCCATAAAGTTCAGACGCACACCGGACTCAAAGACCAGTCTGAGAAATCCCAGAGCCGCGCGGCGCAGGGCGAACGGGTCCTTCGAACCCGTCGGCTTTTCGTCGATGGCGAAGAAGCCGACCAGGGTGTCGAGCTTGTCGGCCAGGGCCACGGCCACCGTCAGGGGGGCGGTCGGCACGGAGTCGGCGGGGCCCTGGGGCTTGTAGTGGTCGCGGACGGCGTCGGCGATGGCGTTTCGTCTCCCTTCCCCCTCGAGGGGAAGGGCTCTTGCATAATACCCCCCCATCACGCCCTGCAGTTCGGGGAATTCCCCGACCATGGCGCTGGCCAGATCGGCCTTGGCCAGTCGCGCGGCCTGCTCGGCCTGATCCGGGTCAGCCCCGACCAGCGGGGCGATCTCGCGGGCGAGGGCGGCGATGCGCTCGACGCGCTCGGCCAGCGTGCCGAGCTTGGCGTGGAAGGTGACGCCTTCCAGTTTCCTGGCCCAGACGTCGAAGCCGGTCTTCAGGTCCTCGTCCCAGAAGAAGCGGGCGTCGTCGAGACGGGCCGACAGGACGCGGCTGTTGCCGGCGGCCAGGGCGCTGCCGCCGTCGGTCGCCTCGACATTGGCGACGACGAGGAAATGGGGAGCCAATGGAGCGCGGACCTTCAGGTCCGCCTGTGCGGCCGGCGCGGCGTCGCGGACCTGAAGGTCCGCGGTCCGGCGGACGGCGAAATATTTCTGGTGCACCTTCATCGACAGCCGGACCACCTCCGGCGGCAGGCTGAGGAAGGCGGGGTCCATGTCGCCGAGGATCGGGGTCGGCCATTCGGCCAGGCCGGCGACCTCGTCCAGCAGGCCGTCGTCGTCGACCAGTTCCAGCCCGCGGGCGTGGCAGGTGGCTTTCGCCGCCTCGAGGATATGCAGACGGCGTTCGGCGGCGTCGAGGATGACGAAATGGTCGCGCAGCTTGTGGCGATAGTCGGCGAAGTCGCGCACCGCGAACGGCTTGGCCCCGCCCATAAAGCGGTGGCCCTCGGTGACGTTGTCGCTCTGGATGCCGTCGATCTCGAACGGCACCACATGGCCGTCGAACAGGGCGACGATCCGCTTCAGCGGCCGGACCCAGCGCAGGGTGCCGGAGCCCCAGCGCATCGATTTGGGCCACGGAAAGCCGCGCACGATCTGGTCGACCATGCCGGCGACAACATCGGTGGTGCGCACGCCCTTTGAGGCGATCACGGCGAACCAGACACCGTCGCGGTCGGTCAGTTGATCCTTGCTCAGGCCGGTCTTGCGCAGGAAGCCGTCCAGCGCCTGGTCCGGGGCCGAGGTGCGGGGACCCTTGAGCTCTTCCTCGCGGTCCGGCGTCGCCGTCGGCAGGCCCTCGACCACCAGGGTCAGGCGACGCGGTCCGGCGAAGGTGGTCAGGGCGTCCCAGGTCAGGCCGGCGGCCTTGAGGCGGTCGGCGGCCATGCGTTCGAGATCACGCGCCGCCCCGGCCTGCATCCGGGCGGGGATTTCTTCGGAGAAGAGTTCGATGAGGAGTTGGGGCATTACCGGACGTCGTACCGTGGTGCTCCCTTCCCCCTGGAGGGGGGAAGGGCTGGGGATGGGGGTGGTGTCGTCGCCGCGACGATCTGTTCGACCACGGCCATCAGCTCGTCGCGGACCTGCTTCTCCGGGAAGCGGACGACACGGTAGCCATTGTCATTGAGCCAGCGGGTGCGCGCGGCGTCGGAGATCTGACGATCCGGCAGATCGTGGAATGGGCCATCGACTTCGATCACCAGCCGAGAGGCAAGGTGGGCGAAGTCGGCGATGAAGCGGCCAATCGGAGCCTGCCGGCGGAAATTCATCTTCCGCTTCCGCAGTGCTTCCCACAGCAGGCGTTCGGCGAGGGTCTGTTCGCGACGCAGGCGGCGGGCGCGGGCGGTACCACCGGGCGCGATCCGGGTCGGCCGGGCGGCGGCGGAACCGGCGCCACCCCCATCCCCGGCCCTTCCCCCCTCCAGGGGGAAGGGGGCGCTATGGCGACCGTCGATGTTCACGCGCTCGCTCGCTCTTGCTCGACGTAAGCCGTCGCACAGGCCTTACACAGGTCCCGGATGCGGCCGATGTAGCTCTGGCGTTCGGCGACGGCGATGGCGCCGCGGGCGTCCATCAGGTTGAACAGGTGGCTGGCCTTGAGCACCTGATCGTAGGCGGGCAGGACCAGGGCCTGGTCCTGCGGGCCCTTCATCGCCAGGAAGCGTTCGACCTCGGCGACCATGTCCTCGAAGCGGCGCTTGAGGCCGTCGACGTCATAGCCGTGGAAATTGGCCTCGGACTGCTGGCGTTCGTTCTCGAGGAAGACCTCGCCGTAGGTGACCGGCTTTTCCCCGTTCATGCCCTTGGCGAAGACGAGATCGTAAACGCTGTCGACGCCCTGGACATACATGGCCAGACGCTCCAGCCCGTAGGTCAGTTCGCCCGAGACGACGTCGACCTCGATGCCGCCGACGCCCTGGAAATAGGTGAACTGGGTCACCTCCATGCCGTCGCACCAGACTTCCCAGCCCAGCCCCCAGGCCCCGACGGTGGGGTTCTCCCAGTCGTCCTCGACGAAGCGGATGTCGTGCAGTTTCGGATCGATGCCGATGGCCGCCAGCGAGCCGAGATAGAGGTCCTGAAGGTTATCGGGGTTGGGCTTCAGGATCACCTGGAATTGGTAATAGTGCTGGAGGCGGTTGGGATTTTCGCCATAGCGGCCGTCACCGGGGCGGCGGCTGGGCTGGACATAGGCGGCCTTCCACGGGCGCGGGCCCAGCGCGCGCAGCACGGTGGCGGGGTGCAGGGTGCCGGCCCCGACCTCGATGTCATAGGGCTGAAGCAGGGCACAGCCCTGGTCGCCCCAGTATTTCTGAAGCGTCAGGATCAGGTCCTGGAAGGCGAGAGGTTCAGGGGTCACGGGGGGCTATTCGCAGTCGCAATATGAGAGGCGCGGACCCTAGACGGGCGGTGGTTTGCGGGCAAGACGAAGCCCCGCCATACCCTTCGTTAAGCGGCACCGCGCTATGATTGCGGTCATGAAGCTGATCGACCAGATGCGCCGGCGCGCCGCGCGCTATCTCGATACCGCAGCGGTGACCATCGCGCCGCCGCGCGGCGTGTTCTCACTGAGCTTCGACGACATCCCGGCCAGCGCCTGGACCGAGGCCGGGCCGATCCTCGCCGGGCACGGGATCAAGGCCACCTATTATGTCTGTGGCGGGCTGGCGGGCGCGGTCAATATGGACCGCGACCAGTACCGGGTCGAACACCTGCAGGCCCTGCACGCGGCGGGCCATGAGGTCGGCTGTCATACCTTCGGTCACACCAGCGCCCTGCGCATGAGCAGCGAAGCCCTGCGGCTGAGTCTGGACGCCAATGCAGCCTGGGTGGCGGAACGGCTGGACGGGTATCGGATGACGACCTTCGCCTGGCCGTTCGGGGACGCGACCGTGGGGGCCAAGCGGATCGTGCGCGAACGGTTCGCGCTGGGTCGTGGCGTGCGCGACGGCGTCAACGTCGGGCGCGAGGACCGGGGGCTGATCAAGAGTATCGGGCTGGAGAGCCGGCGGTTGCCGGACTACGACCTCGAGGCGCTCATGGCCGCGTCGGCGGCGGCGAAGGGCTGGCTGACGGCCTATGGCCACGACGTGTCGGACCGGCCGACCGACTATGGCTGCACGGCGGAGGATCTGGACCGGGTACTGCGGCTGGCGAAGGCGGCGGGGCTGGAGGTGCTGCCGGTCGGGGCGGCGTGGGCCAGGGTCGCGCAGTAGCGGAAACGCTACGCCGCTTCGCGCATCAGCCCGGCGGCGCGCGCGTCGGCCCATTTGATCAGGGCGGCGCGCGGGAAGGCGACGATCCACGAGCGGGCGGTGTATTCGCCGGACTCGATCAGGGCGGCGCGGGTCGTCGACCGGGTGGCGGCGCGTTCGGTGTGAATCTCGCCGGGGCCCTGATGCACCATGAAGGCACCATGTTTCAGCAGGTTGAGGCGCAGATAGGCGAGGCGTGGGCTGATCTGTTCCAGCGGCGGGTCGTAGAACCAGCTGGAGCCCAGCATGCCGGCCATGTCGGGACGACGCTTGAGGATCTCGGCGGCGGTGGCCCAGGCGCGGTCCCAGCCGGCCTCGTTGAAGTCGGACAGTTCGCGGCTCTCGGTATGAACCTCCAGCCACGGCTTCCAGGCCTGGGCGGCGGCATAGGCGGGGATCACCGACCAGCCCCAGCCCTCGCGGGCGTGGCGCACCACCTGACCGGGCCCCATCGGCGAGGACAGGTCGATCATCTGGGTGCGCGCGCCAGGCACGCTGAGCACCAGCGACAGGCGCACGTCCTTGCACCAGAAGTCGCGCTCATAGGGATCGGCGGCGGCGGTCAGGAAGTCGGCGAGACGCTGGTTCCACTCGGGGAAGAGCTCGAGCGAGGCCTGCGGCAGGTCGGCGGCCCGGACCCGGGCCGGCATTTCTAGGGCCCACAGGGCGACCAGGGCGCGGCGATGGTCGTCGGTCAGCGCAGGGCCGAAAGCAGCCTGCAGGGCGTCGTCCGCGCGCTGGCCCGGCTGTTCGAAATCCCAGTGCGGGGCCGAGGCGGCGGCGGCGGCGGCGGCGGCATCCTTGAGCGCGTGGAGCCGGGCGCGGTCACCGACCGGCACGCGGGCCAGGACGGCTTCAAAGGCGGTTTTCTGGGCGGACGACAGCGTTTCCATGCCCGAAACTCTAGCGCACACAGGTTTTCCGACCGTTAAACCGGCGCTGATCGCGTCAGCCGCCGAGGGTCGTGGCCCGGACCCACCAGTCGGGGTGCCGCTGCAGCAGGATATGCCCGGCGGCGTCCGCGGCGTCGCGCGTGTCGAACAGGGCAAAGACCGTGGCCCCGGAGCCGGACATCCGCGTCAGCCGGGCCCCCGGCAGGCGCGCGACCGCGGTCAGGGTGTCGCCGATAGCAGGCTGCAGCGCAACGGCGGCGGCCTGAAGGTCGTTCCTCTGTTCCGCCAGCCAGTCGATCACCGTGGCGCGGGACCAGTCCGGCGGCGGGGCTGGGCAGTCTGCGCCATTTGCGGGTGCAGCGTCATAGGCCCGGTAGACCGCGCCGGTCGACGACGGCACGCCCGGATTAACCAGCAGCGCCGGGAGCGGTGGCAGGCCGCGCTCGAACGTCAGGCGCTCGCCGTAACCGGTGGCCCAGGCGGAGCGGGCGTGCAGGCACATGGGGCCGTCGGCCCCGATGATACGGGCGATCCGGGCCAGCGCCTCGTCATCAAACGGCAGGTCCAGAGCCTCGCGCGCCAGCTTCAGCGCCGCGCCGGCGTCGGCCGAACCACCGCCCAGGCCGGCGGCGATCGGCAGTTGCTTGTCCAGGGTGATCCCGAGGGGCAGGTCGCCCGTGCCGGCTGCGAGTCCCAGGGCCCGCAAGGCACCCAGGACCAGATTGTCGTCCTGCCCGGCCAAGCCTGCCGCAAAGGGTCCGGTGACGTCCAGTGTCAGCCGGTCGGCGCGTGCCACGCTCAGCCGGTCACCGAGGTCGGCGAAGGCGACCAGACTGGCGAGGGGATGAAAACCGTCCGCCTCGACCGGGCCGACGTGCAGAAACAGATTGACCTTGGCCGAGGCCAGGGCGTCGCGGCGCACGGGGGTCTAGGCTCCGGTGCCCGACACCGGGACGGCGGGGGCCAGCCCCTCGGCCAGCTTGCGCTCGACCTCGGCCTGTCGCGACGCATCAGGGGTCAGGGTCAGGACCCGCTCCCACTGGAAGCCGGCCTCGCGCTGCCGACCGACCTGCCAGTAGGCGTCGCCGAGGTGGTCGTTAATCTCGGCATTGGCCGGCTCCTTGGCCACAGCCGCCTCGAGTGTGTCCACCGCAACCTCGTACTGGCCCTGGCGGTACTGGGCCCAGCCGAGCGAGTCCTGGATATTACCGTTGGTAGGCTCGGCTTCATGAGCCCGGGCGATCATCTCCGCGCCCTGGCTGACGCGCTTGCCACTGTCGACCCAGAGGTAGCCGAGATAGTTGAGCACGGTCGCATCGTCCGGCCGGGCCTGGAGCGCGGCCCACAGCTCGGCCTCGGCCTCGTCGACCCGCTCCAGAGATTCGTAGACGACGCCGCGCACGAAATGAATCTCGAAGGGCTGGTCTGCGGTGTTGAGCAGGGGCCCGTTCAGGAGAACCAGGGCCTCGTCATAGCGGTTCAACTGGATCAGCTGCGAGGCCAGGACATAGGCGATCTCGGCCTCGTCCGGCTCGACAGCCGCCGCCCGGCTGAACTCGGCCAGGGCGGCCTTGGAATCTTCCCCGCGCTGGAAGCTGCGGCCCATCTCCATCCGCGCCTGGGCATAGAGCGCCGGGTCGGAGTCGGCGACACGCGCCAGGGCGTCACGGGCATCGACCTCGCGGCCGGCGGCGGCCAGGGCCTGGCCGAGACGGAACCGGGTCAGGTCGGTGGGATCGAGGTTCAGGGCCAGACGCAGATAAACGGCGGCGACCTCGGCCCCGCCCTCGGTCGAGGCCTGGATGGCGGCGATGGTCAGGATGTCGGCGGCCCCGGGGCGCAGGGTCGGGGCGGCGGGGGCACGGCCCCGCGCCATAAGACGCGCCCGCCCACGGGCGACAGTCGGATCGGTGCTGCCACCGGCGATGGCGGCGTCATAGACGGCTAGGGCCTCGGCCCGGCGGCCGCGGCGCTCGAGATATTCGGCATAGGAGCGACGGAAAAGCTGCCCGCCGAGTGGGCTGGCTGTGAGGGCGGCGAAGGCGGCGTCGGCCTCGGCATACTGGCGGTGATTTTCCAGCAGCAGGGCACGGTTGTGACGAATAAACAGCGAGGTCGGATCGGTCGCGGTGGGCGACGGTTGACGCAGGGCCAGATCCCAGTTGCCGGCGGCGGCGGCGATCCACGGCTCGACATAGAGGCCGGCGCGGGCGTGCGGCTGGCCGATCGGGGCGACGCGGAGTTCAGCCAGGGCGGCGTCCGGATCGTCGTGCACGAAGGCCTGGACCACGGCGACCAGTCGTCCGGCCTCGCTGATCACCGGCGGCACGCCCTCGCCCGACGGACGCAGGCGGGCAGCCAGGTCGAGGTCGCCGGCCAGCAGGGCGGCGGTGAAGGTCTGCAACCGCACCGAGGGCTGCTCCGGCGTCAGGGCCGCGACATCGGCCAACAGGGCAGCACCGGTCTCGCCCAGTCCCCGCGACAGGGCCAGCCGCCCGGCCAGATACAGGCCGTAGGCCGATCGCCCCTGGGCGTCCCGCGGGACCGGGGCCCAGACGGTCGGGATCGGCGTGATCTCCGGCTCGACCGCCTCAACGGCCTCATCAATGTCGTCAATGTCGCCGTCGACGGGCTCCGCATCGACTGGTTCAACGGCCGCACCGGGTTCGACGACGACGGCCGGATCAACCGGAGGCCGGTCCTGGGCCGCGGCGGCCCCCGCAAGGGCTCCGACGGCAACAAAGGACAGGAGGGCGAGACGAAAGCGGAGGATATTCATGGGTCGAAACCTTGACGCTTTGCCTGCCCGCCGCAAGGGGCCTCTCCCCTTAGGGCCTACATATTGGGATAATTGGGGCCGCCACCGCCTTCGGGCGTGGTCCAGACGATATTTTGCGACGGATCCTTGATGTCGCAGGTTTTGCAGTGGACGCAGTTCTGGGCATTGATCTGGAAGCGCGGATTGGACTTGCCGTCCTCGTCGTACAGCACCTCATAGACCCCGGCCGGGCAGTAGAGCCGGGCCGGTTCGCCGTATTTGGGCAGGTTGACGGCGATGGGGATCGACGGGTCCAGCAACTTCAGATGGGCCGGCTGTTCCTCGGCATGGTTGGTGTTGGAGATGAACACCGAGCTGAGCTTGTCGAAGCTGAGCTTTCCGTCCGGCTTGGGATAGGCGATCGGCGAATGCTTCGACGCCAGTTCGGTCGAGGCGGCGTCGGTCTTGCCGTGGGCCTGGGTGCCGAACAGCGAGAATCCGCCGAACAGGGCCCCGCACCACATGTCGAACACACCGAGCGCGCCGCCGATGGTGGTGCCGTATTTCGACAACAGGGGCTTGGCGTTACGGACCGCTTTCAGCTCCTTGTGGACCCAGCTGTTGTCATAGGCGGTCTGGTATTCGACCAGGGTATCGCCCGCCCGGCCCGCGATGACGGCGTCATAGGCGGCGTCGGCGGCCAGCATGCCGGTCTTCATGGCGTTATGGCTGCCCTTGATACGGGGCACGTTGACGAACCCGGCCGAGCAGCCGATCAGCGCCCCGCCCGGGAAGGCCAGTTTCGGTACCGACTGGAAACCGCCCTCGGTGATGGCCCGCGCACCGTAGGAAATGCGGGTGCCGCCCTCCAGATGGGCGGCAATGGCCGGGTGATGCTTGAATCGCTGAAATTCGTCGAACGGCGACAGGAAGGGGTTCTTGTAGTTCAGGTGAACGACATAGCCGATGGCCACATAGCGATCGCCGAAATGGTACATGAAGCTGCCACCGCCGGTGTGCTCGTCCAGGGGCCAGCCGGTGGTGTGCTGGGCCAGGCCGGGCTGGTGCTTGTCGGCCGGGACCTGCCACAGTTCCTTGAGGCCGATGCCGTATTTCTGCGGCTGGCAGTCGGCGGCCAGCTGGTGGCGGGCCATGATGGTCTTGGCCAGCGAGCCGCGCACGCCCTCGGCGATGAAGACGTATTTGCCATGCAGTTCGATGCCGGGCTGAAAGTCGTCGGTCGGCTTGCCCTCGCGGTCGATGCCGAACACGCCGGCGACGACGCCCTTGACCCGGCCAGTCGGCTCGTCCCAGACGACGTGGCTGGCGGC
The DNA here is from genome assembly GCF_963977465.1 of uncultured Brevundimonas sp. Classification (GTDB taxonomy): domain Bacteria; phylum Pseudomonadota; class Alphaproteobacteria; order Caulobacterales; family Caulobacteraceae; genus Brevundimonas. The sequence continues at coordinate 319,846 of NZ_CAXBOQ010000003.1, read as the reverse complement.
CATGCCGGGATAGACCTCGACGCCCAGCGCCTCGGCCTGCTCGGCCAGCCAGCGCGACACATTGCCGAGCGAGGCGATGTAACAGCCGTCGTTGTGCATCATCGGCGGCAGGGCAAACATCGGCAGGCTCATCTGGCCCTTGGGGCTCAGCACCATGAAGCGGTCTTTGGTGACCGGGGTCTCCAGCGGCGCACCGCGGTCCTTCCAGTCGGGGAACAGCTCGTTCAGGGCCCTGGGGTCGATGACCGCGCCGGACAGGATGTGGCCGCCGATCTCGGCGCTCTTTTCCAGAACGGCGACGGAGATCTCCTTGCCGTCCTTTGCCGCCCGCTGCTTCAGGCGGATGGCGGCGGACAGGCCGGCGGGGCCACCGCCGACGATGACCACGTCATACTCCATCACCTCACGCTCGACGCCGGCCAGGGCCTCCAGCGGGGGCAGGTTGTCGATGATGGCTTCCTGCGCCGTGTTGACGGCACCGCCCTCGATCGCTTGCTCGGCCATACCGCTTCATTCCCGATGGTTTGTGTGAACCCCGTCTTATCGGAACGTGACGTGGGGGCGGTCAAGGCTTATCCCTGTCGGCACTGATGACCCACGCGCCCACCGACACCGCTGCGACCGAAAGCCTGCTCGCCTTCTGGCGCGATGCGGGGGTCGACGCCTGTTTCGAGGATGCCCCGGTCGACCGCACCCATGTCCAGCCCCCACCGGCCCTGAAGGCCGTGGCGCGGGCGACGGCCGCGGTCGTGGCCCGGCCCGATACTGACGCGGCCAAGACCGATGCCCGCCAGCTGGCGGCGGCCGCCGAAACCATGGAAGATCTGGCCAAGGCCGTCGCCGGTTTCGAGGGCTGCCCGCTGAGTGGCCAGGGCGCGACCCAGTCGGTATTCGCCCGTGGCGACCCCGCCGCGCCGGTGCTGATTATCGGCGAGGGACCGGGCACCGAGGAGGACGCCCGGGGCGCGCCCTTCGTCGGCCAGGCGGGACGACTGCTGGACCGGATGCTGGAGGCCGCCGGCCTGACGGACCGGGTCTTCATCACCAACACCGTCTACTGGAAACCGCCCGGCAACCGCAGCCCCACGCCGCAGGAACAGGCCGTGTGCGCCCCGTTCGTCGACCGGGTCTGCGACCTGATGCGGCCAAAGGTCGTGCTGCTGGTCGGGGCGGCAGCGGCGCGCTCGGTGCTGGGCCTCGACGAGGGCATCATGCGGCTGCGCGGCCAGTGGAAGGATTGGCACCTGCCCGAAGGCGGCTTTGCCGTTCCGGTCATGCCGACCTTGCACCCGGCCTTCCTGCTGCGGCAGCCCCAGGCCAAGCGGCAGGTCTGGGCCGATCTGCTGGCCCTGACGGCCCGGCTGGACGGACATTCCTCGACTGACTGACTCAATATCGCCCCAAAAGGCGAACACGTTGGAACCGGATGCAGGGTCTGGCACCGATGTTGCCTGATCACCGAACACGGGTGTGTCACGGGTCCGTTTCGAGACGCACCGCACCACGACCGCCAGGGGGGCCGCCAGACATGTATCGTTTCTGCCGTGCACTCATTGCGCCCGTGCTGGTTCTGGCCCTTGCGGCTGTCGCCGCGAGCGCGAACGCGGAGCCCGATGAACCCCGCAACACCCGCAACACCCCCAGCACCCTGAGCTCGGCCGACCGCCTCAGCTACACCACCGCCTTTGACGCCCTGCGTCGGGGTGATCTCGAGCTGGCCCGCGCCTCGGCGCGTCAGGCGAACGACCATGTGCTGGTCGGACAGGTCGAGTTCGAGCGGCTTTTCCACCGCGACTATGTCGCCACCTATGACGATCTGTACGCTTGGCTCGAGGAATTCAGCGACCTGCCGGACGCGCCGCGCGCCTATGACCTGGCCCTGCGACGCCGCCCCGACGGCGCACCCGAGCCGAAACGCCCGCCGGGCGTCAGCGAACGCAGTTGGGACAGCATCACCACCGCGGACGGCGGCCCGGCCGCCGGCGACCCGATGAAGGCGGCCCGGATCGCCTATAACGCCAACGACCTGCCCGGCGCGATCACCCTCGGCGAGCAGATCGGCGACTGGTGGGTCGTCGGGCTGGCGACCTATCGCCAGGCCGAGTTCGGCCGATCGCTGCGCGCCTTTGAACGCGTCGCCAATGATCCGACCGAAGACGCCTGGGTGCGCGCCGGGGCCGCCGTCTGGAGCGCCAAGTCCGCCGCTCAGGCCGGTCAGCAGGACCGGGTGCAGCATTTCCTGCGACTGGCGAGCCGTTGGCCCGCGACCTTCTATGGTCAGATCGCCCTGCGCCAGCTGGGCGAGGAGCCTGAGATCGAGAACATGGGCCCCCGTGCCTATGAGGCGACGTTGCAGCCCGCGCTGAGCCGCAACGACGAGCCGATCGGGGTCGAGGTCGACGAGCTGGACGATTTCATCCGTTCAGACGATCGGGCGCGCCGTACCGTGGCCTATTTCGAGATCGGCCGCCGTTCGGACGCCCAGAACGAACTGCGCAGCGGCCTGCACGGTGCCGTGGGCGATGCGGCCCGCCGCCTTTGGGTCGGGCTGGCCCGGGCACTGGGCCCGCGCGTCACCGGATCGAACGACGAGGCCGAGCGGATCGACGCGCGGCGCTATCCGATGCCGGTGCTGGAGCCGGAGGGTGGGTTCACCATCGAGCGGGCGCTGGTCTATGCGATCGCGCGCAAGGAGACCGGCTTCAACTCGCAGGCGCGCTCAAGCGCCGGGGCCTATGGCATGATGCAGGTGATGCCGACCACCGCCGCCGAACTGGCCGGCGACCGCGGCTTCGTCAGCGATCCACAGCGGTTGCTGCAGCCGGCGGTGAACCTGAAGCTGGGTCAGGCCTATATCAACCGGATGCTGCAGATGTCGGCGTTGCAGGGCGACCTGTTGCGCGCTGCGGCCTCATACAACGCCGGGCCGGGCCCGATGCTGGGTGCGATCCGCAAACTGGGTCAGGACGCCGATCCGCTGTTGCTGATCGAGACGATCGATGTGCCGCAGGCGCGGGACTATGTGGAGAAGGTGGTCTCCGCCTACTGGATCTATCAGCGGATGCTGGGCGCGCCGCTCAATACCCTGGATGCCATCGCCTCGGGCGCGACCCTGGTGCCGATCAGTCTGGACTATGTCGCGCCGCCGCCGGTTCCGCTGGAAATTGCCCAGGCACCGTCGGTCGACGGCGGGCGCTAGGCCATCAGATGAGGCTGGCGATCAGCAGGGCGGGCAGGCAGCCGGCCACCAGGATCAGCAGACCATAGACCCGCAGGCCCGGGCGTTGGGCGATGGCCGGATGCTGGGCGTGCGGGACAGCCATGGTCGACTCCTGCGCAAGCGGTTTCGAGCGCAGGCATAAAGCTAACGTCGTTCGGTTAAGTCCGGGTTCGTACGCGCGGTTAACCCGACTTAAGCGCCTCGGCCGTCCAGGTCGCGAGGTCGGGTTGGGCGAGCAGGGTCTCGACATAGGCGCGGGCGACGCCGTCGGTGTCGCCATGCTCGGACAGGTCGATCTGATAGTGCCGAATTCGGGTCGCCACCGGGGTGAAGAAGGCGTCCGGCACCGACCAGTCTCCGAACAGATACGGACCGGACGCGCCGAAACGGCTGCGCATTCCCGACCACAGATTGACGAGGCGGCGCAGGTCGCGGGCCACGGCCTCGCCGGTCGGGGCGGGTGAGCGGTCAGGCCCGACCATCGTATGGTCCGGTCCCATGCCGCATTCGGTCCGCAGGGCCATGAAGCCACCATGCATCTCGCAGGCGGCCGAGCGGGCCAGCCAGCGGGCGTGGGCGTCAGCGGGCCACAGCTTCGCCTCGGGATAACGTTCGGCGCACCAGACCGAGATGGCCATGGAATCCCAGATGGTCTCGCCCTCGACCTTGAGCAGCGGCACCAGTCGCGATGGCGAGATGCGCGCCAGCTCGGCCTGACCCTCGGAGGCATAGATGTTGATCTCGCGCACAGTGAAGTCTGCGCCGCAGCGCTCGAGCACCAGCCAGGGGCGCAGTGACCAGGTCGAATACAGCCGCGGGCCGATGATCAGTTCCAAGCCGGTCTCTCCTGTCGTGGACGCCTCTTTCCTGAGCCGGGCCCGGTTCCGATGCAAGCGTGTGACCCGGCAACGCCTTGACTCACGGGGGTCTTGGACCGACACCCCGCGCCCATGATCATTCGTTATTCCCGCCCCGAAGCCGTCGCCATCTGGTCGCAAGAGACCAAATACCGGATCTGGTTCGAGATCGAGGCCCATGCCGCTACGCGGATGGCCGAGCTGGGCACCATCCCGACCAGCGCCGCCGAGGCCATCTGGGCCAAGGGCAAGGACGTCGTGTTCGACGCCGACCGCATCGACGAGATCGAACGCACCACCAAACATGACGTCATCGCCTTCCTGACCCATGTGTCGGAGATCGTCGGCGAGGAGGCGCGTTTCCTGCACCAGGGCATGACCTCATCCGACGTGCTGGACACCTGTTTCTCGGTGCAGCTGGCGCGGGCCTCGGACCTGCTGGTCGAGGGCATCGACCGGGTGCTGGCGGCGCTGGAGAAGCGCGCCCGCGAACACAAGCTGACCGCCTGCGTCGGTCGCAGCCACGGCATCCACGCCGAGCCGGTGACCTTCGGGCTGAAGCTGGCCGGCTATCACGCCGAGTTCCAGCGGGCCAGACGCCGCCTGCTGACGGCGAAAGAAGAGATCGCCACCTGCGCCATCTCCGGCGCCGTGGGCACCTTCGCCAATGTCGATCCGGCGGTTGAGGTCTATGTCGCCGAGAAGATGGGCCTTGCCGTCGAGCCGGTCTCGACCCAGGTGATCCCGCGCGACCGCCACGCCGCCTTCTTCGCGGCGCTGGGCGTGGTGGCCAGTTCGGTCGAACGGCTGGCCGTCGAGATCCGTCACCTGCAGCGCACCGAGGTGCTGGAGGCCGAGGAATTTTTCGACAAGGGCCAGAAGGGCTCGTCGGCCATGCCGCACAAGCGCAACCCGATCCTGACCGAGAACCTGACCGGCCTGGCCCGGCTGGTGCGCTCGGCCGTGGTGCCTGCGATGGAAAACGTCGCCCTTTGGCACGAGCGGGATATCAGCCATTCGTCGGTGGAGCGCGGCATCGGGCCCGACGCCACCATCCATCTGGACTTTGCCCTGCATCGTCTGGCCGGCGTGGTCGAGCGGCTGAACGTCTATCCGGCCAATATGGAGAAGAACCTCAACCTGCTGGGCGGCCTGGTACATTCGCAACGGGTCATGCTGGCTCTGACCCAGGCGGGCGTATCGCGCGAGGATGCCTATGCCGCGGTGCAGGAGAACGCTATGAAGGTGTGGCGTGGCGAGGGCCGGTTCCTCGACTTCCTCAAGGCCGACGCGCGGGTGACCCTGCCGGAGGCCCAGCTCGAGGCCCTGTTCGACATCGGCTATCACACCAAACACGTGGACACGGTGTTCGCGCGGGTGTTCGGAGCCAGCTGATGACCGGGCTGGCGCTGCGGCTCAATCCGGCGATCGATTTCGAGGCCGCCGCCCGTGCCTATGCCCGGGACGGTTTTGTCCAGATTCCCGATGTGTTCGAGCCGGCGATCGCGGAATCGCTGGCCAGCCTGCTGGAGACGGCGCTGGACTGGGATCTGGCCTTCGAGGGTGAGGACGGCCGTCCCGCCGTTCTGACCCGGGCCCAGATCGCGGCGGTGGGTGAACCGGTGCTGCGCGAGCGGCTGAAGGCCATGCTGGCGCGCGCCGGTGGCCAGTATGGCTTCATGTATCTGAGCTATCCGCTGATCAGCGCCTATCTGGCCGGTCGCGACCCCGGCCATGCGATCCACGGCCTGACCGAATGGCTGAACCAGGAGTTCGTCCGCTTCGGTGCCGCAGTCACCGGCCAGCCCCAGGTGGTCAAGGCCGACGGTCAGGCGACCCGCTATCGGCCCGGCGACTTCATCGGTCTGCACAATGACGTGGGCACCGAGGTCAGCGACCGGTTGACCGCCTATACGCTGGGTCTGACCCGCGAGTGGCGACCTGACTGGGGCGGCCAGTTGCTGTTTCATGACGAGGCCGGTGACGTGACCCGCGGCCACGCCCCGCGCTGGAACGCCTTGACCCTGTTCCGGGTGCCGCAGCTGCATTCGGTCGCACCGGTCGCCGCCTATGCCAAGGGCACGCGGCTGTCGGTTGTCGGCTGGCTGAGGGATGCCGGTTCCGCCGCCCGCTGAGCCGGCGGCGCAACGGCGGGTCGGTTTTGCCCCCGTCGTCGACGCGCACACGCGGCTGCTGATCCTGGGCAGCCTGCCGGGCGACGCGTCGCTGGCCGCCGAGCAATACTATGCCCATCCGCGTAACGGCTTCTGGCGACTGACCGGCGGGCTGATCGGGCGTGATCTGGTCGACCTGGCCTATCCGCAGCGGCTGGCGGCGCTGAAGGCCGCCGGGATCGGCCTGTGGGACGTGATCACCACCGCGCACCGAGCCGGCAGTCTGGACACAGCGATCCGCGACCCGGAGTTCGCCGACCTGAGCGGTCTGGTGGCGACCCTGCCCAAACTGCGGGCAGTGGCCTTCAACGGCGCGACGGCGGCCCGGGCCGGGCGGCGGGCGCTGGCCGCGAGCACGGGTGAGTTGGCCCTGATCGACCTGCCGTCCTCCAGTCCGGCCCATGCGCGACCGCTTGCGCAGAAGGCCCGGGCCTGGGCCGTGCTGGGCGAATTCACCGGCGGCCCGACAGTGGGTGCGCCAGAATGTCGCGCCCCATAGCCAGGCCCCGATGCATCCATTTCGGCCCGCGACAGTAGCTGTCGGTAACGTCGCCGTTGCGCGGCTTTACAGGAGAGACCCGATGACATTCACACGCCCCACCATTCTCGCCGGCGTTTCACTGGCCGCCCTGCTGGCCCTGACCGCCTGCAACAACAACGAAACCCCAGTCCAAGACACCCCGCCGGCGGACACCATGGCCCCTGCCGCCGCTGAACCCATGGTCGGCGGTGCCTCGATGAGCCCCACCGCCACCATCGTCACCAACGCCAGCAAGGCCTCAAACCTGACGACCCTCGTCAGCGCGGTCCAGACCGCCGGCCTGGTTGAGACCCTCAACGGACCGGGCCCCTACACGGTGTTCGCGCCGGACAATGCGGCCTTCCAGAAGCTTCCGTCCGCCACGGTTGACGGTCTGATGGCCCCCGCCGGCAAGGCCGACCTGACCAAGATTCTGACCTATCATGTGGTGCCCGGCCGTCTGACCGCCGCGGACATCGCGGCCCAGGCCTCGGCCAACGGCGGTACGGCGACCCTGACCACGGTACAGGGCGAGTCGCTCAAGGTGTCGGCCGGCCCCAACGGCACCTGGATCATCACCGACGCCAAGGGTGGCACCTCGACCATCACCCAGGCCGACGTCGCCCAGTCGAACGGCATGGTCCATGTGATCGACACGGTTCTGATGCCGTAGACCATTCTTGTTTCAGGTCGAATCGACCTGAATCCAAAAAATGGTCCCAACTCAAACTGGAGCGAAATCTGCGCCGAGTTGGACTGCGTCCAACTCAACCGATTTCGCTCCAAGCCTTTCCGGGTGCCCGACGGGCACGCTGGACACCGGAGGACGGACTGCCCCGTCGTCATCCGGCAAAAAGGGCCGCTCCATTGCTGGAGCGGCCCTTTTGATGTCACGGTAATCATAGGGCGCGGGCGTTGCCCGTCCGGATATTAGTCGCCCGCGCGAATCTGGTCGCGGGCGATGGAGGCCAGTTCGTCCATCTTGGAGCGGATCTCGCCCTCGGAGACGGTCATGCCGGATCCCTTGAAGTCACCGGCGATCTTGCGGAACACGTCCTCTTCGCCCGGCTGGTCGAAGTCCGCCCGCACGACGGCATTGGAATACTGTTCGCCGCTTTCCGCGGACAGGCCCATCTTGTCGGCCGCCCACAGGCCCAAGAGCTTGTTGCGGCGGGCCATGGCCTTGAATTCCTGATCCTGATCGAGCGCGAACTTGGACTCGAATCCGGATTCCCGTTCGTCAAAGGTCGTCATACGCGTTCAGAAGCTCCAGTCGCGGACATCAGCAGGCCCGCAGTCGCGGAGGTCTATAGACCGCTCCACGCTGAACGCAACCGCGAGCAGGGCGGTTCCTGCGCCGCTACGACCGGGACTGTCGTTTGTATCACAGTCCGCGTTCCGCTAGTGTCCGCGCGCCTTATCTCCCCGCCCGCCGGATTCCGCTGTCGCGCCGCCCAGACCGAGGTTCTGGCCGCGCGATTTTTGTTTCCGGACAGGTTTTTATCTCTCCCCCGCCGGGACACGACCATGAATTCCAAGCGCAAGAAAATCTACGAGGGCAAGGCCAAGATCCTCTACGAGGGGCCCGAGCCGGGCACGCTGATCCAGTATTTCAAGGACGACGCCACCGCCTTCAACGGCGAGAAGAAGGCGCAGCTTGAAGGCAAGGGCGTGATCAACAACCGCATCAGCGAGTTCATCATGAGCCGGCTGAACGGAATCGGCGTCACCAACCATTTCATCAAGCGGCTGAACCTGCGCGAGCAGCTGATCCGCGAAGTCGAGATCATTCCGCTGGAAGTCGTGTGCCGCAACATCGTGGCCGGCTCGATGAGCCAGCGCCTCGGCATCGAGGAGGGTACGCCCCTGCCCCGCTCGATCATCGAATTCTACTACAAGAAGGATGAGCTCAACGACCCGATGGTCACCGAAGAGCACATCACCGCCTTCAATTGGGCCACGACCCAGGAGTTGGACGACATCCTGGCCATGACCGTGCGGGTCAACGACTATCTGTCGGGCATGTTCGGCGCGGTCGGCATCACCCTGATCGACTTCAAGATCGAGTTCGGTCGCGTCTGGGAGAATGATTTCGCCCGGGTCATCCTGGCCGACGAGATCAGCCCCGACTCCTGCCGTCTGTGGGATACCGCCACCGGCGAGAAGCTGGACAAGGATCGCTTCCGTCGCGACCTGGGCAATGTCATTGAAAGCTATACCGAAGTGGCCAAGCGGCTGGGCATCATGAAGGATATGCCCACCGTGATTCAGGGAGGTCTGCACTGATGGCGAAGGTCAAGGTTCACGTGTTCCTCAAGCCCGGGGTGCTGGATGTCCAGGGCAAGGCCGTTGAGGGCGCGCTGCACGGGCTCGGCTGGACCGGCGCGAGCAACGCCCGGGTCGGCAAGCTGATCGAATTCGATCTGGCCGACGCGAAGGACGCGGAAGCCGAGGTGAAGTCGATGTGCGACACGCTGCTGGCCAACACCGTGATCGAAAGCTACCGCATAGAAATCGCGTGAAACGGCTGATCCGCTTCTCGATCGCGGCCTTCGTGCTGGTCGGCGTGCTGATCTTCGTTGTGGCCCTGGCCGGCGGCCTGATGGACAGCGATGCCTTCACCGTCGGGGCGCATCCTGCCGCGGCACCGGCTGATCCGGCAGGGGCTCAGTCGCACAGATAGGCCCGCGTCAGCGGCACCGCGTCCTGACGTTTCGACAGCTGGATCTGGAAGACCATATGGCCCAGGTCGCGGAAGCCGACCTCGCTGGACGCGAGATAGAATTCCCACATCAGGCAGAAGCGCTCGTCATACAGGGCGACAGCCTCGTCACGTCGGGCCAGGAACCGTTCGCGCCACAGCCGCAGGGTCTCGGCATAGTGCAGGCGCAGGATCTCCATGTCCGTGACCCACAGGCCCGCGCGCTCGATCGCCGGGAACACCTCGGACAGGGACGGGATATAGCCGCCGGGAAAGATGTGTTTGGCGATCCACGGCTGGGTCCGACTGGGCGGTTTGCGGCGGCCGATGGCGTGAATCACCGCCACGCCGTCCTCATTCAACAGCCGCGCCACCGCATCGAAATAGGTCTGGTAGTTGGGCAGGCCGACGTGTTCGAACATGCCGACCGAAATGATGCGATCGAAGGTCCCGTCCAGATCGCGATAGTCCTGCAGGCGGAAGTCGGCCCGATCCGCCAGGCCTGACTCCGTGGCGCGGGCCTGTGCGGTCGCATGCTGTTCGGTCGACAGGGTCACGCCGGTGACCTGTCCGCCGGCCCGGGCCAGTGACAGCCCCAGCCCGCCCCAGCCGCAGCCGATGTCGAGCACGCTGTGGCCCGGCCGCAGGACCAGCTTGTCGATCAGCCGCCGCTTCTTGGCGGCCTGGGCCTGCTCCAGGGTGGCGTCGGGGGTCTCGAACAGGGCGCAGGAATACTGCAGGTCGTCGTCGAGGAAGAGGCGATAGAATTCCAGCGTCAGGTCATAGTGGTGATGCACATTACGCCGCGCCCGCAGCCGGTCGTTGGTCTGGGCCAGTCGTCGCTTCCAGCGCCACAGCGGGCCTCGCGGCATCGGCCGGACCGCCAGCTGCGAGGCCACCAGCTGCAGAAAATCATAGATGTCGCCGTCCTCAATCGTCAGCCGCCCGTCCATAAAGGCCTCGCCGACCGCCAGTTCGGGATTGACCGCGACGGCCATGGCGGTGGCGGCGTCGGCCAGATGGACCGTCAGCTCCGGTTCGCCCGGACCGGCGGTGAATCCCGTTCCCGCCACGCGGATGTGCACGGCGCGCGAGGTGAACACCCGATCCGCCAGGGCCTTGAGCATGGGCTTGCGTCCTCTGCCACTCACCCTAACCTAGACGCGTCGTCGCGCGCCGCAAGCCGGGTCCCCATCGCGGTGCGCCGCAGCCAACCCGGAGCCGAGCATGACCTTCACCCTGACCTCCAACAGTTTTCGCGACGGCGACACCCTGCCCGACGCCCAGGTTCAGGCGAAGGGCAATGTCTCGCCCCACCTGCGATGGTCCGGCGCGCCCGACGGCACCAGGAGCTATGCCGTCACCTGTTTCGATCCCGATGCGCCGACCGGATCAGGCTTCTGGCACTGGACCGTGGCCAACATTCCCGCGGATGTCACCGAACTGCTGGAGGACGCCTCATCCGGCGGTCTGCCGAGAGGCGCGGTCGAGGGACGCACGGATTTCGGAGCACCCGGCTTCGGCGGGGCCGCCCCGCCCCCGGGACACGGGCCGCACCGCTATATCTTCACAGTGTTCGCCGTCGACGTGCCGCAGCTGGACGTCACGCCCGACAACTCCGGGGCGGTGTACGGCTTCAACCTGCATTTCCATACGCTGGCGAAGGCGTCCCTTACTGCGATTTACGAGAACACCGGCCGGGGCTGACACCCGCCCCTGACAAGGCCGCCGAAGCCTGCTAAGTGGCCGCGCCATGAGCGCAGCTGTCATTGTCTTCCCGGGTTCCAACTGTGACCGCGACTGCAAGGTCGCGATCGAACGCTCGACCGGCGAAAAGGTCGAGATGGTCTGGCACCAGGACACCACCCTGCCCGACGGGCTGGACCTGATCGTCCTGCCGGGCGGCTTTTCCTATGGCGACTATCTGCGCTGCGGGGCCATGGCAGCCCAGTCGCCGATCATGCAGGCCGTGAAGAAGGCCGCCGACGACGGCGTGGCCGTGGTCGGCATCTGCAACGGCTTCCAGATCCTGTGCGAGGCCGGGATGCTGCCGGGGGCCCTGCTGCGCAACGCCGGGCTGAAATATGTGTGCAAGCCGGTCAGCCTGACCGTGACCAATGCCCAGACGCGGTTCACCGCCGGCTTTCAGGGCCAGCGCGAGGTGGTGATGACCCAGGGCAATGGCGACGGAAACTTCTTCGCCGACGCCGAAACCCTCGCCCGGATCGAAGGCGATGGACAGGTCGTGTTCCGCTATGTCGACAATCCCAACGGCTCGATGGCCGACATCGCCGGCATCCAGAACGCGCGCGGCAATGTGCTGGGCATGATGCCGCACCCGGACCGGGCCTTCGAGGCCGAACTGGGTTCCGCCGACGGGGCCATCCTGTTCCGCAGCGTGATGGACGCCGCCTGAACCGTCAGGCGTCGTCGTCGGTCTTCAGCGCCTCGTCGTCGGGTTCGACGTGCACATCCTCATCATCGCGCGACTGAACGTCGCCGGGATCGCGCTGGGCCGCCAGTTCGCGGGCCCCGATGCCCAGTCCCTGCTCACGTACGCGGCTGGCAGCGACGTCGTCGGTCTCGAATACGGGTTTTTCATCGGCCATGGTCGGGTCTCCTGAACTACAGGAGTCTAACCGTGCGACCGGCCTGGAGTTCCCGACCGGCGTCCAGTGAGGGCCGCCGCTGAAACCTTTGCCGTTTCCATACGTATCTGCTCCGTCCCCAGCACCGTCCCCGGAGATGACCGTGACTTCCCCCGTCCCCACATCGGCCACGACCACGCGCCGGTTGCTGGTCCTCGCCAGCACCCTGTTCGCGGTGATCATCGGCCAGGCCCAGATCTTCATGGGCTGGGGCCAGAGCCCGGCCGAGTTCGCCGCCGACAGCGACGCGACCCTGCGGGTAGCCGGTTTCGCCTTCGCCATCTGGGGCATCATCTATGCGTGGCTGCTGGTCTATGCGGTGCGCCAGACCCTTCCCGCGACCGTCGAGTCGCCGTTGCTGAAGGTTCTGGGATGGCCGTCGATCGCCGCCCTTCTGGCCATCGGCTGGTGGATCGTGGCCGCGGCCCTTGACTGGGAGACCGGCACCATCGTGCTGATCTTCGGGGCCCTGCTGGTCCTGCTGATTCCGTTGCTGGCCAAGGCCGCGGCGATCCGGGCCCTGCCGCGCGGCGACCCTGATCGCTGGATGACCGTGTGGCCGCTGGCGCTGCTGGCCGGGTGGCTCAGCATCGCCGCCCCGGTCAATCTGCTGACCGTGGTGACCGGCAACGGCGACCTGCCGGCGGCCCTGCCACCGACCGGTTGGGCCATTCTGGCCGTGGCAGTCGTCGCCGCGCTCGCGCTGGGGGTGACGGCCCGGCTGCGGACCCCGGCCTTTGCCCTGCCGGTGGCGTGGGGGTTGATCGGTGTGTTCTCGGCCGAACAGCCACGCAATGCCGTGCTGGCCTTCACCGCCCTTGCCGCGGCCATCGCGGTCCTGATCGGGGCCGTCATCCTGGTATTTCGCCTCGCCCCCCGCGTTCGCGCCGCCCCCGACCACGTGAAGGCTGACACATCGGCCCCGAGTCGCTAGAAGCGCGCTCCATGAGCGCTCCGCAAAAGACCACCGCCGAACTGGCCGCCGAATACGGCCTGTCCCCCGCCGAATACCAGGTCGTCCTCGACCGTCTGGGGCGCGAGCCCAATGACGTCGAACTGGGCGTGTTCTCGGTGATGTGGAGCGAGCACTGCTCGTACAAGTCGTCGAAGATCCATCTCTCCAAATTCCCGACCACCGGACCGCGGGTGATCTGCGGGCCGGGCGAGAACGCCGGGGTCATCGACATCGACGACGGCGACGCCTGCATCTTCAAGATGGAAAGCCACAACCACCCCAGCTACATCGAGCCCTATCAGGGCGCGGCCACGGGCGTGGGCGGCATCATGCGCGACGTCTTCACCATGGGCGCACGGCCCGTGGCCCTGCTGAATGCCCTGCGTTTCGGCGATCCGTCGCACGAGAAGACCAAACGTCTGGTCAAGGGCGTGGTCTCGGGGATCGGCGGCTACGGCAACTGCGTCGGCGTGCCGACCGTGGGCGGCGAGACCAATTTCCATCGTGGCTACAACGGCAACATCCTGGTCAACGCCATGTGTGTGGGCGTGGCCAGGGCCGACAGCATCTTTTACTCTGCCGCCCCGGGCGCGGGCATGTCGGTGGTCTATTTCGGCTCCAAGACCGGGCGTGACGGCATCCACGGCGCGACCATGGCCAGCGCCGAGTTCGACGAGGACTCTGACGACAAGCGCCCGACCGTGCAGGTCGGCGACCCGTTCGCCGAGAAGCTGCTGATCGAGGCGACGCTGGAGCTGATGGCCTCGGGCGCGGTGGCAGCGATTCAGGACATGGGCGCGGCGGGCCTGACCAGTTCCTCGGTCGAGATGGCCGGCAAGGGCGGCGTCGGCGTCGAGCTGAACATGGACATGGTGCCCCAGCGCGAAGAGGGCATGACCGCCTATGAGATGATGCTGTCGGAAAGCCAGGAGCGGATGCTGGCGGTGCTGAAGCCGGGCCGCGAGGCTGACGGCCACCGCATCTTCGAAAAATGGGGTCTGGACGCCGCCGTGATCGGCAAGACCACCGACACCGGTCGGCTGATCCTGAACCACCACGGCAAGGTCGTGTGCGACGTGCCGCTGGCCCCGCTGTTCGACGACGCCCCCCTGTACGAACGCCCATGGGTCCAGCCCGAACTGCACCCCCGTCTGGCCCCGGCCGACGTGCCCGCCCCTGCCAACTGGGAGGACGCGGTGCTCAAGGTCATCGCCTGTCCCGATATGGCCTCGAAGCGCTGGATCTGGGAACAGTATGACCGGCACGTGATGGCCGACACGCTGCAGGATTCCGCGACCGGCGCCGACGCTGGCGTGGTGCGGGTGCACGGCACCGACAAGGGTCTGGCCGTGACCAGCGACTGTACGCCCCGCTATGTCCAGAACGACCCCTATGAAGGTGGCAAACAGGCGGTCGCCGAGGCCTGGCGCAACCTGACCGCCGTCGGCAGCCTGCCCATCGCCATCACCGACAACCTCAATTTCGGCAATCCGCAGCGGCCCGAGATCATGGGCCAGATCGTCCGTGCCATCGACGGCATGGCCGAGGCCTGCCGGGTGCTGGACTTCCCGGTCGTGAGCGGCAACGTCAGCCTCTACAACGAGACCAATGGCGCAGCGATCCCGCCGACCCCGACGGTCGGGGCGGTCGGCCTGCTGACCAACTATGACGTGGTCACCGGCTTCGGCGGCATGACCGAAGGCGAGACCCTGGTGCTGATCGGCGAGACCGTCGGCGAACTGGGGGCCTCGATCTATCTGCGCGAGGTGCTGGGCCGCGAGGACGGCGCGCCGCCGCCGGTCGATCTGGCACTGGAACGCAAGACCGGTGACTTTGTGCGCGAGCTGATCGTGACCGGTGGCCTGACCTGCGTCCATGACCTGTCGGACGGCGGGCTGATCGGCGCGGCCGCCGACCTGGCCCTGGCCTCAGACATCGGCGTGACGCTGGACGCGACCAGCGACACCCACGCCCACATCTTCCTGTTCGGCGAGGATCAGGCCCGCTATCTGGTCGCCGTGCCCGATCCGGACACCATCATCGCCGCCGCGCGCGAAGCCGGTCTGCACGCCTCAGTCGTCGGCAAGGCCGGGGGCGACGCCTTCGCCTCGACCGAGCTGTTCAGCATTCCGCTGACGCATTTGCGCGAGATCCATGAGGGCTGGATGCCGAACTGGATCGAGGGCTGATCCGTGCGGAACTCCGCGCGGACGGGCGCCGGCTGTCTGCTCCTCGCCTGCGCCGTTGTGCTGACGGCGTGCGACGGCGGGGGCGACCCCGTTCAGCAAGCCCTGCGTGAAGCTTCCGCCGCCCATCAGGCGGCGGCGGTCAAGGATGGGGCAGCGACCACGGCGACACGAGACATGGACCGCCCCGCCCCCTCGCAGGCCGATCAGGCGTTCGCGGCCCGGATGATTACACACCAGCAGGCGGGCGTGGCCATGGCCGAGGCCGCCCTGGCGCAGTCGTCCGACCCGGCCGTCCGCCGCATGGCCCGGACCATCAAGGACCGGCAGACGCGCGAGATCGCTGAAATGCAGGCCTGGATGCCCGCGACCGACTGATGTCGGTGGCGGAGAGACGGTGACGGTTCGTCAGGCGACGACCGGCACCGCCTGGCTCAGACGGCCGCCGACACGGATCGGCTCGACACGGGTGGCGAGGCCGGTCTTGTCGTCGGTCTCGACATAGACGCCGCAGACGGTGGCCGGGCCTGACGCGGGACTGTAGCGCCCGCCGGACAGCCGGGTGGTGAAGCGCCGCAGCGGCTCTTCCTTCTCGTTGCCGATGACGCTGTCATAGTCACAGCAGCCGCCGGCGTCGGTCTGGTAGGCGGTGCCGCCGGGCAGGATCTGGCAGTCGGCGGTCGGGACATGGGTGTGGGTGCCGACCACCAGGCTGGCGCGGCCGTCGCAGAAATGGCCCATGGCCATCTTCTCGGAGGTGGCTTCGCAATGCATGTCGACGATGATCGCATCGGCGGCCATGCCCATCGGGCAGGCGGCCAGTTCGCGTTCAACCGCGCCGAACGGGCAGTCCATCGGGTCCATGTGGATACGGCCCAGCACGTTCATCACCAGTACGGTCTTGCCGCTGGGCGTCTCGAACAGATTGGCCCCGGCCCCCGGCGCATCCATCAGGCGCGGATAGTTGGCCGGGCGGATCATGCGCGGTTCGCGCACGATATAGGTCAGGGCCTCGCGCTGGTCCCAGCTGTGGTTGCCCAGCGTCAGGCAGTCGGCCCCGGCCATGAACAGTTCCTTGGCCGTATTCTCGGTGATGCCGAAGCCGCCGGCGGCGTTTTCGGCATTGACCACGACGAAATCGAGCTTCAGGTCCCGCTTCAGGCCGGGCAGGTGGTCAGAGAGGCCATCACGGCCGGACTTGCCCACCACATCGCCAAAAAACGCCAAACGCATACTCAGTCCTCATAGCCGTGCGGCCCACGGATGCGGGTATAGCCGACCTCGGTCAAAACACCTTGCAAGACCTGATCATGGGCTTCCATCGGGACGCGATCGACGCGCTGCCCTTCATAGGCGAGGCCGATACGGAGGGCATCGGGAAGCGCGGCGAAGGTGCGATCGTAGTGGCCGCCGCCCTGCCCCAACCGACCACCCACGGCGTCGAACGCCAGCAAGGGGGTCAGGATCAGTTCCGGTTCCACCACCTTCGCCAGAGGAAGGGGTGCCGGCACCCCCGCCGCATCCGGCTCCAGCGGATCGCCCGGTCTCCAGAGACGAAAAATCATCGGTTCGTCCAGCGCGATGACGACCGGGAGACAGAGATCATAGCCTTCATAGGCCAGTCTCCATGCCAGTGGCGTGGGATCGAGTTCCGAGCCGATCGGCCAGTAGAGGGCGTGGACCACCACGCCCGGAATATCATCCGCGTACCCGGCGACGCTGTGCGCTGCCTTGGGATCCAGCGCCGCCAGCTGCTTGCGGGTGGCGCGCATCGCGGCCCGGAGTTCGCTCTTGTCGGTCATAAAGGCGCGCTCGAACGAAGGGCTGCCGCGCGGCGAACGGGAGCGCGCTCGGAAGAATGGGTTGGCGGCGCCGCAAGAACCGTGAAGAGCGTTGAAATCCTCTCAGACCTGGGTAGCCAGGTGGGCTCCATATGCCCAGGCCCTCGAGCCCGGACAGGGACAGATCCCTTTGAGTGAATTAAGGTCGCGAGGAATGTTGCCTTCGACGAGGGCCGCAGCAAGACCCGCCGGGATAGAATATAGGCGTTCGCCTGTGTCCGGACAATGGCCCGTCTTCACAGACCCAGGGTGATCTTCTCGATGCGGGCGGCCACGGCGTTCAGCGCCTCGGCCACGCCGTCTCCACCAGGAGCGGCCGGGGCCGGTGTCGCTGCTCCGGTACCATTTTGCAGGGCCAGCCGGGCCTCGTGCAGCTCATCGGCCAGCATCAGGGCGGCCATCAGGAACAGGCGCACGTCGCCGACATGGCCGACATCGCCGGCTACCTGACGCACGCTGGTGTCGAACTGCTTGCCGAGGATGCGCACGCGGTCCTCCTGACCGTCGGCGCAGCCCACGGCATAGGGGCGTCCGTTGATTTCGACCGTGACCGTAGCCATCAGCCCTGCCCGTCCCGTGCTTGTTGATCCAGAATATCGCGCACCGTGTCGGCGGCGAGGGCCAGGGCCCCGGCCGCGTCGCGACCGGCCGTCTCCAGCGCGGCAATGCGTTCGGCGTCCTCGGGCAGGCCGGCGCGCGGGGCGAACAGATCGTCGTCGCCGACCGCCGGGGCCGTCGCCGGGCGGGCCTTCAGCTCCAGCACCTTGCGCTCCAGCGTCGCGAGCGCACGGTCGATCCGGTCCTTAGCGGTGGTGGTCGCATCAGCCATCGGGTCGCATCCTCCAGATTTCGTATAGAACCCGCCAGCGCGTCGCGGTAAAGCGTCCCGCCTCCATTTCCCTCGACTCGCCGAAAGGTCAGCGCCGTGAGCAATTCCTCCCCCGCACCCGAAAAGGCGTCCCACAAGCAGATGGCCGACGCCATCCGCGTCCTGGCCATGGACGGCGTCGAGAAGGCCAAGAGCGGTCACCCCGGCATGCCGATGGGTATGGCCGACGTGGCCACGGTGCTGTTTTCCAAATTTCTGAAGTTTGATGCAAGCCAGCCCGACTGGGCGGATCGGGATCGCTTCATCCTGTCGGCCGGCCACGGCTCGATGCTGATCTACAGCTTGCTGCACCTGACCGGCTACAAGGCCGCGACCCGCGCCGAGCTTGAGAATTTCCGCCAATTCGGGTCGAAGACGGCCGGTCACCCGGAATACGGTCACATGCCCGGCGTCGAGACCACGACCGGCCCGCTGGGACAGGGTCTGGCCAATTCGGTCGGTTTCGCCATGGCCGAGCGCCATATGGCCTCACGCTTCGGCGATGAGCTGGTCGACCACCGCACCTGGGTCATCGCCGGCGACGGTTGTCTGATGGAGGGCGTGTCGCAGGAAGCCATCGCCCTGGCCGGTCGCTACAAGCTGAACAAACTGACAGTGCTGTGGGACGACAATTCGATCACCATCGACGGAGCCGTGGCCCTGTCAGACACGACCGACCAGCAGGCGCGCTTCAAGGCCAGCGGCTGGGCCGTGAAGACCATCGACGGTCACGACATGGGCGAGATCAAGAAGGCGCTCGCCTGGGCGACGAAACAGTCGAAGCCGACCCTGATCGCCTGCAAGACGAAGATCGGCCGTGGCGCGGCCACGATGGAAGGCAGCCACAAGACCCACGGGGCCGCGCTGGGGGCCACCGAGATCGAGGCGACCCGCAAGGCGCTGCACTGGACCGCGGGTCCGTTCGAGGTGCCAGAAGCGATCAGCAAGGCCTGGCTCAAGGTCGGCAAGCATGGCGCGAAACACCGCAAGGCCTGGGAGGCCCGCCTCTCCGCCTCGGCCCAGGCCACCGAATTCACCCGGGCCATGGCCGGTGACCTGCCCGCCGGAGCGTTCGATGCGCTGGAGGCCGCCATCGCCGGTCTGGTCGAGACCAAGCCGGCCCAAGCCACGCGCCAGTCGTCCGGTGCGGCGCTGGACCAGCTGTTCGGGGCCATCCCCGAGCTGATCGGCGGCTCGGCCGACCTGACCGGCTCCAACAACACCTTCGTCAAGGGTACCGCCATCCTCGACGCGCCGACCTATGACGGTCGCTACGTCAACTGGGGCATCCGCGAGCACGGCATGGCCTCGGCCATGAACGGCATGGCCCTGCACGGCGGAGTCATCCCCTACGGTGGCACCTTCATGGTGTTCTCGGACTACAGCCGTCCGGCCATCCGTCTGGCCGCGTTGATGGGTATCCGGGTCGTGCATGTGCTGACCCACGACTCCGTCGGCCTGGGCGAGGACGGGCCGACCCACCAGCCGGTCGAGCATCTGGCCGCCCTGCGCGCCATTCCCAACCTGCTGGTGTTCCGCCCGGCCGATACGATCGAGGCTATGGAGTGCTGGAAACTGGCGCTTGAGCATCGCACCAGCCCTTCGGCCCTGGCCCTGTCGCGCCAGAAAACCCCGGCGGTGCGCACCGTCGCCGCGTCGGAAAACCTGTCGAGCCGCGGGGCCTATGAGATCCGCTCCGCCTCCAGCACGGCGAAGGTGACCCTGTTCGGCACCGGCACCGAGCTGGCCCTGGCCCTGGCCGCCGCCGACGCCCTGGAGGCCGAAGGCACCCCGACCCGGGTCGTCTCGGCGCCCTGTTTCGAACTGTTCGAACAGCAGGACGCCAAATACCAGGCCTCGGTCATCGGTCGCGGCACGGTGCGGGTCGCCGTCGAGGCCGGCATCAAACAGGGCTGGGAACGGTTCATCGGCGAGGACGGCGCCTTCGTCGGCATGTCGTCGTTCGGGGCCTCTGCCCCGGCCGAGGTCCTGTACCGCGAGTTCGGCATCACCGCCGAGGCGGTGGTGGCGGCGGTCAAGGTCCGGCTCTAGACCGTGGCGCACCTGGGGGCCGTCTCGCTCCTCGTCCGCGACTATGACGCCGCCATCGCCTTCTATGTCGGCACGCTGGGGTTCGACCTCAGCGAAGACACCGACATGGGCGGCGGCAAACGCTGGGTGCGGGTGACACCGAAAGGCGGCCAGACCTCCCTGTTGCTGGCCCGGGCCGCGACGCCGGAGCAGCTGGCCCGCGTCGGCGACCAGGCCGGCGGCCGGGTCTGGCTGTTCCTCGAGACGGACGACCTGTTGCGTGACCATGCGGCGTGGTCAGCGGCCGGGGTTCATTTCCGCGAGGTTCCGCGCCACGAACCCTATGGCAAGGTGGTGGTGTTCGAGGATCTGTACGGCAATGCCTGGGACCTGATCGAACCGGCCCGCAACGAGGACTGACCCCATGACCCGTATCGGCACCCCCCTGTCCGACTCCGCCACCCGCGTGATGCTGCTGGGGGCCGGGGAACTGGGCAAGGAACTGGCCATCGAACTTCAGCGGCTGGGGGTCGAGGTAATCGCCGTCGATCGCTATGCCAACGCCCCGGCCATGCAGGTGGCGCATCGCAGCCATGTGATCCCGATGACCGATCCGCAGGTGCTGGTCGGGGTCATCGCCGCCGAGATGCCGCACATCATCGTGCCCGAGATCGAGGCCATCGCCACCGACGTCCTGGCCGAGATCGAGGCGGCGGGTCATGCGGTGGTCATCCCCACCGCACGGGCGACGCAACTGACCATGAACCGTGAGGGCATCCGCTGTCTGGCCGCCGAAGAGCTGGGCCTGCCGACCAGTCCCTATGCCTTCGTCAGTTCGGCGGCCGAGCTGGCCGAGGCCGCGCACCGGATCGGCCTGCCGGTGTTCGTCAAGCCGGTGATGTCGTCGTCCGGCAAGGGCCAGTCCTTCATCGAGGCGCTGGAGGATGCGGGCAACGCCTGGGCCTGGGCCCAGTCCAGCGGCCGGGTCGAGACGACCCGGGTCATCGTCGAGGGCCGCATCGATTTCGACTATGAGATCACCCTGCTAACGGTTCGGTCGATGCGCGATGGAACCGTGCGCACCGACTTCTGCGCCCCGATCGGCCACCGTCAGGTCAAGGGCGACTATGTCGAGAGTTGGCAGCCGCAGGCGATGACGCCCGCCGCCCTGGCCAATGCCCAGGACATCGCCGGCAAGGTCACGGATGCGCTGGGTGGCCTCGGCGTGTTCGGGGTCGAACTGTTCGTCAAGGGCGATCAGGTCTGGTTCTCGGAGGTGTCACCGCGCCCGCACGACACCGGGCTGGTCACCTTGGCCACCCAGACGATGAGTGAGTTCGCGCTGCACGCACGCGCCATCCTCGGCCTGCCCGTCGACGTCAGCCAGCGCGACATTGGGGCCAGCGCCGTCATCTATGGCGGCATGGACGCCGTCGGTATCGCCTTCGAGGGCGTGGCCGAGGCCCTGGTGGTGCCGACCGCCGACCTGCGCCTGTTTGGCAAACCCGAGAGCTACGAGCGCCGCCGCATGGGCGTGGCCACGGCGCGCGGCGAGACGGTGGAACAGGCCCGCGAACGGGCGCGCGAGGCGGCCTCACGCGTTCGGGTCGTCGCGGGCTAGACAAAAAAGGGGGCTGCACCGTCCGGCGCAGCCCCCCTAATTCTCACGTCGTGCGAGCGGGTGCGGCTCTCGACCCGATCGCGCCCGACCTTGATCTATTGGCCGCCCGGACCTTCGCGGTGGCGAGTGATGACCCGAACCTGACGTTCGCCGCCATTTTCCGAAGCCTCGAGGGCCCCTGAGTGGTCGGCGTCCATCCGGGCAAAGGCCGCCCGCATCGGGGCGAGAAACTCAGCTTCAGAGATGCTGCCGTTGCCGTCGGTGTCGAGATCATCGCCGCCGGTCCGTTCAATCTCGATGCGGCTGCCGCCCTCCGCGTCGTGCCAGGTCATCGGGCCATCCCCGGGGCCTGTACGATGCACGAAGACATTGCGCTCGCCGCCCCCGTCGCCCCGTGCGCCATCGGTAATCACCATGATGCGTTCCTCGTGCCGTTCGCCCGGCCCGCCGTCAGGCCCACGGCGAAAGATCATCTCGTGATCGCCGCCCTGGCCGTGACCGGCGCGGAGTTCCTCGGACGACAAACGACCGTTGCCGTCGGCATCCATCCGGGCGAAGGCGTCATTCATCGGTCCGGCGAATTCCTCGCGGGTCAGCTGGCCGTCGCCGTCCTTGTCCAGACCGCCGGGGCCGTCATGGTCGCCCATGACAACGACTCGGGTCTCGGTGCGCATGTGCGGCGGCGGGGGCGGGGCCGGCGACGTTTGCATGGTCAGGACGGCGGCGAGGTTCAGTAGGGTCAGCATGGCGTATCTCTCTGCAGTGAAGCTATGACCCCCTTTGGACCACGGCGTCCTTGCCGCCATGTTGCAGGGACAGAGAGAATTGTTTCAGTGCTGAAATGACGCCGACGCCGGACCCCGTCACTATGGCCGGGATGAACCCGCCCTCCGCCCCCCGCATTCTGGTCGTCGACGATGACCCCGGCATCCGCGAGGTGCTGTGCGACTATCTGGTTCAGCACGGCTATGAGGCCACCGGCGCGGCGACCGCCGCCGAGATGGACCGGGTCGTGGCCACGCGAGCCCCGGACCTGATCGTGCTGGACCTGATGATGCCGGGCGAGGACGGCCTGTCCGTCTGCCGCCGCCTGTCCGGTAAGGGGCCGCCGATCGTCATGCTCAGCGCCATGGGCGGCGACACCGACCGGATCATCGGCCTCGAGCTGGGAGCCGACGACTATCTGGCCAAGCCCTGCAATCCCCGGGAACTGCTGGCCCGTATCCGCGCCGTGCTGCGCCGCCCGCGCGAGGACGGCCCGGACGACGGGGCCGCGCTGGTCTTTGCCGGCTGGCGTCTGGACCTGATGCGGCGGGAACTGACGCGTCCGGACGGCGAGGTCGCCACCCTGTCGGCGGGCGAGTTCGCCCTGCTGCGAGCCTTCGTCGACAGCCCGGGCCGGGTGCTGACCCGCGACCAGCTGCTGGAACGGGCGCGGGGGGCGGACTCCGATGTATTCGACCGGGCAATGGACGTGCAGATCAGCCGGCTGCGGCGCAAGCTGGACGACGGCTCGGGCCTGGAGCTGATCCAGACCCTGCGCGGCGAGGGCTATATGTTCGACGCGAAGGTCGAGCGCCGATGAGATCGCCCACCGCCCTGCCCGTCCTTATCCAGGTCGCCGCCCTGGCGACCCTGGCCGTGGTCATGTCCCAGGCCGTGGCCTTCGGCGTGGTGCTGCTGGCCCCCGAGCCCCGCCCCGCGGGCTTCAGCATCGAGGCCGCTGCCGAGGCCCTGCAGGGGCGTCCGGCCCAGACCTCAGACGGGCGCGCGCTGAAACGCCATCTGTCGGACGAGGCCCCGCAACTGGCGGGTAATCCGCGCGAGTCGCTGGCCCTGGCCATCAGCGCCGGACTGGCCCAGCGCCTTCAGGTTGCGCCCGACGCCCTGCGGGTCACGGTCAGCCATGGCCCGGGCCCCGAACGTCAGCCGCCTCCGCCCCAATCGGGAGACAGGCGCACCGAGTTCGTCTTCGTCCGCCCCGGAGGCCCGGAGCCCGCCTCCCCCGACGGGGCGTCGCTGCACTGGAACCAACGCGCCGGTCCCGACGAGACGGTCGACCCCGACAGGCCCACCCGCGAGGTCCGGGCCGAGGTGCACATGCGCCGCGTGGCCCCGGCCGGGGCCGAGGCCATCACGATCGACACCACCACCCATCAGTTCACCGTGGTCACCGACAAATTGACCTTCGCCCCGTTCAGCGCGGCCCTGCGGTTGCCGGACGGACGCTGGGCCTCGGTCACCCCGCCGCACGGCCTGCTGTCGCCGTGGCAGGTGCGGATCCTGATCGCCCTGGGCATCTCCCTGCTGCTGCTCGCGCCGCTCGTCTGGTTCATGGCGCGGCGGCTGACCCGGCCGATCCGGGTCTTCGCCGAGGCGGCCGAACGGCTGGGGGCCGACCCCGATGCCGAACCCATGGTCGCCTCGGGCCCCACCGAAGTCCGCACCGCCATCCACGCCTTCAACGACATGCAGGCCGCGCTGCGCGACCATATGCGCCGCCGTAGCCAGACCGTCGCCGCCATCGCCCATGACCTGCGCACGCCCCTGACCCGGCTGCGTTTCCGGGCCGAACAGGCCCCTGACAATGTGCGTGACCGCATGGCCGCCGACATCGAGGAGATGGACGCCATGATCGCGACGGCCATGGCCTATGTGCGTGGCGAGGTGGCACCGGACCGCAGCGAACCCTTCGATCTGGCCGCGCTGGGGGCGGACTGCGCCACCGGTTTCAGCGAGACCGGGGCCAGCGTGATCTTCCGCGGCATTTCGCCCCTGCCGGTCGTCGCTGATCCGGCCGCCCTGCGCCGGGCCCTGGCCAATCTGATCGCCAATGCCGTCAAATTCGGCGGCGGGGCCTGCGTCGACGCCGCGACCATCGACGGCACCGCCGTGATCACGGTCGAAGATGACGGCCCCGGTCTGGCTGAATCCGAGCTGGAGGCGGTGTTCGAGCCCTTCTATCGCGGTGAACGCTCGCGCAACCGCGAGACGGGCGGGGCCGGCCTCGGCCTCAGCGTCGCCCGTCAGGCGGCCCGGGCGCACGGCGGCGACGTGGTTCTGGAAGCCCGGCCGGGCGGCGGGCTGACGGCCCGGCTGACCCTACCGCTGGCCTGAAGCGTTACACTCCGCCACCCCTTGTTATGCGGCCCGGGGTTGATCCGCGCGCCCGTCGGTCGCATTGAAGCGCCAATCACACACACCGCTTCAGGAGCCCCGCCCATGACCGTCCGCGTCGCCATCAATGGTTTCGGCCGTATCGGCCGTCTTGTTCTGCGTTCGATCGTCGAGCACGGCCGTCGCGACATCGAGGTGGTGGCGATCAACGATCTGGGCCCGGTGTCCACCAACGCCCACCTGCTGAAGTATGACTCGGTCCACGGTCGCTTCCCCGGCACCATCGAGAGCGGTGAGGACTGGATCGACGTCGGCCTCGGCAAGATCAGGGTCACGGCCGAGCGCGATCCGGCCAACCTTCCGCACAAGGAACTCAACGTCGACATCGCCTTTGAGTGCACCGGCATCTTCACGGCGCGCGACAAGGCCGCGGCCCACCTCAAGGCCGGGGCCAAGCGGGTGCTGATCTCGGCCCCCGGTGACGGTGCCGACAAGACCATCGTCTACAAGGTCAACCACGAGACCCTGACCGCCGAGGACATTGTCGTCTCCAACGGTAGCTGCACCACCAACGCCCTGGCCCCGGTGGCCAAGGTGCTGAACGACCTGTTCGGCATCGAGCGCGGCTATATGACCACCATCCACGCCTACACCGGCGACCAGCCGACGCTGGATACGATGCACAAGGACCTGTACCGCGGCCGCGCCGCCGCCCTGTCGATGATCCCGACCTCGACCGGCGCCGCCAAGGCCCTGGGTCTGGTGCTGCCGGAACTGAAGGGCAAGCTGGACGGCTCGTCGATCCGCGTCCCGACGCCGAACGTCTCGGTCGTTGACCTGAAGGTCGTCGCCGGTCGCGAAGTCACGGTCGAGGAGATCAACGCCGCCCTGCAGGCCGCCGCCGACGGTCCGATGAAGGGGGTGCTGTTCACCACCGACGAAGCCCTGGTCTCCAGCGACCTGAACCACATCGCCGCCTCGTCCACCGCCGCCCTGCCCCAGACCCAGGTCGTCGACGGCAAACTGGCCCGCGTCCTGACCTGGTACGACAACGAGTGGGGCTTCGCCTCGCGGATGGCGGACACGGCGCTGGTGATGAGCAA
This sequence comes from uncultured Brevundimonas sp., assembly GCF_963977465.1. GTDB lineage: Bacteria > Pseudomonadota > Alphaproteobacteria > Caulobacterales > Caulobacteraceae > Brevundimonas. The sequence goes on along the minus strand of NZ_CAXBOQ010000003.1, from coordinate 294,004 downwards.
GCTGATTTGATGATTAGGATTGCGGCTGGCCTGACGTTGCTGGGTTGGGCTTACGTCATGGGCTTTGGTGCCTGGCCGCCGTTCGGCCCTGCCATGGTGGCAACGTTGCTGGCGGCAGGTGCGTTGGCAATAGTCTTCATCGGGCATCGATGGAGGTCAGCCTCCGTTTCAGGCGATGCAAAAGGGATGCGGCACCACGAGGTCGCCATGCAGGTTGGAAAAGCCGCATTCATCTGGGTCGTCGGCTACAGTTTGTTTTGGATCGGTGTAATCGCCGGCTTTGATGTTGGAATCTGATTCCATAACCTTCCGCACCCTCGACGATGCCAATGACCTCGCCTGCAAGACCGCCCTGGTCCGCGTGGGCTTCAACGCGCCGTTGCAGGGCGGCACGGTCATCTAAACCGTCCCTTCTCCCCTCGTGGGAGAAGGTGTCAGGCGGAGCCTGACGGATGAGGGGGTGGTCGGTCCGCAGCATGGCGGCGGATGGCCTCCAGCATCAGGTTCGGATTGGTCAGGATCGCCTCATTACCAAACCTCAGAACAGTAAAACCTCTCCGGGCCAGATCGGCGTCACGCGCCCTGTCCTCGGCCTCGCGCAGGCGATGCACGCCGCCGTCCAGCTCGATGACCAGTTTCAGATCGTAGCAGCAGAAGTCGGCGATCCACGGGCCGATGCGGGTCTGGCGACGGAATTTCCAGCCTTCAAAGCCGCGCCGACGCAGCAACGCCCACATCGCCATCTCGGCGAAGGTCATCGTCGCTCTCAAACGATTGGGCTGGCCTGCCATCCCCCTCATCCGTCTCGCTGCGCGAGCCACCTTCTCCCACGAGGGGAGAAGGGATAACAACAGCCGACCCCCTTCTACCGGAGCCGCCCATGACCTTCCGCACCCTCGACGACGCCGCAAAGGCCAACGGTGGCCTCGCCGGCAAGACCGCGCTGGTTCGCGTGGACTTCAACGTGCCGATGGAGAACGGCAAGGTCACCGACGATACCCGGCTGCGCGTGGCGGTGCCGACGATTCAGCGGCTGCGAGACGCCGGGGCCAAGGTTGCGTTGCTGGCCCATTTCGACCGGCCGAAAGGCAAGGTCGTGCCGTCGATGAGCCTGCAGCCGGTCGTCGATGATCTGGAGATCATCCTGGGTGGGCCGGTCCGGTTCGCACCTGACTGCGTGGGGGATGAGGCGAAAGCCATGATCGCCGACCTCGATATCGGCGGCGTCATCCTGCTGGAAAATGTCCGGTTCCATGCCGGTGAGGAGGCCAACGACCCGGCCTTTGCCGCACAGCTGGCCGAACTGGGCGACCTCTATGTCAACGACGCCTTCTCGGCGGCGCACCGCGCCCACGCCTCGACCGAGGGGCTGGCGCGCCTGCTGCCCGCCTATGCCGGGGAATCGATGCGGCGCGAGCTGAACGCGCTGGATGCCGCCCTCGGCAATCCGCAGAAGCCGGTGTTGGGCATCGTCGGCGGCTCCAAGGTCTCGTCCAAGCTGGACCTGTTGCAGAACCTCGTCAGCAAGCTGGACCGGCTGGCCATCGGCGGTGGCATGGCCAACACCTTCCTGCACGCCCAGGGCGTCGATGTGGGGGGATCGCTGTGCGAGAAGGACCTGGCCGACACCGCCCGCGCCATCCTGGCCGAGGCGGCCGAAAAAGGCTGCGAGATCCTGCTGCCGATCGATGTGGTCATTGCCACCGAGGTGAAGCCGGGGGCCGAAACCCGTACCGTCCTGGCCCGAGAGCCGATCGGTGACGACGAGAAGATCCTCGATGCCGGGCCGCTGACGGTCGAGAAGCTGATCAAGGCCATGGCCCTGTCGCGCACCCTGATCTGGAACGGCCCGCTGGGCGTGTTCGAGGTGCCGCCGTTCGACGCCGCCACGGTCAAGGCGGCCCAGGCCGCGGCCAAGCTGGCCAAGGCCGGAGCCCTGGTCGCCGTGGCCGGTGGCGGCGATACCGTCGCGGCGCTGAATCATGCAGGCGTGGTCGACGACATGACCTTCGTCTCCACCGCCGGCGGGGCCTTCCTTGAGTGGATGGAGGGCAAGCCCCTGCCCGGTGTCGAGGCGTTGCGTCGCGCCTGATCCGCGGTCGCGACAAGGTCGGACAAGCCGTTACATTGCGTGACTTCGCGGCGCGTCGAGGCTAGACCTTCGGCAATATGTCATGCGCTTCAGGAGTTCCCCCATGGCCCGCATCACCCTGCGACAACTGCTCGATCACGCCGCTGAAAACGACTACGGCCTGCCCGCCTACAACATCAACAATATGGAGCAGGGCCTGGCGATCATGGAGGCGGCCGAGGCCGTCAACGCGCCGGTCATCATCCAGGCCAGCCGCGGCGCCCGCAGCTATGCCAATGACATCGTTCTGGCCAAGCTGATCGACGCCCTGGCCGAACTATATCCGCACATCCCGGTCTGTATGCACCAGGACCACGGCAACGGCCCGGCGACCTGCGCGACCGCCATCCAGTACGGCTTCACCTCGGTGATGATGGACGGCTCGCTGGAAGAGGACGCCAAGACCCCGGCCAGTTACGAGTACAACGTCGACGTTACCCGGCGGGTGGTTCAGATGGCGCACAGCTGCGGCGTTTCGGTCGAGGGCGAACTGGGCGTACTGGGTTCGCTGGAGACCGGCATGGGCGAGGCCGAGGACGGCCACGGCTTCGAGGGCAAGCTGGACCATTCCGCCCTGCTGACGGATCCGGACCAGGCCGTGGACTTCGTGCGCGAGACCAAGGTCGACGCGCTGGCCATCGCAATGGGCACCAGCCACGGGGCCTACAAGTTCAGCCGCAAGCCGGACGGAGCCGTCCTGGCCATGAACGTGATCGAGGAAATCCACCGCCGCCTGCCCGACACCCATCTGGTCATGCACGGCTCATCCTCGGTGCCGCAGGACCTGCAGGACATCATCAACGAATACGGCGGCAAGATGCCCCAGACCTGGGGCGTGCCGGTCGCCGAGATCCAGCGCGGCATCAAGAACGGCGTGCGCAAGATCAACATCGACACCGACAACCGCATGGCCATGACCGGCGCGATCCGGAAGGTGCTGGCCGAGAAGCCGGGCGAGTTCGACCCGCGCGCCTATCTCAAGCCCGCCAAGGAGGCGATGCGTAAGCTCTGCCAGGAACGGTTCGTACAGTTCGGCTGCGAAGGTCAGGCGTCGAAGATCAAGCCGCTGGCCGTCGCCCAGATGGCCAAACGCTACGCCTCGGGTGAACTGGACCCGCATTTCGGCCAGCAGCTGCGCGCGGCCTCCTGAGCCATCGGGCGGCGGTCATGACCGCCGCCTGTTCGCCCTACCAGCGACCGTAGTGATCGACGAAGCGATAGTGAACGTCGCGCACGCGCCGTTCAGCGTCGTCGACCTCGTCCTGGGCCCGTCGCCAGTCCCGCAGCACGCCTTCGCGCTCGCGCCGGATTTCGCCGATACGGTTGCGGATCTGCTCCCGCTGCTCATCGGTCAGGCCATCGGCGCGCATCTCGGCGCGCTTGGCGCGGATCTTGTCATCCAGATCTTCGGCCCGCGACCCCAGGCTCGAAACGCTGGATCGCGCCGACGACAGGGCCTGCTCCGCCGCATAGACGATCTGCCCGTCGCGATAGGCAGGCAGGAAATCCGCCTCCAGCTGCGGCGGACAGACATCGGCATAGCCGCTGCCCTCGCGTCCGACCTGAAAGCCGCGCGCCGGGGTACAGTATTCGCGCAGCCCGTCCTCACGGGCCGAATAATAGCTTGGGGCATCGGGGACGACCCCGTATTTGGCACAGGCCTCCGTGTGGGATTCCAGACGGCTGACCGGCTGTCCGGACCGCCCGTCGGCATAGCCCTGATTGCCCCAGTCCCCGGCCAGGCACTGGTCCTCGCTCATGGTGGCGCAACTGCCCAGCATCAGGACGGACGCCGTCGCAGCAGCGATAATGATCAGATTGCGCATGGTTCGGTCTCCCCCGAGAGACCCGCAGTGTAGGCCAAGACGCCCTCACGGCCAAGCTTGGGTCATTGGCACGGCCCCGCGCCGCCATGCTAGACAAGGGGCGACCGCTCGCCCGCGGCGGAGCGCCCTGTGTCCGACGAACCCATTTTGTCCGAAGATGACGACCGGCCCGAGGCGCTGGAAGCCCATGTCGACGCGCCCGGCGAACGGCTGGACAAGGCCCTGGCTGCCGCCCTGCCCGGCATGTCGCGCGCGCGCCTCCAGGCCCTGATGGCCCAGGGCGAGGTCTCGTTCGAAGGGGAAGTCGTGCGCGACGGCTCGGCCAAGGCCCGCACCGGCCTGTACCGCATCACCCCGCCCGCCGTGATCGCCGCCGAGCCCCGACCCGAGGCCATCCCCCTGACCGTCCTGTACGAGGACGCTGAGCTGATCGTCATCGACAAGCCCGCCGGCATGGCCGCCCATCCGGCCCCGGGCTGCGAGACCGGCACCCTGGTCAACGCCCTGCTGGCCCATTGCGGGGCCTCCCTGTCCGGCATCGGCGGCGTGGCCCGCCCCGGCATCGTTCACCGGCTCGACAAGGACACCTCGGGCGTCATGGTTGCGGCCAAGACCGACCGGGCCCACGCCGGCCTGTCGACCCTGTTCGCCACTCACGACATCGAACGCACCTATATCGCCCTGACCCGCGGGGCCCCGTCGCCGGAGTGGGGACGCATCGAGACCCGCATCGGCCGCTCTTCGGCCGACCGCAAGAAGATGGCGGTGCTGAAGAGCGGCGGGCGCGACGCCATCACCGACTACCGGGTCCAGACCCGCTTCGGCGTCCCAGCCAGGGCCGGGGCAGCGCCGCTGGCCGCCCGCGTCGCCTGCACCCTGCATACCGGACGTACCCACCAGATCCGGGTCCATCTGGCGTCCAGGGGCTCGCCGCTGCTCGGCGACCCCGTCTATGGCTCCGGCAGCCCGGCCGCGGTCGTGAGGGCCCTGATCGCCGAGGCCGGCCTGACCCGTCAGGCTCTGCACGCCGCAGTACTGGGCTTCGTCCACCCGGTCACCGGCGAGGCGCTCCGCTTCGAGACGCCGCTCCCGGACGACATGGCCCGGCTGGCAGACCTTCTTTCCCAAATCTGATAGACGTTGCGGTCCGATATTCCGGGAGAAACCGATGACCGACGCTGCGGACATTCGCGACAACGTTGATGCCCACCGCTACGAGTTGCCGATCGACGATCAGATCGCGGTTGTCGTTTACAACCTGTCCCCGCCGAACCTGATGATTACCGAGACGCTGGTGCCCCAGGCGCTGGAAGGACAGGGCATCGCCAGCCGTATGGCGCGCCACGTCATCGCCGACGCCCGGGCCCGGCAGCTGCTGATCCTGCCCGTCTGCCCCTTCTTCGCCGCCTTCTTCCAGAAACACCCTGAGGAGGCCGACGTCCTTCATCGCCAATACCGCACGAGTCTTGGGCTCGCCGACAGTGCGTCTTGAAAAAGGACTTACTCTCGGGTATAGCTGTCTTCAGACGAACCCGTGGCGCCACGGCCACGCTCGCGAGAGCCTGTGACGATCCGCCTCTAACAATGGCGGAAACCCGTCGCTACTTGTTTCGTTGAGGGGTGAGGAACCGGTGCACGCAATGTGGCCGGAACCGAAGGACCCGCTCGCATCTGGGTCGGAGGGACCACGAATATGGCTGCTGTTAAATCTCTCGCGGTGATGTCGCCTGAACAGGGACTGTCGCGATACCTGACTGAAATCCGCAAATTCCCCATGCTGACCAAGGATGAGGAATTCATGCTGGCCAAGCGCTGGAGCGAGCATCAAGATTCCGAGAGCGCTCACCGCCTCGTCACCTCCCACCTGCGCCTCGTGGCCAAGATCGCCATGGGCTATCGCGGCTACGGCCTGCCGATCGGTGAAGTGATCTCCGAGGGCAATGTCGGCCTGATGCAGGCGGTCAAGAAATTCGATCCGGACAAGGGCTTCCGCCTGGCCACCTACGCCATGTGGTGGATTCGCGCCTCGATCCAGGAATACATCCTGCGTAGCTGGTCGCTCGTGAAGATGGGCACCACCGCCGCGCAGAAGAAGCTGTTCTTCAACCTGCGCAAGGCCAAGAGCCAGATCTCGGCCTTCGAGGAAGGTGACCTGCACCCGGAACATCTGTCGGCCATCGCCACCAAGCTGGGCGTGTCCGAGCAGGAGGTCACCAATATGAACCGTCGCCTCAACGGCGACGCCTCGCTGAACGCACCGCTGCGCTCGGACGGGGAAAGTGAATGGCAGGACTGGCTCTCGGACGACACCGCCGTCTCCCAGGAAACCGCCCTGGCCGAGAGCGAGGAAAAATCCTTGCGCATGGGCCTGCTTCAGGAAGCCATGGAAGAGCTGACCGACCGCGAGAAGCACATCCTGACCGAACGCCGGCTCAAGGATGACCCCGTCACCCTGGAACAGCTGGCCGGCCAGTATGGCGTCAGTCGCGAGCGCGTGCGCCAGATCGAGGTCCGCGCCTTCGAGAAGCTGCAGAAGGCGATGCGGGCGGCAGCGGAAGAGCGCAACCTCGTCGACGCCTGACGCGGAAGGGCCTCAGCCGGTCTTCCGCGTGGCGGCCGGGTCAGCGGGATCGGCAAGGGCCAGCAGGCCGCCGATCGGGCCGGCCAGGCTGGCCTTGGATGTCGTCGTCCCAGACAGGGCCACGTCGAGGGCAGACACCGCCACAGCCATTCGGGCGTCGGACGTTTTCATCGCCAGCTGCTTCAGGGTTACCGCCTGTTGCCGCGCGGCGCGGGCGGCCTGGACCGGATCCGTGTCGAACTGATCCAGCGCCGCTGCGAGGATACGCAGGGCCTGATCCTTGACGGCCGCCGCAACGGCAATCGCACCGGTTGGCCGATCATTCTTTCGCTTCTGGGGACCGGCGTATTCGCCGGAGTTGAACCGCCGCCGGTCCGGACCGACATAGGCGATGCCCTCGATCCAGTCCCGTGGCTTCAGGGCCACGTTCTCGACCCGTTTAAGCAGGTCCGCAGAGGTAAAGGGCTTGCGCAGGAATTCGTGCACGCCGACGTCGCGCGCGCCCTTGATCGTATTGGCGGTAGCGTCGGCGGTCACCATGATGACCGGTGCGTTCCTGCAGCCCAGATGCGACCGACGCAACTGACGCACAAAGGCCTCGCCGTCGAGCGCAGCACCGCCCCGTTCGGTAAAAATCAGGCCCGGCTCCAGCTCACGGGCCATGATCATGGCCTTCGCATCGGTCTGCTCGACATGAATCTCGCGCGCACCCAGGCCCTTGATGATGTCAACCAGCAGGCGCGCGGCATGCAGATTGGGCTCAACGATCAGGGTACGCCTGACGGTCGGCTCAAGACGGGCCAACTTGCGAGTATCGGCTGCGAACACGGAACGCTCTCCAGAACAAAGCTCCGGATAGCAGACGTCGGTTAAGACGCGTTGAACGTGCTCGCCAGATCATTTTGGTTTCGGGTCGAATCGACCCGAAACCAAAAAATGGTCCAGCATCAAGCTGGAACGAAATCTGAGCCGGCTTGGACTGCGTCCGACCCGGCCGATTTCGATCTAGCCTTGGAAGGGGTCGTGCATCAGAATCGTGTCGTCCCGTTCGGGGCTGGTCGACAGCAACGCCACCGGCGCGGCGATCAATTCCTCGATCCGACGCACATATTTGATGGCATTGGCGGGCAGATCCTTCCAGGACCGCGCGCCCTGGGTGCTCTCGGACCAACCTTCGATCGATTCATAGATCGGTTCCGCTGCCGCCTGATCCTTCATACCCGCCGGCAGATAGTCCAGAACCCGGTCGCCGATCCGGTAGCCGGTGCAGATCTTCAGTTCGTCGAAGCCGTCCAGGACGTCCAGCTTGGTCAGGGCGATGCCGTGAATGCCGTTGATGGCGATCGACTGGCGGACCAGCACCGCGTCGAACCAGCCACAACGCCGCGCGCGGCCCGTCACCGTGCCGAATTCACGCCCGCGCTCGGCAATCCGCTCACCGTCGGCATCGAACAGTTCGGTCGGGAACGGCCCCTCGCCGACCCGCGTCGTATAGGCCTTGACGATTCCCAGCACATAGCCGACCGAGCGCGGCCCGAGGCCGGAGCCCGCCGCCGCCTGCCCGGCCACGGTGTTGGACGAGGTGACATAGGGATAGGTGCCGTGGTCGACGTCCAGCAGCGCGCCCTGGGCCCCCTCGAACAGGATACGTTTTCCATCACGATAGGCCTGGTCCAGCATCCGCCAGACCGGCTGGCTGGCGAAGGGCAGGACCTTGGGGGCGATCTCCAGCAGAGCCGCCTTCAGCCCGGCCACGTCAACCTCGGCGAGGTCCAGTCCCTTGCGCAGGGCATTGTGGTGGGCCAGCAGCCGCTCGATCTTGGCATCCAGCGCCTCCGGGTCGGACAGATCGCCGACCCGGATCGCCCGCCGTCCCGCCTTGTCTTCATAGGCCGGACCGATACCGCGCCCGGTGGTTCCGATCTTGGTTACCCCCGCCTGGGCCTCGCGCGCCTGATCCAGATCACGGTGAAGCGGCAGGATCAGACAGGCATTGTCCGCCAGCGTCAGCACATCCGGGGTGATCTTCACACCCTGCGCCTCGATCCGGCCGATCTCGTCCATCAATGCCCATGGATCCACCACCACGCCGTTGCCGATGACCGATGGTTTGCCCTGCACCACCCCGGACGGCAGCAGGCTCAGCTTGTAGGTTGTGTTTCCAACGACCAGCGTATGACCGGCGTTATGCCCGCCCTGAAAGCGGACCACGACATCGGCCCGGTTTGACAACCAGTCGACAATCTTGCCCTTGCCCTCGTCGCCCCACTGGGCACCGACTACTGCGACATTTGCCAAGATCGTTCTCCGCTGTCCGGGTTTGGGGAATGCGGGCGCAGCCTATAGCCGGGGAATCACCTGATGTCGTCCCATTGGACGAATTCTCATCCGGTCAGTTCGGCAACGGCGCGCGCAAACGCCCAATCCAGCCACGGCGTGGCCGCCACGATATCAGCCGTTTCGACCGTGCAGCCGCACCACAGCCGCAGCCCTGCCGGCGCATTACGATGCGATTCCACATCGAAGGCCGCGCCCTCGGCTTCCAGCAGTGCCTTCATGCGCTTGACGAAGGCCTGCCGCCCGGCCTCGTCCAGCGCCGTGACCCGCGCATCGACGATCTTCAGACAAACCGAGGTGGTCGACCGGCTCGCCGGGTCCGTGGCCAGATAGTCGATCCAGTCCGTGCGTTCGACCCAGGCTCCGAGCGCGGCGGCATTGGCGTCCGTGCGGGCGATCAGGGCATCCAGTCCCCCGACTGCGGTCGCCCACTCCAGACCGTCGATCCAGTCCTCGATGGTCCAGACCGAAAACGTATTGATCATCGATCCGGACGCCAGCGACCGGTCAAAGCCCTTGCCGTCACGCAGCCTCAGCACCTTGGGCACCGGTCGCGGCGGCACGAACGCATCCAGCCGCGCCACCGCCCGCGGCGACAGGGCCGCAATGCCGATACCCGCCTCACCGCCCAGCGCTTTCTGGAACGAGAAGGTCACCACATCCAGCCGATCCCACGGCAGGGCCATGGCGAAGGCCGCCGAGGTGGCGTCACAGATCACCAACCCCTCGCGGTCAGGGGCGATAAAATCCCCGTTTGGCATGCGCACGCCCGAGGTCGTGCCGTTCCATGGGAACACCAGATCCTTGGCGGGATCGACGCGCGACAGATCCGGCAGTTCCCCCCACGGGGCCTCCAGCACCTCCGGCTCCAGCTTCAGGTGATCGCGCGCGTCAATCGCCCACTGCTGACCGAAATTCTCGAAGGCCAGAACCTGCACGGGTCGCTGACCCAGTATCGACCACATCGCCGCCTCAACCGCGCCGGTGTCCGATCCGGGCGTATAGACCAGCACCCAGTCCTCCGGCGGACGCAGCACCGCGCGCGTCAACTTCAGCCCATGGGCAAAGCGCGCCACCACCTCGGGCGCGCGGATGCCCCGGCCCAGCAGCGCGTGCGAAAGGCCCTGTGACGTCCAGCCCGGTCGCTTGGCTGTCGGACCGGCCGAAAACCACGGTCGTGCGGGTTTCACCGTCGGTCGGATCGGCATCCTATTTCCCCGGCCGGTACGGACGCTTGTTGCGCCATTCGGTGGCGAATTTGACCAAAGGGTCGTCCGGCTTTTCCGGCAGGGTCACGACCAGACGGGCCAACAGGTCACCGCGTTTGCCGGCGGCAAAGGCTCCCCGTCCCTTCAGTCGCAGCACCTGTCCCGAGTTCGATCCCTTGGGAATGGTCATGCTGACCGTGCCCTCCGGGGTCCGAACCGGAATCTTGCCGCCCAGTACCGCGTCAGGCACCGAGACCGGCAGGTCCATGGTCAGGTCACCCCCGTCGCGGCTGTAGACGGGATGCGGTGCGATCTTCAGCTCGATCAGGGCGTCACCGGCCGCCCCGCCCCGCCCTGGCGCGCCCTGTCCGCGCAGCCGGATCACCTGGCCGTCTGCCGCCCCCTTGGGAATGGTTACGTCCAGGGTGCGTCCGTCGGAAAACTGGATGCGGCGCGTGGCCCCCGCGATCGAATCCTCGAGACTGATCTCCAGGGTCGCGCGAATATCCTGCCCCCGTACCGGGCCGGATCGCCCCCCGGGACGGCCACCCGGTCGCCCGCCGAACATGCCGAACAGTTCGTCGAGGTCGATGTTCTCGAATCCGGCACCACCGGCACCGCCGGCCCCAGGCGAACCCCCACCGAATCCGCCGGGGCCACTGCGTCCGCCACCGCCGCGGAACTGCTCACGGCCGTCGGCATCAATCTCGCCGCGGTCGAATTTGGCCCGCTTCTCGGCGTCGCCCAGCAGGTCAAAGGCAGCGGTGATGCGCTTGAAACGCTCGTCGGCGGTGGTGTTGCCGGGATTCTTGTCGGGATGGAGTTCCTTGGCGAGCTTGCGGAAAGCCTTCTTGATCTCGTCCGCGCTCGCGCCCCTGGATACGCCAAGTTCCTTGTAGGGATCGCCAGCCACGTTCGCTCTTCGCTCCATCCAGTGCCAGAGCGTCAGTTAAGCCATGCACCGGGCCACGCAAAGGGGCGATGCAAATCCGTCACGCCGCCGGGATCGAAACCATGGCCTCTGTCCCCCAGCCGAAAGCCGGGTTCCACTGGCACACAGCCATGACGGCCCCCGCTCCGGGTCCACCGGGAAAATCCTCCATCAGCGCCGCCGCCGGATAGACAGCCTCCGCCGCCTCCGTCTCGATCACCCGCCGCTCGACCCCCGCCTCCAGGACCCGCAGCCGGAAGCGTGCCGCATCCACCGGTACCGGTTCCCTGTCCCAGCGATCCCCGTACAGCCTGACCCGCGGGATCCAGTCGATCCTCAGCCCGCCTGCCCCATCCGCCCCCACGCGCAGATGCGCCGGGCTCCACGGGCGGTCGATCAAGCCCTCGAAGGTGAAATCCGTTGCGCTGAACCCCGCCCCGCCCGGCGGCATACCCACGGGCCCGGCCCGGCAGTGCAGCGCCAACCCCCGCTCCCCCGGTCCGATATCGGCCCGCCCGGGACTGTCGTCGAGAAACACCACCAGCGACCCGATCCCGGCTCCGGCAGCCATTTCCCGCTCCGTACCCTGTTGTCCGCGCAGCAAGCCCTCCAGCCGCCAGGCCTCGCCCCCGATCAGGGTGGCGCTGCGGAACTGGATCAGCTCCCATCCGCCGGCGCTCTCGACCGCTACCAGATTGCCAACGCCCAGCACCGCTGCCCCTGTCCGGCTCTGCAGGGCTCCTCCCTCGACCCGGACCGTCAGGCTGTTGACCGCGTCCCAGCGATGGCGAACACCGGGCATTAGGTCCGCGACCAGACTGCCAACCGTGGCCGGTCTATCGATCACGACCCTTGGCGTCAGCGCCTCAGCCGTCGGTCCCACGTGCACGGCCATCGGCCACCACGGCTCGGCTGCCACCACCGCCACCGGCCGCCCGTCGGCCTCCCGCCCCGGCAGGGCTGGCAGGTCCAGCATCCGCAACAGCGGTGCGCCGATCACCACCGCCGCGTCCCCGGTCCGCACGGCGGCGTCCTCCGCAGCAGCTGCAGGGCTGTGGTAACGCCGCACCTCCACTGTCGGGTTTTCATCTTGGGACACCCGGGCTACCCGCCACAGACCCGGCACGCCCGCCAGACTGACCCCGTCGCCCGGTTCCAGCCGCAAGGCCGCCAACGGCCCCGGCCGCAGGATCAGGGTCTCCACCTCGTCCCCGTCGATCAGTCGACCGGCCGTGGCCCGCGCCAGCCCCGTGCCGCACACGGCGGGCAGGTCCAGATCCACCCCACCGCCGTCACCGTCCGACCGCACCGTCACCGATCCGGTCTGATAATCGCCGTCGGCATCGATGAACCGCACCCGCACCACGCTCGGCCGCGGCTCCAGATCGCGGCTCTCGGTCCAGCCCGCTCCCTCATCGCCCAGCGCCAGCTCGGTGGGACCCAGGGTCAGGATAGCCTCCGGCGCGCCCTGGATCGCGATCCGCCCGTCCCGTTCGGCAACAATCAGGTCCAGAGCAGTCAGCAGCGGCTCCAGCGCGTCCCGCGTGCGCATCGGCCGGTCGATGACGTAGCCCGCTGCCGTTCCCGTCACAGGTCCGATCGTGTACCCGTCCGCGATCACCCCGCCCCGCTCCAGAATTGCGGCCAGCAGGTCGGTCGTGTCTCCGCCCATCCGCCCGTTCAGCCAGTGCCCCGCCCGCCAGGCGGCGGCATCGGCCCAGCGCTCCAGCCGAGCCGGAAACTCCGGCCAGGGCCGCGCGTCCCAGCACCAGGCATCAGCCCCGCCCAGCATCGCTCCGCCATAGACCGGCGACACCGGATTGCGCGCGGGATCGCCGAAATGTCCCAGCACCGCCTCCAGCGCACGGCGCTGCATCCGGTCATCGCGAACCCCGGTCGAGGACGGCGGCAGGCCGCTCTCCGTGCTCTTGGGGTCCTGGAACAGGTTTGGCGCATTGCCGCCGCGGTCCACCGCCGCACAGCCAAACTCGGTCAGGCGGACCGGCTTCATCCCCGGCACCCAGGCCGTCGGACTAACCGCCCGCACCCCGCCCGGCCGGTCATGATGCAGGTTCGACCACCAACCGCTCAGATCCTTGGGCCGGAACACCCAGTCCTCGCCGTGGGCCAAGTCCTGGATCGGCGTCCGCAGCTGAACCGCCCGGTCCGCCGCATCGGCGTAGAACCAGTCGAACCCCTCGCCTCCGGCGATCTGACCGGCCAGATAGGCCGGCTCGTCCGGCCCCGAATGGTTCACAGCATCGACGCCGCCGTCGCCTCCGCGCCAGTCGCCCAGCGGCGGATACCAGTCGATGCCGACGAAATCGATGTTGGCGTCGGCCCACAGCGGATCCAGATGAAAGATCACGTGGTCGCCATCATGGTGACCAAAATACTCCGACCAGTCGGCGGCATAGGACAGGGCGACTTCCGGCCCCACCACGGCCCGGCACTCGGCCGCCAGCGCCCGCAGCTGCGCCACCGCCGGATGGCCGCCGTCCGCGTCCCGCGTCCAGGTCAGGGCCCGCATCTCCGAGCCGATCAGCAACCCGTCCGCCCCGGTTTGGGCCGCCAGCCCGGCATAATGCAGCGCCAGTCGCCGCAAGCCCCAGCCATTGGCCGCCCCGAACAGACTCTCCACCTCGGCCGCCGCCCCGGCCCCATCCGTGCCGCGAATCCGCCCGCGCCACGGATAGGCCGCCTGCCGCGCCCCGCCATAGGGGTCGGGCAGGCCATTGTCGGCCGGAATGTCCATGAACACGAACGGATACAGGGTCACTGCCAGCCCGCGCGCCTGCAGTGCCGCCACCGCCTGCCGCACGGTCTCGTCCGACGGCGTGCCGCCATAGGCCGGTCCACCGCCCGCCTGTGAAATCAGATGCGCCCCGCCCCGGTCCAGCCCCGCCACCGACCAGTCCATCGGTGCGGTCGGCTTGTCGCGCCGTTCGACCCCCGGCCTGATGGTACAGACCCCGGCGCGCAGGTCATCGCCGAACCAGCCGATCACCAGACTGACCCGCTTCAGGTTCGGGCACTGCACCAGCAACTGATCCAGCGACACCAGCAGATCGGGGTGCCCCTGGCCGTTGCTGACATTCTCGGCCGCCGTTCGGGTCAAACCCTCACGCCGCAGAACCGCCTCCGTGGCCAGCACGAACTCCCCGGCCCCGGGGATCAGACAGACCCCCTCCAGCCGGTCCTCCAGCCGCGGTTCGCTGCCCCGCGCCCGCCGGAACACCTCAAAGGCCAGCTGCGGCGGCCGGTCGCCATAGGGCGTCAGCGCCAAGTCCTCGAACACCACATAGGCTGTGCCGCGATAGGCTGGCGCCGTCCCCTCGACCACCTCGATCAGCGGGTCGGGCGTCTGCTCTTCGGTGCCGCGATAGACCCGCATGGTCACCCCGGTCAGATCCATCGGCTGCCCGTCAGCCCAGACCCGGCCGACCCCGTCGATCGGCCCCTCACACAGGGCCACGGCAAAGCTCAGCGAATAGTCGTAATCGACAATCTTAGGCCCGCCCTTGCCGCCCGACGACGTGGTCCGTCGCTCCTGGAACCGTGCCGCCCAGATCACCTGACCGGTCACCCGCGCCCGACCGAACACACAGGCCATCGGCGCACCGTCGGCCGACGACTGGATCTTCAGCGACTCCAGCCGCGGGCCTCGCTGCCGCGCGGGTGACAGCGACGCCACCAGACTGCGATCGACCATCCCGCCCAGCGCCGCCCCGATCGCCTGACCGACGCCGCCGCCGACCACCGCGCCGATCCCGCCCAGCACCACCTGCGCCATTCAGCTGCCTCCGTCCGTCACATCCGGCCAGGTGAAGGCCGCGACCAGCCGCCGCCGCCACCACGAGCCCATCCAGCTCTCGACCACCGACCGGCCCCAATAGGCATGGATCATCCGCGGCTCGGCCCCCGCGACATCGCTCAGCACCGCACAGTGTTTGGCCGGGGCCCCGGCACTCATGCGGAACAGCAGCACATCCCCCGGTTCCGCCTGCCCGGTCGGGATCTCGATCAACCAGCGTCGCGCCGCCGCCAGCAGGGTCTCCTCACCCCCGACTTCAGCCCAGTCGGCACTGTAGGGCGGGGCGGCCTCCGGCTCTGTCCCGTACAGCTCACGCCAGATGCCGCGCACCAGTCCCAGACAGTCGGCCCCCTCGCCCTTCACACTGGCCTGATGCCGATAGGGCGTGCTCAGCCATCCGCGCGCTGCGGTCACCGCCGCCCGCCTCATCGCCGGCTCCCGCCGTCATGGCGACCACCCCCGGCCGGATGGGCCGTCAGGAAGTCGTCGCCGGGAATGTCGGGAAAGCCCTGGAAGTTGAGCCCGTTGCCGAACACCCCGGTACAGGTCGCCCAGCGTTTGTCGCAGGTCTGTCCGGGATAGGCCGCCGTATCGACCCGACACCGCACGTCCCCCAGCACCGCGTCACAGTCACGACCATAGGTCCGCCCGACCACCCGCTCCAGCGCGGCCAGCGGCCCGTCCATCTCGGCGACGAAGTGCTCACCCTCGCGCCGCAGTCGGGTCAGGGTCGCGGTCCACAACCGCACCGCCAGTGTCGGCTCGCTCCAGTCGACTCGCCACAGCTCAACCCGGGCGCCGTCATACAGGCCGGCGCGAATATCGGCCTCGGTCAGGGCGTCATCGTCCAGCCCGCCGCTGGCGACGAAACTCCCGGCCGGCGGACCGACGGCGCTCTCGCCCGCACCCGCCGTCCAGCCGCTCGCCGCCTTGCACACCACCCCGTCGACGGTCAGGTCGCGGTCGTGATCGGTGAAGCCCAGTTCGACTCCGTCGTTCCGGCTCAGCCGCCAGACATGGCACAGGGTTGCCGCCCCGCTCTCGATACGGGTGGCCATCTCCTCGGGCATGTCGCGCATGGGTTCAGACCCTGATTTCGATCAGCGGCATGGCCACCATCCGGCCCGCGCCGAAGGTTTCCAGCGTCACCTCGATCCGGTCGGCGTCGAACCGCACCGGCGTGTCGAAGTCGAAGCCCGCCGTCACCGCTGCCCCCGGGTCCGGCGGCATCGCCAGGGTCACCCGCCCGGTCGGCACCTCGACGCCGAACGCTGTCCCGTCCAGCTCAACGCCATCCACCGCCACCCGCACCGACCCCGCCACCGGTTTGGTGATGTCCCGAACCTGATCGCCATCGACCTTGCCCAGAGCAAACATCGTGGTCGTCCCGTCGCCGGTGCCCAATGGCTGGTCTGTCGCCGTCACCACTCCTCCCGGCGCACACGATTTGAAATCGGCGAAATCGCGAAACCGGAACCCGTACAGCCGTCCCCGTCGCGCCTCGAAGAAGGCGGTCAGGGTCGCCATGTCGTCCAGCGACCTCAGGTTGGCCCCGATCAGATAGCGCCGCCGCCCCTGGGCCCAGGGTGTCGACCGCCGCTCGAAGCCGGAGCCCAGGGTCACCACCTCGGTCCGCCGTTCGACACCCCCGGTCGAACCGAAGGCCAGCCGCGCGGGCAGGCTCACCTCGTGGAAGGCCATATGTGTGCTCCTTTTAACTTGTTCGGAGAGCAATGTTCCGTCAGCCTCGCCTCCTGATCGCGCTGGAGGGCCGCCAAATGACCATCGACACGTCTACCCAGGTTCCGGGTTTCGACTGGAAGGTGCTGCTGTTTTCATTCCAGGGCCGCATCCGGCGACAGCATTTCTGGATCGGCTGGCTGATTCTGCTCGGAGCCGGCGTCGTCGCGAAATACATTCCGATCCTGGGCCCGCTGATCCTCCTCGCCCTGATCTGGCCTCACCTCGCCATCGCCGTGAAGCGTCTGCACGACATCGGTCAGAGCGGCTGGCTGGTGGCCATTCCCTGGGTGGTGACCATCGTCGCCCTGGTCGTCGGCTTCGGTACGGTCGGCATTTCGGCCATCGCCAACTCGGCTGCCCTCGAGAATGAAGATCCCGCTGCGATATTCGCCCTGATCGCCCCGGCGATGGGCATGTTCGCGGTGATTTGCCTGGTCAATCTCGGCTTCATGCTGTGGATCGGGCTGACGCCCGGAACCAACGGTGACAACCGCTATGGATCGGACCCCAAGGCGGCAGGCTGACCCCGCGCTCAAGCAGCGCGAAGCGCGGTAGCGCAACGAGCAATGCGCTCAAGCAGCGCGAAGCGCGTTAGCGCCACAAGAATGCTCTTCACAACCGGCGCGCGCCCAACGACACGGCGCGCGCCAGCATCCCGGCGATCTGGGCCTCGGACCGCAGCAGGGCCGGGGCCCCGCCGTCGACGCTGACATTGATGGTCACCCCCGGGCCGGTCACCGGTTCGATGCTTCCGCCACCATCCGGTCGGAACACCTCCGGGCCCCGCTCCCCGACCAGATAGGCCGCGCCCGCCGACACCGGCCCGCCGTCGGCCCGCGTGCCGCCGAACAGCCCGCCCAGCGCCGCCGCCAGGGCCGCGCCCAGTCCGCCGCCCTTCGCACTTCCGGCCCCGAGTCCTGAATTGACGGCCGCCAGCACCGCCCGCGCCAGTTCGGCCAGACTGACCTCCCCGTCGGACGCGGCCCGCGCCAGCGACCGGGCCAGACTCTCGCCGGCCCGGTCAAAGGCCTCACCAATCGCATTCGCCGCCTGCTCCGCCGGCTCCCGCAACCCCTCCAGCGCTGCCGCCGCCTCGGCCGCCCGCTCCGGCACCGCCTCCAGCCCGTTGGGCTCAAATGACTCCGTCACGTCTGTCTCCTCCCCGTCGCGCAGCGATGGGGAGGGGGACCGCGTAGCGGTGGAGGGGAATGCTCCCCACCCGCCTCATCCGGCCACGCCGTCATCATCCGCTCGAACCCGTCCCGCCCCATCGGCACCAGCCCCTGCGGCCGGTCCGTCAGCATCCGCCATTCCTTCAGCGACAGTTGCCAGAAGGCCGCAGGCGTCACCCCGGCCCGCGCCGCCACCCGCAGCATCTCGCCCCACGGCGTCATGCGGCGGCTGCAAATGCCAGGGCGACAGCTTCTGCCGCCTCACGCGGATCCACCGCCGCTCGTGGCAGATCATCGGCCAGGTTCCCCTCGCCGCCCCCGCGCAACAGAGCTGCAAGCACGACCAGCAGATCCCGCGCCGACAACACCCGCATCCGCTCGCCCAGCGCTGCGATCCCGCTCACGCCCAGCCCGGTCTCGATCTCGGCCAGCGCGCCCAGCGTCAGGCACAGCCGCCGCTCGACCCCGGCCAGGGTCGCCACCACCTCACCGCGCGCACCATTGGCTCGGGTCACAGCGCCGTAAACCCGATCTCACCGGCACTCGCCAGGCTGATCGCGAAACTGGCCTCGCCCTCATGCTCCCCGGCATATTCCAACGCCGCCACCAGGAACGGCCCTTCCAGCACCCCGAAATCGGGCACGATCAGCTGCCAGCCCGGGGCCGTCTGGGCGAAGAAGGCCTCGCGGATCAGGGCGTCCGAGGCGGCGTCGCGAAACACGCCCTGACCGCTCACCGCCGCCGACCGCACCCCGGCCCCGGCCAGCAGTTCGCGCCAGCGACCGGCGCTGTCACCGTCGGTCGCATCGACCGTCCGCGCATTCAGTGAGATCGTCCGCGCCCTCAGTCCGGCGACGGTGACGAACACCCCCGGCCCGTCCTCAATCTTCAGCAAGATGTCCTTCCCGCGCTGTGCGGCCATGTCCGTCGTCCTTCTGTTTAGATCAGCCGCCGATCGCTTCGGTTACCGCCCGCACCCGGATCACCGCCCAGGTCCGGGCCCCGTCCACGCCGCGGAACACATCGGCCAGGGTCACCCCCAGCGACACCGTGCGGATGCCCTCTGCCTCCAGCACCGCCCCCTCCAGCCGCGCCCGCACCGCCGCCACGATCGCCCGCACCTCCTCGGTGCCGTGAAAGCGCGAAGCCACGGTCAGCGACAGTCTGTGCTCGATCCCGCACCCGTCCGCCGCCACTGGCCGACTGGCGCTGCGCCCGATCAACAGTTGCGGAAACCCGGCGTCGCGCGGCGGCGCGTCCCATACCCGCCCGTCCAGCAGGGCCGACAGGGTGGCGTCCGCCGTCAAATGGGCGATCAGCGCCGTCTGCAGCGCGCCCTCATGATCGCTCATGGCCGACGCTCCAGATCCGGATGCACCCGGCCCGGCCGGTCTGCATCAACCTCGACCGCGACCACCGTCCAGTCGTCACCGTCAAAGCGCAGCACCCGACCCGCGACCAGCCGTGGATCGGCCCGGGTCTCGACCCGCATCGTCTCGATCGTTCGCGCCATCCCGGCCTCGGTGCGCTCACGTCGCCGTCGCGCACCTGACCGCAGCCAGACCCAGCCCAGCGGTTCGAAACTGACGGCCTGCCCGCCCTGCGGCGTCTGTGTCCCGGTCGCCGCCAGCAGTTCCGCCAGCCGCCGCCCGCTCACAGCCGCACCCCGCGATAGGGCGCGATCCAGGCCGTGACCGGGGCGATCGGCATGTCGCGCTCGCCCCGCTCATACGCCCGCAGCACCAGCATCAGCACCGCCAGCCTCAGCGGGGCCGCCGAGGTGTCGTCCAGCGGCGCCCCGACCTCCCCCTCAACCCGCGCCTGGGCCGCGTCGATCAGGGTCTGGATCAGTCCGTCCTCGGCGTCATGTTCGACGCGCAGGAACAGTTTCGCCTCGGTGAGGCTCACCGGTGCGGTCATGGGATGTCTCCGTTTTTCCTGTCCTTCTCCCCTTGCAGGAGAAGGTGGCCCGCGAAGCGGGTCGGATGAGGGGTCAAACCGAGCGATCGTCAGGCGTCTGTTCGACCCCTCATCCGACCGCGCCAGAACGGCCGCTGTCGCGGCCGGGCGCAGTCTCCCTCTCCCGCAAGGGGAGAGGGATCCGTAGCTAGCTCACCGCAAACTTCATCACCTTGATGGCGTCGAAATTCTGCACCCCGCCGCCGACGCGCTTGGTCGTGTAGAACAGCACATAGGGCTTGGCCGAATACGGGTCGCGCAGCACCCGCACCCCGGCCCGGTCGACGATCAGATAGCCGCGCTGGAAGTCGCCGAAGGCGATGGCGGCGCTGTCGGCAGCGATGTCCGGCATGGTCTCGATCTCGGTCACCGGATAGCCCAGCAGCGAGGCCGTCTCTCCAGCCCGCGTCGCCGGCTGCCAGATATAGTTGCCGTCGGCGTCCTTGAATTTACGCACGGTCGAGACCGTCCGCCGGTTCATCACGAACCGCCCGTTGGGCCGGTAGCGGGCCTTGGGCGCATAGACCAGATCGATCAGCCGGTCGCCCGGGTTCGAAGCCGCAAAGGCCCCCGCCGCGCCCGAGGCCACATAGCCGATCTCGCCCCAGCCATGGCCCGCCTCGGCGACGATGTCATAGCTCAGGAACCCCTTCGGCTTGTTGATCCCGTCGCCGCTGACAAAGGCCGTGGTCTCCTGGGCCGCGAAGGCATCCTCGACCTCGGCCGCCAGCCATTCGTCCAGATTGATCATGGCATCGTCCAGCAGGCTCTGGGTCGCCGCCGGTGAGGCGTACAGATCGGCCGCCGGGAACTCCAGCAGGGCCAGGGTCGCCGGGTCCGTCTCCGGCCGCGGCGCGGTCTCGGCGACCCAGCCCGCCGTCACCCCGGCCGTTGACACCGGCTTGCGAAACACGCCCGCCCCGATGGTGCGCACCGTGGCGATCTCGCGCATCGGCGACCCCGCCATCAGCCGCCGGTCGATGGCTCGCTCAGTCTCCGGTGGCACCACATAGCCCCCCGAATCCGTCGCCGACGACAGCCCCGTCTTCAGCTCCAGCCCGCTCGAATTCCCGGTCTTCAGATAGCCGTCGAACGCGGCCTTCGTCTCCTCCACTCCTCCCCTCTCGGGGGAGGTGGCGGCGAAGCCGTCGGAGGGGGAGCCGCCCCCAAGCTCCGGCCGCCTTCCCTCGCTAACCACCCGGTCCAGCCGCGCCTGGGCGCTGGCCACCGCCTGGTCGATCCGCGCCACCTTGGCCTCCAGCAGGGGATCGGCCGACGCCTTCTTCTCGATCTCGTCCAGCCGGGCGTCATTGGCCCCTTTGAACGCCTCGAACGCCGCCATCATCTCGTGCATGGCGGCGCGCGCCCCCGGCGTGGCCGGGGCCTGTTTGGTCTCTTTCATGGTATCTCCGGTTGTAGAGGCCGCGGTACGCGGCTAGAATTCGGGCATGGGAAACCTCGCCCGAAAACTCATCGATGCGATCCAGCACTCACTGCTCGGGTCGCTTTTCCTGGCTATTCTGACGGGGGTGATGCCCTTCGTACCGTTGGCGATTCACCTGACCCCGCACGAGACCGTTCCGTGGATCGGTCTTCCGCTGTTCGGATTGATCATCGTCGCCGCGTTTATGGCGTGGCTTGTCGGTGCCGTCGCCAATCGGCGTCCCCGTCGCCTGTCCCCCCTGCACGCCCTGCAGCTGGACCCGCCACCGCAGGCGGCCAACGGGTTCGAAGCCTGGTCCGAACTCCCGACCGAAGGCCTCAGACCCCCACCGCTCATGCGAGGAATCGTGACCCTGATCGGCATGCATCCCGAACAGGAAGAACGCGGGCTCGAGGTCACCGTGGCACTGGCGGCCATGGGTCTGCTCTTTCTCCTGAGCTTCGCCGGTTCTGATGTCTGGCAGAGACTCTATCCGGCGCTCGCCAAACCCTCGGCGCGCCTGCTTCCGGCATTGGGCTGTCTCGCATTCATTGCAGCCTCTGTGGTTCGGGGCTGGGCCTCGACGCAGCGCAAGTTGCTCGCGCCGCAATAGACTCGCCTCCCCTGGCCGCTCGCGACCCGGGCGCATCTGATTGACAGTCACCGACCCGCGTGATCCCGCTGACGGCAAGCGCCTGTGGGGACGAACCGATGACCAGACTGATGTCGACGATGGCTGCGACGGCTCTGCTGTTCGCCGCCGGCGGCGCGGCCGCCGCCGAACGCTGCGGTGCCACGACCCACAGCCGCTTCGGCGAGACCCGGGCCTATTTCACTGACGTCCTCGCCGCCTGTCGTCCCGAC
The DNA here is from genome assembly GCF_963977465.1 of uncultured Brevundimonas sp. Taxonomy (GTDB): domain Bacteria; phylum Pseudomonadota; class Alphaproteobacteria; order Caulobacterales; family Caulobacteraceae; genus Brevundimonas. The sequence continues at coordinate 272,015 of NZ_CAXBOQ010000003.1, read as the reverse complement.
GGCTATTGCTCGGTCGTCGTCGCCCTGCCCGATCTGTCGGGCCAGGCCGCCTATACCCAGCAGCTGCGCGTGGCCCGCCCGTCGGCCGGGGCGGAACGACAGGTCGAGTTCGTCGCCGCCGAACCCATGCCGTCGGGCACCGGCCTGCCGATGTCCCTGACCTTCCCCGGCCAGTCGATCGATCTGACGTCGCTCGTCACCCCGACCTCGCCGGGCACCAATGAATACCGAGTCACCGACCCCATCACCGCCCGTTCCATTGTCGCGGGCCTGCGCCGTCAGCGCCTCGTGCGCTGGACCTACCAGACCGAATCCGGCCGTCCGCAGGCGGCCTATTTCACCCTCAACGGCATGACCGCCGCGCTCGACTGGATCGACTGTATGGCCGCCCCGGTCCGCGCTGCCGAACCACCCCGCCGCGGCCCCCGCGCCCGAGCCTGACCGTCTTCCCGGCGCGTTTGGACATGCCGACAGCAACCGCTACGGTCACACCCGTTCAGTCACGCTGACCGCCAGCGCCGGAGTCTTCCATGATCCGTTCCCTCGCCGGCGGCACCGCCGCCCTCGCCCTGCTACTCGCCCCCGCCTGCGCCACCGCCCAGACCGCGACGGCCGCCGACAATGCCCTGAACATTCTGACCCGCTCGATCGGTTTCCGCACCGTCGAGGGGGCCGGCCAGGTCCCGGCCTATGCGGCGTATCTGAAGGGCCTGCTGGTCGACGGCGGCTATGCCGACAGCGATGTGCAGATCCAGCCAATCGGCGAAACCGCCGCCCTGATCGCCCGCTGGCCCGGCAGCGACCCTGACTTCAAACCGCTTGTCCTGCTGGCCCATATGGATGTGGTCCAGGCCGACCCCGCCGACTGGACCCGTGATCCCTTCACCGCCGTGGTCGAGAACGGCTACGTCTACGGACGCGGCTCGCTCGACAACAAGGCCGACCTCTCGGTCGTCGTGGCCACCCTGATCCAGCTGCGCCGGTCCGGCTGGACCCCGCGCCGCTCCATCGTCCTGGCCCTGTCCGGCGACGAGGAGACAGCCATGGCAACCAGTCGCTGGTTGGCCGAACAGCTCCAGGGGGCCGAGATGGTCCTCAACGCCGACGGCGGCGGCGGTCTGCTGGCCGAGGACGGAAGCCCCACCGTCTACAAGCTGCAGGCGGCGGAAAAGACCTATGCCGACTACACCGTCACCGTCACTGATCCCGGCGGCCATTCCAGCCGCCCCGGCCCGACCAATGCCATCTACCGGCTCAACGCCGCCCTGGCCCGGCTGGCCGCCTACAAATTCCCGGTCACCTACAGCCCGATCACCACCGCCTATATCGCCGCCACCGGCCCCGAGGTGGACGGTCCGACCGGCGTCGCCCTGCGTCGTCTGGCGGTCGATCCCGCCGACGCCGATGCCATCGCCGTGCTCGATGCCGAGCCCGAATATGTCGGCCTGATCCGCACCACCTGCCTGACCACGATGATCAACGGCGGCCACGCCCCCAACGCCCTGCCGCAACGGGCCACGGCCAACATCAACTGCCGCATCTTCCCCGGCACGACCATGGCCCAGATCGGCACCACCCTGACCGGCATCATGGCCGATCCCGGCGTCATCGTGGCCTATCAGGACTCCGGCACCGTCGACGCCCCGTCCTCGCCGCTTCGGCCCGACCTGATGGCGGCCATCACCGCCGTGGTCCACGCCCGCGCGCCCGGCCTGACCGTGGTCCCCACCATGACGGCGGGCGCCACCGACAGCATGCATTTCCGCGCCCTCGGCATGCCGAGCTACGGGGTCTCCTCCGTGTTCATGAAGCCCTCGGACAATTTCGCCCACGGTCTCAACGAACGCCTGCCCGTCGCCACCCTCGCCCCCGGCGTCCGCCAGTGGGACGCCCTGCTCCGCGACCTGGCGCAGTAGGGGTCAAACCACACTGAACCGCGCGCCCGGCAGCATCGGAAAGGTCACCAGCGACACCTCCCACAGCGCAACCGCACTCAACACCCGCAGCCGCCCCTCGCGCCTTGCCCTGGCCGCCCTGAACCCGATCGACAGTCCGTCCAGCGCCCCGGCCCGGGCCAGGGCGGCGGCGAAGCGCGCCTCGGCCGACCAGTCCATGATCCGTCCGCGGACGAACAGCCCACGGTCGTCCTCGACCAGCCTGTCCCAGACCCCGACCACCGCCCGCGCCTCATGCTGGTGCAGCATCCGCACCCCGGCCGCACCGGTCCGGCCCAGACTGTCGGCGAAGGCCCCGCGCGCCACCACATCCCCGTCCAGATCGGCCACACCCCACAGCGAGGCATAGCCGCTGATTTCAACGCTCCCTCGCCCCTTGCGGGAGAGGGAGACGGCGCACGGCGGCGCAGCCGTCGTACTGGCGCGGTCGGGTGAGGGGTCACACCCGCCCGTCCCCCTCACCGTCCTGCCTCCAGCCGCCGCTCGATCCGTTCCACCGTCTGCCGTGTCGCAATCCCCTGTTCCTCCAGCCGGGCCAGCCGTTCGGCCACCAGTCGCTGTTCACCGACCCTTTCCTCCAGCGCCGCGATCCGTGCCGCCGCGCCCCCGGCCCAGACCAGCCCGCCGACCGTCTGCACGCCCAGCGCCACCACCAGGGCGGCGGGCACCTTCCAGCCCGGCGTGCTCATTCGCCCACCCCCGCCATGCGCCGCCGCTCGGCATCGGTCAGGAAGCTTGCCGCCCCCAGTCGCGCCCACAGGGCATCGCGTTCGGGCTGCAGGGCCGGCACCCCGTCCAGATCAGGCGCAATCCGCGTCCCGGCAAAGCGCGGCCCCAGCCAGCCGGTCAGCGCCCCCGCCGTCTTGCGCACCAGCGGCGCGATCGTCGCCCGCCAGAAGGCTGCATTGGCCTCGCGATAGTTGGCATAGGTGGCGTCGCCCGGAATCCCCAGCAGCTGCGGCGGCACGCCGAAGGCCAAAGCGATCTCGCGCGCCGCCGCGTGTTTGCCGGCAATAAAGTCCATCTCGGCCGGAGTCAGGCTGATCGGCTTCCAGTCCAGCCCGCCTTCCAGCAACAGCGGCCGCCCGGCATTGGCGGCCCCCGTATAGGCGTCACCCAGCTGCAGCTTCAGTGCCTCAAACTGTTCAGTCGTCAACCGTTCGCCGTCGCGCCCGCTGCTGACCAGCGCCCCGCTGGGCCGGGCCGCGTTATCCAGCAGCGCCTTATTCCAGGCCCCCGAGGCATTGTGCACATCGACGGCCACCGCCGCAGCCTCCAGCGGCGAAAAACCATAGTGATCGTCGAACGGATGAAACAGCTTCAGATGCATGACCGGCATCCAGCCGTCGGCCCCTCGCCCGATGCGCAGCCGCCGCCCGTCCACCTCATAGACATAGGCCTCGGGCCAACCGTGCCGCCCCGGCACCACCGCCATCCGGTCCGGCCTCAGGCTCCACAGTTCGTCCGGCGCGCCGTCCCCGTCACCGTCGCCGGCCGCCTCGACATAGGCATTACCCGCCGTCTGCAGCGCGCCATAGACGCCCTCCAGCCACTCCGGTCCCGACTGTTCCGGATTGGGCCGGTCCAGCAGCCGCGCCAGCGGGTGCTCATCGTCGCGCACCCCGTCGCGAAACACCGTCAGTGGCGTCGAGGCCGCCGCCTCGGCGATCATCCGCACACAGCGATAGGCCACCGCATTGCGTCCAAACCCCTCGCGCGCCAGATGCGCATAGTCGCGCGGCGTCCAGCGCGGACGACCCGGGCCGGTCATGGCGATCAGGGCCCCGACCCGGCTGTCCTTGGTTTCGGGCGCAGCGATGCGCCCGCGACGGCCCCAGGGCCAGCGCAGTCCATTCATGTCTCAACGTCCTTGATAAGGGTCAGAGGGACCGGATACTCGGGCTGTCCCGGGTGTTCAGCAGCAGATGACTGACGGCCCAGATCAGGGCGTCGGCCCGGTCGGGACTGGCCTCGCCCGTCCCCAGACCCAGCCCCATCAGCTCATCCTCCAGCCGGGCGAAATAGCCGCAGTGGATGACCTTTCCCTGATCGTACAACAGGGCCACCGGCTCGGCCCGGGCCCGTTTCGAGCGGGTGGCGAACACCGGCTTGATCCGCGCCCCGCATTTGGCGACCCGCAACAGGTCCTCGACCATCTGGCCGCCCTGGTTGGTCTCGGCGATGACCCAGTCGGCCTCGTGCCGGGCCACGGTCTGCGCCACCGCATGGGCCCAGTCGCGGGGCCGTTTGCCGCTGACACTCTCGTCGGCCAGCACATAGGCCGTCTTGTCGGTCAGCCCCACGACGACGATGCCGCAACTGTCCCCCTCGGCCGTCGTCGTCGGATCCAGCCCGACCACCACCTTGCGAAACGCCGTCGGCGTCCCGCCCCGGCAACGATCCAGCATCTCCTGCGTCCAAAGGGCCTCGCCCGACGTCAGGATCCGGCCGTCTACCTCCTGCGCCGCCAGCCGGGTCCCGCCGTACAGCGCCTCGAGCCCGGCCAGAAAGCCACGCGACAGATTGCGCGCATTGATCCGGGTCGGCGCATGGGTCGAGACCGTGGTCGGCTCAGCCATCAGTCGGGTCAGGGCCTTCATCGGCTTCGGTGTCGTGGTGATCACCAGCCGCGGATCAGCCCCCAGCCGCATCCCCAGCCGCAACATTGCCAGCGCATCGCCCGGGCGTTTCCAGGCACAGAATTCATCGGCCCAGCCCGCGTGAAACTGCGGCCCCCTCAGACTCTCCGGATCCTCGGCCGAAAAGGCATGGGCCACCGCCCCGTTCGGCCAGACCAGCCGCCGCCGGCTGATCTCATAGACCGGTCGCCGGTGCCAGGGCGCGATACCCCTCAGACCGGACGGCCCCTCGATCATCACCTCGCGCACATCGTGCAGGGTCGGGCCGACCAGCGCCAGCCGCGCACCCCGCACCGCCTGCCGCGTCAGCCATTCGGCCCCGGCCCGGGTCTTGCCCGCGCCGCGTCCGCCCAGAAACAGCCAGGTCGCCCAGTCACTCTGGGGCGGTTGCTGCGCCCGATGCGACCAGCCGTCCCAGTCGTTCTCGATCAGCCTCAGCTGAGTCTGGTTCAGGCTCGCCAGCGCCTTCCTCAGCCTCGAGATCGGCATTGAGCGCAACGATTCGATGCAGGAGCTCGTCCCTGAGCCGCTGTTCTCCGGCGGCATCCAGTTGATCGTCATCAGTGTCGAACGCTCCCCCCGCCGGCTCGACCTCATCCAGCACCTTGGCGGCCCTGGCCAGGGCCAGCGTCGCCCGGGACCGCTGCTCGACCTCGTCCGGCGGCATGTCTCCCGTCGCGCCCAGCATCTCCCGCACCCGGTCGGCAAATTCCCGCGGGCTCATCTTCCCGTATCGAACCTTTTTTTCCGGCATGGCTGAATCATAGGCCAGCAGCGCCCCAGTGCGGGAATTTAGCCGCTAGAAAAGCTCATCCCGTTGTTCGTGCAGGGCAATTTCTGAAGAATCCGGAGGATTTTTCAGCGCACCCGGATCAGGCGGCCTGATTGTCGGTCGCCGCCGGCTGCAAGAAGCGGCCCAGGGCCTCGGCCAAGGCGGGGATCTGGATCGGCTTGCCCAGATGGTCATCCATGCCCGCCGCCAGGCAGCGGTCGATCTGCTCACGCTGGACATTGGCGCTCAGGGCCAGAATCGGCACGCCCGCCACCGGCCCGTCCATGGCCCGGATGGCCTGCGTCGCCGCCAGCCCGTCCATCACCGGCATCTGCATATCCATCAGCACCAGATCATAGCGGCCGGACCGTACCGCATCGACCGCCGCGGCCCCGTCACAGACCGCGTCCGCCTCCAGACCCAGACCGGCCAGGATGGCGACGATCAGTTCGCGATTGGCACCCGCGTCATCGGCGACGAGAATACGATGGCCCGTACCCGCAATCGTCACGTCGTCCGTGTCCGCGTGATTGACCGCATCCGCCGTCGGCAGAACCACTTCCAGCCAGAAGGTCGAACCCTCTCCCGGCACACTGTCGACTCCGACCTGACCGCCCATCAACTCAATCAGCCGCTGCGAGATGGCCAGCCCCAGTCCCGTGCCGCCGTACACCCGTGTCGTCGAGGCGTCGCCCTGGGTGAACCGCTCGAACATGGTCGCGACCTGATCCGCGGACAGACCGATCCCGGTGTCGGTTACCGAGACCTTCAACATCCATTGCCCATCTCCGGCCGGACAACCGCCGACAGCCAGGTGAACCCGGCCGCGCGGCGTGAATTTCACGGCGTTGGACAGGAAGTTCAGCATCACCTGCCGCAACCGACCTTCGTCGCCGGTCAGGGCTTGCGGCAGGGCTGGATCGATCTCGACGACCAGGTCCAGACCCCTGTCCTCGCATTGGGTCTCGACGATCGCCGCCGCCCCCTCGGCCAGTCCCCGCGGCGCGAACGCCCGTGGCTCCATATCGACTGCCTCGGCCTCCAGCTTGGAGTAGTCGAGAATGTCGTTGATCACGCTCAACAGGGCCCCGCTGGCGGTGTGAATGCGTTCGGCATGGCCCCTTTCGACCGCCGGCAAACGCTTGCTGGCCTGCAGCAGGTCGGAAAAGCCGATCACACTGGTCAGCGGCGTCCTCAGTTCATGGCTCATATTGGCCAGGAATTCCGACTTGGCCTGCGCCCCGGCCTCAGCCCGGTCCCGCGCCCTGATCAGCTGATCTTCCAATTGCTTGGTCTCGGAGATGTCGCGGATCACATCCTGAAACTCGACAGCCAACCCGTCCGCGTCACGGATGATCGTGGTGCGGGCCTCAAACCAGCGAATCTCGCCCGTCTTGGTGATTCCCCGGTAGCGCAGGCGATTCTGCTCGTCCCCCGTCTTTCCGGACACCATGGCCCGGAACCGGGTGGTCAGGTCCGGAATGTCCTCAGGCAGGATCAGCGACAGGATCGGTGTCCCCATCAGATCCTGCGGCCTATGCCCCAGGACCGTTTCAATCGACGGCGAGACATAGGTAAATTTCGCCTCAAGGTCATAGGTGACGATGACGTCCGTCGCGCGGTCGGCAAGCAGCCGGTACTGGGCCTCGCTCCGGACCAGTCGCTCGTGGGCCCGGTCAGCCTCGGTCAGATCCTGGAACACGCCGAACAGGGCCCCGATGCTCCCGTCCTCCAGACGCTCCCCGCTTCCGCGCGAGATCACGTTCCGCGTCTCGCCATCGTCGCGTGTCAGTCGAAGTCGGACCTCGAACCCCTCGCCGGTCTCCGCCGCCCGCTGCAGCAGACCTTCCAGTATGGCCCGACCATCCGGATGAAAATACTTCAGCGCGTCGTCCAGAGTCGGATCGAAGGTCGTCCGGTCGACCCCGTAAATCCGGTACACTTCATCCGACCACACCACCCGGTTCGTGGTCCGGTCCAGGCGCCAGTGACCGATGCCGGTCACCGTCTCCGCCATCTCCAGCAATTGCAGATGTTCAGCCTGGGTCCGTGCCGCCGCCGTCTGGTCCACCATGTCCCCGGCGAGGCGCGCAATCAGTTGCAGGGTGTCGGTCTGTTCGACCGTCAGGGCCGGATGCGGCTCCACGTCCATGACGCCGACCGCGCCGACCGGACAGCCGTCAGCCGTCGTCACTGTCGCGCCTGCAAAGAAGCGAATGTGCGGAGCCCCGGTCACCATCGGATGGTGGCGAAATTTCGAATGTTCGAGCGTATCCTCGATCACCAGACTGGCACCGGCCCCCATCGCGACCAGAACATTGCTCACGCTCTGGTCGCGCGGCATCGACGCCTCGCCCAGGCCGATTTCCGAGCGAAACACCGCCTCGTCGCCGTCCAGCACCGAGACCAGCCCGAACGGCATACCGAAAGTGTTGCACAACAGCGCCGTCAGTCGGTCAAAAGGACTGTCCAGGCTGATGGCGTGTTTGGCCGTACGGCGCATTCACGGTCTCCGGGTCGATGGAACCTCCACGGTTATCAGGGACACGGAAAGGCTTCGTTACCGCCGACGCACGCAGTTCACCGACCCCGTTCGGGAATCCACTCCGGGGCCTCGAAGGCCAGGGCGTCTTCGGGCTCGGCCAGCGACAGTTCCGACACCGTCTGCCCGCGAATCGATACCCCCGCCGCATGGACGCTCTCGGGATCCCCCGAGACCAGCGGGTGCCAGGCCGCCAGCCCACGCCCCTCGTGCACCCGGCGATACCCGCACGACAGCGGCATCCACTTCAGGGCCTCGATATTCCACGGCGTCAGCTTGATGCAATCGGGCACCTGCTCGCGCCGATTGGCGTAGTCGATACAGGTGCAGGCGTGCGTATCGAACAACTTGCAATGCACCCGCGTCGGGGTGACCGCCCCCGTGTCCTCGTCCTCGAACCGGATCAGGCAGCACAGACCGCACCCGTCACACAGGCTCTCCCACTCGTCGCGGGACATCTCGGACAGGGTCTTGGTTTCCCAGAACGGCTCGGTCATCGGGCGGCTCATTACGCCGATCGGTCCGCTGTGTCTCGCATCGGGCACATTCGCAGTCTATATGCCGCGTCCCATGGCAGCCCGTCCCCCCCTCATCGCCCTCAAAGGCGTCCGTCTCCAGGACGGTCAACGTCCCCTGTTCGATGGCGTCGATCTCGCCATCGAGCCGCGCACCCGCGCCTGTCTCGTCGGCCGCAACGGTGCCGGCAAGTCCACCCTGATGAAGATCATCATGGGTCAGGTCGAGCCCGACTCGGGCGAACGGGCCGTCCAGTCCGGCGTCCGCTTCGCCTATGTGCCCCAGGAACCCGTCATCACCGGCGAGACGTTGGCGGACTACGCCGTCTCCGGAGACGCCGAGTCCTGGACCGCCGAGGCCTGGCTCCACACCTTCGGCCTTGATCCGGAAAAGCCGGCGGTCAACCTGTCGGGCGGTGAGATCCGCCGCGCCGCCCTGGCCAAGGCTTTCGCCGAAGAGCCGGACCTGATGCTCCTCGACGAGCCGACCAATCACCTCGACATCCTCGCCATCGAGCTCCTCGAGGAAGAACTCATCTCGGCCCGCTGCGCCGTACTGGTGGTCAGCCACGACCGGGCCTTCCTCAACCGCGTGACCCAGACCTGTCACTGGCTGGAGGGCCGTCGCGTTCGCAGCCTGAACAAGAGTTTCGACGCCTTCGACGAATGGTCGACCAAGGTCACCGAGGAAGAGGCCCAGTCCCTGCAACGGCTGACCAAAACCATCGAGCGTGAGACTGAGACCTTCTACCGCTCCATCACCGCCCGCCGCACCCGCAACGAAGGCCGCGCCCGCTCGCTCGACGCCCTGCGGGCAGACCGGAGCGAGCGGCTCAAGGATGTCCCTCGCGAGCTCTATCTCGGCGTCGATTCCGGCGCGACCTCCGGCAAGCTGGTTGCCGACCTCAAGGGCGTGTCCAAGGCCTTTGGCCCGCGCACCGTCATCAAGCCCTTCACCACCCGCATTGTCCGCGGCGACCGGCTCGCCATCGTCGGCCCCAACGGCGCGGGCAAGACCACCCTGGTCAAGATCCTGCTTGGCGAACTCGCCCCCGACGACGGCACCGTCAAGCTGGGAGCCAATCTCGACCCGGTCTATCTCGACCAGTCGCGTGAGGGGCTGCGCAGCGACATGACGCTTTGGGACGCCCTGACCCCGGGCGGCGGCGACTCCATCCTCGTGCGCGGCGTGTCCAAGCACGTCGCGGCCTACGCCAAGGACTTCCTGTTTCAGGAAGGCCAGCTCCGCCAGCCGATCTCGACCCTGTCCGGCGGCGAGCGCAACCGCCTTCTTCTGGCAAGGGCGTTGGCCAAGCCGGCCAATATGCTGGTCCTCGACGAACCGACCAACGACCTCGACATGGACACGCTCGACAAGCTGGAAGAGCTGCTCGAAACCTATGACGGCACCCTGATCCTGGTCAGCCACGATCGTGATTTCGTCGACCGTCTCGCCACCTCGACCATCGCCATGAACGGCCGCGGCGACATCGTCGAAACGCCCGGCGGCTGGACTGATTTCATCCGTCAGAACCCCGGCTTCCTCAAGCCCGGCACCCACCAGCGCCCCCAGGACGCCGAGGCCCAGCGTCGCGCCGCGGCCAGCCCCGCTCCGGCGACGATCATGGCCCCCGCCCCATCGAAGAAGCCCGCCAAGATGTCGTTCAAGGACACCCACCGGCTCAAGGAGCTCGAAGGCCTGCTCGCCTCCCTGCCCGCCGACATCGCCCGCCACGAGGCCACCCTGGCCGACCCCGACCTCTACGCCCGCGACCGCAAGGCCTTTGACCGCGCCACCACCAACGCCGACCGCGCCCGCACCATGCTGGTCACCGCCGAGGAGGAATGGCTCGCGCTTGAGGCCCGGCGCGAGGCCCTGCAAAGCGCCTGACCGGACGAATTTCGACCGCCAGGAATCTGCTTGTGCACGATCGTCCAAACCCTTGGTCTCTTGTGAAAGTTTTCCAATCATCCACGGATTGGTTCGCGAGATTGGTAAATTCGTCCACCAAAACATCCACAATTGGATGCCCGTGGGCGCTTGCGGGATCGGCGGATTGGAGCGAGCTTGATCAGGCCGAGGGACACGGCGGCGCGGAAAACCGGGGAGACCCGGGGCTCAAGCGAACCGGTCCGGCTCTCTGACCAAGGGTTCCTGACCTCTTCGGGGGACATGGAAAGACCGGGCAGGGTCCAGGCTCCCCGTCTTTAGCGCTTCGGTGCGGGGCGACGGAGAACCAGACCGGGATCGATGGACGACGACGGGGTCAAACCCGACGGAACGCCAAAGACCAGGAGTCGCCAGGAAACCGCTGACCATCGCCGGGTTCGCCCGCTGGTGCTGACGCAAAGGCCCTGAACCTCAATGGCCAAGTCCCAACCCGGACTTGGCGAGGGGACGTAAGCAACGGTTCGACCGGGCGTGCGTCCCCTCGCTCAATTCCGGCATCCGAATTGCTGCCGGTCCGCCTTTCCAAGGCCGCACCGTCGCCCTAGGCTCCCGCCCATGTCGCGGGACCAGAATCGCCCCTCTTTCGCCAGCCGTCGCAGCCTCCTCGCGGGGGCCCTTGCGGCCACGACACTGGCGGCCTGCGGACGTGCAGAAGCCCCGGTCGACGAGGAAGGGCGCGTGCGCCTGCGCTTCGCCACAGACTGGCATGCCCGCGCCGGACACGGCGGCTTCTACCAGGCCCTCGCCGGCGGGGCCTATGCCAGACGGGGGCTCAACGTCCAGATCATTCAGGGTAAACCCGACATCGACGTGCCTCAGCTGCTGGCGTCCGGCACGGTCGAACTGGGCATGGGCTCCGACAGCTTCATGCCACTGAATCTCGTGGCCGAGGGTGCCCCGGTAAAGGCGGTCGCCGCCTTCTTCCAGAAGGATCCCCGGGTGCTGCTCGCCCATCCGGATCCCGCGCTGAAGTCGATTGCCGACCTCAAGGGGCGGCCCTTCCTGCTGACCGACGCCGCGGCCGCGACCTTCTGGATCTGGCTCAAGGCCCGTTACGATTTCAGCGACGACCAGTTGCGCCCGTATGATGTCGACCCGGCCGCCTTCATCGCCGACCCGAGCGCCGTGCAACAGGGCTATCTCGGGGCCGACGCCTACGCGATTGAACAGACGGCCCGGTTCACGCCCCATTCCTTCCTGCTGGCCGATCAGGACTATCCGTCCTACGCCGCCCTGGTGCTGGCCCCGAACGCCTTCGCCCGTGACAATGCCACCGCCCTGCGCAGCTTCATCGCCGCCTCGGCCGAGGGCTGGCGCGACTATATCCACGGTGACGCCCGGGCCGCCGACCTCCTGATCCGCCGCGACAATCCGCAGATGTCCCAGGCCGAGCTCGATCATGCCCGGCAGGCGCTGAAAGAGAACGGCATCGTCGACGGAGGCGACGCCGCCCTTTACGGCCTCGGCACCATGACCGAGGACCGCTGGCGGGCCTTCTTCGAGATCATGTCCGAAGCCGGCGTCTATCCGGCCCCCCTGAACTGGCGCGAGGCCTTCACCACCCAGTATCTGCCAGGTCGCGGCTGACATCCTGCCGGACTCGCGGATTCAACCCTGGTTGTTAGCGGCAGGTTAAGCTCGCCCCGACTACCGTGCGACTCCAGTCCTTGCAGCGGGAGTCGTGCCTGTGCGTCGTGCCCTGTCGATTACCCTTTTTGCTGTCGCAGCCCTCGTCGCCGCGACTCCGGCCGCAGCCCAGCAACCGCCGGCGCGGGCGAGCAACGACGGCCAGAGTCTGGGTCTGCGCTATCTGACCTGGCCCGGCCGTACCACGCCCGCGCGGACGACCCCGGAACGCCCCGCGACCACCCCGGTGCGCCGCATCGCCACAAACGCCCCCGTTCCGGCCCCCACCCGCCGTCCGACGCCCGCGATTATCCCGCACGGCACCCCGCCCGCCCAGGCGGCGACCGGCACGATGTCCGCCCCCTCCGGGGGCCTGACCCCGGCCAATGCCTGGATGACCCCTGCGGCTCTGGTGCCGACACCTCCGGCCCCGTCGGCTCCGCCGCCGGCCATGGCCCCGCCGCCGGCCACGCCCGTCGCGACCGGCCCGGTCCCTCTGACCGCTCCCGATCCAATGGCTCCGCGGCGCGACGCCCTGATATTCCACATGCAGGGTACACCCGACCCAACCCCCGCCGCGGCACCGCAGCCCCGCCTCCAGGCACCGACCGTCGCGCCGACGCGCACCCCGGTGGCGGCCTCGACCAACGGCCCCGCAGAGCAGGGCGCACGCTATTATTCGGTGCATCGCCAGAACAATCGCCAGCCGGACCCGACGCCGCTGCCGGCCGCAACCTATGTCGACGCCATCGCTGTCGATCTGCCCACCTCCCTGGCCTCCCAGGACCTCGCCGCACCGCCTGAGCCCCCGACCCTGATCCGCAATGCCCAGGGACGGCTTCAGGCCATGCCCGACACCTCCACTCCGGATCAGCTATGAGCGACGCCGCGCCTGCCTCCCGCCTACCCGACCTGATCGCCATGGCCGCCGAGGGCTCGAGCGAGAACCGTCGCAAGCTGCTGCGCGAACTGACGGAGAGTTTCTTCGGCAATCCGACGCGTACGGCCGCCGAAGACAGCCTTTACGACGCCGTGCTCGTCAGCCTGACCGTCGACATGGAGACCGCGGTCCGCGCCGAGCTGGCCGCCCGCTTTGCCGACGTGGCCGACGCGCCCGTCAGCCTGATCCGACGGCTGGCCAATGACGAGGCCTCGGTGGCCGGGGCGGTGCTCCGCGCCTCACCCGTTCTCACCGACGAGGATCTGCTTTCCGTGGTCCGCACGCACGGGCAGGAACACCTCCGTGCCGTGTCGATCCGGCCGACCGTGTCCGAGGCCGTTTCCGACGTCATCGTCGAGCGGGGAGACGACGTGACCCTGGGCACCCTGTTGCGCAACGACGGAGCCCAGTTGTCACGCGCGGCCTCCGAAGCGGCCGTCGAACGGGCCAAGGTCAACCCGACCCTGCACCAGGACGCGGTCGAACGCAGCGCCCTGCCCGCAGACCTGCTCAACGACATGTATTTCGTGGTCGAGGCGCGGCTGCGTCAGCAGATCCTCGAACAGAATGCACAGATGGATCCTGCACTGCTGGAAACAGCCCTGGCCGCCGGCCGGGTCCGCGTCGCCACCGGCGACGGCGCTCTGCCTGCCGACTACAATGAAAGCCTCGCCTACGTCGAGGAACTCAAGGCCGCCGGACAGTTGACCCCGCAGGTGCTGGCCCGCTTCCTCCGCTCGGGTGGCCAGACGTCCTTCCTGATCGCGCTGTCGCAACTCGCCGACATCGACTTCCACACAGCCAACCAGATCGTGGAACGTCGCGACCTGGACGCCCTGGCTGTTGTCTGCCGTTCGGCCGACCTCGACCGGGCCCTGTTTCTGACCTACGCCGTTGTTCTGCTGAATGACGATGGCGATGCCATGGGCAAGGCTCATGCCTATGCGCGGATGTATGCGGAACTGACAACTGAGGCCACCCAGCGCACCCTTCGCTTCTGGCGCATGCGTCGCACCGCCCAGGCCGCCTGACTCTCACTCCTGCAATGAAAAACGCCCGCCTCCTTGCGGAGACGGGCGTTTTCAATCTTCGCGGGCCGTCGCCTATTTCTTGGCGCGCGCCGGTGTCCGGGCCGGCTTGCGGCCGCCCTGACCCAGGCCCATCTGCTTGGCCAGGTCCGAGCGCGCCTTGGCATAGTTGGGCGCAACCATGGGGTAGTCTTTCGCAAGACCCCATTTGGCCCGGTACTCTTCCGGGCTGATATTGTATTTGGTGCGCAGGTGCCGCTTCAGCGACTTGAATTTACGACCATCCTCGAGACAGATCAGGAAGTCGGGCGTAATCGACTTGCGAATAGGCACAGCCGGCTCCTTGACTTCGGGCTCGGGCTCGGGTGCACCGCCGGAGACCTGGGTCAGGGCTGCGTGGATGTTCGCGATCAATGACGGCAGCTCGGTAGCCTGGACGTTGTTGTTGCCGACATAGGCCGACACAATGTCTGCGGTCATTTCCAACAGTTGGGAATTTTCTTCCATAAGCTCAGCCTCGCCCGTTTGATTATGTTCTTGACTGATCAACATCGACCCGTCGCCCACGGGTTCAATAATGATGTTCGTCAATAATGGCAATCCAGCCTGTATACGTACGTAGAAGTGCACGACCCCACAACCCCGGATATCGGGCCTGACCGTTACCTAACGTCCGAAGTTTTCAGCCAGGGCCATCATGGCAGCACGTTCAGGCGCTGAATATTCGTCGATGGCATCATCCTCGCCGTCCCGGATCGCGCGCATCAAAGCCGGTGTCAGGGCCGACGACAACGACCAGTTCCAGTAACGCAGCACGGTCTGGGCCCGATCGACCGCCAGCATCTCGAAGGTCGTCTGAACACGGTCCCAGTCTGGAGCCACAGCACCGTCCGCCCCCACTTCAGGCCGCCGCATCGAGCGCCACAGGGATTGAAGATCCGTACGCCCCATGCCGGTTGCCTTGCACAGGATGGCCAGCGGCTCGCCCCCGACATCACCGATGATCTTGGCCCCGGTCAGCGGTTTGATCCCTGCCAGATAGGCGATTTCCGAAGCGGTGTCCGGCTTTAGCCCGTCAGCCTCTGCCACAGCGACAGCGTGCTCGAGACTGTCAAAGGGGCTCTTGTCGATGGCCGAGCGGTTGCGTTGCCGACGCTCGATGAACTGCAGAGCCTTGCGCGACACCGGGTCGTTCCAGCCCTCCGCCGCCGCCATGGCGAAGACGTCTTCGGAGACCTCCTGCATGACTTCACGCGATACGGCGAAACGCTGCAGAATGGTGCCCCGGTCCTCGGACCCGCACCACCAGAACATCACATAGGCTCCCGCCGGCCTCAGTTCTGGTCGCTTCAGCAGCAGGCCGCAGAAGTCGGGAATCCGGCGGCTCTGGCTGACGATACTTTCGATCGCGGTCTGACTCAGTCGGGCCGCCGTATTGCGCAGCACCGCCTCGGTGAGCGCCGCCTCCTCGAAGGTCAGCAGGGTCTCGGTCACGACTTCGGACAGGCTTCGCCGGTGGGCGATCATAAGCCGATGTTCGGGCCCGGCATCGCGTGCGCACGACACCAGGTCGGCGTCGGTCAGCGAGCCGCAAAACTCGATCAACTGACCGGCGATCTCGGGCTCGTCGCGCAGCAGCATCCGCGTCAGGCTATTGGGCAGCTCCGCCAGCGGGGCCAGTCGCGTCGCCACCCGCTTGCGTTCCAGCGGCGCGGCCAGCCGCAGCATCTCGACCAGCAGGTCACCGGTCACGGACCGCTCGAAGGCATTGATACGGCTGCCCGGCAGCGACACGACATCTGCCAGGCGCTTCAACAGCGCATGGCGAGCGCGCAACCCCGTGGGGTATGCACCTTCTTCAATAAGGGCCGCAGCATCGGACATATCAGGCTGAGACTAGACGCGGTTCGGTTAACCGCGAATGACGGCCGCTACAGGCCCTCGAACAGCGCCGTGGACAGGTAGCGTTCGGCAAAGCTGGGCACGATGGCGACGACGGTCTTGCCGGCATTCTCCGGCAACGCGGCCAGTCGGAAGGCCGCGACAAGCGCCGCGCCCGAACTGATGCCGACCGGAATGCCCTCGACCCGCGCGACCTTGCGAGCCATGTCAAACGCATCCTCGTTCGTGACCTGCTCAACCCCGTCAATGACCGAACGGTCGACGATGGTCGGGATGAAGCCGGCTCCAATGCCCTGGATTTTGTGCGGGCCCGGCTCACCCCCCGACAGGACCGGAGAGGCGGACGGTTCCACGGCGATCATCCGGACCGACGGCTTGCGGGCCTTCAAGGCCTGACCGACGCCGGTGATGGTGCCGCCGGTGCCGACGCCCGAGACGACGATGTCGACCGCTCCCGCCGTGTCGTTCCAGATCTCCTCGGCTGTCGTGACGCGGTGGATCGCCGGATTGGCCGGGTTCTCGAACTGCGACGGAGAGACCGCGCCCGGCGTCGCGGCGAGCAGTTCATTGGCGGCGGCGATCGCCCCCTTCATGCCCTTCTCGGCCGGCGTCAGCACCAACTCGGCCCCCAACAGGGCCAGCATCTTACGGCGTTCGATCGACATGCTCTCGGGCATGGTCAGGATCAGGCGATAGCCCCGGGCCGCGGCCACAAAGGCCAGGGCGATGCCGGTGTTGCCGCTGGTCGGCTCGATCAGCACCGTGTCCGGCTTGAGTTTTCCGGCCTGTTCCAGGGCATCGATCATGGCCACTCCGATCCGGTCCTTGACCGATCCGATCGGATTGAAGAACTCCAGCTTGGCCAATACCGTAGCCTTCGGCTTCAGTTCGGCGGACAGCCGCGGCAGCCCGACCAGCGGCGTGTCGCCCATCGTGTCGAGAATGGACGGAAATATCTTGCCGCGACCGGCCTTCAGGTGGCGCGAGGGATCGTAGGGGGCGTCGATCATGGCGGACTCCGGCATCCGACGATCGGTTGCGTGCACGCGGTGCGCGCTTCTTCGGCTCCGGACAGACCGATCTAGGAAGCGCGGACGGAGAGCGCAACGGTGCCTGTCCAGATGGATCCTGCCAAAATTCAGCGGTTGAAGCCTTTGCGATTTTCGTGCGTTGGAAGGGACGCGGGGCCGCTTGGGGCGGTCACGCGAATGTCGGGGACAGGTCATTGGAAGATGCGTCAGGCAAGACAGCCGACCAGTTCGCTGTGACCGACATCCGCGCAGAGGCAGGCTACGGGGGCCTGAAAGCCTCGGGACGTCTCGCGGACTTGATCCGCTCCAGCGACTGGTCGCGGTCGCCGCTGGGACCGCCTGAACGTTGGCCCTCATCCCTCCACACCGTTGTCGAACTGATGCTGGCGTCGCAGTTTCCGATGTTCATCGCCTGGGGCGAAGACCTGGGCTTTCTGTACAACGACGCCTACGTGCCGATCCTCGGCGAGAAGCACCCGGCGGCGCTGGGAAGGCCATTCGAGGAAATCTGGTCAGAGATCTGGGCCGACATCCTCCCGATGGTCGAGGCCGCGATGGACGGCAAGGCCACCTATTTCGAGGACCTGCCGCTGCTCATGAACCGCAAGGGCCATGACGAACAGACCTGGTTCACCTTCTCCTACTCCCCGGTCCGCGACGAAAGCGGTGAGGTGGCGGGCATGTTCTGCGCCTGCACCGAGACCACGAATCGGGTTCTTGCCGACAGACGCGTCGCCTCAGAGCAGGCCCGACAACGCGCAATGTTGCAGCAGATGCCTGGCTTTACAGCGGTGCTGTCAGGACCGGAGCATACCTTCGACTACGTCAATGACGCCTATGTCGAGATTTCCGGCCCGCGAGACTTCATCGGTCGCTCCGTGCGGGACGCCTTCCCGGAACTGGAGGGTCAGGGCTTTTTCGAGCTTCTGGATCAGGTTTATGCCAGCGGCGAACGGTATGTCGCCCGGGGGATGCCGGTGCGTCTGGAGCGCCAGGACGGCGACCGGTTAATCGACCTGTTGTACGAACCGATCCGCGACGAGAAGGGCTTGATATCCGGCATCTTCGTCGGCGGGTATGACGTGACCGACGTCTCACGCGTCACGCAGGCACTTCAGGAAAGCCAGGCCCGACAGCAGCAGGCGCTGGAAGCCGCCAACCTGGGTGCCTTCGTCTGGTTCCCGGACCGGGATCTGGCGGAAGCCGATGAGCGGATGATGGCGATGTTCGGTTTGCCGTCGGATGGGCACCTGACGCTGCAGACGGCGCTGGCGCAGAGCATCCACCCCGAGGACGGCCCGGCCTACGCGGAGGCCGTGGGCCGCGCGCTCGACCCGGCAGGGAATCACCGGCTGAACCACGACATTCGCATCCTCCAGCCCGACGGGACCCTGCGCTGGCTGACGATCACCGGTCAGGTGCAGTTCGACGGCGACACACCGGTCCGGATGGCGGGTATAGCTCAGGACATCACTGCGCTGCGGGACAGCGAAAGCCGGTATCGCACGCTGTTCCAGACGATCGACGAGGGGTTCTGCCTCATCGAGTTTATCGATGGGCCGCACGGCCCCCTCAGCGACTATATGCACGTCGAAGCCAACCCGGCGGCGGGCGAGCAGGTCGGTCTGGCCGAGGTCGAGGGCCGCACCATCCGCGAGCTGGCCGGAGAAGAGGCCCAACCCTGGATCGACCTGTACGGCGAGGTTCTGCGCACGGGAAACTCGGTCCGCTTCGAGAAAGAATACCAACCCACCGGCCGCTTTCTGGAGCTGGCCGCCTTCCGTATTGAGCCGGCCAGCCGCAGACAGGTCGCTGTCCTGTTCAAGGATCTGACCGAACGCCGGAAGGCCGAGCGCGCCCTGCGCGAGAGCGAGGCCCAGTTCCGCGCCTTCGCCCAGGCGGTTCCGAACCATGTCTGGGCCAGCCGGCCGGACGGGCACCTGTATTGGTTTAACGAGCAGGTCTACCTCTACACTGGCACGACCGAAGGCACGCTGGACGGGACGGATGGCTGGGGCGCGATCGTCCATCCCGACGACCTGGCCGGCGCGGCCGAAAGCTGGGGCCGGTCGCTGGGAAGCGGTCAGTCCTACCGCACCGAGTTCCGCATCCGCCGCACCGACGGCGAATGGCGTCGCTTCGCCGTTCATGCCGAGCCCGTGCGCGACGACACGGGAGACATCACCCGCTGGGTCGGAGCCAACATCGACATCGAGGACATCCGCCTGCAAGGCGAGGAGCTCGAGCGGGTCAACGACATCCTTTCAGACCTGCTGACCGGAGCCACGGCCGAGCGGGACCAGCTATGGACCCTGTCGACCGACATGCTGGCCCGGGCCGACTACGACGGCGGCCTGTCGGCGGTGAACCCGGCGTGGACGGAAACCCTGGGCTGGACCGAGCAGGAACTGCTGACCAACCCCTACGCCGACATCATCAACCCGGAGGATGTCGAGGCCACAGTGGCGGCGCTGACGACGATGCAGGAGACCGGACGACCAACCCGGTTCCAGAACCGGGTCCTGTCCAAGACTGGCGCCTGGACGCCGATCGACTGGACCGTAGCCCCCGAACCCGACGGTGAGAATTTCATCGCCGTTGGCCGCGACCTGACCGAGGACAAGGCGCGCGAACAGCAGTTGATGCAGGCGCAGGAGGCGCTGCGCCAGTCCCAGAAGATGGAGGCCGTCGGCCAGCTGACCGGTGGCATCGCCCACGACTTCAACAATCTGCTGGCGGGAATCAGCGGCAGCCTGGAATTGCTGGAAAAGCGCATCGGCGAAGGTCGCCTGAACGGGGTCGACCGCTACATCACTGCCGCCCAGGGCGCAGCCCAGCGCGCGGCGGCCCTGACCCAGCGCCTGCTGGCCTTTTCGCGTCGCCAGACTCTCGATCCGAAGGCCATCGATGTGAACCGCCTGATCGCAGGCATGGAAGACCTGATCCGTCGCAGCGTGGGCCCGACCGTTGAGGTCGAGGTCGTGGGGGCCGGCGGACTATGGGCCACGCGCATGGACCCGTCCCAGCTCGAGAACGCCCTGCTGAACCTGTGCATCAACAGCCGCGACGCCATGGCCCCCGAAGGCGGCCGCCTGACCATCGAGACCGCCAACAAATGGCTGGACGACCGGGCCGCCCGGGAACGCGACCTGCCCCCTGGTCAGTACGTCTCCCTGTGCGTCACCGACACCGGCTCAGGCATGACGCCAGAGGTGATTTCCCAAGCGTTCGATCCCTTTTTCACCACCAAGCCGCTGGGTCAGGGCACAGGCCTCGGCCTGTCGATGATCCACGGCTTCGTCCGCCAGTCGGGTGGCCAGGTCCGCATCTACTCCGAGATCGGCAAGGGCACGACCATGTGCCTGTATATGCCGCGCTTCATGGGTGCGGCCGATGACGTCGACATCTCCCATGGATCCCTGTCGGGCGTGGAAGGCCATGGCGAGACCGTCCTGATCATCGACGACGAGCCGACGGTGCGGATGCTCATCGTCGAAGTGCTGGAAGATGCTGGTTATCGCGCCCTACAGGCCGACGACGGCCCCTCGGGTCTGGCCCTGCTGCGGTCGGACATCCATATCGATTTGCTGATCACCGACGTGGGTCTGCCGGGCGGCATGAACGGCCGTCAGGTCGCCGACGCGGCCCGCGAGACCCGACCCGACCTCAAGGTGCTGTTCGTGACAGGCTATGCCGAGAATGCGGCGGTCGGAAACGGCCTCCTTGACGCGGGTATGGAGGTCCTGACCAAGCCGTTCATCATGGCCGAACTCGGCGAAAAGATCCGCGACATGATCGAGCGTCCCTAGATGAACTGAGCGGTCCGAACGGTTTGGCTGCGGTTCGAGCGCGGCGGCAACCCCACTCGGACGCAGAATTCACCCGGCGTTAACCACGATAGCTCAATCGTTAACGGGCTGATCCGGGGTCTCTGTTCTTGCGCAATCTTGTCGCCGCCATCGAAGCGATCGACCCGCTGGTCGTGACCGGCAAGGTCGCGGGCGTCAACGGACTGCTGATCGAATCCCGGGGTGGGCTGTCGCGCCTCGCCGTCGGTGCCCGGGCCGAGATCGGGCGGCGCGGTCAGACGCCCCTGCCCGCCGAGGTCGTCGGCTTTCGCGACTCCAAGGCCCTGCTGATGCCGTTCGGCCCGGTCGAGGGCGTGGCCCCCGGGGCCGACATCTATATCACCGACCAGGCTGGTTCTGTCCGCCCGACCACGGCCTGGCTGGGTCGGATCATCGACGCTTTCGGCACCCCCATCGACGGCAAGGGCCCCCTGCCCGTCGGGCTTGCTGCCTATCCCTTGCGTGCTCCACCGCCGCCAGCCCATTCGCGCGACCGGGTCGGCGAGCGGATCGACCTCGGTGTACGGGCCATGGACGTCTTCACCACCACCTGCCGTGGCCAGCGTCTCGGCATCTTCGCCGGCTCGGGCGTCGGCAAGTCGGTGCTGTTGTCGATGCTGGCGCGTCAGGCCAGCTGCGATGTCGTCGTCGTCGGCCTGATCGGCGAACGAGGCCGCGAGGTGCGCGAGTTCATCGAGGAAACCCTGGGCGAAGAGGGACTGCGTCGCGCCATCGTCGTCGTCGCCACCAGCGACGAACCGGCCCTCAAGCGCCGCCAGGCCGCCTATATGACCATGGCCATTGCCGAATTCCTGCGCGACCAGGACCTCGAGGTCCTGTGCCTGATGGACTCGGTCACCCGTTTCGCCATGGCCCAGCGTGAGATCGGTCTGGCCGCTGGCGAGCCGCCGACGACCAAGGGCTATACGCCGACCGTCTTCTCCGAACTGCCTAAACTGCTGGAACGCGCCGGCCCCGGGCCGATCCGGCCCGACGGCACCACGGCCGCTCCGATCACGGCCATGTTCACTGTGCTGGTCGACGGCGGCGACCATGACGAGCCGATCGCCGACGCCGTTCGCGGTATCCTCGACGGCCACATCGTCATGGACCGCAAGATCGCCGAGCGCGGCCGCTTCCCCGCCATCGACGTGCTCAAATCGGTCAGCCGGACCCTGCCCGCCTGCCAGACCCCGCCCGAGCGCGAACTGAACAAGCGCGCCCGTCAGTGCCTGAGTGCGTACGCCAATATGGAAGAGCTGATCCGCATCGGGGCCTATCGCACCGGGGCCGATCCGATCGTTGACCGCGCCATCGCCCTCAACCCCGACCTCGAGGCCTTTTTGGGCCAGGACAAGGACGAGACGATGCGAATGTCGGATTCCTTTGACCGTCTGGAAACTATTCTGAACCAAGGAATGGTTGAGTGACCGGAGTAAACCAATGACTGCCTGGGCCCATTCGCTGATCCGCATCTCGAACTACGAGGTCGAGACCCTGCAAAAACGGCTGGCCGAGATCACGGCCCGACGCGCCTCCGCCGAGATGCGCGTCGCCGTTCTGGATGCCGAGGTCGAGATCGAACGGGAACAGTCGCGCGGCGACGCCGACGCCGCCATGCTGCTGCAGGCCTATCTCAACGGCTGGAAGATGCGGCGCGGTGCCGCGATGACCGAGGTCCAGACGCTCGACCTCGAAGAGGAAGGGGCTCGCGACGCCCTGACCGGTGCCTTTGAAGAGCTGAAAAAGTTCGAACACGTCGCCGAGACTACCCGCCTCAACGCCGTCCTCGCCGCCGGAAAGCGTGAATCCGCCGCCTTCGACGAACTGGGCCTGAGGCGGCGCGCGGGTTGATATGAACCGGCGGGCGCTGCTGACATCCCTGGCGCTGGCTCCGTTGATCGCCGGCTGCCGGCGCTCCGCCGTTGCCAGCACACCCCCTGCCATTCTTCCCCCGCTAAAGACCATCACCCCCGGGGCCTTCGGCAGCTGCGTCCAGATCGCCAATCTCACCGATCCGGCCTGGCTGAACCTGGCCCGCACCCACGTCTCCCAGCTCACGCCCGAGTGGGAGATGAAGATGGAGTACATCCTGGCCGACGGTCTGGATCGCCCCCGTCTGGACCGCGCCGACCACATCGCCCGCTTCGCCCACGACAATGGCATGGCCCTGCATGGCCACACCCTGATCTGGTATTCGCAGGGGGAGGACGCCTTTTCCGGCCTGGACAATGCCGCCTTCGACCGGGCCTTCGACGGCTATATCGCCACGGTCGCCGGCCGCTATCGCGGCAAGATCAGGAGCTGGGATGTAGTCAATGAGCCGATCCTCGACGACGGCTCGGGCCTGCGCGACTGCCACTGGAGCCGCCGCTACGGCCAGGACGGCTACATCCGGCGCGCCTTCGAACAGGCTCAGATGGCCGACCCCGACGCTGTTCTGTTCCTGAACGAGTACAATCTGGAAGGCATCCCGGCCAAGGGGGCCCAATTTCTGCGTCTGGTCGAACGCCTGCTGAAATCCGGCTGCCCGATTCAGGGGCTCGGCACCCAGTCGCACCTGTGGATCGACATCCCTGACGGGCAGATTGCGGCCTTCATGCATGAGCTGGCCCAGTTCGGCCTGCCCATCCATGTCTCCGAACTGGATGTGAGCCTGCGCACCGACAGCGCGCTGGACCTGCGTGGGCAGCAGTATCGGCTGTCGCTCCAGACCGCCCGGGTCACCGAATTGGCCGAGGCCTATAGGTGCCTGCCGGCGGCCCAGCGCTTTGCCTTCACCACCTGGGGTCTGCGCGATACCGACAGCTGGTATCGACGCGACGACAAGGACGACGGCAAGGACCGCCCCCTGCCGTTCGATGCCAACGGTCAGCCGAACCCGATGGCCCGGGCGCTGGCAGCCGCCTTCCAGACCTAGACAGGCCGGGCGCGGATCAGGCGGAGGGATCGCTTGACAACAAGTTACTTCATTTTATAAAGTACTTCATGCATTCAAATGGAGCTGTCCAATGATCCGCCTCTCTCTCGCCTGCCTTGCCCTGTGCGCCACGGCCGTCCCGGCCCTGGCCGCTGATGTCACCGTCACCGTCAAGGGCGTTGAAGCCCGCGGCGGTGAGGTTTCCGCCGCCCTCAACACCGCCGGCACCTTCATGCGGGGTGCGGACTATGTCGCCAGCGCGCCCGGGAACACTTCGGGCGATGTGGTGCTGACTTTCCACGACGTGGCCCCGGGTGAGTACGCGCTGATGGTCATGCACGACGCCAACGGCAACGGTCGTTTCGACATGGATGCGGCCGGCATGCCGGATGAAGGCTACGCCTTTTCCAACAAGGGCCAGCCCCTGATGGCCATGCCGACCTTCGAAGGGCTGAAATTCACCGTCGGCACCGAAGGCGTAACCCTCGTCGAACCGATGACCTATATGTCACCACGCTAGATTCGCCGGGCCCACACAGCAAAACGCCCGCCGGAGAAATCCGGCGGGCGTTTTGTATCTGGACTGAAAGACGGGTTCAGGCGGCTTCGCTGGCCGGAGCCGGAGCCGGAGCCGTGTTTTCCGACGGATCGCGCAGGACGTAGCCACGGCCCCAGACGGTCTCGATATAGTGTTTGCCGCCGGCGGCCGTGGCCAGCTTCTTGCGCAGCTTGCAGATGAAGACGTCGATGATCTTCAGCTCGGGCTCGTCCATGCCACCGTACAGGTGGTTCAGGAACATTTCCTTGGTCAGGGTGGTGCCCTTGCGCAGCGAGAGCAGCTCCAGCATCTGGTATTCCTTGCCCGTCAGGTGGACGCGGTGGCCGTGCACCTCGACCGTCTTGCCATCCAGGTTCACGGCGATCTCGCCGGTGTGGATGATGGCCTGGGCGTGACCCTTGGAACGACGGACCACGGCGTGGGTGCGCGCGATCAGCTCGTCCTTGTGGAAGGGCTTGGTCATATAGTCGTCGGCACCTCCGCCGAAGGTCTTGACCTTGGTTTCGATCTCGCTCGAGCCCGACAGGATCATCACCGGCGTGTTGACCTTGCCGACGCGCAACTGGCGCAGAACCTCAAGGCCGTTCATGTCGGGCAGGTTGAGGTCAAGCAGGATCAGATCGTAATCGTAGATCTTCCCGAGATCGATGCCCTCTTCGCCGAGGTCCGTCGTGTAGACGTTGAACCCTTCGGACTTGAGCATCAGTTCGATGCTCTGGGCCGTTGCGTGATCGTCTTCGATAAGCAGAACGCGCATTCGTGCCCCTCCAGGCAAAGCTTGATAATGGTTCAGGCACCCGCAGTTGCGGTAACCTTGTTCGGGAGTTAACCGACCAAAACCTTAAGAAGGGTTAACGTCACCCCATTGAGGCGAATCGTAGGCTGATTTGCGAATCGGCGTCGAGGTCCCGCGAGTCAAGGGACCGAAGTTTTTTCGTCCAGCCACCTTCCGTCAGTGTCTGACTGCTCTGGCTGGGCGCCGGTGCCCAAATCCCCGCCCGTTCCGGACCTGCGACCGAAGATGGCGCGGCGTAGGACTATATTCTCATTTGCGGGTGAGGCCCCTTCGGGCCGGTGAGCTTGACCACCCGGAATGGAGTACAGACGGTGACGAACGATTACAGGGTGCCGGTTGCGGAGCTGGATCGGATCAGGGCGGCCCTGGCGATCCAGCTGATCGCGACCGCAACCGGTGTATCGGCAGAGCGGATAACCGCCCGTAGACACCGGGGCAGTCGCGCCTGTCGCGCTCGCTGGCTGGCCCTCTATCTGGCCCATATCGCGTTCGGCTGGCCGCTGGAGCGGGTCGGCCACGCCTTCGGCCTGAACCGGGCCACGGTGTCCGCGGCCTGTCGCTGGGTCGAGGATGAACGCGACCGCGCGTCACTGGACGTCTGGCTCGATCGGCTGGAAGCCTGCGCCCGTGACATTTGCGACGCCCCGGCCTGCGAATTGCCGACATGACCGGGCGAATGGACCGGGCCCGGCACCTGTTGCTCCGTAGCCGAGCCTGGCTGGACGCCGAGGGTGACGTCTATGCCCTGCGCGTCGGTCATGACCGACGGGCCCGCGTCACCCTGCGGCTGGATGAGGCTGACTTTCGGACCCTGATCGCCGACCCCGGCCTGCGCCGGCGTCAGGGTGGCGGCTGGTGCGTCCGCCACGCCGTCGACCCGACCCCGGGGCCCGCGCCGGGTCGACCGGGCTGGGTCGAGGGCGAGCGGGCGGTGATGCAGGCGGACGGTCGATTGATCCGACACCGCGCAAATCTGGGGGAATCCGCACTCGTCTGGCTGGCCCGTCACAAGGACGCCACCGGCCGACCATGGCTGACCCCGATCGAACTCGCCGCCGGCGAGCGTCTGCGCGCCGAGGCCGAGATTGCCTTGCGCGGTCCGTCCCTGACGATGCGTTGGGATGCCCTGCCGCGTGCCGGCGGCGGCAGCGCCGCCCGCGTCGAGCCCACGGATCGTGCCATCGCCGCCGGACGGCGGGTCGAGGCGGCCCTCCAGGCCTGCGCGCCGCAGGTCAGAGCCATGATCGATCGTGTCTGCGTGCGGGAACTGGGTCTGCAATGCGCCGAGGCCGAACTCGGCCTGCGTCGTCGTCAGGGTCGCGCGCTGTTGAAACAGGGCCTCCAGGCCCTGGCCGTCCACTACGGGCTGGAAAACCCCGCGGGGCAGGTCAGTCGCTAGCGGTCGCAGCCAGCGCCGCCTCGCGGATCCGGCCGACCATGTTGTTCAACCCGTTGGCCCGCTGCCGCGTCAACGCCTGGGGCAGGCCCAGACGGTCCAGCGCCGCGCGGGCGTCAAAGGCCAGGATCTGGTCCGGCGTCCGGCCCGAATAAAGCTGCAGCAGCAGGGCGATATTGCCTTTGGACAGGGCGCTGTCGGAGTCGGCGTAAAATACCAGATGACCGTCAACCCGCTTCTGGCTCAACCACACCTGGGCGGCGCAGCCGGGCACCTTGTTAACCTCGATCCGGTCGGCGTCCGGCAGGGGTTCGAGGTCCTTGCCCAGATCGATGACATAGCCGATCCGGCTCTCCCAGTCGCCGAGCAGGTCGAACGACTCGACCAGCTCGGCCAGCGTCTCGTCGATCGTGGGGTTGGAGTCCGTCATCGCCGCCAGATAGGCCGACGAGACATTAACGACAACCTTGCCAGTGGTCCCCAGACAATTGCGCTCATGCACGACGGACAGTCGCCTGTAACGGGAGCGGCCTTTAGCTGACTCACCGGGAGGGCTAGTCTGGTCGGACCCTGCCTCCACCCTGCGGTGCGCCACCGCCCTCAATTCCGGACCCCGTTTGACACCTCCCGACCATCATGACGGATCGCCCCGCGTTCCCTCGGTCGCGAGGGACCTGCCGGCCCTGGCCGCCTGGCATGCGGCCTGGGCTGTGGCCGCGGCGCTTCTGGCCCTCGCGGGGCGCTGGTTCGGCGGACTGGACGGATCGGCCTTCTACGCCGTGGTGGTCATGGTCATACCCGGTATCGCCGGCCTCGGCCTGCTGGCCCGCGACGGCGAGCGCGAACGACTCGCCGGGCTCATCGTCTGGAGCCTGGCCAGTATTGTGGCTGCGGCCCTGTCGGGTGGACTGTCCGGAGCCCTCGCCGGGTTCATCTTCATGCCCCTGGCCGTCGGCCTCGCCCTCGGCAGTGAGCAGCGAGCCCAGACCGGCCTGATCGGCGTCGCCCTGGCCGCCGGGGTCGGTGCCGTCTCCGCCCAATTCGGCGGCCCCTGGACGCCCACCCCCCTGGTTGCCGCCATCTCGACCCTGATGGTCGCCGGGGCGGCCGCCCTCGGTCTGCGCCTGTCGTGGCGGACCAGTGAGGCACGCCTGATCGCCGCCGAAACGGCGGTTGGCCGGGTCGAGACCCTGCTGTCCCGCCAGCCCGGCCTGACCCTGGTATTGGAGCCGTCGGGCCGCGTACTGGCCGCCTATGGCGCCCCTCCGCCCGCCCTGCCCGTCGAACCGCTGTTCGCCCAGGGGCTGATCGCCGCCGTCCACGCGCCGGACCGGCCCACCGTGATGTCCGCGATCGAGAGCGCGCTGGCCGGGACCGAAACCGCCATCCTGTTCGCGCCGCGCCTGGCCCTGGACCGGCGCGTGACCCTGATCCTGCGTCGGTTTGACGACCCCGACACCGGTCCCGTCGATGCCGTCCCCCGCCTGATCGTCCAGGCCTTCGACGCGACCAATCAACACGCCCGCGAACTGGGGCTGGAAGCAGCGCGCAACGAGGCCGAGAGCCAGAACGCCGGCAAGAGCCGCTTCCTGGCCAATATGAGCCACGAGCTGCGCACGCCGCTGAACGCCGTGATCGGCTTCTCCGACATCATGCGCCAGCGTCTGTTCGGCCCCCTGCCGGACAAATACGCCGAATACGCCGACTCCATCCATGAGGCCGGCGGCCACCTGCTCGATCTCATCAACGACGTGCTGGATGTGTCCAAGATCGAGGCACACCGTTACCCGCTGTCGGTCGAACGGTTCGATGCCCGCGACGTGGTCTCGGCCGGGATCGCCCTCGTGCGGTTGTCGGCCAACGACAAAGGCGTCGAACTGGCCGGGGTCCTGCCGGACGAACCGGTCGAAATCTCGGCCGACCGCCGGGCGCTGAAACAGATCATGCTCAACCTGCTGTCGAACGCGATCAAATTCACGCCGGCCAAGGGCTCGGTGACGGTCACGCTGGAAGCGATCGGCCCCTATCTCGAGATTATCGTCTCCGACACCGGTGTCGGCGTGGCTCCCGCCGATCTGAAACGGCTGGGACGGCCGTTCGAACAGGCCGGCGATGCCGACCAGCGCGCCCAGGGGACGGGCCTCGGTCTGTCACTCGTCCGGGCCCTGGCCGAGCTGCACGGTGGCCGGATGACGATCGACAGCACGCTCGGTGAAGGCACGGCGGTAACCGTCCGCCTGCCCGTCGTCGTCGCCGGTCGTGCGCCAATTCCGCCCGGTGGCGCCGAGATCATCAACCTGACCGAGGCGGATCCGTCGCGCAACGCCGAAGCCTGATCGGCTGTTGCCAGACCTCAGGCGGCCAGTCCGCCCAACGGCCCCAGCGACAGGAAGGCCCGACCGGCCGCAAAGTCCCCGGCTTCAAAAATGGCGCTGGCGACGCTGTCGTCACGGAACAGGAATTCGATGGCAAAGGCCTCGCGCGGGTCCAGCTTCTCCAGCGCCTCGGCAGCTTCGGTCGGGAAACGCCACGCCTCGCCGGCCGACTTTCCAGTGACCAGCAAGGCCGAATCCGCATTCCCGAAGGATACGGCCCAGAACCCGCGGCGTACCGACGTCGGCGGCAGGTCAGACACCCCGCCCAGCCAGGCCCGGGGCGAACGCTTGGGATCACGCATGACGATCCGCGCCGCATAGGGCCGGGGGCGGCCGACGAAGGACACCACCGCCGTCAGCCGATCGCCGATCTCGCCCGCAGTATAGCCCACGGTCACCGGCGAGGCTCCGGTTACCGAGGCCTGGGTCAGAATCCAGCTGGGGCCAGTCGCCGGAACGCGATTGGCGATCCAGCTGGCGCGCACGCCGGGAAACTCCATCCGCGGCAATCGGGCCCAACCCGCGAACGCATGCTCCACTCTCTGCCGGACTGTCGCCAATTGCGGATCAGCGCACGACACGCTGCGGGCGCGGCTCAGCGCCCGGTCTCCGGCGGCCCTCAGGTCGATCTCGCTGGTTCCGGCGCGCAGGGCGGCACTGCGGGCCTGCTGTGTGGCGGCGGACAGCGCCGCGGCCACATCCGGCTGGAACAGGTCGCAACGCAGATCCGCGGCCAGCACGAAGCTGCGCTCATAATAGGGGGCCGTCGGCTGCGCCAGGGCAGCCCCTGGGATCGCGACCAGCGCCATCGCCAGCATTGCGACTTTGGCGGTTGGGTGTTGAAAGCCTATCGTCATGTGACCGACCCTATGCCCAACGCGTTCCGGTCTGGTTTCCGAGCAGGGTTATCAAATTGCTTCTGTCGAGCGACCTCTGGGTCTCCGCCCTGATCCGCCGCGCTGAACTGGGCGGGGCCTTCGCCACCGTGGTTCGCCGCGGCGACGAGCGGGCGGGCACGGTCGTGGTCAAGGCCTTCGACACCCGCACCCGTCGCGCGCGCCTCTATACTGAAGCGTTCGGCCCCGACGGCGACCGTCTGTGGATCCAGCCGGTAGTCAGTGAGGTCGAGTCCGAACTGGACGCCTATATCCAGCGTCAGATCGCCTATGACAGCGACCTCTGGGTGGTCGAGATCGAGGATCGCGACGGCCGCCACTTCATCACCGAGACAGTCGCTGACCAGACATGAACGATCGGTCGCCTTGGTCGTAAAGACTTAACCGCGTTCGTGAACCGGGCCGCAAGTGGTCCGCGTCTAGGGTTGGATCAACGGATGGAAACACGTCCGGTGATGGTGAGTTTTCCCCTATGCTGTTTCTTCTGAACGACGCTGTATTCGACCTCGACGAGACCTGCCCGGTCACGGCCAGGGATGCGCGTCGCTTCGAGAAGCTGGGACTGGACTATGTCCTGGAGCTCGGCTGTGAACTGTTCTCCGAAGACCCGCTTCTGCACCGCAACGATCCGGTCCGGGCCCGCCGTCTGGCCTGGCTGATCGCCGACCGCAGTCCCGAGGTCAACGCCGCCATGTTCGCCGCCCCCGTCCAGAACTGCGCACCCGAACTGGTCGAGCCACGCTTTTGCGCCCTGCCCAAGGCCATCCTGCGCCAGCTCAGCCAGCGCGATGCCCGCGGCAAACTCGATGCCGTCGCCGCCGATCGCGTCGTCTGGAACCGAATGGCCGCCTGATTGCCATTTCGCCGATAGTCAGACCCGCCCCGGCGTGCCACCCTGCAACTCAGAAGTGTCTCGGGGGTCTGTTCATGCCGGTGTCTCACCGCCTTTTCGTGCGTGTTGCGCTCGCCGTGATTCTGGCCCTTTCGGGCGGATCATCGGCTCTGGCGGAATGGCGCCGGGCCGAAAGCCCGAAATTCATAGTCTATTCGGAAGGCCGTGAAGCGGCGCTGCTCGAATACGTCCAGAAACTGGAAACCTACGACTACATCCTCAGGACACGGCTGGGTCTGCCGACCGACGGGTTGCCGGACCGCAAGCTCTCAATCTATCTGGTTGGCAGCCGTCGCGAGCTACTGAAGGTTCATCCCGCCAGCCAGCAGAATGTCGTCGGCACCTATTTTCCGTCGCAGGAGGATATTTTTGCGGTCGCCATCCGGGGTGACGGCGACGACGTCCTGCTCCACGAATATGCCCACCACTTCATGTTCCAGTATTCCACCGGCAGCTATCCGGGCTGGCTGGTCGAGGGCTTCGCCGAATATTTTTCGACGGCGGAGATCAAGCCTGACCAGGTCGTCATCGGCGGTTACAATACAGACCGCCTGTACTGGCTTCAGTCCTCGCCGAACTGGATTCCGCTGGAAGAACTGCTGTCCAGACGGCCTTTTGAGGTTCGCCGCGGCAATAACCGGGACACCTACTATCCGGTCGCCTGGCTGTTGACCCACTGGTTCATGGGTACCGCCGAGAACCGCGTCATGCTGTCCGCCTATCTCGCTGACGTCGGCGACGGCGGCGATCCGGTCGAGGCGATGGAGCGGGCGACCGGCAAGTCCCTGGCGGAGCTACGCCGGACCCTGAGGAACTATTTGAACGGGCGGGTGCCCATGACGCGATACCGGCAGGCGTTCCCCCGGGCGGAGATTTCCGTCACCGTACTCCCCCGATCCAGCGACGACCTGCTCCTGCTGGGTCAGCGCCTGAAAGTCGGCGTCCCCGAGGACGAGCGGGCCGCCACCGCCGAGGCCGTTCGTCGTGCCGCAGCGGACTATCCGGACGACAGTTTCGCCCAGCTGCAGCTGGGTCACGCCGAGCTGCATTTTGGCGATCCCGAGGTGGGCGAGGCCATATTGACCCGCCTGCTTGAGCGGGAACCCGACAACGTCGAGGCGCTCCACCTGCTGGCGTCCCGCGAAAAGCAAAAGGCGCGCGACACCGACGCTGATCCGCTGCCCTTTGAAAATGCCGCCCGCCATTATCTGGGACGCGCCTTCCGGGCCGACGAAACCCATTTCCTGACCTACATCATGCTGGGCGAGATGCAGTCCTATGGACCGGACGGCCCGACGGAGAACGACGTGGCGACCTGGCAACTCGCCTTCCAGATCGCCCCTCAACTGGCCCAGACCCGACTGGGCTATGCCCAGGTCCTGCTAATGTCCGGCCATCCGGATCGGGCAGAAGCTCTGCTGGTTCCGCTGGCCAACGCCCCGCACGGCGGGGGTGCTGCCGACGCTGCCCAGCATTTGCTCGAAAGAATTCGGGCGGGAGACAGGACCCTGGACGTGTCCGATATCGAGGCCGTCAGCCTGGGTGATCCCGACGAGATCGAGCCGGAGTCGGATCAACCTGACCCGACGAGCGATGACAGCGATGCGTGACACCGGCGAGTGACTTCTGTCGCCTGACGCGCTACCTCCCGCCGCCATGTCGAAATTCACGCTCGCCGAGGAGGCCGGCCGTCGCCGGACCTTCGCCATCATCGCCCACCCCGATGCGGGCAAGACCACCCTGACCGAGCATATCCTGCTCGCGGGCGGAGCTATCCGCGCGGCCGGTGCCGTGCGTGCGCGCGGCGAGAACCGGCGCACCCAGTCCGACTGGATGAAGATCGAAAAGGAACGCGGCATTTCCGTCTCGGCCTCGGTCATGACGTTCGAACATGATGGCAAGATGTTCAACCTGCTCGACACCCCCGGGCACGAGGACTTCTCCGAAGATACCTACCGCACGCTGACCGCCGCCGACTGCGCCATCATGGTGCTGGACGCCGCCAAGGGCATCGAGCCCCAGACCTTGAAGCTGTTTGAGGTCTGTCGCCTGCGCGACATCCCGATCATCACCTTCATCAACAAGCTGGACCGCGAGGCCCAGGACCCGATGGCCCTGCTGGACGAGATCGCCTCCAAGCTTCAGCTGGACCCGGCCCCGATCTGGTGGCCGGCTCAGAGCGGCAACCGGTTGCGCGGCATGGTCGAGATCGGCACGGGTCGTTTCCAGCCCTATGCGCGCAAGGTGCCCGGCGCCGTGGTCGACGAGCCCCACCCCGACGCCCTGCCGCTAACCGAAGCCGCCCGGTATTTCGAGGACGGCGAGCATCAGGACATGCTGGACGCCGCCGAACTGGTCACCGGTGGCTATCCGGCCTTCAACCGCCAGTCCTTCCTCGAGGGCCATATGACCCCGGTGCTGTGGGGCTCGGCCTTGCGCCATTTCGGCATCGACGAGCTGCTCGCCGCCATCGGCGAATGGGCCCCGCCGCCGAAGACGATGAAGGCCCGCAAATACGGGGCCCTGGCCGGGGCCCGCAACGCGCCCGAGCCGGTCGAGACCATCGTCGAGCCCGGCGCGCCCGAGGTCACCGGCTTCGTCTTCAAGGTCCAGGCCAATATGGACCCCAACCACCGCGACCGCATCGCCATGTTCCGCATGGCCTCGGGCAAATTCCAGCGCGGCATGAAGCTGAAGGTCCAGAACACCGCCAAACAGCTGTCGGTCAACGCCCCGATCATGTTCTTCGCCTCGGACCGCGAGCTGGCCGATGAAGCCTTCGCCGGCGACGTGATCGGCATTCCCAACCACGGCGTGCTGCGCGTCGGCGACAGCCTGTCGGAAAGCGGCCTGATCCGCTTCGCCGGCCTGCCCAATTTCGCCCCCGAGATCCTGCAGCGGGTGCGGGTCAAGGATCCGCTCAAGGCCAAACACCTGCGTAAGGCGCTGGACGGTCTGGCCGAGGAGGGCGTGACCCAGCTGTTCCGCCCCGAGATGGGCGCAGACTTCATCGTCGGCGCTGTCGGTCAGCTGCAGTTCGAGGTCATGGCCGACCGTCTGGGCGAGGAATACGGCCTCGATGTCGTCTTCGAACCCTCGCCCTGGGCCGAGGCCCGCTGGATCGGCGGGACCAGTACCGACCTCGAGGACTTCATGGGCAAATACCGCGGCCAGATGGCCCGCGACATCGACGACGATCCCGTCTTCCTGGCCAAGTCGAGCTGGGAAACCGGCTATGTCAGTGAGCGATTCCCCAAGGTCGCCTTCACGAAGACGAAGGAGCGGGGCTGACCTTCAGCGGCGGCGTCACGGTGAACATCGGCAGGAACAGCTGCACCAGCGGCCCCAGCGCCACGGCGTAGAGCACGGTGCCGACGCCGACCACACCACCCAGCAGCCATCCGGCGGCCAGCACCGAGGCCTCGATGCTGAGACGGGAGACGCGGATCGACCAGCCGAGCCGCTGGTGCAGGCCGGTCATCAGCCCATCGCGTGGCCCCGGCCCCATGCCCGCGCCGATATAGGCGGCACTGGCGACGGCATTCAGCACCACGCCTGAAACCATCATCGCGGCCCGTAGCCCCAGCCCCTCAAACACCGGCAGCACCGCCAGCGCGGCGTCGATCACCAGACCGATGACGAAGATGTTGGCGATGGTGCCATAGCCCGGCTTCTGACGCAGGGGGATCCAGGCCAGCATGACCACCACGCCGATGGCGATGGAGACCTGTCCCAGCGTCAGGCCGGTCAGGTCCGTCAGGCCCTGCTGGAAGACGTTCCACGGATCAAGACCCAGGGTCGCGCGCACCATCAGGGCGAGGGAGACACCGAACAGGGCAAGGCCGAGGTGGAGCTGGATCAAACGGCGGATGAGCATGGTGCATCGCACAAAGACCAAGCCTGCGCCGATATACAAGTCAAATATGACCCCGGGCAGCCCCTGACAAAGGCGTTGCGTGCAGCCCTGGCCCGACCGCCATAGATCGCCGCCTCGTCCTGTGTAGCGAAACCGGTATGGCCACGCCGAACCACTCTCGCGGCGTCGCGTTTGCAAAGGACGCGAGAGGGACCGGTGTCAGTCCCGAAGCGGGACGACGGAGCGATTGGCCGCATGTTCGAGTTCGGCAGAGATCTGAGAAAGCTGTTCGCCCAGGCGCGTGAAAGCGACGATCTGGGTTGGGTCGAGCTGATCGGGGCTGATCTGGTCCGCGCCGAGGCACGCCAGCAGTCGATCGACGCCGGTCGTGTGTCCTGCACCCATCCCTTCCAGGCCGGTCTGCGATCATCGGCCCTGTGGCGTGAACACGCCCGACGCACTGGTTTCAGTGACAGCCTTGAGCGCGCCCACAAGGCTGCGGCTGAAGCGGTCCGCACCGCCACCGGCGGGGATCAGGCTGCGCAGGCGGCGATCGAGACCGCCCACGTGCTTATGCTGGAATTCGACCTGTGCGGTGGCACAGCCGGACTGGACCGCGCCATGGCCGCTATCGACGCCCTCGGCCGCGTCAACCGTCCCGAGACGGCGCGGGCCGCAGCGGTCATCCATGCCCGGCTGAAGGCCCGGCAGGCCCGGCTGTCCACCGACACCACCGCCCTGCTTGATGCCGCCGCCCTGCTCGACGCGGCCCTGCATGACCTGGGACCAGATACCGGACCGGTCGCTGACGAGGTTCGCCTCGACCGGGCGGCCCTCGCCCTCGAGGCCGGTGTTGCCCGGTGCGATCCCCGCCTTCTGGATCAGGCCGGCCGCGACCTGCGCGATCTGGTTGAGCACGCCACACCCGAATATCGCCCCCTGACCCGGGCCCGCGCCCTGTCCCTGTGCGGGGCGGGCATGAAGCTGCTGGCGACCATGGCCGGCGATACCGTCATCATGCGCCAGGGCCAGGCCATGTTCGAGGCCGCGGCCGACCAGTTCACCGTCGATCACAGCCCGCTGGACTGGGTCGCGATCCAGATCGTCCAGGCCGACGACCGTTCACCCCTGATCGCCCTGGCCCAGGCCCAGGCCCTGACTGAAGGCGGCGGCCTGATCCTCGGGGCCCTGGCGCGGGAAGCCCGGTTCGCCCGCGAGACGCTCGCGGCGGAGGCCGGGGGCGACCTCAAGACCCTGTCAGACCTGCGGATCCGTCTGTGCGGCCGCCTCGGCAACGATTCCGGCCGACATTCGCCGCTGGACTGGGCCGCCGACCAGATCGCCATCGCCCGGATCAATCTGGCGCTCGGTCGCCTGACCGGTCGCGAAACCGCCGGTCTGGACATGTCCCTGGTCGAGGCCGCCGCCACGGCCCGCGAACTGGGCGTGACCGTCCTGGCCGCCCGGGCCGAAGCCCTGATCGCGGGCCGCGCCGTCCGGGTCTGACGACGCCTCAGCCGCCCAGGGCGACGAACGGACCGTTGAGAAAACTCGGCTTGCCGTAGCGCAGCGGCTGGCCATCCCCGCCCAGCACCCGTCCGCCGGCCGCCTCCAGCACCGCCTGCCCCGCCGCCGTGTCCCATTCCGAGGTCGGCCCGGTCCGCGGATAGGCGTCGAACCGGCCTTCGGCGATCAGGCAGAATTTCAGGGACGAATCCATGCCCTGCCATTGCGCGCAGCCGTGCCGCGCCGCCAGCCGCCCGGCCTCGTCATCGGTCATGCTGTGGCTCAGCAGCGCCACCGGCGTCGTCGGCCGGTCGCGCACCCGCACGGTCTGCCACGGCTCGCCGAAGCGCCGGCGCAGGACGCCCGCCCCCTCGCCCGCGGCCGAAACCCAGGTCGTCGCCGTGGCCGGAGCCACCACCACACCGGCAACCGGAGCGCCGTCATGGATCAGGGCGATGTTGACGGTATAGCTCTCGCGGCCCTCGACGAACCCACGCGTCCCGTCCAGCGGATCAATCAGCCAGAACCACGCCTCGGCCTGATCCGGCGCACCGGCTGTCGCGACGGCCTCCTCGGCCACGGTCTGGATTCCGGGATAGAGCGCCGCCAGCCGGGTGACGATCAGGGCTTCCGCCGCGCGGTCGGCCTCGGTCACCGGACTGGCGTCCGCCTTGGTCTCGACCGCCGTGTCTGCGCGCCAGTAGGGCAGGATCAGACGGGCCGCGTCCTCGGCGATGTCAGCGATCGCCTCGGCCAGGGCACCGGAGGCGAGGTCGGCTTGCAGTGTTTTGGTCATGTGCGGCCTCGATAGCCGATCCGGCCGGTTTCACGAACCGGCAAATCACGTCAGCCTGTCCCGACGCTTCCCTTGCTGGTGCAGAATACCGATGACCGTGAACGACACCGCCGCTGACCTTCCTGTCGATGGCCAGGAACTGGCCACCTATATTGCGGCCAAGCTGTGCCACGATTTCATCAGCCCGGCGGGGGCCATCGCCTCCGGTCTTGATCTGCTGGCCGACCCCTCGGCCCAGGATATGCGCGACGACGCCATGGGCCTGATCGCCCAGAGTGCGAAGAAGCTGGTCAATCTGGTCCATTTTGCGCGCGTCGCCTTCGGGGCCGCCACCACCAGCGAACGCTTCTCCGAGCCTGAATTGCACAAACTCGTGGCCGGAATGATCGAGGGGGGACGGGCGACGATGGACTGGCGGGTCGATGACGGCGACTTCGGCAAGCCGGAGGCCCGGGCGCTGGTCAACCTTGCCTATCTGACCGTCGGGGCGCTGCCTTCGGGCGGCGTGGCCACGATCACCGTCCGGCGCGAGGGCGAGGTCATCATCATGGACGGCACCGCCGTCGGGACCCGGGCCCGCCTCAAGCCGGAGGCCACCACCGGTCTCGCCGGCGAACGGCTCAGCGAGGGTCTGGCCGGCCAGTGGATTCAGCCCTACTGGCTGTGGCTGACTGTCACAGGGGCCGGCGGCAGCCTCGCCGTCGAGCTCGAGGAAGGCCGTGTCCACCTGCTTGCCCGCATGCCCGTCTGACCCACATGGCTAAGAAAGCTTAACGGGCTTTCCCAACACCTCGTTAACCGCCCATCGGCGATCATGCAGCCGAACCGCGGGTGCTTGTCTCGCCAATTGGAAACCAGCCTTGCCCCTCAAAACCTGCCTCATCGTCGATGACAGCCGGATCATCCGCAAGGTGGCCCGTCGGATCGTCGAAGGCCTCGGCTTCGAGGTCGACGAAGCCGCTGACGGGTCCGAGGCCCTCGCCTTCTGCAACAGCATCCTGCCGGACGTCATCCTGCTGGACTGGAGCATGCCGGTGATGGACGGGCTGACATTCCTGCGCCGCCTGCGCGCCATGGCCGGCGGAGCCGCGCCCAAGGTGCTGTTCTGCACCATCGAGACCCGCGCCGCCCGCATCGCCGAAGCGCTGTCCGCCGGGGCCGACGACTATGTGATGAAGCCGTTCGATGGCGAGATCCTCCAGTCCAAATTCGCCGAGGTGGGGGCCGTTTGAAGCGATGACGTCGGACGACTTCGAACGCCTGCAGTCGCTGATGGCCTCACGGGCCGGCTTCCGGCTGTCCCGTGACCGGTTGCATCTGGCCGAGCATCGTCTCGGCCCGGTCGCTCGTCGCGAGGGCTTCGATTCGGTGGCTCTCATGCTGGCCGCCCTGTGGGAGAAGCCGGTGGCCTCGCTCGGCTGGGCCGTGATCGAGGCCCTGCTCAATTCCGAGACCTGGTTCCGGCGCGATCGCACCACCTTCGACATCTTCGCCGACGAGTTGCTGCCGGCCCTGACCAAGGCCCGTCCCGGTGGTCACGTGCGCCTATGGTCAGCCGGCTGCGCCAGCGGTCAGGAGCCCTACTCCCTCGCCATGGCCGCCCTCGAGGGCGGTGCCTCAGTCGAGATCGTCGCCACCGACCTGTCGCAGAAGGCGCTCGAAAAGGCCCGAAGCGGGGCCTACACCGGCTTCGAAATCCAGCGGGGCCTGCGGGCCCACACCATGCTGCGCTGGTTCGAACTGATCGACGAGGCCTGGGTCGCCCGGCTGGAGCTACGCAACGCAGTCCAATTCTCCCGCGCCAACCTGCTGGACGAACCGGTCGGCGACGCCCGGTTCGACGTCATTGTCTGCCGCCACGTCCTGACCGATATCGAACCCGCCCGGCGAGGGCAGGTCATTGACGGTCTCGAGCGCCAGCTTGTCGACGACGGCTGCCTGTTTCTCGGACCGGACGAAACCCTCGACGGCGACAGCCTCGCTTTCCGCCCGGTTCACGGCCGCAAGGGTCTGTTTGTCAAATCCCCGGCCAGCCTGCGCCGCGCCGCCTGACGGCACCCGACCTTGAACTAACAGGACGGTTGCGCCCTAGTGCGACCCATCGATCGGGAGGGACCACCATGCGCCTCGTCTGGCTATCCGGCTCACTGGCTTTGGCCCTTCTGCTTGCCGTCATCACCCTGCAGACGCCGCGCCCGGTCGGCGCGGACGCCCCCGCCACGGACTTTTCCGCGGCCCGGGCCATGGTCGATGTGCGCGAGATCGCCCAACGCCCCCACCCGCTCGGCTCGACCGACCACGCCCGGGTACGTGACTATCTGTTCGATCGCATGACGGCCCTGGGTCTGGCCCCCGCCCCGTTCGAGGGGCCGCTGTCTCCCCAGTCGATTCGTCGCTCCGAACGTCAGGGCCAGAACCCGGCCGGTGTCGGCTACACCGTCGTCAATCTGGTCGGGGTCCTGCCCGGCCGCGACGCGGACGCTCCGGCCGTTCTGATCATGGCCCACTATGACACCGTGCCCGGTTCGCCGGGAGCGGCCGACGACAGCGCCGGGGTCGCTTCGGTGCTTGAAGCCGTCCGCGCCATCCGCGCCCGCGGCGGTGCGGAACGGACCCTGGTGGTCCTGTTCACCGACGCCGAGGAACTGGGTCTGGACGGAGCTCGCGTCTTCTTCGGCGGCCACCCCCTGCGCGACCGCATCGGTGCGATCGTCAACCTCGAGGCCCGGGGCGGTGGCGGCCGGGCCATGATGTTCGAGACCGGACCCGGCAATGCCGAAACCATCGCCCTGTTCGCCCGCACCGCCGGCCGTGCCACCGGCGGTCCGGCCAGCAGTTCGCTTGGGGTCTTCGTCTACGAACAGATGCCCAATGGCACCGATTTCACCATCCCGCGTGCACGCGGAATCCCCGGCGTCAATTTTGCCTTCATCGGACGACCCGAACAGTATCACTCCGCCGCCTCCGTTCCGGCCGCCCTTGACCAGGGCAGCGTCCAGCACATCGGCTCCCAGGCCCTCGAAACCGCCGACGCCCTGCTGCGTGCCCCGGCCCTGCCGGTCGCCGGCAGCAATGTCGTCTATTCGGACATTCTCGGCTGGTTTGTTCTGATGCACAGCGCGGCCACCGGCTGGCTCCTGCTGCTGCTGACTGCGGGCCTCGGCGGCCTCGCCGCCTGGCGTGTCAGTCGCCGCAGCGTCCTCAGCCCCGCTGACATCGGGCGCGGCGCACTCGACGGACTGTGGTTCCTGGCCACCGCCGCCGTCCTGGCCCAGGCCGTTCGTCTTCTCGCCGGTCCGATGACCGCCCGGGCCGCTTCGGCCGATGTCTACTACACCCTGCTGGCCCGGCTACCGTGGATGGAGGCCGCCACAGCCCTGACCGTCCTTGCTGTCGGTCTGCTACTGCTGGCGGGCCGCGACCGGATCGACCGGCGCGTGATGGCGGCGGTCGTCGCCGTGG
The DNA here is from genome assembly GCF_963977465.1 of uncultured Brevundimonas sp. Classification (GTDB taxonomy): domain Bacteria; phylum Pseudomonadota; class Alphaproteobacteria; order Caulobacterales; family Caulobacteraceae; genus Brevundimonas. Next base: position 231,812 of record NZ_CAXBOQ010000003.1, on the reverse strand, counting down.
CCACGGTCGGGACCCTGGTTGTCGGCGGCTTCAATATCGTGATCCTGGCGCTGGCCCTGCTGTCCGTCGGCCTCACCCTGGTGCCCGGCCTGGCCTCCCGCACGGTCTGGGGCGGCTGGCTGGGCCTGATAGCCCTGACGCTCGGCCTCGGCCTGATCGTTCAGATCCTCGCCCCCGAGGCGGCGCTGATCTTCGTCTGGCCCGGTCTGCTGGCGGCAGCGGCGGCGGCGATCACCGCCTTCTCCGGGCCCGGACTCGACCGACCCGCCGCACTCGCCGCGTCAGCCGTGGCCGGCGTACTCGGCGGAGCCTGGTTGTTCGGCATGGCGCATTTCGTCTTCCTCGGCGTCGGCATCGACCTGCCGGCGGCCATGGCCCTGATCGGCCTGCTGGTCCTGATGCTGATCCGCCCCCTGGCGCCGACGGCGGGCATGGTCAGGCCGGTGCTGATCGCGGCAGTGACCTGTCTGCTGATCGCCAGCGGCCTGTCGGCGGCGGCACGCTGGGCTGAACCGGCGGCCAAGATTGCATCCCGCACCGCCGACGCCTGAAGCCGCCTCAGCCGCCGTCGGTCCAGACGGTCTTGTACAGGTCGAAACGGCGGTCGCGCAGGTTGCGCACCGTGCCCTGCGACTTGGCCCAGGCCAGATCCGACAGGTCGAGGTCGGCCACCGTCACCGTCTCGACGTTCTCGCTCGCCTCGGCCGCCACCCCGTCCCGCGCGAACGGGAAGTCGCACGGTGTCAGGATGCAGGACTGGGCATACTGGATGTCCATGTTCTCGACGTTCGGCAGATTGCCGACATTGCCCGACAGGATGACGTAGCACTGGTTCTCGATGGCCCGCGCCTGGCTGCAATAGCGCACCCGCAGATAGCCCTGCCGGTTGTCGGTGCAGAACGGCACGAACAACATCCGCGCGCCCTCGTCGACCAGCCGCCGCGCCAGTTCCGGGAATTCGGAATCGTAGCAGATCAACACCCCGATCGGCCCGCAGTCGGTCGGGATGGCGTGCACCATGTCGCCGCCCTTGATGTTCCACCAGTGCCGCTCGTTCGGGGTCGGGTGGATCTTCTCCTGCGCGTGGACCGAACCGTCGCGCAGGAAGACATAGGCGACGTTCTGGATGTCGTCGTCATCGGCCCGGGTCGGATGCGAACCGCCGATGATGTTGATGTTGTACTCCACCGCCAACTTCTGCATCGCCTCGATGAAGCGCGGCGTATAGCGGGTCAGGTGTTCGATCGACTCCGCCGGCGTCAGCTTCTTGGGCTCCAGCGACAGCAGTTGCAGGGTGAACAGCTCCGGGAACACCACGAAGTCGGAGCGATAGTCCGAGGTCACGTCGACGAAATATTCGACGTTGGAAATGAACTCCTCAAAACTCGTCACCTTGCGCGCCTGAAGCTGGACCGTGGCCACCCGTACCGTCTCCTTGGTGGCAAAGGCCGCACCCCGGCCGGTGGCCTCGGTATAATAGGGGTTTCGCCAGACCATGTGGGCCGCCGTGCCCATCGAGGCGGCGTCGGACTTCAGATAGCCCTCCAGAATCCCGATCGGCTCGAAGCCCGAGCGCAGATGAAAGCCGATCACCGGGTCGTTCAGCTTGCGCGCCGTCACCGCGTCCAGATACTCAACCGCCGTCGGATAGGTCGCCTTGCGCCGCAACCGGCCCGGCATCCGCCCGCCGAACACGATCCCCTTCAGGTTCTGGGCCTCGCAAAGGTCACGCCGCGCGTCGTACAGGCGCTGGCCGATGCGCAGCCGCCGCCGGTCCGGGTCGACACAGACCTCCATGCCATAGAACCAGTCCCCGACCGGGTCGTGACGCGCCGCATAGCCGCCGCCGGTAATCTCGTTCCAGGTGTGCGGTGCCATCGCCGTCTTCTCGTCGATGCGGAACCCGGCCGCATAGCCGACGATCTCGCCTTCGTACTCGACCACGAACTGGCCGTCGTGAAAGGCCGCGATCTGGCCACGCAACATGCCCTGGGTGTAGGGCGGAATATCCTTGTAGACCTTGATCACAAGGTCATTGATGGCCGCCACATCCGTCAGGCGGGCGTTGCGGATGGTGAGGACGGCAGGTTTGGCTGTTTTGGTCATGGCCCCTCAACGCATGGCGACGCTTGAGGATCAATACCGAAGGCTGCGCACGGGTGATAACGTGGAAGTCTGACCGCCCATTCAGAGGACGACGCCATGGATTTCTCCAGACTTCAGACGATCAGCAAGGTCTCTGACGAATGGTCCTACCCCCAGCAGGACGCGCGCGCCTCGGGGCTGCTGCCCGTCGATCGCGAGCCGGATCACACGCTGTACTGGGAGGAATCCGGCAATCCGGACGGCGAGCCCGTGATGTTTCTGCACGGGGGGCCGGGCGGCACCTGCTCGCCCGTTCTGTCGCGATTTTTCGATCCGGCGCGATACCGTGTGATCCTGTTCGACCAGCGCGGATGCGGCAAGAGCCGTCCGACCGTCGCCGGCACCGGCCCTGACGTCGCCCTGCTGAAGAACACGACCGACGACCTCGTCGCCGACATCAATCGCCTGCGACAGGCCCTGAACATCACCGGCAAGATGCATCTCTTCGGCGGCAGCTGGGGCAGCACCCTGGCGCTCGTCTACGCCATCCGGCACCCCGACGCCGTGGCCTCCCTGGTCCTCAGGGGCATCTTCCTCGGCGAACGCGAGGACCTGCTCTACATGTATCAGGGCAATGCCGGGACCTGGGCGGACCATCCGTACGCCCTCACGCGGCCGGGAAGCTATGTCGCCTATCCGGACGAGTGGAAGGCCTTCGTGGAAATCATCCCGCCCCGGGATCGTTCGGACATGATGGCGGCCTACAAGGCGATCTTCGACCGGCGCGCCACCGGCGAGGCTGATCGCGCGGCGCAACAGGCTGCGGCGGTGGCCTGGTCGGTCTGGGAGGGCACCATCTCCTACACGATCCCTCCGGCCGCCGATCCCGGTCAGAATGCCGAGGCGGATTTCGCCCTGAGCTTCGCCCAGATCGAGGCCCACTATTTCGCCAACGACCTCTTCATCGAGCCGGGCTACATCCTGGCGAATGTCAGCCGGCTGGCCGGCATCGCCGTGCACATCGTCCACGGTCGCTTCGATCAGGTCACACCGCTGGCGCAGGCCTCCGCGCTGGTCGCGGCGCTCGAGGCGGCCGGGTCGCCGGCCCGGACCTTCATCAAGACCAATGCCGGACACAGCGCCCTCGAAGCCCAGACCGTCATCGCCCTGACCGCCGTCATGGACGGCCTCGACCCTCTGTAGGCCTGGAGCGTTCGGAGACGGACCGCCCTTCCGGCACGTCAAAACCGGACGTATCCCCAACCCCTTCGAAGGGATAGAGCCACCGGCCCGACGAGCCGCACTCTAGGCACCACCCCGATGCGATAAGATTATCGGTTCATCTTACTTCGAAGCTGTAGCGACCAGTGCGGGCATCACCGTTCCAGAACCAAATGAAGACAGGAATTACGGTGGCAGACCTGAATAGGTCATGCGGGGCTTATTACATCGGTAACTAGGAGTGGGCTCTAGAGCCCTTGCGGTAACTAACCCCTTTCCGCGCCGAGACCTGACTTAGTTTAATCGCCGGCATTGCTGCCAGCCCAGGGGCCTCGGCAGTGAGGGACGAGCAGGTCAACAAAACTATGAGGAGCGCCCTTTCAGGTAATCGACCAATGGGCGCAGCAGAATGCGGGTCGCCGCCCGCGCTCCTGCGTGCCGCCTAATGAAGTCAGCAATTCGAGGCGAAGTAGCGTAATATGCTTGAATAAACAGCCTGCCGTAGGAACTTTGGTTAAGTGATTGATCCCGCCAGTCCCGCAACACATTCAATTCTTCAGAGAACGGCGTGCCAAAAGCAGCCGTGGCTATAAAGCATCCACCCCCAGAAACGGCCTTTAGATTATTCTGAATGTTTATGTCGCGCGGAGCAATGGAAGCGGCGCGCTCTAGCAGAACTTTCGCATCCGCTTTATTCCCCTGCCCGTCCGAAAGAAGAAGCGCCTTCGTGTTTAGATAAATCGGATTGTCAGGGAATAGTTCGAGGCTCCGATTTATATACTGAAGGCCCAAATCTACGTTTGCCGGGCTCGCACCGGTTAGCATCGAGTTACTACCATACACCTGAATGTTAGCTTGCACCTGGTGCAGCACAAACATTGCTTGCATTGCATAGTTCTCAGCTTCGGCCAGCGCTTCGGGGCTGTCGGAAGATATTGAGTTACCGACGCGTAGTGCAGAAAGGTGTGAATCTATTTGTGATTTTAGCGCCGATAATGCGACGTCATCGGGATTGTTTTCGAGCCCGGCTTGAACAAGCTGCATCGCGCGTCCCGCGTCACCTTTTGCGAGCGCGGCGCGGGCATTTTCTTCTACGCTTGTGACATCACTGAGAACGGGTTGGGATTTGTAGCCGCACAGCGTGCAAGTCCAGTCGGCCTGCCACTTCGCTTCCGCCACGTGCGCTCCGCAGCGCGGACAAATTTGTTGATCCATAATCGATCCCTTCGAAATCAGCGGCGCTTAGCGTGGCCATTAGGTTTTTGTCCTCACCCCGTGAGTCGCTTGCCTAAGGTGGATTACAGTCAGCACCTCACCATAAACGCGAAATGAATTCCCCCATAAAGTGGCGGTTGCTTTGTCAGCCAATCATATGCGCTGGGGAGCTTGCTAGAGGATGTCGGCAAAAGTCCGTCAAGTACGAACAATCGGCTGGCCGGATACCAACTGGCAAACCCGCCGTGTCAACTGAGGAACCAGGCGGCAAACGCCATCTGACCGAGTCACAAAGAATCCGCCCCCCGCCGTAAAAGCCGACGACAGCCTGAACTTCAGCACTGATCGAGGATACATAGCGCCTGCTGGGATGCGTGGCTGCTGCCAGCCAATCATGACCTAGGAATATCGAGGATCACAAATTTTGAGTGGCCCACCAGCCTACGCGAACGCCGGCTAAAGTAGTCGGAGCTCCAGGCACCTATAACTGGTCAGACCCACAACCTCTGGCCCAGCAAATTCCACGGGTCATATATTGATCTGTGAACTAGCATCGCGGGTTGACGGGGACCGCGTTCCTGTTTCTTTTTGAACGGCAGTGTAACGTGCGCTGTAAGGCGGCCTGGTCCTAAGCGCCCCCTGCGACCTGGGCTAGGCCGCCGAACGCTCTCAGGGTAGCTTTTGGCTATAGGCGCTGACACCCTATCAGCCGGGAAGAGTAGGATACCTTACGAGCTGCATGGCTAAGCTGACGTCTCAGGCGCAGGCGATGAAAGTTATGCCAGCCCGCAGCTCGCTATGACTGGGGCCATGGCAAGCCGAGCACCAGCGAGATCGAAATTCGTCGCAAATCCAATCGACGGCATCATTACTGTTAACTGCCCGCCCTGGATGATCTCCTCGGATATGGCGCGGACTATGTGCCACTGGGCGTTGGCGTCGCCGTTCAACCAGATGCCGGATCCGGCGGGATTTAACTCAAACCCCCACGCGACGCCTTGAAGCTCTTCACCGTCGACGAACAAGGCTAAGTCTTGGGCAACGTTACTCGTTAAGTCCATTACTGGTAGCCCGACTGTGATCGCCGGAATTTCGTCCGCAGAGCACGATATGAGAATGTCTGCGCCCTCTGAGTTTGTGGTGTTCGCGCCGATTCCATCGTCTTTTGCCAACGTGATGGTTTCCCATGATTGGGAAAGGGCTGGAGTCGCAGCGAGCGTCAGAGCTGCGGACAGAACGATGAGTGTCGTTTTCACGGTCATGCTATTTCTCTACCGGGCCTTCGCCGGACACATCGACCCAGCGCTTACAACAATAAGGACGAGTTAAGCCGCGTGGAAAAAAGCTCGGCGCAGCTAGCTGGAGACTAATTGGCCTACGCGTCTGGCGAGTTGCGGTGCAAGACGACAAACCCCATCCACCCGGATCACAAAATCCGCTCCCGTAAAAGCCGACGACAGCATGAACTTGAGCACTTTCGCGTCGATGACGGCGCGGCGCGGCTCTATCATGTCGAATACGAAGGCGAGTGCGCCGGCTTCGTTGCGATCGTGATGCATGATCCCCCGGCGGGGGTCGAAACCTTCCGCGACCAGTTCAATCTGCACCTGACTGTAGAGCGTTCCATATGCGTAGTTCAGCACTGCGTTCAGTGGATGTTTGGCGTTGCGATTGGACAGCGATCGACCACTGCCGATTGAGTTGCGGCCATTGATCGTCAGCCATGCATCTGGGATCGGATGGCAACGACGCGAGCGCCATTCCAACTGCAATCCCTGCCAGGATGCGAAGTATGCCCCTGCGGCGACCGCTTCAATCATGCGCAACTCGTCGATGCTGGCCACCGAACCACTACCAACCTTGTCCAACGCCGCTTCGACCCGGCTGATCGCTGGCGCTGCTGATTTCGCGGGGATGACGAGGCGCAGGGTTTCGAGGCTGCTTTCCAGTTTGCGTCCGATCAGATCGCAGGAGAACGCCAGCCGCTTTTCGGGATCGTCGCGGGTTTCGATCTGCCAGCGGACCTTGTCCGGACACATCGCAAAGCCGGCCCCGCCGATGACGCTGGCCACGTCGCCCTGATAACTCACCCGAACGAGGGGCACGCCCTGTTCCGAGAGCCAACTCACCACGTCAAATGACAGCGAGCCGCTTCCGTCCAGCATCACGATCCGGGGCGGCAGATCACGAGCCCCTTTGAACAGGCGGATTTCCCTTCGCTCCTGTGGCCAATGCGTGAAGCCGTCGCGGATCAGAAGGGTGCCTTTGTCGATCTTCAGCGAGACGCCATGGCCACACAAGATCAGCGGATCGCGCGGGCGCTCATGCTTCCCACGAGGTCGTCGAATGCGATCGTTTCGGGCGCTCCAATACTCATTGCGAGCAGCCCAGGCGACATCGTCTTGCCCGCTGATTTCCGCCACTGATCCCACGGTCGAAACTCGCGCTTAGCGAGCTCGTGGCTCGCTAATTCTCTTAGCAAATTCCGATGCGAGGCGGAATCCGTAAGAGCCGATCTCATCCGTTTTGGCGTGACAATCTTTGCGCCTTCGCAGTTGCCTTCATAGATGTCGCGTAGCCACATCGACATGAGCCAAACTCTTTCGGCTTCAGTCGCGAGGTCGGCGATTTCGCGGCTTTCAAGCAAAGTTTTTGATTTGCGTCGTAGGCGGGCAAAGCTGATAGCCAGCGCTTGGATTAGAGCCAACGGCCAAGCTCGGACTAGGCCAGCTCCGACTAGAAGTCCAAAAGCTCTGCGCCCGAAAATCCAGTCGGTCGCGCCATAGAGGCAATAGACAACCTTCAACGTGTTGCGCGCGTCGTCTCGCGCCGTGTCGATCTCGCTATCTGTGAGCTCTGCCAACGGCATATGACCGGACATTGCCTTTAGTATTGCAGCGAGATCAGTTCCCAACTGAAGCCTTTGGCCGTTGATGTTGTGTCCGCCACCCGCATCAAATCCCAAAGCCCGCTCAGCTAGCTTTCGATCTGCTTCATCTCGATCGGACGCAGGCAATGCAAACCCGGCAAAATCACCACCGGCGACCTCTACGGCAAGATCAGCGCCGCGAGCTAAACCCCTTCGTCCAGCCTTCCGCGCGACGGTGTGCAGCACGCCGCTGAAGCTATGCATCTCTGCGACGCGTTCGCCGAAAGTTGGGCCGTAATCCATCCGACCTAGGAGCGCGCTGGCCCAACGGCTAACCAAGCGACCTGTATTGTCGGCATGAACCAGGGTTGGTCGCCAGTACCGCTCATCGACCTCATAGCCAGCCGTCCAGAGTACCGCGCCTGCACGGTCTATCGAACGAACTGTTCCAAGGGTCCGCTCGATAGCGATGACCTGCAGAGCTGCGGACCTCAGTTGCTTAACCGTGCTCCCAGCAACCCGACCGTCATGACCATAGGTAGGAGTTTGGATCGCTTTGGGCAGAAGCCCTTCATTGCGCCAGCGCTCAAGTTGACGGTCGGTGACGCCGCTTCCGAGGTGACTGAGCAGGCTGCGGAACTGAGCCTGCGGCACCGGGCCGGAGGTCGGATTGTATGAGCTCCCCGTCAAACGTCGATTCCCGCCAATTCGTGCACTTCATGTTCCCGCTCCCTGAAGCATTTGGGAGCGCGACGATGGCTCGCAACCGAAACTACAAGCTTGAATACCAACGCCGCATTACCGCCGGCCTATCGAAGGGCCGAAGCCGATCGGCGGCACGCGGTCACCCTCGCGCCGCTGATCTGCCGAAACCAGACCAGGTAGCGATCGATCGGGATTCTGCCCTTGAGCGCGCATTGGGCCACATGAGGCGTGGCCTTTCGCAGTCCGCTGCCGCCAAGGTATCCGGCGTATCGGTCGAAGCACTCAGACGGCATCGGCTCCTCAATACGAAGTCGCTGCGAGAGGGGCGGCAATGGGTCATCTTCGATCTCCGACCACAGGCGTTCTGGATCGCATCGCAAGGAAAACTTGTCGCCGTTACCCTGGCAAACGAGGAGGGCAGCCAGGTGAGCGCCTATTGGCGCGCGGTCGACCGCTTTCTTGCCACTAACGAGGATGAGCACCTTTTCCCGTTTGAAGGCAATGGTGTCTATGACGTGGCTGCGCGGTACCATCCCTATGAGACGCGTCCGAACGTGCTTCGAAGAATGGAAGCGGTTGATGATTTGAACTTCATCGAAATCTACGCGGACGTACAGTGATGGACGAGAGCGAAACTTATCGTCGCCGCCTCGCTGTCCGGCACCGCAGCCTTCGCCGACTTGGGGTCCTGAACGTCCGGTGCATCTGCGGCGAAACTGATGCGACCTCATTCGAGGCCGATCACATTTATCGGCGCGAGCTGGACGGTGCGTGCTGGGGCATCTGCGTGAACTGCCATCGCAAACGAAGTGCGCGAGCGGAGTCCGAACATCCCAAAGTCGGCTGCGCAGCAGGCGATCCGTTAGAGCGTCAGGGCCATCTGCTGCTAGGCGTGCGCGACTACCTCACATTCATCGCCGGCCATTTGGACCAGTCAGCGGAACTCATGTTCCGGCTTGCGGCTAAAGGCAGACCGTCAGACGACTGATGCCACATGTTTTCAGACAGTCAGCCATCGATCGAAGATCCGATCGATCGGCTCATCATTCAGTTGCGCGCCTATGTAGCTAGTCCTCGTCGGCGCGAGCGGCAGAGCAAGAGGTCCGCCTGGACATCGGGCATCTGCATCATCTTCGATACCGAGACCACGACCGATCCTTCGCAACGGCTGCGTTTTGGAGCTTACCAGATCAGAGATCGAGGGACGCTGATTGCACGCGGTCTGTTCCATGCCGACGACGCCCCAAAAGAAGATTACGCCGACCTGAGGGCAGCCTTTCGGACGCTACGCCCCACTGAAGACGGCGAGCTACTTGAGTTCATCACTCGAGCGGAATTCATCCAGCATGTGCTGTTCGGCTGGGGTCAGGAAGTCGGCGCAATGATCGTCGGCTTCAACCTGCCCTTCGATCTGTCACGCCTCGCAACGGCCCACACCTACGGCAAGGGATCGATGAAGGGCGGGTTCAGTTTCACCTACGCCGACAAACGCCCGAATATCCGGATCAAACATCTCTCCCAACGCGCCGCCTTCATCAATTTCGCTGGAAAAGGCAGCGCCGACGTGTCGCCGGATCGCGGCTTCTTCGTCGATGTGAAGACGCTTGCTGCGTCGCTTTTGGGCCAATCCCATTCACTGGCCAGCCTGTCAGCCCTGCTGAAGACGACGCCCAAAAGCCCGCTCGATTCCTACGAAGGCCGGCTGACGCCAGAGATGGTCGCCTATTGCCTGAACGATGTGCAGGTGACGTGGGAGTGTTTCGACGTTCTGGCCAAACGCTATCAGGCCTTGGGCTTGTCGCAGACGGGGTTGAACGAGCTCTACAGCGAAGCCAGTTTGGGCAAGGCCTATCTCCAAGCGATGGGCGTCCAACCTTGGACGGAAGCGCAGCCCGACTTCCCGCCCGAAATCATCGGGCAGATCATGAGCGCCTATTTCGGCGGGCGGGCGGAGGTGCATATCCGGCGCGAGATCACGCCCGTGATCCACTGCGATTTCATGTCGATGTATCCGACGGTCTGCACGCTCATGGGCCTGTGGAAATTCGTCATCGCCGAAGGCATGGACCGGGCGGATGCGACGGACGAATGCCGGGCCCTCGTCGAGACATGCGACCTCGCCATGTTGCGCGATCCGGCGACGTGGCGGCGGCTGCACATGATTGTTCAGGTGAGCGCCAGCGACGACGTGTTTCCGGTGCGGGCGCATTACGAACCGGATCAACCGGCAACGATTGGCGTGAACCGGCTGTCGAGCTGGGAGCCGCTATGGTTCACCCTGGCCGATGTGATCGCCGCTAAGCTCTTGGGCGGCAAGACGCCAGAGATCATCTCCGCGATCCGGTTCTCGCCGCGCGCGCCTCAAACCGGGCTCAAGACCGTCACCCTCGCGGGCGCGGAGCTCAATCCGGTGACCGGTGATTTCTACGCATCCATCATCAATATGCGTCGCGAGATTCAGGCTCGTCAGAATGACGCCATCGGGCCTGAATGGGATCGGTTGGACGCTGACCAACACGGCCTGAAAATTCTGGTCAACGCCACGAGCTACGGCATTTTTGCCGAGCTCAATGTCCAGTCGCTTGAACGCTCCCGAGCCTTCATCTGTTACGACCATCGCGGCACAGGACGCCGGATCACGACCTCAAAGATTGAAGAGCCGGGGCGGTATTTCCATCCGCTGCTAGGCGCGCTCATCACCGGTGGCGCGCGCCTCATGCTGGCGCTAGCGGAGCGAAACGCTCTGGATCAAGGGCTGGGATGGGCGCTCTGCGATACGGACAGTCTTGCCATCGCCAACGTCGCGGGCCTGCCAAACGATGAGTTCAAGGGTCGCGCTCAAACGGTGCGGCAGTGGTTTGAACCGCTCAATCCCTACGAGGTGAAGGGATCGATCCTTCAGCTTGAGAAGGTGAACTTCCCACCCGGCCAGCACAAAGAGCCCGACACGCTGCGCCCAGTGAACTGCCTCGCGATATCCGCCAAACGCTATGTGCTGTTTGATCGCGACGAAGCCGGCGAGCCTGTGATCCGCAAGGCGTCCCGGCATGGCCTGGGGCATCTGATCGCGCCGTACAAAGACCCGGACCCGACGCGCACCGGTCGGATCGGGGTCCAGCTGTGGCAGTCGGACCTATGGACGGAGATCATTCGTGCCCATGACGCCGGCAAACCGGATAGCCCGGACCTTGATCGCTTGCCGGGGATCGATGAGGCCGCGGCGACCCGATACGGCGTCACCAATCAAACGCTTCTGAACTGGTTCAAAGGCTACAACGCCGGCGTCGCTGAACGGGACCGGGTGTGGCCGTTCAACTTCCTGCTGACCTACCAAGCCAAGTCGCGATTGGAGATGGCGTCGGTTGATCCCGAGGCGTTGAGCTCTTCGCTTTGGCGCAAGCGATCTCCCAAGCCGGCGTCCCGATATTCGTCAGACCTGATTTCTGATCGACCCGAGGTGTTTGATCGGCAGACCGGCGAGGCCATCGCGTGGGAGCATTTGCGATCCTATCGCCGCACGCTGTCGCGGCATCACCTGCATTCGGAGTCGAAGTTCCGGGGCGGTGAAGATGCAGAGCACGGCACGCTATCGCGTCGCCATGTCGAGGCTTGGGCAGCGTCTGCGATCGGCAAGGAAGCCGACAATCTCGACGAGCGGGAGGCGTTCGGCGAAGGCGACGATCCACTGGTCTACGGGGTCGCCATCGAGGATCGGCGAAAGCTGGTAGCCGACATGGCGGCGTTGCAGACTGAGTTCGGGATCAGCGATCGGCAGCTTACTGCGCAGGCGAGGGTGTCGCATCACACGCTCACGGCGCTGCGGGCCGGCGGGCGCGTCACGATGCGTTCGATGTTCGCGGTCATGTGCGCGCTGGAGGGAATTCGCCAAAAGCAGATGGCGGCGGCGGGAGAGCAGCAAAAGTGGCTTGAGATCGGCCGGCGGCTTCGCGACGAGCTCGGTAGCGGCAACAAGCTCGCAGATTTGTTGGGGGTCAGCAGGCCGTACATGCACAGGGTGCTGAACGGTCGAAAGCCATTGAGCGAAAGACTGATCGCCCTGCTAAGCGCCCCGACAAGCCCAGAGGAATGATATCTACCGGGGCCACCAGTTCGTGAACACCACCTCATTGTCCTCGTGACGGGCTCGGGCGGCGAGGTTGTTCAGGTGCTGTTCGGTCTCCTGCCGGCCGAAGAACCGGATACATTGAGCGGACGAACCGCCCCGGCTCGAATAGCGGCCGCTGACGAAGCTCTGAAACTGCGGCTGAAAGCCAATCGTCGGACCCTCCCATCCCATCGACCAGACGCGCGAGAAATAATAGGTCCGCCGGGCCGTGCCCTCGGTTTCCCGGGTCGCCCAGCAGTAGGCGTGGGGTGTGGATGCCTGTGCTGGACCCGGCCCGGCCGTCGGCAGCGCCTGTACCACGGCGGGTGTTGCCAGAGCCATTCCGACCGCCATCACAGCGGCAAGGGTATTTCGGGTTGAGGTTTGCATGGGGTTCACCATTCCACAGATGTCAGGTCGATCGTCCGGCATGGCCGTGAGTAGCGCTGGCCTAGAACGCGGCTGGCGGGCGCGGGTCAGTGGTACGGGTGCAGGAAGCGCGCATGAGCGCTGTGCGGGCGCCATCAAAACTCGATCCAGACCTTGCGTATCGGGCCGTCACCGTTAATTCACCGGTTCTTCGATTGATAAAAACATCATGGCGTTCGCGGTGGTGCGGTTGATACCGAACGGATATACGATCATCATCTAAGCTGCATGATGAACTAGATTGAGCACAGATGTCTCCCATACTGTTGATTTCCCCGCTCGTCGAACGCGCATAACCTGTAATCGAAGTTTGGGATACAATCCGAAAGTAATCGTAGCCACTCACCCAGTTTCTGGGGCGCGGATTTCCATGGAGATCCCAACCTTCATTAGACGTTTCTTGGCACTGAAGCCAGAGTTCGCTGTCCTGCGCGTGGACCGGCTGGCTCGTAAGGAAGAGAGCTCCAGCGCCAATCAGGGCCTTGCTCAGAGTGCTGCTCATTCTTGGAACTCCAGTTTGCGGCGTCATGTTCGCTCGCGCGTCGCCGTCAACCTCAAAAGGCCGCCGGCGGGCGCGGGTCGGTGGTGCGGCGGCATAGGGCCCTGGCACGATTTTCTATCCTTCCACCCATTTTGCTGTAGCTGGCTTCGCCCGTACGCCTGTCAATCCTGAGGCTGACTTCCTCGAATTCTTGCGGGCGGCAGCTGGCGCAGCGTATGTTTCGGTATGATGCGGAAATATAGTCGTCGTCTATTTGGCAAGTCGCATCGCGTCTTTGGCAATAGTCGTCCCAGCGTTTCGGGCTGTCGTGGCCGGCACCAGGCCGATCATACCTGATAATGCTGCCCGGGCCGATACTGTAGAAGCCGAAGGCATAGCTTCCCGGGCGAGTGCTGGATGTCTCTGTGCATTCCAGCCAGAGTGTCCCATCGCTGGTTTGAGCTACCGCGCCGGATGCAGTGAGCGTTACGAAGGCTGCAACCAATGCTGAAAGTGCTGGCCTTTTAGTTAAAGCATTTATCATTCATTCATTCCTGTCGACTTGCATTTCTGGACCCAACTACATTCGGCCTCACGACATACGGTACAGTTCGGCTGATCTAACGATTCCATGGCGCTCCCTCTGGGCGCGATAGCAATCACCTGGACTCACTCGCGCTCAGTCGTCCCGCAGCACGACGTAGTAGACCATCTGCGGATTCAGCGTCTCGCAGCGCCGGACGGTTTCGTAGGCGGGCACGCGCAGCGACGCATGGGTGTCGCGCACCTCGCGGTCGGTCAGACGATAGCCGCCGCTCCAGTCATACCGGGTCTGGTTTTCGAAGCTGGCGCAAATCTCGCTGCGGTCGGCCCCGGAAATCCGGAGCCCGGTGCGCCGGATTTCAAGCGTGATCCTGAGGGGCGGAGCCGTGCGACTCACCGTCCGACCCACGCTGTGATCCGCAAACCTGAAGTTGACGCGGTCCTGGGCCACAGCGTTCGTGGCGATCGCGCCGAGCGCCATCACGCCCGCGAGGCCTGATACGGTGGCCAACAGGTTTGGTTTGTTCTTATTCATCCTCGGTTCTCCTTGCTCATGGGAAAAGCTTGCAGGCTTCAACCTCACCGGCGCGGCCTGCGCGGGTGGTTCCAGCGATCGGTTGGATCGCGGTCGTGATTTCGGTAACGGTCATAGGGTGACGGCGGTTTATAGGGCGGGTAGACCACAACGCCGGGGGGCAAGGGACACAGCGTTACCCATTGCCCCGATGTGGACAGATGCCTGTAGCAGCGGGCATCCTCAGCCATCTGTGCGGTTTCGGCCGCGATGGACTCGGTCGCGATCGCAAGGCCTTCCAGGAAGGCCGGATCGGTCACGCAGCCCGACAGGCCGAGAGCAGCTCCGGCGACGACGATCCCTCGAACACACCTTACGCGACTGACCACGCAACACCTCACAAAGACCCGCGTCTTCTCAATACAACGGCCAAGGTTGGGTTCTCAACCTGAACCGTTGATGAACAAAAATCATCGGTTGGTCAGCGGGCGAACGCCCGAGGCCAACCCGGTGGCCCTGAGCGGACAGACTTTGAAAGAAGGATGAGGTCTTTCAGCCAAGCGTCGATTTGCGACTTTTCGACCAAAATGCATACCTTCAGCCGATCACGCCGCCCAGCCGGGGCGATCCCCCTGATCACGGGGAATGTTCAGGGAGTTTGGAGACCATGGCAGTCGCTATCCGACTATCAGCAGGGCTCAAGCCGTGGGCCGCACTCATGTGTGCGCTTGGCGCGCTCGCTCTGACCGATACGGCTGCCAAGGCGCAGCATCGAACAGGCGATGTGTTCCGCGACCCGTTCACATCCGGGTCGGGCCAGGGACCGGAGATGGTGGTTCTGCCCCCGGGGCGTTTCACAATGGGCTCGCCGGCGTCGGAGCCGAGGGGATCTGGTGATGAAGGCCCCCAGCGTATGGTTCAGATCGAATATCGCCTGGCCGTCGGCCGCTACGAAGTGAGCGTGGATGAGTTCAGCGCCTTCGCGGAAGAGACCGGCTGGAGTCCGGACGGGCTCTGCCTGAGATGGTTCAGCGGTCAAGTGCGCGCAATGCCCGGAACGAGCTGGCTATCACCCGGGTTCGAGCAGTCAGGCGATCATCCGGTGACATGCGTCTCATGGCATGATGCGCAGGCCTATGTGGCCTGGCTGAACCACAAGACGGGCTTCACAAACCGTGCGGACCGCTACCGCCTGCTGAGCGAGGCGGAATGGGAATACGCCGTAAGGGCCGGCACAGACACCGATTACAGCTTTGGCGATGATGACAGCCAGCTGGTTGATCATGGCTGGTATAGTCGCGACCGCTTCCGCCCCTACGGCAGCACGCATCCTGTTGGCCGCAAGCTCCCCAACGCCTTTGCCCTTCATGACATGCACGGCAATGTGTGGGAGCTGGTCGAGGATTGTTATTCCGACAGCTATGAAGACGCGCCCACTGACGGTTCAGCTCTCACGAGAGATGATTGTCCCGACCGTGTCGTCCGAGGCGGCGCCTGGGACAGTGATCCGAACTCCCTGCGTTCCGCCCAGCGCTCCTATGGCTGGCCGAATACCCGGTTAAACTCGACGGGCCTGCGTGTTGCGCGGACGCTTCCAGAATAGGGAGGCGGATTCTCTGTCAGCCCCACCGGCCCGCAGTTTCCGCGATGCCTCCGACACCAAAACCTGCGGCGACTAGCGGGACCAAAACGGCGACAGAGATCAGCGACACCTTAACCTTTCTCCGATGTGGTTTACGTCGCCGCACCAGAGACCGCCAGGCCGGCAGGAAATGAGCCGCGCCGCCGACGGAAGCACTAGAAGTTTGATCCGACGCCACCACTCACTGATACTCGCTGCATCAAGAGTTGCGGGGTAGGTCACTCAGAAAATGCGCTGCCCAGAATCTGGGTTGTCGACGGGGCGGCACGTGCCCTCAGCGGTCCTGAGAGACCTGTCAGAACCTTCGTACCCCTCGCTAAAGCGGATTGTCCCGTTCACCCGGCTAATCACATAAGAGGTGTAGGCGTTTCGCCCACCCTCCGCGAACACGGTGACAGAGCGGGCACGGATTGTGTCGGAGTTGATCTGGCAGGTTCTCGTTCGGGTGCCGGTCTCGTGGTCAATCGTTTCCTCAGGGCAAAAATTTTCCCAGCCGTCAGTCGTGAAGCGCGCGAAAGAGTCGGACCCGAGCCGGAACTTTTCCCGGCCCGAATAATTCGTAGAGAGAACCCGACCAGACGAGCTCGTCATAGTTCCCCGCCAGCTACATTCGATGAAGCTGATCTGGGCCATGACGGGCCCGGCCGCGCCCAAGGCCATCGCGCCGGCCAGGGCCGACATTGCGGTCACAGCCGTTCGTTTGTTCCTCTTCATCCCAGAATTCTCCCCCGCGACGGCACAGCACCGCTGTTTAAACAGCCAAGGTTTTCGTCGCAACTTAAACTGCCGATGAATGGCGATCAACGTTCTGTCGCGAGGCAAAAACGTCGCGAACGGCACCGGGAGCCGATCTGAACTGGTAGTGCCCAAAGTGCGGCTCGTCCGGCCGGTGGCTCTATCCCCCAACCCCTTCGAAAAGAACATATTGGCAACCGGAACAAACCGTGCACATAGTCCGCCTCACACAGGGAGCGGGTCCAGGCGGGTCTCTCCCGGAACCAGATGGGAATCATGGCAAGGGAGAAGGTCAAAGTGGCACAGGCGGCATTGAAATTGGTAGGCAAGGACGACGGCGACAAGCAGCGGGCGCTGGAAGCGGCGATCGCACAGATTGACCGGGCTTTCGGCAAGGGCTCGGTGATGAAGCTCGGCAAGGGCGGCGTGGTGGCGGAAATCCCGTCCGTCTCGACCGGCTCGCTGGGGCTCGACATCGCCCTGGGCATCGGCGGCCTGCCCCGTGGCCGGGTGATCGAGGTCTATGGTCCCGAAAGCTCGGGCAAGACCACCCTGGCCCTGCATACGGTGGCCGAGATCCAGAAGGCCGGCGGCACCGCTGCCTTCGTCGACGCCGAACACGCGCTGGACCCGGGCTATGCCCAGAAGCTGGGCGTCAATCTCGATGACCTGCTGGTGTCCCAGCCGGACACCGGCGAACAGGCGCTCGAGATCGTCGACACCCTGGTGCGGTCCGGGGCCGTGGACATCGTGGTGGTCGACTCCGTCGCCGCCCTGACGCCGCGGGCCGAGATTGAGGGCGAGATGGGCGACAGCCTGCCCGGCCTCCAGGCCCGTTTGATGAGCCAGGCCCTGCGCAAGCTGACCGCCTCGATCAACAAGTCGCAGTGCATCGTGCTGTTCATCAACCAGATCCGTCACAAGATCGGCGTCATGTACGGCTCGCCCGAGACCACGACCGGCGGCAATGCGCTGAAATTCTACGCCTCGGTCCGCCTCGACATCCGCCGCATCGGCGCGATCAAGAACCGCGATGAGGTCGTCGGCAACACCACCCGGGTCAAGGTGGTCAAGAACAAGGTCGCCCCGCCGTTCCGCGAGGTCATCTTCGACATCATGTACGGCGAGGGCATCTCCAAACTGGGCGAGATCATCGACCTGGGGGTCAAGGCCGGGATCATCGAGAAGTCGGGCAGCTGGTTCTCCTACGACTCGACCCGGATCGGTCAGGGCCGTGAGAACGTCCGCGAATTCCTGAAACAGAACCCGGACATGGCCGCCTCGATCGAGGACAAGGTGCGGAAATCGACCAACAAGATCGCCGACGAACTGCTGGGTGCGCCCGAGCCCGACGAGGGCCAGGATCTCGAAGGCTGATCCATCCGGCCTCCCCCGCCGGGGGAGTCTGACCGAACACCCCGTCCGGCCGGTCCCTGCGACCCGCCACCGACCCCCGCGGGGTTCGGTCCGGACGAGGCTGGCCGTCCGGCCCGGAGCCTCAGGCTCCGACGCCGGGCGGCCCTTTTTCTGTTACAGCGTCCGGATCAGCCGAAGGCTGGCGCGACGTCTCTTTACCTCCAGGAATTCCGTGATGGCCGACATCCCCGCCCTGACCCAGTTCAGCCTGTCTGACTCCCAGGACGGCTATCTGTTGCAGCTTGAAGCCGCCGACGGTCAGGCGATGACCGTCTCCGCCACCCCCGAGCAGCTGGACGCCGTCATCGACGCCCTCGTGGCCCTGCTCGAGGACGATGACGAAGACGACACCACGCCCGCACCCGTCACCTAGGCGCACGCCACAGTGGGCCGGATCACGCGCGGGTGATGCGTTCCGGCCAAAACCCCTATATGACGCCGGTTCGCCCTCCCTCCCCGACGACCGAACGTACGCCCATGTCCAGCCTGAAACAGATCCGCTCCAGCTTCCTCGACTATTTCGCGGCCGACGGTCACGCGAAGGTCCAGTCGTCGCCGCTGGTGCCGCAGAACGACCCGACCCTGTTGTTCGTCAACGCCGGCATGGTCCCGTTCAAGAACGTCTTCACCGGCCAGGAGAAGCGCCCCTACAGCCGCGCCACCTCGGCCCAGAAATGCGTGCGCGCCGGCGGCAAACACAACGATCTGGACAACGTCGGCTACACGGCCCGCCACCACACCTTCTTCGAGATGATGGGGAATTTCTCCTTCGGCGACTATTTCAAGGAACACGCCATCGAGAAGGCATGGACCCTGATCACCAAGGATTTCGGCATCCCGAAGGACCGGCTGATGGTCACCACCTACATCGACGACGATGAGGCGGTGGAGCTTTGGAAGAAGATTGCCGGCCTGCCCGAGAGCCGCATCACCCGCATCGCCGGCTCGGACAATTTCTGGTCGATGGGCGACACCGGACCGTGCGGCCCCTGCACCGAAATCTTCTACGATCACGGCGACCACATCTGGGGCGGCCCTCCGGGTACCCCGGAAGAAGACGGCGACCGGTGGGTCGAGATCTGGAACCTGGTCTTCATGCAGTTCGACCAGCAGGCGGACGGCTCCCGCTCGCTTCTGCCCAAGCCGTCGATCGACACCGGCATGGGCCTGGAACGCGTCGCCGCCGTGCTACAGGGCGTCCAGTCCAACTATGACACCGACCTGTTCCGCACCCTGATGGCCGCGTCTGAACACGCGACCAGCACCTCGGCCGAGGGCGATCGCGCGCCCAGCCACCGGGTCATCGCCGACCACCTGCGCAGCTCGTCCTTCCTGATCGCCGACGGCGTCACGCCCTCGAACGAGGGCCGCGGCTATGTCCTGCGTCGCATCATGCGCCGCGCCATGCGCCACGCCCACCTGCTGGGCGCGGCCGATCCGCTGATGCACCGTCTGGTCCCCACCCTGGTGGCCGAGATGGGCGAGGCCTATCCCGAGCTGAAGCGGGCCGAGGCCTTCATCACCGACACCCTGAAGCAGGAAGAGATCCGCTTCCGCACCACCCTCGGGCGCGGCATGGGCCTGCTGGAAGACGCGTCCAGAGACCTCGGCGAGGGCGGCGTCCTGTCGGGCCAGACCGCCTTCACCCTGTATGACACCTATGGCTTCCCCCTCGACCTGACCCAGGACGAGGCCCGCCGTCGCGGCTTCTCGGTCGATACCGAGGCCTTCGACGCCGCCATGAGCCAGCAAAAGGCGCGCAGCCGCGAACACTGGACCGGCTCGGGCCAAACCGCCTCGACCGCCGAATGGCTGGCCCTGCGCGATCGTCTCGGGGCCACGGACTTCACCGGCTATGACACCACCGACGGCACCGGTGACGTGCTGGCCATCGTCCAGGATGGCGCCTCGGTCGACACCCTCGAGAGCGGCCAGACCGCAGAGGTCCTGTTCGACAAGACCCCCTTCTACGGCGAAGGCGGCGGCCAGGCCGGCGACCGCGGCGAAATCGAATGGACCGACGCCTCGGGCCAGCAGGGCGCGGGCACCGTGCTCGACGTACAGAAACACGCCCAGGACCTGTTCGCCCACAAGATCGCCGTCACCTCCGGCACCCTGGCCATCGGCGCGACCGTACAACTGCACGCCGACGCCGACGCCCGACTGACCACCCGCGCCAACCACTCCGCCGCCCACCTGCTGCACGCGGCCCTGAAGAATGTTCTGGGTCCGCACGTGGCCCAGAAGGGCCAGCTGGTCGACGCCGACCGCCTGCGTTTCGACTTCAGCCACAACGCCCCCGTCACCGAGAGCGAACTGGCCCGGATGGAGGATGAGGTGAACGCGGTCATCCGCCAGAACCTGCCCGCCGCCACCGAGCTGATGGCCCCCGAGGCCGCCATCGAGGCCGGGGCGATCGCCCTGTTCGGCGAGAAATACGGCGACGAGGTCCGGGTCCTGACGCTTGGTCACTCCCTGACAGCCAACAAGGCCTATTCGGTCGAACTGTGCGGCGGCACCCATGTGGCCCGTACCGGCGACATCGCCCTGTTCAAGATCACGGCTGAGACCGGCATCGCCGCCGGCGTGCGCCGCATCGAAGGGCTGACCGGCGAAGCCGCACGTCAGTACCTGCTGGGCCAGGCCAATGTCGCCCGCCAGCTGGCCCAGAGCTTCAAGGTCCAGCCGCTGGACGTCCCGGCCCGGGTCGAGGCCCTGACCGCCGACCGCAAGGCGCTCGAGAAACAGGTCGCCGAACTGAAGAAGCAGCTAGCGCTCGGCGGGGCTGACGACGGCAATGTCGTGGTGGAAGAAATCAACGGCGTCCAGCTGATCGCCCGCGTCCTTGACGGGGTCGACGGCAAGGGGCTGCGTGGTGTGGCCGAAGGCTTCCGCACCCACGTCGGTTCCGGCGTCGTCGCCCTGATCGGCGTCACCGACGGCAAGGCCGCCATCACCGTGGCCGTGACCTCCGACATCACCGGAACCGTCAATGCCGCCGATCTGGCGCGCGTCGCGGTCGTCGCCATGGGCGGCAAGGGCGCGGGCGGCAAACCCGACTTCGCCCAGGGCGGCGCGCCGGACGGCTCAAGGGCCGAAGACGGCCTGACGGCAATCCGCGCCGCGCTACAGGGCTAGATCGAGACACCTAGATCGCGTCGTCCTCGGACGGCACGGTCAGGTCGATCCCGGCCAGCTTCCAGCCGAACAGGCCGCGCCGTTCCATCAGCAGCGCCAGGTGTTGATCGGGCTGGCGGCTGTTGGTCAGGGTCACCGCGAAGGTGTCGAGGTCGCGATAGGCCCAGGACTGGCTCACCGTGTCCTTGTCGTCGGCAGCCGGGGCCGGGGCTGAGGTCTCGACCCGGTCGGGCCGGTCCATCGGATCCGGAGCCTTGGCCGAGCGCACCATGGTGGCGATGGCCTGGGGCGTGACGAAGGCGTCGACCATGCCCGACACCAGGCTGGGGGCCAGCAGCATGCCCAGGCCTGACAGCACGGGATTGTCGCTGCGGGGGTCCTCGCGCATCCGCGCCACCAATTCGGCGTTCAGCTCCTCCTTGAGGCTGGCCCGGAACTCGGGGAAGTCGACCCGCTCGCGCAGGGCCGTCTCATCGCCGGTCCTTGCGGCCTCGGTCAGTCCCCGCACCGCCAGCACCGGCGAGGCGAAATAGGCGACCAGAAAGGCGACGATCAGGGCGGTCAGACCACCGGTCAGCAGCTTGCGGTTCATACGGACCCTCCGGGCACACAACGCCAACCCGTCGCTAGGGTTGCCCTGACTCGGGCCCGTCCGCCAGTCCGGCCTATTGCGCGGCCGCCGTCGGCGTCACAGCGGGCGAAACCCCGTCCGGAAGGCCGACGTGCACCAGCTTCCATTCGAACGGCCCCTTGCGCTCGAAGGTGAAAACCGTTGCCGAACCCCCGTCGTCGCTCACCGCCATGCGCGCCCGGTTGATGCCCCAGAAAACCGGCTTAGGCATCGGGTCGGCCGCCTCGACGGCCGCCGCGGCACCGGTGCGTTGTGAGGCAAAGCGCCCCTCGCCCCGGGTCAATGCCCCCAGCGCCGCCGGCGTCAGATAGACGTCAGGATCCGGCGCACCGACCACGGCCGGCTCCAGCTGCCGGCGCACGGCTCCGATCGGATCTTCCAGAAAGGACGGGGCCGGGGCCATCGCCGCCGGATTGCCGGACAACTGCGGACGCAGCGACTGGCGCACCGCCCCATAGTCGATCAGCCGTTCCAGTCCGGCCGCATCGTTGGCGTCCGCCGCCGACCGGATGGCGAAGAAGGCCACGGCCGGGGCCACAAAGAAGGATACGACCACCGCAAACAGGGCGATGACGAACAGATTGCCGAAAAGGCGCTTCACAGGCGGACTCCCGTCAGGTTCGCGGCGACCTTGCACCATGCCGGCCCGGTCGCAAACAAAAGGCCCGCCGGACGCGAATCCGGCGGGCTTGTTTTTGGGCCGCGGTCAGAAGGCTCCGCCTTCTCGACCCGACGCGGCCTGGCGCTTCGCGCCGCGCTCAAGCAGTGAGCGACCGCGTCGCGAGCGATAGCGCCCCAAGAGAAGTGCTCAAGCCGCGAGCGACCGCGTTGCGAGCGTAGCGCCCCGGGAGAAGACGACTACTTCATCGCCCTGGTCAGGTTCTCGGCGACCTTGTCGATGAACCCTTCGGTGGTCAGCCAGCTTTGCTGGTCGCCGACCAGCAGGGCCAGGTCCTTGGTCATGTAGCCGGCCTCGACCGTCTCGACGACGACCCGCTCCAGCGTCTGGGCGAAGTCGATCAGGGGCTGGTTGCCGTCCAGCTTGCCGCGATGGTTGAAGCCGCGCGTCCAGGCGTAGATCGAGGCGATCGAGTTGGTTGAGGTGGCCTCGCCCTTCTGGTGCTGACGATAGTGGCGGGTGACCGTGCCGTGCGCCGCCTCCGACTCCAGGATCTTGCCGTCCGGGGTCATCAGCACCGAGGTCATCAGACCCAGCGAGCCAAAGCCCTGGGCGACGACGTCGGACTGAACGTCACCGTCGTAGTTCTTGCAGGCCCAGACGAAACCGCCCGACCATTTGATCGCCGCGGCGACCATGTCGTCGATCAGACGGTGCTCATAGGTCAGCCCGGCCGTCTTGAACTTGTCGGCGAACTCCTCGTCGAACACCTTCTGGAAGATGTCCTTGAAGCGGCCGTCATAGGCTTTCAGGATGGTGTTCTTGGTCGACAGATAGACCGGGAAATTGCGCTGCAGGCCGAAGGCCAGACTGGCGCGGGCAAACTCGGTGATCGAGTCATCGAGATTGTACATGCCCATGGCCACGCCGGACGACGGGAACTGGAACACCTCGTGTTCGATGACCTTGCCGTCGGTGCCCTCGAATTTCATCGTCAGCTTGCCCGGTCCGGGGACCAGGAAGTCGGTGGCCTTGTACTGGTCGCCGAAGGCATGACGACCGACCACGATCGGCTGGGTCCAGCCGGGCACCAGCCGCGGCACGTTCGAGCAGATGATCGGTTCGCGGAAGACCACGCCGCCGAGGATGTTGCGGATGGTCCCGTTCGGCGACCGCCACATCTTCTTGAGGCCGAACTCCTCCACCCGGGCCTCGTCGGGGGTGATGGTGGCGCATTTGACGCCGACACCGTGCTTCTGGATGGCGTGGGCCGCGTCGATCGTCACCTGGTCGTCGGTGGCGTCGCGGTTCTCCATGCCCAGGTCGAAATAGTCGAGGTTCAGATCCAGGAACGGGAAGACCAGCTTGTCCTTGATCATCTGCCAGATAATCCGGGTCATTTCGTCGCCGTCGATGTCCACGATGGGATTGGCGACCTTGATCTTGGCCATGCGGTTTACGCCTCTGATTGGGGAAGGAACAGGTGACGGGGGGTATAGCCGTCACGGCGCGGGGCGCAAACCCCGACACCGGTGAACCGGCGGGCCGCCTTAACCGTGCCTCCGAAAAGTCCACCACGGTGACGCTGAACCCGCGGGTCGCTCAGGACTTCCTGTCTCACACCCCACAACAGAGGAAATTCGTATGTCCCCGGAAACCCGATCATTGGTCCAGCGCTGGATCGACACCTTTGGCGAACCGCCCGTACTGATCGACGAAGCCCTGATGCGGGGTCTGCTGGACGAGACGATGAGCCGCGATGAGGTGCAGGCAGGGTCGAAGGGGTTGAGTCCGATCGATACCCATTGCCATGCGAGGCTCCGGGACACCCGATGACGGACGCCGCCCCCGAAATCCTGATCATCGGCGCGGGTCCGGCCGGGTTGACCGCGGCCACCTATCTGGCCCGGTTCCGACGCCGGGTCCTGGTCGCCGACGGCGGTGAACCGCGGGCCGGCTGGATCCCGGTCAGTCACAATATGCCGGGCTTTCCCGATGGCATCACCGGCGCTCAAATCCTGAACCGAATGCGTGAACAGGCCGGAGAGTACGGTGCCGTGATCGAAGAGGGCCGCGTCGAGCACCTGAGCCGCGACAGGGAAAGTTTCATGGCTGAACTCAACGGCCGGACTTTCACTATCCGCGCCGTCCTGCTCGCAACCGGCGTCGTTGATCATCACCCCGACCTGCCCGGGGTGGAGCGCGCCATTCAGCGATCCCTGGTCCGCATCTGCCCGATCTGTGACGGCTACGAAGCCGTCGACAAGGCCGTGGCCGTCATCGGCGACAGCGACAGGGGCGTGCGCGAAGCGGCCTTCCTGCGCACCTATTCGGACCGGGTCACCCTGATCCACACCGGTCGACCCGGGGCCCTGACTGATCGTGAAGCCCTGACCCGGCTCGGCATCGCCCTGGTCGAGACCCCGATCGAGAACGTCAAGATTGGGGGCGATCGCGTCACCGCCCTGGGTTGGGGCGGGCAGTTCCAGACCTTCGATCTGGTCTATTCAGCGCTTGGTACCTCCGCCAACACCGCCCTGGCCGACGGCCTGACCGCCGATGCGGACGAGGACGGCCGCCTGCTGGTCAATCTGCACCAGGCCACCAGCGTACCCGGCCTGTATGCCGCCGGTGACGTGGTACGTGGCCTCAACCAGATCGCCGTGGCCACCGCCGAAGCCGCCGTCGCCGCCACAGACATTCACAACCGCCTGCGTCAGGCCGACGGACTGACTGTCTGAATTCGGGGGCCGGATATCTGATCTCCGTCTGCCTTCCGTGAGGCTGGAATCGTCACATCGCCAGATGTGCTGTAGCCTGACCTCCGTCGGTGGGGTTTTGTACCGGCATCATCCGCCCGGACACGAACCGGGCGAGAAACCGGGGAGAGACGATGCGGCTCCTGATCACGGCGGCGGCCGTGCTGTTACTGGTCACTGGCGTCGGCATCGCGCCGGCCTTGGCACAGAACACGGCAGCGATGTCTGTTCCGGTCACCCATTCCTTTCGGGACTGGCGGGTTGCCTGCGACAATGGCGGGCTCTGCACGGCCTATACGGGCAACAAAGGCCATGTGACCGGCTTTGTCCTGATCACCATGCCCGCAGGTCCGGACGCCGCTCCCGACATCACGGTCGGCGTTGACCCCGGCGAAGACGGTACGGGTCCTGTCCCTCGCATCAACGACTCGGGCGTTCCCATCGCCTGGTCAAGCCTGGCCCCGGAAGACGGACTCGGTCGCGTCGACGGTGACGGCGCGCGCGCCCTGATCGCCGCCATGGCGACCGCGCGGTCCATGACCCTGACAGGCGGTGAAGACGACGCCCCGGTGTCCCTGTCCGGCCTGACACAGGCCCTGTCCTGGGTCGATCGCCATCAAGGTCGCAACCAGACCCCCACGGCCCTGCTGCTGCGCGGCGACAGGCCTGAGACGTCTGTGCCGCCTGCGCCGGTCCTGCCGCTGATCACGGCGGCCCCGGCCGTCGATCAGACGGGCTTCGGTGTGGGGGTACCGGTACCGCCGTCCGTCGATGCCATGCCACAGATTCGGAGCTGCCGTCGGGACTGGCCGGAGTCGTCACGCCCCGACCTGGCCCTGTCGGCTCGCCTCGATGCCTCGACTGAACTCTGGGGCCCCAACTGTTTCCTGGCGGCCTCCCATATTGGCCATCTGCTGTATCTGACGGGACCGGGCGGACGCGACCCCCGCCCCCTGACGCCGGCCGGGGCCCTCGAACCGACCGTGGATTTCGTCAACGCCGAATATGATCCGGCCACCCGTACCCTCAGCCAGTACCTCTGGGCGGGCGGCACCGGCAGTGCGGGCCAGGTCCAGCACTGGGTCTGGACCGGCACCACCTTCGCCCTGCAGTCGGAACGCGCCACCCGGGACCTCTGGAATATTCCCGCTCGCCTGTGGCCGACTCTGTGGAGGACGCGTTCGAGCCAGGTCACGGACGCGCCGTTGGCCGACGGTGTCAGCGCTGAAGATCCGTCGCCCCACCGCGCCATGGCATCGGACACCTCCGCTCCGGTCGAACGCAATTTCGAGGACTGGCGGGTATCCTGCGATAATGGGGCCGGTTGTTCTGCCTGGAGTGGGCGATCCGATGACGCGGGCGGATGGGTCCTGATCACCATGGCCGCCGGCCCGGACGCCCGGCCCAGGATCGCCGCCGGATCGTTGAACGTCGACCCGTCGTCATCGACCGGCCTGCGCATCAACGATCGTGCGTTCACTATGACACCATCGACCCAGCCGGATTCCGGCTGGGTCGGCACCCTGGAGGGCGCGGCCGCGCGCGACGCAATCGACGCCCTCGCCGGGGCGCGCTCGACACAGGTCACCGGCGGAGACACCCCGTCTGACATCTCGCTGACCGGGTTCACGCAGGCGCTCGGCTGGATTGACGGACATCAGGGACGCGACCGGACGGTGACGGCACTGCTGAATCGGGGCGACCAACCCGCGACGACCGTGCCGTCGCCGCCGCCTTTGCCGTCAGTCCGGGGGGCCGCGGCGATCGAGCAGATCGGCTTTGGCGACGGTGTGGCTGTCCCGGCCGCGGTTCAGTCCATGCCCGATCTGATCGCCTGCCGCACCGACTGGGGCGAAATGGACCGTCCTGCCCACAGCATCTCCGCCCGGTTGGACGCCGCGACCGAGCTCTGGGGCGCGCAGTGTTCCATGACCACCTACAACGCCGGCTATCTGCTGTACTTGACCGGCCCTGATGGACGCGATCCCCAGCGGCTGGCGCTGGCCGCAGCTCTGGAAGGGACCGACGCCTTCGTCAATCCCGCGTATGATGCCGGGACGCGGACACTGACCCAGAACCTCTGGGGCAACAAATGGGGGCACTGCGGCCGGTCGCAGACCTGGCTCTGGACGGGCAGCGCCTTCCGGCTCCAGACCGAGCGGGCGATGGCGGACTGCGTCGGCATTCCCCCGCCGTTCTGGCCGACGCTGTGGCGCAGCCAATGATCACGCCCACGAACCGACAGGCGCGCTGAGGCTATTGGGCGGGACCCCGGGGGAGCAGCCCCGCCCGATCCGCAAGACGACTATCTCTCGACGAGACGACGCTGCATGCGAATGCGATCCGCGGCATTCTGATGGAGCCAGCGCCATACGGCTGACATCCATGACCAGTTGGTGTCCTTATGAGTGCGATGCATTTCTTCCATGTCAGCCTCCTTGCTGGCGTTGCTTCGATATCCGCCATATGGGGTTGAGCCGGTTTACTGACAAACCAGAAGTCTACGCGCACACATAAGGCGTCCTTATGGTCGATCCACTCACCGGCATTCCTCTGGCGTCCATCCGCGTTTTCGAGGCGGCCGCACGGCTGCTCAGTTTCACGCGCGCCGCCGGGGAACTGGGCATGACCCAGGCGGCCGTCAGCTGGCAGATCAAGTCGTTGGAAACACGGCTGGGCCAAAGCCTGTTTCGTCGCCTGCCGCGAGAGGTTGCGCTGACGGAGGCGGGTGAGCGCCTGTCGCGCGCGGCGACGGAGGCGATGAACCTGCTGCGTCGGGCCGTGAGTGACCTGACGGAGGCGGACGAAGGGGTCCTGTCGATCACCACCCTGGCGACAATAGCGACCCAGTGGCTGGCCCCCCGGCTGGGTCGATTCCAGTTGAACAATCCCGGGCTGGCCGTACGGCTGGACACAGCCCCGCAGCTGATCGATCTCACCCGGGAGGGTTTCGACGTAGCCTTGCGAACCGGATCCGGTGAATGGCCTGGGCTGGAGAGTGTCCGGCTGCTGCCCGCCACATTCACCCCGGTGTGCACCCCGGCGATGGCAGAACGGCTGGCGCTGAAAAGGCCGTCGGACCTGCTGACCGCCCCGCGCATCGGGCTGGAAAGTGAGTGGTCCGCATGGTTCACCGCCGCCGGAGTCGAGGCACCGACACGGGCCGCCCTGACGCTGACGGCCGACAATCAGGGGCTGGAAGTGGCAGCGGCCATGGGCGACCAGGGCGTCGCCCTGGCGTCGCCCATTCTGTTCAGACGCGAGATCGAGGCCGGGCTGCTGGTTCGCCTGTTTGCCCAGACTGTGCCGCTCACCGACGGCTATTGGCTCTGCTGGCCCATCGATCGCCGACGCTCACCCAAGATCGTGCGCTTCAGACAATGGCTGGTCGCCGAGTCGCAGAACGACCCGACGATCTCGCGCGAGGCGGCAGCTTCAGGCCTGTTGTGAGGCCACCCACTCCCCGACCACCGTCTTGAGCACCTCCAGCGGCATGCCGCCGGAAGCCAGGGCAGTGTCGTGGAAGCTCTTGATGTCGAACCGGTCACCCAGCTGCGCCTTGGCCTCCTCGCGCAGCCGCACCCATTCGGTGTGGCCGACCTTGTAGCTCGAGGCCTGACCCGGCCAGACGCAATAGCGTTCGACCTCGGTGGTGACGCTCGATTCCTGATCGCCCAGGGTGGCGACCATATACTGGATCGCCTGTTCGCGGCTCCAGCGGTTGTGGTGCAGACCCGAGTCCACGACCAGACGGGTGGCCCGGAACAACAGGCTCTGCAGATAGCCCAGCCGGCCCCACGGATCGTTGGCATAGACGCCCATTTCGTCAGCCAGTTGTTCCGAATACAGGGCCCAGCCCTCTGAATAGGCCGAGAAGCCGATCAGCTTGCGGATCGTCGGAATGCCCTGGGCCTCGGTCGACAGGGTGATCTGCAGATGGTGACCCGGAACCGCCTCATGATAGGTCAGGGTCGGCAGGGTCCATTTCGGCCATTCAGCCGTATCGCGCAGGTTGATGTAATAGGCCCCGGGGCGCGAGCCATCCAGACTCGGGCCCTGATAATAACCGCCCGGCGCACCGGCCTCGATCGCCGGCGGCACACGGCGGATGTCGACCGAAGCCTTGGGTAGAATACCGAAATAGTCGGGCAACCGGGCCTGCATGGCGGCCGTCTGCACGTTGAGTTCGTCCAGCAGCTGCTGCTTGCCGGCGTCGGTGTTCGGATAGATGAAGCGTGCATCCTTGGCCATGGCGGCCAGACGCGCGCCCACCGTGCCCTCGGTCATCCCCTCGGCTTTCAGGATGGCGTCGGCCGCGGCGGTGATCTCGGCCACCTGCGTCAGGCCCAGCTGATGCACCTCGGCCCCGGTCAGTCGGGTCGTGGTGTAGTTGCGGATCCCGTATTCATAATAGCCTTCAGCGTGCGGCAGAGCCCACACCCCGGCGTCGTGACGGGCTGTCGGGCGGGCCCGCTCGAACAGGGCAACCTGACGCCGCAGGGCCGGATAGACCTTGTTGGTGACGATGGCCGTGGCCCGGGCGGCCCAGTCGCCCGCGAGCCCCGCCTCGGCGGCGCGGCGCGTCAGCGACGTCACCAGGCCGGCCTCGGCCGGCGCGGGCTCAAGCCCGGCGTTCATCTGCTCAAGGGTCCGGTCGATGACGAAGTCCGGCGGCACGATGCCCTTGGCGAAGTCTTCGGCCACCAGGGCCGTCTCCTGGTCCAGCAGATCGCCGAAATCGTCCAGCCGCGACAGATAGGCCTCCGCGTCCGCCTCGGTCTCGATCCCGTGGATGGTGTCGAGGAAGTCAGGGATGTCGCGATAGGACCCACCCAGCTGGCTGATCCGGTAGGGATTGGGCGAACCGGTATTGCCGAACCGGTAGTTGTCGAGGCCGATGTTGGTGGTCTCACCGTCATAAAGGACGGTGGCCAGATTGACTGCATCCATCCCGGCCAGTTTGGACGCATCCACGGCCTTGAGCTTGTCCGTAAACTCGCGGCTGAAGGCTTCCCGCTCGGCCAGATCGGTCGGTGTCAGCATGTCCAGCCGCGCCTTGGCGGCGGCATTGTCACCCTTGTCGAGGCCCATATAGCTGGCGGCCATGGCCGACTTGGCCAGAATGATCGCGAACATCGCATCGAGAATGCCGTTCAACTTGGCGGCTTCTGCGGGATCGGATCCCGGCGCGGCGACACGGGCCAGAGCGACCCCGGCCGGCCCTGCCAGGGCGACCCCGGCAACGGCGGAAAGAAGCAGGCGGCGACGATCGATCATGGCACTGGTCTCCGAAAAAGTGTGGTGCAACAAAGGCGCTGACGGCCGAAGCTGCAAGTGAAACATCGGCAATGTCCGGCCGCAGACGCGAATTCCGACGGCCTATTCGCCGCGCAATTCCTGCTTCACCCGCTCGGCCAGGATCTTGATGTCCAGCGGCTTGGGCAGGAAGGACACCCCCGCCTCATCCTGCAACAGGTCCGAAAAATCGCTCTCGGCATAGCCCGATATGAACATCACCGGCACATCCCCCAGAAAGGGACGCGCCTTCTTCAGCAGGCTGGGTCCATCCAGGCCCGGCATGATGACGTCCGAGATCATCATGTCGATCTTGCCCGCCCATTCCTCGGCCAGCTCCAGGGCCTCCTCGCCGTCGGCGGCCTCGATCACCTCGTAACCGCGCTGGCGCAGCAGCTTGGCGGCGATGCCGCG
Source organism: uncultured Brevundimonas sp. (assembly GCF_963977465.1). Taxonomy (GTDB): domain Bacteria; phylum Pseudomonadota; class Alphaproteobacteria; order Caulobacterales; family Caulobacteraceae; genus Brevundimonas. The sequence continues at coordinate 200,996 of NZ_CAXBOQ010000003.1, read as the reverse complement.
CACGGCCGCCTCGTCCTCGACGAACAGGATACGCCCGGCCCCGGACAGGTCACGCGGTGTCTTGACCTTGACCTCGACCGGCGCGACCTCGGCCAGCTCGGCTTCGGCGGCAGCGGGCAGGAAGATGCGGAACGCCGCCCCCGCGCCCTCAAGGTTGACGACATTGATGTGGCCGCCGGCCTGTTCGACGATGCCGTAGACCGTGGCCAGCCCCATGCCGGTGCCCTCGTTGACCGCCTTGGTGGTGAAGAAGGGTTCGAAGATCTTGTCCAGGATTTCGACCGGTACACCCGAACCCGTGTCCGATACCTCGATCAGGGCCAGTTCTTCGACCGGGGCGTCGTGCCAGCCCATCGCCCGGGCCTCGTCACCAGTCAGACGCCGTGTGCGGATGGTCACCACCCCGGCTCCCGGCTCGACCACGCCACGCATGGCGTCACGGGCGTTGACGGCCAGGTTCATCACCGCCGTCTCCAGCTGGCTCTTGTCAGCCAGCACGACCGGCAGGTCGCGGCCGTAGTCGGTCTCCAGCCGCACATCCTCGCGCAGCAGGCGGCGCAGCAGGACCGCAAACTCCCCGACCAGCTCGCCCAGATCCAGCCGTTCGCGCCGCACCGTCGACTTGCGCGAGAAGGCCAGCAGTTTGCGCACCAGATCAGCAGCCCGGATCGCCGTCTGACGGATTTCGTTCAGCCCCTCATAGGACGGGTCCCCGACCGGATGCCGCTCCAGCAGCCCGGACAGCTGCAGCTGGATGGCGGTCAGCAGATTATTGAAGTCATGGGCCACGCCCCCGGCCAGCTGACCCACGGCCTGCATCTTCTGGGCCTGGCTGAGCTGCAGCTCCATCGACTTCTGGGCCGAGACGTCGAACAGCCAGACGCGGCGCTTGTCGCCTTCGGGTGCAACATACAGGTGAAGCATCCGGTCCGGATGGGCGCGCGCCACCAGTTCGATCGGTCCGCTGGAGCCGGTGGTCAGCTTGGAGCGCGCCTCGATCATGCCGTTGGGTTCGAACAGATGGCCAAAGGCCGCGTCGCGGGCCGAGGCGGGGCCGGTCAGCACGGCCAGGGCCGCATTGGGCTCCTCGACCTGGCCGGAAAAGATGTCCTCATGAGCGATCACGGCCGAACCGAACGGCGCGCCGGCCGCCATGGCCCGCCCCTCGCCGGCGCTGGTACCACTGCCGACCTGCATCGCCGGGGCATGGGCCAGACCCAGAACCGCCTCGGGGGCGGCCCGGACCAGGAAACGCCCGCCGCCGGCATGGCTGATCAGGACCTCGAGCTCACGGGCACCGATGGTGACGATGGCCCGGGCCTGTTCACCCTCACGCGCCTGGGCGAAGGCCATGTACAGGGCCGAGACAGAACGCCCCTTGGGCAGGGCGACCATGGCCCCGTTCTCCTCGGCCCAGGCGCCGTTGAATGCCAGCACCTGGCCGCTGGTCCAGACCAGCGCCGCCGGCTCGCCCAGCGCATCCAGCATCTCGACCCAGACGTCACCGGTCGGCTTGCGCACCTCACTGCGGCCGAAGGCGAACAGACCGGTCAGGGCCACGGCGACCGCGGTGAAGATCAGGATCAGACCCGGCGCGCTGTACGGATTGGCCCGGAAGGCCGGATAGGCCAGCGCTCCAACCGCGAGAACGAAGCCCACGGCCATCACGATCAGCAGGGGGTCGAACGGGGGACGGGCTTGCGCCTGCCAACTCTTGGTCTGCATGGGGCCTCGCGGAGCCGATTCGCTAGCGGCAGCATACGCCTTTTCCATCCTACCGCTTCTTCCGCCCCTGCATGACAAAGCCGATGACCCGCGCAGCCGCCTCGAAATGCTCGCGCGGGATGGTGTCGTCGACCTCGACCGCCGCGTACAGGGCGCGCGCCAGCGGCACATTCTCGATGATCGGCACCTTGTGTTCCCGGGCCACCTCGCGGATGCGCAGGGCCAGGGCGTCGACACCCTTGGCCACGCAGATCGGCGCGCCGTCGCCCTTGTCCGGCTCGTAGCGCAGGGCCACCGAATAGTGGGTCGGGTTGGTCACGATCACCGTGGCCGTCGGCACGGCCTGCATCATCCGCTGCCGGCCCTTCTGGGCCCGGATCTGCTTCAGCTTGGCCTTAACATGGGGGTCACCCTCGGCCTGCTTATAGTCTTCCTTGGTCTCTTCCTTGGTCATCTTCATCCGCTTGGCGAAGCGGTAGCGTTGCCACAGGTAGTCAGCCCCGGCGGTGAAGGCCAGGAAGGTTAGCGCCGCCGTCAGCAGGGCGATCACCAGGTCCCGCGCCGCCGGCAGGATGGCCGCCGGACTCAGCGCCGCCATGGTTTCAAAGTCGTGGAAATGGGATTTCAGAACCAGCCAACAGATGACCCCGATCGCCAGCAGCTTGAAGAAGGTCTTCACGAACTGCATCAGGCCGTCGGGCCCGAAGATGCGCTTGAACCCGGCGATCGGGCTCAGCTTCTCCAGCTTCGGCTTCATCTTCTCGGCGCTGAACACCAGACCCGACTGGGCCAGGTTGCCGCCGGCCCCGCCCAGCATCGTGGCCAGCATTACCGCGCCCAGGAAGGGGGCCGCGGCCCAGACCGCGCGATAGCCGATCTCGGCCCCACCGCCCGCGTTCAGCGCGCCCATCAGGGCGTGCGGTCGGGCGATGAAGGGCAGCAGGTCCTCGGCCAGCCGACTGGCGAACCAGCCGCCGCTGATAAAAATCACCGCCGTCGCCCCCATCAGGCTCAGGGTCGAGGCGACATCCGGGGATTTGGGGGAATCACCCTTTTTTCGCGCGTCCGCGAGTTTTCGCGGTGTCGCCTCTTCTGTTTTCGACTCGGGATCGGGCGCGTCAGACACCGGCCGTCCCCGCGAAAATACCCGCCAGGGCGCGGTAGCGGTCGATAAAGACCGTTCCGATCACCCCCAGCGACAGGGCGAAGATCGACAGGCCCAGAATTACACTCAGGGGCGAGGCGACGAAGAAGATCTGGAAGGCGGGCATCACCCGCGCCACCAGACCCGACGCCATGTTGAACACCAGGGCGAAGACGATGACCGGCGCCGCCAGCTGCACCCCCAGGGCGAAGCTGTCGGCGATGGTGCGAATGGCCAGGGTGGCGAAATCCGTGACCATCAGCGGCCGGGCCGGCGCGATCAGCTCATACGACCCCACCAAGCCGGCGATGAACAGATGGTGGGTGTTGGTGGCGAAGATCAGGGTGGTACCGAACAGCATCAGAAAGGCTCCGAGCGTCGAGCCCTGCTGCGCCTGCATCGGATTGGCGGTCTGGGCGAAGCTCAGCGTCGTCTGCATCGACACCACCTCACCCGCCGTCGACAGGGCCGTCATGAAGGCCCGCAGCAGGGCCCCGATCATCAGACCGGTGATGACCTCACGCAGGACCCATCCGGCCATCCCGCCGATGCTGGCCGGCAGGCCCGGCAGGGCCCCGCCGACGATCGGCCACACAACGAGGGACACTGACAGGGCCAGGGCCAGGCGGATACGCGGCGGGACATAGGTTTCGCCGACGCCGGGGATCATCATCAGGATCGCGCCGATGCGCGCGAAAATCAGACCGCCGGCCCAGACCTGATCGGCGGTGGCGTAGGGTTCCACCTCGGGCTCACATCCCGGCGATGCGCGCGGCGATGGTCCGCATGAAGCCGCCCAGCAGCGACCCCATGACCGGCAGGAACAGCAACAGGGAAACGAAGATCGCCATGATCTTGGGCGCATAGACCAGGGTCTGTTCCTGAATTTGGGTCAGGGCCTGAAACAGGCCGATGCTGACGCCGACCACCAGGGCGACCAGGAGCATGGGACCACTCAGCTGAATCGTCAGCCAAAGGGCATCACGCCCGACATCCAGAACTTCCGCGCCGTTCATTCTCAGCTCCAACGATACTGGGCAGAAAATGCCGGGACCATGGTTAATGCGGAGTTAGGAAACGGCTGCCGAGCGGACGATTTCCCGGCTGACGGCCGGGGCCCCTGCTCCGCCGCAAAATCCGCTGCACTCCGGCGACACCGGTGATATGGCTCCAGACCATGAGTTCGCTGGCCACTGAAGACATTCACCGCCGCGCCGTCGCTGGTGATGGGGACGCGCAGTTCGCCCTGTCACGGATCTTCGACCGCGAAGGCCGCCACGAGATTGCCGTCTCCTGGCTGGACCGGGCCGCCCGTCAGGGTCACGTCCCGTCGATGACATGGCTGGGAACGCGCCTGCTGGTCGGCCGCGCAGCCCCGGTCCAGCCGAACGAGGGGGCGATCCTGCTGGCCCGCGCCGCTGAACTGGGCCATGCCGAGGCCGCCGCCCGGCTCGCTGTGCTCGCGGCTGTCGGCATCGGGCGCCCGCAGAGCTGGGAGACGGCCCTCGACTGGCTACAGACGGCCGCCGAACGGGGCGACGCCGCCGCGCGCGCGCAGCTGGTGTTGCTGACGGACGATGACGGCGTGGCAGCAGCCGCGGACCGGCCCGACCCCAAATCTGCGCTGTGGGCCCGAGCCCGCAAGGCGGTCAATCTCGCGGCCTGGCTGACCCCGCCGGTCGCCCGCACCATCTCGGACTCGCCGCGCATCCAGGTCTTCGAGGGCTTCGCCACCCCGGCCGTCTGCGCCTGGATCATCCAGCGCGCCAGCGCGCGTCTGGTCCCGGCCCGGGTCTATGACGCGGACAAGGGCGGCCGTCGCCCGGACGGCATGCGCACCAGCAGCGGGGCGGGTTTCAGCCTGCTCGACACGGACCTGATCCTGGCCCTGATGCGGGCCCGCATGGCTGCCGCCGGCCCGGGTCTGGATCCTGCGACCTTCGAGCCCTGCAACATCCTGCGCTACGACATCGGCCAACGCTACGAGCCGCATTTCGACTTCCTCAATCCCGAAGCCCCGGCCCTGGCCGAGTCCCTGGCCAAGCAGGGTCAGCGTCAGGCCACCTTCCTGACCTATCTCAACGAAGATTATGCGGGCGGTGAGACGGCCTTTCCCGAGCTGGACTGGCGCTTCGGCGGCAAGACCGGGGACGCCCTTCTGTTCTTCAACGTCGAGCCCGACGGACGCGTCGATCCACGCACCCTGCACGCCGGCCTGCCGCCGACCACCGGCGAAAAATGGCTGCTTTCGCAGTGGATTCGTGACCGGCCGCAGCCGATCATCTGAGCGGCAACGCTCCCCTTTCGCCGCATCCCGCACTATGGCTGATCGCATGACCGACTCTCCGCTCGAAACCGCCATCCCCCAGTCCGAGGCCGAGGCCGCCGTCCGCACCCTGATCCGCTGGGCCGGCGATGACCCTGATCGCGAAGGCCTGCTCGACACGCCCGCCCGCGTCGCACGCAGCTATCGCGAGCTGTTCTCCGGCTATGAGGTCGAGCCACGCGAATATCTGGAGCGCATCTTCGAGGAGGTCGGCGGCTACGATCAGTTGGTCGTGCTCAAGGACATCCGCTTCGTCAGCTTCTGCGAGCATCACATGCTGCCGGTCGTCGGGGTGGCCCACGTCGGCTATCTGCCGACCGACCGCGTCGTCGGCATCTCCAAGCTGGCCCGGGTGGTGCGCGGCTATGCCAAGCGGCTGCAGATCCAGGAGAAGATGACGGCCCAGATCGCCGACGCCATTCAGGAGGTTCTGAAGCCCGCCGGGGTCGGCGTGGTGATCGAGGCCGAACACAGCTGCATGACCCTGCGCGGCGTCGACGTCCCGGGGGCCACCCTGACCACCAGCACCCTGCTCGGCGTCGTCCGCGATGATCCCCGCACCCGCGAGGAGTTCCTCCAGCTGGTACGCAGCTAATCCTGCGATAAATGGCCCGGCCCTTGCTCCAACAGGTCTGAACACCGGTCGGGAGGGCCGGAATCATGACCTGGACCGCCATTTCGACCCAAAAAGAGACAACGCCCATCGTTCGCGGCGGGTGGCTCGACGCCCTGCGGTTCATCGTGGCCTCGCTGATCATCCTGCATCACTTCCAGGGCGCGGGGCCGGTGGCCCTGGCCGAAGGTGTGCATCCCGTGTTTGAGCGGGGCGGATTCCTGCTCACCAACTTCTTCCTGATCGACAGCGGCTATGTGCTGATGCGGGTCTACGCCGCCTCGGTGGCGAGCGGCCGCATGTCGGCGGGCGACTTCTTTCTCAAGCGCTATCTGCGAGTCGTGCCGGCGCATCTGTTCATGGGGCTGAGCCTCGTGACGCTGGTCGTCGGCGGTGGGCTGCTGGGCGTAGCCCCGCGGTCCCCCGAATGGTTCCGTTGGGACCAGTTGTGGGCCCAGCTGAGTCTGACCCAGGCCTATGGCGTACCCGGCGGCTACGGCTGGAACGCGCCGAGCTGGTCGATCTCGGCCCTGATCGGTTGCTACCTCGCCTTCCCGTGGATCCTGAAGGGTCTGATGCGGCTGAAGCCGTGGACGGTGCTGGTGCTAGGCATCGGCGGCTATCTGGTCGTCAACCAGATGAGCTGGAACCTGCTGGGCTATCCCGTCTACCAGATGCCGATGGGCTTCGGCTTCGTCCGCGCCCTGCCCCTGTTCGTGCTGGGCATGGCCCTGGCCTGGTTCGCCCAGAACGTCTGGATCAGCCCGAAGCTGGCCGGATGGGCCGGCATCGGCGCGGCGCTGGCTCTGGCCTTCGTGCAGTATTTCGACAAGCACGCCCTCGTCTCACTGGCCTGTATCTCGGTCATCATTCTGGCGGCGGGCGCGACACCGACGCCGCGCCCCTCGAAATGGGTCGAGAAGGCCGCGCAGGTGTCATTCTCGATGTTCATCACCAATGAGGTGGTGCGCATCGCCTGGTTCGGCGTGGCCAATGTCGCCATCGCCCGCTTCGCCCTGCCGGTCGGCGCACAATGGGCGCTGTGGGTCGCCGGGGTGGCGGCGGCCTTCGTCTTCGCCTTCGCCTTCCACTTCCTGCTCGACAATCCGATGCAGGGCCACATCCGCGCCTGGCTCAAGGGCCGAAGCCGCCGCCCGTCAGGGGTCACCCAGCCGGTGGTGTCGCTGGAGGGCTAGGGGCCGGGCGAGCGGCCGATCAGATCGGCATCCGCATGATTTCCTGGTAGGCCTGAATCACCTGATCTCGGACGGCCATGACGGTCTCCAGCGAGGCTTCGGCCGAGGTCACGGCGGTGACCACATCGATCAGACTGCCCTGGCCCTGCACCGAGCTGGCCATCTGTGTCTCGGCCGCCTTGGTCGACTGGGTCAGGTCGCCCATGACGTTCTGCAGCAGGTCGGAAAAGCCCGCGCCCTGGGCCGCGCCCGCCCCACCCGTGGCCGAGGTCAGCTCGGTCGGCATGGCCCCGCCCTGAACCGAGGAATAGGCGCGCGCCGCCATTGCCGGATTGATCATCTAGCGCCTCACTTCTTCAGCAGGTCGAGAATGCGGGCGTCCATCGCCCGCGCCGTCTCGATGACATTGAGGTTGGCCTCATAGGCCCGCTGCGCCTCGCGCATGTCCATGGCCTCGACCAGCGAGTTCACATTGGGCCGCAGCACATAGCCTTCGCCGTCGGCGGCCGGGTGCGAAGGGTCGTATTCCTTGCGGAAGTCACTCTGATCCGGCCGCACCTCGGCCAGGGTCACGCCGGTGGCCCCGTCGACGGTGCGGGCCTCGAACACCGGGATCTGGCGCCGATAGGGCGTGCCGGCCGCCGTCTGCGCCGTCGATTCGGCGTTGGCGATGTTCTCGGCGATGACGCGCATGCGCGACTGCTGGGCCTTGAGGGCCGAAGCGGCGACGGCCATGGCGCTGTTGCGGGCGACGGGGTCTGGCATGATCTATTGATCCTCGCTCATGGCGTCAGCGACCCGGGCCGCGGGCGGCCATCCGCAGCATGTTCATCGACTTCTGGTAGAAGCTGATCGCGGCGTCATAGGCCATGCGGCTCTCGGCCATCTTCAGCATCTGCTCCTCGACCACCACCGTATTGCCGTCCAGCGTGGTTTCGGAATCCGGGGCGGCACTGGTGTGGAACCGGCTCTGCGGCGCGGCGGGTGCGATGTGATTCGCGCTGGTCCGGGTCATCTGCAGCGCCCCGCCCTCGCGCAGGGCCGCGGCGAAATCGGGCGGGGCCTTGAGGTCGCGACCCACGTAGCCCGGTGTGTCCGAATTGGCCACGTTCTGGGCAATGACCCGCTGACGTTCGTCCAGCCAGGACATGCGACCCTTGATCTGGTCCAGCAGGGGCAGGTCGGAAAAGCCCATGGCTTCCTCCTGTCAGACGCGGCGCGCCCGTTCAGATGGGCAGAAAATGCCGCCTGCATGGTTAACGCGGAGTTATCTAAACGACCCGTTAACCACGATCGGCAAGGCTCCATGCGCCGGCCCCCGATCGCGGAGGAGTCGCCGGCAGGGCCATTTTGAATGAATTTCCTCGACCTTGCCCGCGCCGTCTTCGGTCTGGCCTTCACCCTCGGGATCATCGGCCTAGCCGCCTGGGCCGCCCGGCGTTATGCGCCGCAACTGATGGCCCGGATCAGTGCCGAGCGCGGCGAGCGCCGCCTGCGGGTCGTTGAAACCTTGGTGCTGGATCCGGCCCGCCGTCTGGTTCTGGTCCGGATCGACGATGAAGAACGGCTGATCCTGCTGGGCGAGGGTCGTGAGCTGATCGAGCCGCGTCAGCCTGCCCCGCCCTTGCCGGAGATCGACGCGTGACCGCGCGCGCGCCACGGCCAGCCCTGTTCGCCGTGCCGACCCGGGCCGAGTTCAAACGCGCGGCCCTGCTGTCCCTGCTGACCACCGTCCTGTGCCTGCTGTGGCCGCTGGCGGCCCTGGCCCAGGAGGCGGCCCAGAGCGGTGCCGCCATCAATGTCGACCTCGGCACCGGGGCGGGCCTGACCACGCGGGTGGTGCAACTGGTCGGGCTGATGACCGTCCTGTCACTGGCCCCGTCCATCGTCATCATGACCACCAGCTTCGTGCGAATCATCGTGGTTCTGTCCCTGCTGCGGACCGCCCTGGGCATGCAGCAGTCGCCGCCGAACGCGGTTCTGGTCTCCCTGGCCCTGTTTCTGAGCGCCATCGTCATGGCTCCGACATGGCAGGACGCCTATGATTCGGGCATCCGCCCCCTGCTGGATGAGCAGATGGAGCTGCCCCAGGCCTTCGATGCGGCCTCCGAACCTGTGAAGACTTTCATGCTCGCCCAGGTGGACCGCAGCGACCTCGCGCTGTTCACCCGACTGAGCCAGGTGGAGGCCGATACCGCCGCCCCCGACCTGCCCCTGCGGGTGGTCACGCCGGCCTTCATGATCAGTGAATTGAAGAAGGCCTTCGAAATCGGATTTCTTCTTTTCGTTCCGTTTCTTGTGATCGATCTGGTGGTCGCCAGCGTGCTCATGAGCATGGGCATGATGATGCTACCGCCGGTGGTGGTTTCCCTGCCCTTCAAGCTGATCTTCTTTGTGCTCGTCGACGGCTGGAGACTGGTCGCCGGAAGCCTGGTCGAGAGCTTCCAGCGGGCCTCCGGAACGGGCTGAATCCCCACCGTCAGTGACCCAAGCGGCAAGCACCGCTTGCCAAGAACACCAAAACACGTGTTGATCGGGTGGTCTCGCCCGGGAATCGGGTGGCCTTTTTTGGAAACGACCCATGACCACACAAGCTGAACTCATCGCTGCCGTCGCCAAGGACGCCAACGTTTCGCAGGCCGACGCCGGCCGCGTGCTCGAAGCCATCGTCAAGAACATCCACAAAAGCCTGATGGGCGGCGGCGACGTCCGCATCTCGAACCTGGGTGTTTTCGACACCGCTGCCCGTGCCGCCCGTGAAGGCCGCAACCCGGCCACCGGTGCCACCATCAAGATCGCCGCTTCCAAGGCCGTGCGCTTCCGCGTGTCGAAGCCGCTCAAGGATGCGGTCAACAGCTAGGACGTTTTCCGGTCAGGCGGCGGCCGCGGGTCTCGCGGCGGCCGCCGGTGCCGGAACCTGAGCTTGAGGACGGGCGGGGGTCGCAGCAGTGCGGGTCTCGCCCGTCTGCTGTCTGAACCGGGCCTTCATCGCCGAAACCCATCCAGCGAAGGTATCGGCCCCACCGGCCGCCGTACCGATTTGGGCGGGATCGACGTCGCCGCCGTTGGGACCCGCCAGGGCGATCCGCAGCGCTCCGGCCGAACGGGCACCCGGCACCAGCGGCGCATAGTCCCGTGACAGGCGCGCCAGCGCCCCCTGGTCATCAACCAGCGAATAGCCGACCCCGGCCCGGATCAGCAGGCTTTCCTCGGCCGGTGTCAGCGGCTCCGTCGAGGCTTTCCAGCGCTCGCCCAGGCGTTTGTCATAGGCCGCCGCCGCCGCCGCCCAGTTTTCCTGTTTCCAGAACACCTCGGCCCGCACCTCCGCCGCCGCCGGCGTGGTGTCACGATCCAGCACCTCCAGGGCATGATCAAAGCGGCCCAGATCCATCAGGGCCCGGGCCTCCAGTGCCCGTCGCTCGGTGTTCAGGGCAGTGGGCAACAGGGTCGTGCGCGAACTCCAGATCGCCTGCAACGCCTTCTCTGCCTGCCGGTCCATCAGATAGACCGTGGCCAGGTCGGTCGCGACCTGGGCCTTGGCCACGCCCTCCAGCCGGTTGTCGACCTGGTGTTTCAACAGCTCGGCCGCCTGGTCCAGCAGGTCGACGTTGACCAGCCGCCGTGCCAGCCGGCGCACCATCTCGTCGCCGTCGGCACCGATCGGGGTCAGTTCCCGGAAATCATAGAACAACCCCAGGGCCTGGATCGGCTGCAACCCGTCGGCCCCGCCCTCAAGGAACAGGCTGCGGAAAGCATTGGACAGGTCCATCTGGAGGTCGATGGCACCCGGGAGGTCGGCCATCCGCGTGCCCGCCCCGCGCAGGGCCGTCAGCGCCTCGCGGTACAGGCCCTGCGACAGATACAGGCTGCCCAGTTGCCGGATCACGGCCAGTTCGGTGGCGTCTCCGCGCCAGCGCCAGCGCAGCGATTCCAGCTGGTCGGCCGCCGCGTCGGGCTTCAGCGTGCCACGGTCCAGCTCCATGCGCACAACGGCCAGCTTGGCCGGGGTCGCGATGCCGTCCAGCGGGGCCCGCGCCACGGCCTTGTAGACGGCCAGAGCCCGGTCACCCTCGCCCTGCAGCTCGAACAGCCGTGCCTGGACCAGCCGCGCCGTCAGTTGGTCGGCGGCGCTGGTCGGCTGGCTGAAACTGTAGGCCAGCAGGGATCTGGTCGCGTCCAGATCGCCGGTTTCCAACGCTGCCAGCGCATGGGCGGCCCCGAAACGCGCGCGCCAGACCTCGGGAAAGCTGTCGATCACCGAAGCGCCGGCGATAAAGCCCCGCCGTGCCTCGGCCCAGTCGCCCTGCTGGGCGGCGATATAGCCCTGCCAGACCGGTGCCGATGGATCACCGGCCAGGGCTCCGGCGGCGAAATCGGCCTGGGCCTCCTGAATCCGGCCGATCGAGGCGCGGGCCGCACCGCGCAGGCCGCGAACTTCGGCCTCTCCGGCCATGTTCGGGGCCTGGTCGATGATTGCGTTCAGGATGCCGACGGCCTCATAGCCCAGGCCCGAGGCGACCAGGAAACGGGCCAGGGCCAGCCGGGCCTCGATCGGCGCGCGCGGATTCTCACCGGCGGCGTAGGACTCTTCGGCGGCGCGAATCTGCAACTCGCGGAAGCGGGGCGCATAGCCGCCCGGACCGGTCTCGCTCCACGCCGGCAGGATCAGCGCGGCGAACCGGGCCTTCTGCGGCGCGCCGTTCGGCACATGGGCTGCCGCCAGCAGCACCGACGGCGGCGACAGGATCAGCCCGCCCGGCCGCGTCAGCGACACCAGGTCGCCGTCCGCCGTGACACGCAGGTCGTCGGTCGGGGTCTCGATCGCCAACCCGTGCGCCGTCGGCAGCAGGGTCAGGTCGACCGACTGGCGTCGCTGGCCCAGACCCTTACCGGGGGCCAAGGCGGTGACCGCCGCGAATCGATCGCCGACCAGCGGATCGGTCAGCCAGACAGCCCGGGTCGCCCCGGCCATCCGCACGACCAGCGCCAGATCACCGCTGTCGGCACGCGTCACCTCGACCCCGTCGGCCGCAACCCGTTGGCCACCGATCACCACCGTCCACGCAGCCCCGTTGCTGACCACCGACACTGGCAGGTTGTCGGGGGCGGCGATGCGGACGGCCGTATAGTCGGCTCCGGCGGCCCAGCGTGCGTCGGTCGCCGGTCCCAGGGTCCGGGCACCGGCCATGTCCAGACGGGCGACCGTGTCGAACACGACCCAGACCGCCGCCCCACGGCGGAACACGGCCGCGCCGACCGGCTGGGTCCAGGCGAAATTCAGCGAAACCTTGTCCGTCGTTGCGGTCGCCGTCACCGGAATGGCGGCGGCGGCGGCTGCGGCACCCGGGGCTGCCGGGGGTGCCTTGCCCGGCGCATAGAGGTTCAACCACACGGCACCGTCGGCGCTGCCGGTGCGGGCATCGGCCCCCTCGGCCAGGGTCAGCACCAGTTCCGTGCCCCCGGGCACCGACCGGGTCTCGACGCTCTCGACCCCCTTCGGAGGATCGACCCGCAGGCGCGAGACGTCGGGGGCGGCAGTGGCCCCGATCCGGACAATGACCGTCTGGCCCTCGCGCCGGACCTGCGACCGCGCCCCGATCACCCCGGCGAATTCGACCCGGGTGAAGCGCGGATTGGCTCCGACGCGAATATCGACGGGAGAGATCCCGGGGCCGATCTCTTTGGCCAGCGGTGCCAGCGGCGACAAGGCCACGGCACCCGCCGCGGCAGCCGCCACGGTCGTTCTGAGGATGCGCTTGCTGGATGAGACCCCGGACATACGCGCGCACACTCGCGTGAAGCCCTTTAATCGCGGTTAACGGAGGATGACCGATCACCGGTCGCGGTCGCCCACCCCGCGACACTGACGACGCTTGCAACCCCACCGTCCGGGGCAGACACCCCATGCATGACCAACGTTCCGCATGCGCGTCTCAGCACCCTGTCGACCGGCCTGCGCTGCCGCTGTCCCCGCTGCGGCGAAGGCCCGCTGCTGATCGGCTATCTGACGATCCGTGAGTCCTGCCCGGAATGCGGTCTGGATTACAGCTTCGCCGACCCGGCCGATGGCCCGGCCTTTTTCGTGATGTCCGCCGTCGGCCTGATCGGCATGATCGGTCTGATGGCCTTCGACCTGATCATGCATCCGCCGATCTGGATGCATCTGGTCGTGACCCTGCCGCTGCTGACCCTGATGTGCCTGGCCACCCTGCGCCCGTTCAAGGGCTGGATGGTTTCGGAACAGTTCATTCACAAGGCTGAGCAGGCGGAGTGGGCGAGCGTCGGCAAACATGGTGTCGGCACCGGCCCCCGCGGTCGCCGCCCGGACTGAAGTCTGTCGCGGAGGAGGTGGCGACCCCGGAGGACACCGTCCTGCCAAACCATTTCAATGAGCTGAGATGTCAACCTTCAGCACTACTCTCAATGAATTCAACAGGTTAAACTACGGCGTTAAACTTGGACAGACCGGCTCCTACGGTTGGGTGCGAGATCGTGCACCCAACGTCGTCCTAAGACTTCGGTCATCATCGTGGTCCTGACGGCGCGATAGCCACGCCGGGCCCGCGGCGACTCCACACCGGCGGTTGCGAGGACTAGATCAGCCTCATCTGGTGACTTTCGTCTAGGCGAATGATCCCGAGAAGGATCCAAGTCGTCGGATGCTTTGCCATGGTTCCGAACGCGAAGGCGACGCCGGCGTCAGCGTACTCACCTTCGTAGCGATTCTTGAGCCGCAAGAGGGCGGAGTCCTCGCCGTATTCTCGACGCCACTTGAAGAAGGTCGCGGCGGTTTCCCAATCCCCACAGGCCATGTCGTGCCGCCCTGTTTCGTCTGTGAACCGCATGCGGATGTCAAAGGGACACGGCTCGATCGCTGCCAACTCTTTATCGAACAGGCTCCCTTGGCTAAGAGTCCGCCCGCGCTTCTCTCGATCTGCCTCGATCTCAGCATCTGCCTTCCGTTTCCAAACGAACTCGAAACTGTCGGGTCTGACCAGAGCCAACGACTCTCCCCGCTCCGCTGCAGCAAAGATCGAAGGACGAATTAGACTCGCGAGGAAGTCGCCGCGAGATGCCGGCTTCAACTGTCCGACGCGCTTGAGGCGATTCTCCTCGATCGTGCGGCTCTCCTTGCGCCGATCGGAAACCGGTAGTCGAGGCACGTACTCGACAGTGTCCCAGCGGCTGAACTGCCTGTCGCCAGTGAGATGGCGGAATCGAATGGGAAACAGCCGACGCCATTCGCCGTCGGGGGTCACGCCCGCACAGCAAACGGTCTCGCCATACTTCGCGCTAGGCTGCGGCCAAGCCTTCACCAGAATGACTGATCGCTCGAGCTCCAAATGCCGCCCCCGGATTGTTAACGCGAAGGTCCACAATCAGTAGTTTCATCGCCTTGGCAAGGCGTCGAGCGATCACCGTTCGGTGGCAGTGACTTGCGTCAGCCTCGAAACACATGAGAGCAATGGGTGATTGTCCTGCTAGCCGGCCAGCTTCCGCTAGCGCGTCAACAGCAGCTGGAGTGGCGAGGTGAGCATCATATATCCGCTCGAACGCCCGGAACCGGCCAGCCCTCGCAGCCTCCCGGCCCGGTTTGGGGTCACCGAGGTCTCTGAGATGAACGTACCGGATACCCTCGGCGGTAAGGCGCAACCCCAGTGCCGTTTTCGAAAAGCCGGGTCGTCGGCTGACAGCCACCGCGCGGACATCAACAAGCGTCTCCACCCCGGCGGCCGCCAAGGTCGCAACGAACGCGTCGATGTGCGCTCCTTCGTAGCCGATCGTGAAGATATCCATTGGTGCCTCCATAGAGCCATCCGGCGCTGCTTGCGTCAGCGATTGGTTAAGAGCGCCGTAACCAAGTTCATTGGCGCCGAACTGTTGCAATGGGGACTCAGTTCTACCCAAGGGAGGTGGAAACCCCTCGCGGTTTGATGGACCTGGAAAACGGAGTTGTTCGCTGCCAAGAGGCTCCCGATTGGCCGTTGCGGGGTCCGATTTTGGGGGCGTCAAACCCGCCAGTGTCAAACCTTTTGCAACCCCATGTTTTATCAGATGAAAACAAGGGAGGTGGCGACCCCGGAGGGACTCGAACCCCCGACCTCTGCTTTAGGAAAGCCTTGCTCTATCCGGCTGAGCTACGGGGTCACGGACGCTGACCTAGCGGCTCGATGGGCGCGGGGGAAGCACCTCTCACCGCCATGCGATGGAATTCCCCGTCAGCGCCAAAGCGCTGATCATCCGGCCCGACCTCGTGATTGTGGTTAATCACCCTTAAGATACAACATCTTGTAGGGAACAAACCCTGAATACGGCGGTGTCAGTGATTCGGTCCTGATTCGTTTCGCCCCTGTTCCGCCGGTTAACCACGCCCCGTTAAGACCGACCGCTCGGATGCCCTAGACCAGCAGCATCAGCACCGGCAAAACGACCCCGGCCAGCAACAGCCAGCGCGCCGTGACCCGCGACCGGCTGACCATGGCCCCCATCCACACACCCAGCAGGGTCGACAGCACCAGGCCGACGGCGACCAGGGTGAAGAACCACTGCAGCAGCTGTTTAGACAGCGGCGGGGCCGGCTTGGGTTCCGGCGTGGCCGTTTCGACCGCCACGGGCGCGGCGACCGTCTCGGCCGGAGCCGCCGCCGGTTCGGCCCGCTTCTTCTTCAGCGCATAGACCTGATCCATGTGCATCCGGCCCAGCTTCTCGACGATGGGCGGCGGGGTGTAGCCCTCATGACTTTCCTGCAGCCGGAAAATCTGCAGACCGCCGGTGATCGCGAACAGCAGCACGCTGGGCGCGATGAGCATGCCCAGAAACAGGTGCGCCTTGCGGATCAGCATCGGCCAGGCGATCGGCTTGCGGGCGGCGGTGTCAGTCAAGGTCAGGCTCCGGATAAGGGGTGACCTCCAATGTGCGGTCCGGGCGGTGATCAGCAAGCGAAATTCACCCTCCGGCCTGCGACCCGGACGTCCGGTGTTTGAGACTTGAGCAACGGGCCGCGAGTTGCCACCTTGGGTCCATCATGAGTGACCGCCCCACGGGTCTGGCCCCCTCGCGCGTCGTCGCGGTCCTGGGCCCCACCAATACCGGCAAGACCCATCTGGCGGTCGAGCGGATGCTGGGTCATGCCTCGGGCATGATCGGCCTGCCGCTGCGGCTGCTGGCGCGCGAGATCTATGAGCGGATCGTCAAACGCTGTGGCGCAGCGGCCGTGGCCCTGATCACCGGCGAGGAGAAGATCGTCCCGCCCCGCGCCCGTTTCTTCGTCTGCACGGTCGAGGCCATGCCGCTGGAACGGCAGGTGGAATTCCTGGCGGTCGACGAGATCCAGCTGGTCGCCGATCCCGAGCGCGGCCACATGTTCACCCAGCGGCTGCTGCACGCCCGCGGCCGGTTCGAGACCATGTTCCTGGGGGCCGGCACCATGGCCCCGCTGATGCGGGCCCTGATCCCCGACCTCGAGGTCGTCACCCGCGAGCGGCTGTCGACCCTCAGCTATGACGGCTCGAAGAAGCTGACCCGCCTGCCGCGGCGCAGCGCCATCGTCGCCTTCTCGACCGACCGGGTCTACGCCATCGCCGAACTGATCCGGCGCCAGCGCGGCGGGGCCGCCGTGGTCATGGGCAGCCTGTCGCCCCGCACCCGCAACGCCCAGGTCGAACTGTTCCAGTCCGGCGAGGTCGATTTCCTCGTCGCCACCGACGCCATCGGCATGGGGCTGAACATGGACGTCGACCATGTCGCCTTCGCCGGCCTGCGAAAATTCGACGGCACCCGGACCCGCTGGCTGCATGCCCATGAGATCGGCCAGATCGCCGGCCGCGCCGGTCGCCACCTGCGCGACGGCACCTTCGGCGTCACCGGCGAATGCGATGAATTGGATTCGGATCTGGTCGATCAAGTGATCGACCACCGTTTCGAGCCGGTCGTGGCCGCCGAATGGCGCAATGCCCGGCTCGATTTCGACACCCTGCCGGACCTGCTGCGTTCGCTGGTCGAGACGCCCGGTACGCGGGGGCTGAAACTGGCAGCCCCGGCCCTGGACGAGACCCTGTTACGTCGGGCCATGGTCGATGACGACGTCAAACGCATCGGCCGCTCACGCGGGGCCGTGATGCGGCTGTGGGAAGCCTGCCAGTTGCCCGACTTCCAGAAGACCACCCTCGACGAACACGCCCGTCTGTCGAAGGAGATCTTCCAGGCCCTGACCGGGCCGCGCGGACGGCTGGACAATGACTGGATCGCCCCGCGCTTCGCCCGGCTGGACCGTGACGACGGCCAGATCGACCAGCTCTCGGCCCGTCTCGCCGGGGTCCGCACCCTGTCCTACATCGCCAACCGGGCCGACTGGCTGGATCAGGCCCGCGACTGGCGCGACCAGACCCGGGTGCTGGAAGAGCGACTGTCCGACGTCCTGCACGAGCGGCTGACCGCCCGTTTCGTCGACCGCCGCACCACCGCCCTGATGCGCTCACTCAATGACCGCCCCGACCTGGCCGCCGAGGTGGCCGAGGACGGTCGGGTCACGGTCGAGGGCGAGGTGGTCGGCCACCTGGACGGCGTGCGTTTCGCCCCCGACAAGGGCGGCTCCACCCTGGCCGACCGCACCCTCAAGGCCGCCGCCGGTCGCGCGGTCGGGCCCGAGATCGCCCGACGGCTGGGCAGTCTGACCGCCGACGGCGACGACGCCTTCACCGTCACGCCGGACGGCATCGTCCTGTGGCAGGGGGCCCAGGCGGCGCGGATCATCGGCGGCGACCCGTTCGCCCCCCGGGTGCGACTGCTCGGCGACCTCGGCCCCGTCGCCACGCGCGACCGCGCCCGCCAGCGTGTCGAGGCCTGGCTGGCGGCCGAGGCCGGACGGGCGCTGAAGTCCCTGCGTCGCCTGCGCCGCGCCCTCGACAGCGGCACGCTCAAGGGTCTGCCGCGCGGCCTGGCCTTCCGGCTGGTTGAGGCCGGCGGGCTGATCGACCGGGCCGAGGTCGAGCGCGATCTCCACGCCCTCAGCCCGGCCGAGCGTCGCACGCTGCGCACCTTCGCCGTGCGCATGGGCACCCATTCCGTCTGGCTGCCCGACATCCTGAAGCCCCGCGCCCGCGCCCTGGCCCTCGCCTTCGTCGCCGATCAACCGTTTCGTCCACAGGCCGAAGGCCTGACCCTGCTGCCCCATCCGCCGCCGACGGTCCGCACCCTGTCGGCCTGGGGTGTGCGCGCGGTCGGACGTTGGGCGGTGCCGGTCGAGGCACTGGAGCGGGCCGCCGACCAGCGCGGCAAGGACGGCACCCTGAGTGCCGAGATCCTGGCCGAACTGGGCTGGACCGCCGAAGAGGCCAAGGCCCTGACGGCTGCCCTGCGACCGACGCGCGCGCGTATGCCGGATCGGCCCGGACGACCAGCGGCCCTGCCAAAGGACTCACCCTTCGCCGCTCTGGCCGCCCTCGCCCCGAGCCCGACACGCGCGCCGCGCCGCAAGGCCGCGACCCGTCGACGCAGTGCGCCCAAGGCATGAGCGCCGCCGGCTGTCGTATTGATATCTGGCTGTGGCAGGCCCGCTTCCTGCGCACCCGGTCGCTGGCGACGGCCTTCGTCGACCGCGGTGGCGTGCGCCTGACCCGCCACGGGCGTCAATCCCGCCTCGACCGGGCCGCTCGACCGGTGCAGGTCGGTGACACCCTGGTCTTCGCCCTGAATGGCCGTCTGGTCGAGCTGACGATCGCCGCGCTCGGCACCCGGCGCGGGGGCTCGGCCGAGGCCCGCGGCCTCTATGTCCCGGTGGACCCGACCATGCCCCGCGGTTGACAGGACCCCGGCCCGGGGTCATGTGCGCAGGCCATTCCCTCCCCAACGTCCGCCGGTATTCCAGCCTCGCCATGACCTACATCGTCACCGACGCCTGCGTGAAATGTAAATACATGGACTGCGTCGAGGTGTGTCCGGTGGACTGCTTCTATGAGGGCGAGAATTTCCTCGTCATCGCGCCGGACGAATGTATCGACTGCGGTGTGTGCGAGCCGGAATGCCCGGTCGACGCCATCGTCCCCGACACCGAGGACGAGCCCGACGGCAAATGGCTTCAGGTCAACGCCGAATATGCCAAGGTCTGGCCCAACATAACCGTCAAGGGCACGGCCCCCGCCGATGCTGCACAATTCGAGCGTGAGACCGGCAAGTTCGAGAAATATTTCTCCACCAAACCGGGCAAGGGCTCCTGATCCACCGAACCACGCCGGACCGGTGACGCCCCCTTCCGGGGCCGGGGCTGTGGATGTTTTGAAATTCCGGCATTTTGTGATAGGTTCATCGACATTGGGTCGGGCGGTCAGCGAATTATTCGCCCCGCCCGCGTTTGCGACAGAACCCCGCCCACGAAGGCTGGGTCGGCCAGAGGTTTGGTGATCCGTTTCCGCATTGACGTCTAAGCCTGTCCCCTCCGACGGCCCCCGCCGACGGAGAGGATTTGACGTCTCTGCGTTTCGTTTTGCCCGCCCCTGTTGCCGGGAAAGGAATGACATGACGAGCAAGAGCGGTCTGGAATTCAAGGTTGGCGACGCGGTCGTCTACCCGGCGCACGGTGTCGGCAAGGTCGCCGCCGTCGAGGTCCAAGAAGTCGCGGGCATGGAACTGGAAGTCTATGTCGTGACCTTCGACCACGAGAAGATGACGCTGCGGGTTCCGACCAAAAAGGCCAAGACGGCCGGCCTGCGCACCCTGGCGGCCGACGATGTGGTGACCAAGGCCCTGACCACCCTCAAGGGTAGGGCCCGTATCAAGCGCACCATGTGGAGCCGTCGCGCCCAGGAATACGAAGCCAAGATCAACTCGGGCGACCTGATCTCGATCGCCGAGGTCGTCCGCGACCTGCACCGCGCCGACAGCCAGCCGGAACAGTCCTATTCCGAGCGCCAGCTCTATGAATCGGCGCTCGACCGCATGGCCCGTGAAGTCGCCGCGGCCAACCGCATCGACAAGGGGGCTGCCGTCGAGCTGCTGGCCAAGTCGCTCAGCGCCAAGAAGGCCGTGCTGTCGCCGGCCGCCATTGCCGCTGCTGCCGCCGAAGCCGAGGCCGAGGCCGAAGCCGCCTGATCCGTCAGGCCATCGTCGTGACAGACAAAAGGCCCGGTCGCGAGACCGGGCCTTTTTCCTGTTCTGGATCCCGGTAGACGGGGCTCAGAAATATTCGGCGTTGGCCGGGCACTCAGCACTGATCCGATGCGCCGTGATGCTGGCCGGAATATAGGGCGTGCCGCGAGCCAGTTGGGCCCCCCCGCGGAAGCGGAAATTCTCCGCATCATAGGGGCCGTTCAGCCGGACATTAACGCTGCGGCCCTTGGGATCACGACAGACCCCTTCGAACCGGGCCTGGCCGTTTCCGACCACACGCACCGGATAGGTGCACTGCCAGCGGCGAGTCGACAGGCCACCGAAGAAGCGGTTGATCTCGCTGGGCCGGACACATTTGGTCTCGGTATCGCCCATGCCCAGGGCACTGGTCGTATATTCCCAGTAGCCGGGCAGCACGGTCTGGGCCGCAGCCGGCGTCTGGGGGGCCGCAGCGGATGCACCCAGCATCAGGGCACCGGCGAGAACCGGCACAGCGGTCGCCAGTGTGCGGGTCAGCAGAGCAGAAGGT
The DNA here is from genome assembly GCF_963977465.1 of uncultured Brevundimonas sp. GTDB lineage: Bacteria > Pseudomonadota > Alphaproteobacteria > Caulobacterales > Caulobacteraceae > Brevundimonas. Next base: position 180,359 of record NZ_CAXBOQ010000003.1, on the reverse strand, counting down.
TTCATGGTCGCCCCTCGGTTTGAAAACGATGTCATACATACACTCTCTACAAGGTGGCATTTGAACGGCGGCTGAACAGGGTCGTTCGACTCCGGACAGGCCGGTTCGGCCTTGACGCGCGGAGTGCCCTTCCTCTATACGGCCCCCTCTCGCGCGGGACATTTGCCCGCGCGTTCCTGTTTCATGCATCCGGCTCCCTGTTTCCGGATGTGATCTTTAAGGATCTGACGATGTCTCGTCGTTGCGAACTCACCGGTATCGGCCCGATGGTCGGCCACAGCGTGAGCCACTCGAATGTGAAGACCAAGCGCCGCTTCCTGCCGTCGCTGAAGACGGTCAAGCTGGCCTCCGAGTCGCTGGGCCAGTCGTTCAGCCTGCGGATCTCGAACGCCGCGCTGCGCACCCTCGACTACAAGGGTGGCCTGGACGCCTTCATCGTCAAGGCGCGCGACGAGAAGCTCTCGACCGCCGCCCAGCGCATCAAGCGTCAGGTCAAGGCCAAGCTGGCGGAACAGACCGCCGCCTGATCGGTGCCTGACTCCCGAATTTGAATGAGGCCGGTGGCGACACCGGCCTTTTTCTTTGCCCGCGATCTCCCTTGCGCCCACGCCGCACCGCCCTACGCTCGCCCCGGTCGTCTCCGGAGTTCGCCGTGTCCGCCATCGTCGCCCGACTTGCCGCCTCCGTGGCCGCCGCCCTGGCCCTGGCTGCCTGCGCCTCGACCCCGCCGCCGATGCCGGTGCCGCGCGTCTCGACTGCCTTCACCCTCGAGACCGACCAGCCGCGCACCGCCGAACAGCTGGTCCTGCGCTTCGACCGCGCTGATCTATCGTTCCGCGTCAGCCCCGAGGCCCGCGCCATCAGCGCCGTGGCTGCGCTCGACTTCACGGCCACCGCCCCGCTGGTGCGGCTGGCGGTCGAACTGGACACGCGGTTCGACATCTCCGAAGTCGCCGTCGACGGTGCACCCGTGTCACCTGACCGCTGGGCCAATCCCGACGGGCGGCTGACCGTCGACCTGCCCAGCCCTCTCGCCGCCGGTCAGTCGGTCACCCTGCGTATCGCCTATGCCGGCCGGCCCCGGATCGCGCCGAATCCGCCGTGGGGCGGCGGCTTCATCTGGTCGAGCACGCCTGACGGCCGACCGTGGATCGCCACTGCCGTCCAGGGCGAGGGCTGCGACCTGTTCTGGCCGTGCGTTGACCACCCGCTGGCCGAGCCGAGCCGCGTCGACCTGCACATCACCGTGCCCACGGGCCTGTCGGCCCCGGCCAACGGCCGCCTGACCGGCATCGTCGACCAGGGCGACGGCTGGACAACCTGGAGCTGGAGCGCGACACAGCCCAACACCTATGCCGTGGCCCTGAACATCGCTCCCTATGTCGAGCTCGAGGCCGACTACGCCAGTCGCTACGGCAACACCGTGCCGATGACCTACTGGTATCTGCCCACCGACAATGCCGACAGAGCCCGGGCCCTGTTCGACGAATTCCCGCGCATGCTGGACTTCTACGAAGCCACGGTCGGCCCGTTCCCGTTCGGTGACGAGAAGATGGGTGTGGTCGAGACCCCGCACTTGGGCATGGAGCACCAGACCATCAACGCCTACGGCAATGGCTACAAACTGGATGGGCGGGGATTTGACTGGCTGCTGCACCATGAGCTGTCACACGAATGGTTCGGCAACCAGCTGACCAACGTCAATGCCGACGACATGTGGCTGCACGAGGGTCTGGGCACCTATATGCAGCCCCTCTACGACCGTTGGCTACACGGCGACCGGGCCATGCAGGCGTCGCTGCTGAAACAGCGTCAGGCCCTGCTCAACCGGCACCCGGTCGTGTCCGGCGAGCGGCGCACCGAGGATCAGGTCTATGACGGTGACATCGGGCCGGGCCTCGACATCTACAACAAGGGCTCGCTGATCGCCCATTCCCTGCGCCTGCTGATCGGTGACGAGGCCTTCTTCAATTCAGTCCGGCGGCTGGTCTATGGCCGCCCCGATCCGCGCCCGGGCAATTTCAGTCCGCGTTACGCCTCGACCGGCGACTTCCTCGCCCTCGTCAATGACGAGAGCGGCCGGGACCTGACCTGGTTCTTCCGCGCCTATCTGTACCAGGCAGCCCTGCCCGACCTGCGCCAGACCCGCAGCGGCGACCGGCTGACACTGGAGTGGGTCACCGGCGACGGCGGAGCCTTCCCCATGCCGCTGGACATCGAAATCAACGGCACGGTGACGACCCTGCCGATGACCGGTAACCGCGGCGAGATCACGGTGCCGACCGGAGCCCACGTCCTGATCGACCCCACTGACAGGGTCCTGCGCCGCCTCGAGCATATCGAGGCCTGGAAGGCGCGCGAGGCAGCTGACGCGGGCGGCTAATCGTCATTTGCTGGACTGTCCCAATATTGGGACATCACCGAAATCCCGGCTTCTGGCGTGACCAGCTTTGCTATAAGCTAACGAAATGTCGACAAAAACTGCTCTGCAACGCGCCTCCGGCCCGGCGGACGAGGCGCTCGAACTGCTGCTTGATGCCTATACGCCCGGTGCCTTGCGGTACGCTCCGGAGGATTCACCCTTCCGCGTCCTGTTCGCCGACATCACCCATCGGTGCAACATGGCCTGCGCCAACTGCTACATTCCGGTCCGCGACCTGCCGGACCTGCCGGTTGACTGGCTGTATGCCATCCTTAAACGGCTGCCGCGTCGCACCCGGATTCGTCTGGTCGGGGCTGAGCCGACGATGCGCGAGGATCTGCCCGAAATCATCGCCAAGGTCAGGAGTCTGGGCCACATCCCGACCATCCTGACCAACGGGCTGAAGCTGGGACGTCGATCATACACTGACCGACTACGGGCCGCCGGTCTGCGCACCGTCTATCTGTCGCTGAATGGCGGCCTGCGGGACGACCTCTATGAGGAGATCGACGGGGCCGCCTGCGCCGCACGCAAGCTCAAGGCACTCGACAATCTGCTGGCCGCGCGGATGAATGTCACTGTCGGCATGATCCTGGTTCCCGGCCTAAACGATGATCACCTGCCTGAATTCCTCGACTTTCTGCTGGGCAAGGGCGTGCGCGACATCCACCTGCGGTCGGTTGGCAAAATGGGCCGGCATATGGAAGGCGAACCCTTCGATCTCGACGGGCTGGAAACCTGCCTGCGCCAGGCTCTCGGCGACCGCGCCGGTGAGCTGACGTTGAGCAGTGCCGAGGGCTCCAGCCGCGATTTCCGCTTCGGTCGCGCCGGTTTCCAGCTGACCCAGTGGCCTGATCTCGGCAGCCTGACACGCGGGCGCATCGCGCCGGATGGTCAGGTCGAGCCGATGTTCGAGAGCATTGCGGCCAATGAATTCCACTACTGAGCCCCCACTGGACCGCGGCTCCTTCGAGCAGGCCCTGCTCAAGGCCATTGCTCCCTGGCCGCTGGAAGGAACCCGATTCTATCGGGCCCTGACCACGCGTCGCTGCCCGCTATCCCTGCTGCAGCGCTACGCCCGTTCGACCTATCTATCGGCCACCCTGTTCTGCGCCACCATCGCCGAACTGGTGGACAAGGCCCCCGACAGGGAAGCCCGTCTCACCCTGCTTGAGAACATGCTTGAAGAGGAGGGTATCCATCTGAACCCCCGGCGCGGCCTGATCGTGCGACCCGAGGCGCGGCATCCCGCCTTGGCCCTGCGCTTCCTGCGCGCGACGGGAGTGGAAGACGGGACCGAAGAAGATGCGTTCGGAAACGCCATGCACGCGACCGGCCCGGGTCGGGCCATGCTGGCGGAAGGTCGTTGGCTGGAGGCCGTGGCATTCCTGCTGATCGGCCAGGAACTGAAATTCGCCACCGCCGCCGAACCGCTGCTCAAGGCGCTTGGACAGCAGGGATTCAGCGATCGCGACCTCGCCTTCTTCGCCGTTCACATCGAAGCTGACGCCGAGCACGGCCAACAGGCGCTGGACCTGGTGCTGGACCGCGCCGTAACGGCACAGGCGCAGCAGGCCTGTATCGCCGCCGCCGAGACCGGAGCGCACCACTGGTTCGACTCCCACGGGTCCGCGGCCGACCGTCAGTCCCGCTGACTCGCGGATGAATTTCGCCAGCCCGCTCTTCATCCTCCTGTTCCTGCCCGTGGTGATGCTGGCCTTCCACGCCATCCGCGGCCCGACCGCCAACAACCTGAGGGCGGGCTTCCTGATCATCGCCTCGGTGGCCTTCTACCTGTGGACGGGCCTCCATAATGCGACGGTTCTCGCCTTCAGCCTGACCGTGACCTTTGCGTGCGGCCGTCTACTCACCCGACTCGATTCCGGGCGAGAGCCACTGCGGCGGGGACTGATGTGGCTGGGCGTCGCCGCCAATATCGGTTTGCTCGCGGCCTTCAAGATCAGCGCCATGGACCTGTCGAATGCCGACGGCTTCCGCACCGAGGAACACATCCTGATTCCGCTGGGCCTGTCCTATGTGACGTTCCAGCAAATCGGCTTCATCGTCGCCTGCCGTCGTCGCCAGATCACCGCCCCATCCCTGCGCGATTACCTGTTCTTCATCACCTTCTTCCCCCACCTGATCATGGGACCAATCGTCCGTTTCCGCGACATGGCGGATCAGTTGCGCGAACGCTGCCTGTCCCGGGTCACGGCGGTCGATGTCTCCACCGGCCTGTCCATCTTCGTCTTCGGCCTGGCCCAGAAGGTCCTGCTGGCCGACCAGATCGCCCCGGCCGTCGACCGAATATTCCAAGCGGCACAGGCCGGGCCGATTTCGCCGTTCGAAAGCTGGTTCGGTATCGTCGCCTTCCAGATGCAGCTCTATTTCGACTTCGTCGCCTACGGCGACATGGCTATCGGCCTGGCGCGGATGTTCGGCATCCGCCTACCGATCAATTTCGACCGCCCCCTCTTCGCCACCGACCGCTTCGACCTTTGGCGACGCTGGCACATCACCTTCGCCATCTTCATGCGTACCCATGTTTTCCAACCGCTGGTGCGCCGACGGCGCGTCTCCGTGGTCACAGCCCTGGCCATCACCGGTATCCTTTCCGGTCTGTGGCATGGTCTGGGATGGACCTTTGTGGTCTGGGGGCTGATGCAAACGGCGATCCTGCTGGTCGTGCACGAGCGCCGCCGCCGCAACCGCCGGGCCGGCAACCCCGATGGCTTCGGGCGCTGGATGGCCATCGCCCTGACCTTCCTGAGCAGCGCCCTGCTCGGGGCCATGTTCCGCGCCCCGACGCTCGACAGCGCCGCCCATGTCTATGGCGCATTGCTCGGACTGGGAGCGACCTGGGACATCTCGGCCATCGGGCGGCGCGGGTTAATGATGCTGCCGTTGTGCATGCTGGTCGCCTGGGGGCTGCCCAACAGCGCCCAGTTCTTCGGCCGCTACTGGAACGCACTCGACCTCAGGCCCGAGCCGACACCCTCGCCGCCGCACCGGCTGGCCGGCTTCCGCCTGACCCCGGTCTGGGCCCTCACCACGGCGGCGACCCTGGTGCTCTGCCTCTGCCTGATCGATGACGCTCGCAGGTTTGTCTATGTCCAGTTCTGATCCATCCCGCGCAGGCCGCCGGTTCCTGGTCACGGCCTTGGGCAGCGGCCTGCTGATGCTTAGTGGGGTGGTCGCCGCCACCGCCCTGATAGATCCCTATGGCATGCTGGCCGGGGCCGACGGACCAAGGGTGGCGTGCGCCCCGGGGATGAAGAACCGCGAGGGGGTCGAGCTGGTACTGTCCATGCCGCAGGCCTACCCGCCCACAGAGATCATCACCGGCTCGTCGCGGGTGATCTGGGGTTTCAGGCAGACGGACATGCTGAATCCGGCGGCAGCAACGGTATTGAACGTGGGACTGTCCGGCGCGACCATGCCGGACATCGACCGCATTGTCCGGGCCGCGGCGGCGAGCCCGACACTTGAACGTGTATGGATCGGACTGGATTTCGGGGCCGTGGCCCTCGCGGAGTCGCGCTTTCCGGCGGCAAACCTCCCGACCGAGCGGACGTCACCCCGGCTGGCGGCGATACGCCACGGCCTTCTTTCCCCCGGAGCATTGCGAGCGACCCTAGAAATGGTGCGTCACCCGCAGACCTGCGCCGAGCCCCCGTTTGACCGGTTCGGCTTTGCGAACCCTGGAACCGCGCCGGTCCACGCCCGCAGCGTTGCCGTTTTGCCCGGCCCCGCAGCCCGGTCTCGATTATTGGGTGCCTGGGGACGATCTCCGCCCAATCGCGAGGCCCTTTATGCCCGCGAAATGGCGCGCTTCACCCGCTTGCTGGCTGACCTGAAACACCAGGATATTGCTGTCATCCTATATGTGGGCCCGACCCATCCGGCTTATGATAGCCTGGTTGCCGAGGCCGGCCTGGTCGACTTCAGGGCGCGTTGGCGCACGGAAATCGTGCGCACCGCCCGTGAACAGGGGGCCGTCCTGGTCCCTGTCGACCGGCCGGACTTTCTCGATTCCCTGCCAGAACTGCCTGCAAACTGCGAGGCTGCCGCGGCCGACTGCGCCTTCTATGACGCCACCCATTTCCGCCCGTTCGTGGGCGCGGCAATCATCAGCGAAGGACATCGACTGTCCGAACTCCGGCCTGGTAGTGACTGACGGATCCAAATCCTTCAGCAAGTTGTGAGCCGGCCCCTCGGATCACATCGCCTCCACCGTGACCGCCTGACGGACCATTTCGCACACGCCATGGGTGCTCAGAAACGCGATGTCGGCCGCGTCATGGCCACTGGCGATGCGTACCAGACCCGCGATCGGGGCCAGGCCGGTCGGATCGATCAGCCACCAGCCGTCCGACAGCCAGACCTCGAAAACCGCATGAAAGTCCGGCGGTGCCAGCTGATCGGCATAGGCACTGACCGCGCGCGCCGGAATCCCCGCGGCCCGGCACAGGGTGATGCCCAGATGGGTGAAGTCGCGGCAGACGCCGGCGCGATCGATGAAGGTGCGGGCGGCGGTGGTTTCGCTGTCGGACACGCCGAAGCGATAATCGACGTTGCCGGCGATCCAGTCGACGATGGCCAGCACCCGCGCCCCGCCGGACAGGGTGCCGAACTCGCGCTCGACAAACCGGCCGAACTGGTCAGACGGGCAATAGCGGCTGGGCCACAGATAGGTCAGTACGTCGACCGGCAGGTCGGTCCAGGCGTTCTGGACCGCGCCGGGCGGCAGTCCCTTCAGCTGACCGTTGTCGACCAGCGCCTCATAGAGCACCGTCACCTCACCCGACAGGCGGGCCCGCAAGGGCCGCGTACCGAAATCGACCGTCTCGTCCAGACGAAAGGGGACCGCCGGGGTGAAGACCAGCGACTCCTCGATGATCTTCTGTCCCGGCCAGTGGGCGGCGTGGATCTGGAAGATCGCGTCCGTCGGCGGATCGAAGCGATAGACGAGCTCGGAACGGACGCGGAGTTTCATGGAAGCCTGTGCGGAACGGGGAGATGACATCATCAACGCCGCTGCGCCCGTATCGGTCCAGACCGTCGCCTGCAACCCGCGCGTAAAGCCGTCCGAAGCCTACGGCTCCAGTTCGATGTCCCAGTACAGGTAGTCCAGCCAGCTCTGATGCAGGAAATGCGGCGGGAATTTCCGTCCCCGCTGCTGCAATTCCCATGAGTTGGGTCGGTGCGGTTCGCGGTGGACCGGCATACTGGCCTGCTGCGGCGTGCGTCCGCCCTTGCGCAGATTGCAGGGTGAGCAGGCGGCGACGATATTCTCCCAGGTCGTGCGCCCGCCGCGACTGCGCGGGATCACATGATCGAAGGTCAGGTCGCGCATGTCGCCGCAGTACTGGCAGGTGAAGCCGTCGCGCAGGAAGACGTTGAAGCGGGTAAAGGCGGGCTGGCGATCCTGGTCGACATAGGTCTTCAGCGCAATCACGCTGGGCAGGACGATCTCCATCGACGGGCTGCGCACCACCTTGTCATAGGTGGACACCACATCGACCCGCTCCTGGTAGACGGCCTTGACCACCTCCTCCCACGGCCAGATCGACAGCGGGTAGTAGGACAGCGGACGAAAGTCAGCGTTCAGCACCAGCGCGGGCCAGCCGGAGGGGGAGCGGGACTGGACCTGCATCAGGCCCTGCCAGCATGCTGGAGGGAAAGGGAGGCGACAGGATTGAAGACACGTCTCCTTCCCTTGTCAGGCAGAAAGCAGCCTAGCCGCGATTCGACGGCTCCGCCATGATGTCTGCGTGTCCGTTGGGCGACATCACCCCCGCGACGGCGCGCCCGGAAAGCCCGGCAGGCTCCAGCCCCAGGCCAGGGCCCCGGCCCGCAGGCCAAAGCCCAGCGGCATGGCCACCAGGGCCGCGGCCACATTCGACAGGCCCAGCGCCTTCATCGCCACGAACGATCCAGCCGCCAGAATCGCTGCGGTGACAGTAATTTCGCGACGCAGCAGAATCGAAGGCTGACCGGCCAGAAGATCGCGGACAATACCGCCGAAACAGGCGGTCAGCGTGCCCATGACGATACAGACCAGCGGCGTCACGCCATAGGCACCGGCCTTGGCCGCGCCCATCACGCCATAGGAGGCCAGACCGATGGCATCGAGCCACAGCAGGGCGCGGAACCGCCATTCGCGACGCCCCAGGAACCAGACCGCCAGCGCCCCGGAAAAACATACGGCCATGTATTTCCAGTCCTGCACCCAGAACACCGGCGCGCCGATCAGCAGATCGCGCAGCGTGCCGCCGCCGACGCCGGTGATGGCGGCGAAAAAGCCCATGGTCACCAGGTCATGTTTCTCACGCGCCGAGGCCAGCGCCCCGGTGGCGGCGAACACCAGCACCCCGACATAGTCCAGCAGGAACAGGGTCGGCAGGATCGGTTGGCTGATCGCATCCAGGTCGGGCGTCGGTATCACGGCAGGGGCTCCTCCAGCGCAATCTCACCGCGCCTGACCCCGCCATACCATCCCCACAGCAGATGTGCCGCAATACCGCGATGCGGCTGCCAGATGTCGGCCCGGGCATAGGCCTGTTTTTCATTGGGCCGCACCTCGGCCCGGTCGACCCAGCGCATCGCCTCCTGCAGCGCCACGTCGCCGCCCGGAAACAGGTCCGTGCGCCCGTCGCAGAACATCAGCCAGGTCTCGGCCGTCCAGCGGCCGACGCCCTTGATCGCGGTCAGGGCCGCCACAGCCGCCGCGTCGTCCAGCCCGGCCATATGGTCGAAATCGATCCGCCCTTCGTCCTGGGCCCGCGCGATCTCGTGGCCGTAGCGGGCCTTCTGCCCGGACAGGCCAAAGCCGCGCAGGGTCTCGATGTCCAGCGCCAGAACCCGCGCGGCCGTGACCTTGCCCAGGCCGTCACGCACCCGCCCCCAGATGGCTGCGGCCGAGGCCACCGAGACCTGCTGTTCGACAATCATCCGCAACAGCCCCTCGAAGCCCCCGGTCCGCGCCCGCCAGGCGAACACCGGCGTCTGGGCGTGGGCCTGTGCCAGTCGCGGATCGACCGCGGCCAGGGCGGCGCGTGCGGCAGCGATTTCGCTCGGGCCCGGACAGGTGTTCATGGTTCCTCAGTCGACAGCGACGACGGACGGTTTTAGCGTCGATCCATGCTCACCCTGGCCGAACTTCTGCATCCGATCACCCCTGATCGCTTCATGGCCGACTATCACGACCGCAAACCGCTACACATTCCCGCCGGCGGGCGTCCGACCAAGGCCGGGATCTTCGACTGGGACCGGCTCAACGGCCTTCTGGCCCAGAGCGCGATCTGGACCGCCGCCAATCTGAAGCTGGTGCGGGATGGCGCGCCGATCCCGCCGGATCAGTACTGCACCCGGGCCCGCACCCCGACAGGCGAGGTCCTGCGCCCCGCCCCGGCCCGGGTCGATGTCTTCCTGTCGACCGGGGCCAGTCTGATCGCCGACGACATTCAGTCGCTGACCCCCGAGCTGGCCGCCCTGTCCGACATGCTGGCCCGAACGTTCGGCGCATCGGTCGGGGCCAATGCCTATGGCTCGTTCGGCGGGGTCCAGGCCTTCGGCACCCATTTCGACCTGCACGATGTGTTCGCCGTCCACATCAGCGGCGAAAAGACCTGGCAGCTCTATGAGTCCCGCGCCGACACCCCCATCGCCATGCCCGGCGGCGGCAGCGATCCACGCCCCTATTACCAGCAGACCCGGGGACCGCTGCTGCAATCGGTCCGCATGCGACCGGGCGACGTCCTGTATCTGCCGCGCGGCTGGTATCACGACGCCCTGGCTGATGGTCCGGTCGACGGTGGCAACGCCTCGCTGCACGTGACCTTCTCGGTCGCCGCCCTGTACGGCCGGATCATGTTCGGCCTGCTGGAAACAGCGGCGATGCAGGACCCCGCCTTTCGGGCCTATATGCCGCCCGCCCACGTCGACGGCGGCGCGGCGCTGCAGCGACATCTGGCCGATCTCGGACAGCGACTGTCTGCCTTGGCGGCCTCTCCCGGTTTCCGGGACACCATCGCCGGCAAACAGGCGGAGCTGGCCCCGCGCCTGCCCGCCTACGGCCTGCCGGTGCGCAAGCCCCTGACCCTGCTACGACCGACCGGCGCGCCGCCCCCTGCGACCGGCCCGCTGGGCGAGACACTGCAATGGGCCTTCAGCCAGCCGACCTTCGCCCTCGAAGACCTGTGCGCCGAGTTCGACACCGTGGACGAGACCGCCTTACGCGCCGCCGTGGCCGCGGCCGAGGCTGACGGCACGTTGAAGCGAGTCTGAGCGCTTGGCCTTCACCACCCGTTTCGCCCCTTCCCCGACCGGGCGGCTGCACAAGGGGCACGCCTTTTCGGCCCTGACCGCCTGGCAGGCGGCGCACGACGCCGGCGGGCGTTTCCTGCTGCGCATCGAGGACACCGATTTCACCCGCTGTCGCCCCGAGTTCGAGGCGGCCGTGCTCGAGGACCTGACCTGGCTCGGCCTCGACTGGGAGACGCCGGTACGCCGCCAGTCCGACCACCGGGCCGACTATGACGCGGCGCTGGAACGGCTGCGCGATATGGGCGTGCTGTATCGCTGTTTCCGCACCCGCAAGGAACGGCTGGCGCTGGCCGGGGTCGCGCCCCACGCCGATGATCCCGCCGACGCCCGCGCCTTCGACGGCGGCCCGCATACGCCCCGGGACGAAGCCGACCGTCTGGCCGCGGGCGAGGCCTTCGCCTGGCGGCTGTCGCTGGACCGGGCCCGCGACCATCTGGGCGGGTTCGGCAATCTGGACTGGCTGGAGGAGACCGCCGACCCCGGTCGCCACAGGGCCCATCCTGAAGTTCTTGGCGACATGGTGCTGGGACGCAAGGACATCGGGGCCGGCTATGTCATCGCCACCGTCATCGATGACGCCGCCCAGGGTGTGACCCATGTGATCCGGGGCGAGGACCTGATTGCGGTCACCTCGGTCCAGCGGGTGTTGCAGGCGCTGCTGGACCTGCCGACCCCGGTCTATCGCCACCATTCCCTGCTGCTCGGGCCCGACGGCAAACGTTTCGCCAAGCGCGACGGGGCGGTGACCCTGGCCGAAATCCGGGCCGCCGGTGTCAGCCCCGACGCCCTGCGTTCCGAGCTCGGCTTCTGATCAGGGGGCCAGACGCCCATCGGCCCCGTCGGCGGGGAAGACCACATCGGAGTCCGGCCGTTCAGCCGTGGCTCCCGGTCCGCCCAGGGTGCGCAGGATGTGGCGGATGACGTTCAGTCGCGCGGTTTTCTTGTCGTCGGTGGCCACGACAGTCCAGCCGGCCCCATGGGCGTGGGTCTCGGACAGCATCCGGTCGCGCGCCAGCGAATAGGCGGCCCAGCGGGCCTGGGCCTCCTTGTCCAGCGGCGAGACCTTGAACCGCTTCAACGGGTCCTCGATCCGCTCCTCCAGCCGCTTGGCCTGTTCACCCTTGCTGATGTCCAGCCACAGCTTGATCAGGACGATGCCGTCGTCGGTCAGCATCCGCTCGAAATGCGGCGCGTCCTTGAGGAAACTCTCGTACTGGCCCGGCGTGCAGAAACCCATGACCGGCTCGACCCCGGCCCGGTTGTACCAGGAGCGGTTGAAGATCACCGTCTCCCCCGCCGCCGGCAGGTGCGGCACATAGCGCTGGAAATACCACTGGGTCGTTTCGCGGTCGGTCGGTTTGGGCAGGGCCACCACGCGGGTCTGGCGTGGCGCGGCGAATTCGGTGATCCGCTTGATCGCCCCGTCCTTGCCGGCCGTATCCCGCCCCTCGAACACGATCAGCGGCCGGATACCCTCGGCGATGACCCAGGCCTGGGTCTCCACCAGCAGCCCCTGCAGCCGTTCCAGCGTCTTGCGGTAGCCGTCTTTTTTCTTGCCCATGCCCGATCCTGATCCGTCCTCAGACCGGGATCAAGACGAACCCGACCGGGCGAACAAGATGCACTTGCAAATCGATCTCAGTCGTATAAACCGCCCCCATTCTGAGAACGGTTCGCACTCGCGAGCAGCCACCCCCGTATGAGACTTTCTGCATGATCCGCCTGCTCGCCTCTGTCGCCGTCGCCGCCCTGATCCCTGCCGCTGCCGCTGCCGCTGCCGCTGCCGAAGCCCCGATGGCCGCAGCGGCGGATGGCGGCGATCCGACGGTTCTGGCCCCGGTCATCATCACTGGCTCGCGCGCCCAGGCCCGCGACATCGGCGGAGCCGCCACCTTCCTCGACGAGGAACTGCTGCAGACCTTCCACTATTCCGACATCAACCGGGTCCTGCGTCAGGCCCCCGGCGTGGTGATCCAGGAAGAGGACGGCTTCGGCCTGCGACCCAACATCGGCATCCGCGGCTCGGGCACGGATCGCTCGGCCCGGATCGCCATCCTCGAGGACGGCATCCCGATCGCCCCGGCTCCTTATGCGGCCCCCTCGGCCTATTATTTCCCGCGCGTCGCCCGGATGACCGGCGTTGAGATCACCAAAGGACCGGGGGCCATCAAATACGGCCCGATGACCACCGGCGGCGCGATCAACCTGTTCACCACCCCGATCCCGGGAACGGCCGACGGCGGCCTCTCCGGCCAGATCGAGGCGGCGGCCGGCGACTTCGGTGGGGTCCGCGTCCACGGCAGCCTCGGTGGCTGGATGCCCACCGAAGGCGGCTGGCAGGTCGGCGGCCTGCTCGAACATCTGCATGAGGAATCCGACGGGTTCAAACGCCTCGATTCCGGCGGCCCGACCGGGTTCGACATCGACGACACTGTGCTGAAACTGGCCGTGCGCACCACGCCCGGCACCCGCCTGGCCCAACGTCTGGAACTGAAATACCAGACCTATGACGAACGCTCGGACGAGACCTATCTGGGCCTGACCCTGCAGGATTTCGCAGCGGACCCCTACCGTCGCTATGCCGGCAGCCAGCAGGACGTGATGAACGTCACCCATGAGACGTTGCAACTGACCCACAGCCTCGACCTGAGCCCCGCTCTCAACCTGACCACCATCGCCTATCGCAACGACACCGCCCGCGCCTGGTACAAGCTGAACGACGTGCGCAACGGCACCGACACCGCCTGGGTCGGCATCAGCAGCGTGCTCGCTGATCCGGTGGCCAACGCCGCCTCAATGGACATCGTGCGGGGCGCGCCCGGCTTCACCAGCGCCGACCGCGGCCTGCGGGTCCGTAACAACAATCGCCAGTACCGGGCCGAGGGGATTCAGACGGTCCTGACCGCGCGTTTCGACGCCGGTGGCCTCGGCCACCAACTGGAGCTGTCGGCCCGCTATCACGAGGACAGCGAGGACCGGTTCCAGCGCGATGACGTCTATCGCATGAACAACGGCCTGATGGAGCTGACCGCGCGCGGCATCGATGGGACCCAGGCCAACCGGGTCAGTTCGGCCGAGGCCTGGGCCTTCTTCGTCCGCGACACCATCACCACCGGCCGCCTGACGGTCACGCCGGGTCTGCGCTACGAAACCATCGACCTGACCCGCGCCAACTATCCGACCTCTCTGCCGTCACGCACCGCCCCGACCTCGGTGGTCGAGAACGCGGTCGACGTCTGGCTGCCGGGGATCGGCGCGACCTGGGACCTGACCAGCGAACTCAAACTGGTCGCGGGTGCGCACCGCGGCTTCGCCAACGCCGCCCCGGGCTCGAGCGCTGACCCCGAGACGTCGTGGAACTATGAGGCAGGTCTGCGCTTCGATCGCGGCTTCCTGTCGTTCGAGGCGATCGGCTTCCTCAATGCCTATGACAACCTTCTGGGGACATGCACCGCCTCGACCGGCGGGGCCTGCACCATCGGGGATCAATTTTCGGGCGGCGAGGTCGAGGTCAAGGGGCTGGAGGTTACCGCCGGCTGGGACGCCGGAGACGCCCTTGGCTGGCGTCTCAGCGCCCCGCTGTCGCTGGTCTATACCCTCAGCGACGGGGCCTTCCAGAGCAGCTTCAACTCCGGCTACGAGCCGTGGGGCAATGTCGTGACCGGCGACGAACTCCCCTATCTGCCGCGCCACCAGCTGGCCCTGAATGCCGGACTGGACGCGGGCACCTGGCGCGTCAACGCCACCCTCAACCACGTCAGCGCGGCGCGCGGCGTTGCCGGGTCCGGCCCGATCCCGGCCAGCGAGCGGGTCGAGGCCCGCACCCTGCTGGACCTCGCCGCCGAGGTCGAACTGACCCCGTCAGCCGCCCTGTTCGCCACGGTCCAGAACGCCACCGACGAAGTCTACAATGTCGGCTTCGCCCCGGCCGGAGCCCGCCCCGGCGCGCCGCGGCTGGTCATGGCCGGGCTCCGCTTCGCCTTCTAGCCTCCGGCGTGGTTGCCGTGTGGCAGGCTTTCGGGCCACCCTTGGGCCATGACCATGGACGGGACCCCAACGATGCTCACCACACGCCGCGTCCTGATGGGCGGTCTCGCCGCCCTGCCCACCCTCGCCGCGTTGCCGGCTTTCGCCAGGTCCGACAGCGGCACCGCCGACGCCGCCCTCGACGCGGTGTTCGAGAGCACTGCGCCCCCGGCCCTGGCGGCCGGGATCATCTCGCGTGAAGGTCTGACCTGGTCCGGTGTGCGCGGTGTGCGGCGGCACGGGGGAAGCGAACCGGCAACACTGGAGGATCGCTGGCACCTGGGGTCCAACACCAAGGCCATGACCGCCACCGTGATCGCCCGGCTGGTGGAACAGGGCCGGATGCGTCCCGACCTGACGGTTGGCGGTGCCTTTCCCGCGTTGAGCGTCGACCCGGCCTGGACCGACGTGCCGCTGACCGCCCTGATGCATCACCGCGCCGGACTGATGGACGCCGATGTCATCGGCCTGCCGTGGCTGATGACCGCCCGCGACGACCCCCGATCCCTGATGGAGCAGCGTGCCGCCATCGCAGCTCAGGCCTTTTCCCGCCCGCCCTCAGGACCGGTCGGGACCTTCGCCTATGGCAATGCCAACTATATCGTCGTCGGTGCCGCGATCGAGGCCGCCACCGGCCGATCGTGGGAAGACGCCATGCGGGCCGAGGTGTTCACGCCGCTGGGACTGGGCAGCGCCGGCTTCGGGCCGCCACCGGACCCCGCGCCCTGGGGCCACACTGCGGGCACGACACCAATGGATCCCACCAGTCCCTTTTCCGACAACCCCCTGGCGCTCGGCCCGGCCGGCACCGTGCATATGAGCCTGGCGGATTATGCGCGCTTCGCCCAAACCTTCCTGACGACCGGTGACGACTGGCTGACGCCTGAATCCATAGGCTGGCTGACCACCCCGGCTGACGGGCCGCCCCCCGGCTATGCTGATGGCTGGCTGACCCGGACCGTGCCTTGGGCCGGCATCGACGGTCCCGGACCGATCCTGGCCCACGAGGGGTCGAACACCTTCTGGCAGGCCCTGATTCTGCTCGCGCCGCAGAAGGGCGTCGGTATCATCATCCTGTGCAACGACGGTCGGGTCGGAGGAGCCGCCGTCCAGGCCCTCGCCGAACGTCTGGTGCCGATCGCCGCCGCCTGAACCGCCTTTCCGCCGTCACAGGCGGAGGCTAGTCTGACCGAACATGGATCGGGACTTCGCTGACTTCTGGAATCTGCTGTGGGAGTTGGCGCTGGGCGTCTGCGCCGGCTTTGCCCTGCTCAATGCCTTCGCGCCGCATCAGGACCTGCCGTGGAAACCGCTGGACCTCAGCCATCCGATCGGCCAGGCCACCGCGGCCAAGGTCGCCGACTTCGACATCCCCCGTACCGCCGCCGCGGAAGAGACCAAGGCCGTCACCGACGCCTGTATGCAGGTGCTGCGCGAGGCCGGGGTCACCGTCGAACGGGTCCCGGATCGTGACGATGGCGGCTTCTGCGTGGTCCGCGGCGCGGTGCGTATCACCGGCGGGGCGGTCACCCCCCTGGCCCCCGGGGGTCTGGTCATGCAGTGCCCGATGGCCATGCGCTACGTCATCTGGGACCGTCAGGTGCTGCAGCCGGCCGCCCGCGACATCCTCCGTTCTCCGGTCGCCAGCGTACAGAACTACGGCAGCTATGCCTGCCGTCGCATCTACGGCCGGACGGAGACCGATGCCCGGCCCAGCGAACACGCCCGGGCCAATGCCCTCGACGTCGCGGCGGTGACTCTTGAGGACGGGCGGGTCATCTCCATCGCCGGCGACTGGACCGGCGAGGGGCGATCCGGCCAGGACGCCCGCCGCTTTCTCAAACGCATCCGCACCGGGGCCTGCCGCGTCTTTTCGACCGTTCTCAGTCCGGATTACAACCGCGAGCATCACGACCATCTGCACCTCGACGGGGCCCCTCGGGGCCTGTGTGCCTGACCTGTTCCGGCCTGACTGCACCGCACACGCGAATCGTTACGGCTTGACCATGGTCGGCAGACGCGAGAAAACACCCTCGCAGTCCGGATTTTGCGTGGGGTCCAAACCCATGTCTTGCTCCTTCGCCTGAACGAGCCGTCCAGATGGATTGTCGGGTTTCTCCGCGTGAGAACCCGCCTGGAGAAGCGCGTTTATGGAGAGCGCAGATATGGCGACCGGCACGGTCAAGTGGTTCAACCCCACCAAAGGCTTCGGCTTCATTCAGCCCGACAGCGGCGGCGCGGACGTTTTCGTCCACATCACCGCCGTTCAGAAGGCTGGTCTGCAGGGCCTCGATGAGAACGCCAAGGTCGAGTACGAGCTGGAATCCCAGCGCGGCAAGACCTCCGCGATCGACCTCAAGGTTCTTTGAGCCGAGCGTCCCTTCGGACGTTGAGATCAGACGGGCGCGGGGCTTTCGGGTTTCGCGCCCGTTTTCAATTGGCGGCCCCTTCACCCGTCGGGGCCGGACGCGCTAGTGCTGTGCCATGAGTTCAGCCCCCCTCCCCGACGCCGGTGCCAACTGGGTCGACCGTCACGCGCCGGAGCGTCTGAAGCCGTGGCTGAAGCTGGGCCGGTTCGACCGCCCGATCGGCATCTGGCTGCTGTTGCTGCCGGGATGGTCGGGCATCGCCCTGGCCCTCAGCCAGTTTCGCCAGACGCCCGACCTGTATGACGCCTGGCTGGTCCTGGCCTTCGCGCTGGGGGCCACCCTGATGCGGGCGGCGGGCTGCGCCTTCAACGACATCGTCGACCGCGACATCGACGCCCGGGTCGCCCGCACCGCCCTGCGCCCGATCCCGTCGGGCCAGATTTCGGTGAAACAGGCCTGGGCCTTCGTCATCGGCTGTTCGCTGGTCAGCCTGCTGATCCTGCTGACCCTGAACCTGACGGCCGTGTTGCTCGGCGTCGGCTCTCTTGCGCTCGTCGCTGCCTATCCGTTCATGAAGCGCATCACCTGGTGGCCCCAGGCCTGGCTGGGCCTGACCTTCAACTGGGGGGCGCTGATGGGATTCGCCGCCGTTACCGGCACGATCACCCCGGCCGCCCTTCTCCTCTACCTCGGGGGCGTGTTCTGGACCCTGGGCTACGACACCATCTACGCCCTGCAGGACATCGAGGATGACGCCATGGTCGGGGTCAAATCCTCGGCCCGACGGCTGGGCACCAATGTGCAACGGGGCGTCGGGTTCTTCTACATCGTCACCGTCATCCTGACCGTCGCCGTAGGCCTGACCGCGGGCCTCGGCCCGGTCTTCTATGTGGCCCTGCTGCCGTGGGCGGCGCACCTGTTCCGACAGGCGCGCGATGTGCGCCCCGACGACCCGGTTCTGGCCCTGCGCCTGTTCCGATCCAATCGCGAGGCGGGGTTGATCCTGCTTCTCGCCATCATCCTGGGTACTGTAGGGTGGCCGACATGAAGGACCGTTCCATGACCGCACTCCGCGCCCTGCTGCTGACCGCAGCCGTCGCCACCGCCCTCGCCGGCTGCAACCGACGCGAGGCGGAGCCGGACCCCGCGCCCCTGCCCGCGGCCGAAGCTCCCGCCGAGATCACCCCGGCGGACGCCGCCGCGCCGATGGGCTTCGCCCTGACCACCGAATACGCCGAAGTCGAATTGGTCCTGCCCGAGGCGATCAAGCCCCAGACCGACCTGCATGCCCGCCTGTATGCCGAGGAAGTCCGTCGCCTGCGCCAGTTCACCGAGGGAGCCCAGGCCGACCGCAGCGAGGCCGGCAATGACTCTGCCATCGGCCGTTACGAAAAGAGGATCACCCTGACCCCGGCCGCGGAGACGGGCAAACTGTTCAGCCTCAAGCGCGAGGCTTTCGACTTTTCCGGCGGGGCCCATCCCAATACCCAGACCACCGGCATTCTCTGGGACAAGGCGCTGAAACAGATGGTCACCCCGGTCACCCTGTTCCGGCGTGGAGCCGATCTGGCGGGTCTCGACCAGGCCCTGTGTGCGGCGATCAACGCGGCCAAGAAGGCGCGCAGCCCCAACACCGCGCCCGTGGCGCTCGGGGCCCGCGACTGGGCCTGTCCGCGCGCCGCGGCCACGCCGTTCGTCCTCACGCCCGGCACGGTCGACGGCAAGGCCGGCGGCCTGACCTTCCTGATCGGCCCCTATCAGGTCGGCCCCTATGCCGAGGGCGGCTATGAGATCACCCTGCCGCTGACGCAGTTCCGCACCCTGCTGGCCGGAGCCTACGCCGACGAGTTCGCCGGCCAGCCTGTGGCCGCACCGGCGAACTGATCTTCCTCAGTCGGCCAGAAAGCGATCGACGATCGTCGCGAACCGCGCGGGCTGGTCGGCCATGATGAAATGGCGGCTGTCGTCGACCCGGATCAGGGTCACCCCCGGCAGGTCGGCGTACTGGCCGGCCCACATCGAGTCGGCCATGGCCGCCGGTGTGCCGCCGTCAGCGTCGGCGGCATAGATGGCCCAGACCGGCGTGGTCATCGTCGCCAGTCCCGGGCGGACATCGGTGATCATCACGTCACGGATGGCGGCGGCCATGGCCTGCCGGTCCGAGGCCATTGACCATTCCACCATCGCCGTCCGCGTTGCCGGATCCCGCGCCAGGCCGGCGGCTGTCTGTTCCTGACCGGTGCGGAAGCCTGCTTCGTCGGCGTTCAGTATCGTCGCCGCCGCCTGGTCGGCGAAGGGTCGGGCGCTGGCGCTTGTGACCTGCGGTCCGAACATGGCGCTGAAGAACGGCAGGCTGTCGACGCTCATGACCCGTCCGACCTGGTCCGGATGCTGCTGGGCCAGCATCAGGGCCTCCAGCCCGCCCATCGAATGGCCGATCACCGCCAGCCGCTCCAGCCCGGCCGCGTCAATATAGGCGGCCAGGGCATCGACCACCGGCTGGACGAAGGCGTCGTCACCGTGACTCCAGGGCTCACCGGCAAACCCGGCCTCCTGCACCAGATGCACCCGGTGCGTCGGGGCCAGTCGTTCGGCCTCGGCCCGCCACACCTCGCGCGACGACCCGAAGCCCGGGATCAGGATCACATCGGGGCCAGAGCCGATCACCTCGACCGACAGCCGGTCCGAGGTGAAGTCCGACGCGGTCTGGACCGCCGGCGCAGTCTCGGCCCGGGCCGCCAGGGCCAGACCTCCGGCTCCCAGCAGCACGGCCGAAACCAGGGCGAAAGCGCGCAGCGTGCGACCGCCGCCATGTCGGGACATGAACATCATGATCGTCTCCAGTTGTGTAAGGTTAATCTGACTTTTGGTCAGCTATGGGGGTTGTCGAAGATCGCTTCCACCGGCCGGTCAAACAGCACGGCGATGCGGTAGGCCAAGTCCAGCGAGGGGTCGTGCTTCTCGGTCTCCAGCGCATTGACCGCCTGACGCGACACCCCCAGCTGCTGGCCCAGTTGTTCCTGGGTCCAGCCGCGTTCGGTGCGCAGCAATTTCAGCTGATTGCGCATCAGTTCGAGGTCCGGACAAACGGGGCGATCACGCCCTGCACGCCCCAGAACAGCGGATAGATCAGCCAGCCCTCGGCGTGCGGCGCACCGGCGAAGGACTCACCGAAACCCCAGCCGGTGAACAGGGCCATGGCCACCCCGGCGGCGATGATGAACTGTTTGGCCGTGACCGCCCGCACGAACTCATCGGAGTCGCGCATCATCATCAGTGTGGCCCAAATCTGACCGACGATCGGGGCGGTGACCGCTGCGGCCAGGATCCACGCGGACGGCTGACCCTGGATATCGTCAAAGGCCCCGAAGATGGTGGCCACCATCACGGCGACATAGCCGCTCATGAAGGCCATGGTTCGCCACACATATTTGCGGTGGGCGGCGGTGGTGGATTTTCCGAGAGCCAACATGACATGTTCTCCTGACGTGATGTCAGGGCTACCTTACAATACCGCGACGTCATGTCAACCTGACTTTTTGTCAGATACGCCTGACAAAGCGCGTTGTCTTTGAAGACCCGCCAAAACGGCCTATACTGGACCCATGTCTGCCGCGCCCCGCGTCTCCCCGACCCAGCTGTTCACTACCGCCGAATGGGCCCCGTTCCAGACGCGGTCGGCCTGGCGCGGTCCGCTGCTGGTGGCCCACGCCTGGGGCGTCATCGCCCTGGCTGTGCTGGTCGGGGTCATCTGGCCGATCCTGATCCCGCTCTGCGTCATGGTCATCGGTACCCGCCAACTGGGTCTGGCGATATTGATGCACGAGGCCGCCCACGGGGCCCTGGCGAAGGACCTCAAGCATAATGATTTTCTCGGCCACTGGCTGTGCGCGGTGCCGATCGGGGCCGATCTGGGTGACTATCGCCCCTATCATCTCAGCCATCACAAATACGCCCAGAACCCCGAGGACCCCGACCTGGTCCTGTCGGCCCCCTTCCCGGTCACCCGCGCCTCGCTGCGGCGAAAGATCATCCGCGACCTGACCGGCCAGACCTTCTTCAAGCAGCGGGTGCTGTTCGCCTTCCGGGCCTATGCGTCGCAGCGGGACGAAGACACCGCAGAGGGGGCCGTGGTAACAGGGAAATCCGTCGCCCCCTTCCTGATCGTCAATGCGCTCATGCTCTCAGCCCTGACCCTGGCCGGGGTCTGGTGGGCGTATTTCGCCCTGTGGCTGCTGCCGCTGGCGACCTGGTTCCCGCTGGTCACCCGGCTGCGCAATATCGCCGAACACGCCTGTGTCGAGGGCTCGGCGACTGACGCCTTCCGCGCCGCCCGCACCACCCGCGCCAGTTGGTGGGAGCGCATCCTGATCGCCCCCTACTGGGTCAATTTCCACGCCGAACATCACCTGTTCATGCACGTGCCCTGCTGGAAGCTGGCCGACCTGCACCGGGCGGTGCGCGCCAGGCCGCAGGGCGCGGGCATGGAGGTGGCGAGCGGCTACGCCGCGGTGTTGAGGCAGGCGAGCAGCGCCACCCCCGTCCCTCAGTAGCGGATCACCGACGTCAGTCCGTGGGCCCGGACGGGACCAGCCAAGGGGGTACCGGACGGGGCAAGGTCCGATATGGCAACCGGGGAGAGATGGCTCGTCAGTCGCCCGCTGTGGGCACCGGCGTCTCCGCGGGCGTTGCGGACTCCGTGGTCGCGGTGGCCGCGGCCACAGGTGGGGCCGCAGGCACACCGCATTGCCGACCCTGATAGATGCCGCTCAGCAGGCTTCGGCGCTGGTCGGCGATACGGATCCGTTCGGCCTCGGCCCGGGCGCGGGCTTCGGCGTTCCGGCGCGCGGCCCCGCCGGCCATATTGGCGAAGGCCCCGAGGCCGGGCACGGCAGCGAGCGCCCCGGAATAGGCGGCGGCGTTGATGGCCACCCCGGCCGCCCCATCCGCCAGCGCACCCTGGTTCTGGGCGTTCTGGGCGTTCTCCGCCGAGGTACCCGCGATCTGCTCCATCCGGCCGATCTCGACCAGCAGCTGGTCACAGGTCATCGCGCCATCAGTCGGGTAGGAGACCTGCAGTTGCGGCTCCCTGCGGTTCTGGGCCAACGACGGAGCGGGAATTGCCATGGCCAGCGCCAGTCCGGTCGCGGCGGCGGTACGGATGAACGTCTGCATCGGTCTGTCTCCCTGAACACGCGGCCGGGCCGCGACATGAGGGCATCCTGACCGTCAGGGGTCGCGCGGTCGTCATCCAAACAGATGAAACGAACAGGGTTTCTCAGAGCAACCGCCGTGCGGTCGGGGCGCTCAGACCGGGGCCACCGCCACGCTGGCCAACAGGGCGGCGACCTCGGCCTGACGGGTGCAGCCGGTCTTTTCCAGCACCCGGCGCAGCTGCGAACGCACGGTGGTAATGGCCACGTCCCCCTCGGTTGCGATCATCTCCAGAGACTTGCCGATGGCCAGACCACGCGCCACCCGCGCCTCGGACACCGTCAGGTCGAACAGCGAGCGCATCAGCTCCAGCGACGGGGCCCGGTCGGCCGCAACCGGGGTGATAAGCAGCAGGGCATAGCCCCGGCCGAAAATGTCATGGGCCGAGCGTCGAACCGGCATCAGATGCAGGACCATGGTCGCCCGACCGACCTCGTCACGCAGCGGAACGGTGCAGGGCGTCACCCCCGCCGTGGCCGTGATCGTCGACATGGCTTCGGTCAACCGCGCCTGGGCACCGCGATCGGCCAGCACCAGGCGATCGTTCGCGCCCAGCCCGACCCGCCCGGGCATGGCTTCCATCAAGGCATTGGCCTCGACCACCCGCCCGTCCTCGTCCAGCAACAGGGCCGGCAGCCCCATATCCGTCAGCGCCTCGGCCGCGCCGCGGGCCCGCTGCAACCCCAGCCGCGAACTGACCAGGGCACTGCGTGCCAGATGCGGGCGCAGGGTGTTCAGGCGTTCGACATGTTCGATCTCGATCGGCCCGCGCTCGAACGCCCGCTCGATGCTGAACACGATATTGTCGCCGCTCGGCACTCGCAGTCCGGTCCCCGCCGACCAGCCGAGGCCGTGCGGCCGGAAAAAGTCGCGGTAGATGGGATCAGCGCCCAGCTGGTCCTCACTCCAGAAATCCTGCTCGACGAAGAAGGACGGTTCCGACTGGCTCATCAGACACACCCGGCGGCTGCACCGTTTGAACCAGCCCTCGTTGACGTATTCGTCGAACACGTCCCGCACCGAGCCCGAGGCGGTCCAGCACAGGGCCTTGTGCGCCGAGAACAGCAGGCCACCGCGCGCCTCGGTCAGGTTGGCCAGGTCGTCCAGCACGGTCGGCCACAGCTCCGGCACAACGGAGCATTCATAGATGCGGTCGATCAGATCGGTCGGCATGCGGGCCCCTGGATCACGCGGCTGTGGCGGGTCTCGATCGCCACTGTGGCACAGAGCACCGAAGACCGGGAGAGGGCGGCAACCGCCTTTGCCGGATCGGTTGTCATACGCTATCGTCACCCGGCAAGGAGGTATGCCGATGCTCCCGTTGTTGCTATTGCTTGTCGCCCAGCCGCTGCCCCAGTCGCCGGGCGACCGCCTGACCATCCATCAGCAGCGGTCGCCGAACGGTGAAACGATCCTGACGGCCGTACCCGAATGCCCCAACGGCCGATTCCAGCAGGCGGCGGGCGAACCGGAAGCCCGCCTGCAGCCGGACCCCCTCTACCGGGCGGACGGCAGCGTCCGCGGCTATCTGTTGCTGGAGCGGTCGGGCGAGGGGTGTTCCCGGCCGATTTCCTTCTCCCTGCCGGACAGCCCGCCCCAAATCGCCCCCCAGCCTCGCCCGGCCCGGACGACGGTCATCCGGAGGCCGAACGCACCCTAAAGCCCCGGCCGAGTCTCGCGGTCTGATATCGACCGAGCGCGAACCTCAGGACACACCGCAGTTAATGTTTGTTTTCGCGCCAGCAGTATGTTGACAGCATACAACAGCGCTTATACATCGCCTTCATGTCGCCTTCCTCGCCCACTCTTGGCACGCTCGTGCGGTGCCTGATCGAGCGGCTCGACCGCGAGGTCGAGTCTGCCTATGCGGCGTCAGGTCTGACATGGCGACCGCGCTTCACGCCCGTTCTGCGCGCCCTGATGAGCTTGGGGCCGACCTCCATCAAGGCCGTCGCGGCCGAGATCGGCATCAGCCATTCCGCTGTCAGCCAGACGATCTCCCAGATGTCCAGGAACGGACTGGTCGTGTTGAGTCCCGGTGCCGATGCGCGCGAGCGAATCGTGGCCCTGACACCGAAGACCGAGGCCATGATCCCGGCCCTGCAACGCCAGTGGGCCGCGACCAACAACGCAGCCAACCAGCTGGATGCGGAACTTTCAGCCCCGCTTTCCGCAATTCTCGGCGAAGCGATCGACGCTCTGAACCAGCGTCCTTTCGGCGTGCGCATCACGGCCGCGGCCGAAGCACTCTCCGCCCCCGACCATTCCTGAAACATCCTGATCAATAGAGATCCCCATGCGTTCGAAACTGTTTTCGGTGCCCGGACTGACGCGCGCCCTCACGGCTGGCCAGGGTGTGCATCCGATAGAGCTCGGTGAGCGGCGCTTCCTGCATCCCGGGCCCTTGCGCTGGCTGAGGGCCGTCGGCTGGGCGGTGGCCCTGTTCTTCCTGATCGCGCTGACCTCCTTGCCGACGTCAGAGGCGCTGGGCAAATGGTGGCCGCAAACGTCAGGGATGGCGCAGCTGGCGGCCACCGTCATCGGAGCTGTCGTCGCCCTGGTCGTCTACGGTCTGGCGGTGTGGCTGGCCGAGGGCCGCAGGCCGACCGAAATCGCCCTGCGGCCGCTGGTGCCGGAACTGGGTGTCGGCCTGCTGGTCGGGGGACTGATGTTCGCCGCAGTGATGGGCCTGATGGCGGTGTTCGGTCTCTATGACATCCAGTCTCTCGGCTTGGCCCCGGCCTGGGTCTCCGCCGGCAAGGCGATCCAGTCGGGCGTGATCGAGGAACTGATGATCCGCGCCGTCCTGCTGCGCCTGATCTGGCGCGCCTTCGGCCCGTGGGTGGCCTTCGCCCTGTCCGCCGCCCTGTTCGGCTTCGGCCATATCGCCAATCCCAACGCGACCGTGTTCGCCGCCGTCAGTATCGCGCTGGAGGCCGGGATCATGCTGGGGGCGTTCTATGCCCTCACCGGCCGGATCTGGGTATCGATCGGGGTGCATGCGGCCTGGAATTTCACCCAGGGCTATCTGTTCGGCGCGGCGGTCTCCGGCGGCGACTTCGGGCCTTCGATCGCCCGCAGTACGGCGCGACCGGGCGTTCCTGAATGGCTGACGGGCGGTGCATTCGGTCCCGAGGCCTCGCTACCCGGACTGGTCGTCTGCACCGCCGTCGGTCTCGCGGTGATCTGGCTGGCCTGGCGCGCCGGCCATTTCGCAAGGCGGGCGGGCTGAGTCTGGCGTCTCAAGTCCACGACCGGAAGTCGGCTGCACGCCGACCACCGCGGTCTCTCCGCCTCTTGACCCGCCGCCCGTCGCCGCCCACCAGCCGGGCTCAATGACCCGCATTCCCGACCCTGCCGCCTTCATCGCCGCCAACACCCGGATTCAGCCGGTGCCGCATGCGCCCGAGATTTCGCTGTGGCTGGCCGATGAGGTGACGCCGATCTGGCGGCTGACCGAAGACGAGCTGGGCGCGCTGGGCCTGCCGCCGCCGTTCTGGGCCTTCGCCTGGGCCGGCGGTCAGGCCCTGGCGCGCTGGGTGCTGGACCATCCGCGGGAAGTCGCCGGGCGGCGGGTGCTGGATTTCGCCGCCGGTTCGGGACTGGTCGGCATCGCGGCCGCCCGCGCCGGGGCGGCCCATGTACTGTGCGCCGACATCGACCCCTTCTGCGGCGCGGCGGTGGCGGCCAACACCGCCCTGAACGGCGTGACCGTCGACTTCACGGCCGCCAACCTGCTGGCCGGGCCACCGCCCGAGGTCGACGTCATCCTGGCCGGGGACGTCTGCTACGAACAGCCGATGGCGGCCGAGGTGCTGGCCTGGCTGGCGGCGGCGCGTGCCCGCGGCACCCGGGTGCTGATCGGCGACCCGAAACGCACGTATTTCCCGCGCGAGGGGCTCGACCTGCTGGCCGAATACAGCGTTCCGACCACGCGCGAGCTCGAGGATTTCGAGATCAAGCGCACCCGCGTCTGGGCCCTGCCCTAGCTTTCGGGACGCTCGTCTTCGTCCGGGTCAGGCGAGACGGTGATCGGCTTGTCCGCCGCCGCCGCCGCGTCCCCGTCCAGATCGGCTTTGGCCGGACGGTGCGACGGCCGCGACTGTTCCATATCCTCGTCACGGCCGAAGCCGGGGGCCTTGGGAGTCACTTCAGTCATGGCGCACCTCACTGTGGGGGATGATCCCAAACAATGGCCGGGTCGGTCCGGGGTTGCAGGTGGCTCGCAAAAGGTGCCCCCCGCGGCCGCGCTTGGTCCTCGCCGGGTTCGCCCCCATCTTCACACCATGACCCGACTTGCCCTCATCCCCGTCACGGTCTCCATGCTCGCCTGCGTCTGGCCGGTCGCGGCCCAGGTCGCGCCCCTGGCCGGCCAACCGTGGTCGAACTCCGCTGATCAGGCGCGTTACCAAGCCGACCGCCACCGTTATGAGATGGAGCGGCTGCGGCTCGAGGCTGACCAACGCGAGACCTTCGCCCGGCAACAGGCGCTGGAGACCCGGCTGCGGGTGATGGACCTTCAGGCCGCACGCCAGCCGGTGCCGCCGGTCGACAGCTGGACGCCCCGCCCGCCCGTCACCCCCGAACAGGCCCGGGCCCGCCGCGAGGCCGGGGTCAGCGGAACCACCCAGATCGACGCCTGGCTGGACCGCGATCCGCGCTAGGCACACCCCGTTGCATCCCTTGGCCTTCTGCGGCGTTCCAGCCTAGCTTGCGGCAAGGCAGGGCAGGGAGAGCGATCAGATGCGTTGGCAGGGTGGACGTCGCGGTGGCGGCATTGAGGATCGACGCGGCATGGGCGGCGGGGCCATGGCCGGCGGCGGTATCGGCGTCATGGTGCTGGCGGCGATCGGCTATTTCGTGT
The DNA here is from genome assembly GCF_963977465.1 of uncultured Brevundimonas sp. Taxonomy (GTDB): domain Bacteria; phylum Pseudomonadota; class Alphaproteobacteria; order Caulobacterales; family Caulobacteraceae; genus Brevundimonas. The sequence continues at coordinate 153,136 of NZ_CAXBOQ010000003.1, read as the reverse complement.
TCGGCATCGACCCCTCGACCACCACCCAGTTGGCCAGCCAGTTCGGAGGGGCCGGCGTCCAGGAAGCCGGGCGCACCGGTACCCCGGAAGACCAGGCCGGTCAGTTCGTCGACGTCGTCGGGGCCAATATCAACGACGTCTGGACCGCCAACCTGCAGGGCTATCAGGCTCCTCGTGTCGTACTCTACGAACAGGGCACCAACACCGGTTGCGGCTTCGGCCAGGCCGCCATGGGCCCCTTCTACTGCCCGACAGACAAGACCGTCTATCTGGACCTGGGCTTCTGGCGTGACATGGAAACCCAGTTGGGGGCCTCGGGGGCCGACTTCGCCCGCGCCTATGTCATCGCCCATGAGTTCGGCCATCACGTCCAGACCCTGACCGGTGCCTCGCAACAGGTCCAGGCCGCCCAGCAGCGCGCCCGGGGCCAGGCCGAGGCCAACCGCTATTCCGTGGCGCTCGAGCTCCAGGCCGACTGCTACGCCGGGGTCTGGGCCGCCAATGCCGCGGCCGTCTCCAACGGCGCGGTCGCCCTCGAATCCGGCGATCTGGAGGAAGGCATGAAGACCGCCAACGCCATCGGCGACGACGCCCTGCAGCAGCGTGGCGGCGGTCGCGTCAGCCCCGAGGGCTTCACCCACGGCAGTTCGGCCCAGCGCGTCGAATGGCTGCGGCGCGGCTACCAGTCCGGCGACCCGGCTGTGTGCGACACGTTCAGCGGGGTTTAACGCGGCCTCACCGCGGGCCGAAGGGCACGATCTTGTTGTCGCGATCGTGGCCGATGTCGGCTGCGCCCAGATACGGGATCCCCGACCGCTGGCACCAGTAGCGGGCGATCTCCTCGGCCGTCATGCCGAACTCGGGATCATTCTCGACGATGGCCGAGACCCGCCCCATCCGGATGCCCGCCACGCGTCGGATCGACGGCTGGGCGGTCAGGTGGAACATCATCCGGTCGATCCGGTACAGAGGCTCCGACACATCCTCCAGCATCAGCACATGGCCGCTCAGGTCCGGCTCCAGATAGGTCCCGACCAGGGCGTCGAGGATACTCAGGTTGAAGGCCACGGCCGGGCGGGAGTCCGTCGCCAGCGACGGCTCCAGGGACGTCGGGTCGCCGCTCACCAGCCAGTTGACTGCGCGCCAGGCGGTCTCGTCACGCCGCACCGAATCCGACGCCATCGGCCCGTGCGCCACATGGGGAAAGCCCGCCTTGTACAGCCCTGCCAGCAGGCTGCCGGCATCGGAATAACCGAGATAACGCTTCTTGCGCGCCGCCGGCCCCAGCCGCGGCAGCACCGCCTCGGCGATCCGGCAGGCCCCGTAGCCGCCGCGCGCGAACCAGACGGCGTCCAGCCGCGGGTCGTTGGCGAATTCGACAAAGGCACTGGCCCGACTGGCGTCGTCGCCGCCGAAATGGCCGTGCTTGCCGAAGCTGGCCGGGTGAAACACCACCGAGACCGAGCCATCCGGAATATGGGTGGCGAACCAGCCCTGGACCGCCTCGGCCCGGGCCGGGTCCAGCCGCGAACTGGCGTTGACTATGCCGATCTTCATACTGGGCCGCTGGCCTCACGCTGGGCCCGTGCTAGTCAGGCCGTTCCAGCCTTCGCGGTTTCGCCCTCCAGATCAAGCCAGATGACCACAAACGCCTCCTATTTCTTCTGCGGCATCGGCGGATCCGGCATGCTGCCCCTGGCGATGATCGTCCAGAGCCGGGGTGGTCGTATCGACGGCTCGGACCGCTCGCGCGACCAGGGCCGCACCCCGGACAAGTTCGCTTGGCTAGCCGCGCACGGCGTTACCCTGCATCCGCAGGACGGCTCGGGCCTGACAGATCCCGATCAGATCGTCGTCGCAACCGGTGCGGTCGAGGACACGGTGCCCGACATCGCCGCCGCCCGCCGCGTTGGGGCCCGGATCGTCACCCGCCCCGAACTGCTGTCGCAGCTGTTCAATGCCGCCCCCCAGTCCGTCGGCGTGGCCGGGACCAGCGGCAAGTCGACCATTACCGGCATGATCGCCTGGATCCTCGACCGTGCGGGTCGCAAGCCCACGGTGATGAACGGGGCGGTGATGACCAATTTCGTCGACGCCGATCACCCCTTCGCCAGCGCCCTGATCGGCGGGCCCGAGCTGTTCGTATCCGAGGTCGATGAGTCCGACGGCTCCATCGCCCGCTACAACCCGACCGTGGCCGTGGTCTCCAACATCTCGCTGGACCACAAGTCGATGGAAGAACTGCGCGACCTGTTCGGTGGCTTCGCCGACCGGGCCCGCACGGCCATCCTTAACCTCGACAATGCCGAGGCCGCAGACCTCGCCGCCGGACTGGACGCGGGCAAGGCGGTGACCTTCTCGATCAACAATGCCGCCGCCGACCTGTCAGCCCACGACCTGCGCCCGCTGCCGGCCGGCATGGGTTTCAACCTGGTCGAGCGTCCCGGCAACGACCGCGTCCCGGTCACCCTGAACGTCCCCGGGGCCCACAATGTTGCCAACGCCCTGGCCGCGCTGGGGGCCGTGCGCGCGCTGGGCGTACCCCTGGCCGAGGCCGTCGCGGCGCTCGAGACCTTCGCCGGCATCCGCCGCCGCATGGAGGTGGTCGGCAGCGCCGCCGGCATCACCATCCTCGACGACTTCGCCCATAACCCCGACAAGATCGCCGCCACCCTTGATGCCCTGCACGCCTTTCCAGGTCGTCTGCTGATCCTGTTCCAGCCGCACGGGTTCGGGCCGCTGAAGCTGATGAAGCGTGAGTTCATCCAGGTCTTCGCCGCCCGCATGCAGGCCGACGACGTGCTGCTGATGCCCGAGCCGGTCTATTACGGCGGCACCACCGACCGCAGCGTCGGCAGCGAAGACATCGCCGCCGGGATCCGCGCCGCCGGGGCCAACGCCGAGGCCCTGGCGACCCGCGACGCCTGCGGCGACCGGCTGATTGACATGGTTCGCCCGGGCGACCGCATCATCGTCATGGGCGCGCGTGACGACACCCTGTCGACCTTCGCCGCCGGGTTGCTGGCCCGACTGCGGGCGTGACGCCGTGATGATCCAGGCTCCGCCCGCCCCGTTGCCCGAAGTCATCGTCACGGCCGCCCGGCTGCCGCCTGCCGCCGGTGAGGCCGCCTTCTCGGTGGTGCGTCTGGGCGATGAGTCGCTGGGTCGTGCGCTACGCCTCGACGAGGCCCTGGCCACGGTTCCGGCGGTGTCCCTGTTTCGCCGCACCTCCAGTCTGGCCGCCAATCCCACGACCCAGGGCATTTCGCTGCGCGCCATCGCCCCCTCGGGGGCCGGACGCACACTGGTCACGCTCGACGGTGTGCCGCTGAACGACCCGTTCGGTGGCTGGGTCATCTGGTCGAGGGTGGCACCGGAAAGCCTCAGCGGCCTCGACATCGTGCGCGGGGCCGGAGCCGGTCCCTATGGGGCGGGGGCCCTGACGGGGGTTATCGCCCTGCGCGAACGCGACGACAAGGACAGCGTTCTGGACGCCGGTGTGTCGAGCCGCGGGGGTCGCCGCGTCGCCGGATCCGCGACCGCCGATCTGGGCCCGGTCCGTCTGGTCGCCTCGGGTCTGTATGACACCAGCGACGGCTACGTCCCCGTCCGTGGCGATCAGGCCGGGGCGGCCGACACGCCGCTGGATCTGGACGCCCGCAGCGCCGCCCTGCGGGCCGATGTGCCGCTGGGGGATGCCGCCCTGTCGCTGCGGGCCTCGACCTGGGAAGAGGATCGCGGGTCCGGTCTGGCCGGGGCGCGGGCCAATGCCTCCGGCTCCAGTCTCAGCGCCACCCTCGCCCGTCAGCCCGCCGCTGACCGGGCCGGCTGGCGGCTGCAGGCGTGGCAGACCCGCAGCAACCTGACCAACGGCTTTGTCGCCGTCGCCGCCGACCGCAGCGCGACCACCGCCGCCAATGACCAGGTCCACACCCCGGCGACGGGTCAGGGCCTGAACGCCGCCCTGCGCCGCACCGGCGTGGCGATCGCCGGTGGCCGGCTGGAGTGGGAACTGGGCCTCGATGCTCGCAGCGCTGAAGGCGAGACCAATGAACAGTCCGGAAATTTCGGATCCGGCTTCACCCGCAGTCGCCGCGCGGGGGGTGAAACCAGTGTGGCCGGGGCTTATGGCGAGGGGGCCTGGCGCGGCAGCGACTGGCTGCTGGCCGGGGGGCTCAGGCTCGATCACTGGACCAGCGAGAACGGACGGCGTCTGGAACGGAGCCTGACCACCGGCCTGACCACCCTGGACGAAACCGACCCCGATCGATCCGGCACCGTGACCAGCGCCCGCTTTGCCGTCCGTCGGGAGCTGGGCCGAGACTACGCCGTGCGGGCCGCGACCTATTCCAGCTTCCGGCCGGCGACCCTGAACGAGCTCTATCGTCCATTCCGGGTCGGTAATGACCTGACCGAGGCCAACGCCGCCCTTGTGCCCGAGCGGTTGACCGGTATCGAGGCCGGCCTGTCCCACACCGGCGACGACGGCGGCTGGACCGTCACCCTGTTCCGCAATGTGATCGAGGACGCCATCGTCAATGTCACCATCGGGGCCGGGCCGGGGACGTTCCCGCGCGCCGGGTTCGTCCCGGCCGGCGGGGTCCTGCGTCAGCGGCAGAACGCGGGCACCGTCGCCGCGACCGGGCTGGAGCTGACCGGCGACCGGCAGCTGTGGACCCACCTGCGCCTGAGAGGGGCGGTGTCGGTCACCGACGCCCGTCTCGACGGCGGAAATCAGGCCCCGCAGCTGACCGGGCTGCGTCCGGCCCAGGCCCCGATCTGGAGCGCGACCGCCGGGCTGGACTGGCAGGCCTCGTCGCGGCTGACGCTGGCGGGCACCGTCCAGTATGAAAGTCGCCGTTTCGACGACGACCTGAACAGCCGCACCCTGGCTGCGGCAACGACATTGGGCCTGCGCGCCGACTGGGTCATCGCCCCCGGCATGATCGTGTGGCTGGCGGCCGAGAACCTGTTCGACGCCGACGTCGAAGTGGCCCAGACGGCGACCGGCGTCACCGGCTTCGGCCCGCCGCGCAGTGTGGGTGTGGGCCTGCGGCTGACCCGGTAGACCTTCACGGCGACCCGCCGCACAGCCGGAGATCACACCGGGGCGGATTCACCCTGACTTCATCAAGTGAGAGTAGACCGGGCTTCATGCGTATCGCGCCCGCCCTCGCCGCTATCGGTCGGTGTATCGCTCCGGCTCGGGGGGGCGGCTGGGTCGTGAGCCGTCACGACCTTGCCTCTGATCACAACAGGGCCCGCCGTGCTCGCACCCGGGACATCGCGATCTGATGGCCCGGTCGATCCATTTCCGGCATCTGCGCACCCGTTTGGCCGTGCTCTACACCGGCCTGTTCGCGGCTGCCCTGCTGCTGGTCGCCCTGGCCGTGGTCACGGCTGTCACGGCCAGCGCCCGTCAGGTGGTGCAGAGCGAAATGACCGCCTCCGGGGCCGTCTATGGCCAGGTCTGGGAGTCGCGCTCGGCCCAGTTGGGCCAGGGAGCAACGGTCCTGGCCCGGGACTCCGGCTTCCGCCAGGCCATCACCTCCGGCGATGAGACAACCGTCCGGTCGATCCTAGACGATCTGCGCCGTCGGCAGAAGGTCGATGGGGCGCTGCTTCTGGGCATGGACGGTCAGGCCACGGCGACCGGTCTGATCCTCGATGACGCTGCGAGCGACACCCTGCTGGCCGGGCTCAGGTCCGGCGAGATCGACGCCGGTGTCCTGACCATCGACGCCCAGCCCTATCAGGCGGTGGCAGCCCCGGTAATGGCCCCGACCCTGATCGGCTGGGTGGTCTTTGCCCAGAAGCTGGATGCGGGCCAGATGCAGCAGCTCGAGGGTCTGTCGGCCATTCCTCTGACCGCCCGGGTTCTGACCCGCAGCGCCGGCGGCTGGCAGAATTCCACCGCGACCAAGGTCGGCAGTCGCGGCATCGCCGAAGCGATGGTCCGGACCGACCGTCGCGCGGGCACGGTCCGCACGGCTGAAGGGGAGGCGATGTCCCTGGTTCGACCTCTGCCCAGTTTTGACCCCGACGCCCCGGCCGCCCTGTTGCTGACCTATCCGATGAAGCTGGCGATGCAGCCCTATCGCGCGATGATGTTCTGGCTGGCGTCGATCGGCAGCGCCGGCCTGCTGGTCCTGCTGATCGGCACCTGGAGCCTGGCGCTGGGCCTGACCCGTCCAATCTCGGCCCTCGACAAGGCGGTGCACCGGCTGCAGCAGGGCGAACACGCCGAGGTTCCGGTCACATCAAACGACGAGATCGGCCGCCTCGCCGCCAATTTCAACGTGATGGCCGGGGATATCCGCGACCGTGAGGTGCGGCTGACCCAGATGGCCCTGCACGATCAGGAAACCGGCCTGCCCAACCGCCTGGCCCTGGAACGTCGCGCCGCCGCCCAGAACGGGGCCTGGGTCATCCTGTTCAGCGTCGACCGCTTCGAGGTGGTCCGCAATGCGATCGGCTATGACTCGATGGCCCGACTGCTGGGCGTGCTGGGCGAGAGACTGTCCGCTCTCGGCGACGGCGCGGCGATGGCCCGGGTCGGGGCCGGAGCCCTGGGGATGATCGTCGAGGCCGATGACGACGCGGCCGCCGAGGCCCTCGCTGAAGCCCTTTGCGAAGCGGCCGACACCCCGATTCTGCTGAACGGGGCCCCGGTGGACATCGCCTTGACCGCCGGCCTTTCCTGTACCGGCCGCAGTGATCCGAACATTGCCTCGGCCGTCGACCGAGCTGCCGTCGCCGTCGATCAGGCCCGGGCCGCCCGGCGTCCGGCGGCCGTGTTCGACAGCCGCGCCTATGGCGATCCCGGCGGCAATCTGTCGTTGATCAGCGAGCTGATGGAGGCGCTGAACAACGGCGAATTCTCGCTCAACTATCAGCCCAAATATGACTTCCGGGCCGAGGCCGTGACCGCGGTCGAGGCCCTGGCCCGCTGGACCCATCCGCGGCGCGGCGTCGTCGCCCCCGACCTGTTCGTGTCCATGGCGGAGGAAACAGGCCATATCCGCCCCCTGACCGAATGGGTCGTGCGCCAGTCCATCCGTGACCATGCGGCCCTGCGGGCGGCAGGCCACGATCTGATCCTGTCGGTCAATATCTCGGGTCGGCTGCTGGCCGACGACAGTTTCGCCGACTTCGCCCTGGCCGAGATCGCGGCGTCCGACGCCCGTCTGTGTTTCGAGATCACCGAGACCGCGGTGATGGACAACCCCAAGGTAGCGCTGGCCATCATCGACCGGTTCGCCGCGGCCGGCGTCGCGGTGTCGATCGACGACTATGGTTCAGGCCTGTCCTCCCTGGCCTATCTGAAACAGATCCGCGCCGACGAGCTGAAGATCGACAAGAGTTTCATCCTGACCCTGGACCAGTCGGCGCGCGACGGTCTGCTGGTGAAATCGACTATCGACCTCGCCCACGGCCTGGGCCTGAAGGTCACGGCCGAAGGGGTCGAGACCCAGACCGCCCTGGCCCTGTTGCGCGGCATGGGCTGCGACATGGCCCAGGGCTATCTGATCGGCCGCCCTATGCCGTTGGCCGCCCTGATCCAGCGGCTGGACGGTCCGGCCGTCACCGACGCCGTGACGCGCTCAGCCTAGAGCACCACCGCCTTCATCGACACCGCCGGATCGACCAGCTTCGCCGTATCGACCGGGGTGGCGCGGCCGATCAGCTGCCGTCCGCCCATGAATTCGGCCGGGGCGTTGACCGCCTCAACACTGACGATGCGGTCGCCAGCCAGATGGAAGACGGCGAACTGCCCCCCGGCCGGATCGCCGCGCACCAGTTGATGGTCGGCGTCGTGCGGCAGGCCGGCGATCTGCAGCTTGATCTCATACTGGTCCGACCAGAACCACGGCACCTCGGGTGCAGGGGCCGGACGGCCGGTGATCGCCGCCGCCGCCTGTTTGGCCTGTTCGAGGGCGTTGGGTACGCTTTCCAGCCGCTGCATCCGGCCGCCATGGACCGGCAGGGGCCGATAGGTCATGTCGCCCAGCGCATAGATCGACGAGTCCGAGGTCCGCGCGTTTTCATCGACCACCACGCCATTGTCACAGGTCAGCCCCGCCGCGCGCGCCAGGCCGTCGCAGGCCAGCCCGCCGACCCCGACCAGAATCACGTCCGCCGCGACCATGGACCCGTCGGCCAGCCGCACGCCGCCGTCCTCGAAGGCCGTGACCTCGACCCCGGTGCGGATGTCGACACCCCGGGCCCGGTGCAGGTCGGTGAAGAAGGTCGACAGGGTCTCGGAGGCCACCCGGGCCAGTACCCGGTCCATCCGCTCCAGCACCACCACCTCGGCCCCGAGCGCCCGGGCCGAGGCCGCGGCCTCCAGCCCGATATAGCCGCCACCGACAATGGCCAGACGCGATCCCGGCCGCAGGGCGGCCTTCAGACGTTCTGCATCCTGGAGCGTTCGTAGCTCCAGCAGATCGGGCCGGTCGGCTCCGGGGACGGCCAGTTTGCGTGCCGTGGAGCCGGTGGCCAGGATCAGGGCGTCATAGGTTTCCACCGTACCGTCGGCGAACTCCACGCGTTTGCCCGCCGCGTCGATCGCGGTGGCGGTCACCCCGGTGCGCAGGTCGATGTCGTGCTCGACGTAAAAGCTTTCCGGCCGCAACAGCAGCGCCTCCAGATCGGCCTCACCTTTCAGCCAGGCCTTGGACAGGGGCGGTCGCTGATAGGGGGCGGCCGGTTCCGTGCCCGCCAGCACGATCGGTCCCTGATGCCCGTACTGGCGCAGCAGGGCTGCCGCCGTGCCGCCCGCGTGCCCTGCGCCGATGATCAGAATTTTCAATACACGCCTCGAGTCTCGCCCCGGGTCCGGGCCGTTGATCGTGGCACGGTTTTGCGAATTCGGGGTGCCAACCCTGCCAAACCTGCCAGCGACGGAACCGCCCATCCCTGCTCGCCGCCATTATAGGGCAAGGGGAATCGATGCTGACAGATCGGGCGAACAATTTCGCAGCCCTTTGAGATGACCGGGTATTTTTCAGCGGAGGATGCGAGGTCTGCAACACAGGGTGACCTCAGTCTCCACGCCCCTTGACTGTACCATCGTTACAGCATAGTGGAACGCATCATGACCGACGCCCCCTCACCCAAGGCCGTACGCAAGGCCGCCGACGACCGCATCGCCCTGTATGACGCCTTGTTGTGCCTGCGCTCGCGCGAGGAGGTGGATGCCTTCCTCGCCGACCTGTGCACGCCGGCGGAACTGCGCGCCTTTGCCGAGCGCTGGGACGTGGCGCGCCTGCTCGATGCTGGCGACAAATCCTATCGCGAGATCGCCGCCCAGGCTCCGGCCAGTCCGACCACGGTCGTGCGCGTCGCCCGGTCCCTGAAAGACATGCCGCATCAAGGCTATCGCCTTGTACTCGACCGCCTGAAAACGAAAGCCTGAGTATCCGATCATGAGTACCGTCCAGGGGCGACTTCGAATCGCCGTGCAGAAATCCGGCCGCCTGGCCGACCGCAGCCTCGACCTCGTCCGCGACGCGGGCCTGAGGGTGGTCAAGGGCAACAACGACCTGCTCTATCGGATCGAAAATTATCCGATCGACCTGCTGCGGGTCCGCGACGACGACATCCCGACCTTTGTCGCCGACGGCGTCTGCGATCTGGGCATCGTCGGCGAGAATGTGCTGGAGGAGGCCCGCAACGGCGGGCCCGTGGCCGAGGTGATCATGCCGCTGGGCTTCGGGCGCTGCACGCTGAAACTGGCCGTGCCGCCGACGCTGGACTACACCGGACCCACCTCGCTGGAAGGGCTGCGTATCGCCACCTCCTATCCGAAAATCCTGCGCCGCTATCTCGATGCGCAGAACATCAAGGCCGACATTGTGGTCATGCGCGGCGCGGTCGAGGTGGCGCCCCGGCTGAAGCTGGCCGCGGCCATCTGTGACCTGGTCTCGACCGGGGCGACGCTGGAGGCCAACGGCCTGATGGCGCGCGAAACGGTGCTGGAAAGCGAGGCGGTACTGATCCGTGCGCCGCAACCGCCCGAGCCCGGACTGCAACACCTGCTGGACAGCATCATCGAACGGATGAGCGGGGTCGTGTCCTCACAGGGGGCCAAATACGTGATGCTGAATGCCCCGCGCTCGGCGCTGGACGCCATCACCGCCATCCTGCCCGGAGCCGGGTCGCCGACCGTCATGCCGCTATCGGGCCGTGACGACGCCGTCGCCGTCCACGCCGTCTGTCAGGAGGCCGTGTTCTGGGAGACGCTGGAGAAGCTGAAGGCCGCCGGGGCCTCGGCCATCCTGGTCCTGCCGATCGAGAAGATGATGTGATGCGACTGATCGACTGGTCCTCCCTCGACGCTGACGGCCGCCGCACCGCCCTGGCTCGCCCACAGCGCCGCACCGAGACGCGCGTCGCCGACGGTGTGCGCGCGATCTTTGACGACGTGCAGGCGCGCGGCGGCGCAGCCGTCACCGACTGGAGCCTGAAGCTGGACGGGGCCGCGCCGCGCCGTATCGCCATCACCCGCGACACGGTCGCCGCCGCGCGTGACCGGCTGTCGCCCGCCGACACCCGCGCCATCACCATGGCCGCCGCCAATATTCGCGTCTTCCACCAGCTGACCGTGCCGGTCGACACGGCGATCATCGAGACCACGCCGGGCGTGCGCTCGCAGCTGGTGTGGCGGCCGATCGCCTCGGCCGGACTGTATGTGCCCGGCGGTTCAGCCCCACTGTTCTCGTCCCTGCTGATGCTGGCCATTCCCGCCACTGCCGCCGGGGTCAAACGCCGCGTGGCCGTGACCCCGCCAACGAAGGACGGGGAGCCGCACCCGGCCATGATCCTGGCCGCGGCAGAGGGCGGACTGGATGATCTGTGGCTGATCGGCGGGGCCCAGGCCATCGCCGCCCTGACCTTCGGCGTCACCCTCGACGAGGGCGAGATCGCGCCCTGTGACAAGCTGTTCGGCCCCGGCAACGCCTGGGTCGCCGAGGCCAAACGCCAGGCCGCGGCCCTGCCGGGTGGGCCCGCCGTCGACATGCCGGCCGGACCGTCCGAGCTGCTGGTCATCGCCGATCTGGCGGCGGATCCGGTCATCGTCGCCGCCGACCTGCTGAGCCAGGCCGAGCACGACGCCGACGCCCAGGTCATCCTCGTCTCCGACAGCAAGGCCGCCATCGCCGCCATCGTCGAGGAGGTCGAGGCCCAGCTGCCGTCCCTGCCCCGTGCCGACATCGCCCGCGCCGCCCTGTCGGAGGCCCGGGCCATCAAGGTGCGTGACCTGGCCGAGGCCTGCGCCGTGTCCAACCTGTACGGCCCGGAACACCTGTCGCTGCAGACCGAAAGCCCCGAGGCGCTGGTGGCGCAGATTTCGGCCGCCGGGGCCGTGTTCGTCGGCAACTGCGCCGCCGAGACCCTGGGTGACTATGCCGCCGGACCCAGCCACGTCCTGCCGACCGACGGCGGGGCGAAGACGCTGGGCGGCATCACCACGGCCAGCTTCATGACCACCATGTCGGTGCAGCGGGTCACGGTCGCCGGGGCCGCCGCCCTGGCGCCCGTCGCCGCCCGACTGGCCCGGCTGGAGGGTCTGGAGGCCCACGCCCGGGCCGCCGATCTGAGGTGCGCGTCATGATCAACCTGCCCGCCCCCTTTGTCCCGCTGGTGGCCGGGGCCGACGGTCTGGACCGCTATCCGGCCGACCCGACCGCCCTCGCCGCGCGGATGGCGCAGATCTATGCCGTGCCGGTGGAACAGGTGCTGCCGGTGCGCGGCCTGTCGCATGGGCTGGAACTGGTGTGGCGTCTGGCGGCGCGGGACGGCCTGACTGTCACCGCGCCCGAGGCCCAGCCCTATATTGGCCTAGCGGCGATCTATGCGCGCCCCGGAACAGAGCGCGAGGTCGGGGCCGTCATCATCCGCGCCCTCGGCTCGCCCGAGGCCGTGGCTGAAATGGCCGAGCGGGTCGCCCCGGCCCTGCTGGTGGTCGATGAGGGTCTGATCGAATTCGCGGACGCGCCGTCGGCGACCGAGGCCATCGCCGGACACGCCAATCTGGTCGTGCTGCGGAGCCTGTCGCTGGCCTATGGCCTGGCCGGAGCCCGGATCGGTGCGGCCCTGGCCCAGCCGGCCACTCTGGCCCGACTGGCGGCGATGCTGGAGCCTTACGCCCTGCCCGAACCGTCGGTGCGACTGGCGCTGCAGGCGCTGGACCCGTCGCGCATGGTCGAGACCGGCCAACGGATCGCCACCGTGCGTGCCGAACGCGAACGGGTCGCCACTGCTCTCGGCCGGGCGATGACGATCGAGGCCGGGGTCGGCCCGGTACTGATGGCCCGCCCGGTCGACCTGACCGCCGCCGTCGGTGCGCTGGAGAAATTCGGGGTTGCCGTCGACGTGTCCGGTGACCGCCTGCGCCTGCCGCTGTCGATCCGGCCTGAGGTCAATGACCGGCTGCTGACCGCCCTGGGTGTCGGTCCGGCCCCGCGCCGGGCGGCCCGCACCGGTCAGGCCGTGCGCGATACAAAGGAGACCCGCATCGTCTGTACCGTCGATCTCGACGCGCCCGGGCCGGTCGCCATCCACACCGGGGTCGGTTTCTTCGATCACATGCTGGAACAGGTCGCGGCCCACGGTGGATTCTCCATCCGGCTGGCGTGCGAAGGCGACCTGCACACCGACCCGCACCACACGATCGAGGACAGTGCCATCGCCCTCGGCCAGGCCCTGAAGCAGGCGCTGGGCGAACGCCGCGGCATCGCCCGCTATGGGTTCGTCCTGCCGATGGATGAGGCCAATGCGGCGGTGTCGATCGACCTGTCGGGCCGCCCCTATCCGGTGTTCGAGGGTGAGTTCACCACCCCGTTCATCGGCGACTATCGCACCGACCTGACCGCCCATGTGTTCCGCTCGCTGGCTGAACACCTCGGGGCCGCCATCCATGTCACGGTCACCGGCGACGACGACCACCACAAGACCGAAGCCGTCTACAAGGCCTTCGGACGGGCGCTGCGTCAGGCCATCCGCGTCGAGGGCGACGCCATTCCCTCGACCAAGGGGGTGCTGTGAGCACGGTCACCGTCGTCGGCTACGGCGCGGGCAATACCGCCTCGGTCCAGTTCGCGCTGGAGCGTCTGGGGGCGTCGGTCGTCATCACCGATGATGCCGATCAGATCGCCGCCGCTGAACGGCTGATCCTGCCCGGCGTCGGGGCGGCCGCCTATGCGATGCAGCGGCTGAAGACGCTGGGCCTGGTCGCGCCGATCCGGGCCTTTGAGCGCCCGCTGCTGGGCGTCTGTCTGGGCCAGCAACTGCTGTTCGAGCGCAGCGACGAGGGCGGCGGGGTCGACCTGCTGGGTCTGATCCCCGGGGAGGTACGGCAGCTGGAGGGCGGGTCCGACCTGCCGGTACCGCACATGGGCTGGACCCGACTGAAGATCGTGAAACCCGACCCGCTGCTGGCCGGGGTCAGCGATGGCGACTATGCCTATTTCGTGCACAGCTTCGTCTGCCCGGACGGCGACGCCACCCTGGCCACCGCCGCCTACGGCACCGCCGTCCCCGCCGTGGTCCGCAAGGCCAACCGCTGGGGCTGCCAGTTCCACCCCGAGCGCTCGGCGGCGACCGGGGCCCGCATCCTGCAGAACTTCCTGGAGCTCTCCGCATGATCGTCTATCCCGCTATCGACCTGAAGGGCGGTGTCTGCGTCCGCCTGATGCACGGCCGTTTCGACCAGGTCACCCGCTACGATGAGAACCCCGCCGCGCGGCTGGCCGGGTTCGCCCTGTCCGGCGCGACCTGGGTTCACATCGTCGATCTGGACGGGGCCGAAGCCGGACGCGCCATGCAGCACGGCCTGATCGGCGAACTCGCCCGCAGCGTCGACATCCGCATCCAGTCCGGCGGCGGCGTACGCTCGGATGACGACATCCGCGCCCTGCTGGCGGCCGGGGTTGATCGCGTCGTGGTCGGCTCACTGGCGATCAGCCGACCCGAGGCGGTCGCTGGCTGGCTGGAACATTTCGGACCCGAACGCATCACCCTGGCGCTCGACGTCAAGGCGGACGGCGAGCGTTGGGTGCCGGCCCTCAAGGGCTGGACCGAAGCCGCCGGCATCGACCTGTGGGCCGCGCTGGATCGCTATCCGCCGGACACCCTGAGCCACGTCCTGATCACCGACGTCGGTCGCGACGGGGCCCTGACCGGCACCAACCTCGAACTGCTGGCCGAGGTCCGGGCCCGGCGTCCCGATCTGCGGATTCAGGCCTCCGGCGGCGTCGGCACCCTGACCGATCTGACCGCCGCGAAAGCCATCGGCTGTGACGGGATCATTGTCGGCCGGGCGCTCTACGAAGCGCGGTTCACCGTCGCGGAAGCGCTCGCGAGCGTCGCATGACCGCGCGTCGCATCATCCCTTGCCTCGATGTGCGCGACGGCCGGGTGGTCAAGGGTGTGCGCTTCGAGAACCATGTCGACATGGGCGACGCCGCCGAGCTGGCGGCCCGCTATCGGGACCAGGGGGCCGACGAACTGGTCTTCTACGACATCACCGCCTCGCCCGAGGGCCGCACGCTCGACTATGGCTGGGTGCGCGATATCGCCCGGCTACTGGACATCCCGTTCTGCGTCGCCGGCGGCATCCGTACCGTCGACCAGGCCGCGCGCTGTCTCGACAACGGAGCCGACAAGGTCTCGATCAATTCCCCGGCGCTGGAACGGCCCGAACTGATCGGCGAGATGGCGGCGCGGCTGGGCAGCCAGTGCGTGGTGCTGGGCGTCGACAGCCGGCTCGAGGACGGCGAATGGGTCGTGCACAAATATACCGGCGACCCCGACGCGCGTCGCGCCGCCGGGCGGCGGACGATGGACTGGATCGTCGAGGCCCAGTCGCTGGGGGCCGGAGAGATCGTGCTGAACTGCATCGATCAGGACGGAGTCCGCGCCGGTTATGACATCGCCCAGTTGAAGGTGGCGCGTGAGCGGCTGACCATCCCGCTGATTGCCTCGGGCGGAGCCGGAGCGGCCAGTCACTTCCTCGACGTGTTTCGCGACGCGGACGTGTCCGGGGCCTTGGCGGCCAGCGTGTTCCACACCGGGGCCCTGACCATTCCCGACCTGAAGACCTTTCTTTCCGACGCCGGCCAGGAGATGCGGCTGTGACCCTTGATCCCGACACGCTTGATTTCGCCAAGGGCGACGGCCTGATCCCGGTCGTGGTGCAGGACGCCGACACCCTGCAGGTGCTGACCCTGGCCTATATGGATCGCGCCGCCCTCGACGAAACGATCACTTCCAGCGAGGCCACCTTCTTCTCGCGCTCGCGCGGCGGGCGTTGGCGCAAGGGCGAGACCTCGGGCAACCGGCTGAAGGTGGTGGCGATCACGCCGGACTGCGACAACGACGCGCTGGTGCTGGCAGTGCGTCCGATGGGCCCGGCCTGCCATCTGGGAACGACCAGCTGTTTCGGCGACGAGGATGCGCCGGGTCTGGGCCGCATCGCCCGGCTGGAGGCGACGATCACCGAACGGGCCGGGGCCGACCCGGCCATCAGCTGGACCGCGCGCCTGCTCGCCGAAGGGCCCAAACGCGCCGCCCAGAAGGTCGGCGAGGAGGGCGTGGAGACGGCCCTGGCCGGGGCCGCCGGCCCGGATACGGAACTCACATCCGAGGCCGCGGATTTGATCTATCATCTGCTTGTGCTGCTGAGATCGCGTAACTTGGTGTTTCAGAACGTCCTCGACGTGTTGGCGCAAAGGGCCGAAGCGGCCAAACACTGACCCAGACGGAAATTGGCGGGAAGCGACATAGGCAATGGCGGCACTGGTTTTATTCGGCGGCGGCGGCGACCTGGCCATGCGGATGCTGCTGCCCTCGCTGTATTTCCTCGAACGCGACGGTCTGCTGCCGGACGGACTGAAGATCATCGCCGCTGCCCGCAGCGAAGAAACGGTGCCCGCCTTTGTCGCCCGCACCCGTGAGGCGGTCGAGACCCGGGCCCAGGCCGATGGTGGCTGGGACACGGCCAGCTGGGACCGGCTGGCCGCACGCCTCGACTATCTGGCGGTTGACGCCACCAGTGCCGAAAGCCTGAAGGCCCTGAAGGACCGGCTCGGCGACGATGAGGACCTGACTGCCTTCCTCGCGGTCTCCCCCTCGCTGTTCGGCCATATCGTCGACGCCATGGCCGCCGCCGGACTGGCCGGCCCGCGTTCGCGCGTCGTCATTGAGAAGCCGGTCGGCCGCGACCTGGAGTCCTTTCTCGAGATCGACGAGGCCGTGCGCCGCGCCTTTACCGAGGACCGCGTGTTCCGCATCGATCACTACCTCGGCAAGGAGACGGTGCAGAACCTGATCGCCCTGCGCTTCGGCAACACCGTGTTCGAGCCGCTGTGGAACAATCTGACCATCGACCACGTCCAGATCACCATCGGCGAGACCGTCGGGGTCGGCGACCGCTGGCCCTATTACGACGAGTACGGCGCGCTGCGGGACATGGTGCAGAACCACATGCTGCAGCTTCTCTGCCTGGTCGCCATGGAGCCGCCGTCGGATCTCGACCCGGACTCGGTGCGCAACGAGAAGGTCAAGGTGCTGCGCTCGCTGCGGCCGATCACGCCGGAAGACGCCGAGACCGTCACCGTGCGCGGCCAATATATCGCCGGCACCGCCGATGGGGCACCGGCCGCCAGCTACAGCGAGGATCGCGGCCAGCCGTCGGACACCGAAACCTTCGTCGCCATTCGCGCCAATATCGACAACTGGCGCTGGGCGGGCGTGCCCTTCTTCATGCGCACCGGCAAGCGGCTGAAGGAGAAACGCACCGAGATCGTCATCCAGTTCAAGGCTGTGCCCCATTCGATCTTCGGCCGCGACGACAGCCGCAGCGACATCAGCGACAACCGACTGGTGATCGAACTCCAGCCGGACGAGGACATCTCCCTGACGGTGATGAACAAGCGTCCGGGCCTCGACCTGCGCATGCAGTTGCAGCCGATCCGCATGTCCCTGTCCTGGGGCATGAACGGCAACGGCAAGGCTGCGCCGCGCCGTCGCATTGCCTATGAGCGTCTGTTGCTGGACGCTATGGCCGGAGACTCGACCCTGTTCGTGCGCCGCGACGAGGCGGAAAAGGCGTGGGAATGGGTCGATGATGTATCCCGCGCCTGGGCCGGGGCCGCTGTCCGGCTGGAACCCTATACCGCCGGCACCTGGGGTCCGGCCTCGGCGCGCAAGCTGCTGACCGACACCGGTCGGGCCTGGAACAAGAATGATGTTTGACGACCGCCTGCCTTCTGCCAGATCTGGACGACGCCTGTGATCCCCGCCATCGAGACCTTTCCCACTGTCGCGACCTGGGCCAGGGCCTGTGCCACCCGGCTGACCGATGGACTCGCCGCCTCGGTCAAGGCGCGCGGCCGGGCCGTGTTCGCGGGTTCAGGCGGTTCGACACCGACGCCGATCTACCGGGTCATGTCCGAGGCCGCCCTGGACTGGTCGAAGATCGCCATCACCCTGATCGACGAGCGCTACGTCCCGGAGTCGTCGCCCGACTCGAATGCGCGCCTGCTGAAGCGGACCCTGCTGACCGGCAAGGCCGCGGCGGCCCGTTTCGTGCCCCTGTATCACCCGTCGATCACCGTCGACCGCTCGGCCCTGATCGCCGCCAGGGCGCTGGGTGCCGAGGTCAGGGGCATCGATGTCGTTCTGCTGGGCATGGGCGAGGACGGGCACATCTGCTCGATGTTCCCGGGCAGCCCGACGCTGGAAAGCCTGCTCAGCCCACACCTGCAGCCGACCGTGCTCGGCGTCCCGGCCGGTCGCGACGGCGCGGCCCCGTCGATGGAACGCCTGTCCATCAACCTGCCTTATCTGGTCAGGGCCGAGCGGGTCATTCTGGCCCTGACCGGCGACACCAAGCGGGCGGTGTTCGAGAGCGAAGCCGTCGGCGACCCTGTCAACCGGCCCATCGCTGCCCTGATTGAAGCCGGGGTTCCGCTTCAGGTCCTGTGGACGGAGACTGCCTGATGGCCGCTGCCAAGCCCAAGATTCATCCTGTCGTCGCCGGGGTCACCGCCCGCATCGTCGACCGCAGCCGCGCCACCCGCGCCGACTATCTGCGCCGCATGGACGCCGCCGGGAGTGCCGAAGTGGGGCGGGCCAAGCTCAGTTGCGCCAACTGGGCCCACGCCTTCGCCGGGGCCCCGATCAAGGACAAGATCACCGCCATGACCGGGACCCAGCCGAACCTCGGCGTGGTGACGGCCTACAATGACATGCTGTCGGCCCATCAGCCGTTCGAACGCTTTCCCCAGGTGATCCGCGACGCGGTACGTGAGGTCGACGCCACCGCCCAGGTGGCGGGCGGTACCCCGGCCATGTGCGACGGCGTCACCCAGGGCCGCCCCGGCATGGAGCTGTCGCTGTTCAGTCGCGACGTGATCGCCATGTCGACCGGGATCGGCCTGACCCACGACGCCTTTGATGCGGTCATGTGTCTGGGCGTGTGCGACAAGATCGTGCCCGGCCTGTTCATGGGGGCCCTGGCCTTCGGCCACCTGCCGGTGATATTCGCCCCGGCCGGGCCGATGCCCTCGGGTATCCCCAATGCCGAAAAGGCCCTGGTGCGGGCCGAATACGCCCAGGGCAAGGTCGATCGCGCCACCCTGCTGGAAACCGAGATCGCCTCCTACCATTCGCCGGGGACCTGCACCTTCTACGGCACCGCCAACTCCAACCAGATGATGATGGAGCTGATGGGGCTGCATCTGCCCTCGACCGCCTTCGTCCATCCCGACACAGGTCTGCGCGACGCCCTGACGGCGGCGGCGGCGCAGCGGGCCGTGGAGCTGGCCCGCACCGGCAAGGGGCGGATGGCCGACGTCATCAACGAAAAATCCATCGTCAACGGCATCGTCGCCCTGCTGGCGACCGGCGGCTCGACCAACCACGCCATCCATCTGGTCGCCATGGCCCGGGCGGCCGGTATCATCATCGACTGGACCGACATGGACCAGCTGTCGTCGGTCACGCCGCTGCTGACGCGCATCTATCCGAACGGCACCGCCGATGTGAACGCCTTCCAGGCCGCCGGCGGGGTGGCCTTTATCGTCCGCGAACTGGCCCGCTCCGGCCACATCCATTCCGACGTCACCACGGTCATGGGCAAGGGCATCGCCGCCTATTTCCAGGAGCCGATGATGCTCGACGGCAAGCTGGTCTGGCGCGACGGCCTGACCGAGAGTCTGGACACGACCATCCTGCGCCCCGCCTCGGACCCGTTCGATCACGAGGGCGGACTGCGCCTGCTGCAGGGAAATCTGGGCCGGGCCGTGATCAAGGTCTCGGCGGTCAAGCCCGAGCATCGCATCGTCGAGGCCCCGGCCAAGGTGTTCGACAGCCAGGAAGGCTTCCTGGCCGCCTTCAAGGCCGGCGAGCTGGATCATGACGGCATCGCCGTGGTCCGTTTTCAGGGACCACGCGCCAACGGCATGCCCGAACTGCATAGCCTGTCGCCGGGTCTGGGTGTGCTTCAGGACCGCGGCTTCAAGGTGGCCCTGGTCACCGACGGCCGGATGTCGGGGGCCTCGGGCAAGACTCCGGCCGCCATCCACGTCACGCCCGAAGCCCTCGACGGCGGACCGCTGGCCTATGTTCGCGACGGCGACGTGATCCGCGTCGATGCCGAGACCGGCGAACTGCACATCCGGATGGAGATGCACGAGCTGATGGCGCGCAAGCGGGCCCGGCCGACCGAGTCCCAGGACTGGGGCTATGGGCGCGAACTGTTCGGGGCCTTCCGCGCCGGGGTCAGCCCGGCCGAACAGGGGGCGTCGGTCTGTTTCAGCGGCCTGCACGGGGGCGGCAAGCCCGAAATCCGGGACGTGTCCGATCCCAACTGGGTCAATGCCGCGGTCGACGCATGAGCCCCCCCACCCTGCTGGTCGGCGACGTCGGCGGCACCAATGCCCGGTTCGCCACGGTTCATCTGGTCGACGGCTGCCCGGTACTGGATCGGGTCGAGAGCTTTCCGGCCACGCGCTTTCCGACCCTGCTGGCCGCGGTCGCCGCCTTCATCGAGGGCTGCACGATCAAACCAAGCGGCGGCGTCATCGCCGTGGCCGGACCGGTCACCAACGGCGAGATTGACCTGACCAATTCTCCGTGGCGGGTTTCGGAACGAGAGCTGGCCGACCTGGGCCTGAACCCGATCCGGCTGATCAACGATTTTGTGGCCCAGGCCTGGGGTGCGCCGATCATGCCGCCGGACCAATTGGCCTCGCTCGGCGGTCCCGAGGCGGGCGACCCAAATGCCACCTTGGCGGTGCTCGGCCCCGGCACCGGCTTCGGCGTCTCGGCCCTGATCCGCGACAGCGACGGGCAACAGGTGGCCATGACCAGCGAAGGCGGTCACGTGTGTTTCGCGCCCGGCGACCCGATCGAGGACGAGATGCTGCGGATCCTGCGCCGTCGCTATGACCGGGTCTCGATCGAGCGGCTGATATCCGGTCCCGGCCTGCTGAACCTGCACAAGACCCTGGCCGAGATCGACGGGCGCGAAGACCATATCGAGGATCCCGCGGCCATCACCGAGGCGGCCATGGCCGACCCACAAAGTGTCTGCGGCGCGACTTTGGCCCGCTTCTGCGCCATCCTGGGGGCTGTGGCCGGCGACATCGCCCTGACCACCGGTGCCCGCGGCGGCGTCTATATCGCCGGCGGTATCGCCCCACGCATCCTGCCCTTCCTCAAGGCCAGCCCTTTCCGCGAGCGGTTCGAGCGCAAAGGCCGGTTCCAGGACTATATGGCGGCCATCCCGACCCAGGTGATCCTGCACAAACACGCGGCCCTGCTGGGCGCGGGACGGGTAGGCTTCGCCGATTTCAGCCAGTGACATCGATTTTTTATCACGCAAGCGTGAACCCAATGCGGAAGGCGGCGTTATCGGGGTTCCACTCAGCTAAGGAAGCTAAACATGCGTAAACTGATCATCGCCGCCGCCGCCACCTTTGCCTTCGCCGGCCTCGCCGCCTGTGGCGAAAGCGCCGCCGACAAGCAGGCCGAGGCCCAGGCCGACGCCCTGGAAGCCCAGGCTGCCGCCGCTCCGACCGAAGCCGAAGAAACTGCCTTGAACGCCGAGGCCGACCGCATTGAACAGCAGGCCGGCAACGCTGACGGTGGCATGACCACCGAAAACACGCCGAACACCTCGCCTTCGATCCCGGCCCAGTAATACGGCCCGTCGGGGCTTCATGACCCCCGGCACCTTCAGAACGGTCAGCCCCCGTCGCGCACGCGGCGGGGGTTTTCCGTGTCCGGCCTCAGGCCCGCTTCGGCGGCCACGGAATGAAGGCGCTGGTGCGCGCCACATAGTCGGCATAGCCCGGCCGCGATTTCGAGATCGCCTTCTCGGTGATGCCGATGCCTGACCAGCGCGTCAGGGTGAAGGTCAGGAACAGCGGCCCGGCAATCGACCACAGGCCCACCGCCCCGCTTTCGGCGGCGATCAGCCACAGACCCCACCACACGCAGGCATCGCCGAAATAGTTGGGATGGCGGGTATAGCGCCACAGGCCGGTGTCCAGCACCGTGCCCCGGGTGGTCGGGTCCTTGCGAAAGGCGGCCAACTGGGCGTCACCGACCGTTTCAAACACCAGTCCGGTCACGGCCAGTATCGCGCCGATCACCGCGATCGCCCCGAGCGCCGGCGTCGCGGAGACCTGGCCCAGTTGCACCGGCAACGACGTCAGCCAGGCCAGCACCGCCTGCGGAAGGAAGACGATCAGCAGGGCGGTCTTGCCGAAGCTCCAGCCCTTGTCGCTGCGGTCCTTCAGGATGGCGACGTAGCGGGCGTCGGCCCCGTTCGCGCGCCAGCGCCGCAACAGATGCCAGGCCAGTCGCAAGGCCCACAGCGTCACGATCCCCAGCAGAAGCCATTTACGGCCCGGATCGCCCTCGGTCCGCGGCCAAGTCACCAGCGCCAGAAACAGCATGGCCAGCGGCCAGACGCCGTCGATGAAGCTGACGTCCCGGACCTTCAGCGCGACCAGCCACAGGGCCACCATCACCCCGACGATCAGGGCCAGGTTTACGGACAGCAAGACGGCAATCTGGGTCAGGGTCATGGTTTAGAAACGGATCCAGACCCGCGTTGGATGCACCCGGTCAGTCGATGCAGAGGGTCGCCTCGGCCCGGCCGCTCTCGACCGTGGTGAAACAGCCGAACCGGTTGCTGTTGGCCTGACACTGGCCGACGACCGCCGCGCCCTCGCGCGGGGCCGGGGCCGCGCCTTCGATCCGGCAGTCGCCGAGGCAATCATCCCCGTCGGTGCAGCGCTTACCGGCGTCGGCGTATTTGATCACGCACTGCAGGCTCTGCATCCGGCCGACCGGGCGCAGTTCGCCACCGCGGGCGGTGCAGGCGGCGGCAGTCGGGGTCTGGTCGACCGTTACCGGCCCGTCGGAGATCGGGGCCACGGGCGCGCAGGCTGTCAGCAGCAGGGCGGCGGCGGCCGCCATCATCAGGCGCAAGCTCATGTCACGTCTCCCTTGTCGAAACCGGTCCAGACTTCATCGTAGTCCAGTTGCATCAGCGGTGTGGTCTGGGCCCAGCGGGTGGTGCGGATCGGCAGCCGGGTCTCGAACATGAAGGCCAGGGTGTCGGTGATCCTGACCGGCTTGAGGTCTGCCTTGACCGCCTTGTCATAGCTGGCCTGGTCAGGGCCATGGCCGCTCATGCAATTGTGCAGGCTGGCCCCGCCGGGGGCAAAGCCGCCCTCCTTGGCGTCGTATTCGCCGGTCACCAGCCCCATGAACTCGCTCATCACATTGCGATGGAACCACGGCGGCCGGAAGGTGTGCTCGGCCACCATCCAGCGCGGCGGGAAGATGACGAAATCCGCATTGGCTGTGCCCGGCGTGTCGCTGGGCGAGGTCAGGACGGTGAAGATCGACGGGTCGGGATGGTCGAAGCTGACCGTGCCGATCGTGTTGAACCGGGCCGTGTCGTATTTGTAAGGGGCCAGATTGCCGTGCCAGGCGACCACGTCCATCGGGCTGTGGTCGAAGGTGGTGGTCCACAGCCGGCCGGCGTATTTCTGGATGCATTCGGTCGGGCGGTCGACGTCCTCGAAAGCCGCGACCGGGGCCTGGAAATCGCGCGGATTGGCCAGACCGTTGGAGCCGATCGGCCCCAGGTCGGGCAGGCGGAAGGCGGCACCGTAATTCTCGCAGACATAGCCGCGCACCGGGCCGGAGACCTCGACGCGGAAGCGCACGCCGCGCGGAATGACGACGATCTCGCCGGGGCGGGCGTCGATACGGCCCATCTCGGTGACGAAGACCTGTTCGCCCTGTTGCGGCACGATCAGCAGCTCGCCGTCGGCACAGTAGAAGACCCGGTCGACCATCGAGCGGTTGGCCGCATACAGATGGATGCCGACGCCGTTCAGCGCCTCGGGGTCGCCGGTGCCGCCGTAGGTGATCAGCCCCTCGACCCAGTCGGTCGGGGTGTCCGGCATGGGCAGGGCGTCCCAGCGCATGCGGTTGGGATTGGGGTCGGCCTCGGTGAAGGGGCCCGAACGCACCTGCCCCTGGGGGAAGGGGCTGTAGGCCGGATGCTGGGCGGAGGGCCGCAGCCGGTACAGCCAGCTGCGGCGGTTCTCGCTGCGCGGGGCGGTGAAGGCAGTGCCCGACAGCTGTTCGG
This sequence comes from uncultured Brevundimonas sp., assembly GCF_963977465.1. Classification (GTDB taxonomy): domain Bacteria; phylum Pseudomonadota; class Alphaproteobacteria; order Caulobacterales; family Caulobacteraceae; genus Brevundimonas. The sequence continues at coordinate 129,453 of NZ_CAXBOQ010000003.1, read as the reverse complement.
CATAGAGGCCCATCGGGGCCTTCTGCGGCGAATTCTGCCCCTCGGGCAGGGCACCGGCCACCGCCTCGGTCGCGAAATGATTGCCGAATCCGGACTGGTAGTGGGGCGCATTGGCGCGAGTCGTCATGGTGCGTGTCTCCCTGCCGATGGTTTAGCGCCACCGTCAGGGTCCGTCACCCGTCCAGACCGCGGCAAAAGGGCGAATCAGTCCAGGGCGCAGACGTCGGGCAGGCCGCGCAGGGCCCCGGCGTGGTCGAGGCCATAGCCGACCAGAAAACGGTTCGGAGCGTCCCATCCGACAAAGTCCGGCTCGGGCGCACGCGGCAGGGGCCAGGGCTTGCGGGCGAAGACGCAGGTCAGCACCTCGGCGGCACCGCCCTCGCGGGTAATGCGCACCGCCTCGGCCAGCGACAGGCCGGTATCGAACACATCGTCGAGGATCAGCACGCGGCGACCGGCGATCGGCCGCTGATAGGGGGCGTAAACGTCGATCCGGCCGCGGCTGCTCTGTTCGTCGCCGTAGGAAGCCAGCCACAGGGCGTCGAACCGGACGTTGCGGCCAACCCGCGACAGGGCCCGGGTCAGATCTGCGGCGAACCACAACCCGCCGGTCAACAGCACGGCGGCCACGGTCTCGTCATCGATCACCGGAGCGATGCGCGCGGCCAGATCGGCGACGATGCGCTGAATCTCGGCCTCGGGCAGCAGAACGGTCGGGGTGGCCGGCAGGGCCTGGGGGTCATCAGCCATGATGGGAGGCGGATACCGCCTCGGGCCCGGTCGTGTCGAGGGTCGGCGTCGGCACGGGCACGGCGTCGAGCGGATACAGGTCGCCGCGGTCCGGCACCGGGACCAGGGCCGGACGCAGGCCGCCCTCGTCCGCCGTGGGCAGCGGGCGGGGGGCCGGAGGGGTCGGCGCGACATGCGGCGCAGGGGCGGGGCGGCGAACGGTTTCGCGGGCCAGGAAGATGACATCGACGCCGGCGGCCTTGCTGCCCGGATCGGCGATCAGCACGGCAAACCCCTGAACCTTGCCCGGCAGGACGGGGGCCGCGTCGATCCGCACCACCGCATGGCCGACCTCGGCCCCGTGGGCGTCCAGCAGGGCCAGACGCACCGGCGGGGCGACGATCTCGTCCGAGCGGACATTGCGCAACGCGCCCGAGACCTGCACCCGGTCGGGGGTCCCGGGAGCGGCGCGGGCGGTGATGGCCTCGAACTCCAGCCCGGTCGGATTCACCGGTGATCCGACAGCAGCATAGGCGGCGGCCGCGCGCGGATACAGTTCGACCACTTCGATCCGGAACAGCCAACCGGCGGTCAACAGGGCGACGAAGGCCGAGGCGATCCCGGCCCAGACGGCCCCGTGGGCGGCGGCGCGGCGCAGGCGGCGCTGCTGCTCGGCCCGGGCCCGGAAGGCCTTGGGCAGTTCGGGGGCCGGAGTCTCGGCCAGGGTTTCCGTACTGTCGTCACGCTTGCCGAACCCGGCCGCAGCCGTTGGCAACGGTTCAGGGTCCGCGGCCACGGTCGCGGCCTGTTCGGCGTCCGCGATCAGGACCGCAGCGGCGTTCAATTCCAGGGGTTCGTCGGAACTGGCATGCCAGACGTGGCTGCAGCTCTTGCAGCGCACGCGGCGCCCGCCCGGACCGATCGCATCGTCCGGGGTGAAATAGCTGGTGGCGCAGGACGGGCAGGTCAGTATCATGTGGTCTGACAGCGAGGCGTTGAGCCCCCTCCCGTCGAGGCGACATTCCGCCCCGATTCCATAAGTAGCCTATGCCCGAATCGCCCCGCCGCACCGCCGAACCCGACACCGCTTCCGCCGCCGTCCGCCTTGAGGGCGTGGGCTTCGGCTATGCGGACGCGCCCGGCGTGCTTCGGGACATTAACCTCATAGTGCCGCACGGCTCTTTCCACTTCCTTACCGGCCCGTCAGGTGCTGGAAAATCATCGCTGCTCAAGCTCCTGACCCTGGTCGAACGCCCGACGACAGGCAGGCTGCGCCTGTTCGGTGACGACGTCACCTCCCTGCCACGCCGGGCCATTCCGGCCGTGCGCCGGCGCATGGGGGTGGTGTTCCAGGACTTTCGTCTGCTGGATCACCTCAGCGCCTTCGACAATGTCGCCCTGCCACTGCGACTGGCGGGCCTTAAACGCGCCGACTACGTCGGTAATGTCGCCGAAATGCTGGACTGGGTCGGTCTCGGCGACCGCATGGCCGACGCGCCGCCGTCCCTGTCGGGCGGCGAGAAGCAGCGGCTGGCCATCGCCCGCGCCGTGATCAGCCGTCCGGACCTGATCCTGGCCGACGAACCGACCGGCAGTATCGACGCAGCCATGGGCGAACGGCTGCTGCGCCTGTTTCAGTCGCTGAACCAGCTGGGCACCACCGTGCTGATCGCCAGTCATGATGAAGCGCTGGCGGCCCGTTCCGGGGCCCGTATCCTGCGTCTCGAAGGCGGTCGTATGATCGGAGACCGCGCATGAGGGCCCACAGGACCGCGCCGGGCCTGCTGCCGCGCGACAGCGCCGGTGAGCCGTGGCTGGCCGCGCTGATCGCCATCCTCTGTTTCCTCGCCTGCCTCGCCGCCGTCGGGGCCGCCTCGGCTGACCGGGCCGCCCACGGCTGGGCCGGCCAGCTACGAGCGGAGGCCACGGTTCAGGTGCGGCCCCGCGTCGGCGAGACCGGAGCCGGGGCCGCGGCCCGCGCCGCCGAGACCCTGGCCGGGGTCACCGGCGTGGCCGAGGCCGAGGCCATGGATCGCGAGACGGCCGAGGCCCTGCTACGGCCGTGGATCGGCGATGCCGTCCTGCCGGACCTGCCGCTGCCTCATCTGGTGACCGTCCGGTTGGACCCGGTCGCCCCCGCCAGCGCCGTGACGCTCAGCCGGGCCCTGGCCGAGGCCGGAATGGATGCCAGTGTCGACGATCACAGCCTGTGGCGCGGCGAGGTCGAGCGGGCGGCCATGATTATCACCCTGCTGGCCGGGGCGGCCTTCCTGCTGACCGCGCTCGCGGCCGGTGCGGCCATCGCCTATGCCACTCGCGCCGCCATGGCCGCCCAGCGACCGGTGATCGAGACCCTGAGCCTGAACGGGGCCACCGACGGCACGATCGCTCGCCTGTACCAGACCCGATTCGGCCTGCTCGCCGCCGGGGCCGGCGCGGCCGGGGCCATCGCCGCCGCCGTGCTGATCGCGGGCCTGCGCGGCCTCGGCGGCAGCGACGGCATCAGCCCGGCCCTGCCTCTCGCATGGAGCGACCTTTGGCTACTCTCGCCATGCCCGCTTCTGGCGGCTACGGTAGCGGTTATCGCCGCGCGCATTACAGCGCTGGCGAGCCTGCGGCGGCGGCGTTAGGAAGGGCTATGAAGTTTCTGACTCTCATCGCGATTCTGGCCCTGGTCTGGCTGGTCGGCCTGTTTGCCTTTGCGGACCGGGTGCGCAACCTGACCCCGGCGGACGATCCGGCCCGCGCCGACGCCATCGTGGCCCTGACCGGCCCCTCGGCCGAGCGCGTCAATGCCGCCGTGCGCCTGCTGGAACAGGGCAAGGGCAAGCGGCTGCTGATCTCGGGCGTCAATCGCGAGGTGCGCCGCCAGGAACTGCGCGCCCTGACCCCCGGGTCCAACCGGCTGTTCAACTGCTGCGTCGACCTGGGCTTCGAGGCCGAAGACACCTCCGGCAATGCCCGCGAGATCGCCGCCTGGGCCGAGACCAAGGGCTATGACAGCCTGATCGTGGTCACGTCCGACTATCATATGCCGCGCAGTCTGGTGGAGATCCGCTCGGCCGCGCCGGGTGTGACCCTGACGCCCTATGCTATCTCGACCCCGTCACTGGATGATTCGCGCTGGTGGAAGGCGGCCGTTACGGCGCGGCGCATGACCCTGGAATATATGAAATATCTCGCTGCCCTGACGCGGGCCGGCGTGCACAAATTGACCGGTGATCCCGCGCCGGCCGATGCCGATGCCGAAGTCGCGTCCGCCGAAGCCGCGCCCGCGTGACCAGCGTCCGCTCCCTGCTGTTCGTCGTCTGGCTGTACCTGTCGCTGGCCGTGTTCGCCGTCGGCCTGTCGCCGGCCCTGCTGATGCCCTACCGCCCGGCCATGTGGGTGATCCGCAACTGGGCCCGATTCTGCCTGTTCGGCCTGCGCTGGATCGCGGGGGTCAAGGTCGAGTTCCACGGTCTGGAGTATCGTCCGACCGGCGCGGCCCTGATCGCCGGCAAGCACCAGAGCATGCTGGACGTCATAGCCCCGTTCGCCATCCTGCCCGACAACTGTTTCATCATGAAGCAGGAGCTGGCCCCCCTGCCCTTCTTCGGCTGGTTCGCGACCAAGACGAAGATGATCGCCGTTGACCGCTCGGCCCATTCCAAGGCGCTGAAGGCCATGGTGCGCCAGGCCCGCGACCGCTTCGCCGAGGGCCGGCAGATGCTGATCTTCCCCGAAGGCACCCGCACCCCGGTCGGGGCCGAACCCGACTACAAGCCCGGCATCGCCGCCCTGTACCGCGACCTCGACTGCCCCTGCACACCGATGGCCACGAATTCGGGTGTGCACTGGCCCGCCCACGGGTTCCGGCGCTATCCGGGGACCATCGTCTATGAGTTCCTGCCGGCGATCCCCGCGGGGCTGAAACGCGATGTGTTCATGGAGCGGCTGGAGCGGGAGCTGGAGGCGGCGAGCACGGTGTTGCTGGCTCCTGAACGGTCATCCATCCCATGACCCCTGTCCTGCTGGCAGGAGCTCTGCTTTGGGGCTCCTTATCTCCACTCGCTGACGATCGGTCCGTGGTCGTCCTCGCCGTCAGTAGCGATACCGGTTTCATTCTCCCCCTCGAATCGGCCTCCAGGGACGGTTCTGTTTGGCGAGGCGAACTCATAGAGATTTTTGCACTTGGAGAAGAACCGTACGATACGGCGCGCCGCGAGAGTGTCCTCGAAATCAACTGCGACACAGCCCAATTCCGGGCGCTCTCCGTCCGCAGCATTGATCGCACAGAGGTTGTCAAATCATCGGACGAGACTCCGGCCGAATGGGAGCCGCTCGAATTGAGCTTTCCACCATTCTTCTACCTCCACGCGGTCGCATGCGAAAACGCGAAGGTTGGTGAATTCGCTGTCGGGTTCTCGGACGCAGTAGCTGATATCCGCACAAGCATTCAGCGCCACTGAGCAACACCTGGACTCAAGCCGAGCCTCCTACAGCCCCAAATCTTCCCGCAACCGGCCGATCTGGTGCATCCGCTCGTGCAGCACGGTGACGATGCCGATGTCGCCGTTCGACAGGTGTCGCCAGTAGACGAGGTGGCGTTCGTAGCGAAAGACATAGCCCTCGACCCCGAAGGCGGCGGGGATCGGCCGGGACGCGACGCCGTGGGTCTCGATCCGCGCGAAAGCCTCGAACAGGCCGGTGATGTAGTGATCCGCCTGGGCCTCGCCCCAGCGATCCCGCGTGTAGCGGTAGATGGCGTCGAGACGGTGCGAGGCCGCCTGTTGGACGCGGACGGCGGCCACCCGGATCAGGCCCGGTTGCGGGCGATGACCTCGGCCGCGGTCAACGCGACATAGGATGACTCCGGCGCGGCGAAGGCCTGAGTCAATTCGGCCTTCAAGCGATCGAAGGCCTCCTGCTCGCGGCGATCCATATCGCGGCGAACCAAGTCGCGCACATATTCGCTGATGTTCTCATAGGCCCCGTTCTCGCCGACGTTCGAGGCCACGAACTCGCTCAGCGCGCCGCTCAGGCGGACGGTCATCGTGGTGGTGCGGGACACGGCGAGCCTCCTGTTGCGTCTTCAGAATACGCAATAATGAAGACGAAGCCAAGCCGCCGCGCTACCGCAGCGCCTCCCATGCCAGCGCATGCACCCGATCCCGCCCCAATGCCGCAGCCATGGGCGGCTCCGGGAACAGGCCGGCAATCGCCGGGTCGCGCACGTCCAGCCCGCCGGTGAAGGCCCCGAAGGCGGGCAGCACCACGCGCCGGCCGTCGGTAACGAAACAGGGCCGGCGCACACCGCGCCCATGGGCCGAGACCCGAGCCGCCGGATGCAGGTGGCCGGCAACCTCGCCCGGCTGAACGCCCGATTGCGGTTCGTGGATGAGGCGCAGGGTGCCCAGCGCCATGGTCTCGACCACCTCGCCGACCAGATCATCCATGGCTCCCGCGAGAGCGGCGATGTCATGGTTGCCTTCCAGCCAGATCCAGTCACCGCCCGCCGCCAGTCGGTGCAGTCGCGCCTTGTCGTCCGCCGCCATCCGGCCCACCGAGGTCGCATCGTGGAAACTATCGCCCAACAGCACCACCGCCGCCGGTTGCAGGGCGTCGATATCGGCCTCCAGCCGGTCCAACGTGGCGCGGCTGTCATAGGGTGGCAGCATCTGGCCGCGGGCGGCATAGGCCGAGCCCTTCTCCAGATGCAGGTCAGCGGCGATCAGGGTGCGGTGCTCGATCACCCACAACGCCCCCGAACAGCGCAGCACGCAGGCCTCGCCCTCGATCCGCACGCGCAGGCCGCCGCTGGCGCAGCGGGCGGGGGACAGGGTCTGGCGCAGGGCCGCATTCATGAAACGGGCTCCACAACAGGCGCATCCGCCATCACCTCAGCGATCAGCGCTTCCTCGTCAAACCTGTACGCCGAGGCGTCGAGGATCATCTCCGCCGCCTGACCACCGCCGACGCGCTCGCGCCCGATCTGCACCAGCACCGGCACACAGAAGGGCGACGGCCGCTCCAACGGCACATGGCGAATCCGACCCTGGATGCGCGCCAGCAGCTGACCCAGCCGCGCCACATCGAGCAGCCCCGCCGCCGCATCGGCGCGGGCGGTCTTGAGCAGCAGATGATCGGGTTGGTGGCGGCGCAGCACGTCGTAGATCAGGTCCGTCGAAAAGGTCACCTGTCGGCCCGTTTTCTCGGTCCCCGGCTGGCGGCGCTCGATCAGGCCCGAGATCAGGGCGCAATTGCGGAAGCTGCGCTTCATCATGAAACTCTCGGCCAGCCAGCTCTCCAAATCATCGCCCAGCATGTCGGGTTCGAACAGGGCGTCGAGGTCGAGGCCGTCCATCGGCTTGATCGACCAGATGGCCAGCGAATAGTCGGTGCAGACATAGCCCAGCGGCCCGACGCCGAGCCGGTCCAGTCGCCGCGTCAGCAGCATGCACAGGGTAGCGTGCGCCAAGCCGCCCTCGAACGGATAGGCGACGAGGAAATGCCGCGAGCCGCGCGGAAAGGTCTCGACCAGCAGGGTCTCTGCGTCCGGAATGATCGAGCGCGTCTCCTGCAGCGCCAGCCACTCCTGCACATCGGGCGGCAGCACGCGCCAGTGGTCGCGGTCCTGGATCATGGCGCGGACCCGGTCGGCCAGTGAGGTCGACATGGGGAATTTCGATCCGCCCCACGACGGAATCTTCGGGTCCCGATCGGTCGCATGGGTGACCAGGGCGTCCATGCCGTTGATGCCCTGGAAGGCCCAGACCTGCCCGGCGAAGACGAAGGTGTCGCCCGGCGTCATCGGTTCGAAATAATGCTCTTCGGCCTCACCGACCTTGCGCCCGCCGATCAGCTGTTTCGCGGCCCCGCCCCGCCGCGAGGCGATGCGCACATTCAGGGTCGCCGCTGCGACGATGGTGCCGACATTCATGCGATGACGCTGGGCTGTCTGGGCGTTGCGCACCTTCCATGTGCCTTCGCGGGTGCGCACAATCCGCGCGAACCGGTCATAGGTGCGCAGCGCATAGCCGCCGGTGGCGACCAGATCGACCACCTCCTCGAACTGCTCATATGTCAGCCCGCGATAGGGGCCGCAGCCGGACACCTCCGCGTACAGGTCGTCCATGGCGAACGGCTCGGAACAGGCGCAGCCCATGACGTGCTGGGCCAGGGTGTCGAGCGTGCCGGTGTGCACCGGCTCCCAGTCGAAGGCGTTCTCGGCCACCGCCTCGCGCGCGGCCTGACATTCCAGCATCTCGAAGCGGCTGGCCGGCACCATCAGGGCGCGACTGGGCTCGTCGAGCCGGTGATTGGCCCGACCGATGCGCTGCACCAGCCGCGACGCTCCCTTGGGCGCGGCCAGCTGGATCACCAGATCGACGTCGCCCCAGTCGATGCCGAGGTCCAGCGTCGAAGTGCAGACCACGGCCCGCAGCTCGCCCCGCGCCATCGCCGCCTCGACCTTGCGCCGCTGTTCGGCCGCCAGCGAACCATGGTGCAGGGCAATCGGCAGATTGTCATCGTTGATGGCCCACAGCGACTGGAACACGAACTCGGACTGCCAGCGGGTGTTGACGAAAATCAGCGTCATCCCCGAGCGTTTCAGCGCGGCATAAACCTCGGGGATGGCGTGCTGGCCGGTGTGCCCCGCCCAGGGGACCTTGCCCTCGGAGACGAGGACATCGACCACCGGCGGCGCTCCGGGATCGCCGCGGATGATCTGTACCTTTTCTTCGGTCGAATACCCCTCCACCGCTTCGCGGTCCCCCTCCCCATCGCTGCGCGACAGGGAGGAGACAGGCCGTTCCGTCTCCTCCCCATGAAATGGGGAGGGGGACCGCGGAGCGGTGGAGGGGAAGGCCTCAAACTTTGATTTCGTCGGGGCCAGCCACCCTGCGATCATCTCCGGATCATCGACCGTCGCCGATAGCGCCACCCGCCGCATGTCCGGTGCGAACTGCTGCAACCGCCCCAGCCCCAGCGACAGCAGGTCGCCGCGCTTGCCGCTCCAGATGGCATGGATCTCGTCCAGCACCACGCACTGCAGATCAGCGAAATAGCTGCGCGCGCCCTCCCACGCACAGAACAGGGCCAGCTGTTCCGGCGTGGTCAGCAGGATGTCGGGCGGGAACTCGCGCTGGCGCTGTTTCTTGGACTGCTTCGTATCGCCGGTGCGGCTCTCGACATGGATGTTCAGCCCGATCTCGCGGATCGGCGTCATCAGATTGCGCTCGACGTCGACGGTCAGGGCCTTCAGCGGCGACAGATACAGGGTGTGAATGCCCGAGCCGGGACCGATCGCCGGGCGCGGCCCCCGCTCGCTCAGCTCGATCAGGCTGGGCAGGAATCCCGCCAGCGTCTTGCCGCCCCCGGTCGGGGCCACCAGCAGGGCATGCAACCCGGCCTGCGCCGCCGCGATCATCTCCATCTGGTGCCGACGCGGCGACCAGCCACGCGACGCGAACCAGTCGGCGAACAGGGGAGGAAGCGTTGCGGGAGCGGCCACGGGGATCACATCCGGCCTATAACATGTTCCCGTTCCGTTTCACGCGTTGAACCGCTATCTGTCGTCTGTGTCCGACGAATCCGCCCTCGACGCCGCCGTCCGTCCCGCCGTCACCGGTGAGGAGCCGTGGCTGGTGCTGCCACCCGCCCTGGCCATACCGCCGGGCGCGGGGGCGATCTGCGATGAGGCCGGGGCGCGGCGGATCGGGCGCGGCGCGGCCGAGGGGGCCTTTACCACCGCCCCGGTCATGGTCGCCCACGCCAGCCTGACCGCGCGCCGTCTGGGTCTGGCCCCGCCGCCGCGCTCGGCCGATCTGCTGGATGTGTTGGAGCTGTTCGCCTTCGTACGACCGGCCCGGTTCTGCGCGCCGTCACCCAGTGGCCTGGCCCTGGCGCTGGGCATGAGCGAACCCAAGGGGGCTGAGGCCCAGGCCGTGGCCCTGCGTCATGCCGCCGACGCTCTGCTGCGCGAACTGGCCGACCCCGCCTATCCGCGTCGAGAAGACGCGATGACCCTGAACGAGACCCTGTCGAAAGCGGGCTGGGGCTGGAGCTGGCGGGTGTCCGGGGCCCTGCAGCACCAGCCGATGCGGGCGCGCCAGTATCGCGGCTCGGGCCTCGATGTCTGGAGCCGGATGACCGAGTGGGAGGACGAGGCCCCGCGCGGCGAAGCCGGGTCCGCCCCGGTCGACTCTGAATCCGCCCGGATCCGGCTGGAGAAGCTGCTGCAGGCCTCGGGTCTGGACGAGACCCGCCCGACCCAGTCCGACTATGCCGCCGAAGCCGCCTATGCCTTCTCACCGCGCAACGAGGAGGGTCGTCCGCGCATGCTGCTGGCCGAGGCGGGGACCGGCACCGGCAAGACCCTCGGTTATCTGGCCCCCGCCTCGCTGTGGGCCGAGCGCAATCAGGGGGCGGCCTGGGTCTCGACCTATACCCGCGCCTTGCAGCGCCAGATCGACCGCGAGAGCGCCGCCCTGTGGCCCGACCCGGCCGAGCGCAAACGCAAGGCCGTGGTGCGCAAGGGCCGCGAGAACTATCTGTGTCTGCTGAATCTGCAGGACATGGTTCAGGCGGCCCAGCTGGGTAACGGTGACCTGATCGGCATGGCGCTGGCCGCGCGCTGGTCCCTGTATTCGCGCGACGGCGACATGACCGGCGGCGACTATCCCGGCTGGCTGCCGGGCCTTTTCGCGGTCGGATCGGGCCAGCAGGCCAGCGCCGCCAATCTGGTCGACCGGCGCGGTGAATGCGTCCACGCCGCCTGTCCCCATTACCGACTGTGCTTTGTCGAAAAGACTATCCGCGCCAGCCGCCGCGCCGATCTGGTGGTGGCCAACCACGCCCTGGTGATGACCCAGGCCGCCTTTGACGGGGCCCGCTCGGCCCGGGGGCTGAAGCAGGACGGCGAAACGGCGGCGCTGAAGCGGATCGTCTTCGACGAGGGCCACCATCTGTTCGACGCCGCCGACAGTGCCTTCTCCGCCTGTCTGTCAGGCCAGGAATCGGCCGAGCTGCGGCGTTGGATTCGCGGACCGGAAGGGCGCGGGCGTCGGGGACGGGGTCTGGAACAACGGCTGGGTGACCTGTGCGCCGACAACGAAGCAGCGCAGAAGGCCCTGAACGACGCCGTGCGCGCGGCAGCGCAACTGCCGGGCGAAGGCGTTTCGGGCCGCATCGCCCCGGCTTCGGGTGAGGTCAATCCGATCGGCCCGATCGAGACCTTCCTGCTGGCGGCGCTGGAACAGCTGCGGGCCCGCGCCGGTGACGGCAATGGCTCCGGCGGCACCGAATTCGGCCTGGAATGCGCGCTGCGGCCGGTGACCGAGCCGGTGCTGGAGGCCGCCCGGGCCGCCGCCCAGGCCCTGGCCGCGGTCGAGGCCCCACTGCTGGCCCTGTCGCGCCATCTGGAAGACGTGCTGGACGATGAGGCCGCCGATCTGGACGGATCGCAGCGCGCGCGCATCGAGGGAGCCCTGCGCGGTCTCGATCGCCGGGCACGCATGACCCTGCCCGGCTGGCGTTCGATGCTGGCGGCGCTGGACGAGGGCAGTGACGAAGCCGATCCCGATTTCGTCGACTGGCTGACCGCCGAGGCCGCGTTCGGCCGCATCCATGACGTGGCCCTGCGTCGGCACTGGATCGATCCGACCGTGCCGCTGGAAGCGGCTGTGATCATGCCCGCCCACGGGGTGCTGGTGACCAGTGCCACCCTGTCCGACCCACTGACGGTAGCCGAGGACGGCGACCCGTTCGACATGGCCCGGATGCGCACCGGCGCGGCACGGCTGATCGAACCGGCCCGGACGCTGAAGGTCGAGAGCCCGTTCGACTATGCGGCCCACAGCCGGGTCATCGTCGTCAATGATCTGGTCAAGGATGATGCCCGCCAGACGGCGGCGGCGATGCGCGAGCTGTTCCTGGCCGCGGGCGGTGGCGGTCTGGGCCTGTTCACAGCCATCCGGCGGTTGAAGGCGGTCTATGAGCGGCTGGGGCCCGACCTGGCGCGTGAAGGTCTGCCTCTCTATGCGCAGCACGTCGATCCGCTCGAGGTCGGGGCCCTGGTCGATGTGTTCCGGGCCGAACAGGATTCCTGCCTGCTGGGCACCGACGCCGTGCGCGACGGGGTCGATGTGCCGGGCCGTTCGCTGCGGATTCTTGCCTTCGACCGGGTGCCGTGGCCCCGGCCGGACCTGCTGCACCGGGCCCGACGCGAACGCTTCGGCGGACAGGGGGCGCGGGGCCGGGCCTATGACGACGCGCTGGCCCGGGCCCGTATCGCCCAGGCCTTCGGCCGGCTGATCCGGCGCGGCGACGACAAGGGGGTGTTCGTGATGCTGGACGCCGCCACCCCGACCCGACTATTTGCCGGCCTGCCGCCCGGGACCGAGGTCCTGCGCATGGGTCTGGCCGAGGCGGTCGAGACCGTCGCCGGCTTCCTGCCTGTCCCGGGATCGTCGCCGCCCGCCTGAGATGAAATCCAGCTTTTTTTGGCCGTGGTCGCCTGATAATCAGCAGCCATGACCGTGACCCCGCCGATCCGTCGCCACAGCCGCATGGGCCTGTACGTCCCGCTGCTGATCGCCCTGGCCCTGCTGGCCGCCTGGACCGGCTGGTGGTTCTATCTGACCCACCGGATCGAAACCGGCATCGAGAGCCGCGCAGTCGAGATGCGGGCGGCGGGCTGGGACATCGGCCACGGCCGGATCACCACCACCGGTTGGCCCTTCCGCACCCGGATCGCCATCGCCTATCCCACCGTCACCGCGCCGGACGGGCACGCGCTCTCGGCCCCGGCGCTGGTCGCCGAGGCCAACACCTACAATCCCGACAAATGGGTGATCATCGCCCCAGACGGCCTGGTGCTGACCCGGCCGGACATGGGCAAGGTAGCGGTGCGCGGCGACGCCCTGCGTTTGAGCGTCAGTCACCTCGAGGCCCGCTTCCCCGACCTGCGCATCCAGCTGGACAAGCCGGTCTTCACCCCCCACCCCGGGGCCGCGCCCTTCCCGATCCTGCGGGCCGACCAGCTGCAGATCAACGCCCGACCGCATATGGCTGACGGCACGACCGAAGATGCGACGACCGGCACCGTCGATGTGCTGTTCCGCCTGACCGAGGCCCGGGCCCGGCCGGGCGGGGTGCTGGACGGTCTCGCTGTCCAGAAGCCGGTCGGCGGCTGGATCGAGACCACGATTGAAGGGGCCGACCACCTGCGCGGCCGGGCCATGATCGGAGATCTCGGGAGCTGGGCGCGTGCCGGCGGCCGCTTCACCGCCGTGCGCGGCGAACTGAAGGCCGGGGTCAGCACCGCGACCTTTTCCAGTGACACCCTGACGGCCGACACCAACGGTCGCCTGCAGGGCGCACTCGCCTTGACCGCCGACAAGCCCCTGCCGGCGCTGGCCGGGCTGGCCCGATCGGGCGTTCCCGGCGTCGACCGGGTCGCCGCCACCGGTGCGGCCACGGCGACGGCCCTGACGGGTGAAACCTCGGCCGTCAGCCTGCCGCTGGTGTTCCGCGACGGTCGGACCTGGCTGGGCCCGTTCGCCGTGGCTCCGGCGCCAAAGCTGTTCTGATGCTGGTCGAACCGCCCGTCGATGCCACGCTGGACGCCCTGGACCGGGCTCTGCTGGCGGCATTGCGGGCCCGGATCAAGGCCGGGGCCCGGGGCTCTGTCGATGCCGAGATTCTCGCCCTTCGCGCCCAGCTGGACAAGGCCGAGGCGGCCGAGATTCCCCTGCTGCGAGCCTTGCTGGGGCGGGTCGATGCCGCCACCGGGGCCCTCGTAACCGTCTGGGGACCGGCCGCCCGGACCCTGGCCGTCGACCGCTACGGCCTGACGGTCCAGGTTGCCGCCGATGCCGATGCGGCGCTGGCGGCGGTGCAGGAAGGCGGTCGCAAGCGTGGCCATGAGGGTGGGCGCGCCCTGATCGATCTGGGTGGCAGCAAGCCATGGTGGGGTCAGTTGCTGGCCCGGCCCGGCCTGCGCGTCACCGGCGCCCTGCCCGATGACCGTCACCGTCATCCCTTGGCCCTGATGATCGAAACGCGTCCGTCGGGGCCCACCGGCGAGGACCGCACCTTCTGGGTCAGTGACAGCCCCCTTCCCGACAGCCGGATCGTCGCTGCGCTGGAAGCCGCCGGACTGGTCGCCTCGCCTCTGATCACGTCGGGTGGCTTGAAGCTGTTCATGCTGGCGGGCTATGTGCAGGCAGACGACCCGCGCCTGACCGGCGCTCCGGGCAGTCTCACCGGCATCATCGGTGCGGCCCCCGTCTTCTGAGTCCAGGGATTCCCGCATGACTGACGATACGACCGCTGCCGCCGCCGAGGGTCCGGTCGCCAAGCCCGGCATCCTCGACATCGCCCCCTATGTCGGGGGCAAGTCCGCCATCGCCGGCATCGCCGAGCCGATGAAGCTGTCGTCGAACGAGAATGCCCTGGGGGCCGGCGAGAAGGCGCGTGAGGCCTATGCCGCCGCCGTCGGCAATATCCACCTGTATCCGGACGGCCGGGCCGCCAAGCTGCGCGCCGCCGTGGCCGAGCATCACGGGCTGGAGCCGGAGCGGCTGATCTTCGGCAACGGGTCGGACGAGGTGTTCGCCCTGCTGAACCAGACCTATCTGACCCCGGGCGACAATATCGTCACCGGCCAGTACGGCTTCCTCGCCTATCGCATCAGCGCCAAAGCCAGCCAGGCCGAGGTCAAACTGGCCCCCGAGCCCGGCTACAAGGCTGAGGTCGACGCCCTGCTGGAGCAGGTCGATGACCGCACCCGCATCGTCTATGTCTCCAACCCGTCCAACCCGACCGGAAGCTACAACAGCGGCGAGGAGATCCGTCGCCTGCACGCGGCCCTGCCGGCGCACATCCTGCTGGTGGTCGACGAAGCCTATGCCGAATATGTGGTCGAGCCGGACTGGGAGACTGCCTTTCCGCTGGCCCGCGACGCCGCCAACATCGTCGTCACCCGCACCTTCTCCAAGATCCACGGCCTCGGCGGCCTGCGCATCGGCTTCGGCTATGCCCCGCTGAAGGTGGCCGAAGCCGTCGACCGTATCCGCCTGCCGTTCAATGTCTCGGTGCCCGGGCTGGAGGCCGCCACCGCCGCCCTCGGTGACGAGACCCACCAGAAGGCCTCACGCGAACTGGTCCAGACCTGGCGGCCGCGCCTGACCCAGGCCATCCGTGGCTTCGGTTTCGAGGTCATGCCCAGCGCCGGTAATTTCGTCATGGTCCGCTTTCCGGACGAGGCGCGCAATGCCACTGCTGCCGGAGAGTATCTGAACAGCAAGGGCATCATCGTCCGCCCGGTCGGTGGCTATGGCCTGCCCGACTGCCTGCGCATCACCATCGGCACCGAGGACCAGAACCGGGCGGTGATCGACGCGCTCAGCGAGTTCGCGGCCCGCTAGCCCCGGCATGACCGGGCCGGTGCACCTGTCGGCTGCCCAGGCTCGGCGCATCGCCCTGGCGGCCCAGGGGTTCGGCGTGGCCCGGCCCGACATGGCCGCGGCCCGTCATCTGCGCAAGACAGCCCGCGATCTGGGCGTGATCCAGATCGACAGCGTCAATGTCGTCAGCCGCACCCACTATCTGCCGGTCTTCTCGCGCCTGGGCCATTATCCACGCGAGACCCTGGAGGCCGAGGCCTGGGGCAAGACGCCCAGTCTGTTCGAATACTGGGGCCATGAGGCCTCGCTGCTGCCACTGGAGAGCCAGCCGCTGTTTCGCTGGCGCATGGCCCGGGCCGAGGCCGGTCAGGGTCTGTGGAGCGGTACGTCCCGGTTCGGACGCGAGCGGCGCGCCTATATCGACGGCATCCTGACCGAGATCGAACACCGTGGACCCGTCACCGGCGGCGACTTCGCCACCGGGCCGCGCGGGGCACCGGGCTGGTGGTCGTGGTCCGACGGCAAGCGGGCGCTGGAGTGGCTGTTCTGGGCCGGCAAGATCACCACGGCGACGCGGCGCGGCTTCGAACGCGTCTATGACCTGACCGAGCGGGTCCTGCCCGCCGCCGTCGTCAACCGCCCGACCCCGGACCCGGCCGACGCCCAGCGCGATCTGGTGCGGGCCTCTGCGCGCGCCATGGGCGTGGCCACCGCCGCCGACCTGCGCGACTATTTCCGCCTGCCGCCGGTCGACGCCCGGGCGCGCATCGGCGAACTGGTCGAGAGCGGCGAGCTGCTGCCGGTCACGGTCGAGGGCTGGGACAGGCCCGCCTTCATGGACCCGACCTGCCGCAAGCCCCGAAGCATTTCCGCCCGGGCCCTGCTGTCGCCGTTCGACAATCTGATCTGGTTCCGCGAACGCACCGAACGGCTGTTCGGGGTCCGGGTGCGGCTGGAGATCTACACCCCGGCGCACAAGCGGGTGCACGGCTACTATGTCCTGCCCTTCCTGCAGGATGAGGCCATCACCGCTCGGGTCGACCTGAAGGCCGATCGCAAGGCCGGGGTCCTGCGGGTGCAGGCCGCCTGGCGTGAGGTCGGCACCAATACCGAGACGCCAGACGCCCTGGCCGAGGAGCTGCGCCTGACCGCGCGATGGCTGGGTCTGGACCGGGTCGAGGTGGTCGGGCACGGAGACCTCGCCTCAGCCTTGGCGGACAGGATCAGTTGCGCCGGAAGACCCGGCTCGCACCCCAACCGGTAAAGGCCGCCAGCAGCACGCTCAGAATCCCGTACAGCCACGGACTGCGGTGGGCGAACTCATAGACCTCACGTTCGAACCCGACCTTCTCCACTGTCAGGGTCAGGTTGGAGACTGAGACCGGGGCCCCGTCCTGGAACAGCCAGACCTCGGCGAAATACTGGCCCGTCGGGGCCACGGTCGGCAGCTCGACCTCGGCCCGGAACAAGCCTTTGTCGACGAACTGAACCCCGTCGGGATCGGTATTGTACAGGGCCGCCGCCTCGCGCAGCCGGATCACGGCCCGGCGCCAGTCCAGATAGTCCTCGCCCAGCCGGCTGATGACCACGTCGCGAACGCCGTAGCGAGTCACCGTGCTGGCTTCCTCGGGGGCGTCGATGCGCAGGTGGTCGACACCGACACCCAGACGGCGCAGTTGGCCGAAGTCGGCGATATCACTCAGCGACCGGGTCGAGGCCGTCATGTAGAAGCCGGGGGCCCCCTCGAACAGAACCGGGCGGCTGTTGAGCCAGACACCGAGGTTGCGAGAGCGCTTGACCAGGCGCACCGGGGCGTCGGGTCCACGCACCACCACCACCACATCGGCGGGTCGGTCACTGGGGTTGAATACCGCTCCGTAAAGGACGATCGAGGCTCCGCTGAAGCTGGAGTCGACCCGCACCCTGGCGTTGGTCAGGGCGGCGGCGACCCGCAGGTCGCTCTGGGTCGCAACGGACCGTTCGGGCGCGGGGGCCTCATAGGCCGGGGGCGGTGGAGGCAGCTGCATCATCAGTCCGCCACCCCCGGAGCGAGGCTGAACAGGTCGCCGGGCCGCACGAACAGCTCCAGTCCCATATAGACGCCAACGGCCAATACGATGAAGCCCAGGGCCGCGCGCAGGGACTCGGCGCGGAACCGGCCTGACAGGCGCGCGCCGTACTGAGCGCCGACCACGCCGCCGAACAGCAGGAGGCTGGACAGGACGATGTCGACCGTCTGGTTCCGGCCCGCCTGAAGCACGGTGGTGATGGCGGTGGTGATGATGATCTGGAACAGGCTGGTGCCGACCACCACACTGGCCCGCATGCGCAGCACATAGAGCATGACCGGGATCAGGATGAAGCCGCCGCCGACCCCCATGATGGCTGACAGGATGCCGACGAATCCGCCCAGGGCGACCAGCGGGATGACGCTGATGTACAGCCCCGAACGCGGGAAGCGCATGCGGAACGGCAGACCATACAGCCACATCGGCCGACGCCGCACCTTGCGCGGCGGCGTCTCGCCGCGCCGTCGCCGCATGATCTCGGTCAGACTCTCGTTGAGCATCAGCGAGCCGATGACGCCGAGGAACAACAGATACGAGACGGCCACCACCAGGTCGGCCTGGCCGAGCAGGCGCATATAGCGGAACATCTCGACGCCCAGCAGCGCGCCCAGCGCACCGCCGCCGGCCATGATTCCGCCGATGCGATAATCGACCAGACCCTGGCCGGAATAGCTGATCACGCCGGAGGTCGAGGAGGCCACGACGTGGCTGGCCTGACTGGCCACGGCCACGGTCGGCGGGATGCCCATGAACACCAGGATCGGGGCCATCAGAAACCCGCCCCCGATCCCGAACAGACCGGACACGAATCCAACGACTGCGCCCAGGATCACCAGGAACGGCCAGTTCACCGAAACCTCGGCGATCGGAAGATAGATATCCAAAGGACGCGCCTTCGGCTGGAACGAACGCTAGGCGCCGGAAAGGCGACGGTGAAAACCTCTTAGCGGTCCGGGAAGCTACTCGCCACCCGATGCACGCCACAGGGGGGTGTCATCGATCAATATTCGGTCGAAACCTAGGCCAGAGGCGCGGCTTTGAAATTTTCTGCGGCGGCGCGGGCGACGCGGCGGGCCGGAACCGGGACGGAAACGCCCAGCCGGTCGGCGGCGGCCCGGGCGTCATCGTCACCGGCGCGCGCCGCGATCAAATACCATTTGTAGGCTTCACCGGCGTTGGGAGCCACGCCCTCTTCGCCGTTCTCATAGATGCGGGCGACATTGTACTGGCTGTCGATCAGGCCGCGTCCGGCCGCCTTCAGCAACCAGTCCAGGGCCTCGGCGCGATTGCGCGGGCCGCCGACGCCGTCGAACAGATACATACCGTAGGCATGCATGCCGCGCGGGTCGCCGCTCTCAGCCGCGCGGCGGGCCCACATCCGGCTTTCCTCGAGGTTGACGGCCACGCCGTTGTCGCCGGTCTGGAACAGGCCGGCCAAATGCAGTTGGGCCGGGGCATAACCCAGGCTGGCGGCCCGGGTCAGGGTTTCGATTCCGAGGACGTCGCCGGCATCCAGCTGTTCCCGCGCACTGGCGTACAGGGCTTCTTCTTCCGACACCGGACCGGCGGGCGGGGGCGGTAGGTTGGTGGTCGGGCTGGTGACCATGGACAGCAGCGGACCTGCTGCGGCTTTGTCGCCGAATCCACCGCCGAACCCGCCAAGCGAAAACTGCGGCAGACCGCCTTCTCCGGTCAGCTGACCAAAGGCATAGGTACCGCCGGCCACCAGAAAGACGGCGGCAGCCGAGGCCCCAAGGGCCTTGCGAATCGTACCGCCGTCACGGGTCGCCTGTTTGTCGAGCCGCTCCTGCAGCCGGGATTTGCCGCCCCGCTTCAGGCCGAAACCGGAACGAGCCGGAGCCTCGGCCTCGGCCGGGGCCATGGCGGCGCGGGCAGCCTCGATCGCTTGGCGGGTCGTGCTGGCCCGTCCGGCGGCGGCGGCGGCGCGCAGGGCCCGCGGATCAACAAAGTCGGTCTCGGCCGCGAAGTCGTCCGTCTCGACGTCAGACCCGGCCGAGGCCGCAGCGGTCGCCTCCAGCGCGTCCGACACATCGGCACCGCCGAAACTGGCCATCGGCGGCGCCGCCGCAGTCGGCCGACCGAACGGTACATTGACGGGCTCGGGCTCGGCCATGGCGATCGGGTCGGGCTCTGGCGCGCGCAGCACGGCCTCGCGCACCACCTCGGCGGCCACGGCGGCGGCGGTTGGAGCCAGGACCGGGGCCGGGGCCGTGTCGACAGACGCGGCTGCCAAGTCTGCCGGGTCTGCCGCAGCCTCCATGAAAGGTGCCGGGAACGGCGTCGGCTCGGGCTCGCCGGTGATGGCAGCGTCGGTCCAGGCGGCATCGTCTTCGAAACTGCCGGTGAAATCGTCGTCCTGGAAGGCGGTGGCGCGCCAGTCGGGGCGAACGGCCGGAGCCTTCTCGGCGGCGGCGGCCGTGCGCTGCTCGAGACTGTCGCGGGCGTCGGTCAGAAGCTGGGCGGTGCGCTGCTCGCTGAGCCGGACGCGTTCGGCCAGCTCGCCCGAGGTACGCTCGAACCGCTGTTCGACGGTCGAGGTGCTGTCGGTCAGGCGTTTGGCGATGTCGTCCAGCGCCTGTGACGAGCGGCGCTCGGACTGGGCGATGCGGTCGCTCAGCCGGTCGGAAATGCGGGTGATCTCGCCACCCAGCTTCTCCAGCGCCAGAACGTGACGGTCCTCGGCGGCGACCAGCTTGTGATCCACGGCCTGGGCATAGCGGCCGATGTCCTGCTCGACCTTCTGGTTCAGCGTGACCCCGAGCCGCTCCATCCGCGCCGGGACGTCCGTCTCGATGGCACCGACCCGGCCGTTCAGGTTCTGGGCGATGCGCAGCACCTCACGACCCATGGCCTCGACGGCCTGGGCCGAGCGCTGCTCGGCGGTCTTGGCCTGCTCGCCGATCGACAGGACCGTCTGTTCGATCCGCGCCATGCGGTTTTCGGTTTCGGCGGTGTCCAGCCGACGCATCATCTCGGCGCGGTTGGTCTCGACCTGACGCGACAGGGTCTCGGCCAGCTTCTCGAACCGGGCGGCCTCGCGGGAGTTGTCCGGCCCGCCATGGGTCTCGGCTGCACGCAGCCGCTGGTCGAGGCCGGCAAAGGCCCGCTCAAGACCACGCAGGGCCTCTCCGGTCGAGGCCTGGGCCGCGTCCAGACGGGCGGCGACGGCGGCCATGACGTCCGTTCCCGCACCCGGACCGGCGACCTTTTCAACGGCGTCCATACGCTGGCGCAGTTCGTTCACGCCCGAGCGCTGGCGCTCCTCGATGTCATACAGACGGCCGGCCAGGTTCCCGAGCGTGGTCTCGACCTTGCCGAAGGTCTCGACCGTGCGCGGCCCGACCTCCTGTTCGAACCGGCGCAGCCGCTTGTGGCCCTCGCGCAGTTCCTCGGCGATGTCGTCGATGCGGCGGCCGGTGGCGTCGCCCTTCTGATCCTGGCTTTCCAGCCGGCGAACCAGCCCGGTCACCGCCTGGTCGACCCCCTGAATGGCTACGGTCGAGCGGCGCTCGGAGGCCTCCAGTCGGGCGGCGATGGCGTCGACCGAGGCACTCAGCCGATCCCACGGCGCCTCCTCGGTGCCGTAGGCGTCGTCGACGCGCCGGTAGCGGCCCCGGCGATCAATGGCTTCTGCAGCATGGTCGCGACGCGACAGGGGCACGACCCCGTCGTCATCGTCTTCGAGGATCATCGTGTTCAGCCACTCGCCGAGCGTCATGCCCGAGCGTCGCGCGAGATCCTTGGCGATCTCACGCGCCTTGGGCTCGATACCCTTCACGCTCCACGGCGCGGCTGCGCTCACTGATTCGACTCCCGACCTGTAGTCTGGACGCTAGACGTCCAGATCAGGGGTGTAAACGCATGGTTAACCCCAAGATGTAGGGGGCACCCCATGTTCCTGTGGACAGCGCTCCCGCCCCGCCGATTTCTCGCCTGATCATGGTTAACCGAACGTGAAGATTAACCTTCCGGCAAGGAATCCGGCCCTTGCGCCGCGACCCGGTGCGCGCCATCTGCTGGCGCGTGGACCTGACCCTGACCCTGATTTTGCTGGCCGCCGCCGTGGCGATGACCGTCTTCTCCGGCTGGCGCGGCGCGCGCCCCTGGGATCCGCGTCGCGGCGTGCGCATGGCCCCATGGCGCTTCATCATGCTGCTGTCGGCGGCGACCGTCTTCATTCTGGCGATCCACCTGGGCACCGTTCTCGGCGTGCCGCAGCGACCCTACTGACTGCCGACGCGGATCAATCGCCCGCCAGGCACCAGGCCAGAACCGCCTTCTGGGCGTGGATGCGATTTTCGGCCTCGTCCCAGACCAGCGACTGCGGACCGTCGATCACCGCATCGGTGACCTCCTCGCCGCGGTGGGCCGGCAGGCAGTGCAGGAAGACGGCGTCAGGGGCGGCCGTGGCCATCAGGGCTTCGTCGACCGTATAGGCCTCGAACGCCGCCAGCCGGTCCTCATAGTCGCCGTCGCCCATCGACACCCAGGTGTCGGTGATCACCACATCGGCCCCGGCCACTGCCTCGCGCGGATCACTGGTCAGGGCGACGTGATCGCCACCCCGGGCCAGGTCGCGCAGGTCGGGATGATAGTCAGCCGGGCAGGCGACGTTGAATTTGAAACCGAACTTCGGGGCCGCATGCATGAAGCTGTGGCAGACGTTGTTGCCGTCCCCGACCCAGGCCAGCGTCTTGCCGGCGATCGGTCCGCGCTGTTCCTCGATGGTCTGCAGGTCGGCCAGGATCTGGCACGGGTGGCTGCGGTCGGTCAGACCGTTGATCACCGGCACGGTGGCGACGCGGGCGAACCGTTCGACATCGTCATGGCTGTTGGCGCGGATCATCACGGCATCGACCATGCGCGACAGCACCCGGGCCGTATCCTCGACCGGCTCGCCACGGCCGAGCTGCATGTCCCCGGCATTGGCGATGATCGAAGCGCCGCCCAACTGGCGGATCGCGGCGTCGAAGCTGAAGCGGGTGCGGGTCGAATTTTTCTCGAAGATCATCGCCAGCACATGGTCGGCCGCCGGCGCATCGGCGTCGACCCGCCCCTTGGGCCAGCCCTTGCGGGCGGCCTTGCGGGCGTGGGCGTCATCGAGGATGCCGCGCAGGTCTTCAGCCGACAGCCGATGGATATCGAGAAAGTGGCGCACCATCGCCCTAGCCCGCCAGCTTGCCGCGCGCGAATTCGCAGGTCTTCTCGAAGCGGGCGATCGCCTCGGCCGCATCGTCGCGGGTCAGGATCAGCGGCGGCAGCAGGCGCACGCAGTTGTCACCGCCCCCGGCGACCAGCAGCTGGTTTTCGTCGCGGGCCCAGGCCATGAATTCGCGGTTGTTCGGAATCATCTTGATGCCGATCAGCAGGCCCTTGCCACGCACATCGGCGATGACGTCGGGAAAGCGCTGCTGCAGGCCGTGCAGCTGCTGCTTCAGATAGCCGGCGATCTCGTTGACGTTGGCCAGGGTCTCGGCCTTGGAGATTTCGTCGAAGGCGGCAATGCCGACGGCCATGGCCAGCGGGTTGCCGCCGAAGGTCGAGCCGTGCACGCCGACGGTCATGCCCTTGGCTGCCTCGGCCGTGGCCAGACAGGCTCCGACCGGGAAGCCGCCGCCCAGGGCCTTGGCGATGGCCATGATGTCCGGGGTCATACCGGCCCATTCGTGGGCCCACAGCTTGCCCGTCCGGCCCATGCCGCACTGGACCTCGTCGAAGATGATCAGCACGCCGTTGGCGTCGGCCATCTCGCGCATCCAGCGCAGGTCCTCCTCGGGGATGGCGCGCGCGCCGCCCTCGCCCTGGACCGGCTCGATGATGACGGCGGCCGTGGTCGGGTTCTTGAAGGCCGCTTCCAGCGCTTCGCGGTCACCCCAGACCAGCTGGCTGTAGCCCGGCAGGCGCGGGCCGAAACCCTCGACATAGGACGGGTTACCGGCGGCGTTGATGGCGCCGTAGGTGCGCCCGTGGAACGAGCCGTCGAAGCCGTAGATCTCGATCCGCTCGGGCTGGCCGTTGGCCGAATGATATTTGCGCGCGGTCTTCAGGGCGCACTCGACCGACTCCGAGCCGGAGTTGGTGAAGAAGACCACGTCGGCGAAGCTGTTGTCGCACAGCCGGTCGGCCAGGGCCTCCTGGCCCGGGATCTTGAAGATGTTGGAGACGTGCCAGATCTTTTCGGCCTGGTCCTTCAGGGCCTGGACCAGCTTGGGATGGGCATGGCCCAGTGCATTGGTCGAGATGCCGGAGACGCAGTCCAGGTAGACAGTGCCGTCCGCCGCATACAGCCGGGCCCCCTCGCCGCGCTCGACCTCGACCGGAGCACGATTATAGACACCCATGAGATGGCTGGACACGGTTGGACCTCCAAAAGAGAGACGGCCCCGCCGCAGGATGCGCCGGGACCGCTGAAAAAAGGGTCTCTCCTTGTCGACCCGGCACCGGGGTTAGTCAACACCGGCCCCGGCGGGAAAACGGCATCAGGACGACGTCGGCACGGGTCCCCGCCCGGCTCGACCGGCCAGCGTTGTCAGCGCGTAGAGGATGGCGAAGGCCAGCACCATCTCGGCCAGTTCCTCGAACACCTCGTGCTGCAGCAGCACCCCGGCCGACGCCAACAGGCTATAGACCCAGGGGTTGGTGTAGAGGTCCTGAAGAAACAGCACCGGACTGGGCAGGCTCGGTCCCCGCAACGCGAACCATGCGGCCGGGGGCAATAGGATCAGGGCGAAACCGAGCCCCTGGTAGATCAGGTCATAGAGGCGTGGCGACACCAGGTTATGCAGGTTGGATTCGCCCTGCAGATTGACCGCGGCCAGGTCCGCAGGGGTCTGGAACCCGAACAGGTGCTGGCCCCAGCTCATTTCCTCGCCGATCATCGCCGCGAAACAGACGATCATCACCACCACGAGAACGCGCCAGAGACCGGCCGAGGCGGCTCCGTACAATCGCGACGCCCGGGCAAACATCCAGCCACAGACGACGATCGCCAGCCCGTAAAACAGGACGGTCAGATTCTCGACAATGCCGCCGTCGAACGTCTCCGCGCCGAAGATCCACGCGTCTTGGTCACCGGTCAGGTGACTCCAGACATTGACCGGGACCAGAAAGCCCCAGACGGCGATCAGGCCGATCCCCCCGGCCCACGCCAGCCAGCGCGGTTGCGCTGTCGGCCGCCTCTGGCCCCGCGTCAGCCAGAGGAGGCCGACGAATACGGTTGCCGTCGCCAAGGCGAGCACAGCCAGAGCGGCCATGACGGGATTGGACATCTGAATAGCACCGGTGATGGTCTGGGCCCTCAAAGCAGAACCGCGTGAGCTTGAGCGCGCAGAGCTAAAGAACCCCTAACCATCGATGGTGCGCGGCCGGGTTCAGCTCTTCAGCCGCCAGCCCGACTTGAACACCAGCCAGCAGGCCACGGCCAGGGCCAGGGTCAGGACCGCGCTGACCGCCACCCCGATGGGCAGGCTGCCGTCGGCACGGCCGATGAAGCCCGCCCGGAATCCATCGATCAGATAGAAGAAGGGATTGAAATGGCTGATGGTCACGAACGGCTCCGGCAGGCGGTCGATCGGATAGAAGGTGCCGCTGAGAAAGGTCATCGGCATGACCACGAAATTCTGCACCGCTGACAGATGGTCGAACTTCTCCGACCACAGGCCGGCCAGAACGCCGATCATGCCCATCAACAGCGACGCGACGATCCCGAACCACAGGATGGCGAACAGATTGGCCATGCCCAGTCTGGCGAACGGCAGCACACAAATGGCGGTGACCACCCCGACCACGATGCCGCGCGTCGCGGCGCCCAGCGAAAAGCCGATGGTCAGTTCCAGCGGACTCAGCGGCGGGGTCAGGAAGTCGGTGGCCGTGCCCATGATCTTGGCCTGGGTCAGGCTGGATGCCGCATTGGCAAAGGCATTGTTGAGGATGGCCATCATGATCAGGCCCGGGGCCACGAACTCGGCGAAGGTCGTACCGTGCAACGGGGGGCGTGCATCCTTCAGCGCCACCACGAACACCAGCATATAGAGCAGGGTCGTCACCACCGGGGCGGCCACGGTCTGCCCGCCCACCTTCCAGAAGCGTCGCACTTCGCGGAAATACAGGGTCCGCATCCCGACCCAGTTGACGCCGTTGAAGCGGCGGGGCTGCGGCAGGCCGGACGGGCGGCCCAGCGCATTCATGGACGAAAGATCAGTCATCCCCGCCAGATGCCCCCGGCGAGGCCCCGGCGCAAGGCGGGGCGGTCCACAGGGCGTTTCACATACCGACGATTCAACATGTGGTTTCTGTGGACACACTGATTCGCAGATATTGCGTCTGTTAACGTCTCGTTTACAAGTAGTGGTAGGTGCTGGCCCCAAAACGGAGCCGACACACTAGATATTGATCTGATTACCCCGGGGAGGGTGGCATGACCGCAGGCTGGACCGAAGACCGCGTAGGCGCGCTGAAGAAGCTCTGGCTCGAGGGCCAGTCAGCCAGCCAGATCGCCAAACAACTGGGTGGCGGCGTCACCCGCAACGCCGTCATCGGCAAGGTGCACCGCCTCGGCCTGTCGGGCCGTGCCGCACCGTCGCAGCCCGCGCGCACCACCTTCCGCGCCGCCCGTCCGCGGCCGGCCGCCCCGGCCCAGCCGTCGGCCCCGCGCCGCATCGAAACGGCCCAGCTGCGCCCGAACGTTCCGGTGCCGCCGACGCCCGAGCGTCCGCCGGAAATGCCCGGCACCGCCACGGTGATGACCCTGGGGGCTCACATGTGCAAATGGCCGATCGGCGATCCGTCGTCGCGCGAGTTCAGTTTCTGCGGCCGCCGCGCCTCGGAAGGCGTCTATTGCATCGAGCACGCCCGGGTCGCCTACCAGCCCCAGGTTCGCCGCGGCAACAAGGACGGTGCCACCGAACTGGCCCGCAGCCTGCGTCGGTATATCTAATCCCTTTCAGCCACACGGCTGTCATGAACGGCTCGTAGAGAGCCGCCGTCCGCCTCAAGGCCGCATGCGAATGCGGCCTTGAGTGCAGGGGCGGGGCTGCGCTTTTCCGGGTTGACGCAGCCCCTCACCCCGCCCCTTCGAGGCTTGATGCTGGGCCTGCCGTCCGATCGGGCTGCTTAAGGCCGGGGCCTAGTTCAGCACCCGCCGCTCGCCGGGTACGTCCAGGCTGAAGGCGGGAATGGCCGCCTCGAAGGTGCGCCCCTCGGTATCCGTCATCTGGTAGCTGCCCGCCATCGAGCCCGAGGCCGTGCCCAGCGGACAGCCCGAGGTATAGGAATAGCTGTCACCCGGCGGAATGGTCGGCTGTTCCCCGACCACGCCGGGGCCGCGCACATCCTCGATCTGGCCGCGGGCGTCGGTGATGATCCAGTGGCGCGCGATCAGTTGCACCGTCGCCGCGCCGCGGTTCTCGATCTCGACCTGATAGGCCCAGACCCAGCGCCCGGAATCGGGGTCGGACTGGCCCGCCAGATAGGACGGGCGGACCCGGACGATGATCCCGTCGGTCTCGGCTTCATAGGCGTGGGCATCATACATGGCCCCATGGTCCCGCAACCGGGGCCGCCGTCAAGCACCCCGGGGGTTAGACCCGCCGCGAAAACGTGTAATCAGAGCCTATGCAGTTCTCTGAAAACACCCCGCCCGGCATCCTGCCCTGCCAGTCGATCGAGGCCCTGATCGCCGGCGGCGCGATCACCTCGGACACGCCCTTCGACGCCGATCAGGTGCAGCCGGCCAGTCTGGACCTGCGCCTGTCCGACCAGGCCTGGCGCGTGCGCGCCTCCTTCCTGCCCGGCAGCCGCAAGGTCGAGGACCGGATCGCCGACGTGTCGATGCATACAGTCGACCTGTCCGGCGGCTTCGTGCTGGAGAAGGGCTGCGTCTATATCGCCCGCCTGCAGGAGCGGCTGACCCTGCCGAAAGGCCTGATCGCCCGCGCCAACCCCAAGAGCTCGACCGGCCGGGTCGATGTGTTCGTGCGGCTGCTGACCGATTCCGGGGCCCGGTTCGATGATGTCGCCGAGGGCTATGACGGGCCGCTGTATCTGGAGATCGCACCCCAGACCTTTTCCATCCTGGTCCGGCCCGGCACCCGGCTGAACCAGCTGCGCCTCAAGGCCGGCGAACCGCCCAAGCTGGAGACCCGCAGCGTCGGCGTCGATCTGGACGGCACCACCGACGGCATCGTCGGCTTCCGCGGCCGTCGTCACGCCGGCGTCGTCGACCTCGACCATATCGACGGCCACGACCCGCGCGACTTCTGGGAGCCGCTGACCCTGCGCGCCGGCCAGCTGCTGCTGGATCCGGGCGAATTCTACATCCTGGCCTCCAGCGACGACGTCGAGATCCCGGTCGACCAGGCCGCCGAAATGACCCCGATCGATCCGTCGGTCGGCGAGTTCCGGGTCCATTACGCCGGCTTCTTCGACCCCGGCTTCGGTACCGACGAGGCGCATGGCGCGGGCTCCAAGGGCGTGCTGGAAGTGCGCACCCACGACACCCCCTTCCTGCTGGAACACGGCCAGATCGTCGCCCGGCTGGTCTATGAGCCGCTGATCGAACGCCCGACCCGCCTGTATGGCGAGGGCGGCAGCCATTACCAGAGCCAGGGGTTGAAGCTGAGCAAGCATTTCCGGCCCTGGTGAGGGGTGTGACCCGGGGATGATTTCGACCGTGCAACGCCCGTCCGGCCCGCTATATCGGGGCCCATGTCGACGCGCCGCCCCAATCCGTTCCTGACGCAGCCGTTTCTGACGGCCATGCCCTATCTGGCCCTGCTGGGCGGGATGGTGTCGCTGTCGGTCGGGACGTCGTTCGCCAAACATCTGTTCCCGGTCGTCGGGGCCGAGGGAACCTCGACCCTGCGGGTCGGCCTGTCGGCCCTGGCCTTGGTCTGTATCTGGCGACCCTGGCGGTTCCGGCTCAGCCGGGTCGATGCCGGACGGGTGCTGTTGTACGGCCTGGTTCTGGGGTTGATGAACCTGACCTTCTATATTTCCTTGCGGACCATTCCGCTGGGGCCGGCGATCGCCATCGAGTTCGCCGGCCCCCTGACCCTGGCGCTGGTTCATTCCCGGCGCTGGATCCATTTCGTCTGGGTCGCCTGCGCCGTGGTCGGCCTCGGCCTGCTGCTGCCACTGCGCGGCGGCATCCATGCGCTGGACCCGGTCGGCGTCGCCTTCGCGGCCGCGGCGGGCCTGTTCTGGGCGCTGTACATCATCTTCGGCAAACGGCTTTCGCACATGCACGCCGGACAGTCGGTGGCGTTGGGCATGAGCACCGCCGCCGTGGTCATCCTGCCGTTCGGTGTCATCAGCGCGGGCCCTGCCCTGCTGGCCCCGTCGGTCCTGCTGCTGGGGCTGGGCGTGGCCCTGGTCTCCAGCGCCCTGCCCTATTCGCTGGAGATGATCGCCCTGCGCCACATCCCCAAGCGGACCTTCGGCGTCCTACTGTCGGCCGAGCCGGCCATCGGCGCGGTCGCCGGCCTGTTCCTGCTGCATGAGATGCTCAGCGGCCTGCAGTGGCTGGCCATCGGTTGTATTGTCGTGGCCTCCATCGGGGCGATCCTGACGACTGACTCCAGGGCCGTCCCGACGCTCAGGCCCGGTGCCCCGGCCTAGCCGTCCGCCCTAGCCCAGCCGGTCGGCCTTGCGCAGGCCCGGGAACAGCTTGGCCCAGAGGCCGGTCGCGCCCAGGGCCGCGGCCCCGCCGAACACCGCCGCCCCGATCGGGCCCATCAGCCGGACCATGACGCCGGAATAAGCCTCGCCCAGTTCGTTGGAAGCCCCGATGAACAGCATCGACACCGACGAGACTCGGCCGCGCATGTGATCGGGGGTGGCGATCTGGATCAGGGTCTGGCGGATGTTGACGCTGATCATGTCGGCGGCCCCGCCGATGAACAGCACCAGGGCGCTGAGCCAGGCGACCTTCGACAGGCCGAAAATCAGCGTGCACAGGCCGAACACGGCCACCGCCCCGAACATCCACACGCCGCCGCGCCGCAGGATCGGATACCGCCCCAGATACAGGGCCATGACCAGGGCCCCGACCCCGAACGACGCCCGCAGCAGGCCGAAGCCCTCGGGGCCGATCATCAATATGTCGCGCGCGAACACGGGGGTCAGCAGCGCCACCCCGGCCAGCAGCACCACGATCAGGTCCAGCGAGATCGCGCCCAGCACGATGCGCGTCGACCAGACGTATTTCAGCCCCTCCTTGACCGCGGCCCAGCGCCGGATCAATCCGGGCAGCCGTACCGGCCGGCCACTGGTGCGGATCAGCAGCATGGCTGCCAGCCCGACCCCGAACATGCCCAGCGACACGCCATAGGCCAGCGGCGTCGAGACGCCGACGATGACACCGCCGAGCGCCGGGCCGGCAATGGCCCCGGCCTGGAAGGCCAGCGACTGGGCCACGATAGCCTTGGGCAGGGCCTTCATCCCCACCACCATCGGCAGGAAGGCTTGGCTGGCCGGGGCCAAGAAGGCGCGCGCCGCCCCGAACACACCTGCCACGACCAGCAGCCCCCACAGCGGGGGCGACCCGTGGATAGCCATGGCCAGGAAGGCGACGGCGCAGGCACCCTCGACCGTGATCGAGGCGACCACGGTCATGCGTCGATCGCGACGGTCGGCCATCTCACCGGCCGGCAGGGTCAGGGCCAGCATCGGCAGGAACTGCACCAGACCGACCAGACCCAGATACAGGCTGGCCTGTTCGATCGGATGGTCGCGCCGGGCGATCTCATAGACCTGCCACAACAGGGCCGAGGACTGGACCTGGATACCGAACACGGCGGCCAGTCGCCCCAGCCACAGCAGGCGGAAGTCGCGCAGCTTCCACGGATCGCTGCCGGACGCCCCCGGCGGGGCCGGCTCAGCTGCGTCGGTCATGTTTGGGATAGGGGGTTCCGTCGCGATGGAAATAGCCGCCGGGGCGGAACACCATGTCGATGTCGCTATAGACGCCCGAGTCGCCCCCCGGCATGCGCGAGCCCACCTCCAGCAGCACGGCCTCGGTGTCCGAGCGGTTCTGCAGCACGTGACCGTTGGCCACCCCGGCCTTCCAGCCGGCGCAATTGCCCGCCGTCAGCACCGTCTCGCCGTCATCCTCGATCAGCACCACTTCACCGGACAGGATCCAGACGAATTCATCCTCGGTCTCGTGCCAATGGCGCTGGCTCGACCAGGCCCCGGCCGGCAGGCGCAGCAGATTGACCCCGAATTGGTCCAGCCCGACCGCGTCACCCAAGCGCTGCCGGCGTCGCGGCTTGCATGGCCCGGCGAATTCCTCGGGGTAGGTGGTGCCGTTCACCGTCGGTGCGGCGTCGATATCGATCTTCGGCATGTCGGGTCACCCCTTCTCGCGCTGGTCCGTTGTCCCTAAAGCATAGGACCATGAGCGACGCACCCCCTGCCCTGATCGATCCCGTCGAACTGACCCGCGACCTGATCCGCCGACCGTCGGTGACGCCGGTCGACGCCGGGACCATGGACATGATCGAGTCCCTGCTGACCGGCCTCGGCTTTCACTGCCGCCGCATGCCTTTTGAGGGTGTCGAGAACCTGTACGCCCGGCGCGGCTCCGCCTCGCCCAACCTGTGTTTCGCCGGCCATACCGATGTGGTGCCGACCGGTACGGCCGCCGCCTGGACCGCCGCCCCGTTCGACGCCGAGGTCCACGATGGCATCCTGTACGGTCGCGGGGCCGTCGACATGAAGGGCGGCATCGCTGCCTGGATCGCCGCCGTGTCGCGCCTGCTGGCCCAAGGTGAGCCGGCAGGCTCGCTGTCCTTCCTGATCACCGGCGACGAAGAGGGCCCGGCCCTGCACGGCACCAAACGGGTGGTCCAGACCCTGATGGCCGAGGGCGAGACCATCGACGCCTGCGTTGTCGGCGAGCCGTCGTCGTCCATGCATCTGGGCGACATGATCAAGATCGGCCGGCGCGGCTCGCTGAACAGCTGGATCACCGTCCACGGCAAACAGGGCCACGTCGCCTATCCCGAACGCGCCGCCAATCCGGCCCCCGTACTGGCCAGACTGCTGACCAGGCTGAACGATCACGTGCTGGACGAGGGCTATCCCGAATTCTCGCCGTCGAACCTCGAGATCACCACCATCAGCATAGACAATGACGCCAGCAACGTCATTCCGGCGGAGGCGAAGGCGCGACTCAATATCCGCTTCAACCCGACCCATACCGGCGATGAGCTGATCGCCTGGCTCAACATCCAGGCGGGGCTGGCCCAGGTCGCTTCGGGCCAGCGGATCGAGCTGGAGCATCTGTGCTCGGGCAATGCCTTCCTGACCGAGCCCGGCCCCTTCATCAACGCGGTCCAGGATGCAGTCGAGGCGGTCTGCGGTCATCGCCCCGAGGCCTCGACCGTCGGCGGCACCTCCGACGCCCGCTTCATCCGCGCCCTGTGCCCGGTGCTGGAACTGGGTCTGGTCGGCCAGACCATGCACCAGATCGACGAACGGGTGCCGGTGGCCGAGATCGAGGCCCTGACCGAGGTCTACCAGCGCGTCATCACCACCGTGTTCGAACGGCTCGGCTGACGCTCAAGGAACCGCAGTGCCGTCAGCACATGGGCGCGGACGCCGACGGACAACACCTTCTCATTGACGTCGAACTGCGGCGAATGGTTCGGGGCCGAGGTGGCCGGGTCGACTCCGTCGGGGCTGGCGCCCAGATGCCAGAACACGCCCGGGATCTCGTGCTGGAAATAGCTGAAATCCTCGGCCACCGTGGTCGGCGGGCTGGCCGGATTGACCTGGCCCTCGCCGGCCGCCTCGACCAGCACCGGCGCGATCCAGGCCGACAGGTCCGGGTCGTTGTAGACTAGGGCCGCGTTCTGTTTCACCGCGAACTCGGCCGTCGCCCCATAGGCCTCGGCGACATGGCCGACCGCCGCCGAAGCCCGGGCCACAAGGGCGTCGCGCTGGGCGATGTTGAAGGTCCGAAGTGTCCCTGACAGCACCGCCTCGTCGGGAATGATGTTGTAGCGCACCCCGGCGTTGATGGTGGCGATGGTCAGGACGGTCGGGGTGGTGGTCGGGTCGACGGTGCGGGCCGTCAAGGTGTTCAGCGTCTCGACCACCTGACCGGCCACGGCGATCACATCGATACCCCGCCACGGCCAGGCCCCGTGCGTCTGCTTGCCGTGCAGGCTGATGTCGATCCGGTCCGAGGCGGCCATGAAGCCCTCGGGCTTGTAGAAGATCGTGCCCGGTCGGCCCGGCACCACATGCAGGCCGAAGATGGCCTCAGGCTTCGGGTCGGCCAGGGCCCCCTCGGCGATCATCAGGGCAGCCCCGCCCATCGGCTCGCCCGGAGGCGCGCCCTCCTCGGCCGGCTGGAAGATGAACACCACTGTGCCGGCGATCTGGGCCTTCATCCCGGCCAGCACCTCGGCCGCCCCCATCAGCATGGCCATATGAGCGTCGTGGCCGCAGGCGTGGGCGACGGGCACGGTCTGGCCCATATACTGGCCGGTGTCGGTCGAGGCGAAGGCCAGACCCGTGGCCTCCAGCACCGGCAGGGCGTCCATGTCGGCACGCAGCGCCACCGTATGGCCCGGCCGCGCACCCCTGAGGATGCCGACCACGCCGGTGCGCCCGACCCCGGTGCGCACCTCCAGCCCCAGTGATTCCAGATGGGCGGCGATGACCGCGGCGGTGCGGGTCTCGGCGAAGCCCAGCTCGGGATGGCGGTGGAAGTCGCGACGCCAGTCCACCACCTCGGGCAGGACCGCCTCGACCGCGGCAGCCACGGCGGCGCGTTCGACCACCGGATCGACGGCTTGGGCCTGAGCGGCTC
Organism: uncultured Brevundimonas sp.; assembly: GCF_963977465.1. Classification (GTDB taxonomy): domain Bacteria; phylum Pseudomonadota; class Alphaproteobacteria; order Caulobacterales; family Caulobacteraceae; genus Brevundimonas. The sequence goes on along the minus strand of NZ_CAXBOQ010000003.1, from coordinate 96,421 downwards.
CGGCGGACAGGACCAACGCGAGCGCGGTCCCGGTGATCAGCTGATGGATGGACATCGATATCTCCCGGTTCGCGGCGATGATGGGCCGCACGCGATCCCTTGTGCAAGGCGCGCCGAACACCGATCTTGACCCGATGGCCGTCGTCCCCAGGGGAACCCTATGCTGAAGACTCCGCTTCGGTTTGATCTGAAGACCGGCGAGGACCGGGAGATGACGTCGGCCATGGTTCACGCGCTTTGTTTTGACAGCCGCCCGAGCCCGTCGACCGTCGGCGACAGCGCCGTGGGATGAGTGTCCCCGCCGCCTCCACGCGTCTGAGCGCCCGCTCCCCGGCCTTCATGATCCTGTTCGCCGTCAGCCTGGTCGCGGCGGCCGGCAATATGGGCTTGCAGTCGGTGCTGCCCGCCATCGGCCGCGAGTTCGGCCTGGCCGACACCCTGGTCGCCGCCGCCTTCGCCATCTCGGCCCTGATGTGGACTCTGTTCTCGCCCTTCTGGGCCCGGCTGTCGGACAGTCTGGGCCGCAAGCGGGTTATCATGATCGGCCTCGGCGGCTTCGCCGTCTCCATGGCCGGTTTTGGTCTGGCCGCGACCTCGGGGATCGAGGGCTGGCTCGGCGTCGGCGTGGCCTTCGTGCTGATGGCCTTGGCGCGAACCGTCTATGGCGTGTTCGGCTCGGCCGCGCCGATCGCCTCCCAGGCCTATGTCGCCGACCGGACCGGACCCGAAGACCGCACCCAGGCCATGTCGCTGCTGGCCTCGGCCCAGGGTCTGGGCACGGTCGCCGGGCCGGTTCTGGCCCCCTTCTTCGTCCTGCCCCTGATCGGCCTGGCCGGGCCCATGTATGCCTTTGCCGCCCTCGGGGCCGCGGTGCTGATCCTTGTCTGGCGCAAGCTGCCCAGCGGCGAGGTGGTGCGCATCCCGTCGCCCAGCGGCCAGCCCCGGCACACAGCCGGTCGCGGTCTGTGGAAGGACCGTCGGGTCCGCGACTTCCTGATCTACGGTCTTCTGGTCACCGGCACCCAGGCGGTCAACATCTCGGTGCTAGGCTTCCACGTCATCGACGAGATGGCCCGGACCGGGGCCAGCATCAGCGCCGCCCAGCCCTTCATCGGTCTCGCCATGTTCGCCGGGGCGCTGGGTACCCTGATGGTGCAGTGGGGCCTGATCCCGCTGCTGAAGCTGCAGCCGCACGCCCTGATGCGCTGGGGAGCGGCCATCGCCCTGCTCGGCAACCTGCTCAGCGTCGCAGCGCCCGGCTATTTCGGCGCGATGGTCGGCTATGCGGTGATCTCGATGGGGATCGGTTTTGCCCGGCCCGGCTTCACCGCCGGATCGTCCCTGGCGGTCGATGCGCATGAGCAGGGGTCCGTCGCCGGTCTGATGATGTCGGTCGCCGGTCTCAGCTTCCTCGGCCCGCCGGTGATCGGAGTCGCCCTCTACCAGCTGGCGATACCCGCCCCGTTCCTGGCCAACAGCCTGCTGCTGGCGTTCGCCTTCATCATCTGTTTCACCAGCCCGCAGCTGCGCCGCATGACGCTGGCCTCGACCGGGCGTGCCGACGCCCCCTCGTCCGCGACTCCGCCGGCCTCGCAACCGGGTCCGGAAGGCAACCGCTGAGCATCTTCCTTCCGCAACGGAGCCGTGCGAAACCCCGCCCATGGAGACTACCAAGATCGAGAAACGCGTCGGAGTCCAGGCCAGCAGCGAGCGGCTTTGGGACGTTCTGTCGGACCTGCCAGGCTGGAATCGCTGGAATCCGGTAGAGACCGGCCTGGAGGGTGCCATCGCCTTCGGCGGCCAGCTCAGCCTGACCGAGTCCGTGCCCGGTCTGATCGAGCGGCCGACCATCGTGCGCATCGCCGACTGGCAGCCCTATGCGCAGCTGATCTGGGCCGAGAAACGCGGCTGGGCCTTCAATGTGATCCGCTATTTCGAGATTGAGGAGCTGGTGCCCGGCAGCTGTATCGTCGCCAACGGCTTCATCTTCACCGGCCTGCGCGGCGAACTGTTCCACGACAAGCACCGCAAGACCCTGCGCGCGGCCTGCGATGCGGTGGCCGAGGGCCTGCGCCGCGAGGCCCTGGCCGGCAACTGATCGCCGACCAACCGCCTGCCTAGCCGCCCTTGGCCATCGTGTCCTGGATGTTGATGATCGCCGGGGTCAGGATGACGATGAACAGCACCGGCAGGAAGAACAGGATCATCGGCACCGTCAACTTGGCCGGCAGGGCCGCGGCCTTCTTCTCGGCCGCCGACAGGCGCAGGTCGCGGTTTTCCTTGGCCATGGTGCGCAGGGCCGTGCCCAGCGGCGTGCCGTAGGTTTCAGCCTGGGTCATGGCCGTTGCCACCGAACGGACACCCGGGTGGTTGGTGCGTTTGGCGAGGCCCTCATAGGCCATGCGCCGGTCGGGCAGATAGCTCAGCTCGGCCGACAGCAGGGTCAGCTCCTCGGCCAGATCGATCGACGAGCCACCAATTTCCTGGCTGACCTTCTGGATCGCGGCCTCGATCGACATACCGGCCTCGACGCAGATCAGCAGCAGGTCCAGCGCGTCCGGAAAGGCCTGCATGATCGAGGTGCGACGCTGCGAGATCCGGTTCGAGATATACATGTTTGGCGCATAGAAACCGGCCAGGGCCGAGGCCATCACCGCGGTCACCCGCGTCATCGTCGGCAGGCCGAAATCATTGAACACGAACAGATAGAAGGCCGTGAAGGCCATGAAGGCGAACGGCATGGAGAAGCGGAAGAAATAGAAGGTCGTCAACGGTTTCGGACCGCGATATCCGGCCTGGGCCATCTGTTCGGCGACCTTGGGGTCCTCGATCAATTTGCTCAGGTTCAGCCGGTCGACGACGCGCTTCTTGAAGCCCTCGTCGGTGTGGCGCAGGCCACCGGGCCCGCTGGCCATGGCCTGGCGCGACCGGCGCTTCAGCTCGTCGCGACGCAGGGCGACGGCCTTCATCCGGCTTTCCAGCTTGACCTCGCCCCCCATCGAACCCAGCAGGCTGACCAGGGTCGCGAACACCGCGATGGCCACACCCAGACTCAGCAGGTTCCGCGGGTCGGTGAAAAACGCGATCATGTCGAGGACCTGCCCATCAGAATTTGAACGCGATCATCTTCTTCATCACGAAGATGCCGAAGCCCATCATCGAGGCGGCCACGAACAGCATGAACTGGCCGCGCGGGTCGGTGAACAGCACCATCATGTAGGCGGGGGTGGTCATGGTCACCAGGATCATCACTGCGGGCGGCAGCGAGCCGATGATGCCGGCCGACGCGGTCGCTTCCGACGACAGGGCCTTGATCTTCTCGCCCATCATCCGCCGGGCCCGCAGAACCGCCGACAGATTGGACAGGGCCTCGGCCAGGTTGCCGCCGGTCTTCTGCTGGATCGAGATGACGATGGAAAAGAATTTCAGCTCGGGGGTCGGCATCCGCTCGTACATCTTGTCCAGCGCCTGCGGCAGGGTCAGGCCGACGCCCATACCCTCGACCAGATGCTGGAATTCCGGGCCCAGCGGCGCCGGGCTCTCGCGGCCGATGATCTTGAAACAGTCGTGAACCGGCAGGCCGGACTTGATGCCGCGCACGATGACGTCGACGGCATTGGCGAACTCGGACGAAAATTTCTTCATCCGCCGCTTGCCGAGAAAGCCGACCACCCAGCGCGGCAGGCCCAGACCCAGGACAATTCCGGCTCCCAGGGCCAGCAGCAGGTTGGAAGTAAACAGCAGAACCAGCAGCAGGGCGCTGATCCCGAGACCACCGCTGACGATCCAGAAGGTACGGATGCTCATGGCCAGCCCGGCGTGTTTCAGCTTGGCGGCCATGGTCATGCGGGCCTTGCGCTCCTTGCGCTCGACGTCCTGCAACTGCGTCATGATCTGTTTGCGGCGAGCTTCGGGCGTGTTGACTGCGGTCGCGGCCTTGCGGGCATTGGCTGCCTTGGGTCCGCCGAAGCCTTGCGCACGCTTGACGGCCTCGCCGCTGGAATCGTCACCACCGACGAAGGCCCAACCGAGTCCGCCGATGGTGATGAAGGCCAGGACAGCAGCGAGGATCGGCAGCATCCGCCTACTCCGCCGCGTCGAGAGCTTCGGCCAGCTCGCGTTCCAGACCGTAATATCGGGCGCGGTCCCAGAAGCGCGGCCGGGCGATGCCGGTCGAGCGGTGACGGCCGACGATCTTGCCGTTCTCGTCCTCGCCGGTGATCTCGTAGACGAACAGGTCCTGGGTCACGATCACATCGCCCTCCAGCCCGACCACCTCGGTGATGTGAGTGATGCGGCGACTGCCGTCGCGCAGGCGGGCGGCCTGAATAATGACGTCGACCGAGCCGACGATCATCTCGCGGATGGTCTTGGACGGCAGGCCGTAGCCGCCCATGGTGATCATCGATTCCATCCGGCTGATAGCCTCGCGCGGGCTGTTGGCGTGCAGCGTGCCCATCGAGCCGTCGTGGCCGGTGTTCATCGCCTGCAGCAGGTCGAAGGCTTCCGGGCCGCGCACCTCACCGACGATGATTCGCTCGGGACGCATGCGCAGGCAGTTCTTCACCAGATCCCGCATGGTGATCATGCCCTGACCCTCGAGGTTGGGCGGACGCGTCTCCAGTCGCACCACATGAGGCTGCTGCAGCTGTAGCTCGGCCGCGTCCTCGCAGGTGATGACCCGCTCGGTCGGATCGATGAAGGCCGTCAGGGTGTTGAGCAGCGTTGTCTTGCCGGAACCCGTACCGCCGGAAATGACCAGATTACAGCGCGAGGCCCCGATGACGCCGAGCACGCGCGCGCCTTCGGGACTGATGGAGTTGAACTCCACCAGATTGCGCATCGTCAGCTTGTCTTTCTTGAACTTCCGGATCGTCAGCGTCGCACCGTCGATGGCCAGCGGCGGGGCGATAACGTTAACGCGCGAACCGTCGGGCAGGCGGGCGTCGCAGATCGGCGAGCTCTCGTCGACGCGGCGGCCGACCTGCGACACGATCCGCTGGCAGATGTTCATCAGCTGGGTGTTGTCGCGGAAACGGACATTGGTCAGCTGGACCTTGCCGTTGACCTCGATGAACACCCGGCCGGCTCCGTTGACCATGATGTCGGCGATGTCATCGCGGGCCAGCAGTGGTTCCAGCGGCCCGTAGCCGAGGACGTCATTGACGATGTCCTGGACCAGATGCTCCTGCTCGGCGACCGACATGGAGACGTTCTTGATCGCCACCAGCTCGGCGACGATGTCGCGGATCTCTTCCGAGGCGGCCTTGGTGTCCAGCTGCGCCAGCTGGGCTAGGTCGATGGTGTTCATCAACGCGTTGAAAATAGTGGTCTTCGTCGCGTGGTAATAGTCGGACTGCTCGCGGACGACCTCGACCGCCTGGGCCTTCTTCAGCTGTTCAAAGCCCGGCGTGGCCTTGGGACCCGGGGCCCCGGGCTTGGCCTCGGGCTGGTCTGCCGTTTTCGGGCGGGCCGCCAGGGCATCGAGACGATCAGCCGCCGGCGAAGACGGCTTGGCGGCATAAGAGGCGGCCGAACTGGCCGCGGCCGTTTTGGCGGCAGCCTGCGGCGCGGACGCAGCGTCCTCGTCACCGAAACCAAACGATTCGGTCTGGACACCGGCCGTCGGCTGCGCCGCCGCGGCCGGCTTCGGGGCCGGACGCGGTGCGGGGGCGTCACCCCCGGGTTGAGCTGTGCGTTTACCGAACACTCGTGATCCCGTCAGCGCTTCTTGAACATCTTGCCGAAGAGCGAGCCGGAGCGCGCAGCCCCCCCCTTGCCCTTGGGCCCGGCGACGAGCGGAAGCTCGCGACGTGAAACGATCTGGGCCAGGGTCTGGAAGGCCTCGCCCGCCTTGGACTTGCCCGCAGCGTCGAGGATCATCTGCCCGTTATTGGCGGCAGCCCCGAACACCTTCGGCTCGAACGGAATGATCAGGCTGGGGTGGACGCCCAGGGCAGCCCCGAAATCCTTGGCCGGAATTTCCGGACGGCCGGGCACGCCGACCTGGTTCAGAACCAGCCGCGGCGGAGCGTCATTGGGACGGCCACTGCGGATCAGGTCGATCATGTTCTTGGCGTTGCGCAGCGAGGCCAGATCAGGCGTCGCCACAACCACCACCTCGTCGGCGGCGATCAGGCTGCGGCGCATCCAGGCGTTCCAGGTATGCGGCAGGTCCAGCACCACGAAGGGGGCGGTCGAGCGGATCCGCGTGGTGACTTCCTCGAAGGCCTCGGGCGTGATGTCCCAGTCGGTGTCCAGGGTCGCGGGCGCAGCGAACAGGCTCAGCTTGTCGGTGCAGCGCACCATCATCCGGTCCAGCAGCACAGAATCCAGCCGGTCCGGCTGGCTCAGAGCGTCGGCCACGCCGTTCAGCGGATCCTGATTGAAGTCCAGGCCGGCGGTGCCGAACGGCAGGTCGAAATCGACGATGACCGTATTGGCCCCGATCCGCTCGCTCATCGCATAGGCGGTGTTGTGGGCGACAGTCGACGAGCCGGTGCCGCCACGGGCTCCGACGAAGGCAATCGAACGGCCGATGAAGGGCTGGGCCGGGTCGGCGAACAGCCCGCCGATCGCAGAGATCAGCTGCAACGGCTGGACCGGGGCCACCAGATACTCGCTCACCCCCCGCCGCATCAGCTCGCGGAACAGCAGGATGTCGTTGGTCGCGCCGATGACCACCACCTTGGTGCCCGAGTCGCAGACCTGGGCCAGCAGGTCGACTTCGTGCAGGAGGGTGGCGGGATCGGTCAGGCATTCGACGATGATCAGCGGCGGCGTCGGCTCGTGCTGATAGGCCTCGACCGCGGCGGCCACGCCGCCGATACGAATCTGGGTCGTGGCGCGCGACAGGCGTCGGTCCTGACCCGCACGCTCGGCGGCGGCCAGGGTGTCCTGGCGTTCGGCGAAGACATGGATAGCGATGCGCGGCACCGACACCTCGCCGATGCTCGGTGAACCCGCCGGACCGGACGGGACCGGGGCCGAAAAGGCCGCCGAAGCGCCGGCCACAAGTTCGCCAACCGGATTGAACCCGGCCACCGCCGGCACCGCTGCGGCTGTCTCGGTCGGGCTGGTGAACTGCAGCGGTTCACGCGGATTGATGTCGCCGGAGGGCTCGTCAGGAAAGGCCCCGACCGGGGTTCCGTCCGCGTCGGCGGCGAAATCCATGTCGAGGTCGAACTCATCGTCCGAGACTTCGAAGGGGGTGGGAGCGAAGGCGCTGCTCATGGTGTCGCTATTCCACCGCTCGGGCGATCCGGCCGGCCACCAGCGAGTCCTGGGGGGCCGAGGTCGGCTGGCCGCTGCGGTAATTGTCGAAGATCACGGCGGCCCGGCCCGAGTCGGATGGCGTCATGGCCCGCGGGGTCACGATGTCACGCGGATCGGCGATCTGGGCCGCCATATTGGCGGTAATGGCGCAGCCGAGGCCGGCCGACGACTGGTTCGAGAAGCGTCCGCTCATGTCACCCTGCCGGTTGGCACAGTTGGGTACATGGGCCGCAAAGGTCTCGAACCCGGCCAGCACCGGGGCCCGCGGGTCAGGGGCGGCATAGGCGGCGACCCGGATACGATCGCCGGGGATGCCGGCCTGCTCCAGGGCGGCGCGTGCGCCCCAGGCGGCCTGGCCCGAAACCGGATCGTCCCCTGATGGAGCCTCAATGCGGATGTGGTCGGCCCCTGCGACATTGAAACGACCGGCCAGGGCGGTCAGGGCGGCCCGCTGCGTCCCGGACAGGCCGCTGTCGTGAACGGCCAGGGCGATCCGGTCCAAACCGGGTTCGACCTGCAGCGAATAGCGCGAGATCGGGGTCAGCGGCATGGCCGAGCCACCCGCGGCGACGCCGCCACACCCGGTCACGACCAGGCCGGCGGCGAGAACGGCGGCGAGGGCGGCCGCAACGGTCACAGGGGATCTGACGATGGTCACGGGCGTCCTCATTCGATCACATAGCCCACGGGGCCCTGCCAGCCGGACTGGGCGGTGGCGGGGGCGGCATCGGCGGCGCGGCCGTATTGCTGGTTGAGCTGGCCGAACAGGATGGTCTGGGCGTCACTGGCGGTCTGCAGGCCGTCGGCCGGGGTCTGCAGACGGCCGGGCGAGGTCGGCGAAACGATGTAGGCCTCGACGATAATCACCAGTTCGGTCTCGCCCGACAGATAATCGCGCGACCGGAACAGGGCCCCCAGGATGGGGAGATCGCCGACGCCGGGCAGTTGGTCGATATTCTGGCGGGTGTCCTCGCGCAGTAGGCCGGCGATCATCAGCGAACCGCCCGAAGGCAGCTCCACCGTGCTCGAGGCACGACGTACGTTGAGCGCCGGGACAACCAGTGCATTGGGGCCCGTACCGCCCAGGGTGAAGGCCCCCGAGGTGGTCAGTTCGGACACTTCGGTCGACAGCTGCAGCGAGATGCGGCCCTGGGACAGAACGATCGGGCGGAAGGCCAGCCGGACGCCATAGGGTTTGAACTCGACCGTAACATTGCCGTCCTTGTCGCGACCGACGGGAACGGGGAATTCACCCCCGGCCAGGAATTCTGCGTTCTCGCCGTTGACCGAGGTGAGATTGGGCTCGGCCAGGATGCGCACCAGGCCGGCACGTTCGAACGCGCGCAGGGTTCCGGCCAGCGAATTTCCGTTGCCGGCATTGTCCGTATAGGTGGCGACACCGCCGCCCAACTGACTGCCCGCGACGCCAAACGTGGCGCTCTGGACGAAGCTCAGGCCATCTCCGACATTGTTCAGCACGGCGCTGACGTCGAGGCCCAGCTGTTTGATCGCGGTGCGCTGCACCTCGACCACCCGGGCCTTGACCATGACCTGGTCGGAGCCGGCGATGGTCATCATGTTCAACACCTTCTCGGGTGTCGCCACGAAGGCACGCGCGATCTGGGTCACCCGGTCGGCTTCGCCCGGGCTGGTGACCGATCCGGTCAGGATGATGCTGTCATTGACTGCCTCGGCATGGACATTGGAGCCGGGCAGCACCCGGTCCAGCGTGTCCTGCAGGGCCGAGACCCCGGCATCGACGCGGATGCGCAGCGACAGGATGGTGCGGCCGGTGGCGTCGAGGATGACCGCGTCGGTCTCGCCCGGCTGCAGGCCGATGATGGTGATCCGCCGCGGCGAATGCAGCATGGCCTCAGCGACGACCGGATTGGGCACGATCACGTCGCGGGCGTCGCTGGGCAGGTCGATAGCCATCGACGAGCCGCGCGGCAGGTTGATCAGCTGCGGCGCCGCGCCCATCGCCACGGTCGAGCGGGTCTGGGCGATGGAGGGCGCCGGCGCGAGCACGCCCAGGGCCAGGACGGCGGCACAGGCAGCTGTGGCGATACGGGGCAGGGTCAGGCGCGTCATTGGACCACCACCACTTCAGGGGCACCGCCGCGATAGACGCGGACGGCCTGGGATTGTCGGGCCGCCGCACCGACGCCGCCGGACGGGCCGGCCGTATCGGCATAGGAACGCAGAACCAGCGACAGCTCGCCCTCGGACTTGGCCAGGGCCAGGGACTCGGCGTCGCGCGGCCCCAGTTCGAGGGTGGCCGTGGCACCGACCACAGCCTGTTCGTCGTCCCCGGCGCGGGTCGACTGGTCGATGGCCAGAACCTTGACGTTCTGCATCACGGTCGCGGAAGTGAATTTGGAGCGGTCTCCGTCCTCCCTGCCGACATTCGACAGATTGGTCTCGCGGGTCAGCAGCACATCGACGCGATCGCCGGGCAGGATGAAACCGCCGGCGGCGGTTTCCACGGTCACGCGGATCGCCATGGCCCGCATGCCGGGTTCCAGATAGGCGGCCATATAGCCGCTGTCGCCGGCGCGAACGATCTTGCGGCCCACGATCGGCTCACCGGCCAGAATGGGTTCGCGCACGACCGAGCCGACATAGTCGGCCTTGGCACCACCGGTGGCCAGGTTGGTGGCGGCGCGGGTGACGCTGGCGACCGCCCCTTCGGGCTTGTCCTCAGGTGCTTCGCCGCCGGGCACCTGCACGGTGCCGTCGGTGATGAACATCGGATTGACGTCGGCGGCGGGCCAGTCCTTCCACTCCATATCCGAATCGGCCATCCGGCGGCCGGGCTCCAGATTGCGGGCAGCTACCAGGACCTTGGCCATCGGGACGACCGCAACGGCCGGCGCAGCTGTGGCGACGGCAGTCGGCGCGCCGGAACCCATTGACCGCACCACGAGGGCGAGGCCGATGGCCGAAACGGCGGCGATACAGATGACAACGATACGGGCGGGCTTCATCGAAGGTCTCCGGCAGGCGCGCCCGGACGCGGATTCGGGTTCCGGCCCCTGCCGTTAATGACCATGAAGCGCGCGGGTTAACGTGCCCCTAAGCCTGCCCTGGCCCGTATGCGGGGCCGAACCGGGTCACAGGCCGGCCGAAAAGCTCTCGAGCAGCGCACTGGACGGATAGGCCATCAAGGCCCCGATCGCGATGGCGACGCCGTAGGGGATGTCGCCGCGGGGCTCCATCAGATGAACCACCCAGCCGGGCGCCCCCATCAAATAGGGACGGGAATAGAAGCGGGCGAAGATCAGAACCGCACAGAACAGCCCTCCGACCAGTCCGGTCCACAGCAGGAACATGCCCGAACCGGTCACACCCAGCCACAGGCAGGCGGCCGCGATCAGTTTGGCGTCACCGCCGCCGATCCAGCGCAGGGCGAACATTCCGGCCCCGACGAACAGGGCGGCGATCGCTATCCCGACATGGATACCAATTGCCACGGGAGCCAGGCCGACCGCCAGCGCCGCCGGAAAGAACCCGACGACCAGGACGCCCGAAATCCAGTTCGGGATGGTCATGCTGATCAGGTCCTTCAGCCCGGCCGTAATGGCCAGGGCCGGAAGAATGCTGAGCAGGAGCAGGGTCAGGGTGTCCATGGGACCCTTGTGCACGCGCGCCGGTTAAAGCGGGGTTTCGGCCCGGCACCGGACGCCAAAAGGGCCGGAGCGTTTCCGCTCCGGCCCTCCCGGTTTCAAGACGTTGGTCGGTGCCTTAGGCGCCGGCGGTTCCGCCCATGCCGGTCACGACGGCATTGAACTTTTCCTTGATCGTCGAGCCGAGCGCGGTCACGGCCGAAATGATCACGACGGCAATCAGGGCAGCGATCAGGCCATACTCGATGGCCGTGGCACCGGATTCGTCAGACATGAAACGCGAAACAAACTTGGTCATCTGGATTTTCCTTAAAAGGGAAGTGAAGCGAGCAACTGGCGGGGGAGCCGGTAGCCCGCCTGACCCCCAAAACGCAGGATCACCATCCCCCATGTGGGTTAAGGTCGGGTCGCCAGGCGTGGTTACTGAACTTTTACTCAAAATCATCACCAGGCCCGACAAGCGAAAGGGCCGGAGCGTTTCCGCTCCGGCCCTCCCGGTTTCAAGACGTTGGTCGGTGCCTTAGGCGCCGGCGGTTCCGCCCATGCCGGTCACGACGGCATTGAACTTTTCCTTGATCGTCGAACCGAGAGCGGTCACGGCCGAAATGATCACGACGGCAATCAGGGCAGCGATCAGGCCATATTCGATGGCCGTGGCGCCGGATTCATCCGAAATGAAGCGCGAAACAAAATTTGTCATGGTCAGTATCCTTCTTTGAGCGAGCAGTCGATTTCCACCAGGAGAGCCATCGGTTTGCCCGCTTGACCCCTACTTACATTCCAACAATGCCCTAGCTTGATTAAAGTCGAGTAAAGTGCCCACGAAAACTCTACCTGTTTTTGGTTACACTGCGTTTACTATACCGATGGTCCATTTCAGACTTTATTGAGGTTTGGCAGGCACCTTCGGCCGCGTCGCCTCGCGCGCGCCCTCGATAAAGTGGAACCCCGCCGCCATGTCCCGATCCGTCGCCACACGCCCCCTCGCCCGGCTGGCCGTTCTGGCCGTCGCCGTCCTTGCCCTGCCGGGGATCACCCTGGCCCAGGCGCAACCCCTGAACGTCGGCATCGACCAGTCGACCCGGGTCCAGCTGAGCGGTCCGGCCGGTTCGGTGATTGTCGGTAACCCGCAGATCGCCGACGTCACCGTCGTCGACGCCAACACCCTCTACATCACCGGCAAGGGCTATGGCGTGACCGAGATCGTCGCTGTCGACAGCATCGGGCGCACCGTCTTCCAGAGTCAGGTGGTCGTCACCGCCGGCAGCGGTTCGGGCCAGGTCCGTGTCTGGCGTGGTGGTCAGGCCACCGAAATGGCCTGCGCCTCGTCCTGCTCGCCCTCGGTGCGCGCGACCCCGACCCCCTGAACGCCGGAGCGACTGTCTCCATGACCCGCCCGACCGCTCCGTCCCGACCCGGCCGCCGCCGGCGCACCGGTTTCTGGCGCGCCCGGGACGGGTCGACGGCGGTTGAATTCGCCATGGTCGCCCTGCCCTTCTTCTTCATGATGTTCGCCATCCTTGAGCTGGGCCTGGTCTTTGTCATCGACTCGGTCCTCGAGAACGCCACGGCCGAAACCTCGCGGCTGATCCGCACCGGTCGGGCCGAGAACTCGGGGATGACGGCGGAACAGTTCAAGACCTCCCTGTGCGGCCGGATGAGCATTTTCCAGGCCGACTGCAACGCACGGGCGACCGTCGATGTCCGGGTTATTCCAAACTTCAGCACGCCGAACCCGCCCGACCCCATGGCCTCCGGCAGCTTCCAGACGAGCGATCTGGGTTACGACGACGGCACCGCCGGCAGCACCATGCTGATCCGCGTCTGGTACAAGCAGCCGCTGGTCACCCCGTTCATGAACGAAGGTCTTTCGCGGTTGAAGGATGGCTCGGCCTACCTCACCTCGACCGCCGTGTTCCGCAACGAGCCGTTCATCTGATGGCCGCCCGGCGCAAATCCCTGTTCGCCCGGCTGCGCGACGATCCGCGCGGCGTGTCAGCGGTCGAATTCGCCCTGCTGGCCCCGGTCATGATCGCCTTCTATTTCGGCCTCGCTGAATTCTGCCAAGGCTATATGGCCCAGAAGCGTATGGGCCACGTCTCGGCCGTGGTCGCAGACCTGGTGGCCCAGAGTGACTCGATCAGATCCAGCCAGATGACGGACATGTTCAGGGTCGGCGACCTGGTGATGAAGCCCTTTTCCAGTACGCCCCTGAAACAGCGCGCCTCCAGCCTGACCCGCGACACCAACGGCGTGGTCAAGGTCGACTGGAGCCAGGCCTCGGGCATGGCCGCTCGCAACGCCGGCAGCACGGTGGTCATTCCCGACGGTCTGATCGAAAACGGCGAGAGCGTCATCATGACCGAGGCGACCTATGACTATGACTCGCCGGTCGACTATCTGATGCCGTCGGTCACCCGCTTCAGCCAGACCTACTATCTGCGTCCGCGAACCGTCGACAAGGTCGGCTACACCAACTGATCGCCGACCAGGGCTTCGCGCAGAGCCCGGATCTTGGCGGTGGTTTCCTGGAGCTCGGACTCCGGGTCACTGTCGGCGACGATGCCGGCCCCGGCCAGGGTGCGGTAGCGCCAGACGCCCTCACGCCGCTCGAAGCTCGCGGTCCGGATCAGGACCGAGGCCGTCAGCCCGCCGTCCTCATCGATCCGGAACAGCGAACCGCACCAGGGTCCACGCGGCGGCTCGTGGCCCGCGATCACCTTCATCGCCTGATGTTTGGGGGCTCCGGTGATCGAGCCCGGCGGGAAGGTTGCCTCCAGAAGATCGGCAGCGCTGACGTCCGGACCCGCCGCCCCGGTCACCGTCGACACCAGATGATGCACGGTCGGCAGGGTTTCGATCTCGAACAGGCGCTCGACCCGCACTGTGCCCGGCCGGGCCACGCGGGACAGGTCGTTGCGCATCAGATCGACGATCATCAGATTCTCGGCCCGGTCCTTGGCGCTGGCCTGCAGTTCGCGCGCCAGCGCCGCGTCGCGATCCGGGTCGCCATCGCGTGACCGGGTACCCTTGATCGGGCGGGTTTCGATGCGCCCGGTCCCGGCCTCAAAGGCCAGGAACAACTCGGGAGAATTGGATACCAGCGCCCGGTTCCCCAGCCGCCAGTAGGCCCCGTAGGCCGCGGCCCGGGTCCCGGCCAGGCGCAGCATCACATCGAACGGTTCGGCTCCCGCAGCCAGTTCACCCTGCCAGGCCCGGGCGATATTGGCCTGGAACAGCTCTCCGGCGGCGATCCGCGCGACCACATCCGCCACCGCCGCGCGATAGGCCGGATCAGGGGTTTCGGCGACAAAATCCAGCGCTGGGGCGACCGGTACCGGCGGCTGGCTCGCGTCCGCCAGCCAGCCCTCGGCCACATCGGCGGACGCTTCGGCCGCCTTTGCATCGACGCCGCGCCCGATGACCCGCACCCGACGCGTCTGGTGATCGAACCCCAGCATCGCCGGATAGCGGGCCAGCATCAGGTCCGGCCAGACTTCGGTGCGCGCGCCAGTGGCCGGGCGGGCACCCGCGTCATAGCTGACCAGCCCCACGGTCCCGGTGGCGAATTCGGGTCGTCGCAGGGCGGCGAACGGGGCCGCAGCCTCGACCGGCCCGACATGGACCCGATCCGGATCACAAGCGACCCACGACCAGCGACCCAGTGGCCCACCGTCCGACAGCAGCGCCAGGGATCCGTCCCGATTCCTCAGCCCGGCGGCCACGGCCAGGGGCTCACTCCACGGCCGGTCCCGCGCATGGCTGGCGCGGAGCGGGACGGTCATGCCGACAGGCGCGCGCCGATCCGGTCGCGCAGCGCCGCATCGACCCCCAGCGCCTCGGCCAGGTAAGCGTCGGTCGAGCCGTAGCGTTCGTCGATCGCTGCCCAGGCGGCCTCCAGATAGGCGGGCTCTACCCCCATGAAGGCCACGACGGCGTCATGGGCGGCGGGGCGGCCGGTCATGGCTTCCAGCTGACGGGCGATGGCCGGCGCACGCGCCTCCAGGTCCACGGCCACATTGGTCAGCAGATAGTCCTCGACCATGTCGTCGTGCTCGACACCCAGCAGATGATGGGTCAGCGCCGCCAGCACGCCGGTCCGGTCCTTGCCCGCCGCACAATGGATCAGAACCGGCCGGTCGCTGTCGGCCAAGGCGCGGAAATAGCGGCTGAACAGGTCGAGGTGGGCATCGGCGAACGGCAGCTTGCGATAGGTTTGGGTCATGAAGCGCCGCCCGGACTGGGGCGTCAGGTCGGCAGTCTTCAGGAAGGTGATGTGCGGGGCCTCACCGACGGCATCCAGATCACTCTCGATCACCGTGCCACCGAAGCCGTCCGGTCGCCGCGACGGCTGGTTCGTCCGTTCCACCGGCCGGCGCAGATCGACCACGGTCCCGATGTCCAGCGCCGCCAACCGCGCCAGATCGGCGGGGCTCAATCGCGCATGATGGGCGGAGCGCAGCAGGCGGCCCGGCCGGACCCGCGCACCCGCCGCGGTCGCGTAGTCCCCGTAGTCACGAAAATTGTCGAGGGCGTCGAAGCGGAGGATGCGGCTGCTCATCGCTCCTGCATAGACCGCCGGTGGTCCGCTTGGAACCACCGGCCACCTATGGGGTCACCCCGGGTCGGCAACCAGTCCGGACATGGCGTCCAGATAGGCGACGAAGGCCGTGCGTCCCGTGTCGGTCATGCTTGCCCGGGTCATCGGCTTGCGGCCCTGGAAGGTCTTGGTCACCGCCACGAATCCGGCGTCCTCCAGCTTGCGCAGATGCACCGACAGATTACCGTCCGTGGTCTGCAAACGCGCTTTCAGTTCATTGAAGTTGGCGGATTCGGCCCCGGACAGATAGGCCATGATGCCCAGTCGGATGCGTCCATGAATGACGTCATCAATCAGGTTGATATCGAAATCGTCCGCCATCAGACGATCTCCGACGGTTCCTGCCGCATCAGAATCAACCCGGGAACAAAAGCAACCAGGAATAGCACTGCGGTGAACACCAGATAGAGGCCCGCTCCATCCGCAAACCAGCCCACGGCGATGGCACCGGCGAAAGACAGCACGGCGACGGCCGTCATCCAGCGCACACCCGTCATGGCCCCTGCGATCATCCAGGCTGAGCCGTAGGCGACGAAGACGACGATGGGCATGACGTTCATCATCGACCAGTTGCCCGTCTTGAACCCCATGGCCATGAGTCCCAGCCAGGTAGCGAAGATGCCGATGCCGACGGCCGACCATGCGGCTCCCACCGCCCGGTTGCCGGCCGAGTTGCAGCCAGGCTTGCCCTTCATCCGACCGATCAACATCAACAGCGCCAGGGTGAACACCACACCCGCGCCGATCCAGAGCCAGAGCGGAGCCCACGGACTGGCGGTGATCACGCCGCTGAGCAGGGCCCACTGACCCAGGTTGGCGATGCCGAAGACGAAGGCAGCGGTGACGAGTATCGGCCCCGCCAGCAGCGGTGCATGTTTCCCCTCGTGGGCCAGGGCCCGCATATAGGCGATGTCCTCGTGGACGGATTTCATCTGGTCATTGGTCATGGTCGTCACCTCCTGTTCACCGTCACAGTGCCACCGTTACTTTGCATTGTAAAGCACTTTTCACATGGCGAGATGACCTCCCCCGTCGTAGCGTCCGGCCATGGCCTCATCGATCAATTATCACTGCCTCGCCTATGCCGCGCTCGAGGTCTGCAACCCGCTCGACATGCCGACGGTCGATGCCGCCGTGGCCCGCACCGGCCTGCGCCCCGGAGCCCGTGCCCTGGACATCGGGACCGGCAACGGGGCTATCGCCGTCCGGCTGGCCGAAGCGTTCGGCCTGGAGGTGACCGCCGTCGAACTGGACCCGGCCATGGCCGACATTGCGCGCGGCCGTATCGCCGCGTCTGCGGCGGCGAACCGCATCCGTCTGCGCCAGACATCCTCGGGCGCAGTGCTGGCTGACATCGCCCCGCTGGACCTGATCGTCGCCACGGGAACCACCGATCCGGTCGGGGATGGTCAGCTCGAACCCGCCGCCATCCTCGCGGCCCTTGCCGGTCACCTGAAGCCAGGCGGCTGGCTGCTATGGGGCGACCTGATCTGGACCGCGGAGCCGCCGGTACCGGTGCGTCAGATCTTCGAACTGACCAATCGTTTCACGACCCATGAGGGCACCCATGAGGCCGCCCGTGCCGCCGGACTGGAGGTCGTCAGCGCCGGGATTTCGCCGCAGGCGGCAATGGACCACTATATCGGAACGGCGGATCGGGAGGCCCGCGCCTGGCTGGCCGAACATCCGGACGCTCCCGAGGCCGCCGCCGTCCGGGCGGCAGCTGACCGGGTGAAGATCACGTTCGAGTTCGGCAACGACTTTGTCGATTTCAGCCTCTATCTGCTGCGCAAACCGCTTATCTGAACGGCGGCTCGTCAAAGGCGCGCAACTTGCGGGAATGCAGTTTGTCGCCCTCGGCCCGCAGCAGGTCGACCGCCTGGATGCCGATCTGCAGATGCTCGGAAATCGACCCCTCATAAAAGCGGTTGGCCTGCCCCGGCAGCTTGATCTCGCCATGCAGTGGCTTGTCCGACACGCAAAGCAGCGTCCCGTAAGGCACCCGGAAGCGATAGCCTTGGGCGGCGATGGTGGCGCTCTCCATGTCGATGGCCACGGCCCGACTCTGGTTGAAGCGCAGCGCCGACTTGGAATATCGCAGCTCCCAGTTCCGGTCGTCGGTGGTGACCACCGTGCCGGTGCGCAGGCGACGCTTGACCTCCTCGCCCGGCGCGCCGCTGACCGACTTGGCCGCGTCATAGAGGGCGCGCTGCACCTCGGCGATCGACGGGATGGGAATGTCCGGCGGCAGCACCGCGTCCAGCACATGGTCGTCACGCAGATAAGCGTGGGCCAGCACATAGTCGCCTATGGTCTGGCTGGGGCGCAGACCGCCGCAGTGACCGATCATCATCCAGGCGTGCGGCCGGGTCACCGCCAGGTGGTCGCAGATCGTCTTGGCGTTCGACGGGCCGACGCCGATATTGACCAGGGTGATGCCGTTCCAGCCGGGCGCGGTCAGGTGATAGGCGGGCATCTGGTGCTTGCGCGAGGCCGTGTCCATCACCGCCAGTTCGGGGTCCGGATTGTCACGCGTGATTACCACGCCCCCGGAACAGGACAGGGTTTCGTACGGACTATCCGGATCGGCCAGCTGGACACAGGCCCAGCGGACAAATTCGTCGACATAGCGATGGTAGTTGGTGAACAGGATGTAGGACTGAACGTCCTCGACCGGGGTGCCCGTGTAGTGGCGCAACCGCGCCAGCGAGAAATCGGTGCGCAGGGCATCGAACTGCGACAGCGGAAAGTCCCCGGTCAGATCGAACAGACCATCGGAGACCTCGTCGCCGATATTGGCCAGATCAGTGGTCGGGAAATAGCGGGCGATAGTCGCGGTCTGGCTGCGGTCCAGCACCACGTCCGAACCGTCCAGCACATAGGGGAAGGGGATTTCCTGCTCCGACGACCCGACCTCGAAGGTGGCACCATAGTCCTGTTCCAGCAGCGTCAGCTGCTCTTCCAGATAGGTGCGGAACAGGTCGGGCCGGGTCACCGTGGTTGAATAGATGCCGGGCCGCGACAGCCGGGCATAGGCGCGGATCGGCTGAACCTCCAGCCGCTCGCCGAACCAGCTGACCCGTAGCTTCGGATAGGCGAACAGGCCGGTCGCCCGGGCCTCGGGCGTCGGGCGCTCGCCGGTGGTGAGAAAGGTGCGAACCGCGTCCCGCAGGTTGGCGACCGATTGATTGTAGTGGGCTTCGAGGCGGTCCAGTGCCGCCTGGGCTGTCATGGCTTTTGTCATGACCTCCACTAGCGGAAGTTCGTGACCTTGGCGAGACGGCGGCGCTTGCCGGGCGTCAGGCCAGTTCCCGGCTGAAGAAGCGGGTGACGTCATCCAGCACCGCGGCCTTCTTGCGGAACAGCGGCGAGAAGGTCGCGATCATCCCGGCATGGTCCAGCCCCGGATAGAGATGCGCCTCCGACCGCCCGCCCAGCGCCTGCATCCGGTCGTTCAGGATCACCGTGTCGTCATCGTGCACCACCGTGTCGGCGGTGCCGTGACCCAGCCACAGCGGCGGGGCGTCGGCCCGGGCAAAGGTCACCGGCTGGGTCAGGGTCGGATCCGGGGCCCGTCCGAAGGCATTGACCGAGGCCGGCACGTCGAACGGCAGGAACTCATAGGGCCCGGCCAGGCCCGCGGCGGCGCGGATCAACGCCGGACGGTCGACCGCGGCCATATAGCGCCGGTCCAGCGTGATCATCATCGCCAGATGGGCCCCGGCCGAATGGCCGATCACGCCCAGCCGCCCGGCATCGCCGCCATGGTCGCCGACCGCCGTCGCCACCGCCGCCGTGGCCGCCGCCGCATCCTCGATGAAGGCCGGGAACAGCACGTCCGGTACCAGCCGGTAATCCGGTACCGCCACCACGAATCCACGCGCCGCCAGCGCCTGGGCCGCCCAGGCGTAGACGGTCCGCGTCCCGGAATCCCAGCCTCCGCCGTAGAAGAAGACCAGAGTCGGCAGGGGGCGGCCCCCGGTGTTCACCGGCGCATGCAGATCAAAGCGCTGGCGCGGATCATCGCCATAGGGAAGGTCCTGCGCCACCCGGCGCACCCCGGCATCGCGCGGGCCGAACTGGTTCAGCAGTCCCAGCGGCGAACAGGCGGTGACCAGCGCACCGAGCGCGGGGGCGAGGAATCCTCTACGGGTCATGCGATCTCGTCAGTCGAAGGGTCAATGCGGCTAGATACGCATGAAACGACAAATTGGCTCAAATCTCCGGATCATCGCGCCCCGGCGACCAGCGCCCCGCAATTGGCATCCTCGGCCAGACCCGGATCGATGAAGGGCAGGATCGCCGCCAGCGGATTGACGAGCGCGGCAATCACGCCGGCCAGTCCGACCTGTCCGGCCACCGCCGCCCCGTCGACGCCCAGCTTCGGCGCGACCAGCGGACCCCTGACCGTGATCGGGGCCCACACCCTCAGCAGGCGCGGCTGTTTGGTTTCCCCGTCGATGCGCAGGTTCATGGTTTCGGACCCGAGATTGATCGTGCCCGTTCCCTTGGCCAGCACCACGTCTGTATCGATGACGAAGGTCTTGGCCGTGGCGGTCCCCCCGACCACGTCGAAATCCGCCACCGCGCAGCGAATATCCGTCGTCGACCGGTCACCCGACAGCAGCAGGCTCAGACCCCGCCCGACATTGATACCCAGCAATTCGGCGAAGGCCTTGCGGATCTGCCCCTGCGGCACGACCAGGCTGACCGTACCCTTGGCGTTGGCCGCCAGGTCGTGGACCGAGGCTCCCGGCCCTTCCAATCTGGCCCGGCCCAGCGCCAGTCCGGTGACCGTCGGCGCGCCGTTGCGGGCGGGGATGATCGATTCCAGCGGATAGCCGGACAGTCGGAAATCGACCGTGCTGTAGGGTACGTCCTTGCGCGCATCGATCCGTGCCGTCCCGTTCAACTCGCCGCGACTGAAGGTAAAGGCGACCGGATCCAGCTTCAGCACCCCCCCGTCCAGCCCGGCATCCAGCCGCACCCGGCGGATTTCCAGATCGTTGCGTTTCACCGAGGCCGCGCGATAGCTCAGCGTGCCGTCCATCGCCCGCAGGCGGCTCGTCTGCAGCGGGGCGTCAGGCAGCAGACGACCCGGCGTTCCAGAGGTCACCGTGGTGCCACCGGCGCTGACCTGCGGCTGCGCGCCCAGCACCGTCATCAGGTCGGCGATATCCAGCGACTGCGAGTGCAGCATCGCCTCGACCCGACGCCGGTCCCCGACCTTGTCGACCTTGATATCGCCCGACAGGTCCGAAGAGCCGACCCGGCCGCTGAAATCCTTGAACCGGAACAGGGCGTCGTCGCGGCTCAACGCCCCGCTCAGGCGATAGCGCGGCGTATTGGGCAGGGTGATCCCGGTCAGCAGATACAGGTCCGCCATGTCCCGCCCCTCAAGGCTCAGAGTGGCGTTGAACTGACCCAGATCGAACGGTCGGGTGATCGCGCCGTCGGCCTTGAGCCGCGAATTGACCCCGGACAGCTCGGCGATGAAGTCGTAGGGGTGGTCGCGACGGATATTGATGAACGGCCCCCCGCGCACGGTCAGGGTCAGGGGTGTGCCGTTGATGGTGCCGTCGCCCTGAAGGTGAAATCCGGCCTGTTCGTCCGAGCCCTCGCGCGCGCTGACCGTTGCCTCCAGCTTCACATTGCGTCGCTGTTCGTCCAGCGACAGCTTGCCGTCGGTAATGATCAGCCGGTGGATCGGCGGCAGCTTCATGCCCTGGCCGTCGTCCGGCCGGTCCGGATGCAGGGTCCAGCTGGTGCGGCCCTCCTTGTCGGCGATCAGCACCACATTGGGCCTGATAATCGACAGCAGCGGCATCTCGATCTGCCCGACGAACAGGCGTCGCATCTGCACCATCACCAGCAGATCTTCGACCTGAACCGTGTCGCGCGCCAACGCCCAGTCCGGCCCGCCGATGCGCAGGTCGCGCACCCGGGCCGACGGCGTCCAGCTGAACAGGTTGACGTCCAGGTCGCCGTTCAGCTCGATCTCGCGGTCATAGGTGGTCGAGGCCCAGCGCCCGATCGGTCCACGCAGCCAGTTCCAGTCGAACAGCAGCAGAAAGACCACTGTCGCGACGACGAGCAACAACGCGACACTCGCGGCCCAGATCTCCGCCCGGCCGGGGGACCGAAGCGCGCGATAGACCGGATCATTGTTCTGAATCCAGGCGTAGCCGCCCCGGACCCGGGCCCCGGCGGGAATCAGCGCGCGCTCGCGCACGGCGCTCCAGTGGGACTTCCAGTCCAGGGGTTTGGCCACGTGATCGTCTCCGGCGGAAACCCATCAACGCCTGACGGACCACTTTGGCTTCAACCGACGCTGGCAAGCCCGGGACTCCGACACCAGAACGGGACACGGTATCGCTCCGCGTCCCGTCTCATGGATAGGCTGTTGCGCCGGGTCAGTCAGCCGGGCGCAGGTATTTGTCCAGCCAGCCGAACACCTCATTGTGCCATTGCAGGCTGTTCTGCGGCTTGAGCACCCAGTGGTTCTCGTTGGGGAAGACGAGCAGCCGGCTGTCTATGCCGCGCCGCTGCAGCGCGGTGAAGGTCGACAGGCCCTGCGCGGTCGGGATGCGATAGTCCAGCTCGCCCTGGACCACCAGCATCGGCATCTTCCAGTTTCGGACGTGGTTGGCCGGATTGAATTCCTGATAGGCGCGGGGATTGTCCCACGGCGTGCCGCCGTTTTCCCACTCGGTGAACCAAAGCTCCTCGGTGGCGAAGCCCATGCTGAAGGTGTCGAACACCCCGTCATGGTTGACCGCACATTTGAACTCGTCGGGCCAGTTGCCGGCGATCCAGTTGATCATATAGCCGCCGTAGGACGCGCCGAGCGCACAGGCATTGTCACCGTCGAGGAAGCTGTACCGGGTCTGGGCCGCGGCCCAGCCCTTCTGCAGGTCTTCCAGCGGGCGGTCGCCCCAGTGCTGGCTGATCGAGTCGGTGAAGGCCTGGCCGTAACCGGTCGAGCCGTGAAAATCGATCATCACCACCGCATAGCCGGCTCCGGCATAGCTCGACGGGTTCCAGCGATAGGACCAGCTGTTGCCGAACGAGCCCTGCGGTCCCCCGTGGATCAGGAAGGCGACGGGATATTTGCGGCCTTCGACATAGCCGGCGGGCTTGATCACATAGCCGTGCACCGTCTCGCCGTTCCAGCCGTCAAAGGTGAACTGCTCGGCCTCGCCGAAGGTCTTGTCGTCCAGCGATGGATTCACATTGGTCAGACGACGCGGCATCTCGCGGCCACGATAGGTCTTGAAATACAGGTCCGATGGCGCATCCAGCGCATCGCGGGCGAAGACGATGCCCGAAGGCGTCAGGCCGAAGCTGGACACATGTCCGGGCCCGGTGATCGGCACCACTGCACCGTTGCGCGTGTCGATAGCGAAGATTCGGGTCTGGCCGACATCTCCGGCGGTCGCATACAGCGTATTGCCGTCGGGGCCCCACTGCAGGCCGCCGGGCGACCGGTCCCAGTTGGCGGCGATCTGACGGGTCTGGCCGCTGGCCACATCCTTGAGGAAGACGCCGAATTTGTCGGCCTCAAAGCCCGGCCGCGACATCGCCAGATAGGCCATGGTCCGCCCGTCGGGCGAGAATACCGCCCCGGTGTCCCAGGCATGGTTGGCTTCGGTCAGGTTTTCGAACACCCCGTCACCCGACAGGCCGTTGGTGCGCCACAGGTCGAAATTGGTGCTCCACGGTTCGCTCTGACCGGCCTCGCGGGCCGAGAACACCACCGCGTCGCCGTCGGGCGTGAAGGTGAATTCGCTCTCGTCGCCGAACGGCTTGGACGGCGTGTCCCCGTCGAAGCCCTTGCTGACCCAGACCGGGTCGCCGCTGGCATGACCGTCGGCCGCAATGGGTTGGGTGAACAGGTGGTTCTGGGTCCCGTCGTTCCAGGTGTCCCAGTGCCGCACGAACATGCGGTCATAGACCCGTCCCGTCGATTGGCGTTCGGCCTCGGCCTGGGCACGCTCAACACTGCAGGCCAGATCGGCGCAGTCCGGGAACACCGCCAGTGACATCACCAGCTTGTCGGCGGCCCGGCTCAGCCGATAGGCGTTCACATCGACCGGCAGATCGGTCACCTGCATCGCACCGGTGCCGTCGGCCTCGGCCCGCCAGACCTGGCTGGAACCGGACCGGCTCGACAGGAAATAGATATGGTTGTCCGAGCCCCAGCGCGCCGTATTGGCTCCACCGTCGGAAATCGCCAGGCGGCGCGGGGCACCATCATCATCGACCGGACGAATCCAGAGGCTACCGGACCGGCGGTTCGCCTCGACGTCGGTCGCCGTGACCGAATAGATCACCCACGCACCGTCCGGGGACACCTGGGGGTCGCCCAACCGGTTCAGGCCGATCATGTCGCGATAGGTGAAGGCCGAATGATTGTCGGCGACAGCGTTCGCAGCCGCAGGCACCGCAGCGGCGGCGGGAGCCTCGGCCATGGCGGGCAGGGCGGCGGCGCTCAACAGGGCGGCGGCGCTGAGGCTGGAAAGCAGGAGGGGCAGACGGCGCATGCAGGATATCCTTGGCATCGGTCACAGATCCGGTGCGCAGGGGTAGCACCCGTCCCGGATACGTCAATGCCGGGCGGCCATCGCACCGAACCCGCACGGACCGCTTGCCCGCCGCGCCACGACCGGCGACAACCAGTCTGTATGCAGCCCGTTCCCCCCATAATCGCGCCAGACGCCCACATCTGCGATGTGCTGATCGCCGAGCGCGCGCCCCGGCTGACCAGGTCCGTATTCTGGCCGGCGCTGCGCCCCTTCTTCTACCGGCTGCTGGGCTATCGCCACGCCCGCACCATGGCCGACGCCGTAGGGCCGCTGTCGGGGCTGGACGCCTTCGGCCACATGTCCCGCCTGCTGGATCTCGAGGTCGACGCGCTCAATCTCGATCGTATCCCGGCCACCGGCCGCTGTGTCGTGGTCTGCAACCATCCGACCGGCATCGCCGACGGCATCGCCGTCCATGACGCGGTCAGCCGCCGCCGGCCCGACGCCATCTTCTTCGCCAATGCCGACGCGCTGCGAGTCGCGCCACGCCTGTTCGAGACCGTCATCCCGGTCGAATGGGTCGTGAGCAAACGCACCCGCGAAAAGACCCGGCTGACCCTGCTGGCTGCCAGGACGGCCTTCGAAGCCGAACGCTGCATCGTCCTGTTCCCGGCGGGACGCATCTCGCGCGTCGGTCCGGACGGGGCGCTGTCTGATCCCGAATGGGCTGCCACTGCGGCCTCCCTGGCCCGCAAATACGCCGCCCCGGTGGTGCCGATCCACGTCGCCGGACCGCGCTCGCATCTGTTCCACCTGTTCCACCGCATTTCCGACGAGTTGCGCGACATCACCCTGTTCCACGAGCTGCTGAACAAGCAGGGCAAGGCCTACCGCCTGCATGTCGGCCGCCCGGTCGATCCGGCCAGACTGTCCGCCGACCCGGTCGAGGCCACGCTGGCGCTGAAGACCTTCACCGAACGGGTTCTGGCCCATCAGCCGGATGCCGAGTTCGCATGAGGATCGATTTGTCCGACGCCGCCGCCACCGCCCGTCTGGGCGCGGCCATCGCCCCCTTGCTGGCCCCCGGCGATGCGGTGCTGCTGTACGGCCCGCTGGGCATGGGCAAGTCGACCCTGGCGCGTGGCCTGATCCGGGCCCTGACCACGCCCGATGAGGATGTGCCGTCGCCGACCTTCACCCTGGTCCAGTTCTACGACAGCGACCCGCCGGTGGCCCATTTCGACCTCTACCGCCTGACCCGGCCGGAAGAAGCCTTCGAGATCGGTCTGGACGAGGCCCTCGACGAGGGCTGCGCCCTGATCGAATGGCCCGAACGACTCGGCGACGATCCTGCCGCCATGCTGGGCTCCGACCTTTTGACCATCACCCTGTCCGAACAGAGCCTCGACGGCGTCGACGGTCGCCTTGCGACCGTTTCCGGCGCAGGCTCATGGGAAGCCAAACTCACCGATGTCCATGTCTGACCGCGAACACCAGCGTCTCGACTTCCTCAAGGCGTCCGGCCTCGCGGCCGCCGTGCGCGCGCCCCTGCCCGGCGACGCCTCGACCCGGCGCTACGAGCGGCTGACCACTACGGCCGGCAGTTCCCTGATGCTGATGGACCAGCCGCCCGCCGCAGAGAGCGCGCCCTGCGACCCGACATGGTCGCCCGAGCGCCGCCGGGCCGAGGGCTGGAACGCCGTGGCCCGTCTGTCGGCCGGGCGGATAGAGGCCTTCGCCGCCGTCGCCGCCCACCTGCGCGCGCTGGACCTGTCGGCCCCCGACATCGTCGCCCTCGACGCCCCCGCCGGTCTGGCTGTGCTCGAGGATTTCGGTGACGACCTGTTCGCCCACGCCATCGATCGGGGGGCGGACGAAGCCCCCCTCTATCTGGCCGCGGTCGAGACCCTGGCGCGCATCCATGCCGCACCCACTCCCGAGGTCCTGAAGGGGCCCGCCGGAGACTGGCCGCTGCTGCCCTATGACGAGACGGCCCTGCAGGGTGGGGCCGATCTGTTCGTCGACTGGCTGCCCAAACTCGACCCGGCCCTGAGCTTCGACGGCGCCGCCGTGGCCGAATGGCATGCCGCCTGGGGCCCGGTCGTCAGGGCGGGTGCCGCCGGGGCGACCGTGATGGCCCATCGCGACTATCACGCCGAGAACCTGATCTGGCTGCCCGGCCGCGCCGGTCCGGCCCGGGCCGGGATGATCGACTTCCAGGACGCCGTCCGCGCCCACCCCTCCTGGGACCTGCACTCCCTGCTGCAGGACGCCCGCCGCGATGTCTCACCCGACCTCGAACGGCTGGCGCTGGACCACTATTTCGCCCTGCGTCCCGAGATCGACCGCGCTGAGTTCCTGCAGGCCTATGCCGGTCTGGCCGCCGTCAACGAAGCCCGCATCCTCGGCATCTTCGCCCGGCTGATCGCCCGCGACGGCAAGCCCCGCTACCGCGCCTTCATGCCGCGCATGTGGGCCCATCTGAACGCCAATCTGAAAGCACCGGGTCTCGAGGGCGTCGCCGCCTGGTTCGATCGCCACGTGCCGGAGGCCAGCCGCCGATGACCGTTCCAAAGACAGCCATGGTCCTCGCCGCCGGCCTCGGCACCCGCATGCGCCCGCTGACCGACGACCGGCCCAAGGCCCTCGTCGATCTGGCCGGACAGTCCCTGATCGACCATGTGCTCGACCGGCTGGCCCACGCCGGAGTCGACCGCGCCGTGGTCAACGTCCACTGGTTCGCCGACCGGTTGGAATCGCATCTGGCGGCACGCGGTCGTGGCCCGGCCATCGCCATCTCGGACGAACGCGCCGAACTGCTGGAAACCGGCGGCGGCCTGAAGAAGGCCGCCCCCCTGCTCGGCCCCGATCCGGTGTTCGTCGCCAATATCGACAGTGTCTGGACCGACCGCGGCGATGCGCTCGGCGACCTGGCCCGCTTGTGGGATTCCGAACGGATGGACGCCGTCCTGCTGCTGACCCGGCGCGAGGGGTCGATCGGCTTCGAGGGCGGCGGTGATTTCTTCCTCGCCGACGATGGCCGCCTGACCTTCCGCGGCGACGCAGCCGAAGCCCCCTTCGCCTATATGGGCGTGCACATCACCCGGCCCGACTACGCCGACGGCGGTCCCGAGGGGCCTTTCTCCCTCAGCCCCCTGTGGCGCGCCTCGGCCGCCGCCGGCCGGCTGTACGGCTGCGTGCTGGACGGCGACTGGATGCATGTCGGCGACCCGCAGGCCCGCGACGCCGCCGAGGCCAAACTGGCCACCGAACCGCCGGGCGCATGACCGCCGTCTTCGATCCATTTTCCGGAACTACCTCCCGCTGGTACGCCATTCCCGCGCACCGACCGTTTCTCGACGACCTCGCCGCCGGAGTGCTGGCCTGGCTGGGCGACCAGCCACCCGAGACCCTGTCCGACGCCACCCTGCTGCTGCCCAACCGCCGCGCCGCCCGCGCCTTTACCGCCGCCCTGTCGCGGCTGGGCGGCGACCGTCCGGTCCTGCTGCCCCAGGTCCGGCCGCTCGGCGATCTGGAAGAGGACGAGGCCCCTTTCGCCCCCGGTGAACTGGGTCTGGACCTGCCGCCCGCCATCGCCCCGCTGACCCGCCGGTTCGAGATGGCTCGGATGATCACCGACCGGTTTGAGCCGGGGCTGAAACCCCTGCGCGCGCTGGAGATGGCCGACGCGCTGGGCAGCTTTCTCGATTCCTGCCAGCTGGAAGAGGTCGAGGACCCCGGCCGCGTCGCCCATCTGGTCGAGGGCGATCTGGCCGAACACTGGCAGGATTCGGCCCGATTCCTCGGTCTCGCCGTCGAGGCCTGGCCCGAGCGACTGGCCGAACTGGGTCTGGTCGATCCGGCCTGGCGACGGGCCCGGCTGCTGCGCCTGCTGGCCGAACGTTGGAGCGAAAACCCACCCACCGGCCCCGTCATCGCCGCCGGTTCGACCGGCACCGCCCCCGCCGCCGCCGACGTGCTGCGCGCCGTCGCCGCGGCCCCGCAGGGCTGTGTCGTCCTGCCCGGCCTCGACCGCGATCTCGACGCCACCGTCTGGGCCGCCCTGGGGGCCGAGGAACAGCATCCGCAGAACGCCCTGTGGCGGCTGCTCGACCGCGCCGGGGTTTCGCGCGAATCCGTCCGCCCCTGGTTCCAGCCGCCGCTCGACCCCGTGCGCGAGTCGCGCGGTCTGGCCCGCCAACGCCTGCTCAACGAGGCCCTGCGCCCGGCCGGGGCCACCGACGACTGGCGCCGCGAGATCGCCCGCATCCGCGCCACCGCCGCCACCGCCGGACAGGCCGCCGACCCGATCGCTGAAGGGCTGCAGGGGCTGTCGGTGGTCACCGTCCGCACCGAAGAGGACGCGGCCGCCACCATCGCCCTGATGATGCGTGAGACGCTCGAAATCCCCGGTCGTACCTGTGCCCTGGTCACCCCCGATCTCGGCCTCGGCCGCCGCGTCGCCGCCCGGCTGGAACGCTGGGGCGTGATCGCCGACTCCTCGTCCGGCGCGCCGCTGCTGCGCCTGCCCGCCGGGGTGCTGATCGACCTGTGCGCCCGCTTCCTCGCCGACCCGCTCAAGCCCCAGACCCTGCTGGCGCTGGTCAAACATCCGCTGTGCGGTATCGACCCCGACGCTGCCACGGCCCTGGAGCTGCACGCCCTGCGCGGGCCCCGCCCCCGCGACTGGGCCATGGTCCGCCAGCGTCTGTTGGCCGCGGCCCAGCCGCGCCGGGGCGGCAAACCCGCGCCCGACTGGATACAGGCCCGGCTGACCACAGCCACCGCCCTGACCGACCGGCTCGAGACCCTGATCGGCACGGCGCGAACGCCCTTCAACAACACCGCCCCGCTGGACGACGCCGCGCGCGCCCTGACCGGTCTGGTCGAGGCCCTGACCGGTCAGTCGGTCTGGGCCGGACCCGACGGTGAGGCCGCCGCTGCCCTGATGGCCGCGTTGATCGCCGGGGGGGACGCCCTCGGCGAGGTCAGCCGCACCGACCTGGCCGATCTGGTCCACGGCCTGTTGCGCGACGAGACCGTGCGCACCGGCGGAGCCACCCATCCGTCCCTGCGCATCCTCGGGGCCATCGAGGCCCGACTAGTGCGCGCCGACCGCATGATCCTGGCCGGTCTGGAGGAAGGGGCCTGGCCCAATGCTGCTCCGGTCGACCCCTTCCTGTCGCGGCCGATGCGCAAGACCCTGGGCCTGCCCCCGCCCGAGCGCCGCCTCGGCCAGACCGCCCAGGACTTCGTCCAGGCCGCCTGCGCCGACGAGGCTGTCCTGATCCACGCCGACCGGCGCGGTGGTCAGCCGGCGGTCAAGTCACGCTGGCTGTGGCGACTGGAGATGCTGACCCGCGGGGCCAATGCCGAGGCCACGCCTGTGGTGCTGGAGCGTCCGGTGCTGGCCCTGTCCCAGGCGCGGGCGCTGGACGCGCCACCGTCCGGGCCGCCGCAATATGCCCGACGTCCCGAGCCACGCCCTCCGGTCGCGCGCCGTCCGCGCAGCCTCTATGTCACCCGTATCGAACGCTGGGTGCGCGACCCCTATGCCGTCTATGCCGGCTGGGTGCTGGGGCTGGACAAGCTGGAACGCCCCGGTGCCGAGGCCGAGGCGATGGCGCGCGGCAATGCCGTGCACAAGGCCATTGAGCGGATGACCGAGGCCTTCCCCGACACCCTGCCCGACGACGCCGAGGCCCGGCTTCACAGCCTGCTGCTGGAGGAACTGTCCGCCCACGGATTCGAGGATGCCGCCATGGCCCGCGAGGCCCCGCTGGCCCGCAACTGCGCCCGCTGGTTGACCGGCTTTGAAGCGGAGCGCCGGGCCCGCGGTATCACCCTGCTGATCGAGCAGCAGGGCGAGTCCGGCTTCGACGCGCCCGGCGGCCGCTTCACCCTCAAGGCCTATGCCGACCGTATCGAACTGGGAGCCACCGGCGCAGCCGTGATCGACTTCAAGACCGGGGCCGCGCCCTCGGCCAGACAGGTCAAGACCGGCTTCGCGCCGCAGCTGACCCTGACCGCCGCCATCCTCGCCGACGGCGGCTTCACCGACACCAACGGTCCGGTTGAGCCCGAGGAACTGACCTATGTCCGCGTCGTCGGCCGTCGCAAGCCGGGTGAGGTCGCCGTGCGCGCCGCCGGGCTGGAGGCCGCTGACCTGGCCCGTGCCGCCCTCGAGGGGCTGCAGCGCCGCGTGGCCCGGTTCGACCGCGAATCCACCCCCTATGTCAGCTGGGCCGCGCCCCAATTCATGGGCAATTTCGGCGGCAACTACGACCATCTGGCCCGGGTCTGGGAATGGCACGTCGTCGGCGACGATACGGAGGACGGCGAATGACGGTCTCCGCCGACATCGACTATCAGGCCCGCGCCGCCGATCCCGGCCGCTCGGTCTTCGTCACCGCCAATGCCGGGTCGGGCAAGACCACCACCCTGGTCAACCGCGTGGCCCGGTTGCTGCTGGGCGGAGCCACGCCCGGTGAAATCCTGTGCGTCACCTATACCAAGGCCGCCGCCGCCGAGATGCAGGCCCGGCTGTTCGAGACCCTGGGCAAATGGGCGGTGATGGATGACGCCGCCCTGTCGAACTCGCTGGCCGAGCTGGACGGGCGTGATCCGTCGGGTCTGTCGCCGGCCGACCTGTCCTCGGCCCGGCGCATGTTCGCCCGGGCTCTGGAAACCCCCGGCGGGCTCAAAATCCAGACCATCCACGCCTTCTGCGAAAAGCTGCTGCGGCGCTTCCCGCTCGAGGCCGGGGTTTCACCCCGCTTCACCGTGCTCGAGAACGAGGCCGCGCTGGCCCTGACGCGCGAGGCGCGCGAGGATCTGGCTCTGGCCGCCTTCCGCGATCCCGCGGGACCGATCGGACAGGCCTACAGCCATTTCGCTATCGAGCTGCACTGGGACGGCTTCCAGTCCCTGCTGGCCATGATCGAGTCCGATCGGGCCAAGCTGCTGGCCTATGTCGACGGGGTCGAATCCGGCCAGATGCCCGGCCCCCACGCCCTGACCGGAGCCGATCCCGACTCCTCGCCGGACCAGATCGAGGCTGACTTCCTCGGCGGGCTCGATCCGGCCGAATGGCGGCACACCGCGGATTCCATGGCCACCGGCTCGACCAACGACCAGAAGCGGGCCGAAGCCATGCGGGCTGCGTCCCCGCCGGGCTGGACCTTCGCCGACCTCGGCCACGTCTTCCTGACTGGGGCCGGTGATCCGCGCGCGAAGATGGGCACCAGATCGGCCCCGTCCGTGGCGGTCGATTATCTGACCACCCTCCAGCTCAAATACCTGTCCGCCCGCGACAGTCTGCGCGCGGCGAAGATCGCCGACGACACGATCAAATTGCTGACCCTGGCCCGGGCCCACGCGGCCTTCTACGAAACCGCCAAGGCCGCCCGAGGGGCGCTGGACTTCGCCGACCTGGTGGCTCGCACGGTCGACCTGCTGACTCAACGCTCGACCGCGGCCTGGGTGCTGTACAAGCTGGACGGCGGCATCGCCCATGTCCTGATCGACGAGGCCCAGGATACCGCCCCCGACCAGTGGGCCATCGTCCGCGCCCTGACCGGGGAATTCTTTGCGGGAGAGCCGGACGGCCGCACCGTCTTCGCCGTCGGCGACGAGAAGCAGTCGATCTACTCCTTCCAGGGGGCCCGGCCGGAACGGTTGCGGCGCGAGTCCCAGGTCTATGACGCCCTGGTGCGTGGCAGCGGCGGGGAATTCGAGGCTGTCGAACTGGCCAAATCCTGGCGCTCGACCCCCGAGGTCCTCAGCTTCGTCGATCAACTGTTCGACGATTTCGACCGTCAGACCGCCCTCGTCGGCGAGGACGTGGCCGCCATCCCGACCCACACCGCCACCCGGGTCGATCATCAGGGCACGGTCGATCTGATCCCGCTGTTTTCCGACGAAAAGGCGGCTGAGCGCGACGCCTGGGACGATCCGGTCGATCAGGAGAGTGTGGTCAGCGGGCGCAAACAGCTGGCCGCCCGCCTGGCCCGCAACATCCGCGCCCAGGTCCTGGCCGGATCCGCCGTCCACGACCGCAGGACCGGGGCCCTGCGGCCCTGCGACTATGGCGACTTCCTCGTGCTAGTGCGGCGACGTGATGCCACCTTCGAGGAAATCATCCGGGCGCTGAAGACGGCCGGCGTGCCCGTCGCCGGGGCCGACCGGCTGAAACTGTCCAGCCATATCGTCTTCGACGATCTGGTCGCCCTGGCCCGGTTCGCCCTGTTCCCGGACGATGACCTCAGCCTCGCCGGTATCCTGCGCAGTCCCTTCTGCGACGTGCCCGACTTCGGTCCCGACGACAGCCTCTACGCCCTGGCCGGACGCGAGAAGCGTGGCGGCCTGTGGCGCGAACTGTGCGCCCGCGCCGAGGAACATCCGTCGTGGAGACGGGCCCGTGACCTGCTGCAGGCAGCCCTGGACGCCCGCGAGCGCGATCCCTTCGCCTTCTTCTCGACCCTGCTGAACCGCGTCGACGACACCGGCCGTTCCGGTCGCGCCCGCATCCTGGCCCGGCTGGGCCACGAGGCCGAGGAAGCCATCGACGAGACCCTGGCCCAGATCCTCTCGGCCGAGGATCGCGGCGGCGTTGACCTCGAGACCGCCGTGGCCCTGCTTGAGGCCGCCGACGTCGAGGTCAAGCGCGAGCTGGAAGGGGCGCGCAACGAGGTCCGGGTCATGACCGTACACGGGGCCAAGGGGCTGGAAGCCCCGATCGTCATCCTTCCCGACACCACCGCCAGAGCCAAGCCGCAGGGCCCGTCGCTGATGCCGGTCGCCCTGCCTGACGGCGGCGAGGCCTGGCTGATGTGTCCGGGCAGGTCGGGCGACGACTGTCCCGCCTCGACCGAGGCCCGCGACGCCCGGGCCAAACGCGCCGACGACGAGACCCTGCGCCTGCTCTATGTGGCTCTGACCCGGGCCCGTGACCGGCTGGTGATCATGGGTCGCGCCGGCACGCGCGGCCCCGAAGCCGGCAGCTGGTGGGCGATCGTCACCGAAACCTTCGACCGTCTGACCGAGGCGGGCCTCACGCACGAACTGGACGACGGTACCCTGCGCTACGGTGTCGATCCGCAGATCCTGCCGCCCCAGACTGCGGCCGGCGCCACCGTCGGCGCGGCCCCCGCCTGGGCCCTCACCCGCCCTCCGGCCGAGGCCTCTGCCCGCTACGCCTCACCCTCGCGCATGGACGAGACCGTGCGCATCCCCGCCCCGTCGCCGCTGGCCACCACCGCCGGGCCGGGCGCACCGCTCGGCCGCTTCCGTCGGGGAGATCTGATCCACCGGTTGCTGGAGCGTCTGCCCGAAATCGACGCCGCCGCCCGGGCCAACGCAGCCGTGCGCATGCTGGCGCGCGAGCCAGACCTCGACGCGGCCCAGCGCGGCGAGATGATCGACGCCGCCTTCACGGTACTGGACGACCCCCGCTTCGCCCCGG
Organism: uncultured Brevundimonas sp.; assembly: GCF_963977465.1. GTDB lineage: Bacteria > Pseudomonadota > Alphaproteobacteria > Caulobacterales > Caulobacteraceae > Brevundimonas. Next base: position 62,932 of record NZ_CAXBOQ010000003.1, on the reverse strand, counting down.
TGTTCGGGACCGGCTCCCGCGCCGAGGTGGCCCTGACCGGCGGGGCCCCCGGCCTACCGCCGGGGGTCACGGTTTCCGGCCGGATCGACCGGTTGGTGATCACCCCCGAGCGCGTGCTGGTGGTTGACTACAAGACCAATCGTCCGGCCCCCGACCGGATCGAGAACGCTGATCCCGCCTATGTTCTGCAGTTGGCCGTCTATATCGCCGTGCTCGGGCGGCTGTACCCCGATCGTGCGGTCGAGGCGGCCCTGGTCTGGACCGACGGCCCCCGGTTGATGCCGGTGCCCCAGGCCCTGATGGACGAAGCCCTGGCCGCCGGGCGTTGATTTCGGCAGGAATCGCCCCACATCTGCGGCAACAGCCGACCGTTGCGATCACGCCCCAACCCCGCACCGCCCCCGGTGCAGCAGGAGAATTCCCCCATGGCCACCGTCAAGGTCACCGACGCCAGCTTCGACGCCGACGTCCTCAAGTCGTCGGTCCCCGTGCTGGTCGATTTCTGGGCTGAATGGTGCGGCCCGTGCAAACAGATCGGCCCGGCGCTGGAACAGATCGCCGACGAACTGTCGGGCAAGGTCGTGATCGCCAAGGTCAATATCGACGATTCGCCGATGATCCCGTCCAAGCTGGGCGTGAAGGGCATCCCGACCCTGATGCTGTTCCGCAACGGCGAGATGGCCTCGATGAAGGTCGGTGCCATGCCCAAGGGCAAGATCGTCGAATGGCTGGCCGAGGCCGGCATCACCGCCTGATGTCCCAAGGCCCCTCCCGTACGGAGGGGCCGCCGGGTCAGTGCTTTGGCCTCAAGTAGCCCGAAGGGCGATAGGCCCAGCGACATGGCCTCAAGTAGCGCAAAGCGCGATAGGCCCAATGCTAAATGGGCCAGGTCTCGCGGCTCGCGCCCAGCACCTCGCCCGCGAGGTAGAGCGAGCCGCAGATCACCACCCGCCCGGCTCCCAGCCGTAGCGCCAGATCCAGCGCCCCGCTGACCGAGCCCGCCGGCTGGGCTCCGAGCCCGTGGCCGCGTGCTACCGCTGCCAGCGCCTCGGGCTCGGCCGCCGTTCCATCAAAGCCGACGGTGAACACGGCCGCGCCACTGTCCTTCAGCGCCTCGAAGAAGCCGCCTGAATCCTTGTTGGCCAGCATGCCGACGATCAGGGCCAGCGGCCGCGGGGCGCGCGCCTGCCGCGCCGCCAGGGTCTCGGCCAGGGCCCGCGCCGCATGCGGATTGTGCCCCCCGTCCAGCCACAGCTCGGCTTCCGCCGAGCGCGCCGTCTCGCCATAGGGTCCCGCCGTCAGCCGCTGCATCCGTGCCGGCCAGCTCACCGTCTCCAGACCTTGGACGATCGCGGCCTCGGGCAGGTCCAGCTCCAGCGCCACGGCCACCGCCAGCCCGGCATTGTCGATCTGGTGCGGGCCGGCCAGGGCCGGGGCAGGCAGGTCGAGGAACCGTTCCTCGTCCTGGTACGACAGGCCACCCCGGTCGCCCCAGGCGTCGAAATCGCTGCCCAGCACCGTCAGCGGTGCCAGCAGCGCCGCCGCCCGCGCCGTGATCACCGCCATCACCGCCTCTGACTGGCGCGCCACCAGCCCGCGCGCGCCGGGCTTCAATATGCCAGCCTTCTCTCCGGCGATGCCCGACAGGTCGGTGCCGAGAAACTCCGCATGATCCAGGGCAATCGGCGTGATCACGCTCAGCAACGGCCGGTCGATGACATTGGTGGCGTCCAGCGACCCGCCCAGCCCGACCTCGATGATGGCCAGATCGGCGGCCACCCCGGCCATGGCGACAAAGGCCGCGGCCGTCGCCACCTCAAACACCGTGGCCCCGATGCCGTGCGCCTCACCGGCCGCCTCGACCCGGTCCAGCGCCGCATTCAGCGCTGCGTCGTCGATCAGGGTCCCGGCCAGGCGGATACGTTCGTTGAACCGCACCAGATGCGGCGACGTATAAACGTGGACCCGTAACCCCGCCGCCTCGGCCATGGCGCGCAGCAGGGCGGCGGTCGAGCCCTTGCCGTTGGTCCCGGCCACATGAATGACTGGCGGCAGGGCGTCCTGCGGATCGCCCAGCGCAGCGCACAGGGCCCGCATCCGGTCCAGTGACAGGTCGATCTTCTGGGGATGTCGGGCCAACAACCGGGCCGAGATCGGATCCATGGTCCGGACCTAGGCGGCCCGACGCTTGCCGTCCATCAGCATCGACAGGACCTGACCCAGCGTCTTCGGCAGGTCGGCACGGTTGACCACGCGGTCGACCATGCCCTTCTGTTCCAGATATTCGGCACGCTGGAAGCCCGGCGGCAGTTTCTCGCGGATCGTGGCCTCGATCACCCGGGGGCCGGCAAAGCCGATCAGCGCGTCAGGCTCGGCCAGATGCACATCGCCCAGCATCGCATAGCTGGCGGTGACCCCACCGGTGGTCGGATCGGTCAGCACCACGACGAAGGGCAGCTGCGCCGCCTTCAGTTCCTGCACCGCCAGGGTGGTGCGCGCCATCTGCATCAGGCTCAGCGCGCCCTCCTGCATCCGGGCCCCGCCCGCGGCGGTGAAACAGACCATCGGCACCTTGCGCTCGACCGCGGCCCGGGCGGCGGCGATGAAGCCCTCACCGGCAGCCATGCCCAGCGAGCCGCCCATGAAGGCAAAATCCTGCACGATGGCCACGGCCGGTGTGCCGTCGATCTCGCCAAAGCCGATCGACATCACGTCGCGCGTGCCCACGGTCTTGCGCGCCGCCGCCAGCCGCTCGCGATACGGCTTGCCGTCGCTGAACTTCAGCGGGTCTTCCTCGACCTCGGGGCTGCTGATCGGCTCATATTTGCCGCCATCGAAGGTGTAGCCCAGCCGCTTGGCTGCGCCGATCCGCATATGCCGACCGGACGGGGTCACCCACAGGGCGGTCTCGAGGTCCGGGCGATAGAGCATCTCGTCGGTGTCGGGATCCTTGACCCACAGGCCGTCGGGCGTGTCGCGCCGGCTGACGATCTTGCGCACGCCGGGGGCGAAACGCGACAGCCAGCCGCCACGGCGTTCCGGCGGGGTCTTGATCGGGGGCGTGTTCTTTTCGGCCATGAACGTGTCTCTAGACGGTTTCCGTCACGCGTGCAGCCCTGACGGCGTCGGACAGGGCCCGAACCCGGGCCAGCACCCGGTCCGGCGCGGATTCGCCGGATTCCAGCGCCGCAGCGACTTCGTCGACCAGCGCCGAGCCGACCACCACCGCATCGGCGACGCGGGCGATCTCGGCGGCCCGCTCCGGCGTGCGCACGCCAAAGCCGACCGCCACCGGCAGGCCCGAGGCCTTGCGCACCCGCTCGACGGCCGGGGCTACCGACAGGGCCTGGGCCTCCTTGACCCCGGTCACCCCGGCCACGGACACATAGTAGACAAAGCCCGAGGTGCGCCGGGCGATGATCTTCAGCCGCGCATCGTCCGAGGTTGGCGTCGCCAGCCGGATCAGCGCCACCTTGTGGGCGTCCAGCGCGTCCGACAGCGGATCAGCCTCTTCCGGCGGGCAGTCGACCACGATCACGCCGTCGACGCCGCTGGCCGCAGCGTCGCGGGCGAAGGCGTCATAGCCATAGCTCTCGATCGGATTCAGATAGCCCATCAGGATCAGCGGCGTGTCGGTGTCGCCGTCCCGGAACGCCTGCGCCAGCGCCAGCGTCCCCTTCAGCGTCAGCCCGGCCTTCAGCGCGCGGATCGCCGCCTTCTGGATCGGCGGTCCCTCGGCCATCGGATCCGAGAACGGAATGCCCAATTCGATCAGGTCGGCCCCGGCCGCCGGCAGGCCGCGCAGAATCTCCAGCGCCTGATCCCGGGTCGGATCACCGGCCATCACATAGGTCACGAACCCGGCCCGGCCCTCGGCCTTCAGCGCGGCGAAACGGGCGTCGATACGAGCGGTGGTCATTGCGTCGCCGGCACCGCGGCCGCCGCCGTGCACACATCCCCGGGAATGGTGGCGAAGCCCAGATAGCCGGTCGAGGTCGGTCCGGTCGGACGCGTCGTGTCATAGAAGGCGATCATCTGGATACCGTCGCAGCCGCCGCTGTCGCGACGCTTGACCAGCACCACCCGATTGCTGTCGCCGCCCGCGGCCAGCCAGCCCTGACCCTCGAAATGGGCGACATAGGCATCGGCCAGCGTGCCGACGCCGGCCAGCGGAGCACTGACGCAGAAGGCCTTGCCGGCGAGGGCGTACAGATTGCCGCAGTCGGGGGCCAGGGTGGCCCCGGCCAGGATCGGCGTATCCGCCGCCGGCTGCCCCTGGCTCTGCGCCAGGACCGGGCCGGCCAGGGCCAGCGACACGACGGCCGTCATTGCGATGAAGCGTTTCATGTTCAGATTCCCGGAGCCCTAGAGCTCAACTCCCAGATGTTCCGCCACGGCGAAGATATCCTTGTCGCCGCGGCCGCATAGATTGACCACCACGTCGCCGCCCTTGCCGACCTCGGCCGCGATTTCGCCGACCCGCGCCAGGGCATGGCTGGGCTCCAGCGCCGGAATGATCCCCTCCAGTTTCGAGCACAGCTGGAAGGCTTCCAGCGCCTCGGCGTCGGTGGTGGCGCGATATTCGGCACGGCCGATGTCCTTCAGCCAGGCGTGTTCCGGTCCGATGCCCGGATAATCGAGCCCGGCCGAGATGGAATGGCCTTCCAGAATCTGGCCGTCGTCGTCCTGCAGCAGATAGGTACGATTGCCGTGCAGCACGCCGGGCCGTCCGCCCTGCAGTGAGGCCGCATGGTCCGGCCCGTCCAGCCCGCGCCCGGCCGCCTCGACCCCGATCAGCCGCACGGAGGCATCGTCGATGAAGGGGTGGAACAGGCCGATGGCGTTCGATCCGCCGCCGATGGCCGCGACACAGGCGTCCGGAAGTTTGCCGCGTCGTGCCTGCATCTGGACCTTGGTTTCCTTGCCGATCACCGACTGGAAGTCGCGGACCATGGCCGGATAGGGGTGCGGCCCGGCGGCGGTACCGATCAGATAATAGGTGTCCTCGACATTGGTGACCCAGTCCCGCATCGCCTCGTTCATGGCGTCCTTCAGCGTCGCCCGGCCGCTGGTCACCGGGATCACCTCGGCCCCCAGCAGCTTCATGCGGAACACGTTGGGCGACTGCCGCTGCACGTCGGTCGCGCCCATATAGACCACGCATTTCAGGCCGAAGCGGGCGCAGACGGTCGCCGTGGCCACCCCGTGCTGGCCGGCCCCGGTCTCGGCGATGATGCGGGTCTTGCCCATCCGCATGGCCAGCAGGATCTGGCCCATGCAGTTGTTGATCTTGTGCGCGCCGGTATGATTCAGCTCGTCGCGCTTGAACCAGATATCGGCCGTTCCGTAGTGGGCGCTCAGCCGTTCGGCCAGATACAGGGGGCTGGGCCGACCGACATAATGGGTCAGGAAGTCGTCCAGCTCGGCCTGGAAGCTCGGGTCGGCCTGGGCTGCCGCATAGGCCGCGGTCAGCTCATGCACCAGCGGCATCAGGGTCTCGGCCACGAACCGGCCCCCGTAGGGACCGAACCGGCCCTCGGCGTCCGGCAGGGCATAGGCATTGGGCAGGATGGCGTTCACAGGCGTTTCTCTCGCGGGGAGGCGTCGGAAATGGGGCGTCACACGGCCCTGAGAAAGGCCGCAATCCGGTCCGTGTCCTTAACACCCGGTGCGCTTTCCACACCAGAGGACACATCGACCATCGGGGCCGCGCTGATGGCCACGGCCTCAGCGACATTGTCCGGCGTCAGGCCCCCGGCCAGAAACCACGGCCTTGCGAACGATCGCCCGGCCAGCAGCGACCAGTCGAACCGGGCCCCGACCCCGCCCGGCAGGTCCGCGCCCGCCGGGGGACGGGCATCGAACATAAGATGATCGACGACCGGCTCCCACGCGGCCGCCGCCTCGATGTCCGCCGCCGTGGACACAGCCAAGGCCCGGATGATCCCGGCGCCGGTCAACTCGCGCACCCGCGCCGCTCGCTCGGGCGTCTCCCGCCCGTGCAACTGGATCAGGTCCGGTTTCAGGATCAGGGCGATCTCGGTCAGCCGCGCGTCGTCGGCATCGACCGTCACCGCCACCACCCTGGCCCGCCCCCGAGCCCGGTCGAACAGGGTCGCCGCGTGCAGCGGTTCCAGATGGCGCGGGCTGCGCGGAAAGATCACCGCCCCGACAAAGGCCGCCCCGCCGTCCAGCGCGGCGTCGAGGGTTTCGGGCGTGGTCAGGCCACAGATCTTTACGGGGGTCATGACAGGGCCAACACCACACCCTGCTTCACCGCCGCCTCGGCCAAACGCCGGTCGAGGGTGGCCAGCGCCCAGGACTCCCGCTCGACGATGGCCAGATGCAGGGCGTCGGGCGCACGCAGGGCTTCATGGCGTTCAAGCAGACGGCGCGCCTGCAGGAAGTCGTCGGGGCCGATCACCGCGTCCGGCCGTGTCGGACTGAACAACCTGTCCATCTCGACCTCCGCGCGACGGCGCTCGGCCGCCGTGATCCGGTCGGTGCGCTGGGCGTGGGACAGGGCTGACGAGGTCTCGGTCAGGGTCCACAGGCTGAAGGTCAGCACAGGTTCACCGACCAGCCAGTCCCTCACGCGGTCGGAATGGGCGTCAGAGATCAGGATGGAATAGAGGACGCTGGCATCAAGATAGACGTTTACCACGGCCGTTCCTGGCGCATCTCTTCCAGAAGCTGGACGATATCGGTCGGCCCGGCCTTGGGCACGATCCGCCGCCGCTTCAGTTCGGCCACGTCGATGACCAACCCCTTCGGCGCATCACTGATCATGCGCACGGCAGGCTGACCGTTTCGCGCGATTCTCACGTCTTCGCCGCGCTGGGCAGCGGCGATCAATTTCGACAGATTGTCCCGCGCCTGGGCGACAGTGTAGGTGCTCATGTCCGCAAGATAGCCATCTTGATGGCTATCGTCCAGTCAAACTGGATAGTCGCATCACGCTCGGAGAGTCCGGTCGTCGGCAATCGCCGGGGCGAACCGTCGTGCCGTCGACTCTCTCAGACCCGATACAGATCGGCGTCGGGATCAACCTGTCCGCGGATCGCCGCCGCGACCACCTGACTGGCGATGACCGAATAGGTGATGCCATTGCCCCCGAACCCCATCACCGCCCAGGCGTGGTCCATGTCCGGCACTGGCGCGATCGACGGCAGGCCGGTGGCGCTTTCGCCGAAGGCCCCGGCCCAGCTGTAATCGACCTCGAAATCCAGAGCCGGGACCAGCGCCTGCAATTTCGCGGCGATGGCCGCGCATTTGCGTTTCAACCGGGCCTCGTCCTGATGGGCATCGGGTGAATCCTCGTCTTCACCGCCGACGATCAACCGCCCGTCGCCACCCATGCGGAAATACAGATAGGGGTCGGACGCCTCCCACACCAAGGTGTCGCGCAACCAGGCTGGACAGGCGGTTCGCGACTTCGTCGCCAGAGCCCAGGTCGAGATCACCTTGGCCCCCGGTGTCGGCACCCCCTTGGGAAATTCATAGCCGCAGCAGAACACCACTTGCCGCGCCCGGACCGCATGGCCCGCGTCGGTGATCAGCGTCACCCCCTCCGGATCGGACGCGGCCTGCAATACCTCGACCTGCGAATAGACCGTCGCGCCATTGGCCCGGGCCCGACGCAGCAGTCCGGCCGCCAGTCGGGCCGGGTCGGCACTGGCCGAGCCGCTGGAGATGATGGCCCCGGTCCGGTCGATGCCGAACCGCTCGCGCAGGTCCGCGGGGCCGATAAATTCGCTGTCCAGTCCAATCGCCGCCCTTGCCCCGGCCTCGGCTTCCAGCGCGCGATAGCCATAGGTGTCGCCCGCCAGATACAGGCTGTCCTTGTCCTTCAGTCCGCAGACGATCCGCTCATGGGCCACGATCCGCTTCAGATCCTCAACGGCCGCACGTGAGCGCAGATACGCCCGCTTGGCCTTCTCGGCCCCGATCTTCTCGGCCAGCACCGTCAGTGGCAGGTCGATTTCCCACTGCAGCAGCGCCGTCGAGGCCATGGTCGATCCGGTCAGGGGCGGGCGACGGTCCAGTACCGCCACCGAATGGTCCCGGCTCAGGTCATGCGCCATGAAGGCCCCACTGATCCCGGCCCCGACGATGACGACATCCACGCTGATCGCGGCGTCGAGCGTCCGCACCGGGACGCCCAGCCCGTAGCTGTCGGCCCAGACCGGACGGCCGGTCCTCAGATCGCGCTTCCGTGTCGCCCCGGTCATGTCGTCTCCGTTCAAATGGCGGAGCGATAGAGCCCGAACGCGGGCGGGGTTCCCGGCCTCACCGCGCCGGACAGGGAATGCTAGGCGAAGATCTGCTCGACCTCGGCCTCATCCAGCAATTGCCACTCACCGGGGGCCAGGTCGTCGGGCAGGGTCAAGCCACCCAGTCGTTCCCGGTGCAGCGCTTCCACGTGGTTGCCGGCGGCGGCGAACATGCGCCGCACCATATGATAGCGGCCCTCGGTCACCGTCAGCCGCGCCTCGGTCGGCGACAACACCTCCAGCTCGGCCGGGGCCAGTGGCTTGTTCTCCCCCTCCAGCACCAGCCCCCCGGCCGCGAACAGGGCCTGTTCCGTCCCGGCCAGCGGCCGCGCCAGCGTCGCGTGATAGACCTTGGCCACATGGCGGCGCGGCGAGATCACCCGATGCAGCAGGTCACCGTCGTCGGTCAGCAGCAGCAGGCCCGAGGTCTGCTTGTCCAGCCGTCCGATGGTCGAGATTGCCGGGTCGCGATGCCGCCAGCGCGACGGCAGCACGTCATAGACCAGGGCCCCCTCCTCCTTGCGCGAACAGGTCATGCCCAGCGGCTTGTTCAGCAGCAGCACCACACCCGGCGGCGGATCGACAGGACGGCCGTCGATCATCATCCGCTGCGGCAGGTCGCGGGTCACCGGGATGCGTTTGGACACGTCGACCAGATCGACCCCGTCCAGCACAATGCCGCCAGCCTTGCCCAGCCGCGCCATTTCGCTGCGCGAGCCATAGCCCATCCCGCCCAGCAGCTTGTCGACGCGGGATGTCGGGACTTTGCCCGTCGCCCTAACGTCCTTCGGACTGCTTGAGGGCTGGCTCATTTCACCGCCTCGAACAATTTGTAGCCACCGCGGTCGGCGACCATCGTCACTCGTTTGAAGGCGGCGTTCAGCTCGGCCTCATAGGGCAGATGCCGGTTGGCCACGATCCAGGCCACGCCGCCCTTGTGCAGCAAGGCCGCGGCCTTCTGGATGAAGGCCTGACCCAGTCGTTTGTCCTCGGTCCCGCCATCGTGGAAGGGCGGATTGCTGACCACGAAATCCTGATCTCCGGCCGCGTCCAGATTGCGGGCGTCGATCCAGTCGTAACTCACACGGGGGTCGTCGACATTCTTCTGCGCCGCCTCGATCGCCCGCCGGTCCACATCGACCAGCTTCAGCAGCGTCACCGTCGGCGAGCGCAGCACCACCGTGGCCAGCGCCCCGTAACCGCAGCCCAGGTCCACGCCGAGCCCCTTCATCGGCGGCAGATGTTCGGCCAGCAGGGCCGTACCCGCATCGACCCGGTCCCAGGCGAAGATGCCCGGTTGCGACCAGGCCTCCAGCCCCTCGACCTGCCGCGGGGCACCCGCCGCAATGGCCTCGTCAATTCCGGTCAGGGTTTCGGGCCGGATCACCACGCAGCGGCGGTGATGGGCCTTGGAACTCTCGGCCAGTTCGACGCCGAAGGCCTTCAGTTCCTTGTTTAGCCGCGATCCGCCCTTGTCCTTGGCGGCCATCACGTCCAGCCGGCCGCCGACCTTCAGCGCCTGCAGGGCCAGGGCCAGCAGATAGCGTCGCTCCAGCACGCCCGGCGGCGCATAGATCATGGCCGTGTCCACGGACTTCGGCGCGAAGCTTTCCAGCGCCGTCGAACCGGGGATCAGGGGCGAGGTCTGGATCGCGGCCCCCGGCGGATCGAACACCAGCGGGGGGCGGCCATGGAGAATATCTGTCGTCATCGCGTCGCCTTAGCCCCTTCCGCCCAATTCGCGAAGTCGAGCCTCCCCACAGGACGGCGATCAGTGGGGACTCCGGGGACAGGTAATCCTGCGCCCGGGGAGCACATTCGGGGACAATCAGGGGACATCTGCCCCGGACTCACAGCCTGTTCCCGGCAAAAAATCCGCGGGGGTCCAGGGCTGGTCTACAATGGACCCAGCGCCCCGCCGCCGACCGGCCGACGGGCCGCCCGGTCTTTGACAATCAGGGTTCCCACCCCGTCACCGCCACCAGGTTACGGGATTTCAAACGTCGTCTGCGGTGCGACCTTGGGGCGATAAATCCCCCTGGCTCCGTCGCAGCGAAAATTATTGCGCAGGGACCGGGGACAATCGGCCCGTCGACAGTCGGGATCAGTCCCGTTCGACGCACAGGGCCACGCCCATGCCGCCGCCGATGCACAGGGTCGCCAGACCCTTCTTCGCATCACGCCGCTTCATCTCGTGCAGCAGGGTGGTCAGGATGCGGGCCCCGGACGCGCCGATCGGATGGCCGATGGCGATGGCCCCGCCGTTGACGTTAACCTTGGCCGGGTCGAGATCCAGCGTCTTCAGAACGCACAGGCTCTGAGCGGCAAAGGCCTCATTGGACTCGACCAGATCCAGATCGGCGACGGTCCAGCCGGCCTTGTCCAGCGCCTTGCGCGAGGCCGGGATCGGGCCCGTGCCCATGATCGCCGGATCGACCCCGGCACTGGCCCAGGACACGATCCGCGCCAGTGGCTTCAGTCCACGCTTGCGGGCCTCGTCGCCGCTCATCAGCACCAGGGCCGCAGCGCCGTCGTTCAGGCCGGACGCATTGGCCGCCGTGACCGAGCCGTCCTTGGTGAATGCCGGTCGCAGCTTCGCCATCGCCTCGATCGTTGCGCCGTGCCGGACGTATTCGTCCTGATCGACGACCACATCGCCCTTGCGCCCTGGGATCGTCACCGGAACGATCTCATCGGCAAACCGGCCCGCCTTCTGCGCCGCCTCGGCCTTGTTCTGGCTGGCCACCGCGAATTCGTCCTGGGCCGCGCGGCTGATCTGGTTCTGGTCGGCGATGTTCTCGGCGGTTTGCCCCATATGATAGCCGTTGAAGGCGTCCCACAGCCCGTCCTTGATCATCGTGTCGGTAAAGGCCAGGTCGCCCATCTTCTGGCCGTTGCGCAAATTGGCCGCGTGCGGGGCCTGGCTCATACTCTCCTGCCCCCCGGCGACCACGATGCGTGCATCGCCCATGGCGATCTGCTGATAGGCCAGCGCCACGGCCCGCAGGCCCGAGCCGCAGATCTGGTTCAGGCTCCACGCCGGCGTCTCCTTCGGAATGCCCGCGCCCATCGCCGCCTGACGCGCCGGTCCCTGCCCCGCCGCCGCCTGCAGCACATGGCCCAGGATCACCTCGTCGACGTCTGCCGCCGCGACCCGCGCCTGCTCCAGCGCCCCATGGATGGCGATCTCGCCCAGTTTCGATGCCGGCAGACTTGACAGGGCTCCCAGAAACGATCCGACCGGCGTACGGGCGGCGGACACGATCACGACATCAGGGCGGGCGTCAGACATGGGAACTCCAGGGCAAAATTGTTGCGTGGCGTTTCTGCCGCATTCGTCGCCCTTCGTCACGCTCTCGCCGGACCGTTCAGCGAATAGTCACCCTGAATCGGCATCATGTCCGGGAACAACTGGCGGCCTGACCTGCTTAGGAAACCATGCGTATGGAACTGAAAAAACTGCTGACCCGGCTCTGCACTCCGGATGAGCTGGACATGATCGAACACTATCAGACGCGCGGCGAACGCCTCGCCGACCTGTGGGTGCACATCGTCGGTCTGGGCCTGGCCGCGGCCGGTGGCGTGGTCCTCGCCGTCCTGGCCGCCCTCTATGCCGGCGTCGGCACCTCGGTCTCGACCGCCATCTACGCCCTGTGCCTGATCGCCATGCTGACGGCCTCAACCGTGTACAACCAGGCCCGCCCCTGCGCCGCCCGGCCGGTGCTGCGGCGGCTGGACGAAGCCGCCATCTTTCTGATGATCGCCGGCAGCTACACGCCTTTCACCACCCAGCGGTTCGAAGGGGCCTGGGCGATCGGATTCACCCTCGCGGTCTGGCTGATCGCGTTCGCCGGGGTGTTCACCAAATTGATCGCGCCGCGCCTGTCGGATGGCTTCTGGAGCGTCGTCTACGCCCTGTTCGGGTGGCTGGCCGTGCTGGCTCTGAAGCCATTGGTCGACACCGTCCATCCGGCGGCCCTGGCCCTGCTGGTCATCGGCGGCCTGATCTACACCGCCGGCGTCTTCGTCTTCATCAGTCCTCGGGTTAGGTTCCGTCGCGCGATCTGGCACGGTTTCGTCGTCGCCGGGGCCGCCGCCCACTGGTCAGCCGTACTGGTCGGCGTGGTTCTGGCTCCGGCGGGCTGACCACCGCAAGGGGGCTGGCGTCCGCCGCCGCCCTGCGGGATAGTGCGGCATTGCAACAAAGACGGGTGCGACGCGTGGCCGAGAAAAAGTCCGGAAGCGAAAAAGGCAAGGACGGCGATACCGTCATCATCAAGAAGTACGCCAACCGGCGGCTCTACAACACCGCCACCAGCGCCTATGTGACGCTTGAAGACCTGGCGACCATGGTCCGCGAAGGCACCGATTTCGTCGTCTATGACGCCAAGAGCAACGACGATCTGACCCGTCAGATCCTGACCCAGATCATCTTCGAAGAGGAAAGCCGCGGCGAGGCCCTGCTCCCCGTCCAGTTCCTGCGCCAGCTGATCGGCTTCTACGGCGGCCAGATGCAGGGTGTCCTGCCCAGCTATCTGGAAATGTCGCTGGATTCCTTCTCCCGCCAGCAGGAGGAACTGCGCAGCCAGTTCAGCCGCACCTTCGGAGCCACCCCCGGGGCCGGGCTGATGGACGAGGCGGTCAAGCGCAACATGGCCCTGTTCGAAAAGGCCATGACGATGTGGCCCGGCTTCGCCATGGGCAATCCTGCAGCCCGGCCGGACAAGGCCACCGAGCCCGCCGGCGACGAGACACCGCGCGACCCGCTCACCGAAATGCGAAAGCAGATGGATGAGATGAAGGCCCAGATCGACCGGCTGGCCGGCGGCAAGGGCTCGCCATGACGGACGGCGTTCGCCCCATCAGTCCGGTCGAGCGGCAGGATCGCCGCGATCGCGACCGACGCGCGGCCGAACGCCGGGCCGGCTCGACGTCGCGTGAACTCGTACCATTGGGGGAAGCCGCCGATCACGCCACCCCGACAGAGGACAGCCCGGCAAGACCTGCCCCCAAGCCCGCGGCCGACCCCGGCGCGACCGCATTCGCTGCCCAGATGATCGGCCAGACCGGCCAGCGCAAAGGTTTGAAAGGTGGACCGCCGGTTCTCGGCGCAGCCCGCTCCACCTATCTGGGCACTGAATATTCCGGGCCCAACGAACGTCGCCCGGGAGCCGGCAAGGGCAAGCGCACGGACGTCTGATGCGGCGACATCCGGCGGCACGGTCCTTGCTGTGCAGGGGACCCTGTCCCGCTTTCCGGATCGCCCGCCATGTCCACGGTTCTAACCATCGCCGCCCGCGTATTTGACGTCACGGTCGTCGCCCTGATCTTCACCGCTTTCAGCTAGGCGACGAACGGCGTCAGCCGCCGCCGAAATCCAGATCCTTGCGGGCCGCGATGATGGTGACGATGAATCCGGCCAGCACATCCAGCATGACCATCACCACGATCAGGAAGAAGGTCGATGTGGCAAAGCCCTTGATCAGCAGGAACTCGACCAGGCAGGCGACGAACAGGATCATCGACAGCGCGTGATTGATGATCGCCACCTTCTGGCTCGAGGTCGACTTCAGCAGTTCGAAGAACAGCATGATCAACGCCATGAACAGGATCAGATCGCCGACGCCGACGTCCCAGTTCGCGCCTGAAGTCATCGGAATCGAGAAGATCGGGTCGCGCAGCACGGCGTCCGCCTGAAGGGCACCGGAACTGCCCATCATGCCTGACAGCACGACGATGTTGTAGATGACGACGGGTATCAGCAGCAGCGGCAGGGCGATCAGCATGGTTTGGTCCTCGACAGGCGGCCGGTCGAATGGCCGCGCTTGTTAACGACGAATACCCTCGTTCGCTCCCGGCGGCTACGCCACTTCGCCCGGCAGGCGAGTCAGACGATCAGGATGTCCCGACTTCGCGAACAACACCGGGCTGTCGAGACCGAGACTTGAGCCACATCACCCCCATCAGGTCCGAAACGGAGGCCATCAGCCGCCCCCAGTTGGTATATTTCGATTGTCCCGTCTCCCGATGCCGGTGATCGACGTCCAGATACCGGTTCTCGAAGCCTTCGCGGATGATCAGCGCCGGCAGGTAGCGATGGATGTGATCGAAATAGGGAAGACGCAGAAAAATCTCGCGCCTAAACGCCTTGAGCCCGCAGCCGGTGTCGTCGGCATCGTCCCGCAGCAGCTTCTTGCGAATGCGGTTGGCCCAGAGCGAAGCTTGGCGCTTGGCCTGGGAATCCTGGCGTCGAGCCCGTCGGCCGCCGACCAGGGCCACCGAGGGCGGGGCCGCGAGCAGGGCGTCGACGAGTTTCGGTGCATCCGCCGGCGGGTTCTGGCCGTCGCCGTCGAGGGTAACGATAATCGATCCGCGTGCGACCATCACGCCGCTGCGGACCGCCCGGCTCTGACCGGCGTTGCGGGCATGACCGAGTACCCGCAGGGCAGGCAACTCGCCCATCAATGCCTGAAGCTCGGCCAGGGTCGTGTCGCGACTGGCGTCGTCGACGAAAATCATCTCATAGGCGCGCCCGGCGAAAGCCGCGGCAATCTCGCGTGCCAGCGGTCCGGCGGCACCGGCCTCGTCATGTACCGGCACGACGACGGAGATTTCAGGCGTTTCCTTGCTTGTCATTGTCGCTCAATAGCCGAGTTTGCTGGCCGGCGGGAGCCACAAGCTGGCACAAGCGTCGCCATCCGCCGGGAGGCTCACGATGACTGACGTCGCGCGAAACAGCATGGTAGGAATGACGGCATGATGCGCCCGAACCTGGATCACCATATCGCCGGCTGGCGCGGCCCCCTGTTGGCGGCGCTGCTGACCCTGGTCGCCGGCCTGCCCGGTCTGCTGCTGCTGCCGCCGCTGGACCGTGACGAGAGCCGCTATGCCCAGGCGACGTCGCAGATGCTGGAAAGCGGCGACTATGTCGACATCCGCTTCCAGGACGAGCCGCGCTGGAAAAAGCCGGTGGGCATCTACTGGATGCAGGCCGTCGCCGTCGCGACGACCTCCCAGGTCGAGAACCGCGACATCGCCCCCTATCGCATTCCATCCCTGCTGGGCGCGATTCTGGCCGCAGCCGCCGGTGCCTGGGCCGGCGCAGCCCTGTTCGGTCAGCGGGCGGGATTCCTGGGCGGGATTCTGCTGGGAGCCACCTTCCTGCTGTCCACCGAAGCCGGCATCGCCAAGACCGACGCCATGCTATGCGGGGCCGTCACCCTGTCGATGGCGGCCCTGGCCCGAATCTATATGGCGGCGCGGGCCGACAAGCCTCCACAGAGGCTGCATAAATTGCTGTTCTGGCTGGGACTGGGCCTGTCGATTCTGATCAAGGGTCCGATCGGCCTGATCGTGATCGTTCCGGCGATGATCGCCCTTTCGGTCTGGGATCGGGACCTGTCGTGGATGCGTCGCCTCGGCTGGGGTTGGGGTCTGCCGCTGGTGGCCCTGATCGTGGGCCCGTGGGCCATCGCCATCACCATCGCCACCGACGGGGGGTTCTGGCGTGAGGCGATCGGGGGCGACCTGGCGCCAAAATTGACCGGGGCCCATGAAAGCCATGGCGGATTTCCGGGCATGTATCTGGCTCTGGCCCCGCTGCTGTTTTTTCCGGCGACCCTGATGCTGCCTGCCGCCCTGTCGACGGCCTGGCATCGACGGTCCGAACCCGCGGTACGCTTCATGGTCTGCTGGCTGGTCCCGGCCTGGCTGATCTTCGAAGCCGCCCCGACCAAGCTATGGCACTATACCCTGCCGACCTTCGGGGCCGTAGCCCTGCTCGCTGCCGCCGCCCTGACCCAGCCGATCGGCGTAATTTCAAGACGGGTGGGGGCCCTTCTGACGGTCCTCGCGGCAACCCTGATCATCGGCATCACCCTGTACGGCCTGACGGAATTCGGCACATCGACAGCCCAGACCTGGGCCGCCCTGACCATCGCCTTTACCGCGGGAGCCGCGGCGATCGGTGCCTTCCTGCTGCTGAACCGCGCAGCCACGTCCGCCGTTATCGCCTCGGTCGTGCTGGGCGTCATCGCCCACGCCGCCCTGGCGGGAACCCTGCGCCAGCTGCGCCCGCTGTCCGTTGCGCCGCGTCTGGAGGCCACCCTCGAGCACGCGGCCCTGCACCCCCGACAGGGCCGCATCACCGGTCCTGTGGCCATTACCGGCTTTCATGAGCCCAGTTTCGTCTTCCTGACCGGCCGCAGTACCGAGCTGACCGACGCCGACGGTGCGGCGCGCGCGCTGGCCGAGGGCCGTCCGGCCATCGTCGAGGCTCACGATGCCGACGCCTTCCACCAGTCCAGTGCCCGGCTCGGGGTGACCGGCCGTGCGGTCGGCGTTGTCACCGGGCACAACTATTCCAACGGCGACGACGTCAGCCTGACCGTCTATGCGCCGCCCGGCGCGCCGGACACCACCGGAGACGGGCGATGAGCCGCCGTCACATTACCATCGTCGAAGTCGGGCCGCGCGACGGTCTGCAGAACGAGCCAACGGTGTTCGAGCCCGCTGTGCGAACGGCGTTCGTACAGAAGCTGGAAGCGGCCGGAGCACGACGGATCGAAGCCGTTTCGTTCGTCCATCCCAGATATGTGCCGCAGATGGCCGGGGCAGAAGAGGTGATGGCCCTGCTGCCGCCTCGGGCCGGCCATAGCCGTATCGGGCTGGTGCTGAACGGCCGCGGCTATGACCGGGCCCTCGAAACCAGCGTGGACGAGGTCAACGTCTCCCTGTCTGTGACCGACGGCTTCGGGCTGAAGAACCAGGGTCTGACGGTAAAGGATCAGGTGGCCATGCTCGGCGACATCGTCGGGCGGCGTCACAACGCGGCCGGCCGGGTCGGCGCTGCACCATCCCTGTCCGCCACCCTGTCCTGCGTCTGGGGCTGCCCGTTCGAGGGCGAGGTCCCAGTCGAACAGGTGGCCGATCTCGTGGGTCAGGTCGCTGCGCTCGGGGTCGAGGAGATCGCCCTTGCCGATACCATAGGGGCCGGTGACCCGTGGGCCGTGACGCGGGTGATCGAGGCTGCCCGTAAGGCGGCACCGGACGCGCGACTGCGTCTGCATTTCCACGACACCCGCAATACCGGCCTGGCCAATGCCTATGCCGGCGTCGAGGCTGGAGTCGATGTGCTGGATGCCTCGGCCGGCGGCATCGGCGGCTGCCCGTTCGCGCCCGGGGCCACCGGCAATATCGCCACGGAAGACCTCGTCTACATGCTGGAGCGGGCGGGATTCTCGACCGATTATGATCTGGATTCCCTGATCACCGCGGCGGGCTGGATGGGCGAGAAGCTCGGTCGACCTGCGCCATCGGCACTCAGTCGTGCCGGCGGCTTTCCCCGTCGGACCTGATCGACGCCATACTCGTTCAGAAGTCTCGCCATCGACCTCAGGAGCGGCTAAGGCTGTCCTCCTCGCTGATGGTGAAAGCTCGCTGCCCGTCCATGCGCATAGTTCTGGCAACCGACGCCTGGGAACCCCAGGTCAATGGCGTCGTCCGCACCCTGACCCGGACCGTGGCTGAATGCCGCGCCATGGGCCATGAAGTCGAGGTCATCCGGCCCGACCAGTTCAAGACAATTCCCTGCCCGACCTATCCGGAGATCCGGCTGGCGTTAGGCGCGGAGGAAGAGATTCGCGAACGCCTGCGCGCCTTTGAACCCGAAGCGGTTCACATTGCCACCGAGGGGCCGATCGGCATCGCGACCCGACGGATCTGTGTCGAGTGGAAGCTGCCCTTCACCACCAGCTACCACACCAAATTCCCGGAATATGTTTCGGCCCGTTTCCCGATCCCGGTCCAGGTCGGCTACGCCTATATGAAATGGTTCCACAAGCCGTCCGGCCGGTTGATGGTGGCGACCCCGACCCTGCGTGACGAACTGGTCGAGCACGGCTTCAGGAACGTCTCGCCGTGGTCGCGCGGCGTCGACACCGAACAGTTCAACCCGGACCTGCCGCGTATCTACGACGAAATGGGCGGCAAGGACTGGCCCCGCCCCTTCTTCCTCAACGTCGGCCGCGTGGCGGTCGAAAAGAACATCGAGGCCTTTCTCGAGATCGATCTTCCGGGCACCAAGATCGTCGTCGGCGACGGACCCGCCCGCGCCGACCTGGCGACCCGCTATCCCGAGGCCAAATTCCTCGGAGCCCGGTTCGGCGAGGAATTGGCGCGTTGTTTCCGGGACGCCGACGTCTTCGTCTTCCCCAGCTGGACCGACACCTTTGGACTGGTGATCCTCGAAGCCATGGCCACCGGCACACCTGTCGCGGCCTTTCCCGCGCACGGACCGATCGACATCATTCCCGGCTCGGGTGCCGGCGCGATCGGCGACGATCTGCAGGCCGCCTGCCTGGAGGCTCTGAAATGTGATCGTGCCGACGTACGGGCCTATGCGGAGAAATTCAGCTGGCGCGCCTCGGCAGAACAGTTCGTCGAAAACCTGCAGCCCTACCCCGAACCCGAGCGCGGCCGCTTCTGGCGGCGTCTGCGGCGCATCGCCCGCCTCCGCCGCAAGGTCGCCGCCTGATCCTGTCGTCAAAAGGCCCCGAACGGTAAGCCGTTCGGGGCCTTTTCGAGCGTGACCTCGCCGTGCGAGGTTGAACGCGGACCAGCTCAGAAGTCGAACTGACCGCGGAGCTGCAGCGTCTTCACATCGACGTCGGCGGTCGCCACCTGGGCATCGTTATTTGCGTCGGTGTAGTTGGCCATGAAGCGGACGTAAGGGAACGGGTACCAGGTCGCGCCGAGGGTCACGGCGGAGTACTGGCCCGCCGTGGCGACCCCTGCGAACCCGGTCAGGTCGACATTGTCGTAGCGCACGGCCAGCTCGACCGCGCCGGGGCCGCCCTGAGTAACAGGCCGGCGGATCTTGACCCGGCCGAACTTGCCATCGGCGGCGTCGTAGTTGCGCTGCTCGCCTGTCGGGAAGAACGAAGCCATGACGTAGTAGCCACGCGCGTCGGCCTTGCCGCCGCCGGTCAGGTCGGCGTTGACGCCGGCCCATTCACCCTGGAGCGAGACGCTGCGCCACACACCGGCGGCTTCCAGCCCGTAGGTGGTGTCCTTGTCTCCGGCCCCGAGCGGGGACGAACCGGCGTCGGTGTAGCGGTCGCCGTAGTTGGTGTTGTTGCGCACGCGATAGCGGAAGGCCGAGTCGTCGTGACGGTCGCGCATCCGGGCCCAGGCCCCGAGGTGGATCTTGACGTCATCGCTGACGACCGGGGCGAAATGGCCGCGCACGAAGGCACCGGTCTGTTCGTCACCGGCGACCGAGGTGTCATTGATTGAATCGCCATGAATGCCGCCGGTCACCGACCAGTTGTCGCCGCCGGTACGGGCCGACAGGGTCATGACCCGGCCAGCACCTATCAGGTCGTTGAATGGCCCGCGCTCCATGAAGGTGGT
Source organism: uncultured Brevundimonas sp. (assembly GCF_963977465.1). GTDB lineage: Bacteria > Pseudomonadota > Alphaproteobacteria > Caulobacterales > Caulobacteraceae > Brevundimonas. The sequence goes on along the minus strand of NZ_CAXBOQ010000003.1, from coordinate 43,247 downwards.
GTAGCGCGAGGAGGTAAGGTTCTCGAGCGACAGGCTCTTGTAGTTGCCGACCTTGATTTCGGTGTGGTCCGACGGCGAATACGTCAGGGCCAGATCGTCCCAGGTGGCCTCGCCGTTGCCGATACTGACCTCGGCGACATAGGCCCATTGATCGCTGTAGGTGCCCTGAACGCCGAGGCGTGCGGTGCGCAGTCGGCTTTCCGAGGCGCTGAAATCCGTGCCCGTGGCGCGGTCGACGTCCTGGCTGACGTAATCGAAATAGACCCGTCCGCGCGGTTTGAAGGTGAACTCGCCCCACTGAAACTGCGGCGCGCCCTTCCAGGTGATGGTGGTGGCCGGCGCAGTATCCTGGGCCTGGGCGACGCCCCCAAGCGCCGTGGCGAGGACGAGCGCGACGCTCGCCGTAAGGGTGTGATGTCGCATCAAGCGGACTCCTGTGTTGGTTGCCCCGTCCGGCGCTTCGCGACCGGCTACAGTCCCGGTTTAGCCGGCACCGACGACGGTTTTTTTCCAGTCCGGCGACGGGTTGGTGAGGATCGCGTGACCGAAATGCGAGGCTGGTGTTTCGTCCGCGTTACAGGGGTCCGGCGGTTTGATGACAGTGCCGGTGGCGACACGAAAAACGCCGCGGACCCAGAGGCCCGCGGCGCTGTTCACCGTCCGTTTTTGGGGCGTCTATTTTGCCGGAGCGGTCATCGGCGTCATGGCCGCGGCAATGGCCCGCTGCGCAGCCAACTGGTCAACCGGCAGCGGCACCAGTCCCCGATCCTGCAGATAGCCGCCACGCCCGGCTGAAGCCTCCGACATGAACTCCTGCACAAACTGCTGCAGGCCCGGCGTTACGCCGATGTGGGCCTTCTTGACGTAGATGTAGAGGCTGCGGGCCAGCGGATAGCTGCCGTCCGCGATGGTTTCGACAGTCGGCGCGATACCGTCGATGGTCTCGGCCTTCACCGTGTCCATGTTCTGCTCAAGGAACGAGAAGCCGAACACGCCCAGCGACCCCGGTGTGCGCGACAGCGTCTGAACAATAGCGTTGTCGTTTTCGCCGGCATCAATCCAGGAACCGTCCTCACGCAGGGTGTGGGCCAGGACCTCGAAGCGGTCCTTGTCAGACGCCTTGACCGCAGCCAACGCCGGGATTAGGGCCGCACCGGGCGCCATGCCCAGTTCAAGGAAGGCGTCGCGGGTGCCGGAGGTCGGCGGCGGGCCATAGACCTGAATACGCTGGTTCGGAAGGGCAGGGTTGACCATGTTCCAGGTCGTCGCGGGGTTGGCAACGAAACCGTCGCCGCCGGGCACCTCCTTGGCCAGGCCCTGATACAGGTCCTGAAGACGGAAGTTGAAGCCGTTGCCGTCGCGCGCGGTGGCGATGACGATCCCGTCAAAGCCGACCTTCAGCTCTACAATGTCTGTGACGCCGTTGGCCTGGCACATCGCGAACTCGGAGGCCTTCATTGGCCGCGAGGCATTGGCGATGTCCGGCGTGGTCGGGCCGATGCCCTGGCAGAACGCCTGAATGCCGCCGCCGGTGCCCAGCGATTCCACGCGAGGCGCAGCACCGCTCGAGGCGCGGGCAAAATTCTCGGCCACGCGGGTCGCGAACGGAAAGACGGTCGATGAACCCGCTGCCCAGATGCCTGCGCGGGCCCCGTCGCCACCGCTGCCACCGTTTCCACAACCCGCCACGGCGAGCAGGGCCACGGCCGAGACGGCCATCATAAGCTTGGAAGTCATGATCAATTCTCCGAACATTATATGTCAGACAGGCTTAGATCAGACATATATGACGGCCAGCGCGCGCCTTTGTGACACTCAGAGCAAGCGTTTGCGCATGATCTGCGACAGGGTGTCGATCAGGGTCACCGCCACGACGATGACGATCGCGATCGCCGAAACCTCGGCGTATTTGAAGCCCTGGATATCCTCGAACAGCAGCTGGCCGATACCACCGGCCCCGATCAGACCCAGGACTGTCGCCGCCCGGCTGTTGGATTCGAACCGGTAGAGGGCGAACGAGGTCCACAGCGGGGCCACCTGCGGGATCACACCCCAGACGATCTCGAGCAGGGGCGTGGCCCCCGTGGCGCGCACGCCCTCGACAGGGCCCTTGTCGATCGACTCCACGGCCTCCGAGAACAGCTTGGCCAGAACGCCGCCGGTATTGAGCGCCAAAGCCAGGACACCCGCCAGCGGGCCGAGGCCCACGGCGACAATGAACAGGGTGGCGATCACCAGGTCGGGAATGGAGCGCAGCAGGTCCATGACCCGCCGGACCGGCCAGACGACCCAGGGCGGCGCGATATTACGCGCCGCCGCCAGACCCAGGGGCACGGCGATAAACACGGCGATGAAGGTACCCCACAGGGCAATCTGCACAGTCAGCCACATCAGGCCGACCAGATGCTGCCAATTGCTGAAGTCGGGCTTCAGTAGCTCCCGCCCGTAGGTCCGGATGCTTTCCTGGTTGGTGACCAGCTTGGGCAGATTGGCCATGTCGACCTTGTCGAAGCTGATCAGCAGCACGACGGCAATACCGCCCCACAACAGCAGGTCCATCAGCCAGGCCGACAGCGATTTCGACGGTGGCCGCGGGACCTCGCCGGTCGCGCCCACGGGCCGACCGCCCACAGCCGCCGCAGCGGCAGCGGTTTTCGGGGTCTCGCTCAAGGTTGGACCTCACGCTTGGAGCGCAAGGCCGCCAGGGCGCGTTCAGCGGCGGTGACGGCCGTCTGGTCACCCTTGGCACGGGCTTCGGACAGCTGCTGGTCCGCAATCATTTCGCGAACGGGGTCGAGGTAGCCGTCATCGGCGGCGCGGAACATCGAATAGTTCAGCGTCGCGAGAACCTGGCGTTGACGCTCGGCATCGGGGCCGTCGCCCTGGCCGTAGGTCAGGAAGAAGCTGCGGATCTTCTCCTTGAGGACCGGGTCGAGGTCCTCACGGATCACGATCCCGGACTCCGGGATCGGCGGCGAGATCCAGATGTCCTGCAGCTGGCTGGCCAGGTGCGGGTTTTCCCGCATCATGAAGATGGTGTTGATCGTGTTCGATGTGGCGATATCCACGACGCCGGTCGCCACGGCAAAGGCGTTGGCCTGGTGGCTGGCCGAACGCATGGTCTTGAAGCACTGACCGGGCTGAATACCGCGGGGATTGAACAGGAATGTCATGGGCGCGAGCGTGCCCGAGGTCGACTGGGCGTCACCGATGCCGAAATCATAGACCTTGCCGCACGCCAGAACCTTGTCCAGCGTGATGCCAGAGCCCTTCCTGACGATCAGGGTAGATTGATAGCTGTCACGCCCTTCCGGATCGACGATGCGGGCGATCACCTCGCCCTGGGCCCGGTCGACCGCCTCAAGGGCCGGCTTGGCCGAGAACCAGGCGACCTGGGTCTGGTTGAAGCGCATCGCCTCGATCAGAACATTGTAGTTGCCGGCAAAGAAGGGCTTCACCGGCACACCGATGGCCTTGGACATGTCGTCAAGCAACGGTTGCCACAGCGGTCCCGAGGACGCCTGGCCCTCGGCCGACAGAATCGAGAAGGTGATTTCCGTCGGTGCACCTGCGGCCGTGTCTTCGCCCTTGCCGCACGACGCGAGGCCCAGGGCCAGGACGGCAACACCGGCGACAGCGGCCAGGCGGCGGGTGAACAGGGTATGGGTCATGCCTTGGCTTCCCAGAACGCGTCCTCAAACTCGGGACCGTAGATGTCGATAAGGCGGTTGGTGTCGAGGCCCGTCGTCGGGCCGTCATACACAATCTTGCCCTCCTGGAGGGCGATGACCCGATCGCAATAGCGGATGGCATAATCGACCTGGTGCAGGGTCACGATCACGCCGAGACCGTCGCGTTTGTTGAGCTCGACCAGCAGTTCCATGACCTTGCGGGCGGAAACGGGATCAAGGGAAGCGACCGGCTCGTCTGCGAGAATAGCCTTGGCGCCCTGGACGAGGGCGCGAGCGATGGCCCCACGCTGTTGCTGGCCACCCGACAGGGTATTCGCCCGCTGTCCGGCGTAGTCGGCAACGCCGACCCTGTGCAGGGCAGCCATGGCCGTGGCCTTGTCGGCAGCGGGCCACAGACCCAGCATGCAGCGCCAACCCGGCAGACGGCCCAATGAGCCCAGCATGACGTTGGAGAACAGGGACAGTCTGCCGACCAGATTGAACTGCTGGAAGATCATGCCCAGCTTGCCGCGCGCGGCACGAACCCGGCCGGTGACGTGACCGTTCTTCTGAACCACCTCGCCGAACACCTCGATCGTGCCCTTGCCGGGATCAATGCTCTGCAGGCCGGTGATTGAACGCAGGAGCGTCGACTTGCCGGAACCGGAAGGACCGATCAGGGCGACCATTTCTCCGGCGGCAACCTCGACGGACACACCGTTGAGCGCCTTGCGGGAACCGAAGGTCTTTGACACATCGCGCACGGAAGCGACGGCGGCGGCGGATGAGCTCATGGACTCGCTGATGGCGGTTGCAGGGCTGCGCCGCATGACGCGCGAAACGCGCTTCGGCAAGTCTTAATGACACGGCGGCGTCGATTTCGTCCAGTGCGACGCATCGAAGTCAGGGAATGATTGCCTTGAGCCGCGCCCGGTCATGCGAAGACCCCAGCGCCGCCATCGATCGTTTCAGGGACTCCTTGCCGAGCTGGGCTGCAGCACGGCCCAACGGGGCCTGCTCCGATCCGAGTGAATTCAGCGCCAGCTGCAGCTGGGTCGCCACCAGTAGATCGCCCGCTCCATAGCGGATCAGGGGGCCAAAGACGTCATCGAGCATGTCGACTTCCAGCAGGGGGCGGGCGCGCAGGCGATCATGCGTCACCTCCGCTTCTGCAGGCACGGCCTCCCGGGCCTGGCACCACGCGTCCAGCAAGCGCACACCGGTGGTCGCAATCTCGACGGCGGTTCCCGGGTCGTTGACACCGGGCGACAGCGCCTTGCCCGCAATCTCCCCGAGGACCGTCAAGGCAAATCGGGGGTCCTGATCAAACGACCGTGATCGTCCCAGGGTGAAGGCGGCGCAGAACCGGCCCTGCAGGTCGTCATTCGCCTCGGCCAGGTCGAGGCGGCACAGAACCTCGCCGCGGCGCACGAAGGTGCCGGGACCGGCTACCACCTCGACATCGGCACCGGCCGTCTCGGCGGCGCGCTGCAGATGGTCCGGATCCACATTCTGGACATACCCCGTCTTTGGACTGAGGATGGCCATTGCCTGCGGCCCCAGGGTCCCGGCCCGCCCCCCAAGATGCGGACGGGCGGCCGCTTCAAGCAGAGCCCGGGTGCCGCGTTCCTCAACGAGTTCGATCATGTGTCCCAACCGGGCCAGGCTGGACAGGCGGTTGATCCAGGCCAACAGACGGAAGGCGACGAGGCCGACTACGGCCAGGCTGGTGAGAAAGAGCACCGCCCGTCCCGCAGCCGCATAGTAGTGGGCGTTGATCGCCGTGACCCCGACGATGGCATAGAGAAAGGCCCCGACGAAGGTGGCGAGCGATTTCTGCGTCGCGTCGTCGCCGGTGACCAGGGAGGCCACGCGCGGCGTGGCGGCGCTCGAGACTGCGGTATAGGCCGTGACCATCGCCCCGAGCGAAAAGGTCGCGACCGCCAGCAGACTCGACGCCAGGATGGTCAGGACCTGCTCGACCGACTCCCCGCCGAAGCGATCCGCCATTTCGCTCGGGACCAGCGGGGCCGCCACGACCGCAGCCAAGGCCGCGACGACGCCGAACACCGCATAGAGCCCGGCGCGAAACCATAACTCCTGGGTCGTACGTCTCCAGACAAACAGCCAACGATTCATCATTCTCCCCCTGCCCCGACGCCGCCTTTCCGACGGGCCCGGAACAACGGGAACGCGCCGGCACACGGAGGGTTCTATACAGGGTGAGAGGGTCGACTCCGGCCCTGAAACACAAAATCGCCGCTTTACTTTCCGGCCTCACGACCCTACATGGCCCTTTCCGGCGGACCCCGTGGTCTGATCTTGCGCTGCTAACGCCGGCTGGGTTCAACAATTACAGGGGTTTACGTGAATTGCGCACGTATCCATTTCCCCTGGACCTGGTCCGTGAGCGGTCCCCCGAGCGTCCCGTCGCACTTGTGCGGCCGCGTTCGGTTTCCGTAGCGGCGCGCTGGTTCCAGGACAATCTGAAAGCGGACGTCTTCTATGCGGTGAAGGCAAACCCTTCGCGCTGGGTCATCGAGACCCTGGTCGCGGAAGGCGTCAACGCGTTCGACGTCGCCTCGCTCGCCGAGATCGAACTGGTGCGTTCGGTCAGCGCCGACGCGCGTCTGGCCTTCATGCATCCGGTCAAGAGCCGCAACGCCATCACCCGCGCCTATTTCGATCTGGCCGTGCGCACCTTTGCACTCGACAGCCATGATGAGCTGGAGAAGATCCTCGACGCCACCGGTGGTGCCAAGGACCTGAATCTGATCGTGCGCATGGCCGTCGCCACCGACGGTGCTGCCTACACGCTGTCGGGCAAGTTCGGCGTCACGCCGGACCAGGCCCCCGCCCTGCTGCTGGCTACGCGTCGCGCTGTGGTCGACGGCCTGATGGGCGTCAGCTTCCACGTCGGCAGCCAGTGCATGCGCCCCAGCGCCTACCAGGCCGCCATGGCCCAGGTCGGACGCTCGATCAGCCGCGCCGGTGTGTTCGTCGACATCGTCGATGTCGGCGGCGGTTTCCCCTCGGTCTATCCGGGCATGGTTCCGCCCGACATGAGCGAATACGCCGACGCCATCCACCGCGGTTTCAACGACATGCCGGTGTCCGAGACGACCGAACTGTGGTGCGAGCCCGGCCGGGCACTGGTCGCCGAGTCCTCGTCGGTCCTGTGCCGTGTCGACCTGCGCAAGGGCGACGCCCTTTACCTGAACGACGGCAGCTATGGTTCGCTGTTCGATGCGACGCACTCGCGCTGGCCCTTCCCGGTCAAGCTGGTGCGCGATGCCGAGGCCGCGAGCGATCTCAAGCCGTTCCAGTTCTATGGACCGACCTGCGATTCGATCGATCACATGCCCGGACCGTTCTGGCTGCCGGCCGATATCCGTGAAGGCGACTTCATCGAGATCGGCATGCTGGGTGCCTATGGCGTCGCCATGTCGACCGGTTTCAACGGCTATGGCGAGCATGAGCTGGCCATGGTCGAGGACGCCCCGATGGCCTCGCTCTACGGCCTCGCACCCCGCTCCATACCGACCGTGCGCACCACGGCCGAAGAGCAGGCCCGCAAGATCGTTCGCCTGTCGCGCCCCAAGGGCAAGGCCGGCGTACGCAAGCGTAAACGCTGATCCCAGGCTGACGCGTAAGCGTCCCTCAGCTATCTAACCAAGCAGCGGCCCGTCGCTCCGTCCGGGCCGCTGCAGTTTTCAGACGGGCGCTCAAATCCAGGGAACCCCGCGAGATGACCGCACCCGTCCAGTCCAACACCAAGGCCCAGCTGCTTCAGAACACGGTCGAGCACATCGACATCACCAGCTTCGACGCGCGGCCGATCGTCGACGCCATGCGCAAGATGTCGTTCTCGAGCCGTGACACGGCCCGCGCCGCCGACATCTTCTCGATGGCCATCGAGGACAAGGACTGCTCACCGTGGCTGATCCTGGCCGGCTCCACCTCGGCCGGCGGCTGCATGCACGTGTACCGCGACATGGTGAAATTCGGCATGATCGACGCCGTGGTCGCCACCGGGGCCTCGATTGTCGACATGGACTTCTTCGAGGCCCTCGGCTTCAAACACTACCAGGCCGCCGGCGAGGTGGACGACAACGTCCTGCGCGATAACTATATCGACCGAATCTACGACACCTATATCAACGAGGAAGAGCTCCAGGCCTGCGATCACACCATTCTGGAGATCTGCAACCGGCTGGAGCCGCGCGGTTATTCCTCGCGCGAGTTCATCTGGGAGATGGGCAAGTGGCTGTCTGAAGGGAACGCCAAGAAGGAAGGGTCGCTGATCCAGACCGCCTATGAAGAGGGCGTGCCGATCTTCTGCCCGGCCTTCGTCGACTCCTCGGCCGGCTTCGGTCTGGTCAAGCACCAGAAGGAGCGGATTGCGGCCAAACAACCCTATCTGATGATCGACGCCGTGGCCGATTTCCGCGAACTGACCGACATCAAGATCGCGGCGGGCGTCACCGGCCTGTTCATGGTCGGTGGCGGCGTGCCGAAGAATTTTGCCCAGGACACCGTGGTTTGCGCCGAGATCCTCGGCGTCGAGGCCGAGATGCACCGCTATGCGGTCCAGATCACCGTCGCCGATGTGCGCGACGGGGCCTGTTCATCTTCGACGCTGAAAGAGGCCGCCTCCTGGGGCAAGGTCCAGACCACGCATGAGCAGATGGTCTTCGCCGAAGCCACCACGGTAGTGCCGTTGATCGGCTCGGACGCCTATCACCGGGGAAGCTGGAAGAACCGCGACAAGCGCCGCTGGAACAAGCTTTTCGCCAAGGGCTGAGGCGAACTCCGGGTACGCCATACAAGGGGCCGGGACTCTGTTCCGGCCCTTTCTGTATCGGGAACTCACCGACCGGCGACGGCTTAGAGTCCCGAGAGGATACTGACCATGCCCGACACACCCCGCCCCGCCGCCCACCAGCCGGCCCCGCACACCGAACCCGACATGGGAGCAGAGGCGCTGACCCTGGCGCTTTCCGGCTCCGACGGCGGATCGGATACCCGCGCCGGCTCCCTGCGCGGTGGCTCGGCCTCCGGCTCGGACATCGATCCGGACCAGGACCGGATCAACGCCGCCCTGGCCAAACAGGGGCAGGCGGCGGCTGCGGATCGGGATCACGACGCAGGGTGAGATCAGCGACGACACGGTGCCGCCTTGTCGTCGCCGCATCGATGGGCCACGGTGATCTCATAATCAGAACAGTCTCAAGGGCGTACAGCGGATGAAGCGGAGCACGGCAATCGCCTTCGTGGCGATGGCAACCTCGCTCACGGGTTGCGGAAACGGCGACGCGTCGGCCGAGCGCCCGAGCGCGCCCGAAGCCTCCGCCGCGACGATCACTTCAGCGACCGTGACCGCTGAACCCGCCGGTCCCGCGGCCGCAGCCCCGACCCCGGCGGTCAAGACTTCCGACGTTCCCGCCTTCGCTGCCGTCTATCCCGGGGGACAGGTCTCCGGCGCACCGACCGTGGCGGATGGCCCGGACGGTTCCGGCGGCATTGTTTCATTCACGACCAACGCCGATCCGGACACCGTCGTCGCCTGGTATCGCCAGAAGGCCGAAGCTGCGGGCCTGTCTTCGATCATGGGCATGAACCAGGGCAAGGCCCGCGCCTATGGCGCTGCGGCGGCCGACAATGCGGGCACGAGCCTGAGGGTCGTGGCCGACCCCATCGACGACGATTCCACGTCGGTCCAGCTGACCTGGAGCACCGGGCGGTGACTCCGAAGAGCGGCGCGACCCTTGCGGTTGCGGCGCTGCTGCTGGTCGCCTGTGCCAACCTGCCTGAAACGGCCCCCGTGCCCGAGGTGGCCCTGACCGGCTATCTGCCGGATACGATCAGCGAACAACTGGCAGCGACCATGCTGCCGGGCCCGTCCGATATCTCATCGCAGGACCGCGCCGGGTCCGAGGGCTATCGCGCGCTGGAAGGTGGGGATCGCTGGCTGATGGCGATCACCCATACCGAGTTGAGACCCCCGTACGCCGCGCAACATTTTGACTGCGCCATCGGGGCCCGGATGACGGCCCGGCCAATGCCGGCCCTGACCCGGCTGATGACCCGTTTGCAGATTGATGCGGTGGCCGTGGGCAGCATCGCCCGGGACCGGAGTCCCCGTCTTCGCCCAGCAGCAGTCGATCCGCAGCGCCGCGTCTGCCTGCGCCTGACCGAGGCCGGGCGGACATCCCCCTCCTGGCCGTCGATCGCCGCGGCCGTCGGCACCGCCTATGGCGACCTGTTCAGCAATCTGGTTCCGGCGCGGTCAGACGCGATCCAGAGGATCGGCCAGGAGATCGGCGTCAGCCGCGCGGTTTGCGCCCTGGACTGGCCCAGTGACGTGTCGGCGGGCCAGCAGCTGGGCCATGCCGTCCATGACGCAGCGGCGGCGACGCCGGAATTCCAGGCCGATCTCGCCCTGGCCCGGATCGAGGTGGCCGCGGCCCGTGCACCGGGCCTGGAAAGCCCGGGCTGTGCCGCCGAACGCCGGCTGTTCCCGGCTCAGTCCCGGTAGACGGACTCAGGCTGGACGTGGCGCGACCAACGGGCCGTAGAGGTCCGTCCGACGATCCCGGAAAAAGCCCCAGGCGGCGCGATGCCGATCGAGGAAGTCGCGATCGAAGGTGTGGACCAGCACGCCCTCTTCGGTCCGCCCGAGGCTTTCGACCAGATCGCCACGGTGATCGGCGATGAAGGACGAACCATAGAAGTCCTGCCCGGCCCCGGCGACCTGCTCATGGCCGATACGATTGGCCCCGACGACCGGGACCACATTCGACACCGCATGGCCCTGCATGGCGCGCTGCCAGGGCAGGGCGGTGTCCAGCTCGCTGTCATGCGGCTCGGAGCCGATGGCGGTCGGATACATCAGGACCTCGGCCCCCATCAGCATCATGGCCCGGGCGGATTCGGGGTACCACTGGTCCCAGCAGATGCCGACGCCAACCCGCCCGAACCGGGTGTCCCAGACCTTGAAGCCCGTATCGCCCGGCCGGAAATAGTATTTCTCCTGATAGCCGGGACCGTCGGGGATGTGGCTCTTGCGATAGACGCCCATCGGCGAGCCGTCAGCGTCCAGCATGACCATCGAATTATAATAGTGCGGCCCCTCGCGCTCGAAAATCGACACCGGAATGGCCACGCCCAGTTCGGCGGCGACCGGGGCCAGGGCGGTGACGCAGGGGTGCTCGCGCCACGGATGGGCGGTAGCGAACCAGTGCTCTTCCTGGGTGACGCAGAAATAGGGCCCCTGGAACAGTTCCGACGGCAGGATCACCTGCGCACCCCGGGCGGCGGCCTGTCGGACCAGGTCGATGGTCTTGGCGATGTTGGCCTGCATGTCCTCACCGTAGGCGGTCTGCAGGGCGGCGACGGAGATTGTGCGGGCCATCAGGCGGGCTCCTGCTGGGTGATGCAGTGGAAGGATCCGCCACCGCTGAGTATGGCGAGCGACGGCAGCAGGACGATCTCGCGGTCCGGGAACACCGTGGCCAGGGCCTGACCGGCCAGATCGGCGGCGCGGTCGTCGCCATAGGTCGGCACGATAATGGCCCCGTTGGCGATAAGGAAATTCATGTGGCTGGCCGGGATCGGTTTCTCATCCTCGTCGGGAACGAAACCGGGCGACGGGATGCGCAGCACCCGGATCGGCTGCCCGTCGGCGTCCGTCATCGCCGACAGGGCTCGGGCCGTGGCGTCATAAACGTCGTCATTGGGGTCGCCGCGGCCCCAAGCGACGGGACAGGCGACTACGCCCGGCGCGACAAAGCGGGCGAGGTTGTCGACATGACCGTCGGTATGGTCGTTCAGCAGGCCGTCACCCAGCCACAGCACCTTGCGGGCACCCAGCGCCGCGCCCAGGGCAGACTCGGCCGCCGCCTCGCTCCAGCCCGGGTTGCGGTTCGGATTGAGCAGGCACTGGCGGGTGGTCAGCAGGGTGCCGGCCCCGTCATGATCCAGGGCTCCACCCTCAAGGATGAAATCATGTCGGGTCAGGGGCACACCGGCGGCGGTGCCGATCTGATCGGCGACCTCATCGTCGTGCGGGAAGTCGTATTTGCCGCCCCAGCCGTTGAAACGGAAGGCATGGGCCGTGCGCGACCCCGGGCCAAAGACCGGGCCGGTGTCGCGCAGCCAGATATCGCCGAACCGGCCGGGCACGATCTCGACCCCGTCGACGCCGTCAAGCCGGGCCTGAACCTCGGCCAGCGCTCCGTCGGTTCCAACCATCAGCCGCACCTGTTCGCGGCCCGGCCCCGTCAGGGCACGGACGAGGGCTTCGACCTCATCGCGGGCCTGCTCGAGCTGGTCCAGCCACAGCTCGGCATGACTGGGCCAGCCCACCCACATGGCGCGGTGCGAAGTCCATTCGGCCGGGATCGGCGGGAGCGAAGAGGTCATGGCGACGGCAAACATCCGGACAGGGGCCAAGCGGGCCAGCCCGGCCAGATAGACACCGCGACACCGGAGTTCAACAGCGCCCCCAAGGCGAACGGAGGACCAAAACGCCAAAGGGGGCGGACCGTTGCCGGTCCGCCCCCTCATTGAACAACTGTAGACGGGTCCTAGAAGGCCGTCCGCAAGGTGACCATGGCCGTGCGCGGCGCGCCCAGCTGGTACTGGGCCGAACCCGAGGTGCTGGTCGAGATGTCGGCCAGATACTCTTCGTCGAGCAGGTTGGTCACGTTGACCTGCATCCACCAGTTCGGCGCACCGATGCTGTTGAAGGTGTAACGGACGTCCAGGTCCCACAGGGTGTAGGACGGGGCGACCTCGGTGTTGATGTCATTGGCGAAACGCTCGCCGACATACTTGCCCTGGATGCCCAGGTCCCAGTCGCCCAGCTTCCAGTCCGCACGCATGGCGTACTGCCAGTCGGGCGTTTCCACCAGCTGGTTGCCGGCGGTCGGCAGGAACACCGGAACGCCACCGACCACGCCGTTCGGCAGGTCGTTCTGAACTTCGCTGTCGGTGTAGGTGACCGAGCCGTACAAGCTGAAATTCTCGAACGGCGAGAACCCGATCTGGCCGTCGAAGCCCCGCAGCGTGACTTCACCGATGTTGCGGGTCAGGAACAGGTTGGCCGCTTCATCGAAGGTCCGCAGGATGCGGTTCGAATAGTCCGTGTGCCACAGGGCGAAGGACGCGATCAGACCCGAAGATTGGTAGCGATAGCCGAGGTCGTACGAGTTGGTCTTTTCCGGTTCCGGATTGACGTCGACCCGATCATAGAGGTCATCGGTCCGCGGAGCCGAGAAGCCTTCGGCATAGCTGACGTAGAACGACTGGTGGTCGGCGAAGCGCCACGTGGCACCCGCGTTCGGCAGGACAGCGTCGTACTTCTTGTCGAACGAAACCGGAGGCCGGTAGCGATTGTTCGCGCTCGAGTTCAGGGCCGAGGCCGGAAACTGGACCGTACCGTCGGCATTAGTGACGGCCGGGGTCTGGGTCGTGCAGTAGGCGTTGAAGGTGTCGCGCTGGTAGCAGTAGTTGTTCAGCTCACGGCTGAAGAACGGAGCGCGCAGACCCAGTGAAACGCTGAGAGCGTCGTCGACGAAGGAGCCGCGGTATTCGACGGCGATCTGGTTCAGCTCGGCGTAGGACAGGCGATCCCGGCGACGCAGCAGGGTGCCGTCCGGCAGGGCGATCGGGGTGCCGTTGCGGCCCGCGAACGGATTTTCGGGACGACCGCTAGCCTCAATGTAGCCGACTTCACCGGTCTGACGGTGACGCCCGTAGTCGTAGGTGTAGGCGAGACGAACCGTGTTGTTGTCATTCGGGCGCCAGACCAGCGAGCTGGTCAGGCCGTAACGGTGGGTGTTGGTCGTGTTGGGGCGGTACAGGGTGACCGTGTCGAGGATGTCGCCGTCGCCGTTCAGGTCGACACCGGCCGCAGCCGAGTTGCCGCGGAGTTGGCGGTCGGTCTCGCTCCAGTTGCTGGTGCCGCCGCCGTTGGCGAGGACGTACTGGAACGAAGGGTCGACGGTCAGGGTCAGGCTGTCGGACAGGGTGAAGCGCGACGAGCCGCGGATGTTGCCCGTGTTGGACGGGTTGATGCCCGTGTAGGACGAAGCGACCGAGTTGGAGACGTCGAAAGCAGTGCCTGCATTGAAGTCCGCCAGGGTCACCCGACGGGTGAAGCTGTTACGGTTACGGTTGTAATGACCGGTCAGGGCGACGAAGTCGCCGTTGTCACCCAGGGCCTGATAGATGCGGCCGTTGTACTGGGTCTTGTTGATGCCACCCGGATCCTTGAAGTGATCGTATTCGGTGCTGGAATAGGCGACCCAAGCTTCGGTGCCCCAGGGGCCGAACGCACCGGTGTCCATCAGCAGGAACAGACGGCGATAGTCTTCCTCGCCGATCGACGGCTGGGCGATAATGCCGAAATCACTGCGGGTCCGACGGGTGTTGTAGTTGACCGTGCCGCCGGTGGCCGAGGCCGTGGGGCTGTCGACGTCGGTGGTACCGAGGTTGACGGTAGCGCGCTCGATCAGCTCGGGGTCGAGCTGCTGGTTGGAATAGATGGCGTAGTTGCCGGTGTCGTTCAGCGGGATGCCGTCGGCGGTCAGCGACACGCGGGCACCGTCAAATCCACGGATGGTCAGGTCGCCGCCCGACGAGCCATAGGCATCGTTGTTGGTGAAGTTGACGCCCGGGATCAGGTTGATCGAGTTGAGGATCGACTGACCGGCCGGCTGGGTCTGAATGTATTCTTCGGTGATGGTGGCGCGCGACTTGGAGGCGTTCTCGGCAACGATGTTGCCTTCGATCGTCAACGGACCGCGACGCCCCTGCACGACAACGTCATCAACCCTAGACGCCTCGAAAGCCTCCGTACCGGTCGATTGGGCCGAAGCGGCACCGGCGGCCATAAGGCCTGTGAACAGGGCGGTCGTCGCCCAGAACACGCGTTTGCGGTTCATCATTGTCATCTTTCCCCAGATGGTGAAGGCATTAAGGCCCGCGGCAAGCTGCAGCCTGTCAAAATCACGTTCCATCTACGGCGGCAGTCGGAAGCTGCGGCGACAGTCGTGTGACGGTGATGTGACGACAGCAAAGGGTGACCGGAAGGCCACACTGGTGGACGGATCCGATTTCGGGTGCCGCCATGCGGCCGGTAGCCCTACGATCACTGGATCGGGCGTCAGGTGCCGTTGCGTTCAGGGTTTCCCCGTCCAGCGAATATTTCCGCCAATCTTGCCGCGGTGGCGTTTATCGCGGCGGGGGCGTGAAAGCTGCCGTTGATCTGGGTGCGAGCGATGACCGTGGCCCGGAACCGGTGGAACAGGTCCGGATCCGGGGCGGTCGGCGAGGTCCAGAACCCATCCAATGGCTGCTGATCGGTGAGGCCGTCGAAATCGAAAAAAGCCTGCCCCAGAACCTTGACCGGCGTGCCGAAACCAAGCGCTGACAGGGCAGCGCTGGAATTGTTGACCACGAGTCCCCGCGATCTCCGGCACAGGTCCGACAGCTGCCCGCCGTCAATGAAATCGACCCGCGACGCCAAACCCCGTTCGACCGCGAGGGAGCGGGTTACCCGCCGCAGGTCCAGCAGGCCCGGATCCAGCGGATGGTTCTTGACCACGAGTCGGGCGTCCGCAGGCGCGAAGCGGGCGAAACTGGTCATAATCCCGGCGAGAAAGGCCGCATTGTCGGGCAGGCGCGAATAGCGCAGCAGCTGGGTGTCGCCCTCGCGTTGCAGGCAGACAAGAAAATAGGCACCCCGGGCGGCGATTTCTTCTGCATCACAGGCGCGCCGCGATGCGACCAGCCCCCGCAGATAGCGGCCGATGTGACCGGCGCACTGCAGCCAGGCCGGGGCCGTATAGGCCGGTGCGTAGCGCGGAAACAGGATGCGACCCGGCACCTGGACCAGATGGTGCAGGCTGATGTTGAGCACGTGATAGGGCAGGATGCGTCCCAGTGACCGGGGGGGAACCACCTCGGGCACCGGGTCATCATAATCGGCGCGGCGGCGCGGCAGGCGGCTGCAGGCGTTGACCCCGCCCTGCTCCAGCGTGATCCAGTCAGGGCGAAAATAGCCGTTCTCAAGGACCCAGACCCGGGTCCCGGTGGATTTCTCCAGGGCGACAATCGCATGATTGTAGGGCCCGCCCTCGCCGAAGATAATCAGGTCGCTGAACCCGGCGGTGAGCGCGACCGACCGTGTCGCCCAGACATCGGGGCCGTCCCGGAACACCTGTCCGTTCGACCGTCGCCATGACAGCAGATCGCCGGCGTTGAAGATCATCCGGACGACCGTTCCGCCGCGCGCTTCGATGGCGTTCGCCAGACGCCCGGCGAACGGACCAAATGGCGCGGTAACGATGAGGAAGCGTCGCCCGGTCAGGGTCAGACGACCCGTTTTCGGCGGTGTCGACTGGGGATCGGTCGTGGCGAGCAAAGACCGGTCCCTTCTTGACTAGTTGGCCAGACGACCGTTCCTAAGGTGCGCGACACAGCCTTGGCAAGCGTACCGGCCTCAAACGAAAACCGCCGGCCTCCTTGCGGGGGCCGGCGGTTCAATCGTGTGTCGGGATCGACGCTTCGTCCGATCCGGGGTTCGGGGGTCCGGCTGACGGACCCCCTGGCCTCGGTTCCTAGAAGTTGATGTCGATCGTCGAACGACGGTTCAGAGGCTCACGAACGCCGTCGGCGGTCGGACGGGCCAGGGCGGTTTCACCCTTGCCGTCGAGCGCGATGACGCCGCCGTTGACGCCTTGAGCGACCAGGGCATCAGCCACGGTGCGCGCACGGCGGTTCGACAGGCCCACGTTATAGGCAGCCGAGCCGGAGGTGTCGGCGTGACCGACAACCAGCACGCGGGTCGGACGACCCGACTTGGCGTAGTTCGCCGCCTGGGTGATCACGGCACCAGCTTCGCTGGTCAGGTCCGAGCGATCCCAGTCGAAATACACCACAAACTGCCGGGCAGCCGGAGCCGGAGGCGGCGGGGGCGGCGGAGGCGGGGGCGGCGGGGGAGGCGGCGGCGGGGGCGGCGGAGGCGGCGGCGGAGGCGGCGGCGGTGCGTAGGCACCGAACGCATAGCGCAGACCCAGGGTCACCGAGTGATCGGTGTAGCGACCCTTGTATTCAGCTGTCGTCGCCGGACCGGTGGTCGAGGCATCGAACGCCATGTTCGAGACGAGGTAGCGGTAGGTCAGGTCAACGTGACCACGATCGTTGAAAGCCCAGGCCACGCCGGCCAGGGCTTGAGCGGCCAGTTCACTCGAAGTGTCGTTGGTGGAGAACCCACGCGCACGATTGCTGGCGAGTGTGCCGGCAATGCGGGTGTCTACCTTGTTGACACCGGCACCGAGACCGATGAACGGCCGCAGGGCCGAGCCACCGAAGTCGAAATCATAGATGGTGTTAACCATCAGGGTGACGGCTTCCATTTCGCCCTCGGGGGCGAGGCAGGCACCGGCCGCCGGGGTGACGTTGCAGGCGAAGTCCGCGCCCGAGCTGGCCAGGGTCACATCGGCCAGCGGGCCTCTGCGCATGCCGCCCTCGACCTCGACGCGCCAGTTCTGGTCGAACCGGAAGCCAAGGCGGGCAAAGCTCGCCCATTTGCCGTCGGTTTCGATGTCGACGCCGCGGTCGGTTTCGGCGTCGGCCTGATGCCAGCCGGCGTCAATCGCACCGTACCAGCCGTTCGGCTCGGCCGCCGCAGCACCCGCGGACAGGGCGAGAGCCGCCGCTGCGCTGGATGCGAGGATAAAAGTCTTAACGCGCATAGGTGAAGCCCTCCGCAGGCAGGAAATGAGAAGTCCAGCGGACATGCCGCACATCGGGACCGCTACCACCTAAAGTCGATATCGTCGAGAAACCACGCGGCCCACCTCTCTTTTCCCGGCGGAGCGTGGCGCTGAAGATACAGAGGAATTTTCGCTCACCGGAGGATGCATCAAAGGGTCACCCGGCGGCCCGACCGTGCCGGTCAAAATCACTCGGTAGCCATGGACCGGACGTCGCGGAACGCGCCTGGATCATGATAGACTTGTGAAATGAGCGTCGGTTTCTTTCCGCAACACGGCCGGATCGTCGGCGCATTGATGATGCGCGAACTGATCACGCGATACGGTCGCGAAGGGCTCGGCTTCCTGTGGCTGATCGGCGAGCCCCTGATGTTCTGCCTGGGCGTGCTGCTGATGTGGCACATCATCAAGCCCGACTATGAACACGGTGTGCGGCTCGGCCCGTTTGTCATGACCGGCTACATGGCCCTGCTGCTGATGCGGCACCAGATTTCCTACAGCCTGTCCGCCATCCAGGCGAACATCGGACTGCTTCACCACCGCCGGATCACCGTCCTGCACCTATATCTCGCGCGCAACCTTCTGGAATTCGGTGGGGCCACGGGCGCGTTCGTCATCGTCTATGTTTTCCTGGCCAGCCTGGGTCAGGTCTCGGCTCCGCATGACTGGCTGCTGCTATACGGCGGCTGGCTGCTTCTGGGGTGGATGTCGATGGGCCTGGCCATCATGCTCAGCGCCCTGGCCCTGCGATACGACGTCATGGAGCGTGTCGTCCCCCTGCTCACCTATGCGCTGATCCCGGTTTCGGGAGTTTTCTTCATGGTCTCGTGGATACCGGCTCCCTATCAGGACGCCTATCTTCTGCTGCCGTTCCCGCACCCGATCGAGATGGTCCGGGCTGGCGTATTCGGGGAATTCGTGGCTACCCGTTATGATGCGCTCTATGCCCTGGGGTGGAGCGCCGTATTCAATTTCGCCGGCCTGATCCTGCTGGCCGGGGCCAAGGACCGTATCGATGCCGAATAGACCGAGTTGCGGGATGCGCGCCTGACATGACCGAACCGCGCCTTGACTATCTCGGCCCCCTGCCCGGCCCGGAACCGGGTGCGCGCCCCTCGCTCGTCAAGCGGTTGACCGG
This sequence comes from uncultured Brevundimonas sp., assembly GCF_963977465.1. GTDB lineage: Bacteria > Pseudomonadota > Alphaproteobacteria > Caulobacterales > Caulobacteraceae > Brevundimonas. The sequence continues at coordinate 24,654 of NZ_CAXBOQ010000003.1, read as the reverse complement.
GCTGCCATGGCCGTTTGGTGTGGTGGTTATCCTGCCGACCCTGCTGGCGGCGATCTACTATCTGCTGATCGCCTCGCCCCGCTATGTCTCGGAAGCCCGGTTCATCGTGCGCGCGCCGGCCCAGGCCCAACCGTCCGCCCTCGGCGTGGCCCTGCAGGGCGTCGGCCTGCCAGGTGCCCTGACCGACGCTTTTGCCGTGCACGAATATATCCGTTCGCGAGACGGCCTCAGGGACCTGGGCAGGCATTACGACGTCGCCGCCCTGCTGGGTCGGCCGGGAACCGACATTCTGTCCCGCTATCCGCGTCCCTGGGAGAGCCGGACCTTCGAAGGCCTGCATCGCGGCTACCAGCGCTTCGTCACCGTCGGCTACGACTCGACCACGGGTATCAGCACCCTGCGCGTTGAGGCCTTCACGCCCGAGGAGGCCCAGGGCATGGCCGAGGCGCTGCTGAAAGGCGGCGAAGGGCTGGTCAACCGGCTCAACGTCCGCGCAGCAACCGATGCCGTCGCCTCGGCCGAGCAGGCCCAGACGGAGGCCCGGCTCCGCCTCGACACGGCCCAGCAACGGCTGATCGCCTTTCGCAACCGGGAGCGCTTTATCGATCCCGCCCGGACGGCGGCCGAAGGTGGCAAGCTGATCGGTGACCTGATGGCGACTGTGGCCAGCCTGAAAGCCGACCGGTCCCAACTGGCCGCTGAGGCTCCCCAGAGCCCGCGCTTGCCGGGTATCGACAGCCGGATCGCCGCCTTCGAGCGGCAGATCGCGCTCGAACGCGCCAAGATCGCCGGCGATGCCGGTTCGCTGGCCCCCCAGGTCAGCGCCTATGAGGATCTGGTCCAGGAACGCGAGTTCGCCGGCGCGCAACTGACGGAGGCCGCCGCGGCCCTGGTCATGGCGCGCCAGGAGTCCCGACGACAGACCCTTTATCTGGAGCGGGTCGTCAATCCGAGCCGTCCGGACGAAGCCCTTGAGCCGCGTCGCTGGCTGTCCCTGCTGACCGTTCTGGCCAGCACCCTGCTGATCTATGGAATCGGCTGGATGGTCTGGGCCGGGGTGCGTGAACACGGTCAGGACTGATGCCGCCGAACGCGCCGGGCCTGATTGTCGAGGGACTCGGCAAGACCTGGCGGAAGGCCAGCCGACCGGTCTTTTCGGATCTGGCCTTCGCGCTCGGGCCTACGGACCGGCTGGCGGTTCTGGGGCGCAACGGCCAGGGCAAGTCCACCCTGATCAAGATCCTCGGCGGCGTGCTGCCGGCCAGTACCGGCCGGGTCAACTGGGGCATGACCGCCTCCTGGCCGATCGGCTTTGGCGGCGGCTTCCAGGGCAGCCTGTCCGGTCTGGACAACATTCGCTTCCTGGCACGCCTCTACGACCGGAACTTTACCGAGCTGCGGGACCGGGTCGACGATTTCGCCGAACTCGGCCACCAGCTGACCGGGCCGGTGAAACACTATTCATCCGGCATGCGGGCGCGCCTGGCCTTCGGCCTGTCCCTGGCCATCGAGTTCGACTGCTATCTGATCGATGAATTGGTCGCCGTCGGCGACGCCCGCTTCCAGCAGAAATGCCAGGAGGAACTGTTCGCCCAGCGCGCCGACCGCGCCTTCATCATGGCCTCGCATGACGTTCACCTGATCGGTGCCCATTGCCGCAAGGCCCTGGTGATCGAGGGCGGCAAGGCCAAGCTGTTCGACGACGTTCACGAGGCAGTCGAGATCTATACCTGGTTGCGCGCTGCATGAATGGGATTGATGGCTGCATCGTCCTGACGCCGTCTCTGGAGCGTGAGGCCTGGGTCGATGCGATACATTCCGGCGCGCGGGAGGCGGGCTGGACCGTGGAGGACTGGAGTGGAGGGCCGCCCCCTGCAGAACACAAGGGACTTCTGGCGGTGATCGTCAGTGACGCGGTCGCCGCCCTGGCACTGGAGCCGCGAAACTGGGCGGTCATCACGACCGGAACCACCAACGCTGCGGTCGCCGCAGAATCCCAGTTCCAAACTCCGCCTGGCCAGGGCGTGTGGGTCGCTTCACGCCTGTTGGCGGGGGCCTGCCTGGTGCCCGGCGACGCGACGCGTCTGACCGATGAGAACCGCGGCAGGTCGTCGAACCCCCTGGAACTGCTCCCGGGGCTGAGGGTCCGGGCACCTGTTCCCGACCAACACGACGTCGGCAGGGATGCTGCGGCCTCGGCCCTAAGCCTCTACGCCACGGGAATGCCGGACATCGGAACCGCAGCGGATTGGCCGACCAGCCTGTTCAGCTTCGATCGACGTAGCGAAGAGGACCCGGCCGCCCCTGCCGTCCAGGACCTGACAGGCCCCCCGCGAATCCTGATCCACGGGCCGTACATCGCCCTGCCGCCGGGCGTGTGGCGCGCCAGAATTGGATTTGCGGTCGATAGCGTCGGCGCGCGTCATCGGTATCGGCTGGAGTGGGGCGATCTGGGAGCGTTCACGGAACATCGCTTCACGCCCGGTCGAGCCGGGCTCTATGAGTTGACTATCGATTACCGCTGGACCGCCGCCACGCCCGCCGAGGTCCGGCTGGTTCTTGCGGACGGAGCCATCGACGGGACCCTTACCTTCACAGGCCTGTCGGTCGTTCGTATCGCCTGACCCCGGTTCTGGTCGCCGTCGGGGCGGCCTGATAACGGTGGCTGATCAACGACGAGGTTTACATGAGCTTGGGTACAATTCTGGCTGGCCTGGCCAATGCCGTTCTGCCGGCAAACTGGCGTGTCATTCAGGTCTCGACCGAAACGGCAGCTGAGACCGAAACGCTGGCCGAGTTGGAGATGCCGGCCGAGCCGGAAACACCTCTGCCACCGGCCATAGTCTCACCCGAAGTTCCGCCGGCCGTCGCTCCGGTCATGATCTGTTCGGCCGAACCGCAGCGTTATTTCACCCTGGGACAGGACCTGGGACTCACCCGGCTTCAGGATGGCCATTTCCTCTATGTCGACCCGATGGACGAGGCCGTTGCCGCGCACCTGATCGCCCGCGGCTATTGGGAAAACTGGATACACAAGGTCGTCTGCGCGCTTGTCCAACCCGGAGATCACATCATCGAGGTGGGAGCGAATTTCGGCTACTATACCGTCGCCATGGCCCTGCAAACCGGGCCGACCGGGTCGATTCTCGCCTTCGAGGCCAACACCGGACTGGCCGATCTGGTCCGACGGTCCGTTCATTTCAATGGCTACAGCCCGACGGTGAAGGTCATTGCCAAGGCGGCCTCTGACAAGGCCGGGACCCTGAGTTTCGCCACCTCCCGACGCAATGCGGGGGGCGGTACCATCTCGACGGAGCCCGGGGCGCTGGGACCGGACAGTGTCCTGGTCACCGTCGAGACCGTCACACTCGATTCGATTGCGCCCGAGGGCGTGCGCTTCATCCGCATGGATGCCGAAGGGTCGGAGCCGTTGATCCTGCGCGGTGCAGAGCGGTTGCTGCAACGTCCGGACATCGTGGTCTGCATGGAGTGGGACGTGGTGCAGATGTCGGCTCGCGCCGACGTCCAGGCCCTGATCGAGTGGTTATCCAGCCTCGGCTTCCGCTACTGGAGCATCCAGTACGACTCCACATTGCTCAGCATTCCGGCAGCCGACATGCCGACCCTTCCAGCCTGTGATGTCGTCATGGCGCGGGAGGTGCCTGCCGGCATTGCCGTGGCTGAATCCTGACCCAGGCCGCTTTCCGGTTACCGGACGGATGATCGGGACGGGCGTCCCTCGCTAGAACGCCCAGCCACCCATGTGTCCATCGTGGACCCAGGGCGTGACCGCATCATTGCCACCGGCCATAGTCAGGAACGGATCGCCATGGGGCAGTGGAGCGGCCTGCCAATGCTCCAGTCCCGGCAAGACATCACTGATCATATGGTCCGCGTCCGCCCCGGTCGTTATCATCGGCTGAACGATGCCCTGCACCTGGTCGACCACGCCTGACAGGAATTCGTCATCGGTCAGGGCCGGCAACACCAGCGGAGCCTGGTCGCCGTGTTTGTCGGATACCTCCCCTGCAACGCCGCTGAACGAGACCCCTTCAATGAAGGCGTCATCGCCATCACCATCCAGCCCTGGCAGCACCCAAGGCAGGTCGCCGGCCGATTTCGTGCCGGCCTCGGGCTGCGCCGGAGCCGACTGGGGCGCGGCGAGCGCGGATGCTGCAGCGCCACCCGGGAAGATAAAGTCAGCAGCGGTCAGGTTGGCCATTGTCACGCTGTGCAGAACGATGAAGTCGCCACCACCCAGATTGATGGCACCGTCGGCGCCGACCTGGCTGAAATTGACCACCACCTGACTGAAGTTGGCAAAGCCGAAGCCGGTGAGGTCAATCCGGTCGACCCCGATCTGGAAGTCGCCGATGACATCGCCACCCGTGCCGATCTCGAACACGAAAATATCGGCACCGCCCTCGCCGAAGAGGACGTCGTTTCCGCCCTTGCCGTTGAGACGGTCATTGCCGGCACCACCCAGCAGGTAATTGTTGCTCGCATTGCCGGTCAGGCTGTTGTCGAGTTCATTGCCGACCCCGAACGCCGTGGTGCCCTCGAGGACCAGGTTCTCGACATTGGCATAGAGGTAGACCCCGCCGTTTGGGACGCGCACATCGGCATGGACCGTGTCGATCCCCCCGTTCACGGCTTCGAAGGTGAGATCATCGCCAGTATCCACCCAGTAGGTGTCGTCGCCGGCACCACCATCCATCAGGTCGTAGTCACCCAGCCCCGAGTCGCCGCGGAGAATATCATTGCCGGCACCGCCGACGAGAATATCCGTCACGAAATCGGGCCCGCCGATCAGGATGTCGTCACCGTCCTCGCCATACAGGGCATCAGCACCAGCTCCCCCATTCAGCGTGTCGTTTCCGGCTCCGCCAACCAGATAGTCTACACCGGCGTCACCATTCAGAATGTCGTCGCCGCTTTCGCCGAACAGGGAGTCGTTGCCCGCACCGCCAGAGATCGTATCGTTGCCGCCGCCGCCGATCAGCAGGTTTTGACCCTCATTACCGACGATCACATTGGCAAGACCATTACCCACGCCGTAGATATCGCCCGCGCCGACCGCCAGGGTGAGGTCTTCCACATTGTCGTACAGGTAGAAGCCGGCTGACGCCGTGACGGTGTCACGCCCACCGCCGAGGCTCTCAACGATAACCGCGGACTGGGAGCTGACCACATAATGGTCGTTGCCTGCCCCGCCGTTGAGCGTGTCCGGGCCGGCCCCGCCGTACAGGGTGTCTGCCCCGTCCTGGCCGAACAGGGTTGACCCCATCAAGGTGAGCGGCACCACAGTCGCACTGGGGATGGAGACGTGCAGGGTGTAACGTTCGCCCAACGGTACCCCGCCGCTGGTGAAGGTGTCGCCGACGTTAGCGACCCATTCGGCGACCTGGATGTAATAGGTTCCGGCGGACGTGAAGGTGTGGGTCAGGCCGGAATCGGTGCGGGCGCTGTCAGACCCGGCATCGTCATTGTTGGCCAGTTCGACCCCACCGGCCGTGAACAGTCGCAGGGTACTGTCAAAGGTTGTGCCATCGATATCAAAGGTGACGGTGTCGCCCGCCTGAACGGTGAAGGCATAGTATTCGACGCCGCCGTGACCGGCCGCCACCACGGTCGCATGGGGGATGGTCGTCGAGTTGGCCACGTCGAGACGAGCCAGCAGGTCGAAGCCACCCGTGAGCGACACGGCGGAAAGGATGCTGGCGTTGGCTGTACCCTGTCCCTTGATGATATCCGGGGCACCGCCGGTCTGGCCCGGAGCGCCGGCATAGAGACTGTCGTCACCGGCACCGCCGTAGAGGGTATCGATGCCGCCGCCACCGCGCAGGATATTGGCACTGTCGTCACCGGTCAGAACGTCGTTATAGGCAGATCCCCGGATCTCCTCGATCAACGCCAGGATGTCGTTACCGGCACCCCCGGAGGCAATCCCCGAGGCGAGACTGACGGTGACCGCCGCCCCAGCTCCGGTGTAGTCGGCAATATCCCAGCCGTTGCCGCCGTTCAGCATATCGTCGCCCAGGCCGCCGACCAGGACGTCGTCGCCGTCGCCACCGTTCAGGGTGTCGTTGCCGGACCCACCGTCGAGATAGTCATTGCCCGCGAGCCCGTGGATGACGTCATTGCCGCCGAGGCCACCGATGGTGTCGGCAAAGGCGGTTCCGGTGATGGTCTCGCTGGTGACGTCGCCGGCTACCGTGATCCCGCCGGTCGGGGCTGCGGCGATCGTCTGGTCGGTAAACTGCAGGAATTCGACATTGGTCACCGTGACGTTCTGACCGTTGCCAGCGATTGTGCCGGTCTGGCCGCTCCAGGTGACTGAATAGGCGGACCGGGCACCTGACAGCACGACCGTATCTGTGCCAAGGCCGCCGTCGACCACGTCCGTGCCAGCGTTTGGAGTATACCGGTTGTTGGCGGAATTGCCGCGAAAGAGGTCCGACCCACCTCCACCAATAGCGTTCTCGATCACCGCACCGATGGCGATCGACACGTTCCCGACCAGACCGCCCACATTCGAGAAGGCTCCCTGGCGCAGGTCGATGGTCTGACCCATCGCATAGCCGGAGAAATCGAACGTATCGGTACCCCCGGCATCCCAGACGGCAAAGATCAGGGCGCTTGTCGTATTGGCGCTGAACCACGGCTGGCCGGCCGTCGAGTTGAAGCCATAGACCGTGTCGCCGGTCCGGGTGCCCATATTGGCCCCGTACAGGCGCTGGGCCCCCGCGATGTCATCGAGCATCGGGGCGGCGGCATACTGCCGGGTGCCGCCGCCGGTTAGATAGTCGCCACCGGTATTGGTTTCACTGAAATAGCTCATCACCGAATACTGACGCGAATCCTCGAAATAGACCGCGTCGTTGGCATAGGTGATGCTGCCGCCGGCGCTGGCGTTATAGGCCGCCGGGTGACTGAGGCCGATCGCGTGGCCGATCTCGTGCAGAAGCACCTGCTGGCCGTAGCCAAGGATCACGGGCGTAGCATTGTAGCTCAGCGTATTGTTGATCCAGACATCGCCGGAGTTGGAGGACGTCGACGCGTTACCCGGCAGATAGGCGAAGGCTGCCGCGCCGTCCGATCCGGTCGAAAAGTTGCTGAACAGGATCGTGGCGTTGTTCGAATAGCCGGCACCGTCGTTGACGCGCTGGAAAGTGACGTTGGCGACATCTGACCAGGCCGCCAGGGCCAGCAGGGTGGCGTTGATCTGCAGGTTGGAGAACTGGGAGAATCCGCCCGTGTCACTGGGCATGGTGCCCGGAGCCGTGTTGCGGAAGGCAAAGGTCACCGTGGCGGCCCCACCGACCACGCCGGACCAGCCGTCGCTGTTACGCGTCAGTTGGATCCCAGCATCGGTTACACTGAACGACGTCTTGCCGTTGGGCCCGAAGCCGCCGCGGTCATCGCCGTTCAGCAGGACGCCCTGGCCGTCGCCCGTACCATCTGAAACGGCATGGAAGCGGCCGCAGCAGCCGCATATCGCATAGCTGGAAACGTCCCCGAAATAGGAGACCGTACCGCCGCCCGAACCGGAGATGACATTGTCGCCCTCGACAAATCCTGCGCTACCACTCCTGGAGGGGGCGCCGACTGTGTCCAGCATGTTGATGTTCCCGGTCGGTAAAATACAGCGATCACCCTAGCGTGCCGAGGCGAAACGACAAGGGTTCGCGCGGCTCGGGCCCGCTCACGTTCTCGTGGCGACAGCGCCGGAAACCCGCCGACAACCGACGATACAGGGATTGATCGTGACAGAGCCCCCCCCGACCGCTATCGAGCCGCCATCATGGACGAGACCGAACGCCAATCCGAAGACCGCGGCTGGGACACGGCGAAGACCCTCGCCGAGGCCCTGCCCTATATTCAGGTCTATGACCGCGAGACCGTCGTCATCAAATACGGCGGCCACGCCATGGGCGAGAGCGCCGTGGCGCGCCAGTTCGCGGCCGATGTGGTGCTGCTGAAGCTGATGGGGGTGAACCCGGTCGTGGTGCACGGCGGCGGGCCGCAGATCAGCGCCATGCTAGAGAAAGCGGGGGTCAAGTCCAGCTTCGTCGACGGCCTGCGGGTTACCGACAAGGACACGATGCAGGTTGCCGAAATGGTCCTGTCCGGCGCGGTCAACAAGGAGATCGCCCACTGGATCACGGTGGCAGGCAAGGAGGCCGACGTGCGCGGCATCGGCCTGTCCGGAAAAGACGCCGGCCTGCTGACGGTCGAGCGGACCAAACGGACCCGCCGCGACCCGGACAGCATGATCGAACATGAGGTCGATCTCGGCTTCGTCGGCGAGCCGACCAAGGTCGACGCCAAGCTGATCGTGCGGCTGATCGACAGTGATGCCGACTGGGTGCCGGTCATCGCCCCGATCGGGGTGGCCGAGGACGGTCTGACCTACAACGTCAACGCCGATACGGTGGCGGGCGCGATCGCCGGATCGTTGAACGCGAAACGCATGCTGCTGCTGACCGATGTGCCCGGTGTGAAGGGCAAGGACGGCCAGATCATCCGCCAGATGAGTATCGACGACGCAGAGGCGCTGATCCGCGACGGCACGGCGACCGGCGGCATGATCCCCAAGCTGCAGACCGCCGTCGCTGCGGTTCGGGCCGGGGTCGGGGCCGTGGTCATTCTCGACGGCCGACGGCCACACGCCATGCTGGTCGAGCTGTTCACCGAGCATGGGGCCGGGACCCTGGTGCAGGCGTGACGGCAGGGACGGCCCGGCAGGCGGTCCCGCTGCCCGGGATCAGCGCGGACCTGAGCCATATCCGCAGCTGGATCTTCGATCTCGACAACACCCTGTATCCGCCCGAAAGCCAGTTCATGAAACTGGTCGAGACGCGCATCAATCAGTATGTCGTGCGCACATCCGGCATGGCATCCGACGCCGCGATGGTCGTGCAGAAGGGTTATCTGCGCGACTATGGCACCTCGCTCGCCGGATTGATGGCCAACTACCGTGTCGACCCTCACGAGTTTCTCGCGGAGGTCCATGATGTGCCCTTGGACGCCCTGATCCCCGACCCGGGTCTGCGGGCCGGGCTGGAGCGTCTCGAGGGGCCCCGACTGATCTTCACCAACGGCTCGCTCGCCCATGCCGAGCGGGTGCTTGAGCGGCTGGAGCTGACCGATCTGTTCGACGGCCTGTTCGCCCTCGAGGACGCCGATCTGATACCGAAGCCGGACCCGCGTACGTTTGCGCGAATGACGGAGCGGTTCGGGGTCGATCCGATCAGTGCCGCCTTCTTCGAGGACACGGTCAGAAACCTGGCCCCTGCCAAGGCCGTCGGCATGACCACCGTCCTGGTCGGCGCGCACGCCTTGGACGTCGAGGCCGACTTTGTCGACCATCGTACCAAGACTCTCGATACCTTTCTCGCCACAGCCGTCCTGACGCCGGGAGACCTTGCCCCATGACCGACCTGACCGATCGCACCCATCTGGAAGCCGTCATCGAGGCCGCCTGGGAAGCCCGGGGCGAGGCCTCTCCTGCGACCCAGGGCGCGGTTCGTCACGCCGTCGACGCGGCCCTGGCCCTGCTGGATTCCGGCCAGGCCCGTGTCGCCTCGCGCGGCGCAGACGGTGTCTGGACCACGCACCAGTGGCTGAAAAAGGCGGTGCTGCTGTCATTCCGCCTCAATGACAACCGGATCATGCGCGCCGGTGAGCGCGGCCCGGCCAGCCCGCTGTCGTCCGATCATGCGGCCGGGCTCGGCCCGTTCTGGGACAAGGTGCCCAACAAGTTCGGCGACTGGGGCGCGGCTGATTTCCAGAGCGCCGGCTTCCGCGCCGTGCCGGGATCGATCGTGCGTCAGGGGGCCTTCATCGGTCGCAACGTCGTTCTGATGCCCAGCTTCGTCAACATCGGCGCCTTTGTCGACGAGGGCTCGATGGTCGACGCCTGGGCCACGGTCGGCTCCTGCGCCCAGATCGGCAAAAATGTGCATCTGTCGGGCGGAGCCGGAATCGGCGGCGTGCTGGAACCGCTGCAGGCCAATCCGACCATCATCGAGGACGGCTGTTTCATCGGGGCCCGCGCCGAGGTCGCCGAAGGCGTCATCGTGCGCGAAGGGGCGGTGCTGGCCATGGGCGTCTATCTGTCGGGCTCCACCAAGATCGTCGACCGCGCCACCGGCGAGGTGTTCCGCGGCGAGGTGCCGGCCTACAGCGTCGTGGTTCCCGGGGCCCTGCCCGATCCGAAGGGCGGGCCGTCGCTGTACTGCGCGGTGATCGTCAAACGCGTCGATGCCCAGACCCGGGCCAAGACCGGGGTCAACGAGTTGCTGCGGGATTGACGACATTTTCTACCCGTGATGGTCTGCAAACGCAGGAGGCCCGCATGAGTGGTTATGTGAACAGGTCGCTCGATTTCACCGGTCGCACCGGGGTCCTCAAATACTGGCGCGCGCAACGCGCCTTGATCTGGTTCCTGATGCTGGGCATTGCCCTCGCGATGGGCCTTCTTGTCAGCCCCCTGCCCCAGTGGACCGCCGCGGTCGGTCTGGTGCCCATCCTGTATGTCTATGTCGCCAGCATCGCCCTTGGCGTTCGCCGCCTGCATGATCGCGGCCGCAGCGGCTGGTGGTTGATGATCTACTCATCGCCGCTGGCCTTCTCCTGTGTCCTGCTCGCCCGGAACGGAGGCCTTCCCGGGGAGCCGTCATCGCCTGTCTTCATCACCACCGGCGTCGCGGTGTTGGCAGCCTTCGCCTTCTATGTCTGGGGCTTCATCGACATCGGCGTGCGGAAGGGCCGGCCCGGGCCCAACCGTTACGGCCCCGTGCCGACCTGAGCCGGGGCCGGTCAGAAGGCGTGTGACACCCCGGAACAGATCGTGCACAACCCGGCCATGCTCGCCGACTCGCCCACTGCCCCGCCCGCCACCGATACCGCCCTGCTGGAGACGGCCCGCGCGACGCTGGAGCGGGTCTGGGGGCATGCGGATTTCCGGGGACTGCAGGCCGACGTTGTGGCCGAGATCATGGCCGGGCGTGACGTGCTGGCGGTGCTGCCGACCGGCGGCGGCAAGAGCGTCTGCTACCAGATTCCCGCCATGCTGCGTCCCGGTCTGGGTCTGGTGGTGTCACCGCTGATCGCCCTGATGACCGATCAGGTCGAGGCGCTGAAACAGCAGGGCGTGGCCGCGGCGCGACTGGATTCCGGTGTGTCGATGGACGACCGGTCGGCGATCTGGCGGCAGGCCCGGGCCGGGGAGCTGGACCTGCTGTATGTGTCGCCCGAGGGGCTGGCCCAGCCGCATCTGATCGATCGGCTGCACGAGCTGCCGTTGAGCCTGATCGCCATCGACGAGGCCCACTGCGTCAGCCAGTGGGGTCATGATTTCCGTCCTGACTACCGGACCCTGGGCCGTCTGGCCGAACTGTTTCCGGGCGTGCCGCGCATTGCCGTGACGGCCACGGCGGATGCCCGGACCCGCGAGGACATCGTCAAATCGCTGCGGCTGGACGACGCCCGGGTGTTCGTCGACAGCTTCGCCCGACCCAATCTGCAGCTGTCGGCCGAGCGCAAGGAGTCGGCCTCGCGGGCCCGGACCGATGCCCATGTCATCGCCCTGGTGCGTGAGCGGCGCGGCAAGTCGGGGGTGGTCTATTGCGGCTCGCGCGACGGCTGCGAACGGGTGGCCGGGGCGCTGCGCGATGCCGGCACCAATGCCATCGCCTATCACGCCGGGATGGACGCCCGGGAGCGCGACCGGCTGTTGGCCCGCTTCCTCGCCGAGGACGGGGCGGTGATGGTGGCGACCATCGCCTTCGGCATGGGGGTCGACAAGGCCGACGTGCGCTTCGTGATCCATGCCGATCCGCCCGGGTCACTGGAAGCCTACTGGCAGGAGATCGGCCGGGCCGGACGCGACGGCGAACCGGCCGAGGGCATCACCCTGTACGGGCCGTCGGACATCGCCTGGACGCTGAAGCGGCTGGACAGTCGACCGATGGACGAGGCGGTCAAGGCGGTGCAGGTGCGCAAGGCCCGCCAGCTGTTCGCCATGCTGGACGGGGCCGTGTGCCGACCGCAGGCGGTGCGTCGCTATTTCGGCGAGACCGATGCCGGACCGTGTGGCGTCTGTGACATCTGCGGCGATCCGCCGGCCCTGGTCGACGCCACCGTTCCGGCCCAGAAGGCGCTGGCTGCGGTGCAGCGACTGGGCGAACGGTTCGGGCGCAACCGGGTCATCGACCATCTGCTGGGTGGGACCAAGGACCCGCAGTCGTGGGAGACGGCGCTGTCGACCTGGGCCATCGGGGCCGACCTGTCGCGACCCGCCTGGCGCGACGTCCTCGACCATCTGCAGTTCGAGGGGCTGCTGGTCGAGGATCCCAACGAGGGCAAGCCGCTGATCCGGCTGGGAGAGGCGGAAGCCGTGCGCGGCGTCTATCGCGGCGAACGCGTCATCGAGGTCCGGCAGGTGCCGACGCGGGCCAGCGCGCCGCGGGAGCGGACCCGCACGGGTCGCAACGCCGCGGTCGAGGCGATGGACGCGGACGTCCGGGCCCGGTTCGAGCTGCTGCGGGTCTGGCGGCGTGAGCGGGCGGCCGAGCAGAAGGTGCCGCCGTATGTCATCTTCCAGGACAGGACTCTGCTGGAGATCGCCCTGGCCGAGCCGGGCAGTCTCGATGCGCTGGGCCATATCTCGGGCGTCGGCCAGACCAAGCTGGATCGCTACGGCAAGGCCGTGTTGCAGGCGTTGGGCGGCTAGTCATCCCTCCCGGGAAGGGGCGGCAAGCGCGGGACCCCTTGCCAATTCGCGCCTGAGGGCGATCATGGGAGGAACATCGTTTGGGGAGGATCCGATGAGAACCCTGCTATCGCTGGCGCTCGCGGCCGTGACGCTGATCGCCGGACCTGCGGCCGCCGAAAACTGGCACAAATTCTCGTACAGCGGCACGACCGCCTACCTGGCCGATGTCGACAGTATCGGCGTGGAAGGCGATGTGACCTCTATCCACACCGCCAAGGTGCCGCGTTCCGGCCCCGCCGGCAACTATTCACATTCGGTCGATCTGTTCACCTTCCGCTGCGCGGCCGGCCAGGTGCGGTCGATCCTGTCGATCGACTACGGGGCCGGCGGCGACGAGACCGACCGGTTCGATGACGCCGAGGCTCCCTGGGACGATGTCGTTCGCGACAGCTATCTGGACTTCCTCAAGGCCATCGCCTGCGACGGGGCCCGATCGAGCGAGGGCTCGTGGCCGTCGATCACCGACTATGTGGACAGCAGTCGGCGCTAGGAAGGCCGCTCCCTAGACGTCGACGGCGGCGTCGAGGGCGTTTTCCTGAATGAACTCGCGGCGCGGCTCGACCACGTCGCCCATCAATTTGGCGAACAGGTCATTGGCGTCTTCCTCGTGCGCAACCTCGACCTTGAGCAGGGTGCGGGCGTTGGCATCGAGCGTGGTCTCCCACAGCTGTTCCGGATTCATCTCGCCCAGACCCTTGTAGCGCTGGATCGCCAGGCCCTTCTTGCCGGCCTCGAGCACGGCGTTGAGCAGGTCGATGGGACCGCGCACCGTCGTGGTCTTGTCCTTGCGCCGATACACGGCCGGAGCGTCGAACAGGCCCTCGAAGGCGGTGGCCCGTTCGGCCAGACGGCGGGCGTCCAGCGAGCGGATCAGGGCCTCTTCCAGCACGACCCGTTCAGACACGGCGCGACGCACGCGTTCAAACACCACCGCGCCCTGTTCGCCGGGCACGCCCGACCAGTCGCCGTCGCCTTCTTCGGCATAGAGGTCGAGGCGGGCGGCGGCGGCGGCGGCCTTGGTCGCCATGTCGGTGCCGTCGTCGGTGAACAGGCCGGCCAGGGCCGACTGTTCGATGGCGAACACCGGGGCGCGCTGGCTAAGACGGTCGACGCCGGCCTTAAAGGCCTTGGCTTCGCGCACCAGCGACTGCAGGTCGAGGCCGGTGCGGCGCTCGCCGGTCGGCAGGTCCAGCTCGGCCTCGGATGACCCTTCCTCGATGAGGTAGGAATCCATCTCGGCCTGGTCCTTCAGGTAGCGGCTCTGCTTGCCCTTGGAGACCTTATAGAGGGGCGGCTGGGCGATGTAGACGTGGCCGCGGGTGATCAGTTCCGGCATCTGGCGGTAGAAAAAGGTCAGCAGCAGGGTGCGGATGTGGGCGCCGTCGACGTCGGCGTCGGCCATCAGGATGATCTTGTGATAGCGCAGCTTGTCGGCGTTGAAATCGTCGCGGCCGATGCCGGTGCCGAGCGCCAGGATCAGGGTACCGATCAGCTCTGACGACAGCATCCGGTCAAAGCGGGCGCGTTCGACATTGAGGATCTTGCCGCGCAGGGGCAGCACGGCCTGGTTCTCGCGGTTGCGGGCCTGTTTGGCCGAGCCACCGGCGGAATCGCCCTCGACGATGAACAGTTCGGACTTGGCCGGATCGCGTTCCTGGCAGTCGGCCAGCTTGCCCGGCAGGGAGCTGATTTCCAGCGCCGACTTGCGCCGGGTCAGGTCACGCGCCTTGCGCGCGGCCTCGCGGGCCGAAGCGGCCTCGATGATCTTGCTGACCACCTGTTTGGCCTCGAGCGGATGTTCCTCGAACCATTGCGACAGGCCCTCGGTGCACAGGCCCTCGACCGCCGGACGGACTTCGGACGAGACCAGCTTGTCCTTGGTCTGGGACGAGAATTTGGGATCCGGCACCTTGACCGACAGCACGCAGGTCAGGCCCTCACGGGCGTCCTCCCCGGTGAAGGAGATCTTCTCGCGCTTGCCGGCGCCGGAGCTCTCGATATAGGCCCCCATGACCCGGGTCAGGGAGGCGCGGAAGGCCGACAAATGGGTCCCGCCGTCGCGCTGGGGGATGTTGTTGGTGAAGCACAGCATCGTCTCGTGGTAGGAATCGTTCCACCACAGGGCGAGGTCGATCTCGATGTTTTCCTTCTTGCCCCGGATGACGATGACGTCCTTGAGGATCGGCGTCTTGGACTTGTCCAGGTGGCGCACGAAGGCCTCGACTCCACCCTCGTAGTGCAGGGTCTGCTCGACCGGTTCGGCCCCGCGCAGGTCGGCCAGACGGATGACCACGCCCGAGTTGAGGAAGGCCAGTTCGCGCAGCCGGTGCTCCAGCGTCTTCAGATCGAAATCGATGTGGGCGAAGGTGGTGACCGACGGATAGAAGCTGACCTCCGTGCCGGACAGCACCTTGCCGTTGTCACGCATCGGGGCGTCGCCGATGACGCGCAGGGGCGAGACGGTGTCGCCGCGCTCGAAGCGCATCTGGTGGGCCTTGCCGTTGCGATAGATCTTCAGTTCCAGCCAGTCAGACAGGGCGTTGACGACCGAGACGCCGACGCCGTGCAGGCCGCCGGAGACCTTGTAGGAATTCTGATCGAATTTACCGCCGGCGTGCAGCTGGGTCATGATGACCTCGGCCGCCGAGACGCCTTCGCCCTCGTGAATATCGGTGGGGATGCCGCGACCGTTGTCGGTCACGGTGACCGATCCGTCGGCATTGAGGATGACCTGGACGAGGTCGGCGTGACCGGCGAGGGCCTCGTCGATGGCGTTGTCGACCACCTCATAGACCATGTGATGCAGGCCCGAACCGTCGTCGGTGTCGCCGATATACATGCCCGGCCGTTTGCGCACCGCATCCAGGCCCTTGAGAACCTTGATGGATTCAGCGCCGTAAGCGGCTTCTTCGGCGGTGTCTTCGTTGCGCGCCGTATCGTTCTGGTCGGTCATTCAATCGTCCGGAGACGCGGGCACCGGTAGGGTCTGGAATCCCGGACCCGGCCCGCCGTTAGAGGCTTTCGGAAGGGGGCCGATTCCAGCCGTTCCGATCTGCTGTTTATATAGGAATTCGCACGGCAAAAGCGAGCAGATACGGGAGAGCAGGGTTGGGCCTCGGGTCTGCGGCATGCCGCGCGCGCGCAGGCGCCGCGCGCCGGTCCGGCCGCGGTGACGGGGAGCCTTGGCGGAGCGCCGGGCGAACGCCCGGAGACCGTAGGGGATAGTGTTTCGGCGAACGTCAGACGCTCCGCGCGGACGGGCTTCCACATGCGCGGACCGTGGGCCTCGCTGTTGACGAGGGGTCCTTCTGCACACGGCGGGCAGGGATGGCAGCGACCATCTCCTGGACCGGTGCGGGTATCCTCCCCGCCCCCTCGGCCGTCCGGCCTTCCACCCGGCTCGACCTCGCATCCCCTCGGCAAGCGACCCCGCAGGGTCTGGCTCCGGGTTGCGCCCGCTCCATCCGCTCCCGCCGCCGCTGCGGATCGCCGGCCGAGCGAGCCCCCGTGCGACGGGACAGGGGGTATTATCGGTGCGGATGGAACCAGGGCGGGAAGATTGCGGATGGAAAAGCGGAAGGGGTTGAATAGGAAGGGATTTGAGTAGCGCCAATAGGCGGATTTTTGGCGACGACCTCGCACTTTCCTGCTGTCGTCATCCTCCGGCGAGGCGCAGCCGAGACCGGGGGACCCAGCGGCACCGCAGCGAAGCGAAGGCGAAACCTGTCCGCACCGCCCGTGCCTGAACAGATCGCGCTCCGCGCGCCGCTGGGTCCCCCGGTCTGCGCCGCGCAAGCGCGGATTACCGGAGGATGACGACAGCAGAAGGAAGCGCCAGCGCGATCCGAAGGGCGGCGCGAAGCGTCAAGATGTGAGGGGTCACGGTGCGACGCAGGTGCCACCGTAAGCCCTCTCCCCAACCCCTCTCCCGCCGGGAGAGGGGCTTTTGTCCTACCCGAACCCGCCGCTCTCAACCTTTACGAACGTCGCGTGGGGGGCGAGGTCGGTGAACAGGTCGGCTTCGGTGCCGGTCAGGAAGGTCTGGAGGCCGAGAGCGACGATTTCCTCGAACAGGGCGGCGCGGCGGCGGGCGTCGAGGTGGGCCGGGGCTTCGTCCAGCAGCAGGACGGGGGGCACGGCCGAGACGGTGCGCAGCCGGGTCACCTGGGCCAGGATCAGGTTCAGCACCAAAGCCTTCTGTTCGCCCGATGAGCCCTCGGCCGCGGGGCGGTTCTTCTCGCGGTGCAGGGCGGTCAGGTCCGAACGGTGCGGACCGAACAGGGAGCGACCGGCGGCAGTGTCGCGACCGCGCGATCGCACCAGCCCCTCGCGGATGGCGGCGGCGATGGTGTCCAGCTCGGCCCCGGCGGCGGCCATGGATTCGGCCTCGCCGGTCAGACCAAGGTCGGCCTGAGGGAAGGGACGGTCGCCACGGGCGTCGATCCCGGCCTGGAGCACGGTCAGGGCCGCAACGCGGGCCATGGCGGCGCGGGCCCCGGCCTCGCCCAACCGCAGTTCCAGCGCGTCCAGCCACAGGGGATCAGCCTCGCGGCCTTCAGCCCCGTCGGTCAGCAGGCGCAGCCGCTCGCGCAGGGCCTTTTCATAACCGGCCACCACCGCCGCATGGTCGGGCACGGCGGCGAACACCAGCCGGTCGAAGAATTTCAGCCGGGCGGCGCGGGCGTCAGAGAACAGCCGGTCCTGTTCGGGCGTGGCCCAGACCGGGCGCAGATAGTCGAGCAGTCGCCCCGGCTGGGCTGTCTCGCCGTCGATGCGGACGATGCGACGCGCGGCCCCGGCCGACTGGACCCCGGTGCCGAGGCGGACGTCGTCGCCGTCACCGGCATCGAGGGTCAGGGCCACGGCCCAGGCCCGACCGCCGGCCTCGCCCGGTTCACGTCGACCCATCTCGACCGCCGTGGCCGCGCGCAGGCCACGCCCGGGGGTGAACAGGCTGAGCGCCTCGAGCAGGTTGGTCTTGCCCGCCCCATTGGGCCCGTACAGCACCACCGGCCCCGCCGGGACCGGCAGGGTGGCGCTCGCATAAGAGCGGAAGTCGGTGAGGGTGAGGGACTGGATCAAGGCGTATTGCTCCCCCTCTGGGGGAGCTGTCCGCGAAGCGGACTGAGGGGGCTTGAGCGCAGCGCAGGTTCGACCCCCTCCACCATGCTGCGCATGGTCCCCCTCCCCCGATGGGGGAGGAATGTCTGCATCAGACTCTCAGCGGCATCAGCACATACTGGACGCCGGGATCGCCCGGATCGAGGACGAGGGTCGGGCTGGCGGGGTCAGCGAACATGAAGGTCGCGTTCTCACCGGTGATCTGGCCGGCGACGTCGAGCAGGTAGCGGGCGTTGAAACCGATCTCGAACGGCTCTTCGGAATAGCCGATCTCGACCTCCTCGACGCCCTGGCCGGCCTCCATATTGCGCACGGTCAGGGTGACGCGATCCAGTTCGAAGGCCAGTTTCACCGAGCGGCTCTTCTCGGCCGAGATGGTGGCGACGCGGTCGACGGCGTTCTTGAAGGTGGCGTTGTCGATATCGGCGCGCTTGTCGTTCCCCTTGGGGATGACGCGCATATAGTCGGGGAAGGCCCCGTCGATGACCTTGGAGGTCAGGGAGGCCTGGCCGAATTCGAAGCGGATCTTCTGCGGACTGACCTGGACCTCGACCGGGCCGGAGCCGTCGTCGAGCAGACGGCGGACCTGGTCGACGGTCTTGCGTGGCACGATGACGCCGGGGCCGCCGGCCGCGCCGTCGGGGGCCGGGGTCTCGGCCAGGGCCAGACGATGGCCGTCGGTGGCCACGGCGCGCAGCAGCGGCACGCCGCCCTCGGCCACCGTGTGCAGATACAGGCCGTTCAGATAATAGCGCGTCTCTTCGGTCGAGACGGCGAACCGGGTCTTGTCGATCAGCCGGGCCAGGTCGTCTTTGGCCACGGCGTAACGGGTGCCGCCGGTGTCGGTCGACATGACCGGAAAGTCGCCGGCCGGCAGGACCGGCAGGTTGAATTTCGAGCGACCGGCCGAGACCGTCAGGCGCGGATCGTCGCTGTTGTAGGTCAGCGAGACCTCGGCCCCTTCGGGCAGTTTGCGGATGATCTCGTACAGGGTGTGGGCCGGGGCGGTGATCTGCCCCTCGACCTGGACCACGGCCTCGGCCTCGTCGACCATCTCCATGTCGAGGTCGGTGGCGGCGAAGGCCAGCTTGTCGCGACCCGCACTGAGCAGGACGTTCGACAGGATCGGAATGGTATTGCGGCGTTCGACCACGCTCTGCACATGGCCGAGGGCCTTCAGGAGCGCGGATCGTTCGATGGTCAGCTGCATGTCGTCTCGCCCGGGGTGCGACGACTCAGGATCGTCGCCGCGAATAGAAGGCCTTGGACACTAGCGGATTGGCGGCGCGGGGCAAGGAACCCTGTAGGGCTTTGGGCTGGGGGCTCAGGAGGGACCGACAGGCAGGTGGGGATAATCGCGTAAACGCCCCCCCCTCCAGGCCCTAATTCCTACGCCCTACCCCCTGAGCTTGCGGGTCAGGGCCTCGACGTCGCGGGCGATCTGATCGTCCTGCGGCATCAGTTCCTCGATCTTGCGCACACCGTGCAGGACCGTGGTGTGATCGCGCCCGCCGAAGCGGCGACCGATATCCGGATAGGAGCGGGTCGTGTGCTGCTTGCACAGCCACATGGCGATCTGGCGCGGCCGGGCCACCGAACGGGTGCGCCGCTCGCTGAGCAGGTCGGCTTGTTTCATGTTGAAATGCTCGGCCACCGTCTTCTGGATCTCGTCGACGGTGATGCGGCGCTCGGGTCCGCCGCGCAGGGCGGCCCCCAGCAGGACCTGGGCCTCTTCGACGGTCAGGGCCGACAGGCGGGCTCCGGCCACGGCGGCCAGGGTGTTCACGGCCCCCTCGAGCTCGCGCATCGAGCCGGGGGTGCGGTCGACCAGATGTTCGAGCACCTCGGGCTGGACGTCGCCGGAGACGACGCCGAGACGGCCCAGCGCGGCCAGGCGGTTGCGGGCCACGGCGAGCTTGAGCACGCGATCGGCCGGTTCGACCGGGCAGGTCAGACCCGAGGCCAGGTGGCTGCGCAGGCGCGGCTCGACCTCGGTCAGGGCCATCGGCGGACGGTCGGCCGACAGGACGATGCGTTTGCCGTCCTCGATCAGGGCGGTCAGGGTCGACAGCAGCTCTTCCTGGGTCGAGGCCTTGCCGCCGACGAACTGGACGTCGTCGATCAGCAGCATGTCGGCGCTGCGCAGACTGTCCTTGAAGGCGGCGGTCGAACGGTCCTGCATGGCGCGCACGAAGGTCGACAGGAAGCGTTCCGCGGTCAGGTAGACGACCTTGGCGTCAGGGCGCAGGCGCTGGGCCTCCCAGGCGATGGCGTTGAGGAGGTGGGTCTTGCCGTAACCGTAGGGACCGCAGAAGAAGATCGGGTTGAAATGACCGTCGGCCCAGCCGGCGGCCTGGCGGGCGATGGCCAGGGCGAAGGCATTGCCCTGGCCCTCGACGAAGCTGTCGAAGGTCAAACGGTCCTGCAGGCCGGCGGCGCGCACGGCGCGGGCACCATCGGCGACCGGTCCCACGGTCGGACGCGGCATCGGCATCACGGCGGCCAGCTCACCGCGGGCGGCACTGACGGCCGAGGCGGGCGGGGTCGAACTCATCTCGGCGCGGCAGCGGACGTCGAGGTGACGCGACAGGCCGTCGAGACCGAGCCACAGCTCGTTCATGCGACGCAGGGCGTTCTTGCGCACCCAGTCACGGGCATAGGCGGTCGGGGTGACCAGGATCAGCTGGCCCGCGCCGTCGACCCGCACGGCCGAAGGGGCGATGTAGGAGCTGAACGGACCTTCGCCGAT
The DNA here is from genome assembly GCF_963977465.1 of uncultured Brevundimonas sp. Classification (GTDB taxonomy): domain Bacteria; phylum Pseudomonadota; class Alphaproteobacteria; order Caulobacterales; family Caulobacteraceae; genus Brevundimonas. The sequence goes on along the minus strand of NZ_CAXBOQ010000003.1, from coordinate 4,003 downwards.
TTCGGTACGAAGACGACCCGCTGCCTCGGTCCAGATGCGATCCGGATCCGTCATGCTCGCCATTGCCACGCCCCCCGCCATATCAATCACCCACCAAACTAAATCCAACAAACAGAAGGCACTTCATCGTCGCCAGAACCGAGGACGACTTCTCCTGCCCCGCAAAGCGTGGTGCTTTGCAGGCGGGGTCATACTCTCGAAATGACGTCTTACGCCGACGCGATACACAGGTTCCGCGCTGCCTTCATCCGTTTCGGGATGACGGTGCGTTAGAGCCCAAAACTTACCCTCACGGCGGGTTGGGTCAACGCTGATTCGCGACTCAAACAGCAAGTAAATTGTTTGACTCCGCTAAAGCCAAAGCAGCGTTGAGGAAAACTTCAATTCCCCGTTCGGGCGAGCGCCGAATCCTCGCGGGGGACTTACCCGCGGACATGGAAACGGCGAGGGAGCGGTTGCGCCCTCGCCGTTGAAATCCATAAATTTTCGCATGACGGTCCGGCGAAGGGCCGTCCGGAGACGTGTTAAGTCAGGCGGCCGACAACTTCTTCAGTTGGGCAGCCAGACGGGACACTTTCCGCGAACCGGTGTTCTTGTGAACCACGCCCTTGGAGACCGCGCGCATCAGCTCGGACTGGGCCTCAATGAAGGCGCCCTTGGCGGCGGAGGCGTCACCCGAGGTGATCGCTTCCTGGAATTTGCGGAGGAAGGTACGAACTCGCGTGCGTCGCGCCTTGTTGACCTCGGTACGGGCCGCGATCTTGCGGACCGCCTTCCGGGCGCCGGGGTTGTTAGCCATCTGAAAAAACCTTCAACGGAAAACGCCGCAGACCAAGCGTCCACGGCGTGAAATCTCAAGAGCGCGCGGATATAGCTGAAAGGGCGGAGGGGGTCAACGCGAGTCAGCGCCCTGTGAAATTCGGCTTCCGCTTTTCGACGAAGGCCGACATGCCTTCCTTCTGGTCCTCGAAGGCGAACAGGGAGTGGAACAGGCGACGCTCGAACTGGACACCCTGGGTCAGGGTGGTCTCGAAGGCGGCCCCGACCATTTCCTTGTTAGCCATCACGGCGAGGATCGACTGGGCCGCGATCTTTGCGGCCACGGCGCGGGCCTCGTCCAGCAGGGTGTCGGCGGGGACGACGCGGGACACCAGGCCGGCACGCTCGGCCTCGTCCGCATCCATCATCCGGCCGGTCAGGACCATCTCCATCGCCTTGGACTTGCCGACGGCCCGGGTCAGGCGCTGGGAGCCACCGATGCCGGGGGCGACGCCGAGGTTGATCTCGGGCTGACCGAATTTGGCCTTGTCCGAGGCGAGGATGAAGTCGCACAGCATGGCCAGCTCGCAGCCGCCGCCGAGGGCGAAGCCGTTGACCGCGGCGATGATCGGCTTGCGGAAGCGGGCGATGCGGTCGTGGCCGAGGGCGAAGAAATTGCCCGTATACATCTGGGCATAGGTCTGGTCGGCCATCTCCTTGATGTCGGCCCCGGCGGCGAAGGCCTTGGGTCCCGAACCGGTCAGGATCAGGCAGCGGACGCTGTCGTCCTGCTCAACGGTATCGAGGAAGGCGGCCAGTTCGGCGAACAGGGTCGAGTTCAGCGCGTTCAGCGCCTCGGGCCGGTTCAGGGTCACCAGCGCATAGCCGTCGGCATGGCGTTCGATCAGCAGGGTGGAATAGCTGTCAGACATGATGGTGCTCCTCTGGGTCGGGGGCGACGTCTAGCGCGTCAGTCGTCTGACGGGAACACCGGGGCGAGCCCGACCATCGCCGCCAGCTTGAGGACGGTGTTCCAGTTGCGCCCGGTGCCGGTGCCGGTCAGGCGCGGCACGGCCTTTTCGGCCATCTTCGAATGGCCGATCCCGTCGGCGCACCAGAGATAGAGAGCGTCGTCGACGGCGGCGACCCGTTCATCGCCGGTCGCCAGCCCCTGCAGCGTCTCGATCGCCCCCGGCGCGACGGTCGTCTTCATGACCATGACCAGCAGCCGGCTGCCGTTGGCGGCGGCCTGATCCGGGAAGGGGTTGGCGGCGATCAGGGCGGTCCATTGATCCGGCGTGCGCACCATCACCTCTATGGGGCGGCCGAACCGGGCGGCGATGCCCGCTTCGAGTCTGGTTTCCAGTTCGGCCGGATCGGCATCGCTGTCGACCACCAGATTGCCGCTGGCGAGCAGGGTGCGGGGATTGGCTAGGCCCATGTCGGTGGCCATGGCGCGCTGCTCGGCCACGGGCCAGCGGATACCGCCGGTGTTCATGCCGCGGAACAGGATGATGCGATGGTGCAAGGGTGAACTCAGAAACCCAAGCGCTTCTGCATCATTTCCCACTGCCGAATAGCCCTGAGCGTAGGGCTTTCTTCAAGCTGCCGGGCCATTTTTACTGCAGGATTCTCTTCGATCGAACGCATCAACTTCATGGTCGGAGAATTGTAGTCTGCAAGCGACTTGTGGCCCTCAAGGATGGAAGACATCTGATCAATCGCCCGGATATGCCGGTCGATTGCGTCAGTAGCCCTCGTCCTACGCTGCACCTCATCCACGAGTCGCATTTGCCGATCAAGTCCGGCCCAACCGGCACCACCTCCGCTCGCCATTTCAGACGCCCGAGCGCGCGCGTCGGACCTTTGATCCTCAAGCCGTTCCTCTGCGCGCTTCATCAAGACGCCCTTGTCCACTTTCCATTTCTCCTGAAGTCGGCGGATGAGGGCTTCGTTTGGTGGAGGAGAAAGGCGCTTCATCGCGGTTGTGGCCCGCAGCCCAGGATTCTTGAGCATCATATCAGCCACCAAATTCAGGGAGGCGCTGTCGTCAATACCTGACCCTCTGGGCCGGCCACGAGATCGCTTGGGATTGCTCATTGCTTGTCTCCTTTCGCTCTCAGTTTGCCGTATGAATCTTTCTTCGCAAGCGAGAAGAAATGTATTCGTCTAGAATTCGAACGAGGAAAAATGCTCCATTTCAAGAACTGTTAGAGATTTCTAGCGAGAAAAAATACCCGCCCGGAACCAAATGACGGCGAGGAAAAGCCCTCCCCATATTCGTTCCCCTTCTATTTCAGTCACCTAGCCTTTCTGGCAGACGGGACAGAAGAAGGTCGAGCGACCGCCCTGGACGATGCGGGTGATCGTGCCGGTACAGCCGTCGGACAGGCAGGACTGACCCTCGCGACCATAGACGTCGAAGCGATGCTGGAAATAGCCCTGGCCGCCCTCGGCATTGGCGAAATCCTTGAGGGTCGAGCCACCGGCGGCGATGGCCTCGGTCAGGACGTCGCGGACCACGGCGGCCAGCCGTTCCAGCCGGGGGCGGCTGACCTTGCCCGCCGCGATCCGGGGCGAGATCCGGGCGCGGTACAAAGCCTCGCATACATAGATATTGCCCAGACCCGCGACATGGCGCTGATCCAGCAGGCTGACCTTGATCGACGGCTTCCGACCGGCGAAGGCCTCGGCCAGATGCACGCCGGAGAAGCCGTTGCCGAGCGGTTCGGGGCCGAGACCGGCGAACCACGGATGGGTGTCGAGCGCCCCGGCCGAGATCAGCCCCATGAAGCCGAAGCGCCGGGCATCGGTGTAGCCGACCCGGGTGACGACGGCACCGGCGACGGCGTCGAGGCTCATATGTTCATGCTTGCCGGTGACCGGGGCGGACTGGGCAAAGTCACCGGGAACAGCACCGCCAAGGGTAAAGCGTCCCGTCATGCCCAGATGGGTGACCCAGGTCTCGCCGGTCGACAGGGCCGCCAGCAGATATTTGGCGCGGCGGTCGATGCGCAGGACGGTGGCCCCGTCCAGCCGCGCGATGAACCGTTCGGGAAAGGGAAAGCGCAGGTCGGGCCGGTTCTGGCGCACCGCCGTCAGCCGCGCCCCGACGAGGACGGGCTCGAGGCCGCGGCGGACGGTTTCGACTTCGGGCAGTTCAGGCATGGGGCGGGGCTCAAGGCAGTAGGGCTTGGGGCTTGGGGCTTGGGGCTTGGGGCTTGGGGCTTGGGGCTTGGGGCTT
>NZ_CAXBOQ010000002.1:0-600606 GCF_963977465.1 uncultured Brevundimonas sp. | reverse complement strand
ACCCCTCCACCGCTTCGCGGTCCCCCTCCCCATCGCTTCGCGACAGGGAGGAGACGGATTACCGGTTGAGCGCAGCCCGCCCGGCCGGGGCGTACCGTTCGCCGGCGGCGGCATCACGGGGGAAGATCGCCTCGATCGCGGCCAGTTCCTCGGCGGTCAGCACCATGTCGGCGGCAGCGACGTTCTCTTCCAGCGTCGCGATCCGGCGCGTGCCGGGGATCGGCACCAGATGCTCGCCGCGCGACAGCACCCAGGCCAGGGCCAGCTGGGCCGCGGTGGCTCCGCGTGCTTCGGCGAGAGTTTTCACCGCCTCAACCAGATCGAGGTTCTTCTGGAAATTCTCGCCCATGAAGCGCGGATTGGTACGGCGGAAATCGCCCTCTTCCAGATCGTCGATTGAGCGGATCGCCCCGCTCAGAAAGCCGCGGCCCAGCGGGCTGTAGGGCACGAAGCCGATGCCGAGCTCAGTGCAGGTCGCCAGAATCTCGTCTTCCGGCTCACGGCTCCACAGCGAATATTCAGTCTGTAGGGCGGTGATCGGATGGGTCGCGTGGGCCTTGCGCAGGGTCGCGGGTGCCGCCTCGGACAGGCCGAGAAAGCGGACCTTGCCCTCGGTGACCAGCTCGGCCATCGCCCCGACCGTCTCCTCGATCGGTGTGTCGGGATCGACCCGGTGCAGATAGTAGAGATCGACATGGTCCATCCCCAGCCGCTTCAGGCTGTCCTCGATGGCGCGGCGCACATTGGCGGGACTGCCGTCGACCTTCAGGGCGGTGCGCTCGGCATTGTAGCCGATACCGAATTTAGTGGCCACGAAGGCCTTTCCGCGCCGGTCGGCCAGGGCTGTACCCAGCTGGATCTCATTGGTGTGGGGGCCATACATCTCGGCTGTGTCGAACAGGGTGACACCGAGGTCGAGCGCACGGTGGATCACCGCCGTGGCCTGGGCCTCATCCGAACCCGGGCCGTAGAAGGCCGCCATGCCCATGCAGCCGAGACCGATGGCCGAGACTTCAGGACCCCTGGGGCCGAGGGTGCGGGTCTTCATGGGCGAACTCCTGTAGGGCGGACCCCAAAGGTTGTAACCGGTCCGGCGCGGCGCAAGCCCCCTACAGCGGCGCGGCCTGAACTTTCAGCCAGCCCAGCACCTCGCCGTCCAGCAACGGCCCCACCTTGGCGAGAATCTCGCCGTGATAGGCGTCGACATAGGCGCGTTCGTCGGCGCTCAGCAGATCGATGTCGATCAGCTTGCGATCCAGCGGGGCCAGCGTCAGTTGCTGGAAGCCGTGCATCGGCCGCTCGCCGCCGGGAATGGGCTCGGGCGGGGTGACCACCTGCAGGGTCTCGATGCGGATGCCCCAGTGGCCTTCCTTGTAATAGCCGGGCTCGTTGGACAGGATCATCCCGGTCAGCAGGGGCTGGCTGTTGGGAGCCTTGGAGATGCGCTGGGGGCCTTCATGGACGCCCAGATAGCTGCCGACGCCATGGCCAGTGCCGTGATCATAGTCGAGGCCCGCCATCCACATGGGCAGACGCGCCAGGGCGTCCAGCTGGTGGCCGGTCGTCCCCGCGGGGAAACGCACAACAGCCAGGGCGATATGGCCCTTCAGCACCCGGGTGTAGCGGTCACGCTGTTCCGACGTCGGCTCACCGATGGCCATGGTCCGGGTCACATCGGTGGTGCCGTCCAGATACTGACCGCCGCCGTCGACCAGCAGCAGCGAGCCCTTCTCGATCTTGCGGATGGTGCGGGTCACCGGCTTGTAGTGCGGCAGGGCCCCGTTGGGACCGGCCCCGGCGATGGTGTCGAAAGACAGGTCCTTCAGCTGGCCCGTGGCCTCGCGGAAGCCTTCCAGCGCCTCGACGATCTCGCGCTCGCTCGGCAGATCACGTTGGGCCACCGTATCGACCCAGTGCAGGAAGCGGGTCAGGGCCGCGCCATCGCGGATATGCGCCTGCCGCGCACCCGCGACCTCGACCGGATTCTTGACCGCGCGCGGCACGGCGCAGGGATCCATGGCTCGCACCACGGCCGCGCCTGCAGCCTCCAGTCGGTCGAAATACCAGGCCGAGGACTGGGCCGGGTCGATCATCACCTTGCGTCCGGACAGGGCGTCCAGCGCCGCCGGCAGGGCCTCTTCGGTCTCCAGCGTCACCGCGTCTCCCAGCCAGCCGGGCAGTTCATTGGTGACCTTGCGTGGATCAAGGAAAAGGCGGGCGCTGCCGTCGGCATGAACGATGGCCTGGCCCAGCGGCAGAGGCGAGCGAATGACGTCGCCGCCGCGCACATTGAACAGCCAGGCGATCGAGGTCGGGGCCGTCAGGACCGTGGCTTCGGCCCCGGCCTCGGTCAGGGCCGCGCCGATGCGGGCGCGTTTCGATGCGCTGCTCTCACCGGAATAGACATCCTCGTGCGGGACCACCGGGGCCTGCGGCTGGGCCGGGCGGTCGGCCCAGGCGGTGTCGATGGGGTTGGGCTCAACCGGCTTCAGGATCGCACCGGCCTTGTCAGCCGCCGCTTTCAGCGATGCCAGGGCGTCGGGACTGTGCAGCCGCGGATCATAGCCGATCACCGAGCCCTTCGGCGCGCGTGCCAGGTACGCGGCCACGCCGGCTTCCAGCGACAGAATTTCGAACTGGCCGGCATCGACCTGGGCCTTGACCTGAACCGTATAGCGCCCGTCGGCGAACACCGCGGCGCTGTCCTGCATGATCACCCCGGCCCCGGCCGAGCCGGTAAAGCCGCTGACCCAGGCCAGACGGTCATTGGCGGGCGGCAGGTATTCATTCTGATGCTCGTCCTCATGCGGGACCAGCAGGCCATCGAGGCCCTGTTCGGCCATCTTGGCGCGCACGAGCGGCAGGTGTTTGGCCCCGAAGGACGGATCGGTGGTTTCGTCGAATGTCTGGCGCATGCCGTCGACATAGCACCTCCCTCCCCGTCTTGGGGAGGGAGGGACCGGATCAGTTTTGCGGCGCGTTGGGCGTCACGGTCGCCGGAGCCGGCTGCGGCGGCGTGGTGATCACCACCGGCGGCGGCGGCGTCGTGGCGCGGGCCTCTGCGGCGCGCGCATCATTGCCGGCGCGGACGGCCTCGGCCTGGGCCCGCGAAGCGTCAGCGCGCGCAATATCGACACTGGCCTGGGCTCCGGTGATCTGACCCTGAACCATGGCAGCGTCGGCGGCGGCCTGGGCGCGTGCCGCCTCGGCCTGGGCTTCCAGCATCCGGGCGTCAGTGTCGTCGGGACCACGCCCGGCGAACAGGATCCAGAAGACGGCGATCAACACCAGACCGCCGAGTACACCGGCGATCCACCAGCCGGTGTTGGAGTCGCGGACCACGACAGTTTCGACCGTTTCGGAATAGACCGGCTCGGTCGGTGGGGTGCGGGCGGGATCGTTGTTCGGATCAAAATGGGTCACGGTGCAGTCCTCGGTTGAACTGCCATAACCGCCGGGCTCGAGACCGGTTCCGCGTCACCCTGTCCGGCGCAGAACCAGCGCACTCCAGGCGTCATGATGGATGCGTCGTTCAAGGACAAAACCCCGTGACAGATAGGCCGCGCTGACCCGGCGTTCCTGGGTGCGCAACAGGCCCGACAGTATGGCGACGCCACCCAGTTTCAGCGCCTCCTTGATGTCCTGCGACAGCGCCACCAGCGGCGGCGCCAGGATGTTGGCGAAGACCAGATCGTACGGACCATGCTCACGCACCCGACGGTCATTGAGACCCGAAGCATGGACGAAGCGGGCGTCAGCACCGTTCAGTTCGGCGTTCTCGTTGGCGATGCGAACCGAGGGGCCGTCGATGTCGGTGCCGACGGCAATGCGACTGCCGGTACGCGCGGCGGCGATGGCCAGCACCCCGGTGCCGCAGCCGACGTCCAGCACCCGTTCGAATTTCTCGCGCTTCAGCAGATCGTCAAACGCTTCGAGGCAGCCGACCGTGGTGCCGTGGTGGCCGGTGCCGAACGCCGCCCCGGCGTCGATCTTCAGATTGATGCGGTTGGGCGGCACCCGCCCCTGATCGTGCGCGCCGTAGACAAAGAAGCGCCCGGCCTCGACCGGCGGCAGGCCGGACAGGGACATGGCCAGCCAGTCGGCATCGGCCAGTTTCTCGACCAGCACCGCCAGGCCGTCGCGGCCGGACAGCAAACGCGTCAGCCCCTCCACCTCGCCGTCCGTGGTCGGGAAGGCGTCGATGCGCCACAGGCCGGCGTCCTCATCCTCTTCCAGAATCGAGTAGGTGACCCCCTCCAGCATCGGATCGGAATCGATCGCGAGGGCGGCATTTTCAGCGGGAACGCGAAGGCCGCGCGCGATAATTTGAATTGCGGACTCGGACATTTCTCAAACGCCGCTATCATGACGAATCGAAACACATGCCTTCACGCATTTGCGCGTCGGCTCAAACCGAGGGGTCGGGGAGTTCATGGCCAAGTCACCGTCTAAGTCGCCTAAAGCGTCTGCAAGCGCTTCCAAGCCGAAACCGGCAGCAAAGTCGAGCGCTGCACCGAAAACAGCTGCCAAGTCTGCGGCGAAGTCTGCCACGCCGGCAAAGGCTCCGGTCGTCCGGGCTGCCGCCAAGCCGCCGGTGAAAGCCGGCGCGAAGCCGGTCACCAAGGCTGCGGCGAAGCCAAGCACCAAGGCTGCGGCAAAACCGTCGGTCAAACCCGCCACCAAGGCTGTCGCCAAACCCGCCGTGGCCAAGGCCAAACCGGCCGCCAAAAAGCCGGCCGCCAAAAAGCCGGTCGCCAGGAAGCCCGCTGCCAAAAAGCCCGCTGCCAAGGCTGCACCGAAGCCTGCAGCGGCCAAGCCCGTCGCCGCGCGTCCCGCTCCGGTCGCCGCCAAGCCGGTCGCTGCTCCGGCACCGCGCCCCACTGCCGCCCCCGCGGCTGCAGCCCGGCCCGCTGCCAAGCCCCAGAGCAAGGGCTTCATCGGCGGTCTGCTGGATGTGATCTTCGGCAAGCGCTGACCATCACAACGCTGGAATCGAAAAGCGCCGGAGGGGCTGTCCCCTCCGGCGCTTTTTTTCGTCGGATATCCGAACCGGAACCCGGTGCCGACGGCCTCAGTCCTCGGGCAGGTCCTCGGCCAGGATGGCCATTTCGAACATGAAGGAGCCGTCGCCGTCCTCGTCGGCGAAAACGATGCCGATGAATTCGTCACCGACATAGACCTCGGCAGAATCGTTCGGCTTGGGGCGGGCCTTCAGCTTGATGCCACCGGCATTGAAGGTGCGCTTCAGATGGGTCTCGATGCGCTTGATGTCGGATTCGTTCACGGCGGGCCTCGGCAGTCAGTTCAGTGATGGCAGACGCATTGGACCCTAGAGACTGGGGCCGATGAGGGAAAGCCTCAGATCACGAAGTCATGAGCGATGTCGGCCAGGGTATGGTCCATGGTTCGCGCGGGTGTGGCGTCGGTCGGGCAGTTGACCAGACGGGCCGGTACACCTGCCACGGTGCAGCCGGCCGGGACCGGCTTCAGCACCACCGAGCCCGAGGCAACCTTGGCATAGTCACCGATGGTGATGTTACCCAGCACCTTGGCCCCTGCCCCCAGCAGCACGCCCTTGCCGATCTTCGGGTGGCGATCACCGCGGGTGGCCCCGGTGCCGCCCAGGGTCACTGCGTGCAGCATCGACACCTCGTCACCGACCACTGCCGTCTCACCGATGACGATGCCGGTGCCGTGGTCGAGGAACAGACCCGAGCCGAGGGTCGCGGCCGGATGGATATCAACCTGGAACAACTCGGAGATGCGGCCCTGAAAATGGAAGGCCAGGGTTTCGCGCCCCTCGGTCCACAGCCAATGGGCCACGCGCCACGCCTGCAAGGCCTGGAAACCCTTGAAGTAGAGGAAGGGCTGCAGCAGCGAATGGATGGCCGGGTCACGCTCGGCCACGGCCTGGAGGTCGGCCTCGGCGGCAGCGACAATGGCTGGATCGGCGGCATAGGCGGCCAGACAGACCTCGCGCACGGTCATGGCGCTCAATTCCTCATCGCCCAGCTTGCGGGCAATCTGGAAACTCAGCGCCCCGGCGAGGTCGGAATGGGACAGGATCACCGCATTGAGCTGCGACCCCAGCTGAGGTTCGTCGCGCGCCGCAGTCTCGGCCGCCGCGCGCAGCTGCGTCCAGATTTCAGGCTGTTTGGCGACGACTTCAAGTGCGGGCATCAGACTTCCTTGTGACGGACCATCATACCCGCCCGAGCATGGCTTGCGCCAGACGGTCCGGCAGATCGCCTTCCCGTGCCATATGGTAGGCCCGCAAGGTCGTCGCCACCGTGAAGGCGTCACGGATCGATCCCCGACCGATCTCGGCCAGAAGTTCGGTGAAGGGCACGCGCGCCGAACGGATGATTTCGGTCGGGTCCGGATCGACCGGCACAGCCGTCAGATCCCAGGCCAGCCAGGCGATGGCCCGCTCATCGGTGACGGAATTGCTCATCTCCATCCGCAACACTTCCCGCCACTGCCCGGCGGCCAGACCGGCTTCCTCGGCCAGCTCGCGCTGCACCCCGGCCAGCGGGTCCTCGTCATAGGGCGCGCCGCCTTCCGGCATCTCCCACGAATAGTTCATCAGGGCGAAGCGCTGCTGGCCCACCAGGGTCACCGTGCCGTCGTCGTGCAGCGGCAGGACGCCGACCGACAGATTATACGGACGCATGACGACATAGTCCGCCTTCGTCCCGGTCGGGGCGGTAGCGTCATGGCGCGTCAACCGCAGCCACGGTGTGTCGAAAAAGGTGGTCGATCCGGCATCTCGCCACGGCGGCGGACGGTCACTGCCGTCGTCCCAGGCGGGCAGAGGCCGATCGGCGTCGAAGGTATATCGAGAGTCGGTCATGGTCCGGGTATGGCGCCGGAGCCGCGTCACGACTAGCTAGACCGCATGACCGATACCGACCTGGGTTCCGCCCTGCCCCTGCCCCGGCCCTCGAGCGAACTGCGCGACCGACTGGCGCGACGACGTTCGGCCTCGGCCCAGCTCCTGACCGGTCCCGGACCGTCGCCGGCCCAGATTGACGAGATCCTGACGCTCGGTGCCCGCACCCCTGATCACGGCAAGCTGTTCCCGTGGCGCTTCGTCGTGCTGGGTCCGCAGAGTCGCGCCGATCTGGTGGCGCGGCTGCAACCCCTGGCCACGCGCCAGCCTTTACCCGACCCGGCGCGCGCCACCCTGGCCAAGCTGGGCAACCCACCGCTGTCGATCCTGGTCATCTCAGCCCCGACGCCCGGTCACAAGGTGCCGGTGTGGGAACAGGAGCTGTCGGCCGGAGCGGTCTGCATGAATCTGGAACACGCCGCCGGGGCCCTGGGTTTCTCCAGCAGCTGGATCACCGACTGGTACAGCTATGATCCCGAGGCCGTGGCGCTGTTCGGCGTCGAGCCCGGTGAACGTATCGCCGGCTTCATCCATATCGGCAGCGTGACAGACGCGCCGCTGGAGCGACCGCGTCCGGACATGGCGACCAGAGTCACACGCCTGCCCTGACGGGTTCCGCCTGCGGCCGATGCACCAGCGACACCAGCACCACACTGATCATCATCAGCAGGAACCAGCTGCCCAGCTTGGCCAAAGACACCGGATGCCAGCCGCCGCCCTGTGACGGATAGATCCAGGCGTTGGCCCAGGTGCCGAGGTTCTCGGCCAGCCAGATGAACACCGCGACCAGAAAGAAGCCCAGCAGAAACGGCATCGACCGCCGCGTCCGGTCCGGGGTGAAGTGGAACCAGCCGCGCCCGAACAGCAGGGCCGTCGCCGCGAACAGGCCCAGACGGATATCGGGCAGCCAGTGATGGGCGAAGAAGTTGATGTAGATCGCCACGGCCAGCAGCCAGGTCGTCCACAGCGGCGGATAGCGGGTGAAGCGGATGTCGAAGATGCGCCAGATGCGCGCGATATAGCTGCCGACCGCCGCATACATGAAACCCGAAAACAGCGGCACCATGCCGATGCGCAACAGACTGTCCTCGGGATAGATCCATGAGCCCTGGCTGGTCTTGAACAGCTCCATGATCGTGCCGACGATGTGGAAGACGAGGATGACCCTCGCCTCCTCCCAGCTCTCCAGCTTCAAGATCAGCATGGCCGCCTGAATGGCCACGGCGGCGATGACCAGAAAGTCGTAGCGCGCGACCGGCGCGGTCTGGGGCCACCACAGATGGGTCGCCATCAGCAGGGCCAGCATCAGCCCCCCGAACAGACAGGCCCAGCCCTGCTTGATCCCGAACATCAGGAATTCGAAGGCGTGGCGGGACCAGGGGGCGCGGTCAGACCACGCCTGCAGACGGCCGAGCCAGTGACGGCCCCAGTGTTCGAGCGGAAGGCGAGGCGACGATTTCTGGAGTTCCGCCAAACTGACCGTCAGCTCATAAAATAGTGAACGCGGGAATGCCGTGCTTTCGGGAGATTGCTCAAGATTTGCGGATCACCACCGAGTCCCGACGCTCCAAATCTTGAAACGATGAAGGCGACTGAAAATCCGTCAATAAAGGTCTTCAGATCCTCGGCGACAGCACCCACCTGAGCGAAGAGCTGGTTGTTACCCTCGGCGGAGTCCTGACTTCCTATCAAGTGACTGACTGCAATCGCTTGGAGCGAGTCCGCCCCTCCGAAAAAGGTAGTTCCCACCATTCCCGTGTGAAAGTCAGACATATCCAAATCAGTGGGAGCGATGTCGAAGGCACCTGAAAAGGTCGCTCGATCAATGTGTGATGCGAGCTTGTTTCGGACCTTGGTGAGCAGGTTATCCGACTGACCAAAATATGCCGACAATCGATCTCGGGCCTCAATGGCCTGACCGTAAATTTCTCGATTTGCGGGGTTTGGTGGCACGTCCGTCCATAGTTGGTCGAACAGCTGAACCGTCTTGACCTTCGAGATGACCGTCCACCCTTCACAAAGGCGATTTGTCATCAGGCGAGCCATAAACAGCGCCATTCCCAGAGAGGTTTCCCTGACTGGCCTAGGATGATGATCTCTTACTCCGTTGAGCGCCTGCATCAGGATCGCGTGCAGCATCCCAATCTCGTTCGAAGTTTGTGCGAGCATGAAGAACAACACGCGTTCGTCGGGATCAATGGCTTGATAGTCACCCTTGGTGAGCTTGAATCGTCGCACCGCAAGCTGGTGTGATTTCAAGCTCGGGCGTTTCATCACCCCCGCCCGCGGTACGTCGGCACGCCCTGGTCCGGCAGCCACAGGCCTTCTGGTGCCACACCCGTCTGCCAGAACACGTCGATCGGGATGCCGCCGCGCGGATACCAGTAGCCGCCGATGCGCAGCCATTTCGGGGCCAGCAACTCCGCCAGCCGCTTGCCGATGGCCACGGTGCAGTCCTCGTGGAAGGCCCCGTGATTGCGGAAGGCGGTCAGATACAGTTTCAGGCTCTTGGACTCGACCAGCCAGTCGCCGGGCGCATAGTCGATGACGATATGGGCAAAGTCCGGCTGGCCGGTGACCGGGCACAGGCTGGTGAACTCCGGCACAGTGAACCGGGCCAGATACAGGGTCCCCGCATGCGGATTGGGCACGCGCTCCAGCTCGGCGGTTTCCGGGCTGACGGGCTGGACGGTGTGCTGGCCCAGTTGGGACAGGCCTGAGGTGTCTGTGGTCATGAGCTGGCTGTAGCGCCAACACCCACGCCCGTCACTACGACCGTGTCTGACGTAGCGCCATGCGAGGGTGTAACGACGACCCGCCCACCCGCTCGCCCAGGCCGGATTGGACTCTTTGGACTCGGTTTTTTCGAGTCCATGCCCCATCCCGGGTTTGGACTCCTTTGGACTCTTTGGACTCTTTGGACCCGGTTTTTTCGCCCCTCGACCGCCGCCGGATTTGCCTTCCCTCGCGACACCCCGCTATCCGTGGCCAAACAAAACGGGGAAACATCATGGCCATTCCGGCATCGCTGCAAAACGGTCTCAAACTGCCGGTCATCGCCGCGCCCATGTTCCTGGTCTCCGGGCCGGATCTGGTGGTCGAGGCCTGCAACGCCGGCGTCATCGGCACCTTCCCCTCCCTGAACCAGCGCAGCACCGAGGGCTATCGGGACTGGGTCCAGGAGATCAAGGGTCGGCTGAACCCCGACGCCGCCGCGTTCGGCGTCAACCACATCGTCCATCCGACCAACCCGCGGCTGATGGCCGACATGATGGTTTCGGTCGAGGAGAAGGTACCGCTGATCATCACCTCACTGGGTGCGGTGCGCGACGTGGTCGATGCGGTGCACGGCTACGGCGGCGTGGTCTTCCACGACATCGCCAATGTCCGCCACGCCCGCAAGGCGGCCCAGGCGGGTGTCGACGGCCTGATCCTGGTGGCCAACGGGGCCGGTGGCCATGCCGGGGTGGTCAACCCCTTCGCCCTGGTCAATGAGGTGCGCTCCTTCTTCGACGGCACCATCATCCTGTCCGGCTGTCTTTCGACCGGATCGGACGTCGCCGCGGCCCTGATGATGGGGGCCGATTTCGCCTATATGGGCACCCGGTTCATCTCGACGACCGAGTCGATGGCCCAGGGCGAATACAAGCAGATGATCGTCGACGCCGGGGCGTCGGACATCACCTACACCCCGGCCGTTTCCGGCATCCCGGCCAATTTCCTGACCCCGTCGCTGGTCGCCAACGGCATCGATCCGAAATCCCTGCCGGAGCACAAACTCGACATGGCCGACGAGGCCAAGGCCTGGAAAACGGTATGGTCGGCGGGCCAGGGCTCGGCCTCGGTGCATGACATTGTCCCGGTGACGGAGCTGGTTCGTCGGATGGCGGACGAAATGTCGTCTGCGCGTGATAAATTCGTCAAGCACTGGGGCTAGACGCCTCCTCGTCGAACCCGAGGTGAATATATGCGTCCCCTGATGATTGCTGCCGCCGCCGTCCTGGCCCTGCCCGCCGTGGCCCACGCTCAGCAGAGCCCGGCCGCCGGCTCCTGGTCGTTTGCGGTCGGTGCGGGGACGGACAACCGCTCCAAGGACGCCTCCAAGTCGGACGGTGACCCCTATGCCTTCGGACTGGCCCGCTGGACCAATGCCAGCGGATTCTTCTACGCCGGCCCTTCGTTCGAGACGATCCGCAGCTCCAGCGGCTCGGAGCTGGAAGTCGCCGTCGACGCCGGCATTCGCCCCGAGATCGCCGGCTTCGACGTGGATCTGAACGCCAAATACAAATGGCAGGTCGATGTGATCGACGGCTATGACGCCGATTCCTGGGAGTTCACGGGCAAGATTTCACGCTCGATCGGCCCGGCCAGGGCCCGGCTTACGGTGCAATATACGCCCGACAGCACCGGATCGTCGAAGGCCTGGACCTGGGTTGAGGGTCGGGTCGGCTGGGATTTCACCCCTAAACTGTCCGGCACCGCCGCCATCGGCCGCCGCGAACAGGAAAACAGCGTCGACTACACCGGCTGGAACGCCGGAATGACCTATGCTGTGACCCGCGATCTGGATTTCGACCTGCGCTACTACGACACCGACGCTAACGTACCAGGGCCGCAATACGCGTCCGCCGTCGTCGGCGAGGTGACGTTTTCGTTCTGATAGTGCTGGCCAAACGGCGCTCATGCCCCCACCTAGGGGCATGAGCTTCAGACCGACGACAATCGAACGCGCCTATCAGCTGGCCGAAGGTGGCGACTGCCGCACCGTCGGCGACATCAAGCAGAAGCTTCAGGCCGAAGGTCACGAGCGGGTTCAGGAGAACCTGTACGGGGCCTCCCTGACCGGGGCGCTGCGCAAACTGTGCCAGAAACACTATGTGCCGTCCGAGGAAGACGACGTCGCCGCGGCCCCTTCCGAGGATGATGACGGCGACGACGACTGACAGTCGGAGCCTTGCTTTCGACCAAAAGGCGAGTCACAAGGCTATACGTCGATCTCACTGCGTCACGCTCTTGCACCCCTTTGCATCCGCACCGAGGTCTAAAGCCGATCCATTCAGACCCGACAGGCCGATCAGGAGCTATTTCCTGCGGCCAATTCTAACGGAGGTCCTGAAAATGGCTACCGGCACTGTAAAATGGTTCAACTCCACCAAGGGCTATGGCTTTGTCCAACCCGATGACGGTGGCAAGGACGTATTCGTCCACATCTCGGCCGTCGAGGCCGCTGGCCTGAACGGCCTGAACGAAGGTCAGCAGATCTCCTACGAGATCGAAAGCGACCGTCGCACGGGCAAGGAATCGGCCGGTCAACTCAAGACTGTCGGCTAGATAACGTACGGAATGGCGGCTGTGTCACGGACGCGGCCGCCATTTTTGCGTCTGGATGACGGCTTCCAGTCCAGGAGGCCTTCTTCAATAGAATTCGCGCCGTCCTTGCTATTGATGCGGACAGCGCCCACATAGAAGCTGTCGATCTCTCTGCGTAACGCTGCTGCCCTTTGCATCACGCACCGAGGTCAAAAAGCCGATCCCATTCAGACCCGACAGGCCGCACAGGAGCTATTTCCTGCGGTCAACGCTAGCGGAGGTCCTGAAAATGGCTACCGGCACTGTAAAATGGTACAATTCCACTAAAGGCTACGGCTTCATCCAGCCGGATGACGGCGGCAAGGACGTTTTCGTCCACGTCACCGCTGTCGAAGTCTCCGAGCTGAACAGCCTCGACGAAGGCCAGAAGATTTCCTTCGAAGTCGAGCGCGATCGCAAGACGGGCAAGGAATCGGCGACCCAGCTCAAGACTGCTGAGTAGTTCAGGTTTCGGCGGCTCCGGCCGCCATTCTAGCTGAAGGGCCGGTGCCTCGCGCACCGGCCCTGAAGCTGTTTTTCAATGGAGTACGCCGATGACGCCTCTGTCCGAGATGATACCGGCGATGCCCGACGCCGACCTCAAGACCCTCCGCGCCAATGCGGAACGTCTGCTGGTCCGCGGCACGGCAGGCCAGATCGCTTCTGCCACTGACATCCTGCCGCTGATCGAAGCCGAATTCGCGGCCCGTATCGCCGCCAAGCCACCCGCCAAGAAGCGCGCCCCGGCCAAGAAGAAGGTCGTCGTCGCCGACGGTGCCGAGCCTGTGGTCAAGGCTGCGCCCAAGAAGCGGGCTCCGGCCAAGAAAAAGGCCGCCGTCGCCGATGGTGCTGAGGCCGCAATCGAGGCTGCGCCCAAGAAGCGCGCACCGGCCAAGAAGAAGATTGCCGCGGACGCCGAAGCCGCCGCGAGCTGACGTATTACGACAGGGCCTGATCCAGATCCGCGATCAGGTCCTCGACGTCCTCGACCCCCACTGACAATCGAATCAGGTTTTCGGTGACGCCGCCGGCGTCGCGCAGGGCCTTGGGGACCGAGGCGTGGGTCATGATGGCCGGGTGGTTGACCAGGCTTTCGACCCCGCCCAGGGATTCGGCCAGGGTGAAGACGGCGACCCGCTCCAGCACCTGACGGGTGCGCGCCAGATCACCGTCGATAACCACCGAAACCATGCCGCCGTAGGCCCGCATCTGGCGGCTGGCCAGGTCATGCTGCGGGTGGCTGATCAGGCCGGGATAGATGACCCGGGCCACGCCCTTCCGCTCCTCTAGCCAGCGCGCGATGGTCAGGGCGTTTTCACAATGGGCTTTCATGCGCAGGCCGAGAGTCTTCAGGCCGCGGTTGGCGAGGAAGGCATCGAACGGGCCCATCACCCCGCCGACCGAATTCTGCAGAAATTTGATCTCGGCCGCGACCTCGGGGTTCCCGGCGACCAGCACCCCGCCGATGATGTCGGAGTGGCCGTTCAGATATTTGGTCGCCGAATGCATGACGACGTCGGCCCCGAGGCTGAGCGGCTGCTGGCACCAGGGGGTGGCGAAGGTGTTGTCGACAACCAGGAGAAGACCATGGGCTTTCGCTACCTTTGACAGGGCGGCGATGTCGGCGATCTTCATCATCGGATTGGTCGGGGTCTCGACCCACAGCATCTTCGTCTTCGGCGTGATCGCAGCCTCAACGGCGGCGATGTCGCTGAGATCGACATAGGCGAAGTCCAGACCCATCGAGCGACGGCGGACGCGCTCGAACAGCCGCCACGAGCCGCCGTACAGGTCATCGCCGGTGACGATGTGCGAACCGGCGTCCAGCAGTTCCAGCGCCGTCGAGGTGGCGGCCATGCCGGAAGCGAAGCCGAAAGCCTGCACGCCGCCCTCGAGGTCGGCGATACAGCCCTCAAACGCCTCGCGGGTCGGGTTCTTGCCGCGGGCATATTCATAGCCCTTGTTCACCCCTGGGCTTTCCTGGGCATAGGTCGAGGTGGCGTAGATCGGGGTCATCACCGCGCCCGTGGTCGGATCGTGCCGCTGACCCGCATGGATGGCGCGCGTCGAGAAGCCCTGTTGGTTCTTGAGATTGGCCATAAGCTTACCGATTCAGGCTGAGGTGGTTGATCAGGTCGGTGCGGGTGATCAGGCCGACGAAGGTCTCGCCGTCCAGAACGATGGCCACCCGGTCGCGGTCGAACACCGGGATCAGGGCGTCCAGCGGCTCGGTGACCTGTACCGTGTCGAGGTCGCGGGTCATCACCGTGCCGACCGGCTTCTTGAAACGGTCCTGACGGGTGATCTCGTCGGTGTTCATCACATGGATCAGGTCGCTCTCGTCGACGATGCCGACCAGGCGGCCGTCCTGGATCACCGGCAGCTGCGAGACATCGGCCCCGCGCATGCGCTTGAACACTGTATCCAGCGTATCGTCAGGACCGGCCACGACCACATCGCCCTTGGCGTATTTGCGATGGATCAGGTCGGATAGATTGCCCTGGATCTCGCGCTCGCCCAGGCCCTGATCGGCCAGCCAAGCGTCGTTGTAGACCTTGGACAGATATTTAGCCCCGGTGTCGCAGACGAAGGTGACGCAGCGTTTCGGCTCGGTCTGTTCGCGGCACCAGCGCAAGGCGGTGGCGATCAGGGTGCCGGAGGACGAGCCGGCGAGGATGCCTTCCTTCAGCAACAGTTCGCGGACGGTGCCGATCGCCTCGGCGTCAGGGATCGAATAGGCCTTGTCGATCAGGCTCATGTCAGCGGTGTCGGGCACAAAATTCTGGCCGATGCCTTCGACGGTGTAGCTGCCTTCCGGTCCGGGCACGCCGTCGTTGACGATGCCGCCCAGCACCGAGCCGGTCGGATCAGCGAGAATGATCTCGGCCTTCGAGCCGACACTCTTCAGGTATTGGGCAACCCCGGTGATGGTCCCGCCCGAGCCGATGCCGGCGACATAGGCATCCACATCATGGCCCATCTGCTCCCAGATCTCGGGGCCGGTGGTCTTGAAATGGGCTTCCGAGTTGGCGTCATTGGCGAACTGGTTGACGTAGAAGCCACCCGGCAGCTGCTGGGCCAGACGTTCGGCCATGTCGGTGTAATATTCCGGATGGCCGTGCGGCACGTCCGATCGCGTCAACCGCACATCGGCCCCCATGGCCCGCAAATGCTGGATCTTTTCCTTGGACATCTTGTCCGGAATGACCAGCAGCACCTTATAGCCCTTAGCCTGACCGACCAGCGTCAGCGCCAAACCCGTATTGCCCGCCGTCGCTTCCACGATGGTGCCGCCGGGCTTCAGGAAGCCTTCCTTCTCGGCGGCGGCGATCATCGACAGGGCAATCCGGTCCTTGATCGAACCGCCCGGGTTCTGGGATTCCAGCTTCAGAAACAGGCGGCACGGACCGGTGTCGATGTTGGTCACCTCGACCATCGGCGTCAGGCCGATGAGGTCCAGCAGGGATCCGGCGGGCCGGCTGAGGACGGGGGTGGCAGACAAGGACATGGACAGACTCCGTGAGCGTTCGCGGCGGAAGCTGATCGTCAGACCCGACGAGGTCAACCCACGCAAGATTTAGCCCTTTGGGGCGAAGCACACTACATAGGTACTCAATGACAAAAACACCCCGCAGGCCCGCATCGGGCCTCCCCGACAAAGCCACCCTGCTCGCCTTCCTGACGGAAGCCGGTGGGGCCGAAAAAACCGATATCGCCCGCCATTTCGGCCTGAAGGGCGAGGATCGCCGCCGTTTGCGCGAGATGATGCGCGAACTGGAGGCCGAAGGCCTGCTGGGCAAGCGAGGTCGCAAGACCTTCTCGCCCGCCGGTGACCTGCCCCCGGTCGGCGTCGCCGACGTGGTCGAGCGCGATCTGGACGGTGACATGTACGTCCGTCTCGTCGACGCCTCGCCTGACGCGCCCAAGGCCCTGCTGGTCCCGGAGAGCGGCCCCCGGACCGCCCCTGCCCCGGGCATGGGCGACCGGTTGCTGGTCAAATTCGTAAAGGCCGAGGACGGCTGGGAGGCGCGACTGATCAAGGCGCTGGACGCCAGCACCAATCGCGTCCTCGGCGTGATCCGCAAATCCAACAAGGAAACCCGGGTCGAGCCGGTCGACCGCCGCTCGAAGGACGTGCTGATCATTCCACAGTTGCAGGCCGCAGATCTGCGTGACGGCGATCTGGTGCTGGCCTCCATCGAGAAGGGCGAGCAACGCTACGGACCCAAGCGCGGCAAGATCCTGGAATCGATCGGTCGGGAGGACGACCCCCGGGCCGCCTCCCTGATCGCCATCCACACCCACGGCGTGCCGACCGGATTCTCCGAGGCCGTCGAACAGGAGGCCCTGGATCAGGCGCTGCCGACGCTGAAAGGGCGCGAGGATCTGCGCGAGATCCCGTTCATCACCATCGACCCCGCCGACGCCCGCGACCACGACGACGCCGTCTATGCCCACCGCGACGAGGACGCCAAAAACCCCGACGGCTGGATCGTCTGGGTCGCGATCGCCGACGTCGCCGCCTATGTCCGCCCCGATACCTCGCTGGATCGCGAGGCCCGGGCCAAGGGCAATTCGACCTATTTCCCCGACCGGGTCGAGCCGATGTTGCCCGAGACCCTGTCCAACGGTCTGTGCTCGCTCAAGGAGGGCGAGAACCGCGCCTGTCTGGCCGTGCGAATGGTCTTCAACAAGGACGGCCGCAAGACCGGCCACCGCTTCGTGCGCGGCCTGATGCGGTCCCATGCCAAGCTGTCGTACGAACAGGCCCAGGAGGCCATCGACGGCCAGCCCGGTGACACCGCGGGCCCGATCATGGATGCCATCCTGTATCCGCTGTGGAACGCCTATCACACCATGCTCAAGGGCCGGCTGAAGCGCAGTCCGCTAGCCATCCAGAGCCCGGAGCGCCGCATCGTCATGGCCCCGGACGGCGGTATCGCCGCCATCGAGCCGCGCAAGTCCCTGGAGGCGCACCGGCTGATCGAGGAGATGATGGTCCAGGCTAACGTCTGTGCCGCCGAAACGCTGGAGCAGAAGCGGACGCCGCTGATCTACCGCATCCACGACACACCCAGTCAGGAGAAGACCTTCAACCTGGCCGACTTCCTGCAGACGATCGGCAAACCGTGGAACAAGGGCGAGGCGCCGACCACCAAACGGCTGAACAAGCTGCTGGACGAGACCCGCGACACGCCGCACGCCGAGGTCGTCAACGAGGTGGTCCTGCGCAGCCAGATGCAGGCCATCTACAGCCCCGACAACATCGGGCATTTCGGCCTCAACCTCGATCGCTACGCCCATTTCACCTCGCCGATCCGGCGCTATTCCGACCTGATCGTGCACCGGGGCCTGATCCGCGCCCTCGGGCTGGGCCAGGACGGGCTGACCGACCGCGAGGTGGCCGAACTGCCGGCGATCGCCGAACAGGTGACCACGACCGAGCGCCGCTCCATGGCCGCCGAGCGCGACGCCATGGACCGCTATATCGCCGCCTTCCTCGAGGACCGGGTCGGCGCGACCTTCCCCGGCCGCATCACCGGCGTCACCCGCTTCGGCCTGTTCGTACGGCTGGAGGAGACCGGGGCCGACGGCCTGTGCCCGGTGTCATCGCTGGGTAATGAGTATTTCCACCACGACGACCGGGCCCACGCCCTTGTCGGCGAACACAGCGGCCAGCGCTGGACCCTGGGGCGGCAGGTCGAGGTCAAGCTGAAGGAAGCCACCCCGATCACCGGCGGACTGCTGTTCGAGATGCTCAGCGACCCCGCGCCGCGTGATCCCAACGCACCGCCCCCACGCTACGGCGCGCGGGCTCGCGACCGTGGCCCGGGCGGCAACGGTCCGCCCAAGCGTGGCAGCAAGCGTCCGGGCGGCCCCAAACCGCCGTCCGGAGGCCTGAAGGGCGTGCGCAAGGGCAAGCGCCGCTGAGCCGCGCCCTGCGGCTTCACGAATTAACAGGTTTCGCCTCCGGACGCAGTTCGGCTACCCTCGGTTTCTGACCGGGAGAATGCCGATGAACCGTCTCGCCGCTTCCGTGGCTCTGATCACCGCCCTGCTCGCCGCCGGCCCGGCCGCCGCCAATGACACCGTGGCCTCTATGAAGGCCGGCGGACTGGTGTTCGAACGCACCGACGGCATCACCATGCTGTCCGAGGACCTGTTCCTGTCGCTGGACGAGGTCCGGGTCACCTACCGCTTTCTCAACCACACCGACGAGGGCATCGAGACCATCGTCGCCTTTCCGATGCCGGACATCGAACCGGACTGGATGGGCAGTATCCGCGGACCGGTTCCCGATCCGATGCGGGCGCTGCCGTTCATCACGCGGATCGACGGCTATTCCGTCGACACCCAGGTCGAGCAGAAGGCGATGCTGAACGGCGTCGACGTGACCCGTCGGCTGCAACGGCTCGGCCTGCCGCTGAACCCCTATTGGGACGCTCTCGAGGGACCTGTCGCCGATCTGTCGGACGCCCAGATCGACGAGTTGGTGGCCGACGGCCTGCTGGACAGCAATATCCATGCTGACGGCGTCCGGACGAGCATCGGCCTGTGGACCCTGAAGACCACCCACTACTGGACCCAGTATTTCGCCCCCGGTGAAGAGGTTCGGATTCAGCACACCTATGTGCCGGTTGCCGGCGGGACCACGACCACCAATGTCGGAGGCCCCGGCGAACAACGGCCTGAACTCGATGCCGAATATTGCGTCGGCGAACCGATCCGGCGCGCCGTCGCCCGCAAACAGGCCGAGGGATTCCAGATGCGGGATTCCTGGCTGGACTACACCCTGGTCACCGGGGCCAACTGGTCCGGCCCGATCGGTGACTTCCGACTGGTGGTCGACAAGGGGCTGGCGGACAACGTCGTCAGCTTCTGCGGCGAGGGCGTCCGCCGCATCAGCCCGACCCAATTCGAGGTCCGCTACGCCAACTACACCCCGACACGCGATCTGAACGTGCTAATCGTCCAGAGTGACCGCTACATCGATTAAACCCTTCGATTCCGCCCAGGATCTGGCGGACGCCCCGCGCGTCGGCGGTCGCCAGCGCCCGAAGGATGCCGCCACCCTGATCCTGACGCGGACCGGGACGACCGGTGCCGAAGTGCTAATGGGCCGCCGCGCACCCGGCCATGTCTTCATGGCCTCCAAATGGGTCTTTCCCGGCGGCCGGATCGAGCGGGCCGACTTTACCGCCGCCGCCGGATCCGACCTGGCCCCTGCGGCCCTGCGACTGTTGATCCACGAGACCGACGCCCGTCGGGCGCGCGCCCTGGCCATGGCCGCTGTGCGCGAGACCTTCGAGGAGACCGGACTGATCCTCGGGAGACCTGCCCCGCCCGCATCGGTGGTCGGTCCGTGGCGCGAATACAGGGCGGCGGGTGCCCTGCCGGACCTGTCGGCCCTGACCTATGTCGCACGCGCCATCACACCACCGGGCCGGACGCGCCGGTTCGACGCCCGCTTCTTCCTGGCCCCGGCCGAGGCCCTGCTGCATCCCGAGCCGACGGCGGGATCGGGAGAACTGGACGAAATCGCCTGGCTGCCGCTGGCCGAGGCCCGCGCGCTGGACCTGCCGGCGATCACCCGCTTTGTCCTGGACGAGATCGCCGCCGGACGCGGGGGGCGCGACCGGCCACGCCCGTTCGTGCGTATGGTGCGCGGTCGACACCTCGTCAGCCACGACTGAGGCGGTGTCGCGCCCCTACAGCGGGGCTGTCAGGTCGAACTCAACCCGGAAATGCCGGTTGGCCCGCCGCAGCTCATAGGCAAACATCTGCCCGGGCTCGATCTCCATGGCCCAGACGTTGGTGGTCGAGACCGCGGCATCGCCGGCGTTGAACTGATCGATGGACTCCTGATCGACCGGAAACACCTGACGATGGGCTGTGCCCGCGGCGGCGGTGTCCCCGCCATACCAGTGCCAGCCGTCTGGCTGACCCTGCGGGTCACGATGGTCGTGCTTCAGCGTCAGACCCTCCGCCGTGCGCGTCACGAACCAGGTTCGGGAGCGGTCCTCACCGATCTGGAACGGGATGCGAATCTCCTGCGCCGAACAGTCGCGCACGGTCATCTGCATCGGCTGACCGGCGAGATCGGCATCGGCAGCGTCCGTCGTCACCAGGCGCCCGGGGAAGCTCTGGCCGCACAGGGCCGTCAGATTGGCGAAGAATGCGTCCTGCGGCGCCGGAGCCTGGGGCAGGCTGGCGCAGGAGGACAGGATCGGGGCGAGGGCGGCAAAGGCCAGCAGGGAGATACGGGTCATGCCCCATCCTAGCCTTTGATACCGCCCACTCAAGCTGCCATCAGTACGGTTGACTTCACGGGCATCCCGAGTATGTTCCGCGCCTCTTATTTCAGCGGCTTTCGCCGTCGCAAAGGTAATTCCGATGGCCAAACCGGCTTCAATCAAGATCCGCCTGAACTCCTCGGCTGACACCGGATTCTTCTATGTCACCAAGAAGAACGCCCGGACCATGACCGAGAAAATGGTCGTCAAGAAATACGATCCCGTCGTGCGCAAGCACGTCGAGTTCAAGGAAGGCAAGATCAAGTAGGACGCCTTCAGGGCGCGCGCGTCGCGTCGCCCGGTCCGAAGATCCACCGTCACAGAAAAACGCCCGGTCGCTGGACCGGGCGTTTTTCTGTGTCCGCATAACAACCGGGGTCAGGCGGCGCGGGCGATGACCTTGTTGCGGCCGCGGTCCTTGGCCTCATAGACCCCCTCGTCGGCCCGCTTGATCAGGGCGTCGGGCGTGTCCTCGCTGCCGAGCGTCGCAGCGACGCCTATGGAGACGGTGATGGTCAGATGCTCCTCGCCGTCCATGATGCGGAACGGGGTCGTGGCCACATCACGACGGATGCGGTCGGCGATCATCACCGCGTCCTCAAGACCCGTACCCGGCATCACGACGATAAACTCCTCGCCGCCGTAGCGACACGGCAGGTCGATGGCCCGGACATTGGTGGCAAGCCGCACCGCGAACTCGCGCAGCACCTCATCGCCGGCGTCGTGGCCGAAGCCGTCGTTGACCGCCTTGAAGTGATCGATGTCGATGACAAGGACCGCAACCGGATCGCCGCCCTGCCCGGCCCGGTTGACCATGGCCTGCAGCTGTCCGGCCATGTAACGGCGGTTGTGCAGACCGGTCAGGGAGTCGGTGACGGCCATTTCCAGGCTGTAGTCGAGCTTCTGTCGCAGAAAGTCGGTGTAGCGCTTGCGCCGGATCTGGGTGCGGGCCCGGGCGGCCAGTTCCTCAGGATCGACCGGCTTGGTCAGGATATCATTGGCCCCCAGCTCCAGCGCCTTGACCAGGCGCGGGCGGTCTGCCGGATCGACCACCGCCAGGATCGGGGCCCGGCGCGAGACTTCCTTGGACCGGATCTGGGCCACCAGCCGCAGGCCGTCGAAACCGGAACTCGAGACGTTGATGATGATCAGGTCGATCGGTCCCTGGGCGGCGAGCAGGGCCTTGTCGAGATCCGGCTCGATCACCGGCCGATGGTCGGCAGCCAGTTGTTCCGCGATCCGTCTGGCCTGGGACTCGTTGTCGTCAACGATCAGCACCCGCCCGCCGGAGCCGCGCAGGCGCCCGGCACCGTCGGCATCGACACCCATGCGGCGACCGCTCTCCTCGCGCTCGCGCAGTTCGTCCATGACCGCCTTCAGCCGCACCAGCGAGCGCACCCGGGCAAACAGCACCAGGTCGTCGATCGGCTTGGTGACGAAGTCGTCGGCACCGGCATCGAGGCCGCGGATCTTGTCTTCACGCCCGTCCAGCGCCGTCACCAGCACCACGGGGATGTGGCGGGTAACCGGATCCGCCTTCAGCTGTCGACAGGTCTCGAACCCGTCCATCCCCGGCATCATCACGTCCAGCAGGATAATGTCCGGGCGTTCGCTGGCGGCGATGGTCAGGGCCGTGGCCCCGTCGTTGCAGCTCAGGACGTCATAGTATTCGAGTGTCAATTTCGCTTCGAGCAGCCGGACATTGGTCTCGACGTCGTCAACGACAAGAATGCGGGCGGTCATACGCGCTCCGCCGGCTTGACGTCTCCCAGGTGCAGCCGGATCACGTCGAGGAAATGCATCACCGAGATCGGCTTGGAAATATAGGCTTCGCAGCCGCCCTGGCGGATTCGCTCCTCATCCCCCTTCATGGCGAAGGCGGTGACGGCGATAACGGGAATGTGGCTGAGCTCCTCGTCTTCCTTCAGCCATTTGGTGACTTCCAGCCCGGAAATCTCGGGCAGCTGGATGTCCATCAGGATCAGGTCTGGATGGTGTTCGCGCGCAAGCGCCAGGGCCGACAGGCCCTCGCGGGTCTGCAGCGTTTCGTAGCCCTGGGAATCGAGCAGGTCATGAAAAAGTTTCATGTTCAGCTCGTTATCCTCGACGATGAGGACTTTCTTGGACATCTTCACCCAGTCTGTTGCCTCATCGCCGGCGCGGATGCGCTGAGGCTTTGCGCCTTCTTCGCGTGCACTCTGGGCCGTCCAGTCTTAAGTTGACGTGAAAGCTGGACAGGAGATCCGCCGTCTTGCCCCTGCGGGCCATTTGTCGCGACTGCCTGTGGAGCGGGGACCAGTGCAGCGCGCGTTGCCCGGCCTGTGATTCCCGGCGCGTCATCAGCCACGACCAGCTTGCCGATCTGACGATCGCCCACCTCGACTGCGACGCTTTCTATGCCTCGGTCGAGAAGCGGGACCGGCCCGAGCTGCGCGACCGGCCGGTGATCGTCGGCGGGGGCAGGCGCGGGGTGGCCGCGACCTGCTGCTATATTGCCCGTCAGTATGGGGTTCATTCGGCAATGCCGATGTTCAAGGCCCTGAAGGCCTGTCCTGACGCCGTCGTCATCAAGCCCGACTTCACCAAATACGTCGCTGAAAGCAAACGCATTTTCGATGCGATCGGTCGGTTGACGCCGCTGGTGCAGACGCTGTCGCTGGACGAGGCCTGGATCGACCTTTCGGGCACCGAACGACTGAACGGCGGTCCGCCAGCATTGCAGTTAGTGCAACTGCAGGCCTGGATCGAGGCGGAGACCGGGTTGACGGTGTCGATCGGCCTGGCCGCCAATCGCTTCCTCGCCAAGATCGCCTCAGAACTGGACAAACCGCGCGGCTTTTCCGTGCTTGGGTCCGAAGCCGCAGTCCTGCTGGGCTCGAAGCCGGTCAGCATCCTTCCAGGGGTCGGGCCGGTCTTCTCGAAGACCCTGCGCAGCGACGGCTATGCCACCATAGGCGACCTGGCCGCCGCCGACCCGCGCGATCTGATCAAACAGTATGGCGAGAGCGGCCTGCGTCTGCACGACCTGGCCAACGGTCGCGACGCCCGCGCTGTCAAACCCGGGCATGAGCGCAAGGGCATGAGCGCCGAAACCACTTTCAACGACGATTTGACGACCGCTGCAGACCTCGAGGCCGAACTCTGGCCCCTGTGCGAGAAGCTGGCCTCCAAGGCCCGTCGCGACGGGGTGTCCAGCCGGGTTATCGTGCTGAAATTGCGGCGCACCGACTTCCGCATCATCACCCGCCGCGTCAGCCTGGCCGAGCCGGTGCAGACGGCCAGGGCCCTGTTTGCGGCGGGGCGCGCCCTGATGACGCCAGAACTGGGCATCCCCTACCGGCTGATCGGCGTCGGAATGGGCGAGATAGCCGAGGCGGTCGACGCCCCGTCATCCCTGTTTGAAAACGCGGAGGCGCGCACCCTGAAGACCGAGACGGCCATCGACGCCCTGCGCGCCAAATTCGGCAAGGACGCCGTGGTCGCGGGCCGGGCGCTGAAGCGCTGAGGCTGTCGGATAACGGCCTGGCCTAGCGACCGGGATCGCGCGGCCGGTTGTTGTAGGCGTTCATGGTGAGCAGCCGTTGCGTCTCCCGCACCGCCTCCTCCTCCATATCGCGCCAGGCCCGACGGGTATCGCACACGCGCTGGCGTGATGGCAGACGACTGGCGGCGCGGCCGATGCGTTGGCAGACGACCTGGTCCAGGTAGGCCGTCTGATCCGGCGTCTCTTCGATGGCGACGGTGACCTCGACATCAGGCACGATCGATGGATCGGCCGTTGTCGCGGGCGAAGCCTGTGGCGCGACCTGGGGCGCAGCCAGGGCAGAGCCGAGCCCGAGGGTGGAAGCCGCGACTATCGCGGCCAAACAGCAGTGACGGGTCATTCCTCTACTCCCACGTGAGCGTTCAGAATACCGCCGATTGTCCAACCTGACCAGCCTGACGGCGAACGCACGTCAGCCCCGCCCGCCGGGGGCAGTGCCTACTGGGGCCGATTGCTGGACGGGCAAGGTGGGTTGAATCGGTCGCGGTTCTGGGTCCGGGCAGCCGTCGCCGCAGCTTCATCATCGATCACGCGCCACTCGCGACGCGTCTTGCAGATCCGGGCGCGCGACTGAAGGCGGCTGGCGGCACGGCCCTGGGCCCGGCACACGACCTCGTCGAGCGTGGCGGTCTGCTCCGGCGTCTCGGCAGCGGCGGCGACTTCGGCTACTGCGACAGCGGCAGTCTGAACCTGGGACGTGTCAGCCTCCTGGGCCTGAGCGGCGGCGGCAAGGAACAGCGGCACCGCAGCGAGTGCGGCGGCAAGACGAACAGGACGCATTCATAGTCTCCAAAAATTCAATGCGATCCTAGCAGCGAATGTTCGGGCGACAACTGCACAACGACCTCATCGGTGCGTAATTTTACGGTCTGCCTTCTGAGCCGAAACCTTTGAGGGGTCTGGGGCCGGAAACGGGCGACGGGCGCGATCGCGTGCCGGGTCGTCCCGGAGCCCACCGGTTTCACCGACCCTCGGGATCTCCGGGCCGATTATACCGGCCCATATTCTGCACACGACGCGTCTCGGCCGCCGCCGCCTCATCCATGTCCCGCCAGGCCCGACGGGTATCACAGACGCGCGCCCGACTGCGCAGACGGCTGGCCGCCCGGCCGGCTGCGCGACAGACAACCTGATCCAGAAAGGCCGTTTCCTCGGCTGTTTCAGGGACCTTGGCAGGCTCCACGTCCTGCACCTCAGTGACCACCGTCACCGAGCCGGGGTCCTGTATGGGCGCTGAAATAGCTGAATTCGCATCGGCATTCGCGGTCCACATCAGCGAAACCGCAAACACGCCAGACATCAAAACAGTATGACGCACGAGTTACCTCCTGAGCATGTGGCTTCTACTTACTACAATCAGGGGGTGGTGCCAACGCGCTGGCGTCTTTCCAGACCCGGCCTGAAGGGTTAAGTCCGCAGCACACTCACGGAGCCTGAACATGACCATCGCCGCCCGCCTCAACGAACTCGGCATCAGCCTGCCGGAACCCGCCAAGGCGGTCGCCAACTACGTCGCCTATGTCCGGACCGGAAACCTGGTCCACATCTCCGGTCAGCTGTCGAACGACGCCGCCGGCGGCATCAAGGGCACCGTCGGCGACGACGTCTCGCCCGAGCAGGCCCAGGCCGCAGCCCGCATGTGCGGCGTCAATCTGCTGGCCCAGATGTCGGCCGCGCTGGATGGCGATCTCGAGCGCGTCGTGCGCGTCGTCAAACTGGGCGGCTTCGTCCAGACTGCCGGTGACTTCACCGCCATTCCCGCGGTCATCAACGGCTGTTCCGACCTGATGGTCGAAGTGTTCGGCGACAAGGGTCGGCACGCCCGCGCGGCGGTCGGTGTCTATCGCCTGCCGCTGGGTTTCGCCGTCGAGGTGGACGCCATCGTGGAAGTGCGCTGATCGTACCCGTCGCGCATATACTCCGCTCATCCCGGCGAAGGCCGGGACCCAGTTCTGTCCAGCTTGACGTCGGTGTTTCAAGGTGGGTGCCTGAGTGCAGAAGGCTGCACCGTTCACCCAAAGCACTGGGTCCCGGCCTTCGCCGGGATGAGCGGATTTGAGTTTCCGGGTTCAGGTTCACGACAGGATCGCCGACATCGGCGCAGCCGCCTGGGACGCCTGCGCGGCCCCGACCGGCGATCCCTTCGTCTGCTACGCCTTCCTGCATGCCTGCGAAGCCTCGGGCAGTGCCGTCCCCGCCCGGGGCTGGGCCCCGCGCCATCTGACGCTGCGCGAGGGCGACAACAGCGTGCTCGGCGTCATGCCCCTTTATCTGAAGGGCGACAGCCAGGGCGAGTATGTCTTCGATCACAGCTGGGCCGACGCCTTCGAACGCGCCGGCGGTCGCTACTATCCCAAGCTGCTGGGGGCCGTGCCCTTCACCCCGGCTACCGGTCCACGTTTCCTCGCCCATCCCGCCGCCGACGTCGCCACCGTGCGCGAAGCCCTGCTGCAGGGAGCGCTGACCCTGGTCGAGCGACTGGGGGTCTCGTCGCTCCACGTTAATTTCCCGACCGAGTCCGAATGGCAGGCCATGGGAGCGGCCGGTTTGCTGCAGCGGCTGGACATGCAGTTCATCTGGCGCAATGCCGACTATGGGACGTTCGACGACTTCCTGGCCGCCTTGTCGTCCAACCGACGCAAGACCATCCGACGCGAGCGCCGCGAAGCGCAAGCCGGGCTCGACATCCGCGTCCTGACCGGGTCCGACCTGACCGAAGCCCACTGGGACGCCTTCTTCTCCTTCTATCTGGACACCGGCTCGCGCAAATGGGGCCGTCCCTATCTGACCCGCGACTTCTTCAGCCGGATCGGGGCGACGATGGCCGACCGCATCGCCCTGGTCATGGCCTTTCGCGACGGCGAGCCGATTGCCGGGGCCCTGAACCTGATCGGTCGCGATGCCCTGTACGGTCGCCAGTGGGGGGCGCTGGACGACGTGCCCTTCCTGCATTTCGAGCTCTGCTATTATCAGGCCATCGAATTCGCCATAGCGCGCGGGCTGTCGCGGGTCGAGGCCGGGGCCCAGGGCGAGCACAAGATCGCCCGCGGCTACCTGCCGTCACCGGTCTGGTCCGCCCATCACATCGTCCATCCGGGCCTGCGCGAAGCCGTGGGCCACTATCTTGAAGGCGAACGCCCCGCCGTGGCCGCCGGGATCGCCGAACTGGCGGCGGACCAGTCGCCGTTTCGCTCAGTCTGATCCTGCCGTCCGGCCGTTTTCGGCTGCGCGGGCGAACAGGCCAGCCAGCTCGGCATTGGCCGCGCCGGGGCCGTCCATCTCGACCACCGCCGTCAGTCGTTCGGACCAGCTTTCGCTGCGGGTCGGGACCGCCAGTCTTTCGGACTCGTCGGGGTCCAGCTTCAGCCCCAGCCGGGCCCCTCCCCCCTTCAGCGGTCGCATCGCGGCAAATTGCACGACCCGGGAGAAGGCCGTGTAACCCTTGCGTTGGGTGATAACGACGTCGTCGAGGTTCGCGGCGATCCGTTCGACCGCCTCCAGCGCAGCCAGCGAGCGCGGCTCGACCCACAGGGCCGCGCGCAGACCCTCGGCATCGCTCCAGCCTAGCGTGTCCGCCGGGCGGGCGGCGTCGAGGATCATGGCTGCGTGATTGGCCCCGATGCCGTGGGTGGCCTTCAGCCAGGCGGCCTGGGCCCTGGGTCGGGTCTCGGGACAGCCCTTGAGGATGTCGACCCAGACCGCCAGCGGCCGGCCCGTTTTAGCCTCCAGGTTGGCCTGGACGGTGGCGAACCATTTCTTCTGTCGCTCGGTCATCGCCGGGTCGGGCATCGGTCTCTCCACTTTGCCCGGACTGTCGCGCGTTTTGGCCTGCGGCAAAAGGCCCTGAAGGCCCGGTTTCGGGGAACCCGGCACCGTCCTCGCGCGCTGATCAGGCAGCCTCCCCGGCTTCTCCCCATTCCAAGGACACATCCATGACCGATCAACGTATCGAAGGCACCGCCACTCAGGCCGGCGGCAAGATTCAGTCCGGCCTCGGCGCCCTGACCGACAATCCCAAGCTCGAAATCAAGGGACGGCTGAACCAGGCCAAGGGCAAGGCCCAGGACATCTACGGCCAGGCCATCGACGGGCTGGATCGTCTGGTTGAGCGTGCGCCTTCCGATCTCCAGGACCCGGCTCGCACGGGCCTGGACTTCGCGCGGCGCAAGCCACTGCTGACCACGGCCATCGTCGCCGGCGTCGGCCTGCTGCTGGCCGGAGCCGGTCGCCGCCGCTAGGCCGCTTCGCACGGCGCACAGAAAAGGGGCCCGGGCATCACTGCCCGGGCCCCTGTCGTTTCAGACGGGAAAATCAGTCAGCGGTTTCGTCGGCCGGCTCCTTGACCGGTGCGCCCGAGGGGCCGCTGACGTCGAAGACGATCTTGCCGTCGGTCAGCTTCACCTTCACATGGCCGCCACGGGTCAGACGACCGAACAGGATGTCATCGGCCAGCGGCTTCTTGATGTGTTCCTGGATGACCCGGGCCAGCGGTCGTGCGCCATACAGTTCGTCGAAGCCGTTCTTGGCCAGCCAGTCGGCCGCGTCGTCGGCCAGTTCGATGGTGATGTTGCGGTCCGCCAGCTGCGCTTCCAGCTCCAGCACGAACTTGGTCACCACCAGACGGATGGTCTCGGCGGCCAGCGGCTTGAAGCTGACGATGGCGTCGAGGCGGTTACGGAACTCCGGCGCGAACAGGCGCTGGATGGCCTTGTCGTCCTCACCTTCCACCTTGCCGCGGCCGAAGCCGATCGAGGCGCGGGCATTGTCCGCCGCCCCCGCATTGGTGGTCATGATCAGCACGACATTGCGGAAGTCGACCTTCTTGCCGACGGCATCGGTCAACATGCCGTTGTCCATCACCTGCAGCAGGATGTTGTAGACGTCGGGGTGAGCCTTCTCGATCTCGTCCAGCAGGACCACGGCGTGTGGATGCTGGTCGACAGCGTCGGTCAGCAAGCCGCCCTGGTCATGGCCGACATAGCCCGGAGGGGCCCCGATCAGCCGGCTGACCGTATGCCGCTCCATGTACTCCGACATGTCGAAGCGCAGCATCTCGATGCCGAGGGTCGACGCCAGCTGTTTGGCCACCTCGGTCTTGCCGACACCGGTGGGACCGGCGAACAGGAAGGAGCCGATCGGCTTCTGCGGATCGCGCAGCCCGGCACGGGCCAGCTTCATCGCCGCCGCCACCTGTTCGATGGCCGACGACTGGCCGAACACCGCCCGGTTCAGGTCTGTCTCCAGCTTCTTCAGCCCCTCGGTGTCCGACTTGGACACCGACTTGGCCGGGATGCGGGCCATTTTGGCGATGACGGCCTCGACCTCCTTCTGGCCGATGACCTTCTTGCGCTTGGATTCCGGCAGCAGCATCTGGCTGGCCCCGGCCTCGTCGATCACGTCGATGGCCTTGTCCGGCAGTTTCCTGTCGGTCATGTAGCGCGCCGACAGCTCGACGGCGGAGCGGACGGCGGCCTCGGTGTAGCGCAGCTTATGGTGCGCTTCGTAATAGCTCTTCAGGCCGCGCAGGATCTTGATGGAATCGGCGACCGTCGGCTCGTTGACGTCGATCTTCTGGAAGCGCCGGACCAGGGCCCGGTCCTTCTCGAAATGCTGGCGATATTCCTTGTAGGTGGTCGAGCCCATGCAACGCAGGCTGCCCGAGGCCAGGGCCGGCTTCAGCAGGTTGGACGCGTCCATGGCCCCGCCAGACGTCGCCCCCGCGCCGATCACCGTGTGGATCTCGTCGATGAACAGGATGGCGTTCTCGTGGTTCTCGAGCTCCTTGACGACCTGCTTCAACCGCTCCTCGAAATCACCGCGGTAGCGGGTGCCGGCCAGCAGCGCCCCCATGTCGAGCGAATAGATGGTCGCGCCTTCCAGCACGTCCGGGACCTCGTGATTGACGATCTTGCGCGCCAGCCCTTCAGCGATGGCGGTCTTGCCGACGCCCGGCTCGCCGACCAGCAGGGGGTTGTTCTTGGTCCGCCGGCACAGGATCTGGATCGAGCGATCGACCTCGGCCTGACGCCCGATCAGGGGGTCGACCTTGCCCTGACGCGACTTCTCGTTGAGGTCGACGCAATAGGCTTCGAGCGCCTCCCCCCCCGACTTGACGGTGGCTGCGTCCTCCGAATCCTCGGGACTGCCGCCCTTGCCGGTGCGGACCTCCGCGGCCCCGGCCTTCTTGGCAATGCCGTGGGCGATAAAGTTCACAGCATCGTAGCGGGTCATGTCCTGCTCCTGCAGGAAATAGGCGGCGTGGCTCTCGCGCTCGCTGAAGATGGCGACCAGCACATTGGCCCCGGTCACCTCCTCGCGGCCGGAGCTCTGGACATGGATCACGGCGCGCTGGATCACCCGCTGGAAGCCGGCGGTGGGCTTGGCGTCCTCGCCGTCCGAGGTCGCCAGGGCGGCTAGGTCGGTGTCGACGTAAAGGGTCAGGGCCGTCTTCAGGGCGACCAGGTCGACATTGCAGGCGGTCATCACCCCGGTCGCTTCGGGGTCGTCGATCAGGGCCAGCAGCAGGTGTTCGAGGGTGGCGTATTCATGCCGGCGCTCGTTGGCGTAGCTGACCGCGCGGTGAAGCGTTTCTTCGAGAGGACGTGAAAATGAGGGCATGAGGGTATCCTCTCAGTCTTTTTCCATCGTGCATTGCAGCGGATGCTGGTGGCGGCGCGCGGTTTCAATCACCTGGGCGACCTTGGTTTCGGCCACCTCGTAGGTGAAGACGCCGCACACCCCGACACCATGCTGATGCACATGCAGCATGATGCGAGTCGCGGCCTCGCGGTCCTTTTGAAAGAACCGTTCCAGCACGTAGACCACGAATTCCATCGGCGTGTAGTCGTCGTTGAGAATCAGCACCCTGTAGAGCGAGGGCTTCTGAAGCTTGGGCTTTGTTTCGGTGACGGTGGCGGAGCCGAAGCCATCGCCTTGTCGTTCACCTGGCCGCTTGGAAGGCATTCTTGATCCGTATCGGGGAGTAGGTAGCTCAGATAGGTGATGATGGCCTGAATTGAAGATGCGTCCAGTCACAGCTTGCGTGACAAAGGGTTCATGACCGAAGTTTCACGGGTTCGGGCATCCCCGACCCGGTATTACCAGGCAAGCCGCATTGTCGTCGGCGGAGGTTTCAATGCCCTTTACCGTCCTGTTCGCCAGCCTGCTCCTGCTGCAGTCCCAGCCGGTCGTGATCCCCGAACAACCGGTGTTGACCGAAGTCATCACAGCGAGTGACACCGCCATTTTCAGCGTGATGTTCGACCAGTGCGACCCAGACGCCCTGGCGGATCTCGTCACCGAGGACATAGAATTCTATCATGACCGCGGCGGGCTGACTGCGACCCGCGCGGCCTTCGTCGATGACTATGCGAAGGATTGCTCCGGCAAACAGGCTGCGGACGCCTTTCGCTCGCGTCGGGAACTCGTGCCCGGCACCCTGCAGGTCTACCCTATCCCCGGCATTGGCGCGGTGGAGGAAGGCAGTCACCTGTTCTACGAACGCCAGGGCAACGGGCCCGAGCATCTGGTCGGACGGGCGCGCTTCTCGATCCTGTGGCGGCTGGAGGATGGACACTGGCGCGTGGCCCGCGCCTTCAGCATCGACCACGCCGAGGTCGAATAGCGAAAAGGCCCCCCGGATTTCTCCGGAGGGCCTCTCGAAACGCTAACTTGTAGCGCAAGTCGCCTTAGCGGGCGGCCTGGAACTTCTCGACCGAGGCGCTGACGCGCTCGTTGATCGGCTTGAAGCTGTCCTTGACCGAGGCGGTCAGAACGTCCGTCATCTTGGTCATTTCAGCCATGTAGGTTTCCATCGCCGACTTGGCGAAGGTGGTCTGCAGCTCAACCAGCTCCTGGACCGAACGGGCCTTGGAAATGTTCTGGGCGGCGGCGACGCCGTCTTCCCAGGACTTCTTGCTGAAAGCCAGGGTCTGCGAGGACAGGGCCTCGGCACCGCGCTGGGCGGCCGTGGCGGACTCGACGACGGCGTCCAGGTTCTTCTTGTTCTGGGCATTCAGCTCGGTCAGCGAGGCGACCGACTTGTCGACGCCTTCACGGAAAGCCTGGGCACCGGCGGCCTGGGCCTGCTTGGCACTCGCCTGGACCTTGTCGGCCTGAGCCTTGACGGTCGCGGTTGCGGTTTCGACGGTTTTTTTCACGGTTTCGGCGCTGTCGGCCATGGGGAAGTCTCCTGAAGCTGATCGCGGCGGGGCCGCCTGTTTGATATCTCGATGACCGACCTTGTCGATCACCACAGCGTTCATATGGTGCACCTGCGAACGTTCGTCAAGAGACATTGTGCGCCGCACCATTTCAAGGCTGAACGATGGGGGCTGGTGTTCAAATCTCCGTTGACTCCTTGTTAACCGCCACGAAACCCGGAGGCTGCATGCTAGTTTTTGTCAGCGACGCGTCCGGCGGTCGCGACCACGCCATAGTAATGAGGCATCGCTTGCCGATGATCGCAATTTTCCGCCGCGGCCTGATCGCAATCCTGGCCCTGTCCGTTCTTACGCTGTCGCCGGCTACGGGTGCGCCACCCGTGGCCCAGTCGACCGAGAACGCCCGCTATGCCGCCATTGTCGTCGACGCCGCGACGGGTGAGGTGTTGTTCGCCCGCTATGCCGACAGCCGTCGCTATCCGGCCTCGATCACCAAGATGATGACCCTTTACATGGCCTTCGAGGCCCTGTCCGAAGGGCGCGTCAAACTGGATGACGTGATCACCGTGTCGCCACGCGCCGCCTCGCAACCGCCGTCCAAACTGGGTCTGGCCGCCGGGCAGACGATCACACTGGACGACGCCATGCATGCCACGGCGGTGCGCTCGGCCAATGACATGGCCGTGGCCATCGCCGAACATATCGGCGGCACCGAAGCACGTTTCACGGCCCTGATGACGCTGAAGGCCGAAGAATTGGGCATGACCCAGACCCGCTACGTCAATCCCAACGGCCTGCCCGACAGCCGACAGCTGACGACCGCGCGGGACCTGTCGATCCTGGCCCGGGCGGTGATGCGCGACT
Source organism: uncultured Brevundimonas sp. (assembly GCF_963977465.1). Lineage (GTDB taxonomy): Bacteria > Pseudomonadota > Alphaproteobacteria > Caulobacterales > Caulobacteraceae > Brevundimonas. Next base: position 567,501 of record NZ_CAXBOQ010000002.1, on the reverse strand, counting down.
ACCCGCAGTACTATCGCTATTTGGGCTTCCATGACTGGAGCTACCAGGGCCGCCAATACCGCAACACCAACGGGCTGCTGGCGACGGGCCAGGGCTATGACGGCATGAAGACCGGCTACACCAACGCCTCAGGCTACAATCTGGCGGCGTCGGCCGTGCGCGATGGCCGACGTCTGATCACCATCGTCCTCGGCGGCCGCTCCACCGCCTCGCGCAACGCCCATGTCGCCGAGCTGATGGATACGGGCTTTGAGCTGGAGCGCCTGCGCGACCGTGGCCAGCCGATCCAGATCGCCCAGACCTTCTTCGAGCAGCGCGGTTTCGGCATCAGCACCGACAACTCCGCCAGCACGGTCGTCTATGCCTCCGTTGACAGTGACGGCGACGAGGACGGGGTCACGGCTGTCGCCTATACGCCCTCACCCGCACCGCCCCCGGCCCTGGCCGCGCGCATGGCCGCGCCGATCGTTCAGGCCGAACTGGCACCGACTCCGGATCTGACCGCCACCCTCAACGGAGCCCGACCATCGCGTCGCACGACCTCGACCGCGCCGGTGCGTGCGACCCCGGCCGCCTCTCCCGCCGGCCGCTGGGCGGTCCAGGTCGGGGCCTTCCGCGACGAGACCGTGGCCAGCGACTGGCTGGTCGAGGTCAATCGCCGCTTCCGCAGTCAGTTCGCCACCGCTGAACGCTCGGTCCAGACGGCCGCCGGCTGGTACCGGTCGCGCTTCACCGGCCTGAGTGAGGATGGGGCCCAGACCGCCTGTGCCGCCCTGGCTGAACGTCGGGTCACCTGTATGGTGGTGCGGCCGGAATAAGGGGCTCAGCCTTTCCGCAACCGATCACGCGCCGCGTTCACCCGCGACGCCAATCCCTCGCTGCCCCCCTGATCGGGATGGGCCCGGGCCATCAGACGCCGCCAGGCTGACTGGATTTGCTCGGGTGTGGCGTCGGTATCGACACCCAGCACCGACCGGGCCTCGGCCGCGCTCATCGGTTCGGTACGCGCAACGGCCGCCCGGATACGCGAACTCAGCACCAGCCACAGGCCTGCCCCCAGCAGGCCCGCGGCCGGCAGCCAGGCACCGCGCGACAGGGCCAGGGTACCGCCGGCCAGAAGCGCGGCACTCAACAGTGTGGCCGTCACCCGCCAGTGACCCCGTCGGGGCCCTTCGGTCTGTCGGCCCAGTCGCGCCAGCGCCCAGACGGCGATACCCGCCAGCGCCAGCCAGATCAGGCCCATGGCTTCACGCCGCCGCGTCCAGGGCGGTCACGACCTCGTTCAGGCCGAGGGCCTTCATCAGGTTGCGCATCTCCTGACGCGCCGCGACATGAGCGAGGGACACCTTGACCGGCCGGATCTCGGCGGACAGGTCGGCCACGGTCAAACCGAACGGGAACAGCTCGCGGTAGATGACCCGGTCGCGCAGGCCCGGTCCCATGCGGAAACCGACGCGTTTGGCCAGTTTCTGAAGCTTGTCGGCCAGACGCCGACGGTTGCGCGCCTCGGCCACGGCGAGACGGTTGGTGACCACGATCCAGTCGATCGAGCCGCCACGTTCGACGGCGCGCTGCTTGCGGGCCTCCCAGACGCTCTCGGAATAGATCGACGGCTTCTGCAGTTCCAGAGTCACCGGGTCGACCTGACCCAGCAGATCGAAGTCGACGAAGCTGTCGTTCATCGGCGTGACGATCTGGTCGGCGCGGGCGTGGGCGGCACGCGACAGGGCGGTGTCGCCGCCGGGGGTGTCGATCAGGATAACGTCGGCCCGGGCGCGAGCCTCGGCAAAGGCGCGGTCGAAACTGGCGATCTGGTCCTCCTCCGAGGCACGGGCCAGCGACTTGCCGTCGCCCATCTCCGGCTCGATCGGCATCGGCAGGACCTGGCCGTTGGCGGCCATCCACGCCGCGCGATTGCTGAAAAAGCGCGCCATCGACCGCTGGCGCAGGTCCAGATCGATGATGGCCACACGCCGTCCGGCGTGCAGCAGGCCTGTGGCGATATGGATGGCCAGGGTGGACTTGCCCGCCCCGCCCTTTTCATTGCCGACGACGATGACCTGAGGGTCAGCCATTAGGTTCACGATCCCGATTGTGATCGCCGACTCAACATGAGGCGGTTCGCGGGCAGAGTCGCGGCGGGCGGGGGCGGCGTCAACGAAAGGTTAAGCGCGTCCTGTGGATTGCGCCGGTCAGGTGTTGCGGCGGCACCAGGGATCGTCGATTCGGGCGGCGGCGCAGACGGCGGCAGCGGCACCGGCGGGGGCCGCGACCTTGAGCCGCACGAGTCGACGGCCGTCGACATCGACCCCCTCGAACACGGGAGCCAGACCGGTCAGGACGCCGGAATCGGCTTTGGCCGTCAGCCGGGCCCAGGCCAGACGGGCCGAGTCCTCGCTGGAATAGGCGCCGAGCTGGATCAGGCCGGTCGGCACCGGCCGCGCCACCGGCGCGGGCTTCAGGGCCGGACGCAGTCCCGCCTCGGCCGCCGAGGCGGCAACCCGGGTCGAGACCTGCTGGACCACGGCACGGGCGACGACAGGGGCGGCGCGGTCGACGAGACCATCAAGGCCGCCATCACGCGCGTCCCACAGTTCGTGCGGATCCATGATCTCGACCCGCAGGGACGCGGGCTGGGCCGGCCTGAGGCCGAGCTCGCGGGCCGAAGGCACGGCCTTTGGAGCCCGCGATCCATCCAGTGGAATGGCGGCGATACGGTTGGCCAGATTCTCGAAGCGATGGGGATCGCTTTCGACGGCACCACAGGCGCTGAGCCCCGAGACGAGGACAGCGGCCAGAACGGAACGGAACAGGGGCGCAGGGATCATGAGATGACCCTTGCACGGCGAGATTTGAGGGCCGGTTGACGAACAGACTTAAGGCCGAAGGTTAATGCGGTAACCATGGCCGAGGCTGCCCGCCCCCGGTGTCAGCCGATCGCGCCGACACAGCCCTCGGCATCGCCCGGGGTCAGCAGGGCCTCGGTCAGGGCCAGGCTCCAGCCGTGGTGGGTATGCAGGCCCCAGCGGCGGGCTCCGCCACCGTCACCGGCGTCGCCGCCGACGCTGACCACGACCCGGCGTCCGGCCGGCAGGGCCGTCGGATCGACCTTGCCCACGGCCAGCGCCGTCGGCGTCGTCGGGCCGCCGAAGCCGTCGAACACACTGAGTTCGGCCCATTCGCGACGCAGGCCGACCCACCAGGGATTGTCGTTGTTGATGGCGAGGACGGCGACACCGCCGCCTTCGGCAGCGAAGGCCAGGGCGGCTTCGGGGTCGCGCACCATGCGCAGCTGGGCGGCCCGGCCGAAGCGCAGTCGTGCGCCGTCGAAGGCGCGGGCCGGTTCACTGGGCGACCAGACCTGGACCTGGAGCCGTCCCTGACGGGCCAGACCCCAGCCGACGATCTCGCGCCACAGGCCGGCGACGGCCTCACGGCTCTCGGGTTTGGCGGCATCGAGCATCCGCGCCATCACTGCCTGCTCGCGGTCGGGACGCAATTTGGTGTGGGGACCGGTCGGGGCATCCTTGGCGGCACCGACGCGCGAGGCCAGGGCCAGGCGACGTTCGAACAGGGCGAGGATTTCGTCGTCGAGATGGTCGATCTCGTGGCGCAGGGCGGACAGGGCCATCTGCTCAGGCGAGATGGTGGCGGCGGTCAGGACGGCGGGGAGCGGTTTCTGAAGCATGGACTGGGGCACGGAAAGACTTTCAAACGGCTGATCGATGGATTGCGAGAGACACCGCCGCCCTCGTGGGACGGTCGCCGGCGAGTGGGTCAGGACTGCAAGGAGCCCGACGCCTCAGCCGGCGTATCGAAAGCCGTAAAAGCCGTAATACAGGCCGTCGGCCGCGAAAACGCGGTCGAGAGAGATCGCAGCGATGTCGTGCGAGGGGGCCATGGACCCACCAAGCGCGCAACATCCGTGCGCCGTCAACCGCTATGAGCGCTCAGCAGGACAAATCGTGTGCGATTATCGGCGCTATCCTGCAGATCGTTGCGCAAAATCGACAGTCCGTAGACCTCGGCCGCCCGGGCCGGTGCGGCGGCGGCGCGGCTGGAGTCCCCTGCCTCGGCCACGGTCCGGGCCGCGCCGGCGGTGTCGAAGCCCTCGACCGCTGTCAGGCCCAGACTTGCCAGGTTGGCGGTGCACTGAAGCAGGGCCATGGGATGGCTCTCGACCGTGCGAATGTCGGACAGGCGCGCGCCGGGCACAGCCATCAGGGCCAGCCGGATCGGACGCCACACCTCGGCCACCACGGCCATGTCCGCCGCCGCGACCAGGCTGGCGGCGGGCTCGACGGCCCCGATGATGGAATTCTCGACCGGGATCAGGGCACAGCCACAGTCACCCGAGCGTACGGCGTCGAGCGCCCCGGCAAAACTGTCGAAGGCGACGGCCTCGTCCCACGGACGCAGGTCCAGACAGGCCTCATGACTGAAGGCCCCCGGCGCGCCCTGATAGGCGACCCGACCCGGCACGGTGTCTGTCCCGGCCAGGCTGTCACCGGCCATGATCAGGCCGCCGCCGAGCGGGACTGTCGCCCGGACTTCAGCCGTTCGGCCACGAGGAAGGCCAGCTCCAGCGCCTGATCGGCGTTGAGGCGCGGGTCGCAATGGGTGTGGTAGCGGCTGGACAGCTCGTCCTCGGTCACGGCCTGGGCCCCGCCCAGACATTCGGTGACGTTCTGGCCGGTCATCTCCAGATGGACGCCGCCGGGGTGGACCCCTTCGGCCTCGGCCACGTCGATGAAGGTACGGACCTCGCTGAGGATACGGTCGAACGGCCGGGTCTTGAAGCCGTTGGCGGCCTTCAGCGTATTGCCGTGCATCGGATCGATCGACCAGACCACCCGCTTGCCGGCGGCCTTGACCGCCCGCATCAGGCCCGGCAGGCGCAGGCCGACCTTGTCGTGACCAAACCGGCCGATCACGGTCAGGCGACCGGGGACGTTGTCGGGATTGAGCACGTCGATCAGGGCCAGCAGGTCGTCGGCCTCCATCGTCGGCCCGCATTTGACGCCGATCGGATTCCTGATGCCGCGCATGAATTCGACATGGGCCCCGTCCAGCTGACGGGTGCGTTCGCCGATCCACAGCATATGGGCCGAGGTGTCGAACCATTCGCCGGAGCCGCCATCCAGCCTTGTGAGGGCGCTCTCGACATTGAGCAGCAGCGACTCGTGGCTGGTGAAAACCTCGACCCGGCTGAGGTCCGGGTGGCTTTCGGGCGTGACGCCGACGGCCTCCATGAAGGCCAGGGCCTCGGTGATCTTCTCGGCCAGCTCACGATATTTGTCGCCGGCCCCGTTGTCGGCGAAGCCCAGGGTCCAGCGATGGATGTTGTACAGGTCGGCATAGCCGCCGCCGGCGAAGGCGCGCAGCAGGTTCAGGGTCGAGGCCGACTGGTTGTAGGCCTTCATCAGCCGCTGCGGATCGGGGATCCGCTCTTCGGGCGTGAAGCCCATGCCGTTGATGATGTCGCCGCGATAGCTGGGCAGTTCGACATCGCCGATCTGTTCGACGCTGGACGAGCGCGGCTTGGCGAACTGGCCGGCGATGCGGCCGACCTTCACCACCGGCTTGCGCCCGGCGAAGGTCAGGACCACCGCCATCTGCAGGATCAGGCGGAAGGTGTCGCGGATATTGTCGGTCGAGAATTCCTTGAAGCTCTCGGCGCAGTCGCCGCCCTGCAGCAGGAAGGCCTCTCCGGCCTCGACCTGGGCCAGTTTCGTCGTCAGGCGGCGCGCCTCGCCGGCGAAAACCAGCGGCGGCATGGCGCGCAGCTGGTCCTCGACCCGGTGCAGGGCGTCCATGTCCGGATAGTCCGTCGGCATCTGCACGACGGGCTTTGTTCTCCAGCTGTCGGGGGTCCAGCGCGTGTTCATGATCCCAAGATAGGCGCGACAGGGTTGCGGGACAATAAAGCCGTTGGCCCGGGCGCAGATTCAGGCGTGACCTAACGCCGCGCGCCGGACCGGCGGCGGTATGGAAGGGCGGGCGGAGCGCCGGGCCTTCGCCCGGAAAAAGTAGATTATTACCGTTTCGACGAAGGCTGACGCTCCGCGTGGCGAGTTTTCAGGAGCTTGCGTCGGGTGGCGGTCTTATCGCCTTACCGCAGTGCCCCTGACGGGCGGGTCCTGCTTGCGACAGAATCCCCGGACCGGACAGGTATCCCCCCGCCCCTGACCCCGCTTCTCCACTCCCGCCGCACACCAGGTCGCAGGCCAGGCGGCCCTTCCTTGCGACGGGACGGTGGGATTATGGGGCAGGTCGGAGGTGGGGCTGGAAGATTGGAGGGTGGAAAAGGTCAGGGGGTTGATCGGGTTGGGGTTTGGGGAGCGCCGATAGGGGGATTTTTCGCCAACACCGCGCACTGTTCCCCTCTCCCGGCGGGAGAGGGCTTGAGCCGCACCCGAGCGCAAGCGAGGGTTCTGGCGCGAAAGGGAGAGGGGTTACGGTGCGATGCGGGTGACACCGTAACCCCTCTCCCCAACCCCTCTCCCCCGGGAGAGGGGCTAGAAATCCTGGGTCCCCGCCTTCGCGGGGATGAGCGGAATTTTTGGTACCCTGGCGTTGGGATGAGCCAAGGCTTGTTCCCCCTAGCCCACCGCCACGCTGGCGGGAGTCTGTTTGTCCTTCATCATCACCAGCTCCTCGGCCATGGTGGGGTGGACGGCGCAGGTGGCGTCCCACTGGGCCTTGGTCAGGCCGGCCTTTACGGCGATGGCGGCGAGCTGGATCATCTCGGGGGCCTCGGGACCGACGATGTGGACGCCGACGACCTTCTGGGTTTTTGCCTCGACCACCAGTTTCATCAGCACCCGTTCGTCCGAGCCGGTGAAGGCGTATTTCATCGGGCGGAAACGCGACACATAGACGTCGATCTCGCCATCAAGGGTCTGGCGGGCATCGTGCTCGGTCAGGCCGACCACGCCGACCGGGGGCTGGCTGAACACGGCGCTGGCGATGTTGTCGTGGTCAAAGCCCTGCGGATTGTCGAGGAAAACGGTCTCATGGAAGGCCACGGCCTCACGGATGGCCACCGGCGTCAGATTGATCCGGTCGGTGACGTCGCCGACGGCCCAGATGTTGTCGGCCGAGGTCTTCGAGTATTCATCGACCTTGATCGCGCCCCTGTCATTGAGCTCGACCCCGGCGGTCGCCAGTCCCAGATCGGTGACGTGCGGCACCCGGCCGGTGGCGAACATCACCACATCGGTCTCGATCTCATGGCCGTCCTCGAATTTGTTGAGCAGGCCAGTGGCGGTCTCCTCGATCGCCGTGTGCTGGCAGCCCAGGACGACCTTGATGCCGCGCTTCTCGATCTCGCCCGCCAGGTGCGAGCGCACGTCATCGTCGAAGCCGCGCAATATGTTGGGGCCGCGATAGATCAGGGTCGTCTCGACCCCGAGCCCGGCGAAGATGCCGGCGAACTCGACCGCGATATAGCCGCCGCCGGCGATCAGGATACGTTTGGGCAGCACCGGCAGGTGGAAGGCCTCTTCCGAGGTGATGGCGTGGTCGATGCCCGGCAGGTCGGCGGGCTTCCACGGCCGTCCACCGGTGGCGACCAGGATGCGTTCGGCGGTGACGATCAGATCCTCTCCGCCCTCGCCCTTGCCGAGAATGGCGACGGTGTGGGCGTCCTTGAGCACGGCGCGGCCATGGACCAGATCGACCCCGGCCTTACCGAGGTTGGCGACATAGATGCCCGACAACCGGGCGATCTCGACATCCTTGGTCTGGAGGAATTTAGGCCAGTCGAAGGTCGCCTTGTCGATGGTCCAGCCATAGCCCTCGGCGATTTCCAGCGCGTGGCTGACCTCCGACGCCATGACCATGAATTTCTTGGGCACGCAGCCGCGGATCACACAGGTGCCGCCGACCCGATGCTCCTCGGCGACGGCCACCTTCTTGCCGCCCAGGGCGGTCAGCCGCGCGGCGCGGACGCCGCCGGAACCGGCACCGATGACGAAGAGGTCGTAGTCATAGTCAGCCATGGTGTCTCCTGCGGGTTCCGGATCAGGAACTTGGGGTTTCCTCGCCGTTCCCGCTACCATCAATCGCACCTTCGCCCCCGTCCCGGTCGCCCGGCAAATATCGATTGACGGTCAGACGGCGCGGTGAATAGCATCGCCGACAACCCTGAGGTTACCGAACATGCTCGCATTCGTTGTTGCCGCCCTGCTCGGGTCCTCGCTGCCCCAGTCCGTGCCCGCCGCCGCGCCTCCGGCCGACGCTACCCGGCAGCAGCCGGAAGACGGCGCGACGGTCACCATCGGGGACGTCGAGATTATAGCCCGCCCGCGGGGCGACACGGTCCGCGAGTTTGTGAATGAGGTCGCGGCCCCCAACCGCAACCGGGGCATCGCCCGCTGGGAGAAGGATGTCTGCATCGGGGTCGCGAACCTGCGCGGCGCGGCGGCCCAGTATATCGTCGACCGGATGTCGGCTGTCGCCCTGGACATCGGCCTGACTCCGGGCGAACCCGGCTGCGAAGCCAATGTCATCGTCATTGCCTCGGACGCTCCGGACCGTGTGGCCGAGGAACTGGTCAACGAGCGGCTGAACGCCCTGATCATGGGTGGCTCGGGCATGGACCAGGGCCGCGCCGCCCTGAACGCCTTCGCCAGCTCGGACCGGCCCGTGCGCTGGTGGCAGATCAGCATGCCGATCGACAGTCAGACCGGCGCGGCCGCCATCCGGCTTCCGTCCGAATGTGGCGGGTCCTGCACCGGGGGGGCGGATTTCGGACCGAAGGTCCGGCTGCCCACCAGCACGCGTCTGAGCAGTCCGATTGTCGACAGCCTGATCCGCACCGTGATCATCGTGGATCTAGAACAGGCCCGCGGCGTCACCGTCCAGCAACTCGCGGACTATCTCGCCATGGTCACCCTGGCGCAGATCGACCCTGAAGCGGACACCCACGGCTTTCAGTCGGTTCTGAATGTGTTCGAAAGCCCGGCCTCGGTGGACGGCCTGACCGAGTGGGACCAGACCTATCTCCGCGGCCTGTACCGGGCCCACCGCACGCGGAACATCGGCTCCGGTCTCCCTGAGCTCTCTGACTCGATCCGCCGCATACAGGCGCGTGAGAGCGCCAACGCACCGGACTGACCCCGCAAGCGAGTCAAGGCGTCAGCGTCTCCACCCCGCCGTCGCCGCCGATGATGGCCAGATCGGCGAGGTCGAGGAACAGGCCGTGCTCGACCACGCCGGTGATCAGCTTCAGGTCCGAGGCCAGACGGGCCGGGTCGTGGATGGCCCCGCAGGCGGCGTCATAGATGACATTGCCGCCGTCGGTGCGGACGACGCCGCGCTCGGCCTGACGCAGGCGGGCCGGCATGGCGATGTCGTGGTCGGCGAGGACGTCGGCGATACGGTTGGCCGTGGTCTTGTGACCAAAGGCGACCACCTCGATCGGCAGGGCGAACTTGCCCAGCGTCTTCACCACCTTGGCCGCGTCGGCGATGACCAGGCAACGGCTCGAGGCCTCCCACACCAGTTTCTCGCGCAGCAGGGCCGCGCCGCCACCCTTGATCAGGGCCAGACCCGGCCCGACCTCATCGGCCCCGTCGACGGTCAGGTCGAGGCGCGGCGTGTCTTCCAGCGTCGACAGGGGCAGGCCCAGCTCGCGCGCCAGATCGGCGGTGGCCTCGGACGTCGGCACGCAGCGCAGTCCGCCCAGCTTGCGCGCAGCCAGCGCCTTGACGAACCAGGCGGCGGTGGAACCGGTGCCGAGGCCGACGACCATGCCGGGCTCGACATGGGCGGCGGCGGCTTCACCGGCAGATTTCTTCTGGGTGTCAGCGGACATGGTTCGGCTCGCAAACAGAGCCCTTCCCCCTCGATGGGGGAAGGGTTGGGATGGGGGTGAAGGTGTTGGACATGTGGGTACGGTCGCGGGACCGCGCGGATTTCCGCGGCGGTATCCGACCGGACAGACTGTCACCCCCATCCCCGGCCCTTCCCCCATCAAGGGGGAAGGGAGAAGAAGGGCCGCTCATTTCCTCATCCCCGCCTTCTTGGCCCGCATGGAGTCCATGAACCGGCGAGCCCAGCCCGGCTTGGCCGTCTGTTCGCCCCGGCCCAGCGCCAGATCACCGGCGTCGACGTTCTTCGTGATGACCGAGCCCGAGCCGACCATGGCCCCGGCCCCGATGGTTACCGGGGCGACAAGGGCACTGTTGGAGCCGATGAAGGCCCCCTCGCCCACCATGGTGCGGTGTTTGAAGAAGCCGTCGTAGTTACAGAAGATGGTGCCGGCCCCGATATTGGCCCCGGCCCCGACGTCGCCGTCGCCCAGATAGGCCAGGTGATTGGCCTTGGCCCCGGGCCCCATCGTCACATTCTTGACCTCGACGAAATTGCCGACCTTGGCCCCCTCGCCCAGATCCGCGCCGGGGCGCAGCCGGGCATAGGGACCGACCTCGGCCCCGGCGGCGACGGTCGCCCCCTCGATATGGCTGAAGGCGCGGATGCGGGCCCCGCCGGCGATTTTCGCTCCCGGGCCGAACACGACGTAAGGCTCGATCGTGGTGCCGCCACCGATTTCCGTGTCGTACGAGAAATGCACGGTGTCGGGCGCGCTCATCGTCACCCCGGCGGCGAGGAAATTGTCGCGCTGCACCGACTGGAACAGGGCCTCGGCCGTGGCCAGCTCGGCCTGGGCGTTGACGCCCATGACCGCGTCCTCGGGCGCATGGACCACCCGGGTCGCGGCCCCACGCTTGCGGGCCAGTTCGACCACATCGGTCAGATAGTATTCGCCCTTGGCATTGTCGTTGCGGACCTCGGCCAGCAGGGCGAACAGCAGGGCGGCGGGGGCGGCCATGACGCCGGAGTTGCACAGGGTCAGGGCCAGCACCTCGGCCGAGGCTTCTTTCGCCTCGGTGATGGCGGCCAGAGTCTCGCCCTCCATGACCAGACGGCCATAGGCCCCGGGGTCGCGGGCTTCGAAGCCGATCACGGTGACACAGTTCTCGCCGCTGAACACCGGTTCGATATCGGCGGCGGTCAGCAGGGGCACGTCGCCATAGGTAACGACGACATCGCCGGTGAAGTCCTTGAGCGCCGCCTCGGCCGCGCGCACCGCATGGCCGGTGCCGATCGGCGGGTCCTGAACGGCGATGGCCGCCTCGCCCAGCCGTTCGACCACATGGGCGCGCACCGACGGGGAATGGTCACCGACCACCACCACGATCCGCTCGCAGCCCAGCGCCTCGGCCGCGTCGATGGCGTGATCCAGCATGGCCCGGCCCCCGACCGGGTGCAGCACCTTGGGCAGGGGCGACTTCATGCGCGTGCCCTGGCCGGCGGCGAGGATGATGGCGGCCCGGGGCCGGTGTGCTCTGGTCATGAATCGGTCCGGTCGTTAGTCGTCAGCCGGGTCTAGCCCATCGGGCGGACGAACGGGAGATGGCGGCATGAACGATCCGGCGCGCGACCTGACCGGCTGGACCATCGCCTTCGATCTGGACGGCACCCTGGTCGAGACCGCGCCGGACCTGATCGGCACCCTGAACCGCATGCTGGCGGCGCGCGATATCCCGCAGATGCCGGTCGAGGCGGCCCAGCATCTGGTCGGGCACGGGGCGCTGGCCCTGCTGCGTCATGGCTTTCAGGAAGCGGGCGCGCCGTGGCGCGAGAGCGAGGCGCAGGCGCTGCTTGAGGAATTTCTCGCCGACTATATCGAGCACATCGCCGACTTCAGCCGCCCCTACGACGGGGTGATCGCGACGCTGGAGCGGCTGGCGGCGCGCGGCGCGATCCTGTGTGTGGCCACCAACAAACGCACCGACTTGTCGGTCGCCCTGATCGAAGCGCTGGATATGACGCATCATTTCGCCGTCATCTGCGGCCCCGACCTTGTCTCGGCGCGCAAGCCCGACGGGGCCCACATCCGCGAGGCGGTGTCGATGTCGGGCGGGGACCCGGCGCGGGCCATCATGGTCGGTGACGGCGCGCCCGACGTGCAGGCGGCGAAAAGCGCGGGCGTGCCCAGCGTGGTCGTCAGCTTCGGCTATACCCCCATCCCGGCCAAGGATCTGGGCGGGGACGTGCTGGTCGATCATTTCGATCAGGTCGAGGCCGCCATCGACGGGCTGATCGCCGAGGTTCGCGCGCGCCGGAGCATCTGACATCTTGCCAGCACGGGACGCCCGGGCTATGTCGCCGCCTCCCCCGTCCTGACGGGGCCCGATTGATGGATGCGTAGCTCAGCGGGAGAGCACCTCGTTCACACCGAGGGGGTCACAGGTTCAATCCCTGTCGCATCCACCATTTTTACCATTTAAAAACAGCAACTTACCAGACCCGCTCCCTCCGTCCACGGAGGGTTTTTCGTGAATATTCGCGTTTGTGGGGCAGTAGTGGGGCAGTCGATGCGTAAGATCCTTGCGCGGGACGTGACAACATCCCCTGAAATGCGTTGATGCGGGCCTGTTTGCGGCCTGATTCGACCTCACCGCCGCGCCAGCTTTTTGCAGGGCGTTTCATCGGGGTAGGCCCGACCTCTCCGGATCCGTCGCGATCGCTCACTTTAAGGAAACCCGATGGCGTCCATTCCGGACCACCCCAACGATGCTGGAGCTTGGACGCGCCTGGAAGGCCGCGAGGGGTTCGCCCTGTGGCGCCGCGAGCGCCGGGAACTGGCTCCCGTGACGATGTACTATGTGGTCGCACCGCCGCGTCAGAGCGAAATTCTCTACGACGAAGCCAGGGCGCGCGCTCGCTTTAACGAACTCGCCGGCGTCTCCGACGCGGACGGCGTCATCTCGTAAGGGAACGCCACGCCCTTGGGCGCCGCACCCAAAGGGGGGCCGTTCAGCATCACCCAAACCGGTGTCGGGGGTATGGCTGTGGCGGGCGATAGGCATCGCCAACGCCTTCTGCTCTATTCGCCGCATGAAGCCCGCAACCATCTTCGTCGCCCTGGCGCTGTTTGCCGCCGCCTGCACGGCGACCGGCTCGAGCAACAGCCCCCATTCCGGTCCGGTCATCAAGCTGGCCAGTTGGAATATGGAGCATCTCGCGGAGCGGAATAACTCCGGATGCCGCCCTCGCACCGACGCCGATTATGCGGCGATGCGGGCCTATGTGGACGACCTCGGCGCCGACGTCATTGCCATTCAGGAGGTCGAGACGAAAGCCGCCGCAGAACGGGTGTTCAACCCTGCGATCTATACCGTCGTGATGGAGGACCGGATCGGCACGGATCGCGGCGGAGCGTGTCGAGGACGCGACGGGCTGACGATCAATGCCCAGCGCACCGGGTTCGCGGTTCGCAACGGTCTGGCATTCGAACGACATCCCGACGTCACCAACATTCAGGTGGGCAATCCCGACCTTCGCTCAGGCGTCGACCTTATGGTTCGGCCCCGGGGCGGTGCGCCTATCCGGGTGCTTTCGGTACATCTGAAGTCGGGGTGTTCGTCCGGAGACCGGAACGACGCCTGTCCGGTCCTGTTCGAGCAGGTTCCGGCCATGGAACGCTGGATCGATGACAGAGCCGTGGAGGGGGTGCGTTTCGCAGTGCTGGGGGATTTCAACCGGCGCATGGGCATGGCCAATGACGCCGTCTGGGCCGAATGGGACGATTCATCTCCGCCGAACTCGGACCTCGCCCTTGCGTCGGGCGACGAGTCCGCAGGATGCAATCCTCGCTACCGGGACTTTATCGACTTCATCGTCCTTGATCGGCGGGCAACCGCCAACCTGAGTAGCTTTGAGGAACGGACGTTCGGTGGCCAGGCTCTGAGCGATCATTGCGCGATTTCGGCCACCCTGAGCCTTCGCTGATGGTCGATCCGGGTCCCTTGCAGCGAGGGTGGTCCCGGTTGCGAACGGCGTGGTCACGCAATGATGGAAAGCCCCGCGAGGAATGGGCGCATGGACCCGACCTCAAGGAAACGGTGTTGATCGGAGCGCTGCTGGTGGTCATGGTCCTGACCGGGCTGGCGACCTGCAGCGCCATGGGGTCAATCTAGACCGCGTCGCGAGCGTCCGGCCCGGCCGTCACCTCACCTTCTCCGGACGCGATCTAATCGAGGGACAGCGGCGCGTCAGAGCTCCGGTCAAGGCAGCCCCGATCAGATCGGCGTCAGAGCGCTGTGATCGTGCCGGAGCGTCGGCCAGTCAGTTGGGAGCCGGCGTTTCGTTGAGCGTCTCGATGTTCAGGGCCCATTTCGGCATCTTCAGCCGGAAGTGGCGCTGGCTCTCACAGAAGGGCTGGACGCGCGTCCAGGTCATGACGGCAATGTCCGGTGTCTCCTCCGAACAGGCGGCGCTCACCCGTTGGCGGAATTCGGGTGACATTACGAAAATGGACGACCGGTTCCTCCATGGGAGCGCAGACCGGTGACCTTGCCTGAAACCGTCGGAAGGCGATCTCGCCAGGGAGCCAGCTGGGAAGGAAATGTCCGTAGCGCTCTCCTAACCAGCCCCTATGTCCGTCGGGCTCCCTTAGTGAGCCGGATCTGGACATGCCATGCGGACAAGCCAACCCGGGTGGTCGGCGCGGCCGAGCGGTCCGGCCGTGGGGATCCTGCGCTTCCGCGTGGGCATCTACGACCGTGTATGATGGTTCCGTCCCACTGGTTGGGCCGAGAGCCCTTTCAGTCGCACACGCTCAACCCGCCGCAAGCGCCTCCAGGACCGGACATTCCGGCACTTCCCCGCCCGAGCACCGGGCGGCGGCGTTGGCGAGGATCCGTTCCATCCGCCGCAGATCGGCAATCTTGGCGCGCACATCCTCCAGATGCACCTCGGTCTTGTGTTTGACCTCGGCGCAGGTCTGGGTCCCGGAGTCCGTCAGAGCCAACAGCGAGCGGGTCTCCTCCATCGAGAAGCCGATATCCCGCGCCCGCAGGATGAACCGCAGCCGCTGCGTCAGATCCGGCGAATAGACCCGGTAGCCGTTGGCTGCCCGCGGCGGCGGCGGCAGCAATCCGACCGTCTCGTAATAGCGGATGGTTTCGAGGTTGCACCCGGTCAGCTTCGCCAATTGGGCCCGCAACAAGCCCGTCTGAAGCACCATAAAAAAGCCCTTGTGTCTGTAGCAACTACAGGGATTACGCTGAAATCAGTCAGAAAGAAATGGAGAGAACTTATCGATGTCTTCAGCACCGGAGCCGGAGCCACCGGCATCAACGCCGGACGAGGGCGCGAAGCAGGGCCGATGGATCGCGGGCGGCGCGCTGATCGGCGCGGTGCTGGCGTCGGCCTGCTGCATCGTTCCGCTGGTGCTGGTCATGCTTGGCATTTCAGGGGCGTGGATCGCCAACCTGACAGCGCTTGAGCCGTACAAACCCTATGTCGCCGCCGCCACCCTGGCCCTGCTCGGCTACGGGTTCTGGCACGTCTATTTCAAGCCGAAGCCGCCCTGCGAGGACGGGTCCTACTGCGCCCGCCCGCAATCGGCGCGGACCACGAAAATTGCCCTCTGGCTCGGCCTGGCCGTCGTCATCATCGCGCTCACGCTCAACTGGTGGGCTCCGTATTTTTACTGAGAGGAAAGACCCATGAAGAAGACATTCTTGATCGGCCTGGCCGTTGTGGCCGTGGCCGGCGTCGGTGCCGCCGTCGCGTTTGATGGACCGGCACAGAACCGCCCGGCGGCGACCGCCGCTGCCCAGCAGCAGACCACTTTTGCTATTGAGCACATGACCTGCGCCACCTGTCCGATCACGGTGCGCAGGGCGATGGAAGGCGTGCCGGGCGTCAGCGCGGTGCAGGTGGACTTCGCCGCAAAGACGGCCCGCGCCACCTATGATCCGGCGCGCGCCACGGCCGCGCAGATCGCGGCCGCCTCGACCAATGCCGGCTATCCCGCCCGCGTCGTACAAAACTAGGCACCGCAGGCAGCAAGACGGCCTTCACCCGCGTCGCATCTCCCGCCCCCCCCGGAGGGGGTGGGACCAGGCCGCCAGCGCGCTGGCATCGCGTGCATCCCGACCTCGAGCTGCAGCCGGGGAAGGCTGCGCTTCGTCAGGATCAAAACGGAAGAAAACGGCATCATGGCTGACAAGGTCGAGAAGACGGACGGGACCGACAGCCTGTTGCTGCGGATGGGTGTGATCGGCACCGTCATTGTGGCGCTGTGCTGCTTTACCCCGGTGCTGGTGGTGCTGCTGGGCGTCGTCGGGTTTTCCGCCCTGACGGGCTGGCTCGATGTTGTGCTGCTGCCCGCGCTGGCCGTGTTCGTCGCGCTGACGGTCTATGCCGTCTGGCGGCGTCGGCGGCGGATGAAGACCGCCTGATCGACGGCCCACCGGGCCGCGCCGATCGTCAGAGGCTGCAGCCCCCCCTCGTAACGGAGAAGACTGACATGACCGACACATATGACTACGACCTGATCGTGATCGGGGCCGGGACCGGCGGCAACGGCGTCGCCCGGAAGACGGCGGCAGCGGGGTGGAAGGTCGCCAGCGTCGACAGCCTGCCCTATGGCGGCACCTGTGCGCTGCGAGGCTGCGACCCCAAGAAGATGTTGATCGCCGTCACCGAAGGCGTGGACTGGGCCCACAACATGGCCGGCAAGGGCCTGGAGGCGCGACCCTCGGTCAGTTGGCCCGAGATGATGGCGTTCAAGCGCACCTTCACCGACACCATGCCGTCGCGCATCGAAGCGGGCTTCCGCAAGGCCGGGATCACGGCGCTGCATGGCGAAGCGCGGTTTACCGGGCGCGATACGATCACGCTGAACGGCGAGACCCTGCGCGCGAAGCATTTCCACATCGCCACCGGCGCACGGCCGATGACGCTGAACATTCCCGGCGAGGACCTGCTGACGACCAGCACGGAATTTCTGGAATTGTCCGAGCGCCCCGACAGGATCACCTTTGTCGGTGGCGGGTTCATCGCCATGGAGTTCGCCCATATCGCCCAACGCGCCGGAGCCAGCGCCGTCACGGTTCTGGAAATGGCCGGGCGGCCGCTCGGACCGTTCGACGCCGATCTGGTGGCGATGCTGGTGGAGGCCTCGACCGAACTGGGTATCGAGGTGCAGACCGAGGCGAAAGTCCTGAAGGTCGAAAAGCAGGGCGGCGCGTTTGCCGTGTCCTATGAAACGCCGTCCGGCATCCAGGTGCTGACCTGCGATCTGGTGGTTCATGCGACCGGCCGCGTCCCTAACATCGACTCTCTGAACCTGCCTGCTGCCGGGGTCGAAGCCGGCAAGCGCGGCATCAAGGTCGACGCCGCCATGCGCACCACCAACCCCACCATCTTCGCCGCCGGGGATTGTGCCGACAGCGGGCTGAACCTGACCCCGGTCTCGGCCTATGAAGGGCGGATCGCGGGCAAGAATCTTCTGGCCGGGAAGGACGCACGGCTCGTGTCCTACCCGCCGATACCCAGCGTGGTCTTCACCCTGCCGCCGGTCGCGACCGTGGGGCTGTCCGAGACGGCGGCGACGGAAAAGGGTCTGGAGTTCGATACGCATTTCGAGAAGACCTCCGGCTGGTATTCGTCGATGCGGGTCGGGGCGACCACGAGCGGATTCAAGGTACTGGTGGAACAGAAAACCGGCTTGATCCTCGGCGCGCATCTGATCGGGCCGGGGGCCGAGGAACAGATCAATCTGTTCGCCATGGCCATGGGCGCGGGGCTCACCGCCAACCAGATCAAGGCCATGATTTTTGCCTACCCCAGCTTCGCCTCGGACATCGGATCGATGGTCTGACGCCGCTCACGCGCGCGTCGGCTGAACCCATGACACCACCGACCCACCCAACAGAACGGACTGCACGATGAACAAGCCCGTAAAGGACCTCGACTGCTGTTCGGGTGCTGCGGAAGACTCCGGCCATAGGGGTTTCGATGTCGCCGTCATCGGCGCGGGGTCGGCGGGTTTCTCCGCTGCGATCACCGCAGCCGATTTGGGTGCCAGGGTGGCGCTGGTCGGCCATGGGACGATCGGCGGCACCTGCGTCAACGTCGGCTGCGTCCCGTCCAAGACGCTGATCCGCGCCGCTGAAGCGGTTCATGCCGGCCAGGCTTCCCGTCGGTTTCCCGGTCTGGGGGGCAGCCTCAAGCTGGAAGACTGGGCTGCGCTTGCGGCCTCGAAGGATGAGCTGGTCGCGGGGCTGCGGCAGAAGAAATATGTCGACCTGCTGCCGGCCTATCCCAGCGTGACCTATGTCGAAGGCCGGGCGCGCTTTGTCGACGGCAAGCTGCTCGTCGACGATGCGCCGATGCCGGTGGGCAAGATCATTCTGGCGATGGGCGCGCGCGCCGCCGTTCCGCCCATTCCGGGGTTGGAAGACGTGCCCTGGCTATCCAGCACGTCCGCGCTGGCGCTTGAACGGTTGCCCCGGTCGTTGCTGGTGATCGGCGGTGGGGTGATCGGTGTTGAACTGGGACAGATGTTCGCCCGGCTTGGCGTGGCGGTCACGATCTGTTGCCGCAGCCGCCTGTTGCCCGACATGGACCCGGAGTTCAGCGCCGCCTTGCAGACCTATCTGAAGGCGGAGGGCATCAGGGTGTGCACCGGGGTCGGCTACCAGCGGATTGTGCAAACCGACCACGGGATCGAACTCACCTGCGACCGTCCGGCCGGCAAGGGCGCGGCGCGCGACGGCGATGCGGCGGTCGAGGTCATCGCCGCGGAGCAGGTGCTGATCGCGACGGGCCGCCAGCCGAACAGTGACGGCATGGGACTGGAGGCACAGGGCATCGAGCTTTCGCGCAACGGCGGCATTGTCATCGACGACTATCTCGAGACCACCGTGGCTGGCGTCTACGCGGCCGGGGACGTCACCGGGCGTGACCAGTTTGTATATATGGCGGCCTATGGCGCGAAGCTGGCGGCGCGCAATGCTGTCGGCGGCAATGACCATCGCTACGACAACAGCACCATGCCGGCTGTGGTGTTCACCGATCCGCAGGTCGCGAGCGTCGGTCTGACCGAAACGGCGGCAAGGGCGCAGGGGATGGACATCAAGACGTCCCTGCTCCCGCTCGATCAGGTGCCGCGGGCACTGGCGGCGCGCGACACGCGCGGGCTGATCAAACTGGTCGCGGACAAGGCGACGGACCGCCTTCTCGGCGGGCAGATCATGGCCCCCGAAGGCGCGGACGCGATCCAGACGATGGTGCTGGCGATCAAACACGGCATGACGGCCACCGAGCTGGGGGCGACGATCTTCCCCTATCTGACCACGGTCGAAGGCCTGAAACTGGCGGCCCAAACCTTCGACATGGATGTCTCGAAGCTCTCCTGCTGTGCGGGGTGAAGCCAGCCGTGGCCACCGGCTGAGTCAATGGCAGGGACCGCCGAGAGCCCGCAGACCTGCTCGCTCTCGCCAAGACACAGAGCTTAAACCCCGAAAGCTTTCAAAATTGCGCGCCTAAGTCCCATTTTCTTGCTAAACAGGGACGGAGGAGCCGATTAATGCCCAAATCCCCCGTGCAAGACTTTCCGGAAATCTTCGTCTCCACCAGTGAGACGGCGACCGCAGTGTCGCGCGCGGTCAGCCAGGGCGAGCTCCGGCAGATCGGGTCCAAGCTGTATACCCGCAATCTCGTGGACCCGCCCGAGCAAATTGTCGGGCGGCATCTATGGACGCTTGTCGGTGCCTATATCCCGGGCGCGCTGATCGCCGACCGAACCGCGATCGAGAACAAGCCGGCGGCCGATGGCTCGGTCTTCGTCGTTTCCGATCGCAAACGCGACATCGAACTGCCGGGCGTGACGATCCGAACCCGCCGGGGGGCGCCCCCTCAGCCCACGGACCTTCCGTTCGTCGGTAATCTCTTCCTCTCCTCGACGGCGAGGGCCTATCTCGACAACATGGCCCCCTCCCGTCGGCGCGGTGGAGACGTACCGCGCACCCTGACGCGCAGTGAGATCGAAACCCATCTCGACACCCTCATTCGTCGCGGGGGCGATGAAGCGGCCAACAGGCTCAGGGACGAGGCGCGCCGGATCGCGCCCATGATCGGGCGCGAAGTGGAGTGCGAAACCCTGGAAAGACTGATTGGGGCCCTTCTCGGCACACGCGATGAGCCCCTGGTCACGGACGGAGCCCAGGCGCGCCGTTCCGGCTTTCCCTTCGATCCTGAACGGCTCGCGCGTTTCGAACTTCTGCATCGGGAACTGAGAGCAACGGCGCCCGTCATCCGCCCCGCCGCCGAACGTCCGGCGGAAGGACGGTCAAGCCTGTCCTTTTTTGAGGCCTATTTTTCCAACTTCATCGAAGGCACGGAGTTCGAGGTCAGCGAAGCCGCCGACATCGTGTTTCGCAACGTCATCCCCCGTGACCGTCCTTCCGACGCTCACGACATCCTCGGCACCTGGAGGCTGGTTTCAGATCCTGTCGAAATGGCCAGGACGCCGCGCGACGCTCCCGAGTTCTTCGATATTCTCAAACGTCGGCATGCCGCGCTTATGGCCGGCCGGCCGGACAAGAATCCGGGGGCCTTCAAGCAGGAGGCCAATCGGGCCGGACAGACGACTTTCGTGGACCCTGCTCACGTCGAAGGCACGCTGACGCGCGGGCTTGAACTCTATCACAGTCTGGAAACACCCTTCGCCCGGGCCGTCTACATGATGTTCCTGGTGTCAGAGGTTCACCCCTTCACTGACGGGAATGGCCGGATCGGCCGGATCATGATGAACGCCGAACTCGTCGCCGCCGACGAAGAGCGCATCATCATTCCGACCATCTTCCGCAGCAACTACCTGACAGGACTGAAAGTGCTTTCAAACAGCGACAATCCAAACACCCTGATCCGCAGCCTGGATTTCGCGCAGAAATGGGTGGCGGCGGTCCCCTGGACCGATATCAGTGCAACGCAAGGCGTCCTGGACAGCTGCAACGCCTTCATGGACCCGGCCGAGGCCGACGAACGCGGCATAAGACTACGCCTTCCCCAGACCTTCTAGACGGGGATTGTCGACCTACCCGGCCTGGCTCCGCGCCGTCGCACCTGGCCATGCGACGCTAGAAACCGAAATCAATCTGATCGGCGGATGCCGGTCGCTTCCGCCGTCGGGGCGGCACCGCCGGCGCGGCGGGCCCTGCAGGCGCCGGCGAGACCGCGCCTGTCGCGACGACCGTCTCCTTGTCGGACTTGCGGCGCGGCGACCGCGTGGTCTGGATCAACTTCGGCTCCCGGGGTCGGGCCAACGGCTTGGGATGCGGCAGGCCCCGGACCGTCCGGGTCGCCTTCCACGCCGTCAGCTCGCTTTCCCACCAGCCCACCCGGTTGGGGGAGATGCGCACGGGTTCGGGAAAATCCCCGACCTGCTGCAGGCGCCATGCGGTCGACCGGCTGAGGCCGGTGACGTCCCGGACCCGATCCCACGGCAACAGCCGGTCCTCCGGCCCGCCCGTCTCGATCGGTTCGCCTTCGGGTTCAAACGTCATGACACGCCTCCAAACATCTGGTCAGCAACCGCTTCGAAGACGGTGCAAAGCGTTCGGGCGTCGACCGCGGCATCGACGCAATCGCGCCTCGCCCATCGCCGGGCCACCGCCTTGACCGCGAAACTGGCGGCGGGGTCCGCCAACAGAGCCTCAATCGTCGGGGCCACCGCGGCATCCCGGCTCAACCGGTCAGCCACGACGTCGTCCCCTCGCCGCAGGCGGTGCGGCGGTGCGGATGTCCGAAATCTGCGACTGGGCCCAATCCCGCAACAGGTCTTGCGGATAGAAGGGCCTGGACCGGATGTGGCGGCACGGGGGACCATTGCCGCCCGTGGACCACAGCCGCGCCAGGGTGGCCGGTTTCAGTCGAATCCCGAACGAGACCAGGAAGGCCGAGGCCTCCGCCCGCGTCAGCAACAGCTCGTCGATCGCTGGAACGATCTCCACCGCATCCTCCGCCTCCCCGATCATTGACCGGCTCCGCGAGGGCGGCATTGCCGGGCGCTGACGACGCCCTGGCCTGCGGTCAGCGCCAGGTAACAGTCAACGACAGTCGCCACATACGACCGGGTCTCGGCTATATCCGGAACACGGCCGAGCCGAGCCACGCGCGCAGGGCCGGCGTTGTACGCCGCCAGCGCCAGCCTCAGATCGCCGAAGCGCAGGATCTGTCGCGCCAGATAGTCGGCCCCTCCCCTGAGGTTTTCGACGGGGTCGAACCGGTCGACCACGCCCAGCTCCCGGGCTGTGTCCGGCATCAGCTGGGTCAGGCCGCCCGCCCCGACGGGGGAGCGCGCATCCACCCTGTAGCCACTTTCCGTGATCACCAGGGCGTGAAGCAGCTTGGGATCCAGACCGTGCGCCAGGGCGGCGGCCTCGATGGCGTCCCGAAAGGGTTGGTCCAGAACCGCCAGCCGGGGAACCTCCAGACTGTCCAAGGCGTCCGTGACGGCCGGCTCAACCGCCGGCGTCCCGAACAGACTTCCTCCGGCCCCGGCCCAGTCCACCTGCTGGGCCGTAGCCGAGGCCGGGGCTGCGATCACCAGGGCGGCCGTCGCGATCCAGATCCTTCTCACCATGTCAGTATCTCCCGATAGACGCCGGTCACCCGGGAGCGAGCGACCGGACCAAAATAGCGGCTGTCGAAGCTCGACGGCGTGTCGCCCAGCAGAAACAGTTCTTCCTCGCCAAGCCGACGGCAGCCGCGCCAGACCGGCAGGGCGGCCCCGCGCCGGTCCCGGTCCTGCACGACCAGTGTGCGCCCAGGCGTGACCAGCTGGTCGTCCCGCCGGCAGACGGTGTCGCCGCCGATTGCGGCAACCCGTTTGATCAGCAGCAGGTCGCCGGGCATGCCGAGCTCTCCCAAATAGGCCCGGACGGCTGACGGCTGCGGGACGGCGACGACCGCATCACGCGCGGGACTGGCCCCGGGCAGGCGGACGTAGATGCCGCGCGGCAGACTGGCGCTTTCATTGATCAGCACCGGCGATGGCGTTTGATCCGCCACCAGAGCCAGGCCGGCCAGGGCGGCCAACGCCAACCCCGGCGCGATCCAGTGCTTGCCGTGGATCCGGGAGGCGGTCATGGCCGATAGGGCTCCAGGATCAGGTCCCGGGTGATCATGACCCGGACCGGCGCCCCGGCCCGGAGCCGGATCGAAGGCCGCACCTCCAGTTCGCGGTCCACCAGTCGCCCGCCAACCTGGGACCCCTCGATCGCCGCCGCGTCCCCGGCGTCGCCCAACAGGCCACCGGATCCACCGCCGTCGTCATCCCGGGCGATCTGTCCCAGGGTGGTGATGGCGCCGGCGAACAGCGTCCCCACAAGCAGGGGCCAGAGGCGGCGATCCACCTGGCCGCGGACGCCGACCGCGCCCTGCGCGTCCACGCCCGGCTCGCTGGTCAGGATCAGACTCTTGCCATTGGGCAGGATCAGCCGTTCCCAGGTCAGGAAGGCCCGGCGGTCGCCATAGGCGCTCCGTCCCTCCGACGACCCGATCAGCCGCGTGCCCTGCGGCAACAGCAGATGGCGACCGCTCACGGAGTCATAGACATTCTGGGTGACCGTCGCGATCACCGGCCCCGCGCGTGAGGTGTCTACGGCCGTCAGAAGCGCCGCGGGGACGATGGCCCCGGCCTTCAGCTCGAACGGCGACAGCGGCGACACCAGCGCATGGCCATTGTACATCGCCTCATGATCCGGACTGACGGCGGACGGTCCGGCCCTGCCGGAGGCCCGCTCCACCCCTGGGCTGGTTGGCCGGGAACCGGTATCCGCGAAGAACAGGCCGGAGCGCGCCGCCTGTTCCCGCGGGCTGGGTCCTCGATCGCGCGGAGCCTCCGCAGGCCGATAGGCGTGCTGATAGACCCCTGCGGTCGGCGCGGCCGGGCTGTCCGCACCGGCCGGTTCCGTCTGCCGGTCCGCGATGCGCGGTTCCGGCAGACGATCGTAACTGGCCGGTTGGTCGGTGACCGCTTCGGTGGGCCGGACGACGCCGCGCGTCTGCTCCTCGCGCGCTTCGGCCTGCCGTGCCCGGGCGCTATCGCGCAGCTCCGGCTGGACCACAAAGGCCCAGGCCAGGGAGCCGGAGACCAGGACGGCGCCGCCGATGACCAGAACCTGGACCACGGACTTGCGCAGGCGAACGGCATGAGGCGGTGCCGCCCGGGCGGTCAGGCCCGGTGCCGGCTCCTTGGGCGGGACAGGCTGTCGGGGAGACTGAAGGGGATCGACATCGGTCATGACCGGGCTCCTGTAAGACGACGGATACGGACGACCTGGGGCCGCCGGTCGCCCAGGCGCAGTTCGGCCCGGTCGAACACCCGGTCGACGACGTAAAGGCCGCCCACCTGCCGGTAGTTGACCATCTGGGCCTCCCCGTCCGGGGCGATGACGAACAGGACCGGTGCCTCGTCGACCTGGAGGTCCGCGTCGAAGGTGATGAAGGTCCGCCGGCCGTCATTGAACACCGAGGTCGGGGTCCAGCGAGGATGCCGGCCCCGGGGCTCGATCCGGTAACGGGCATCGAGTTCCCCCTGGGGCATCACGACAGGCTCGCGGACAGCCGCCGGCGCAGCCCCCGGCGCAGCCGCACCGGCGTCCACCGGCGCGCCAACAGCCAGGACAGAATCCGCGTCCCAGGCCACGGCGGCGTTGAAGGCGTCGACCCCGCCGCTTTTCAGATCAATGAGATAAATCCGTCTGTTCGTCGTCAGGACGAGGTTTGTCTCCAGCCCCCGTTCCAGCGGTTTGAGCAGCACATGGGTCCTCTGGCCCGCACCTTCGCCGGACACCGCCTCGCCGATCTGCCAGCGCACAGTGTCGCCCGCCGCCTTGGCCACCAGGGTTTCGCCCGGGGCCAGGGTCAGGGTGGTCACCCGAAGCGGGGCGGTCCATACCTCGAACACCCGGCCCGGCGACCAGGTGAAGACCTGGACCCCGCCGACGAAGGCGTCCTCCCGCGACGGGGCCCGCGCCGTCGCATTGGCCGCGGCGATGGCCCGCCGCCCGGTTGCGCCGGCCGGCGCGTCTGCGGTCGGTGTGTCCCCGGCCCGCGGCGGCACCGACGACGTGACGGTCGTCGCGCGAGCCGGCGCCGCCTCATAGGATTGTTCCGTCGGCGGGGGCGCATGCGGGCCCTCGACGACCGGTTCGGCACTGTCGGTCGATGTCGACGTCGATATCGATGTCGACACCTCCATGGGAACAGTGGCGGCCGTTTGGCCCGCCCAGGGCGCCGCGGGCGCCGGGTCGTGGCGGAAAACCGCGCAGCCTGACAGCGACAGGCCGAGAGCAGTCAGGATCAGGAGGCGTCGGGGGTCCATGATACATCCTCGATTTTCAGTCCAAGGGGGTTCTTCATCAGCTCGGCCTCCGTTCGGGGCGGCTGGACGGTCGTGGTGATCAGGGCCCGCCAGCGTTCGCTCCCCGCCGACTGGCCGTTGACGAAACGGGTCTCGCGCCACTGCAGGTCGAACGTCCGGTCCGTGCGACGCACCACGTTCAGGATCTCGACATTGACCGCCTCTCGCCCGACCTCGGCGAACGGATCATGGGCCTGGGCCCAGGCGTTCAGGAAGGCCGCCGCCCTGGGCGTCATCAGGTCATAGGCCCGGAGCCAGTTCTGGCGGATGACGATGGGGTCGATCGACTTGGAACGGACGTCGCGGACCCATCCCGCGAGCGCATGACCGACCTGGGCCTCGTTGGGCTCGTAGCGCCCGCCGATGGCGGTGATGCGTTGGGTCTCGCCCCAATCGGAGACCTCGACCACGAAGGGCTTCACCACCGCCCGGTCCGCCTGCACCCACCAGCCGGCGCCGAGGAAGCCGGCCAGAACCAGATTGGCCAGGGCGATACGCCGCCAGTTGCGGGCATGGGCCAGGGACAGGCCCATGCGGTCGTCCCAGACCTGGCCAGCCCGCTGGTAGGGGGTCTGGTCAGGCGCGGAGGCCAGGGCCCGTCTGGGCCGGAAAAAGGGGTGCATCTCAGGATTCCTCGGTCTTCAGGTTGGGAGACAGGACGCCGCTGGTCTCGCCGGACGGGAGCAGCCCGCGCCCGGCATTGGCGACGAAAAAGGCCTGTAGGGCCGCGGACCGTCCCGGCGGGTTTGCTCCGGCGGGCGCGGCCGGTCGGGACGCGGCGCGATGAAAGTCGGCTTTTGCGGTCCGGGCCTCGGCCGCGATCGCTCCGGGCGAGCGCCCGCCGCCGCCGGATGGTCCCTCCGCGCCGGACCACGGGGTCGCCTCCGCCGCGGGTTCACCCGCCCCGCCGCCTGTGGGCTCGGCCTGCGGCCGCCAAGCCGCGGCAGGCTCATTGACGCCGCTGGCGCCTGACGGCCCGGGCGGGGTCGTGGCTCCGCCCGAGGGACGACGAGGACCCGACGGCGACGGATTGTCGTTCGAGGGCGGTGGCGTCGATGAGGGGCCCGGCGGGTTCGGCGGCAGGGGCGGTCGTCCCGAACTCGCGCCCGCCGCCGCGCGCGCCGGCCCGGCCAGTCGGGCCGCGCCGCCGGCCGCCATGGCGCCGGCGCCGGCGATCCCCGCGCCTGCCAGGGCTCCCGCGCCGCCGACGGCCAGGGCGCCGGTCAAGGCCGCACCCGCGCCCAGCGCCGGGCCGCCCGTCACCAGGGCCGAAGCCAGGTTGGGGATGAACAGGGCCAGCATGGCCAGCAGGATGGCCGCGACCAGGATGGTCAGGGCCTCGTAGATGTCGGGATTGGCCGAGGGCTGGAGCTGGTCGAAGATCGTCCGCGCGCCCGAGACCACGATGGCCAGGGCCAGCACCTTCAGCCCGGACGAGACGACATAGCCGAGCGGTCGCTCGGCCAGGAAGGCGGACTTGTTCCAGATCCCGAAGGGCAGGAGCACGAAGCCGCCCAGGGTGACGATCTTGAACTCCAGCAGGGAGACGATGATCTGTAGCGCCAGCACGGCGAAGGCCAGCATGATGCCGATCATGGCCAGGCCCAGGGTCAGGGCGTCGGCCATGTTGCCGACGATATCGAGGGGATTGTCGACGGGCGCCGGCGTCTCGCCGAGCGCCTTCACGATCTCCCAGCCCTGGGCCAAGATGGCCCCGGGGTTGAGGAATTCCTCGCGGCTCAGCGAGCCGCCACCGGCCGTCAGCCCCAGCTCCAGAAAGCCGGCGTAGACGGTCTCGGACAGCTGCTGCCAGTCGTTGATCAGCCAGGCGAAGGCGCCGATCAGCAACACCTTGCCGAAGCCGGATGCCAGGACCTCCCGGTTCGGGGACAGGGCCCACTGAATGCCGGTCAGGGCGACGACGAGGACGATCAGCAGGCCGAACACCCCGTTGACCGAGCCCTGCAGGGCGTCGAACCCGGCCGAGATGGTGTTGGAGAACACCACCATCAGCTCATTGGGCGTTTCCACTCCGACGGTCATCACCAGCCTCCCTCAGTCCCCGGCGTGGGACAGGGGATCGAACCGCGGCGCCGTCGGCGTCCCGGCCTGACGGCCCCAGCGTTGGCGTCGGGCGGCGTCGCCGGAGGCCCGGTCCGCCGCGTCCCGTGCCGTGGCCTCGGCAAGCAGTCGGGACTGGGCCAGCATGATGGTGCGCAGCGCCGCCAGGTCCTCGGCGAGAACCGCCAGAAGCTGGTTGGACGATTGCACCGCCGCCGTCTGGCCGCTCGCCGCCTGACTGGCCGACAGCGCACCGGCGAGGCGTTGCGACCGCCCCTGCCCCAGTCGCTCCAGCTCTGCGGCCGTGCGGGCCACATCCTCGGCCGTGCGCCGGGCGTTGGCCGTCCTCGCCCGACCCTGCTCCAGCAGGCCCAGCATGTCGGAGCCCGACAGGTCCTCGGGATAGAGGTTGCGGAATTGCTGCTCCAGGCCGCTGACCGAACCGGCGATTCCGCGGGCGGTCCGCGCCAGCTCGGCCATCTCCTGGAGCGACTGGCTCGACTGGGTTAGATGGCTGTAGGGCGAGGCGGCCAGGCTGCGCGCCTCATTGGCCAGACTCTCCAGCTGACGCGCTGCCTGCAGCGCGTTCTCGATGTGATTGCGCGGGTCGAACACGACCTGTTGGGCCGGGGCCGGCGACGAGGCCAGCAGACTGACCGCCGCGAGGCCGGTCCCCAGGATCGAGGCGAGCCTATTCGGCCGCGAGCGGGCCGGCGAAGGCGTCGAGAACGGAATCCACATTTTGCACTCCCTTGGCTTTGAGGAATTCACGGACGAAGCCGCCCGGTCGGTGGTCGTCAGATCCGGATCGCTCCAGAATGTCGTCGATCAAGGTCTGGTCTTCCGGCGCGCTCGAGCCGCACAGGGCGAGCGCCACGCCGGTCAGTCTCAGGTCGAACAGCCGTCGCCCACGTGGCTGGCGCCAATAGTAGGCCCGCTTGGGGGTGGCGAAGGCGATCAGCTCCAGCTGGCGCCGGTTCAGGCCAAAGCCGCGGTAGAGCTCGGCGGAGGCCGGCTCGAGGGCGCGGGGATTGGGTAGAAAGACCTGGGTCGGGCAGCTCTCGATCAGGCTGGCGGCGATCGGGGAAGCCGCCACATCGTCGAGACTCTGGGTGGCGAAGACCACGCAGACCCGCTTCTTGCGCAGGGTCTTGAGCCATTCCCGGATCCGGGCGGCGAAGGCGGTCTCGCCCAGGAATAGCCAGGCCTCGTCCAGCACCAGCAGGGTGGGCCGGCCGTCGAAACTCTGTTCGAGATGATGAAACAGGGCCGAGAGCACCGGGGCCACCGCCGACGGCGTCCCCATCAAACTCTCCAGTTCAAAGGTGTCGAACCGGGTCGGCGTCAGGGCTTCCCCCTCCCCGTCGAGCAGCGCGCCGTGTGGCCCCTTCAGGGTCAGCGGCTCCAGGGCGGCGGCGACTGCCTTGTCCTGGACCAGGGCGCAGAACACCGTCAGCGTCCGCTGCGATACCGGCGCCTCGGACAGGGCGGACAAGGCCAGCCAGATCTCCTCCCGCACTCTCGGAGCCGGCTCCAGCCCGGCCAGCCGCACGGTCTCGGCGATCCATTCCGACGCCCAGGCTCGCTCGTCCTCCCGGTCGATTCCGGCCAGGGGCTGGAGCGAGACCCTGGCTCCCGGCTCCAGCGCCTGCCATCGCCCTCCGGCCGCGAGCGTCGCGGCCCGCGCCGACCGGCCCTTGTCGAAGAACACGACCCTGGCCTGCGGATAACGGAACCACTGCAGGGCCAGGAAGGACAGCAGGGCGCTCTTGCCCGATCCGGTCGGGCCCACGACCATGGCGTGGCCGACGTCGCCCACATGTAGCACCAGCCGGAACGGCGTCGCGCCGGTCGTGCGCGCGGTCGCCAGCGGCGGCCCCTGCAGGTTGGCGTCCTCCGCCGGCCCCGCCCAGACGGCGGAGACCGGCAGCAGATCGGCCAGGTTCAGGGTCGAGACCAGAGGCCGGCGCACATCGGCATAGGGTTCGCCGGGCAACGAGCCTAGCCAGGCTTCGACCGCATTGAGATCCTCGATCCGCGCCACCAGCCCCTGGGCATTGAGCGCCGCCTCGATCGCTCTGGCCTTGGCCGCGGCCCCCACCTCGCTGGCGTCCAGCACGGTGACGGTCACGGTCAGGTAGCCGAAGGCGCAGCTTTCGGCCCCCAGGGCGGCCAGGGCCCCGTCGCATTCTTCCGTCTTGGATGCCGCATCCGTATCGAGGAGCGGCACCTCCTCCTTGGTGATGGCCTCACGCAGCAGGACGCCGACGCCCTTGCGCTTGGCGAACCAGCGCTTCCTCAGCTTGACGATCTCCTGCTCGGCCTCGGGCTTGTCCAAGCCGATCCAGCGCGCCGTCCAGCGGTATTCGAACGGCAGGGCCCCGAGCGCGTCGAGCAGCCCGGGCCGGGTCATCGACGGCAGGCCCCGCACCGAGACCACCTTGAGCCAGCGGTCGCCCAGCCGGGGCGCCACCCCGCCGGTCAGGCCGGCGTCGGCGAGCCAGGCGTCGAGGAACATCGGCGTCTCGGGGGGGCGCACCGCGAAGGGTTTGGGCGAGACGCTGTCGTGCAGCCAGGTCAGGAGGTCCGCGTCGTCGAGCCGCGCGATCTCCGGCAGGGCGTCGGCCAACAGGTCGAGCGTCGTATCCGCCTCGCGGCCGAAGGTGGCCAATGACAGACGCCAGTCGTGGCCGCCCTTGGCCAGACCGTCGAACAACCATCGCTCCATTCGGCGGGTCTCGTCGGCCGGCGGCAGCCAGGTCAGGGCCAGGCGAAAATCCGTCTCGAAGGCCGGGTCAGCATCCTCGAAGCGGATGCGGCGTTCGGAATCCAGCAGCCAGGCGACATCGAGTTCAAAGGCGCTCTCCGGATAGGCCGTGGCCGGACGGCGGCGCGCCTCCATATGCAGGCACCAGCCGGACCCGAGCCGTTTCAGCGCGTTATTGAGCCGGGCCCGCACCGCCATCAGTTCGTCCTCGGTCGAGGATTCCAGATCGGGTCCCCGAAACCGGAACCCCGCCATGAACGAGCCGTCCTTGTTGAGGACCACGCCGGGCGCGACCAGGGCGGCCCAGGGCAGATGATCGGCCAGGGCGGCCGGACGTCTGCGATGCTCGTCGAGGAACCGCATCGCGCCCTCACCCGTCCAGATGGCCGGGCAGCGCCAGATGACGGCGCAGCACATCGAAGAAGCGCCGGTCGGACCGGGCGGTCCACAGGCCGATCGCATGGGCGACCGCCCACCAGAGCAGGCCCAGCCACCAGATCCGCAGCGCCAGGCCCAGCACCAGGGCGATCGTGCCCATGGCGATGGCATAGCCGCGCGGCATGCCGGCCATCAGCACCGGCTCGGCCAGGGCCTGGGCCACCGGCAGCTCCCATCCGTCCGGCCGCGGGTCCATCACCCGATCTCCGCGCCGCCGGCGAAGCCGAAGAAGTCGAGGAAAAAGGTCGAGGCGGCGAAGGCGATCGACAGTCCGAACATGATGCCCAGACCCCGGCGCATCGAGGAGCCGTTCTCGCTCATGGCGATGCCGGCTCCAAAGACGACCACGGCCACGACCGCGGCGGCCTGAACAACCGGTCCCGTGATCGACTGCACCACCTGCTGCAGCGGCCCTTCCCAGGGCATGCCCGAGCCTCCGGCCAGGGCCGGTCCGGCCAGCATCAGGCCACACGTCATCGCTGCGCCGAACAGGCGGCGCCCCAGTCTCCGTTGCATGATTTACTTCCTTTGTTTCAGCGCAGGTCACCGCGCGGCGACCCATTGCAAGCAAAGATTTCCGCGGACTGTCAATCATTTTATGTAAGTAAATTCAGTGACTTGCCGACGACTTGTTGACGACTTGCATCAACTCTGAAAACAACTTGGACTACGTCGGTCCCGACGACCCATTCCCAACTCGCCGGATGAGTTGCGACGACTGGCGGTCGGTCTCCTCGTGACGCAGCGCTCTCGGTCACTCGCGGGGTGGGCAGCCGCAGGCTGCTGGTGGCGATGCCCGCCTTGCACTAGAACGACCGGGCTTTCGCCTTCGCCCTTCTCCCCGGACCCGGCCAGGAGTCCATGATTAGCCGTTTGATAGTACGAGAGTTTGATCACTGCGGGTGCTCAAACAGAGCGTCCGGATGATCCAACATTTGACATTTCTTCACTTTGAGCACCATAAGTGCTCAAATGTCAGGTAAGCTAAACAAGCTGGAGCGGCTGTTGCCGGAGGGTCTGGTGGTGGACTCCGCATGGCTCAACGAGCACGGCTACTACAATTCGCTCCGCGCCAAATACGTCGCCGCCGGCTGGCTCGAGCAACCCGCCCGCCGCGTCTATCGCCGCCCGCGCGGCACGCTTGACTGGCAACTTGTCGTCCTGTCGCTGCAAACGCTGCTCGACCACCAACTTGTCGTCGGCGGCCGCACCGCGCTCGAACTCCAGGGGTTCGGCCACTATTTGAGCCGTGAGGTCCAGGAGGTTCATCTGTACGGCCTGACCCGGCCGCCGACCTGGCTGAACGACCTCAAGCTCGGCGTCGCCTTCCTCTATCACAATCCGGCCAGGCTGTTTGGCCACGCCGCCTGGTTCGGACCCCGGGGCGAGGAGCCTTCCGGGCCGGCGGATCCCTTTGCCTGGGGCGAGGCAGGCGTGGCCGAAATGCCCATAGGGCACTGGAAATGGCCGATGCTCGTCTCGACGCCCGAACGCGCCCTGCTTGAACTGCTCGACGAACTCCCCGACCGCGAGACGTTCGATCAGGTCGACGCCCTGGTCGAGGGCCTGGCCAATCTCAGCCCGCGTCGCCTGCAACTGCTCCTCGACGACTGCCGGAGCATCAAGGTCAAACGCCTGTTCTTCTTCTTCGCCGATCGACACGGCCACGGGTGGCTGAAGCGGCTGGACCGAACCTCGATCAACCTCGGCAGCGGCAACCGCATGCTGGCCAAGGGGGGCCGGCTTGACCCGACCTACCGCATCACCGTGCCGGAGGATTTCAATGCCGTTCGGTGATCTCTACGAGCGCCAGGTCCGGCTGTTGATCCGCACTCTGCCGTTCGTTCTGGCCGAGACCGAATTCGCCCTGAAGGGCGGCACGGCCATCAATCTGTTCGTCCGCAATCTCCCGCGCCTTTCGGTCGATATCGATCTGACCTATCTGCCCGTCCACGAACGGGCCGAGTCCCTGGCCGCGATCGACGCCGGCCTGAGGCGGATCGCGGCCTCCATGGCCGAACGACTGCCCCGCGTCGTGGTGACGCCTGGCCAGGCGCGGCCCGAAGGCACGATCGACAAACTTCTCGTCGCCGCGGACGGAGTCCAGATCAAGATCGAGGTCACGCCCGTATTGCGCGGCACGGTGTTCGCCGCAGAACTGCGGGACGTCGCGCCGGCTGTGGAGGACCGGTTCGGCTTCGCCGAAGCCCGGATGGTCTCGCTCCCTGACCTCTATGCCGGAAAGATCACCGCCGCCCTGGACCGCCAGCACCCGCGCGATCTGTTCGACGTGCGCGACCTCCTGGCCAATGAAGGCGTGGACGATCAACTGCGGCAGGCCTTCATCGCCTATCTGATCAGCCACCCTCGCCCGATGGCCGAAGTGCTGCGCCCGCGCCGCAAGGATATCGCCGGGGAGTTTCAGCGAGGCTTCGTCGGCATGACGCTGGAGCCGGTCAGCCTCGACGAACTGATCGCCGCGCGCGAAGCCCTCATCACGATCATCGTCGATGATATGCCGACCGCGCATCGCGAATTCCTGATCGGCTTCAAAAGCGGCGAACCGGATTGGTCCCTCATAGGCCTGCCGGGCATCGCCGATCTGCCGGCGGTCCGCTGGAAGCAACGGAATCTGGACCAGCTCGCGCCCGGCCGGCGGGACCTGCTGGTGGAAGGGCTGCGCGCCGTCTGGCCGTCGTAAAGCGGCGCCGTAACCGGAACGACCGCGCCCGGACATCGCCTTCCTGACCGGACTGACCGGACCTGCGCATGGCGGCGCCGCCGGCCGAGCCCACATCAACAGGCCGCGGCGGCGAAGCGCTTCTCCAGGCATCGCGATGTCAGCGATCCACCAGGAAGCCGCATAGCGCCGGCGCGCTCTGTCCTCACGCGAGCGGCGTCAGAAGGTAACGATCCGCCTCAAGCCCTTCGACGGCGAGCACGGCCTCCACCCGTCGGCCCTCGACCGTGCGCCGGATATGGACGATCCGGTCGACCGCCTGGGCGATCGCGCGCCGGGGCGGCCGGGCGACCACTTCGATGATCAGATCCTCGACGCGACGCAGCACGTCTTCGGCGGAGTTGGCGTGGATCGTCGACAGACCACCGGGATGCCCGGTGTTCCAGCTCTTCAAGGTCTCAAGCGCGGCGGCCCCGTCGCGCATTTCGCCGACCACGATCCGGTCCGGGCGCATCCGCAGCGCGTCCCTCACCAGATCGACCACCCCGATGACGACCGGCGCGCGCCGGGTCAGCACCGCGACCACGTCCCAGGCCGAGCATTGCAGCTCCGGCGTATCCTCGATCAGGAAGACCCGGTCCCCGGCGAAGGCGGGTTCGGCCAGCACCGCATTGGCCAGGGTGGTCTTGCCCGAGCCGGTCCCGCCGGAGATGAGGATGTTGCGGCGCTCGGCGGCCGCCTGTCGCAGCGCGTCCGCCTGGGCCTCCGTCATCACGCCGCCGCGAACATAGTCGGCCAGCCCCCAGATCACCGCGGGGCGTTTGCGGATCGAGAAGGCCGGCGCCGCGACGATCGGGGGCAGCAGTCCCTGGAACCGTTCGCCCGTCCCGGGCAGGACGCCGGACAGACGCGGGTCCTCGCGCGCCACCGTCTCCCCGACATAGTCGGCGATGAGTTTGATGGCGCGCTCGCGCGCCTCCGGCGACAGGGTCTGGCCGGTGTCACGTCGCCCCTCCCCGCTCCGGTCGAGCACCAGCCGTCCGTCCGGGTTGGCGAGGATCTCCACGACAGCGGGCTCTTCCAGGGCGGCGAGAACCGTCGGTCCGAGCGCGTGCCGTAGGGCCTCCAGCTTGCGTTCCGCGACGATCGGATGGACCGCCATCAGGGCTGAGGGTCAAAGGAGCGGGGTTCCCCGGCGACCGTGTCGGTCGCGGTTCGGCCCGCGACGATCCGTGCGGCCGTGGCGTCGAGCAGCCGTTCGATCCGCCGGTCCACGGCCGCCTGGACGGTCGGATCCTGATCGACCACGGCGTCCGGCAGCCGCAGGAAGAAGGCCCGCGCCACCTCGATCAGAAGCTCCTGGACGATCTGCATGTCCCGCGCCGTCGACCGCATGTGGTCCCTCAGCGAGCGTTCGAGCTGCAGCAGCCGGTCCTCGGGATCGGCATGGGGTGATTTCTGCAGCCCCCGCGAGATCGCCCGCCCGGCGGCCTGGCTGAGCGGCATCCGGCCTGCCCGCGCCTCGCGATTAAGCGCCGTCGCGAGCTTGGGATCGGTGAGATAGACCTGCACGCGGGCGGTCTGGGGGTTAGTCCTGGGCATTTCCTGGTCCTTGCAACTGATCGAGGACCGCCTGTTGTGCGGCCATCTCCTGCGCCACCCGCCCGTAGATATCGGCCGCCCTGGCGGCGACCTTCTTGTCGTCCATGGCCGCCGCCACCTCCTTGAACAGCGGCAGACTGGCCTCGGCGTCCTCCCCGAGGCTGCGGCGCCCCGCCCACGGATGAGGGGCGCGGGGCGGAACGTCGAGCTGCCGGCCCTGATCGGGCGGGGTTTCCCCCGCGCGGCTCCGGAAAGGTTCGCGCCGGTCATAGAGCAGCTTTTCGGTTCGCAGCGGCCGATGTCCCGCCACGAACACCAGCTGCTGATCGTCCGGCAGCGACCGAATCTCGCCCGGCTCCAGCAAGGGCCGTTCGATCTCCGCGCGGGACACCGAACTGCGGCCCGTCCCCAGGCCTGCGGGGCCACTGCGGCTGGTGCGCGTTTCCGTCACCGAGCCCGTCAGCCTGGAGACCTTGTCCTGGGTCAGCGGATCGAGCGCCGAAAAGGCGGTGTAGACCGCGCAGTTGTCGAGGATGGTGTTGTGTTGGCCGTAGGTCTCGACGATGTCATTGAGCGACTGGGCCACGAACATCGCCTTGACCCCGTAACCACTCATCAGGCGCAGCGACTTCTCGAAGAAGGCCAGCCGCCCCAGGAGCGGAAACTCGTCCATGACCATCAGAAGCTTGTGGTGTTTCTCCCGGCCGGTCGCGTCCCTTGTCTCCTCCGCCGTCAGGGCCTGGGCGGCGGAATAGAACATCAATCGCACGAGCGGCCGCAGCGCGGCGGCGTCCGCCGGGGCCACCTGGACATAGAGCGACACCGGAGCCTCGGCGCACATCAGATCGCCCATGGCGAAGTCGGACGCCGACAGCGCCCGCTCCACATCCTCGCCGGCCAGCCATTTCAGATAGGACCGCGCCGTTCCCTGCACCGAGGTCCGGAACCGGTCATGCATGGCGGCATAGCCCTTCACCGCCGTGCGGATGAACGGATGGGTCTCGGACTTGCCGCCCGCCCCCGACCGGTGAAGGGTCTTCATCATCCCGTCGGCCGCATCGTCGAGATCGGCCAGAAGCTCGCGCACCTTGAGCAGGGTCTTGTCGGCGTCCTCGGCGGTGTAGAGGACATGCAGGATCACGGCTTCGAGGATTTCCGAAGCGGCCTTGTCCCAAATCGCCTCATCGTCCCGTGCGCCCCCGGGATCGGACAGTATGGCCACCAGACGCTGGACCTGCGCCAGTTCGCCGGGTCCCGGCTGGATCTCCGCCAGCGGATTCCAGCGCGCGGACGCCGGATCCCGCGGCGCGAAATAGAAGGTATGCGAGAACCGCGAACGCCAGCCGGCCGTGATCCGCCACAGTTCGCGCTTTGGATCATGCACCAGGACGCTCGGGGTCCACGACAACAGGGTCGGGGTCACATGGCCCCGCCCCTTGCCGCTGCGGGTCCCGCCGGTCACCAGGGTCGGCCGAAGATCGGCCGTCGCCAGCAGCCGCCCCCTGAATACGCCCAGGACCGCGCCGGCCGGACTGAGCAGGCCCGCGCGGCGAGCCTCGGCCCAGCCGCCCCATCCCCGGATCCGACGCGCCGTTCGATCTCCACTGACAATCGATCCCAGGCCCAGGCCGCTCGCCGCACCCAACAGGATCAGCGGCGCGCTGCGTGAGACCGCTGTCCGGGCCTCGTCGCCGAACTCCCCGCGCCAGGCCAGGATCGCCCAGGGCGGATAGAGCGCCAGGTCAGGATGAACCCGCATCGCCGGGCCAAGCGCCGCGGCCCAGTGATAGGTCCAGGCGAACAACTGCGTTGCCGCCTGCAATCCCAGCAGCAGGCCCAGACCGAGGCACGCCAGCCGCACCGGCACCTAGACCGCCTCACCAGGAGGATCCCGCCGCTCTCCGGAGACGTCGAGGACCAGCAGCGGCGCGGCGTCCATCCGGCGCTGGTGATAGGCGACCAGGGCCTGCCGGAGCGCCGGGATCGTGCCGGAGTCGGCCGGTTGAAGGATAGAGACGGCCTCGGCTTCACGATCATGCAGGATCCGCTGTTCCGCCTGGGCCAGCGGCAGGAGCTGGCGGCCCACCCGTTCAAAGGCTTCGGCGAGGACCTGGTTGCCCGCGCCCCGGACGATGCGGTCGAGACGTTCGGCCAGCCGCTTTTCCGGTGCGGCGGACGACGGAACGGGTTCATCACGGTCCTGCACGGCCTCGGCCAGGTTCAGACTTGTCGTCAGGCAATGGAGCCGGAAGGCGAACCTGTCCCGAACCAGGGCCGCGTCGATCCGCGAGGCCAGATAGCCGCCGAAGGGCGCCCGTTCGATCAAGCCCTCGCCGCACAGCCAGGCGAGAGCTTCGCGCACCGGCGTGGTCGACAGCCGCAGGCGCCGGGCCTCCTCGATGATCACGATCGGCGTCCCGGGCGCATAGGCCCCCTGCTCGGACAGATGGCGAATGCTCTCCAGGGCAAGGAGGAAGGGATCGCGCTTTCGGGTCACGGTCGTCTCCAGGAAGGGAGCCAGGGTTTCTGGCGCGGATCGACCGGCTCGCCAATGAGTTGCAACCCCGAATGGCCAAAAACGCCATAAAACGTCGAGATATCCGCCGTGCGCCGTCGGTTCATCCGCCGCTTTGTGGCGGAGGAGCACCGGTTGTGTACGGAAACGAAAGGATGAGCGTTGCCCACTGAAGCGTCCCGTCGCACCATCCCGTGTTTGAGAGGTTTCGCCGATGAGTGGAGTGCCGCCTGAACTGCCCCGCGACGGCGAGTTGCTTTCCGCGGCGGTCAAGGCGGTCCGCAAACATCGCGGCATGACCACGGCCGAGGTCGCCAGCGCCATGAACATGGCGCTCAGAACCTATGAACGCTTCGAGTCGGGTGCCACCCGCCTGAACCTCGACCATATCCACCGGTTCGCCGCGGCGACCAACAGCGATCCCTATGCCCTCATTCTCTCGGTCGTGATCGGCTCGTCCGAGCTGGCCCGGCGCTGCGCCGACAACAAGATGGCGACCATCCTCACCGTGGCGATCCAGCGGTTCGACCAGGCCATCCAGGATCGTCTCATGGACCTGGACGCCCGCACCCTGATCACCGCGATCACCGGCATGTTCGACACCCTGCTGGACGGCGACGAGACGAGCGAGCAGGCCCAGGCCTGGTTACAGACGGGCGCGGCCGAGTTGCTCTCCAAACGCCCCAAACCGGGGCGCTGACCTCTCAATATACTCCAGATATAGCTTTTCAGACGGTCGAGCCGCGCGCTCACTCCTTGCGCCACATCCGTGGCGACCAACCCAAGGAGAGACCGTGATGACCACGTCCAAACTGCGCCTTGTCAGCCTCGGGAGCGCCAAGGCGCTTACCCGGGATGGCGAGGAAGGACCGTACCTCGAACTGATGTTCGTGAAGAGCCGCACGCCGGCCTGACGGTTGAGTGGTCGCCCCCAAAAGGGGCGGCCACGGAGGCCAAGACTGAAGCCTCATGAAGGCCATCCCTGCCCGGAAGCCCTCGCGTCCGAGACTATCCGTCGACGCTCCTTGCGGCCCATCCGAAATCGCGAAACGAGTTCACTCTACCCAGCCCGCTGGCCATCCAAAGCGCCGCGTCCAGCCGGCTGGCGGCTTGGCGGTGTGCAGGTCACTCACAACCAAAATCCGAATATGCGCGGTCGGGAGTGAGCCGTTGAATATACTCCAGATATAGCTTTTCTGCTGGCCACACAGCGCGCTCACTGGGGCTGCCACACCCGTGGCGATCAACCCAAGGAGACTGTGATGACCACGCCCAAACTCCGCCTCGTCAGCTTCGGCAGCGCCAAGGCGCTCACCCAGGACGGCGAAATCGGACCGTACTTCGAACTGCTGATCGTCCAGAGCCGCACCCCGGCCTGAACGAAAGGGCGGTCGTCCTTGTGGCGACCGCCCCGAGGCCCGTCATCAGGAGGACCCCATGGCACGCCAGGTGACCCTTGCAGCCGGTCTGCATATGGTTCGGATCCGTGACGACGTGGTCATTCTCGACGTCGGCGCCGACCGGTATTCATGTCTCGTCGGCGGCGGAAATCAGCTCACGCCCGTCGGATCAGGGGCGGTCTCCGCAGACGACGACGTCCTGCAAGAACTTCAGTCAGCCGGCCTCATCGCCCCCGATCCAGGACCGCCGACCTGCCGCACGCCGGTGACGCCGCGAGGCGAACTGACCGCCGATGAATACCCGGGGCGGATCGCGTGCCTGGACACGGCAATCCGGACTCTGGCGGCGACCGCGGCGTTCCGGGGTCAATCACTGGCGCAACTGGTCGACGCCGCAGAGCCCCGGGGCAGCCGGCCGACGCCGTTCGACTGTCGGCGGATTTCGGCCCGGGTGTCCGCCTATCGCACCGTCCTGCCCTTCATCCCGTTCGAGGGACTCTGTCTTCAACGCGCCTATCAGCTGCGGCGCGTCCTCGCATCCGACGGCCAGCGCGTGGACTGGGTCTTCGGGGTCAAGACCTGGCCCTTCTTCGCTCACTGCTGGCTCCAGATCGACGACCTCGTGATCGGCGACCGGTTCGACCGCGTCCGCTCCTTCACCCCCATCGCCGTTTTCTGAGGTGGGCGACTATCTGATCGTGTCCAGGGGACCGGCGTCGGCGGCGAGCGCACGCGCCGACACCTTGCGATCCCAGGCGATCACCGCCGGCATGACTGTTTCTGACCTGAGCGACCGTGCCTGGCTGGCGGTCGAGGGACCATCACCTCCCGCCACCCTGCTCGTGGGCGCCTGGCGTTTGATTGGCCAGGTCTTTCACCGGGAGCATCGGATCGTAAGGCCAGACACGGACCAGGAGCCCTGGAGCTACGAACGCAAGCTGCTGGCGCGCTTCTGGGGCCGGTTCGTGGGCGTTCGGATATCGGGCGAAGGCGAGGTGGCGGAGATCCTGCGTGATCCTTGCGGCGGCCTGGACTGCATCGCATGGGAGGATGACGGTCTGACGATCGTTGCATCCGAGGTGCCGGCCTGGCTGCCGGTTCCGCGGTCCTGGAGCATCGCATTCGATCGCGTCGCCCAGGCGCTGGATGACCCTTTGCTCGTGTGGGAGGACCTGCTGCTCGACGGTCCGGTCGCCATCCTTCCCGGAACCGTCCAACCGGCCCCCCTGAAGACCCTTCCGACCGCGCTTTGGACGCCTGCAGCCATCGTCCGGCGCGGCGCGACGCAGCCCGTCAGCGACGCCGAAGCCGCTGCGGCGCTGACCCTGGCGCTCGACGACGCCGTGCGGGCCCTGGCCCTCGACGCCGGCCCGCTTGCCGCGGAGGTGTCGGGTGGCCTTGATTCCAGCCTCGTGGCCGCCAGCCTCATCCGCGCGCGCAAGGACGTAGCCCCATGGATCAATCTCTATGGAGCGGAGGCCCAGTCCGATGAACGTCCGTATGCCACCGCCCTCGGCGCCGCGCTCGGTATCGATATCGTCAGTGTGCCCCATGCCAGCGGGCCGTTGAACGAGGCCGATTTCGAAGCCATTTCCCATGGCGTCCGTCCGGGACTCGCCGGGATCGACATGCACCACGACCGCGATTGGGCCGGTCGCCTCCATGCCGCGGGTGCGACGGCGATCATGACCGGCCGGGGTGGGGATTCCATCCTGCTGCAGGGTGCGACGGCTGACGTGTTCACGGATCTCTGGCGCGCCCGCGGCCGGAGAGCGCTGACCTCCCCCGCCCTCCCCGGGCTCGCCAGGCTCAATGATCGATCGATCTGGTCCCTGATCGCAGGCGCGCGAAGACCGACCGAAGCCCGCCCTGCGCGACGCAACGAGATGATCACACCAATCGGGCACACGACGATTCCCCACTGGCTTGGCGATTGCGCCGATCTCGGGCCTGCGAAGATCCTGCAGATCGCCGGCCTGATCGACGGGATCGGCCGCCAGTCTCCCTCCCTGCAGAGCCGGGTCGTCAATGTGCTGACACCCCTGCTATCGCAGCCGGTCGTCGAGACCTGCCTGGCCCTGCCCGCCACACAGCTCGTCCTCGGTCAGCGTGACCGGGGACTGGCGCGCTCGGCGTTTCGCGATCGACTGCCCCCGATCATCACCGAGCGCCGGACCAAGGGCGAGATGTCCGCCATCTATGGCCGCATGGTCGCCGAAAACCTCGACTTCCTGCGGCCGTGGCTTCTGGAAGGTCGGCTGGCGGAGGCCGGCCTGATCAATCGGGCGGCCGCGGAAACCATGCTCTCGCGAGACAATCTGATCTGGCGCGGAACCTATGGGGAAATCATGACGGCCGCGGCGGTTGAGGGGTGGGTACGAGCGTGGAGTCGGCGTCTGAGCTCACGGTAGCGACCGGGACGTCGCCGAGGGTCTCCTCCAGCCAACGAAGCATCTGGTCATAGACATCGAGG
Organism: uncultured Brevundimonas sp.; assembly: GCF_963977465.1. Lineage (GTDB taxonomy): Bacteria > Pseudomonadota > Alphaproteobacteria > Caulobacterales > Caulobacteraceae > Brevundimonas. Next base: position 526,328 of record NZ_CAXBOQ010000002.1, on the reverse strand, counting down.
ATATTGGCCGGGCTGATGTTGACGTGTCCCTCGCCCCAATAGGTGATGAGGCGGGCCCGGCCACCCTGGCGATTGATCACGCTGAACACCCGCTCCGCCTGGGACATCGGCACATAGTCCCGATCCGCGGTGATCAGCAGGATGGGCGCCGTGATCCGGTTCGCTGTCAGATAAGGGCTGGCTTCAAGGTAGCGCTCGCTCGCCGTCCACGGCGGCCCCGGCATTCCGCCCTGGTTGGCCTCGACCCAACCCGTCTGCTGTCGCAGGGTGAGGCCTTCTTCCGGCATGGCGCGGCTGGCCGGGGTGAACTCACCCCAGAGGCCCAGCAGGTCGGTGGCCGGAGCCCAGGCGATGTAGGTCTGGTACCGCGTCGATCGGCCCGCCGCGGCAACTGCGAGATATCCGCCGAAGCTGTGCCCCAGAAAGGCTGTCCGGTCTCGCGGGAGCCTGGGCCAGGCCGCCCACAGGGCGTCGACCGCCAGATCCGTATCGGTCAGGAAGCTCGCGATACTTCCGCTCCCTGATGCGGCGACCGGAATCGAGGGCGAGAGGACGGCATAGCCCTCCGAGGCGAGCAGGGCGGCCCGCGGCCCGTAGAGCAGGTTCGGCGGGCTCAGGAAGCGCCCGTCATCGACCGCCCCGGGATAGGCGAGAACCACCACGCCCCTGGCCTCTTCCGGCGGCCGACCCGGCGGCAGGAAGAGCCAGCTTGTCGTCGGCCGCCCCGAGGCGTCCAGGTGCGGCACGGGCACAGGCCGGGACAGGGAGAGGTCCGCAAACCCCGCATTGACCCGGTCCAGTTTGCGGTCCTCGCCCGGGACCGCCAGCCTGAGGGTCTCCATTCCGCGATCGCGGGTGATCACGAGCGCCGCTCCAGCCGTGGCGGACAGCACCATTGTTTCACCGGAGGGATCCGGCACCCCCAGCGGAACCGGGCGTGCTTCAGCCTGCAAGACAGCCATGCCTCCGGCGCCGTCGATCGCCAGCGCCCAATCCTGACGGGGCGGCGCGTTGACGCGCAGCCTGACGGGCTTCATCCGATCCGCGGTCCGGGCATCGGACCAAGCGGCCTCAGCGGCGCTACGGCGCGCCACCCCGCCTGCCCCGATCTCCCACAGGCCGCCGCCCGCAAAGAGGAGCGCCGTTTCGTCGCCAATGGCCGATAGTCGGCCCGGCGCCTGGCTCAGGTCCGCCGTCAGCGCGCGTGGCGGTTCTCCAGGAGCCAGGGCCTGCCAATCAAACCGGGAGGCCTCTCGCCGCCGGGCGTAGAGAACAGGCGTCTGGCCGATCCAGTCCGCGCGCACGCCGGCGAGCTGGTCGATGTCGCCGCCCGGCGGGAACGGGTCGAGGCCGTGCCGATCAATACGGACGAGCGCGCCGTCTCGCTCCACGCGCGCCAGATCGCCGCCAGCCCAGGGTTCTCCATCTCGCCGGACCCAGACCAGCAAGGCGTCGGAGGTGGATGTCCACCGCAGCAGGTGCGGCGCCACATCCAGACCGGCGGGCAGCGAGGTCGCCCGTCCGCTTGCCACCTCGATCAATTCCAGCCGCCCCCGCTCGGGGTTGCCGAACTGACGCACGCCGTCGGGACTGATCGGCACCGGAGAACCGGCGCGCAGCACCGCGATGGCACCACCATCCGGGGAGACGGCCCAATCCCGAATCAGACCGGACGTCAGGGGGCGGACCTCCCGGCGAGCGATATCAAGCAGGACCAGCGACCGGTCGCGCGCGGGCGTTTGCGCCGTGGCCGCGCCGCCGAGCGTGTCGACCACGGTCCGGCTCGGTTCGCGCCCCCGGGCCTGGGCCGACCACTGGCGCGCGATCTCGGCCTGGGCTCCCCCTGCATAGCGAAAGAGCCATGGCAGCCGCGCGTCCTGAAGCACCGTCAGTCCAAGCCGGTCATCATCAAGCCAGGCGGCGGTTGAACCCGTAAACGGTGCATCCGGCGTCAAGCCGGTCCACCAGACAGACCGATCGGACATCTCGACCACGCCCGCCTCGAACCGATCGTCTCTGAGCCTGTAGATCAGCAGCCGCCGCCCTGACGGCGACCAGTCCCCGAGGAGCAGGCCGGGGCCCTCCGAAGCCGGCAAGAGACGCTCCGGCGACCTCCCGCCGCCGGTCTCCGCGATCCAGAGTTCGCTGAGGGTCCATACCGACCGGTGATCGAGGTCGAAGGCCGGGGCGGCGTCGTATGCCGCGCGTCGTTCATAGACGGCCCATCGCCCGCCCGGATCCAGTGAAGCCGCGCCGAAAGACGACATTGAGACGACATCCCGGATCGTCATGGGACGACCCTGGGCGTGGGCGGCGGACGACAGGCAGGCAAGCGTCAGCGCGACCGCCGCGAGGCGACGCAGGAGGACGATGATCATGGCGCACTACCAGCGCTTGATCATCTGCAGGGCGACGGTGCGCCCCAGGACGCTGGCCTGGGCGGCGTCGAACCCGTACCCCGCCGGCGAGTCGTAGAAGGGCGGATCCTCGTCCGTCAGATTCTGGACAGAAAGCGCCAGCTGCAGACCGGCGAATGGCCCCGACTCCGCCGACCACGACGCGCGGACGTCAATCGTGTTCCAGGCCGCGATCTCCTGCCCGGCCAGGCCCTCATAGGCCGCCACGTGGTTCCAGTGAGCGTCGAACCCCCAGCTTTCGTACGACCAGACAGCGCCGGCGCGGGAACGAAGGCGGGCCGGATATCCGACAAGGCCCAGGACGTCGCGTACATCGGCGGTCGGCGTGGGCTGGATGTCATAGTCGATCAACCAGGAGGCGGAGGCGTCAAGCGAGAGAGTATGGCTCCCCGTCAGCAGCGGGTAGCGCGCCGACAGATCCAGACCCCGAACCGACACGGTGCCGGTATTGACCCAACGCCCGTCGAGGATGGCCCCGTAGGCTGTCGGCGGGAACAGGGTCCCGCCGGCGAAGTCCGGACGGTTCAAGTAGCTGTTGACCAGAGCAAGGTCGGCCGGGTTGTTGGCAGGATCGACGAGCGTCACGAAGGGCTGGAGCGACGGGTCGGTCAACGCGCGGGCGATGTTGGCGGCCACAGGCTGGGCGATGCGGTCGCTGAACTCGGTGCTGAACAGGCTCGCGCTCAGAGCGCCGCCGCCGACCGGTCGGTAATCAAAGCCGAATGTAAAGGTCTCCGCGGTCTCCGGCTCGAGGTCCGGATTGCCGCCATAGAGATACAGGGAAAGGACGTTCGCGCCCGCCCGCGGCACGGAGGTCACCGAGATGGCCGAGGCGTCATGGAGCTGTGGCAGGCCGGGCGCCCTGAACGATGTGCCCCACGAGGCCCGGACCGACACGGTCTCGAGCGGCGACCAGATCACGCCCAGTTTCGGATTCGCCGTGGAGCCGAAGTCGTCGTACTCCTCCAACCGCCCCGCGAGCGAAAGCTCCAGACGCCGGACCCCGGCTCGGGCATTCCCCTCCCCCACCAGCGGCACGCGCACCTCACCGAAGATGGCGCTGATCTTGCGATCCTGCTCGGGCGTGATTGTCAGCACCGGCGCAACGGTCGAGCCGAGACTCTCAACCTGAGTATTGAAGCCCTCGCGCCGGAACTGCAGACCGACCGCCGCCTGTACCGGCCCTGCGGGAAGATTGAAGAACGGTCCGGTGAGCAGCAGGTTGGCCGAACTGGCCCGGCTCCGATCGTGGGCCCGGGTGTAGCCGCTGCTGATGAAGTCCAGTACCGCACGACCGTTCGCGGTCCCTTCTCCGAACGGGTTGAAATAGCCGTCCACTGCTGCCCGATAGGGCGTCGCCGGATCATCCGGAATATTGCCGAGCGCCTCGTTCAGGAATCGCGAGTTGACCCGCCCTTCCGTCCCGGACGAGCCCCGTTCCTCTGCATGTGCCAGATAGGCCTCCAGCGACCAGTCCCGGCCGAGATCCAGAGCACCGCCGGCGGTGACGCCGAGACTTCGCGAGGAACCGAACCGGTGCGGCGGTCCCAGGTCCCGGTAGAACGAATAACCGATCGTGTGGGACGCCGCCCCGGACGGCGACACGAACCAGGGATTGGCGCTCGTGACGTTGAACACGGCCGGCGTCGTCGCCCCTGCGATGCTGTAGTCCCTTTGGCTGAAGCGCAGGTCGGCCGTGAGTTCCAGGCGCTCGCCGAGGCTCTGCCGGATACGGCCGTAGACGCTGCTGCGTTCGGTTTCGGGGGAGAGATCCTGCCCCTGGGCCGTCGCCTGCAGGTTGGCCTCCCCTGCCGCGAAATCAGCCGGGGTCGTGGCGGCGCCCGAGGGACCGGGCCGTATCGCCCAGCGGGAGACGTAGCCCCTGGCCACCGGGTCGAAGGCGACGATGTTGCCGGGCGAGGCGAACGGCGTCCGGTGATCCGTACCGCCGAAAGGTCTGAGGTCCCCGTCCGCGGTCCAGGGCCGGTCCAGAGAACTGAAGGCGTTCACCTGCTGGTATTCGTACGACAGCAGGGCCGACCCGGTCTCCCAGGAGGTTCCGGCGAGATGCGATACCATCAGGTCCTCGGCCCCGCCGTCGGCGGCGCCAAGCCGAAGCCGGGATTCCTGGCCATTGAAGGCCCGGCGCATGATCACATTGACCACGCCGGCCACCGCATCGGCGCCGTAGAGGGCGGAGGCCCCGTCGAGCAGGATATCAATACGTTCGACCGCGGCGGATGGCAGGGCCGATACGTCGGCGAACTCGCCCCGGTAACCCGTGCCCGCGAGCCGGCGGCCATTGACCAGGACCAGGGTGGCGTCGGGCCCGAGACCGCGCAGGTTCACACCGGTGGCGAACACCGAGTTGGACCCGGCTCCATCGACCCCGGCCAGGGTCGCCGTGGGATTGGCCGAGCCGGCGTAGTTCTGGGGCAAGTCCTTCAGGATCTCGGCCACCGTGGCGGGCCCACGGCGATCCAGATCGTCACGATTCAGGACGACGACGGGCGAGGCGAGTTCGCCAGACGTCTTCAGCAGGGTGCCCGTGACGATGACCTCGTCCAGCAGGACGGGGCCTTCCGCCGCCTCGGACGGCCCGCTTCGGCGCAGGAAAATGACCCCCGGACGCGTCTGGGACCAGGACAGGCCCGACCCTCGCAAGAGAGTGTTCAATGCCTCCGGCGGCGCATGGCGCCCTCTCAGTCCCGGTGTCCGCAAACCGGCGACCAGATCCCCGGTGAAAAATATCTGCTGGTCCGACTGGGTCGCGAACAGATTCAGCGCGTCTCCCAGCGACCCGGCCGGGATGTTGAAGTCGCGCGCCTCCTGGGCGCAGGCCGTCGTGCTGACGGCGAGAACACAGGCGAACAGCGCACTGCAGGACAAAAAACTCGAGCGACTCATATTCATGGCTCCCCTCCCCGCCACATGGCGTCAGAGAAGAGACGGTTCAGACCCCGGGTAACCCCGGAGAGGTTTCTCAATTATTTTTTCGCTCCGAGAGGCGGACGGTTCCATCCGGCCCCGGAGTGACTTCAAGTTCGAATACCTGCGAGGCCGTGGAGACGAAGGCCTCCCGGTCTCCTGTCCTGAACACCCCGTTGACCGGCACGGCGTCCAGTGAGGTAGCCTCCAGTTCGATCTTCGCCGTCAGATACCGGTTCACTTCGGCCACGGCCAACCGCAGAGGTGTGTCGCGGAAGACGATCCGCCCGTCCGTCCAGCTGGTCTCGGCCTGCACATCGACTGAACGGACGGCGACCTCTCTGGCGGTGACGCGGGTATGTTGGCCAGCCACCATCCGCTGCACCGCCCTGCCCTCCCCCGCCGGCGCCACATCGACGACGCCGGACACCAGGGTCACGCTGACGGCGGCGGCGTCACGGCGAACATCGAACACTGTGCCGACCGCCGTCACCTGTGTCCCACCGGCCTGGACGACGAACGGTCTCGCCCGGTCGTGGGCCACAGTAAATAGCGCCTGTCCGCGCTCAAGATCCACGAGGCGCTGGTCGCCCGCGAACCGAACCCTGACCCGCGAGCCCGTATCCAGCCGGATCGACGACCCGTCGGCCAACTGCACGACGCGCTGCTCGCCCACGCCTGTGACGAAGACCGTCCTGCTCTGCATCCACGCCCAACCGCCCATCGCCAGTGCCGCCGCCGCGCCGACCGCAGCCAGTCCCAAAAGGCCCCGCGGGACAGCACCGGACCGACCCGTGCCGGCCTTGCGCGACATCGCCGCATCAAGGGCCTCCAGGATGGCGGGGTCGTCCGCCAGCTTGCCCGTATCGGCCCAGACCTTCTCGACGCGGCGATAGGCCTCGGCGTTCGCCGGCACCGCGCGCCAGGCGAAGAATTCCTCAATCGTGCCGGTGCTGACGTTACGCGCGCCCAGACGGGCGTGCCAGGCGGCCGCCTCTGTCTCCGCGGTTTCAACCCGGATCGTCGGGCCGGTCATGGTGCGCCCCATCTCTAGCGCCGAAGCTGGGCTGCGCAGTGAGCCAGGGCCTTGGTCATGCGCCACTCAACGGTTTTGGGAGAAATCCCGAGCTGCTCTCCGATCTGAGCGTTCGTCAGACCGCCGAACCGGGATAGCACAAAGACATCGCGTAGGGGCACAGGCAAGCTGAGGACAAGCTGTTTCGCCAGTACCTCGTCCGTCTGAGCGGGCATCTCAACGCCCCACCCGTCCAGTTGACCGACTTCACGGGCGCAACGAGCCCGACGATCTCGTCCGGCATAAAGGTCCGCCGCCAGATTTGAAGCGATGCGCAGCAAGAGCGCTTTGGGATGCCGGACGCCCTGAGCGACTTGATACGGGCCGACCCGCAACCAAGTTTCCTGAAACAAATCCTCCGCATCCTGAACGCCGTATCGCCTTACCAGCCGAGCCTTCAGCCAAGCGGCGTAACGATCGTAAAAGGCCGATATGCCCCCCCGTCCGGGATCACCTAGTCGATCAGAGCCGTGGGACACGGATGTCTCCGCCTAACAGCGTATCGGCGAGTCACTTCAACTGGCCGTTCGAGAATCTAGCGGACAGCCAGAATGGTTACTATAGTGACTGGCCCGATGCGCTCAAATCCGTGCGCCTATGGCGATGGAGTTGCGGGCTCAATTTGGTCAGAACGTTCGGCGAGCTCGGCTCTGGCGAGAGATCACGATCGAAGCATTGGCCGAGGACGCTGGCCTGTCTTACAGTTACCTCGGCGAGATCGAGCGAGGGCTGAGAAACCCAACCTTGGCAGTCATCGAAAGACTCGCGGTTAGCTTGGCGGTGGAGCCGCATCTGCTTCTGCGGCCATTGGAGGCCCAATAAGGCTATCGGGCACATCGCACATGTGCGGTGTCTTCCCTTCCCACACCACGTTCGCGAGCGAAGTTACTATAGTAACTGGCCCAAATTGCCGATCTGGCTGTGTTAGCCGGGATGGGTCTAGCGGCAGATTTCGGACGGAATGTGCGTGAGCGACGGCAGGCCGCCGGGATCACCCTGGAAGCTTTCGCTCACGATGTTGGGCTGTCGTACAGCTACGTTGGGGAACTGGAACGCGGTCGCCGTAACCCAACCCTCAAAGTGGTGGAACGCATCGCGATTGCGTTAGGTGTGGATCCTCTGAAACTCCTCGCTCCCTAGGCACCTATGGCATGCCGGGCTCGGCTCGCGGCTCATATGCGCCATGAGCAGACATTGGCGGCCGCCTGCAAATCAGACGTTCCCTGAGCCTCAAACCAGACACCAGCCCTGTCGCCAGCGCCTGAATGACGTGATGCGCGCAAGGATACCGCCGTCGGAAGTGGACCGGGACCAAACCCGGCTTCCCCGCGCTCGCGTCAGCCGATAACGACGAGGCCATGACCCTGCCCTCCTCTTCCGTCCTCTTCAACGTTCCCACCGTCGGCGATGTCGAGATCGAACTATGGTCGACGCGCTTTGCGGACTGGTTCTCCGGTCTGACCGTCACCGACGGTGCCGGGGTCTTTCGGTCGATGCTGCGCGACCATGGCCGCCGCGCCGGAGAAAACACTCCACTCGATCCGGAGGTAGTCGCCGGGCTCGGAATGACGGCCGTCCATGAGGGCGCCTCGGCCTTCCTCGCCGCTGCAGAACCGCACCTTAGGCCGCGCTGGATTCGGGACCCGGCCCCGTCAAACCCCGGCGGGGTCCGCGAACGAACCGCGGCCGAAGTCGCGGACATCACGGCCGGACCTGACGAAGACGAACTCCAGCGGCTCGCCCGGGTTCTCGCCTTGGCGGCCGAAGACGCCAGGCTGGGCCGCCGAAACCGGACCGCCAAGGCTGCAGCTGAGGTCTCCAAAGCCGCACGCGTTGGTTTGACACCCTCGATCCTCGCCCAGGCACGGAGCCTCAGCGGCCTAACGAGTCTTGGCCAGTTGAACAACATGATCGCGGATCTCCCGTCCAACCGGCTGAAGGGCCTGATCAGCCAGACGAGTGGTATCGGTGCGCTCGTCCAGCGTCCCGGACTTCTGACAGGCATCCGGTCTGACGTGATCCCGGCCTATCTTCGGAGTGGCGCGCTCGGCGCACTGCAACAGAAGGAAAGCATCCTCAGAAGCGCCGGCCTGCTGGCCGCACCCCAGAAGGGGATGCTCGGTCTCGCCCAGGGCGGCGTCTATAACCAACTGCTCGGCGGCGCGTTACGGGATTTGTCGGCTTCCGGTGCCCTCGCCTCGATCCCGAGGCCGGCGGACTGGCTGAAAGATATCAACGCCGTTCTCGGACTTGGATTGACGGCCCAGATACTCGCCGCCGCGGCGTCCATACAGGCTTCGCCGCTGAACCATCCGCCGGAGCTGAGCGCCTTCATGCGGCCCGGCTGGCAGGCCACGGCCGCGATCGGCATGGCGCACGACGACGCCCGGCCCGCCGCCCGCGCTGTGCTGGCGACCTACGACGAGGCGGAGGACCTGGAGAACGAACTGCTCGTCGCAGCCGTCGCCATCGCTCACCAGATCGATGCATCGGAAGGGTCGCAAGAGACGACACCAGAGGAACTTGTCGCAGTCGTAGAAACCATCTGGGACCAGTTCCTTGCCCTGAGAGAAGGCCTGACCGAGGAGCTCCGCAATGCCGGTCTCGTTGCGGTGGTCGCCTGCGCGCTAGGCCTGGCCGGTGTTGTCGGGACCGGTATGGCCGTTCAAATCGCCATGTCGGGTCCAACGGCCGCCCAGCTTGAAACGGTGATGAAGGATTCCGATGCGGTCCTGCGCGAGGAGCAACAAAAGACGCGGGACGCTCTTCAGAACGACGCCCGCAGCCTGCGCCGCGTCACTGAGCCGTGCACGGCCAGGACGGCTCCCGACCGTGATGCTCCGGCGATCACGACCGTCTACCCCGACGAACTGATCCGGGTCACAGACGAGCGCGGCGACTGGGTCAAGGTGGAAGTCTACCAGTACGGCCAGGACGCCGTGATCACCGGCTGGACGCCTCGTAAATATATCGTCCACCGGGAGGGCTGAAGTTCCCCGGTCACAATCTCGCAAGGGGGGCACCCTAGCAGAAAAGCTGCTTTCGCATCGCGGAACGCACCCGGCTAAGCGTACCGCAATGCTCGTGACACGCCAGAGACGAGCGGGATTCCGATTGCCCTGACTAGGTCTTCCTGCTCGTACCGATAATATCCGGGACGCGCCAGAAGCGGTCGTTGGCTGGTAGTCCGCAAGTTGACATTCAGCGGACACGTTTGCGCGTTCGTCACCTACGGCTCCAGCCGCGTCCAGCCCTTGGCCCACGTCATAGGGTGCCCCGAAAGCGATCGGGTTGCGGGGCTATACCAACGCTCATATCGGGCACCCTCGTATTCGACGGCTGTCTTGCTGACGGTGTTGGGAAACGCCAGATCGAGTTTCGCCTCGAGTGTCTCGTGCTCTGTTCGAACCAAAAGCCCGACAGCCTTAAGGGATTGCGTCACTTCATCGAGACGCTCGCGGGCCAGACGCACTGCGGTCTGATGTTTGTTGGGATTGTTGCCGTCATAGGCGTCCTGGCGTTCAAGCGCGGATTGCAGCGCCTCAGTTGCCGTCCGGAGATCATCTAGCGTCAGCGTAGTCATTTGAACCTTCAGGCGGCGGGGAGCCGGTGTGTTTGCGGATCAGCACGGTCCGCCAGCGTCTGAGCGACCGCCAGAATGGAGAGGTGAGCGTATTCCGCCATGATCAGGGCATTCAGGCTGGACTGCGAGCTGGCATAGACCACCAGCCCGTGAAGCGTTGCATGTCGATTGGGCACGGGATCGGCCGCGACCTGCGCCAGCCGCTCCGGCGTCTTTACGTTGGAGTACAGATGGTCGGCGAACATACGGTATAGCTTGAAGCTCAGGACGCCCGTGCGGGTCAGGTTCGACGTTCCCAGCGCTCCCACCGAATTCCGCAGATCGCGAAGACTGGCCTGCGACGTCACACCGGCCCCGTTCAGAGTTTCTCGCGCCTTGCGCTCAATGTCTGGAAACAGGGTCCGCGGCGTTGCACGGAACAAGCGGTTGCGGTGGGCGACAAGAGCCTCGTCGAACGTCGCGAGCGTCTCCGCATCGAAAGCGTAGGTCTCGATACGTAACCGAAAAGCCGCCTCAACCATCGGCCATTCCGCATCATAGTAGTCGCCGACCAACCGTCCCGCGACAGCAGGGTCCGGTTCCGAGGGGTCCAGAAGATGGAAAGGTGTGGTGTGATGAGGAAGCCAGCCGCTCTGATCGAGGGCATGATAGCGGGCCCAGGTTTCAACGAGCGAGGTCAGCAGGGGCTCATGAGCCCTGATCCACTCTCGCGCCTTCTGGGCGGCCAGCCGCAAAACCTGGAACACTTCAAAGAAGGCGTCCACGTTCGTTTCGGTTGAGGCCGCCTTCGCCAGCTCGGTCATCGCGCCTCGTCCCCGCATAGCGTCGCCCGGCGACCCCGATCGGCGTTCGCAGAACTTACGAGACACAGCGGAGCGTGCAACGTCCGACCACGTCGGGGCCAGACAGAACAACTTTGACTAGCGGGAGCCCAACAGCGACCATGCTGCAGAGGCTTCTGACGAAGCGAGAGCGATTCCCGCGGACACCGAATGAAATACGCCTACGAGGATCTCAGCCCCGAACAGTTCGAAATGCTCGTGGTCCTGATCTGCAAGGTCTTGCTGGGCGCTGGCGTGCAAGGCTTCGCGAAGGGGCCGGATGGTGGGCGGGATGCGAAATTCGTGGGCACGGCCCAGCTCTATCCCAGCACGGCCTCGCCTTGGAGTGGGCCGGTGATCGCCCAGGCCAAGCACACGATCGGCTACAACAAGAGCTTCGGCGAGTCGGATTTCTTCACCCCCACGGGCGCCAACACGGTCATTGCGGAAGAGACGCCGAGGATCATCGCGCTTCGGGCCGCCGGGGAGCTCGACTTCTATATGCTGTTCGCCAATCGCCGACTGCCGGCGGACGCCGCCGCCAAGATCCGCGCCCACCTTTCCAGCGCCTGCGATCTGCCAGTGTCGTCCATCGCGCTGTTCGGCATCGACGACCTCGACCTCTTCCTCAAGGCCAATCCCGGGGTCGCGGACCTAGCCAACCTGGACCCGGTGGATTCGCCCCTCATCGTGAGCCCCGACGAGCTTGCCGAGGTCGTCACCGCACTGGCGAACAACAAGGATCACTTCAGCGACGCCGTGGACACCCCGCCCGTTCCACGCGTTAGCTACGAGGCCAAGAACGCCGTCAACAATCTCACGGACGAATACGCCAAAGCCCTGCGTAAGCGCTATCTGAAGGACACCGCCCAGATCCGATCCTTTCTGGCGGCGCCCGAGAACGAGGAGATTTTGAGGGCCTATGAAAGCGTGGTGGAAGAGTTCGAGCTGGCTATTATCGCCAAGCGCAAGGGCCACCAAACTTTTGACGAGGTGATGGAGCATCTGCTCGCCCTCCTGTTCGGGCGGGATCCCATCCTGCGCCAGCGACCTCACAAGCGATTGACCCGTGCAGTGCTGTTCTACATGTACTGGAACTGCGACATAGGCAGGGAAGCGGATGCTTAGACCGAGCAAACACGCTCACCCGGATCGAACGGTGATCAACGTCGCCATCCTGCTTTTGGCGCGGCTGCGGTCGCGCCGGCTGGAGGGTTACAGCGAACTGCGCGCATTCGCCAAGAAGGCGGTGGCGGGCGGCGACACCCTCTTCCTACCGTCCCTGAACTTCCTTTTCCTCCTTGGTCTGGTCGAGTACCGACCCAAGACCGACGCGATCGAGTATCTGGGGCCGCAATGAGGCTTTCCCGATTCTATAGCGATCAGCCTGAAATCTTCTCCCCGATCGATTTCGTCGCCGGGCTGAATGTCGTGCTGGCAGAAATCTGCCTGCCCGAGAACCAGCAGCGCGACACCCACAACCTGGGCAAATCGACACTCGGCCGCCTCCTGGATTTCGGCTTCCTCGCCGGAAAGGATCCCAAATTCTTCCTGTTCCGCTATCCCCAGTTCAGCGCCTTCGTCTTCTTCCTTGAGGTCGAACTTGAGGACGGCAGCTATCTGACGGTTCGGCGCAGCGTGGCGGACGCCACCCGGATCGCGTTCAAGAAGGCCGTCGTCGGTCAGCAGGATTTCTCGGCGCTGGGCGAGAGAAACTGGGATCACTGGGACGTCCCTTTCGACCGCGCCAAGGATTTGCTCGACAGTCTGCTAGACTGGCGCGCGTTGAAGCCGTGGGGATACCGCAAGGGCCTCGGCTATTTCCTGCGCTCCCAGGACGATTTCCGCGACGTGTTCCAGCTCAAGCGGTTCGCCAACGCCCACGCCGACTGGAAGCCCTTCCTCGCGCATCTTCTCGGCTTCGACGGTGATCTGGTCACCCAGCACTATGCCAAGGAAGACGAACTCGCCGAAAAGGTGCGGATCGAACAGACGATTCAGAACGAACTCGGCGGAACGGTCGTCGATGTCAGCAAGATTGAGGGCATGCTCCTGTTGAAGCAGCAGGATCTCGACCGAAAGCAGGAGCTGCTCGACGCCTTTGATTTCCGCACCGACGACAAGGCGCAGACCCGAGCGCTCGTTGACGAAGTCGATCAGCGCATCGCGCATCTCAACGGTCGACGCTACACACTGCAGGCCAACCGCAAGAAGATCGATCAATCGCTGAAGGAGGATCAGATCCTCTTCAGCCCGGACGAAGCGCGAGAGATGTTCGCCCAGGCCGGCGTGCTGTTCGAAGGCCAGATCAAGCGGGATTTCGATCAGCTCCTCAGCTTCAACCGCGCGATCACCGAGGAGCGACAAGGCTATCTTGAGGAAGAGCGCGGTGAGATCGACGTCGAGCTCAAGTCGGTGAACACCGAGCTCACCGCGCTTGGCAAACGGCGGTCAGAGACCTTGCGGGCCTTGAGCGATACGGATGCCTTCCTCCGCTACAAGCGAATGTCCGCCGAGACGGTGACGTTGCGCGCCGACATTACGTCCCTGGAGCGTCAGCGCGGACATTTGCGCCGCCTCCAGGAACTGCGGCACGACATCCGAACCCTGGTCGCCGAGCATGGCGCGCTCCAGGAACTCATCGAACAGGACGTCGAGGCCCAGAACCGTCAGCCGACGTCCCGCTTCTCGCAGATCAGGCTCTTCTTCAATGAGATCATTGAAGAGGTGCTCGATCGCAAGGCTCTCCTGAACGTGTTTCCCAACACCAAAGGGCACTTGGAGTTCCGCGCGGAGATCCTCGACGAAGGCGGGAACGCGACCAGCGCCGACATGGGCTTCACCTATCGCAAGCTGCTCTGCGTGGCCTTCGACCTGGCCGTTCTCCGCGTGCACCTGAGCGACCGCTTCCCGCGCTTCGCCTATCACGATGGCGTTCTGGAATCGCTTGATGACCGGAAGAAGGAGCTCCTTCTGACGGTGCTCCGGGCTTACGCGGCCAGAGGTCTTCAGTCGATCATCACCTTGATCGATTCCGACCTGCCCAAGCGGACCGAAGATGAGCCCGTGTTTGACGACGCCGAGATCATTGTCCGGCTGCACGACGAGGGCGAGCAAGGACGGCTCTTCCGCATGCCTTCGTGGTGAGGCCCGGAAGTCTCCTTTAGTCGTCGGCCTCCATCGCGTGTCGATCGGGCTCTACTGCGGCCAAGAAGGCCAGCATGTCTGGAGAGACCGGGCCTTCGACACGGAAATCTCCGAACTCGGCGCGAAACGCAGCCCAGCGCGATCTGAGGACACCCGTCCGACGGCCAGCCGGGCAGACCCAGACCCACTGCAGCGCCCAGGCCGCCGGGGCGTTCGAATACTCCCGCCACCGGAACACGACACAGCCGACAATGGCACCGTCGGCGCGGGTCATCAGGAAGCCGCGCGCGCTATGGTCCTTCTCGTACTGAGCGCCCCAACCCACGAAGCTGTAGTGGGTCTCCAGCCTGAAGAGCAGAGCTCGCTCATCAAGCGCATCCTGCTTCCACCGCGGCGATCGTGACGTCACTCGCTCGGGATCCGCTTCCGCAGCCATGGCGGCGACCATGTTCGGATCCGGCGCCGGGTCCAGATAGACCATCCGCTTCCGATGTTCTTTTCGGTGTGAGGCGCTGGAGTCAGGATCGCCGCGATACCAAGTCAGGCCGCAGTCGCTGCAAACCGTCTTCACCGGGGACTTGCGGTTGCGAAAGCCGGGCCCCGTCACCTCGCAATGGGTTGGCGCACCGTCCTTCGTGACCCAAGTCTCCACCTTGTGCCCATTGCGCAAGACCCATTCGCGGACGTCGCAGTGCGCCAGTCTGGGCTCCGCCGAAAGGCTGACCTTCGCTTTCCGCCGGGTCCGGGCGTACCAGAAGATGTCCAGTTGAGAGGACGTGATCAGACCGCGCCTGGGCAACCGCGGAAGGAGAAGCTCGACGAGGGGCGAGGGGTCGATCTCAAACCCGAGGCTTTCCAGGAGGATCAGCAGGCTGGCGGCGTCATCCGCTGCCCACGCAGGTGTGTAAACGACGCCGAGGCTGCGAGCGTTCGGCCGATGAACGGTGTCGCGCAACGGCGCCCCCGCGACCGCCGAGAGCGCTTCGAGATGGGTGGTGTCGAGGTTCTCGGCCAGCCTCGGATCGGTCAGGAGCAGGTAGTCCTCGAACTGCCAGGTCGCGAAAAATCCCTCCTTCACCACCCTTGCGAGGAGTGACGAGGCCGCTGACGGCGACCGCGTTCGCGCGGGCGTCTCAAGCGCCTGTAAGATCGCCGCCAAGAGCTCAGCGCTGACATCCATCGCGATCTCTCCCATGCCTCTCGCCTCCCGTCCCTCGCGGAATCGGCCTCGGCGCCGACGATACCGGTGGACGGTTCGCCCCTGAGTTCGATGTCCGACTTGTTTCAACCACCAGGATCGGTGTCACTAGGGCACCGATCGATACATCGCAGAACCTGTGGAGCGTGCATGGACCAATCCGATTTCGACGCCTTCGCTGTGATGGCCGGCGAGGAGATGTTGAAGCGGGCGGGTGAGGCCCTTGGCCGCAGACTTTCGGCCCGAGGTTTGACCGACCTGGCGGCGGTGTCCCCGGATATCCAGGAGCAGCTTTACCGCGAGGCCGTGATGGAAACCGCGGTCCACGTGCCCGGTGTCGATCTCGCGATGCTGAGCCGGGTGCTCGACGGCATTTTCCGATCCGATCTGAGCGACGCCGTCCAGCGTCTCGTCGGCGAGAGCGGCGAAGTCTACGACGCGTTCGACTTCGCATCAGGTGTGGACGCCGCTGTCCTGATGGCCTTCTTCGGCCTGCCCGTTGCACCGATGGAACGGGTATCCGGAGCGATAACCTCTCCCCTCACCAACGAGATCGATGCGGTCGTCGAGGCGTTCGCCACCTCAAAGGCAGACCTCGTCGGATACTCGTCTGCCCTGGCTCCGTTCTATGTCCTGATCACCGATTGCCAGGACACGATCGCCCAGGTGCTGAAGTCTGAACCGAAGGCCGCGCGGATCGCAGACCTTTTCGCGCGAGATGGCCTGCCGTTGCCAGAACCCCTCGGCGTCCCCTTCGTGAAAGCCTGCTGGATCTTCCGGCGACGTCCCAATGATCGTGTCGGCGGCTTGATGTATCTCGACCCCCGCGACGACTGGGGCTCGTACTTCTTCTTCGCTGGGTTCGTCGAAGACGGCGAACCAAAGGGGGCCGGACCGGACGGCCTCAAGCCCATTTCCCGGCAGCTGCTGTATGCGCTTCTACGATCCCCGGACGCTCACTCGTTCGTTCAGGGAACCCCGAAGCCCATAACGCCGACGTCGCACTGAATCACTCCACGCGCAGGTCTAGCAGGACGGTTGGACGCCTTTTCCCGACCCGCACATTGCGGTCGACGCGGCTGTCCACTTCGCGCGAAGAGCCTCGGGCTCCAGAGAGAAATCATCCTTGTAACGGCACAGGATGTCCTCGATCTCGTGGGTCGAGAACACCCGAAAGCTGTCGGGGACCTGATGATACATGATGCCCCACGCATCACCGTTCGGAAGCCGGCCGCCCAACAGGCGGCGGGCGCCCACGCGCGCTCCCGCGTGCAGATAGATCACATGCTCTGAGACATGGCCCAGTCGCTCGCAGATTCGGTCTGCAGCGTCACAGACAGCCAGCTCGCCGGCTCCACGTATGGGCTTGAACGCCTTCTGTACTAGGTCGAACACCTCGTGGAATCTGGTCGCCTTCTCCAGATCGCCTGAGATGGCGGACAGCGCATCAACGCAGGCATCGATGGCCCGGCGCGTGAGTCGCCTTTGATGGGGGTGTCGCTTTCCATTCGCCATGCGGGCCCGCCCCGCCCGGTCGAGCACCTCGGAGAACGGCTCGCCCTCCGCCGCCCACCAAAGGGCGTCTCGCTCACGATCGGCGGTGCCGGCCCGAAAGTCATCGGCGATCAATTCGGCGGTGCCGTACCAAACAGTCGGACGCATGGGACCCTCTTGTGATCGTTCCAAGCCATCATCCCTCCAAACCTACAGTTCGCGCAATGTTCTCGCAGAATGTTGATGGACGCGGAGACGCTGCGCGCCTCGGCGTTCATCCAACGAAGGAGTTCCCTAGCGCGCCACTGCGCGAAGCGGATCCTCCCAAGTTCAGCTTCGAGTCACGAACGGAAGCGGAGCCTCAAGGTCTCGGAAGCGCCAGAAGCGGACTGTGGTTGCGCTCCACAATGAAGACTTCCGAGTTTTCGGGAACCTTTGCAGTTAACGACTCTGATCCGCGTCGCCCCCTATCGATCTCCCCAGCTGAATCAGGTTTCCGCCGGTCATGCAGCGCGTGGCGTGGGGCCAAAGCGATCTAGCCGCCCCCGGCGGCCGCGACAGGCAGTCTCCACCCCCGCCGGATTGCGACGACCCGCAGGCCGAAACATGCCAGCCCCCCGGCCGTTGTCGTGATGAGCACGGGCAGATGTAGCAGACTGCCTCCGGCCACGATCGCCGCGCCGACCAGCGCGGCCACCGCATACAGGTCCGACCGAAGCACCGCCGGAATTTCCGCCAGCAGGACGTCGCGCGCGACACCTCCCCCGATGCCCGTCAGCATTCCCAGCAGGGCGGCCATAGCCGGGCTCATGCCAAAGACGAGGGCCTTTTCGGTGCCTGCGACCGCGAACAGCGCCAGGCCCATCGCATCGAGCATGCGGACCGGATTGCGCAGCTTTTCGATCAAGGACGACCAGAAGAAGACGATGGCGCCGGCGGTCAGGGAAACCGCCAGATACCGCCAGTCCTGCAAGGCCGCAGGAGGCGCCGCGCCAATCAGCAGGTCCCTGGCTATGCCCCCGAACGTGGCGGCCGCAAAGGACAGCACGAGAACGCCAAACAGGTCGAGCCGCCGCCGCACACCCGCCATGGCGCCGCTAAGGGCGAAGGCGAATGTCCCGCAGAGATCCAGCACGAGCACGAGTGTGCGCAGGAATTCATCCGTCCCGTCGGGCTCAATCATGATGTTGGCGCTTCATGTTACGGGGCGTCGTCGGATCCCACCTTTCCGCCCTCCCCCTCCAGTCTGACGATTTGGCGCACGTCCTGGCGGGTGAATTTCAGGCGAACGCCTGCGCCGAAGCCGTCCCCTTCCTCGATGATCACTATGCCGAAATGCTCGAGGCCCCGCTTGAGGGCTGCGGCATCCGACTGTGACTGGATAAACGCGCTGCCACCTCTCTCAGCCAAATCCAGAGAGTCCAGCGATAGACCGGCGGCATTGGCGAAATCTGTCGCACTGACTCCCGCCAGGCCTCGCGCAGCGGTGATCAGGCGGCCGCTGATACGAGTATTTCCGGTCATCGACGGTCTCCCATTCCAGGACGGCGCAGCCCGGGCACGTCCGCCGACTATTCGCTCGGCTGGCTCGTCTTGAACCCGACACCGCCGAAGCTTCAGAAGGCGCACGGAGGCCATCGGACCCGTAGTCCCGGAAACTCTCGCCAAAGTCAAAACCGTGCCCTGCACCGGATAGAATCCGGCCCTGTGGCGTTAGCCTCCCGGGACCAGCACCGATCCCGGGAGACCTCACATGACGACCTTCAAAGTCGGCTACCTGGTCGGCAGCCTGTCCAAAGCCTCGATCAATCGAAAACTGGCCAAGGCGCTGACCCGGCTCGCGCCGGACGGCATGAGCTTCCATGAGATCGGCTTTGCCGACCTTCCGCTTTATAACTACGACCACGACGCCGACTATCCGCCGGAAGGCACGGCCTTCAAGGCGGCCATCAAGGGTTCCGACGCCCTGCTGATCGTCACCCCGGAATACAACCGGTCGATCCCCGGCGCCCTGAAAAATGCGATCGATTGGGGCAGCCGGCCCTGGGGAACCAACTCGTTCGCCCGCAAGCCGACGGCGGTCATCGGGACCTCGCCCGGCGCCATCGGCACGGCGGTCGGCCAACAGCATCTGCGCAGCATCCTGGGTTTCCTGAATGCGCCGCAGATGAACACCGTCGAGGGCTACATCCAGTTCACACCCGGCCTGATCACGGACGAGGGGGAAGTCACCGTGGAGGCTACGGAGACCTTCCTGCGCGGCTATATGGCCGAGTTCCATGCCCATGTGACGCGGGTGCTGACCGTGCTCCCGCGCGAAGACTAAGGACCCCGCTCGCCGGACATGCGAAGGGTGCTGCACAGCCTTGGCCTAGCGAGAGGGGCATGGCGCCGGGGTTCTATTGATGCATCACCCACAGCAGGTTCGGCCTGGAGACGAGATGATTACGGACCCTGATCCCACCGGGCGGATGCCGGCCGTGTTCATCGGCCATGGCAGCCCGATGAACACGCTGGATGACAATGACTTCACGCGCGCCTGGGCCAGCCTTGGGCGAGTGCTGCCGCGCCCCCGGGCCGTGGTGGTCGTTTCGGCGCACTGGTTTATCGGGGCGACCGCCGTCACCGCCATGGCCCGGCCCCGCACCATCCACGACTTCTACGGCTTTCCAAAGGAACTGAACGAATTCCAGTATCCCGCCATGGGCGCGCCGGACCTGGCCGGAGAGTTAGCCGAGATCGTCAAGCCGACCTGGGTCGGCCTGGACAATGACCAGTGGGGTCTCGACCACGGGACGTGGAGCGTTCTCGCCCACCTCTATCCGGAGGCCGACATCCCGGTGGTCCAGCTTTCGATCAATGCGCTCAAGCCGATGGAGTATCACGTGGACCTCGGAACCCGGCTCGCGGCGCTGAGGGACCGCGGCGTGATGGTGATTTCGAGCGGCAACGTCGTCCACAATCTCCGCCGCGTCCAATGGGACAAGCCCGACGCCGCCTTTGTGTGGAACGAAAGGTTCGACGAGGCGGTCCGGGCCCAGCTTGCCGACGATCCGTCGGCGATCCTGCGCACGATGGACCATACGGACTACGCCGAGGCGGTTCCGACCCCGGATCATTTCATCCCCTTGCTTTATACGGCCGGCCTGGCGATCGGCGAAGGCAGGGCCGAACCTCTGGTGCGCGGCTATGCGATGGGGTCCCTGTCGATGACCTGCTACGGCGTCGGGGTCGCCGCTGACTGCCCTGACCTGTCCTTGGGCGCAGCCACGATCCCGTCCGATGTGCCTGCAGATCAGAGCAACATTTGACATTCGCTCGATGGCAGGCCCGCTCGACGGATCAGTATAATCCAGACCGGCGCCTTCACCACGCATCAGCGGCCGGGGTTGAGCTTCACACGCGATGGGCTTGTTCGGGGCCGATTTCTTCTTCGAGACCCCTTGTCTCCCAGCAGCGGACGTTCCGAGCGGCGGCTTTGAGTCAGCCGCGGACGTACCGAAATCAGGCTCCCCCTCACCCGCCCCTGCGCGCTCCGAACGTCGCCCGGATTGCGCCACCCCGCTCCACCCGAAGCTATGGACTGGCGCGGACCCGACCTCATCCCCCTCGCGAATATGGTGAAGCTGGTCCCGGCCTTCATGGTACAACCGCTCTCGAACCCGCGGATGCGCACTCCCGGACCATACGTCCGGAAATGACGTAGGGCCGCTCTATGATCGCGTCGTTCGATGACGAGGAGGGCGACACATGAAAAGGCTGGTGTTCTGTTTCGACGGCACGTGGAATCGCCTCGAAGCGCCCTTCCACACCAATGTGGTGATCACCGCCCAGAGCGTGGATCCGCTCGACGGCGATCGCGCCCAGCTCATCTATTACGATGAAGGGGTGGGCACGAGTTTCCTCCAGAGCCTCGCCGGCGGGATCTTCGGCCTCGGCCTGGTGACCAACCTGGCGCAGGCCTATCGCTTCCTGATCTTCAACTACAGTCCGGGCGACGAGATCTACGTCTTCGGCTTCTCCCGCGGCGCCTATACGGCGCGATCGTTCGTCGGCCTGCTGCGGACCTGCGGCGTTCTGCCGAGAGCCCGGGCCGACCGCGTGTCCGAGGCCATCGGCCTCTACAGATCGCGCCAGGACGCCACGCATGCGGACTCGGACGCCATGCGGCGCTGGCGGCTGGAGCATTCGCCTCAGGTGGTCGTCTCCGGGGACGAACTGGCCTGGCGTCGCCAGCACGGACCCGCGCCGCAGATCGACGATGTCCCCCTTCTGAAGATCACCTATCTGGGCGTCTGGGATACGGTGGGGTCGCTCGGCGTCCCCTTCCGCTATCGCTGGTGGTTCGACCCCGCCAATCGCCGCCACGCCTTCCACGACACGCGCATCACCGAATTCGTCGCGAGCGCCCGCCACGCCGTCGCCCTGGACGAACGCCGGCGCGACTTCCAACCGACGCTGTGGAACAGCGCGGACGCGCTCAACCAGGCGGCGGGCGTCGATCCGGCGGACGAGCTCGCGCCCTATCAACAGAAGTGGTTCCCCGGCACGCACGGCTCCGTCGGGGGCGGCGGCCCGGAGCGGGGCCTCTCGGACCAGGCCCTCGACTGGGTGCTGTCGGGCGCCCGCAGGCTGGGGCTGAAGCTCGACTCCACGACAAGCTCGCGGATCTACAGCCTGAACCCGTCGCATCTGGCGCCGGTGGACAATGTCCCGGCCGGGTTTTCTTTCATGGGCTGGATCATGGGCCTGTTCCCCTCGGATCGCACAGGTCCGCGGGCGCTGCACGAGGTCAGCCTCAGCGCCCGCCGGCGCTATCTTGAAGCGGCGGAGGCCCTGCCGGAGCGTTGCGCCTATCGTCCGGGCGCCCTCAAGGCTGTCGTCGCGGATCTGGATGCGCTCGATCCCGAAGCGGTCGGCCTGGGAGCGCCCTATGACGGCCTCTACAGCCTCTACGAGGTCAAGGCCCGCGACAGCCTCGGCAAACTGGCGAAGCGGTTCTACGGCGACGCCCAGCAGTGGCCGAGCCTCTACCGCGCCAATCCCCAGATCGAGGACCCGGATCGCATCTATCCCGGCTGGATCCTGAAGATCCCCGATGAACCCTGGATCGAGGTCGCTCCGAAACCCGCCACCAAGGGGACGAAGGCATGAGGCGGATAATCCTCGCCCTGGCGCTTTCGGCGATGGCATTTCCGGCGTTCTCGCAGGATCGCGCCGAACTGCACACCTTCCACTGCCTGCACGGCTGTCCGACCGGGGCCTCGGCCACCAACGACGTGATCGTGCGCGAGATCTACACCCTGTCGTCCAATGACCGGCGCAAGTTCGCCGACTGGGTGGCCTACCGCGTCACCAGCGACACGGTGGGGCCCTCCGGGAGCCGCCGCTGGCAGGCCGACCCCTGGCTGTCCGATGCCGAGACCCTGGAGCCCGACGACTACGACGACGCGCCGGACGCCCTCCAGATCGACCGGGGACACCAGGCGCCGCTGGCGGCCTTCTCGGCCACGCCCTTCGCCAGCGACACCAACATCCTCTCCAACATTACGCCGCAGCGTTCCGCGCTCAACCAGGCCTCATGGCAGTATCTGGAAGCGCAGGAGCGGCGGCTGGTGGCGCGGGCCGCTCCGGCCGACCCGCCGAGCGAGCTCTACGTCCTCACCGGTCCGCTGTACGAGCGGATGATGCCGTCCATGCCCATGCCCAACGGCCATGAGCGGCACCGTCTGCCATCCGCCTACTGGAAGGTGCTAGCGACGTCCGATGGCCGGATGGCGGCCTTCATCTTCGACCAGGATACGCCGCGGTCGGCGGACTACTGCGTCATGAGGACAACGCTGGAGGAGGTGGAGATCCGGGCCGATCTGGAACTGTTCCCGCGGCTCGCGAACCGGGAGTTCGCCGACCTCGGCCCGTACCTGGGCTGCGCCCCCCTGCCCGCGCCACCAGACCCCGGCTGACCGATTTAACGGCGGCAGGCGCCACATCACGAGAGAACCGCCATGACCCAGGACCCCGAACCCGCCGTCACTGACCCATCTGACGAGTGGTTCGACAGGTTCGACGGCAAGCTGGTGCTCGTCCTCTTGGACAACAAGCGAGCGCCCTCGCTCAAGGGCGGGCGAAGTCTCTGGGCGCTCCACGATCCGCTGACCTATCGTCCGGGCGACCGCACCGACAGCATCACGGTGCGTCCCGGGTTTCCGACCGATCTGGCGTCCATTCCGCGCTGGGCCTGGATCATCCTTCCGCCCGACGGACCGTGGGTGAAGGCGGCCATCATCCATGACTATCTCTACGCCACCAGCGGATCCGGCGTCTGGAAGGACGGGCCGCGCGGCATAAGCCGATCGGCGCCCTACAGTCGGCTGGAGGCCGACCGGATCCTGCGCGAGGCGATGGCCAACCGCGGCGTCCCGTTTCTCCGCCGCGCCATCATCTACCTCGCCGTGCGGTTGGGCGGCGCGCGGGGATGGGGTCAGGAAGACCAGATCCAGCGGCGGCTGGCCGCCGACGTGAGCACGGCCATCGAGTAGCCCGCCGGTGCGCCGGAGCCGGTCGCTGCACGACTGATTCAAGGCCCCTGCATCACGCGGGTCGGCGGTCCGCAAAGCAAAGGCCCGGCCGGAAGCCCCACAATTATTTTCGCCGTCCGGGAATATCGGACCGTCCGGCGGCGTCTCTCCTGCATGAACGCTCAGCCAAATGCGAACTCCGCCCCATCGCCGACGCGCCCCCTGCGCAGATCGGCGCTGCGTCTCGCCCTTCTCGGGGCGCTCGGCCTCGCCACCCCGCTGGGGGCCAGCACGCCCTCCGACGCCTTCATGGCGGAAAATGATGCGGCCATGATCCGGATGCACGCGGCCATGACCATCCGGCCCAGCGGCGATATCGACAGGGATTTCGTGGCCATGATGATCCCCCACCATCAGGGCGGGATCGACATGGCCGTGGCGGTCCTGCGTCACAGCCGCAACGCACAGGTCCGCCGCCTGGCCCAGGAGATCATCGTCGAACAGCAGCAGGAGATCGCCGCTCTTCGTCTCGCGGTCGGCGAGCCCCTGCCCCCCTCCGCGCCCGCGCCGACCAACCCGGAGCGCGTCGTTCCGGGCGGCGAGTCCTTCCACCCGCATCACGGAGGCTGACAGATGCACCGCCCGACCACCCAGCTTGCAATCGGTCTGGCGGCGCTCCTCGCCGCCGGCGGCGCCCACGCCCAGGCGGGTCCATCCGGCCCGATTCACAGCAGCGACCGCGTCTATGCGGCCGAGCAGTTCTCCAACACGGTTTCGGTCACCGATCCGTCCAGCAACACGCTTGTTGGTCTGATCCGCCTCGGCGACCCAACTCCGGCCAACCTGAGCCCGCTCTACCGCGGCCAGCTCCTGGTCCACGGTCTGGGCGTCTCTCCGGACGGCAAGACGCTCGCCGTGGTCTCGATCGGC
Source organism: uncultured Brevundimonas sp. (assembly GCF_963977465.1). Lineage (GTDB taxonomy): Bacteria > Pseudomonadota > Alphaproteobacteria > Caulobacterales > Caulobacteraceae > Brevundimonas. Next base: position 502,217 of record NZ_CAXBOQ010000002.1, on the reverse strand, counting down.
TCCAACTCGGTGACCTTCATCGACACCTCGACCAATGCGGTGAAACACACCACCTACATCGGCCGGTCGCCGCATGAGGCCTTCTTCACCCCGGACGGCAGGGAGCTCTGGGTCACGGTGCGCGGCGAGGATTACATCTCGGTGATCGATCCCGTCAGCTTCCAGGAGACCGGGCGCATTGCGACGCCGGCCGGTCCGGGCATGACCGTCTTCTCCCCGGACGGGCGCTACGGCTATATCTGCTCATCCTTCAATCCCCGAACCGTCGTGGTCGAAACGGCCACCCACGAGATCGTCGGCGAAGTCGTCCAGCCCAGCGCCTTCTGCCCGAACATCGCCGCGTCGCCGGACGGCGCCCAGGTCTGGTTCACCCTGAAGGACATCGGCAAGACGGTGGCGTTCAACGCCCGCCCGCCCTTCGATGTGCTGGCTGAACTGGATACCGGCCCGATCACCAACCACGTCAATTTCGGCCGCACCCATGAGGGCCAGTTCGCCTATGTGACGGTGGGCGGGCTCAACGCGATCAAGGTGTTCCGGACGGATGACTTCAGCCTGGTCACGACCATCCCCGTGGGCGCCCTGCCCCACGGCCTCTGGCCGTCGCCCGGCGGCTCGCGGCTGTATGTCGGGCTGGAGAACGCCGGGGAGCTGGCGGTGATCGACACCACTTCCAACACCGTGGTCGCCACCATCCCTGTCGGTCAGGCTCCGCAGGCGCTGATCTATGCGCCGGGGGCCGTTCCGTCGGGCCAGGGGGATCAGAACCTGCAGCCGCGATCCGACACCGGCTCGATAGTGCTCCGCATGCGCGACCGCACCGGCGGCGCCACCGGCACGACTATCAGCCTGTTCGATCAGGGCCTGATCCAGGTCCTTCAGGCTTCGGTCGCGGGTCTGTCGCCGCGGACGCCCTATGTCCTGGCCCTGGCGGGGTCACCGGACGGCGCCGGACCGCTGGAGCCGATCGCCGCCTTCACGACCAACCCGGCCGGCGGCGCCATCGTCAATGCACTGGGCCCTATCCGCCAGCAGGTCCGGGCGGAACAGGGCGCGGCGCGACGTTATCTTGTCGTCGCCCCGGGCACGGCCGCCGCTCCGGGCGCGCCGGTCCAGATCCAGGATCCATAGGCAAGCCCGGTGGAGGACATGATCCAGCTGATCGAGCCGGCCATCCCGGGGCTGCGGCGATACGCCAACGCCCTGGTCCGCAATGCGGCCGAGGCGGACGACCTGGTCCAGGATTGTCTGGAGCGCGCGGTCGCCCGCTGGGGGCAGCATCGCGCGGACGGCGATACGCGAAGCTGGCTCTATTCCATCCTCCACAATCTGGCTGTCAGCCGTTGGCGCACCCTGCGCCGGCGCGGCCCTACGACGCCGATCGAGACCGTGGATCCCGCCCTTCTTTCCGCGCCGCCCGATCAGGAGCAGGGCATCGCCCACTCCGATATCCTGCGGGCGCTCGACCGGTTGCCGGAGGAATACCGGGCCGTCATCCTGCTGGTGACGGTCGAGGAGCTGTCCTACGCAGACGCCGCCCGCGTTCTGGGCGTCCCGGTCGGCACGGTGATGTCGCGGCTTTCGCGAGGCCGCGCCCGGTTGGCCGGCGCCATGGCCGACGAAGCGCCTGTCGCCCCGCATCTGAGGAGGATCAAATGACGGGAGACCGCCCGATCAGCGAGGACGACCTTCATGCCTTCCTGGACGGCATGCTCGATCCGGCTCGCCGTGACGCCGTCGAACGCTATCTCGACACCCATCCCCAGGCCGCCGCAAGGATCGCCACCTATCGGACGCAGGGCGACGCGCTGCGGGCCGCGCTTGCGCCGATCGCCGACCAACCGACGCCGCCGGAGTTCGCCTTGAGGCCCTTGGTCGAACGGCGCCGGAGACGGTTCGCACGACATCGCCAGATCGCCGCCGCGATCGGCATCCTGTGCCTCGGCGGCATGACCGGCTGGTTCGGCCATCAGGCGCTTACGCTCCCCTCTCACGGCGTTCACGCCCTGGCCCAGGAGGCCGTCGACAACTACGAGGTCTACGCCGCCGACCTGCGCCGGCCGGTGGAACTGCCATCCGATCAGACAGCCGCTCTGGCGTATTGGGTCTCCGAGCGTCTGGGCGCGCCGGTGGAACCGCCGGACCTGCGGGCCGCCGGCTACCGTTTCCTGGGCGGGCGCCTGGTGACCACCCCGAACGGGCCCGCAGCGATGTTCATCTACGAGGGCCCGGCCGCCGACCGTCTGGCGGTGATGGCCCGACCAATGACCATCGACAAGAACAGGGCGATGTCCGAACGGGCCTTCGGCGCCCTCCAGGGCGTCACCTGGTCACGAGACGGCCTCGGCTTCAGCGTCGTGGCCCCGCGTGCGTCCGGCCGTCTGGCTCCCGTCGCAGCAGAAGTCCAGCGACAGACGGCGTCTGCGTAGCGCCAGGGAGCGGTCATTGGCCGTCGGCGGAAATCCAGGCCCTAGCGGTGCGCGACCGGCGTGCGAGCCATGGCCGCGTCACCCTGGCTAGTTGGGGAACTGCGCCTGATCCTGATTGTACTGCGGCGCATAGGGACCGGCCGGCAACCCTTGCCCGATGGTATGCGTCGCCAGCAGGTTGGCCTGCTGCGTGAGCGGGATATAGTTTGGCTTCGCTTTTTCGAGCGCGGCCATCACCGCCTGCGCGAGAAGATCGGCCAGCGGATTACCCGAGTTTGACGCGCTCGGGCTATAGGACATGGCCTGAGTGTCGCTCCAGAGCGTCGCCCCGGTGTCACAGCTCTTCAGAGTGTACTTGAACTCCACATTGGTCGAGGTGGAGATCACGACGTACTGCGAATCCCACCGGTCGATCTCCACGAACATCACCGCGTCACACCCGAACAAGGGCGCAAAGCGCGATGCGTCTGCCTGGTGAACCAGCCCCGCGTCGGACAGACCTTCGTCGTCGAGCAGACGCTTCACCATGTGAGCGGGGAAGACGTAATAGCCGCGCTCGGCGATCGGTCGCGAAATCGTCGAGACGAAGTAGTCCGCAGCGTCGACGCTCACGGTCGTGTTCAGCGCCGGCACGACAAGAATGCCTCGCGGGTTCTCCGCCCGCATCGCCGCGTAGCTCTTGGGCGCCGGACCGGTCACGCACGCGCCCAGCGCAAGTCCGCCGAATGCGAGAGCCGCCACGGCAAGGGTACGAGCCATATGCATCAGTTGCCTCCCGAGACGGCCGCGCCGCCGTTCAGCCGGGCGATCACCCGATCCATCAATCCAGCCGATTCCGGAAAGCGGGCGCGCTCTTCCTGGAAGTAGCGCAACGCTTCGGTGGTGTTTCCGTCTTCGAGATGCAGATAGCCCAACTCGGCCAGCAGACCCGGCGCCACGGCGTCCCGCGCCCGACCCTTCTCGATCGCCTTCTCCAGCGCGTCTTTGTAGACGCCCCGGTTCTCCGGGTTCTGCGAATAGGCGTAAAGCGCCGGCTCGTAGTTGCCCCATTCGAACAGTGACGTCGGCGCGCAGGCCGAGGCGGCCACGGCCGCGGTCACGGCGGCGAGTGTAAACAGACGGCGGATCATGGGATGCGAACCTCGGCGCGGGCTCCAGCGGCCACAAAGATGGACTGGGAGTGGATGACGCGACCGCCGGATTCGACGACAACCTCATGACGGCCCGGCGTCAGTGGCCCGCCCGCGGCCCCGGCCAATCCGTAAGGGCGGCCATCGACCCTGATGCTGGCCCCTGTGGGAGCGTTGACGACAATCAGCGAGGCCGGCTCGGAACCTTGTGCGACTTCGCGATCGGCGTAGTTCGTCACGCAGCCGGTCAGGGCCACACAGGCCAGCGCGGCGACAGTCACTCTTTTCAGCATCTATCTGATCTCCGTGACCCGAAGGCCGGCAATGTTGTCGGGCAGTTCGCCTTGCACCACGCGCGCAACGGCGCCTTCGGTCTCCGGAGTTTCGCCAAAGAAGCTGACCAGCTCGATCTCGGCCACCTGTGTTCCCGGCAAGGTGATCGGAAGGCCTGATTGAGCGCTGGTGATCACTTCACCGGGGCTCTCGACCCGGAAACGGTCGCCCGAACTCAGTCCTTGGCTCGGACCGCCGGAGACGAACACATTGTCGCCCGACACGCGCAGAATGTCGGTGTACCAGGCGCGTTGCTGAAGCTGGTTGATCACTTGCGTCATGGTGTCGGCGATCGCCGCATTGATGGCCTGGTCGTTCAGCGTGGAGTCGTAGCCCGCGCGCGTGCCGAAGCCGGCGACCTCTCCGGTCTCCGTCGTCGCTTCACCCGATCCGGATGCGGTGAAGAACACGCGTCCCGTTCGGACGTCGACCAGACGAATCTCGACGGTGGCGTTCACAGCCTGCCGGCGCTGGGAGTTCAGGAAACCCTGCTTGCCTTCATTGCGCCGGCCCAGCTGGGTGATCGATCCGAGCAACAGCGTATCGACGCCGACAAGCCGTTGCGCCTCTGCATCCGACAGAACCCGCTCCGCGCTCAACGCCTGCAAATCCCCGCGCTCGAAGACGAAGAAATGGCCAGATCCGACAAGCGCGTTGGTGAGCATGTCGCTAGCCTGGGTCGCCACCGGATCGGCCTCCCCCGGCGACAGCAACAACCGGCCATAAGGGGTGCTGTTGCTGAAACGGCCGACCGCCACCCGTCGTTTCAGCCCCACGCGAACTGACGGGGCCGAAACCTCGGCGTCTTGTGCAAGAGACAGTTCGGGCCAGGCCCCGACAGGGGCGGCGACGAGCAGCGCGCCAAACAGCGCACTTGCTCTGGTACATAGACGCATTTAGCCATCCCCCGGCGGTATTTCCGGTGAATGCCACGATTTCGCCTCACATGACAACCTGCGTTCGAACGCATCGAACAGGCAGCCCCGCGTAGGGAATAGAGCTCCAGCCCGAGTACCGGTCGGAGGTGCGCCACAACGATCATCCGAACGGCTCCAAACCCTAAGCTGTCGCAATCGTTCGCGTGGTGTAGCTTGAGCGCTGGGAGGCGACCATGAGCTACGAAAAAGACGGTGAGGATTACGTAGCTCGCGACGATGACGGCGGGGTCGCCCTTCGCTATCGGAAGGTCGTTTGCAGCTACAGAGCGACGGCCTTGGAGGTGTTGCGGGACCACTATGAGGAGGCCCCGATATGGGCTTTCGGCGGCGGGATCACGCCGCGCGACGAAAAACTCCACGGACCAAACAGCCAGCGGGTGATCCGGCTGAGGGTTCAGGAAGACCCCAAAACGCCGCTTCGGGCGATGCCCGCGAAGGCGTTTCAGTTTGTGTCGAACCCGACGGAGGTGGTCCTACGCCATAACCCGGACGCGACCGGAAATGTCTTCTATTCGGAGGATGAGAGGCTCGGTCCCGTCCCGTGCGTCGAGATCACCTGTTATGTCGAGAGTGATGTCATCGACCGGCTATGGACAGACATTGGAGATCGTCCCGATGCGGAGGTTAGCGTCGAGGTCATCGCGGACCTCTATCAGGAAGAGACGGAGATCAAATACAACGAGGCCGAACACACCGATCACCTCTACTATGCACCGACCGACTGGTCCCTCACCGACCCCTATCCCCATAAGGTGCATGGGGTATCGGTGACGGTTTCAGATCGTCGGCGCCCTCGCTTCGATGTGGATGCGGAACTGGCGAGATTGGCTGAGGATGAAGAGAAGCGCGCCCGCCGCCCGGTTCCTGTCCGGACGATGTTGGCGAGCGAGTTTGAGAAGGTTCGAGGGTCGTTCAACCTCATCGCCTTCCTCTTGGCAGCCATCGCGGCTGCGGTGATCTTCAAATAGCGGGCGGGCTGCACCGGTCATGGAAATTCTCGCCGCCCTTCTCCTGATCTCGATGGTCGGCTTGTTTGTCTTCGCTCACAAAATTCCGGAACGCTTTCTGGATAAGGGGCTGAGAACCTTTTGGACCATCCTCATCATCGCCGGTGTTTGCGCTCTGGTCGTCACCTGTATCCGGGAGAGTGGGTCCGATGACGGCTATACGGACTCACCTGACCGGCAATACCGGTGTTGCTGAGCCGCGGAGAACTCCCCGTCGCCGCCCACATTGCGACGGCCGCCGGCGATGCGATCTCGAAGGTTGGCTGGACCGTCGTCCTGACGGTCTGAGGGGCCGACCTGCGGATCCATCCGGCGGCCTAAGGTCATCTCCGCGCCAAGTGCAGACATTGGTGCAGTGGCACCAAGCGGACCTTCCATTACCCTTGGACCGATGGACCCTCTATTTGGCTTCGTCCAAGGCCAAAATGGTCCATGATCTTGATGCCGGCGACCGGAAATCACATCGTCGACGCCGGTGCGCCTTCGCCTACCTTTGCCATAGCGAGGCGCGCCCTTCGGCGATCGGGACGGCACCGGATCCAATATCCGGTTGTTCTGGCCTTGACCGTCCACTCTGGTGCACGATGCCTATCCGGGGAGGATGGCTGTGTCGTCGACATCAGGATTTCTACGTCAGAAGTGGCGCTTTGCTGCATTCGCGATCAACAGCGCGATCTTCTACGGCGTCTACGTCTGGGTGACCGGGCAGTGGCGTCCGAGCGGCGGCGGAGAATCGCTTTGGCTCCTTTCAGCCCTCGGCTTCTGGGGAGTGAGCCTCATCTCGGCGCCTTGGTACCGCCCACCGCGCGATGCCCTCAGCGCTGCAGTAGCTGTTCTGGTCTTGCTGTTCACTCTCGACCTCTCAACCGTGACAAACCTTCGGCACGTGGTCGTTCCGGCGGTATCGATCGTGATGGCCTACGCCGCGCTCTCCGCCGCGGTGGCGGGGCTAGCGGCGGCCCTCGAGAGGGGAGGCCGCGGGGAGCATTGGCGGGCCCTGTTCTTCAGCCTCGCCAATCTGTTGGCGCGCGGCGAATTATTGTTCGGTGCCGTGGCCTTCACCAGCATTTTTGGATTCTACCAAGACACCAGCGACGTCGCCTTGTTACTGGCCCTGTGGTTCGGGTTCGCGCTCCTGAAGCCGGTCGAGGTGCTGCTTCAGATCGTCATGAGGCTCACCAGTTTCCTGCGACGCAAATCCGTGCTGCCGCTCGTCGGCCTCGTCCAGCGTGTCGATCACCCCAACATCGTGAGGGTGACTCTTACGGGACAGACGCCTTGGGCCGAGGATCGGGCGCATGTCGCAACCCTGCCCGGCGGACGGGTGACCTATGTGCTGCCGCTGTCCACTCAGGTGCAGGAGAACGAACTAGTCGCCACCGGCATCTGTTTCGGGGACGCCTCCCTGGAAATCGATCAAACCGAGACTGGCGAGGTGTACGAATGCACGGACAAGGACGCCCTCCCCCGCCTCATCGGTGAATTGGTCGGCGGAGAGGAAGCCGTCGAGATGGTGGGCTTCGTGGTCGAGGGCTCAAGCATCTCCTCGATCCGTTTCGAAGCTGCGGGCGAAGACGGCCTCGAGGAAGGCACGGTGGTTTTCTGCAATCTGCCGACCGGCCGAGTCTTCTACCAAATCCTCGACGCCCAGACCGCAGAGGAGAGTTTCAGACAGAATCCCCGTGGAACCCATATCGTTCACGCCGCCCAACTTGGCACGGTCGATCCGCTGGCGGGTTTCAGGAAGTTCCCGTGGCTTCCTTCAATGAACACGCCCGTCTTCAGGCTGACGGGAGCGCTCAACGCCTCGGTCCAGCTCGCCTCGGGCGAATTCGTCATTGGGACGATCCCCTCCACGGACATCGCCCTGAAGGCGCATCTGCCCGATCTTGTGGAGTACCACTGTGCGATCCTGGGCGTCACCGGCACCGGGAAAACCGAGCTGGCGCTTGATGTGATCCGTGAAGCCGTGGCGCAGAAGACCAAGGTATTCTGTGTGGATCTGACCGGAGAATACCGCCAGCGATTGGGCGACCTGGCGCCGAAGGCGATGGGCCTCACACGGACGGAAACCGCCAGCCTGGATGCGCTGCTGTTCGACGTTGAGACCGGAAACTACGGGGCCAAGGACGAAAAGAAGGCCCTCAAGACCTTTATCGACACCGTCAAAACCCGCGTGACCACGCACGTCGCGGATTTCCTCGAAAGCGACACCGAATGGCTGGGACTGTTCGAACTCGCCGAAGTCACGAACACACGCGCGACCCTGAGGACGACGGAACTCTTCCTCTCCGAGATCATGAGCTGGGCCCGGGTCCACCGCAAGCAACGGCGGATCATGATCGTCCTGGAGGAGGCCCACACGATCATTCCGGAGACGGCCGGATCGGGCTTCGACTATGACACCCAATGGGTGGTCGGCCGGATCGGTCAGATCGCCCTCCAGGGGCGGAAATACGGCGTGGGCCTGTTGGTCGTCTCCCAGCGCACGGCGCTGGTAAGCAAGACCATCCTCAGCCAGTGCAATACTTACTTCACCCACTCGCTCATCGATCAGACAAGCCTCGGCTACCTTGGGAACGTTTACGGCCAGGATCATGTGAAGGTTATCCCGAACCTCCGTTTCCTGGAGTTCATAGCCTACGGCAAGGCTGTCCGAAGCGAGAGGCCCTTGCTGGTGCGTCGACCGTTTGACGAGTCGAAGCTATCAGCGAGCCAGGCGCTCAACGCGACGGCCGCTCCAGCCGGCGCTGAGTCGCTGCCGGAAAAGAACGGAAGCGCGGAAGCGCATGACAGCTGACCATCCTACGCACCGATTTCTCAGCCGTCAGCCGGTATAGTTGTCTCGGCTCTTAGGCTGGCCTTCCCGTGGCGGGATCGGAGCCAGAGCACTTTGTTCGACGGGGGTTGATGGCGTACGAGCGTTGCGGTGTGGCCCGGTCGCTATTCACCATCAGGAACCAGCGTGACCAAATCGCGCCCTTTCCCGTTCAAGGCCTATGTGGGTCGCCTCACCGTAGGCGAGGAGACTTGGCCGTTTCGGTTTAAGGTCGCGCAGGACGCCTCCGGCGTCTTGCGATTTCTGGTGCCGCCCATCCCCTACACGGCGGAGACCGCCGCCCTGAGCCGCGCGCTGGATGGCCTCGGCAAAGGCGCCGCGTTCTTCAAACTCTTCGGCGAAACCCCGGACGGTGCCCGTTTTCAGTCCGACCATATGACGGTCCGCTATCACGGCCATAGATCCACGCCGCGCACCTCTCATTTGCTGCTCCGTTTCAGGACGTCAAAGGCGACGCTGACCCGGCAGGCGGAGGGTCAGGCTCGGCCATTCATTCGCCTGTCGTTGCGCGGCTTCGAGGCATTTCCCCACCTCCACGCCCAAAGTCCGCTCGGCGATGTGACGATGGCCGGCGCCTATCCGGCCCCGCGCGGCACCCGCCTTTCAGGCCTGTTGCAGGTCGTGGCGACATCGACGCCGGCCGACTTCAACACCTGGCGCTCGCAGGCGGAGGCGCTGGCGTTGCACCTGCTGTCCTGCATGAGCCTGGCGGCATCCCGCAATTTGAAGGGCTTGGTTCAGGAAACCTGGGATGGCGGCACGATGGAGGAAACCTTCTACGCCAACACGGATCGGCGCGGGACGGGCCAGCCGGTCGTTCACCCCATGATGCGCCAGTCGTTCTTCGACTGCGCCGTCCGCGCCCACAGCCAACCGCCGGTCGGGGCTAAAAACCTGTCCTATGCGATCGAATGGTTCGCCATGGACGCGGGCTACACCGAACTGCGCCTGCTGCACGCGATGACGGCCCTTGAGAATCTGGCGGACTTAAACCTGTCTCCGGCCGAGACCCGCATGCTGCCGAGGAAGCGGTTCGAAGTGATCGCCAAGGCCATGCGCGACGCCGCGCGGGCAGCGTCCGTGGACGCCGAGAACGCCGCCGACTTCATCAAAGCCCTACCGGGTCGGATGGAGGATCTCAATCGTCGATCGTTGGCGGACAAGATCCTCCTTCTCGGCGAACGCTGGGGCGTGCCGCTCGCCGATCTTCTCCAAGGCGACGGCCTTCCTCGGGCCATCCGGGCCCGCAATGTCATCGTCCATCGCGGCTGGTACTACGAGCCCGCCAACGACACGCCCGAGAGCCGCGACCTGTGGGACCATGTCCGACTGATGCGCGAGATTGTGGTCCGCTTCGTGTTCGTCGCTCTGGGATATCAGGGGCAATACCTCGTGTACGGCGGATCCGTCCGCCAAGCCGCTTTTCCTCCCCGGCCTGGCAGTTCGCCGGGGGATTCAGCGACTGGCCCTGCAGTCTGACCAAACGTCGCTCGACGCACGATCCTGCGGTTTTCTCCAATCCGACCACAACATCTTGACGCAGGCGTCGACAGATGGTTCGAATCGGGGCAGAGAAGCAGATGGGTTAACAGGACGTGCAATAACGTCTTCCAGACCGGCGCGACTCGGTTCAGAGAGTCGTACTGGGCTGAGATTGGGCTGTTCCCCTTCCCGTCAGGCTGAGAAGTTTTTCGTGCGGTCAGGCCGTCGCGTTGGGCGACGTCAACCGGCGAATGGAGGCTGGAAGCAGGACGGCTGGAGCCGTCGAGGTTGGAAGGAGACGGCAGGCTGACTTTGCCGGTGCAGGCGAGCCGCCTCCTTCCAGGTCCGACTCGTTGGAGTGCGGCGACCTGATCCTAGGACGGGGCGCCCGGAAGGGACAACACCGCAATCGGTCGCGGCGGCTGTTTCTGCTCGAACGAGTCTTCATTCCGAGGTTGGAGCGAAGACATGACACCGAGCTAGACCCTTTTTTGATCAACGTCGCCCTCTCGGCGATGCCCCCCGCCGTGCCGTCTCCGACAGGCGGCCCGCCTCCTATCCCAAGCATGAAAGGGCTCTCGCCGATGGCGGCCCATACCTGGAACAGCGCGCGCGCCGCCAAGCGGATCGCGGCGCGTCAAAAAGAAGTCACCACGGTCGAGATCAAGGACTATGTCCGCGACACCGACCTCACCGCCCTGCCCCGTAACAAGGCCTATCGGGTCAACGGCGTCCATATCTATGTAGACGTCCAGAATCTCGCCGACATGTTGGCCTCCACCCAGGTCGAGGGCGAGACCTGTCACAAGCGCACGCTGCGCTTCTTGAATCTGCATTACCGGGCGGTGCATCGCATCCTCACCGCGGTCGATGCGATCGAGGTGGACTTCCACAACCAGCGTCTCCATGCGGTCGTGACCAAGCCCTACGGAGACGAGGCTGGCCGTATCCATCGTGCCGTCGCTATCGCCCAGCTGATCATCGATGTGCTGAAGCAGACCGGCGAGGACGGCGACGAGAAGATCCCGTCCGCCGAGGTCCGCGTCGGCATCGACAGCGGCGTTGCGCTGGCGGTTTGCAACGGTCGTCGCGGCCACGCGGAGCCGCTCTTCCTCGGCGAACCTGCCAACCTGGCCGCCAAACGGGCGGGTGGCGGGACTGAGGTCGGCACCTATCTGACCAACACCGCGCGCAGCATCCTCGGGCTCGCTGACAACGTCGTCGAGGACAAGACCCCGCTCACGATCAAGGAGGTGACCGCGAGCCAAGAAGAAGCCGCGCTGTCGATCACGGCCGATCAGGTCGTGAAGGCGTGGCGGTCGGACCTAGAGGCCAGTCCGATCGGCAAGTTCTCGTTCGCCGGCCACACGCCGCCGTTCAGCAACCTCGACATGGAAGTGCTGTCGCCGGCGAATTCGCGTCGTCAGGACGCGATCTCGCTCTATGCGGACATCGATGGTTTCACTGACTTTGTGGCGGCTGGTGTCTGTGATGACGAATCGGCCAAGAACGTCGTGCGCACCCTCCATGTCCTGCGCGGCGAAATGGATGCGGCGCTGCACACGGACTTCGGCGGCCGCAAGGTGCGCTTCATCGGCGACTGCGTGCATGGCGTTTTGGGTGAAGGCACGGCCCAGACTACCGATCATGAGGCGAGCGTCAGCACCGCCATCCTGTGCGCGGCGGGCGTCCGCAGCAGCTTCGAGCAGGCCATCGCCGCGCTTGAGGACGACGGCACGTTGGACGACGGGCATGGCCTCGGTCTGGCCATCGGCTTCGACCTCGGCCCCATCGCCCTGACGCGCCTCGGCGTGAAGGGGGCGATGATCCGCTGCGCCGTGGGTCGGAGCGTGTTGGAATCCGAGGACCAGCAACGGCGCTGCGCCGGGGAAGAGACGGCGATCGGCCAGAGCGCCTATGACGCCGGCAGCCCGGCCGTGCAGGCCATGTTCGGATCGAACCGCAAACGGTCGGGCCTCGTTTACGACACCGCGGTGGACGAACTGGCCGACAAGGCCGACGCGACCGCCGCAGCCGCCAAGGCTGTGGCCAAGGCGGCTGCGGCCGGCGGACTACTGCAGTCGAGCCCGGCCCCGGCGCGAGACTACGCCTTCGCCGACCGTCGCACCGAACCGACTAAACCGGCAGGCTTCGCGTGAGCTTCTGGTTCCTGAAGGACCCGGGCCGAATGGCTGCGGAACACGACGCCCTGCTCGCTCTGGCGGGCCGGGCGTCGTGGCTTACCGTGAGCCGCCCACGCCTGGATGACCGTAGCCGGGTCTGCTTCGCCGTCGATCTGGCGGTCGCGGGCCGCACCTACAGGGCGGATTTGCGCTACCCCGCGACCTTCCCCCATTCGCCGCCGTCCGTGATGCCGGCCGACCGCGAACTGTGGTCCGGTCACCAGTACGGGACGGGCGGCGAACTCTGTCTGGAGTTCGGTCCGGACAACTGGACGCCGAACCTGACTGGCGCGGACATGGTGGAGAGCGCCGAACGCCTTCTGAGGAGCGAGGCCCCCGTCGATGGGATCAACCCGCCGCCGGCCCCAAGCCGTCACGCCCTCACCCTGGGCCAGACCCTGCGCAGCCAGGCGCTCCGGTTCGTGGTGACGGAGGCCTATGCCGCCCACATGGACGCGATGGCGCCGGGGCGCACGCTGAAGGCCAAGCTGTTGTGGCGGACGCTCGACGAACAGCACACCCTGACGCCCGTCCACCTGGAGGATGTCGGTGGGGTCGTGTGGACCGACCCCTCACTGCCGAAGAGCCTGTGGGACGACGCTACCCTTTATCCTGCCCGGGTCTTCCGCGTCCCCGGCGATCAGGCTTCGCCCCGATCCGGCAAGGCGTCGGACCTCGACGCAGCGCTGGTTGCGCTCGGCTACGATCGGATGGGCGAAGAGGAGACGCGACCTGACATTCGGGTGCTCTGGTCTGACGCGGATCGACGGCTGGTCTGGTTCGGAAAGGAGGACGGGGTGGTGGATTTCTCCGTGGTCGAAGCCCAGGGCGGCGGGCGATTGCCGGAGCCTTATCAGGTGCTGGCGGATCGATCGGTGGGTCTGGTCGGCTGCGGTTCGGCCGGCAGCAAGATCGCGACCGCCCTGGCGAGGGCCGGCGTTGGGCGACTGGTGCTGGTTGATGACGACCTGCTCTTGCCGGACAACCTGGTCCGAAACGATCTCGACTGGAGCGCGGTCGGCGAACACAAGGTGCGCGGCGTCGCACGTCGCGCCGATCTGGTGTCGCCCGGTGTGAAGGTCGAGCTGGAAATGAAGCGCTTGGCTGGGCAGGAGGCGAGCAGCGTCGCCGACAGCGTGTTGCAGAAACTGCAGGGTTGCGACCTCATCATCGACGCCACAGCGGACCCGAATGTGTTCAATCTCCTCGCCGGCGTCGCCGCTTCCGGACGACGGCCGCTCATCTGGCTGGAAATCTACGCCGGAGGCATCGGCGGACTCGTCGCCCGATCCCGGCCCGGGCTCGACCCCAGCCCGCAGGTGGCGCGGGCGCGTATCAAGGCCTGGTGCGATGACCAAGGGGTCGCCCCCCCACGCGTTCTGCGGTCCTATGAGGCGGAAAGCGAGGCCACGCCCTTGGTCGCGGACGATGCCGACGTCACGGTCATCGCCGCTCACGCCGCGCGCATGGCGCTGGACCTGTTGACGGGCGCGGCGCCCTCGGCCTTCCCCGCCTCCGCCTATATGATCGGCCTGCGCGAGGAGTGGATCTTCGCCCAGCCGTTCCACACCCATCGGATCGATCTGGGCGCGCCCGAACCGACGCCTGCGTCCTCTGACCAGGGCGCAAGGGGCGTCGGCCTGCTGGCCGAGATGCTAGCGGACTACCATGCTCAATCTTGAAATTCCGCCCGATCTTGTCGTCAAGCTCGAGCGGGAGCTGATCCGGGCGCGCCAGCGCGAGATCGGCGGCGTGTTGGTGGGCGAGCATCGCGGGCGCAACAGCTTTCGCATCGTCGATCTGTCGGTCCAGCGACATGGGGGCGACGCCGCCTGCTTCGTCCGGCAGCCGGCGCACCATAAGCGCTTCCTGGACGCGTTCTTCGCGCGGACGGGCGACGACTACATGCGCTGCAACTACCTCGGCGAATGGCATTCGCATCCGTCGTTCTCGCTCGACCCGAGCGGGACCGACTGCCTGCAGATGCTGAAAATCGTCACCGATGGCCCGGATGCACCGCCTTTCGCGGTCCTGCTGATCGTCCGCCTCGGCGCTGACCGTCGCGTGATGCTGAGCGCGACCGCTTTTCACGACGACGGAACCGCCGCGTCGGTCCGTCTCCGCGTCCAGGCCCGCCCCGACGGCGATCCGCCTGTGACAGACGGCGGATGGTTGTCGCGCTTGTTCGGCCCGCCGACGGTCAACCCTGTCCGTCGCCTCATTTGACTGGAGTTTCCCCATGACGCTCAAGGCGCGTTTCGAAAATCGGGATGATCTGACCGATGCCCTGGCGATGCAGCGCATCGTACCGGACCGCGAGGTCGCATCCGCTCTGGCGGATCAGGGCGAGCTGCTCGAGTACGCGCCGGGACGCACGATCATCGAACAGGGCGGCGCTGACCGCGACCTGCATTTCCTGCTGGCCGGCAAGGTGCAGATCATCGTCAACCAGATGCGATTGTATTACCGCGAGAAGGGCATCACGGTTGGGGAGATGTCGGCGATCACGCCGCACATCAGCCGCGCCGCCACCGTTGAGGCCGCCGAAACAGTCGTGACCTGGAGGGTCAGTCACTCCCGGCTGGCTGAGATCGGCGGCCAGCATCCGTCCCTCTGGCGCCGGATCGCCCAGGAGTTGGCCGAACGGTTGGAGCAGCGAAACCAGTTCGTGAATCGCGTGAACGCCCGCCCACGAATCTTCCTGATCTGCTCCGCAGAGGCGCTCGCGATCGGCAAGGCCCTGCGCGTGGGACTCGAACACGACGCGGAGGTGGTCATCTGGAGCGACGATATGATCTTCGCCCCGGGCTCCTACCCGATCGAAGCCTTGGAGGAGCAGGTCGGACTGGCGGATTTCGGCATCGCCCTGGCTGAGCCTGACGACCTGGTGCTGTCCCGGGATCGTCTGTCGACGACCCCCCGGGACAATGTGATCTTCGAACTGGGATTCTTCATGTCGCGTCTCGGACGACACCGAACGCTGCTACTGGTGCCCCAAGCGGAGAACGTCCGTCTCCCGTCGGACTTCAAGGGCCTTACGCCGCTGCCCTACCGCACAGCGGACACGCCGAAGGAACGCGCCATCGCCCTGGGTCCTGTCATTGACAGGATCAGCGCCGTTCTCACCGAACTTGGGGTTCGCGCCTCGCTGGCGGAGGCGAAATGAACGGCCCCGAGCAATCGTCCGACGGCGAGCTCGCCACGGCAGCGCTCGGCCAACTGGACCGCATGCAGGCCTTTTTCGGGCGGGTCGAAGGCAAGGCCTCCTTCCCGTTCGCCGTCAATCTGGCCCTGCTCGGATCTTCGGCCGTGGCGATTCCGCTGAAGACCCCTGGTTCACCCGCCGGGTTCATCGGCTTGGCCGCCCTTGCCCTGCTCGGCTTCAGCATGGCCAATCTGTACGCAGCCTTCTATCCGCACCTGACCAACCCGAGAACCTCGCTGCTGTATTTTGCCGACATCGCCCGGATCAGCGCGACGGATTTCTGCCACCGCATCCGTGCGGCTTCATCTGCGGACCGGGCGGACGTCGCCTTGTGCCAAGTCTGACGCAACGCCCAGATCCTGGACAAAAAGTTCAAGCGGTCCCGTTCCGCATTTCCGCTGACCGGCGGCGCAATACCTTTTGGCTGACGTTGTTGGCGTTGCGGGCGAGCGAAACTGGCTCGATCCCAGGCTGTAGAGGTGGGGCGCGCGGTTCGCCGTCCGGACGCAGGCGCATCGCCGCGGCAATCTCGCGGTCGGTTTAGAGCCGCCGTCCCTCATACATCGTCAAGGTCTGGCTTCGGCTTCGCCGCAGCCAACTCCGCCTCAAGCCGCGCCGCCTTGGCCGGCGTATCTATATAAGCAGCCAGTTTTGGCCTTGGCCCAAACTTGTGGCGCCAGACGATGTCGGCTCCCTTCGGCTTTTCGACGATTTTGATCGAGACGGTCGGACAGGCGGCCGCATGCAGCGCGATCGTGCCATCGCTCGTGCGGTCCTGGGCCAAGGCGAGCCCGTAAGCGAACCGCGCAATGGTGTTGTTGATCCTCGTAACCGCACCCCGGTCCGAAATCCGCCCGTGCCGGACAATCTGATCGACCGGACGCAGCCGACTGCTCCCTCGCAACACCATCTTGGTGTTGAGCGGACAGATCAGCTCCGCTTGGCCATCGTACTCATACGGCCGCCGACGCGCCGCCGGCGTCCTGGGGTCGTAAAGACAGACAGGATTGTCCGATGTGATGAAGGGCAGGTCGGTTTCGTTGTGGAGGATCTCGAAGCCCATCTTGAAGCAAAGATCGCCGAACTGGCGCAGGTTCTCCATCATCAGCGGGATGGACTGTTGCGGATTGATGCCGACCGGAATCGTGTCCAGTTCACCCGCATAGCGCTGCAGGTCGTCGGGCAAGGCTCCGAAACGCTCAAGACCCATGGCCTTGGCGCGCAAGTCCGCCGCGAGGAGGAGTTCATTGCGCTGACGCGCGGCGGGAACCCGCACACTGGTGATCGCGACCATTCCGAGGACGTTGAAAGACGTCGCGAGCGAAACGCGGCCTCCAGCGACCGCGCGCATGGTCTCTGGCCAGACTGTCTCGATCGCGCCCCACAGATCCTCGAAGCTATCGTCGTCGCGCGTCCCGTCCGGTCGGATTTGGGAGTAGTAGTAATTCGAATAGGCGATCGCTTCGGGTCGGCTCGACCTCGGATTTGATGGGTTGTCGAGGTAATAGGCCCACAGGCGACCCTCAGGCCCGCTAAAGCCGTCCATGTAAGTTTGGGCGATGTAATGGTGGCGCTTCCGCTTCGGGGCCTTGTCGCTTGCTTTCCCCAGTAAGCGGGAGGCGGCCCGAACGTCAGCGTCGTCCGGCACATTCCCCCAATCCCAAGCCTGTTTCGGAATGGCGCTGCTCCTGCGGCGTCTCGATTGAGAACCGACCGCGCAGATGACTTTACAAACCTTCGGTCCTCTCCCTTCCGGGACTCAACGCTAGGGAGATCCCGAAACTAGAAGGGGATTACGCCGCTTCGAAACAAGGCGACGACCTCGTCCCGATCCACGAAACTCCGATCGCAGACCAAGAGCCAGTCCGGAAAGGTGTCGAGAAAAAGCGCGTGAGCCAGAACACCGATGATCGGCTTGTAGCCCTCGAACTGGTGGGCGGTAAGATCATAGGTCCAGTCGCCGGCCATGACCCAGAAATGGTGTTCGTAGCCGCACGGCTTGGACCCCCGGACGACGCGGACGTTCTTAAGCTGATACTTTTCCTCGAGCAGGTAGGTCAGGATAAGCGAAACGCTCTCACAACAATTCTGCGGATACGAATAGCCGAAGGGATAGTCGAAAATCCGCTCTCGGCGATTCCGCTCTAGGAACGCCAGCAGCCGCGCCGCTGACCGGTCCAGCTCCATTTTTTTGACCGCATGGCGCGCAGACATCGACCCTCGCTGCGGCTGTCAATCGACAGCGCTGCGGCGGATCCGCAACCCCTTGTAGGTCAGTTCTTCATCATCCCTGCCAACGATTCTCGGCGTCTGGCAGAGGGCCTGCTTTGCCGCCTCCCAGTACAGAACATCGAACAACACCAAATCGGCCCCGCTGGCCTGCATCTTCCGAACCTCGGCCTCAAGCACCTCGATCACATCTTCCGGCAGCGTTCCAAGAACGAACCGCGCCGCCTCGACCTCCTGCGGTTCGTAGCCAAGACGGGTCAGGTCGGACCTAGCTTGTACCCGTAGGCTGTCGGTGATCGCAGCCAATGTCATCCCAGACTTTGGAAACCGAGCCGTCGTGAGGGGAATCTCCGCGAGGCCACGATCCGATGTCAGTTCGGCATAAAGCATATAATTTGCGGGGGAACCGGACTGCGCGATCTCCACCCCTGCACTGAGATCATCGTTCATAAGAAAGCTCCGCTGTTCGCTCCGATATAGGGAACGTCGGCTGCGTCGCCACCGGTATGTTCGCCGAATGACGCGCGAAGCAGCCTCGAAACGGATGACCCGTACGCCCCGCTTACTCAGAAGCGGTCCTAACGAGCAAGATCGCGCGCGCTAGGACGCTTCCGGCCACCCTCAGTTGGGGTCGTAAGCATGGAAGCAGCCGTTCCGAAGGTCGCAGATGAGTCAAAAAGCGCCCTAACGACCCAGGTCCGCTCCCCGCCCCGCCACGACCTGCGCCAACCCGTTTGCCATCGGCTTCAGCGCGATCCTGCTCCCCATCCTCGCGGCGTCTCCCGCCCTCACCCGCGCATAGTGCTCGACCCCGCCCGCATCCTTCACCACCACGAACGGCGCCGCACCCGCCTCGTCGTGAAACCCGCTCTTCACCACCACCCCGCGCACTCGCTCCGTCCCGAGCGGCCGCACCTCCCTCGCCCCCTCCAGCCGTCGCTGGTTCAGCGTCCGGATAATGTCGCGCCGCGCCTGTAGCGTCCGCAGCTTCGTCTCCATCTCTCCGTCGAGCTGGTAACGCCGTCCCGTCCTCACCGCGAAACCCAGCCCCTCCAGATGGCGCAGCCGCCCCCGGGTCAGCGCCGCCCAGGCGTCATTGACGCCCACGCCATCCTCGACCGTCCCGTTCGCATCCGCCGCCGCCAGCAGCCGCCGGTCGAAGCCGGTGAACCGGTCCGCCCCGGTCTCCTTCCAGATACGCCGTTCCGCCTCCACCCGGGACAGGTCGCCGAGCCGCTCCTGCGCCACCTCCTGCGCCCGCGCCCGGAAGCCGTAGCCGATGTAGTCGCGCGGGATGACCAGGTCCCGCCCGTCGCCTCGCCGACCCCGCACCAACACATGGGCGTGCGGCTGGTCGGTGTCGTAATGGCAGGTCGCCACCCATTTCAGATTCGGCTCCCCCAGGTCCGCCGACACCCGCCCCATGACCTCGCGGGCATAGCCCTTCAGATCCCCGATCCGGTCGCCGTGCTCCGGCGAGATGATGAAGCGGAAATGGTGCCGGTCCTCGCTCCAGCCCCCGGTCTCGACCACCGGCCGAACATCGTCCGTCTCCCGGTCGAAGAACTCCGGCCGCGCGCCTTCGACCCCGGCTCCCGAGCGTCCGAGATAGCTCACATGCGCCGCCAGGGCCGCCGCCCGCTCGGCGCCCTTGCCGATGTGCCGGGACACCAGCGCCTTGACGATCACCCGCTGGCGAACGTCCAGCCGGAAGGCCCTGCCCGAGCGTCCCTGCGCCGCCCTGAGAACGCCTGACCGGTCACCCAGGGCGAAGGCGCGCGAGCTGGCCAACCGTCGCATCAGGCCGGTTCGGACGTTGACCCGGTCTGGTTTGAGGGACAGCGGAAGACGGACCTGGACCGCCTCCGGCTCCTGACCGCCCCCCGCCGAAAGACGGGACTGGATGGCTTCACGGATCAGCATTCGACGCCTCCGACCAGGCCGCCGGCATCGTCCGAAGACGACAACTCACCGCAAGTCGTCCAACACCCTCGGATGCGCCGCTAACCTGCGGACAGGATACGAAAAACCCGAACCGCCAAACACCCTCTTTTATCTTGCCCTCAAGCCCTTTTCCCAGTTTTCCAGACACTCCCGTCATACATCCGCACATCGGACCAAACCTCATCATCGCATCCCCGGTCCGTCGCCTGGTCGTCCCTGGGGCGCCGTCTTCGATCGCTCGAATGCCCCGGACGACAAACAAAAACCCGCCCGGCCGAAGCCGAGCGGGTCGTTGGTGTCAGTGTCGATCGATCAGGCCGCGCGCGCCCGGATGGGGACATGCCGCAGCCCGGACTCCATCGCCTTCTGTCCAAGGTTGAGCGCCGGTCCGAACGGCCGCTGGTCCGCCCGCGCCCGATCCACCGAATGCACCAGGGTGAGGCAGACCTCAGGCTCGAGCGCGATCAGCTCGTCGTTCGCCCTGAACGGAGCGGCCTTGCCGTGGGTGTCGAAATCGGCCCGGGCGAGGATCAGCTTCACCCCCTTCTGCCGGGACCATTTGATCGCCAGCTTCTCCGACCCCTTCGCCCCGGTCGTCGCGAGCGCCATGTCAGGCCACTCCTTCAAAGCCCAGTTCAGGGCGTCGAAGATCCGCCCGGCGTCATCCGAGGTGTCGGCCGTCGGCGCGCCCCGGAAGGCGACCACCGGACCGCCCGGATCGGCGTCCCCCGCCCTGCGGTTCCTGATCGCGCGGATGGCCTGTTTGGCTTCCAGCTGGGCCGCCGTCAGATGCGTGCCCCGCCGGCTGCCGCGCCAGGCCGTCCAGACCTCGCCGGTCGCGATGGTCCAGGTTTCGGCGGCGGCGTCCCGGATCAACTCCGTCGCCCGGGTGGCCGTATCCCCGGCCCGTGCTTTGGCCGTCGCTTCCTGAAGCTCGGTGTCGACCGCCTCGGATCCGTCGAAGTCGCGGTCGAGGCTGCGCATCGCGTCGCGCGCCCGGTCCGCGTTGCGCTCGATCCGTCCGGCCGCCGAATGGAAGGCGCCGATCAGGGCTTCTCCCAGGATCGTCTGGAAGTCCTCCAGGGCTGTGTCGGAGATCACGTCCACAAGCTCGGTCATGAGCGCGCGCCCGAGCTGGATCAGGGCCTCCTCTGTGGGATGCGGACGCGGATCGCCGAGCGAGGCGGTCAGGTCGTCGAAGGCGGAGTCTGATTTGGCGAAGAAGGGTGAGGGAAAGGCTTGCATCGGGAACATCCTGTAAAAGATGTCGAAGCGCCCCATGCGCAACGACCCCGGTTTTGGCCACATCGGGGTCCCCGGCAGTCACCGGAGCGGATAGCCCCTTGGCTGTCCGTGAAGGGGAACGGCGCAGCCGTTGACTTCCGGGGTGATGTGACAAAATCGGAGGGCGTTGTGTGGGGGCAAGTCCTCGCCCGCCTTCGGGCGAGGACACCTTTCGGCGCCGTCGCGCCGATACGGACGATCGGACATCGATCTTCGCCGGCCTCGTCGGCGGCGAGCCGCCGGCGCCGCACGCCTGGGCGTCCATCGATGCCGACACCGGCAGGACCTCAAGCCCCTCGACCGCCGGTCCTGGAACCTTCGACCCAAGCCGAAGACAAAACGGCGACCTCATCGAGGCCGCCGTCGAAACAGTCACTGATTTCTTCACCGCGAAACCGGCCAGAAACCCGCGCCTCAATGCAGCCCCGCGAGCGCCTCCAGGCTCTCAGGCGACTGCCGCACAGGGCGATAGGCGACAGCCGCGTGCGGCCCGCAGAAGGCGCCGCGCGCGACCGGGCGTCCACACAGGCTGAAGCCCTCAGCCCCGGGGTCGCCATAAGGCCAGCGGCATTCGCAGCGCCGCACGGACAGCAGGGTCGTCCGCCCCTGGTCGGGGACGGGTTCCGGCCCCGCAATGGCCTCACCCACGATCGTGGGCGGCGGGCGGCGGTCCCTGGGCGGCGACACGACGACGACAGACGGACCCCGGGGTCGCGGGCGACCCGCGGACAGGCCCATCCTGTGAACCTTGCCGAGGACGGCGCTGCGGGTGAGACCCTCACCAAGATCACGCGCGATCTGCGCAGCGCTGCGGCCTTCAAGCCAGAGGGTCCTCAGACGCTCAATACGGTCTTCGGTCCAGGCGGAGGCGGTCATGGCGAAACTCCGGTGCCAGCGAGCCCCAACGGCTCGCCCGCGCCCGCCCTCGCCTTCTTCTCCCCTCGCCTTCCCCTCCCGCCCCCACACAGGAAAACGGCCCGGCGCTCGCGCGCCGGGCCGTTCCGTCTCTCTCGCCGTCGGATCAGAACGGGATGTCGTCGTTCAGATCATAGCCGCTCGCCGGCTCCTGCACCTGTCTGTCGGCGGGACCGTCATCCGTAGAAGGCCGGGCACGCCGGTTCTTCAGCCGGATATCGCCGACGATCAGGCGCAGGTCGTAGTGTTCGACCCCGTCCTTGCCGGTCCAGGTGTCATTCTCGACATGGCCCTGGATGACGACGCGGCTGCCTTTGCGGGCGAAGGCCTCGATGTATTTCTCGGCCGTCGCCTCGTTGAAGCAGATGCAGTTGAAGCCGGTGGTGCGCTCGCCGGGCGTGCCGTCGGCCTTGCGGAAGCGGGTGGTCTCCAGCACGCGAAAACTCGCGCGCTTCTTGCCCGAGCCCTGGGCCGACAGGATGGACGGGTCGGCGGCCAGATAGCCTTCGAGAGTGAGGGTTTGCATGATCAGTCTCCTTGGAAATGAAGGTCGCAGGAAATGAAGGGTCGCGAGGTCAGGCGGCGACGCGGCCGTCTTCGGACGCCCCGAGCCCCGCGGCGTCGCGGTCCTCGGCCCAGTCGAGGACGGTCAGCCGGTTCACCACCAGTTCCTTGGCGGTGCGTTCGGTCCCGTCCTTGGCCGCATAGGCCGTGTCGATGAAGGCGCCGACGACGACGGCTTCGCAGCCCTGGGCCAGACCGCGGGCGATGACCTTCTCGTTCAGGCCCTTCGACCAGCTCACGCAATTGACCCCGACGAGCCGGTCCTTGCCGGCGGCGTCAACGCCGCGTTTCTCGAGCAGCCGGAACACCGCCTTGGCGAAGTCCGGGCTGATCTGGGGGTCGGCCGCCAATCGGCCGGTGAACACCATGGTCTGCATGTCAGTCTCCTGTTGATCCGAAGCGCCGGGGAGCCGATCTCCCCGATCCCGCTTCACCCTCATCCTCCCTTCCTCCCGTCCCCTCCTGACCGGACGAGGCCTTCGCCTCGTCCGGCCGATCTCAGGCCGCCGCGCCGTCGAGGACCGACTGCACCGGGTGACGACGCAACACGGCTTCCAGGATCCGGGGCCGGTCGACCGGGATGAAGACCCTGGGCGTGAAGGCGATGATCTCCACGAAGCACCCGAGCGCGACCAGGGCGTCGCGATCGGTCCGGCCCCCGACCACCTCGATCCGCCAGCGATCCATCACCCGCGCCCGTTTCAGCCACAGACCGCCGTCCAGGCAGAGCTGGACGCTGCGGTCGAGGAGGCTGGCGGCGGTCCTGGCGCCGTCGGCCCAGGCGTCGCCGATGTCGCCCAGGCCCAGGCTCGCCTTGAGGGCCCGAGCCTGGGTCTCGTCCAGGACCCGACCCAGCCAGCGTCGGCCGTCGGGTGCCCGAACCCGACGCACCGAACACCCGCGCGCCGGTAACCGGCCCCAGATCGGCAGCAGCAGGCCGGTCGCCAGCGTGAGCTCACGCCTCAGCCAGGGATCGGTTCCCGCGACCTCCTCATCCCAGACCCGGCGCCAGTCGCCGATCGCCGCCGGCTTCCAGGCGGATTCCCCGAACGTCTTCTCCGACAGGGTCTGGCGTCCATCCGGCCGGATTAGACGGACGGCAGCGACGAGCCGGTCCTCGTCCGTGGCGGTGGTCAGGCCCAGCTCGGCGATCGCCGCCCGGCCGGACTTTGCGTTCACGACGAGCTGATGGGCGATGTCGGCGACCCGGGCCAGCGCGTCGTCCGGATTGAGGATGTCCCGACGGACCCTCAGCGAGAAGGTCACCAGGGCGGTTTCGGCGCCCGTTGAGACGTCGGTCCGTATGGTTTCCTGGCCCAGAACCTCCAGTTCCCCGGCCTCGATATCCTCAAGGCCCCGGTCCAGATCACCCGACGCGGCCGCGCGCTCGATGATGCCGGAGAGAATCCGGTCAAAATCCTCGAACAGGGCGTTCTGGTCGGCGATCCGCAGCGCCAGCAGCCGGTTCAGGAAGGTGTGGATCGGCGGCAGGTCGTCGGAGGGTTTGAGACCGCCGTCGGCGTCGAGCAGTTTGAGACCTGTCTTGTTCATGAAGGTCTCGAGCGTCATCGAGGCGAGTTCACCGAAGGCCATGGCGCCGTAGAAGACCAGAAGGGCCCTGCGCGCCCAGGGGCTCTCCAGATTGTCCTCGGCCCGGAACAGACCCGCGCCGGCCGTCCGGCGCTCGCCGCGCGTCAGGGCGCCGAGCGTGTCCAGCCGCCGCGCTATGGTCGAGGTGAAGCGCTTCTCGCCCTGGATGTCGGTCGTGACCGGACGGAACAGCGGGGCCGAGGCCTGGTGGGTGCGGTGGCTGCGGCCCAGGCCCTGGATGGCGGCGTCCGCGCGCCACCCCGGCTCGACCAGATAATGGACCCGGCGTTGCCGGTTCGCCGCCGACAGGTCCGAATGATAGCTGCGTCCGGTGCCTCCGGCGTCGGAGAAGATCAGCACCCGCTTGCGACCGCTCATGAAGGCATCGGTCTCGGCGCGGGCCGCCGCGGCGCCGCGCCGTTCGACGATGCGCCGTCCATCACGCACCACCACCCGCCGCGACCGGCCCGTGATCTCGGCGACGGCGTCCGTGCCGAAGGCTTCCAGCAGGGCGTCGAGCACGCCCGGTACGGCGGGCAGGCACGCCATCCGTTCGATCAGGGCCTGGCGACGCACCAGCGCCTCCTGACTGACGGCCGGGCGACCGTCGTCCATGACCGGGACCATGGTCACATTGCCGTCCCCGTCCTCGATCGCCTCCATCAGATGGACGGGGAAGGCCTCGCGCAGATAGTCGAGAACGTATTCGCGCGGGGTCAGGTCGATGGAGAGGTTGTTCCACTCCTCCGGCGGGATGGAAGAGAGCCTTCTCTCCATGACCGCCTCATTGGTCGAGACGATCTGGACCACGGCCGAGCGATCCTGGACCAGATCCTCCCGGATCGATCCGATCAGGCTCGGCGTCTTCAGGCCGGCGAGAAGATGACCGAAGAAGCGCAGTTTGGCGCTCTCAAAGGCCGAATATACGGCGGACGCCGCCTGGCCACTCTTCGGCTTGCCGTCCTCGTCGTTCAGGCCCGTGGCCTTCAGGGCCTCGGCGAGATTGGCGTGGATCAGCTGGAAGGCGTCGGCCCAGGCGTCCCAGATCGCGATGTCGTCCGAGGTCAGGGGATGGACGAGCGGTTCATATTCGACCCCCTCGAACGACAGACTGCGCGCCACATAGAGCCCAAGCGCCTTGAGCTCGCGCGCCACCAGCTCCATCGCCGCCACGCCGCCCCGATCCATGGCCTCCAGAAAATCCGCCCGGGTCATGAAGGGCGCCTCCGGTCCGCCCCACAGGCCGAGGCGCGCGGCATAGGCCAGGTTCTCGGCCGTGGTGGCGCCGGTCGCCGAGACATAGAGGACCCGCGCGTCGGGCAACCGGTTCTGCAGCGCCAGGCCGGCCATGCCCTGAAGCGACGCCTTCTTCGCACCCCGCGCGCCCTTGCCGCCGCCGGCCGCGTTGGCCATCGCATGGGCCTCGTCGAAGGCGATGACGCCGTCGAATTCCGCGCCGAGCCAGGTGATGATCTGGTCGAGGCGGGATTGACGGTCACCCCGGGCCGGCTGGCGCAGCGTCGCATAGGTCGTGAACAGGACACCCCGGTCGAGCCGGATGGCATCCCCCTGTTTCCAGCTCGATAGCGGCACGATGTCGTAGGCGCCCCCGCCGATCGCGGCCCAGTCGCGCCGCGCGTCCTCGAGCAAGGCGTCGTTTCGGGACAGCCACAGCGCCCGGACCCGTCCCTGGCTCATGTTGTCGGCGATGACGGCGGCGATCTGGCGGCCCTTGCCGCACCCCGTGCCGTCGCCGAGGAAGAAGCCGCGTCGTAGCTGGACGGCCTCCTCCTGCTCCTCGGAGACCAGCACCATCTGGTGCGGCGCCTGATCCGTCCGCCACCATCCGGGCAGGTGCGCGGCGTGCGCCTCCCCGGCATGGATCACCATCTCGGTCTGGGCGTCCGAGATCCGCCCCTCATCGCGGATGGCCGGCGGCAGGACCGGCCGATAGGTCGGTGGCGGCAGGGCCACTGACGCCATGGGTCCGGACTCGACCAGGGGCGACGGATGCGGACGCGGCGCGGCCAGGACGACCCGCCCCATGGCATGGGCCTGGTAGAGCCCGACATCGCGCCCCTCCCCGGTCCAGGCCTGCACTTCATAGGCCAGGGGCGCCGCACCCGCGAGGAAGGCCAGGCGGCCCGAAGGCAGGGCCAGGCCTCGCGCGCGCGGTCCCAACAGGGCGTCGGTCGTCACGGGCAGGCGCGTCCGCGGCCTGGCGCCGACCCGTGGCGCAAGCGCCCCAACCTTCCGCGCCGCGTCCTGCAGATCGTCGGTGGTCTGGACAGGCGCGGCCTCCGCGGCACCTCCGGCCCGATCGATCACCAGCAGACCCGTCTCCACGGCGGTCCCGTGTTTGGCGAAGGCATGGGGTGGAAAGGCGATCCGCCCCACGACACGTCGCGCCTCACCGAAGCGTCGAAGCAGGCTTGCGTCCGTCAAGGCGGTCAGCGGGACGATCGCGGCCAACCGGCCATGGTCGGCCAGGGCCTTGAAGGCCGCTGACAGATGCTCGCCGAGATCCGAGAACGGCGGATTGCACAGCACCACGTCGAACCCGCCTGCGTCCGCGCACAGGTCATGGATATGGCGTCCGTCATGACGGGTCCGATCGGCGTCGGGGAACAGACCGTCGAGCAGAGCGGCGCGCCCCGGCGCGACTTCATTCAGGCTCAGCGTTCCGCCGCAGGCCCCGCCGACCGCGGCCAGCAGACCCGTGCCGGCCGATGGCTCCAGGACGCGGTCTCCGGGGCGCACCCGGGCGGCCAGGACCGCAAGCGCGGCCAGGTGGGGCGGGGTGGAGAACTGGTCCAGCGCGACCTGCGCCTCACTGCGCCGGGTCTGGGTCAGGCCCAGGGCCGAGACAGCCGCCAGCAGGGCGGCGATCTCCGTCGGCGCATCTTCCAGACGACTGACCTGTGGCGCCAGACGCCGGATCTGCAGGACCGTCGCCGCCTCGATCGCGTCATAGGCGTCGCGCCAGGCCCAGGCTCCCTCGGCGTCGGACGCGCCGAATGCGGTGGTCATGACGGCGGCCACAAGCCGACGGTCGAGCGGTCGGGATCGCGCCAGATGGGCCGCCAGCGCCCGGGCGGCGGCAAGGATGTTGGCGGACGTATCTCCGCTGGGGTCGGCGAACAGCGACAGGGTCGAGGACATGGGATCAGCTCCGGTGGCCTGAAGCGGAGGGCGCCTCCCTCTCGGTCCTGCAGGCTCGTCCTCGCCCGCCCTTCCCTCGCCTTTCCCCGGACCAGCATCCGGACACGACAACGCCGCCCCGGCGCGAACCGGGGCGGCGTGCTCGAGGCGGATCGTCGTCAGGCGGCGGCGGGCCCCAGGGCGGCCTCGCCCGCCGGGGTGACGGTGAATGCCCCGATCCCGTCGTCGTCGTGGGTGGACACGTCAGCACCAACGTCCTCTTCGGTCGTCACCGGTTCCTCGTCCGGCAGCGGACCCGCCCAGGAGAGGCCGGCCGGTGCCCAGCTCCGGGACGCCGCCTGTTCGGCGACCCAGTCGACCAGTTCAGTCTTCCTCAAGGATCGCGCCCGCTCGTCTTCCGCGCCCATGCTCTCCAGCATTCCCAGCAGCAGTCCCTTGGAATGGGCCTGCAGGAAGGGCGCGTCCGGCGTCCAGTGGAGCGTGATGTCCGCCCCGCACAGGGCGGCCAGCTCGGCCGCCTCCGTTCGGGCGCTGCGCCGGATCAGGGTGGTGCGGGTTTCGCGGACATCGAGACTGATCGCGGTCAGTTCCGCCAGCAGCCCCATCTTCTCCCCGTGCGGCAGGGCATGGACCCAGGCGATGACCGTCTCACCCGACGCCTGCCAGGCCGCCCGACGGTCGTCGAGCCGCTGGCGCACCTCGCCGTCCAGGGTCTCAATTACCCGTCCGTCCACCGGATCGAACCCGGTGGCGAGAATGGCCAGGGCTGACTCCGACCGCGCCACATGGGTGCGGAGAACCAGGACGGTGAACAGGCGCGCGATCAGGGCCGTCAGCGCCGCGCCCGGATCGTCGGCCAGGGCCCGGATCAGTCCGCGCGTGGCCACCTCGGTGCGTACGCCATGCAGGGCGTGGTTGACGCCGTCGGTGTCAGGCTCGGGCGCCGGCACCTCCGGAGCGACATAGACCGGCGGAGCCGACGCCCGGTCCGCCGGATCACTGTCGAGCGATCCGGCGTCCTCGATTTCAGGCTCCTCGGGCGTGTAGCAGCGCACATCGACGCCCGTGCCGGCGGCGGGCCACATGACCATGGTCGTCACCACCCGCCCGCCGCACCCCGTCTGGTCGGCCTGCACCCGGGCGCGGATCATGGCGACAATCGCGGCGTCAACGGCCTCGGAATCACAGGCCTCGGCCAGGGCCTGCCGGACCGCGTCCGCCCGTGCGTTGAACGCCTCCCGTTCGGCGCGGTAGCGCGCCATGTCGTCGGCCGGGAGCTGACCGCCGTAGACATAGCCCAGCGCCTCAAGGTCGTCCGGGAGGTCCGGTTCGGGTCCGGCGGTGACATGCACGGCGATTCCCTCGGCCTCGAACACGGCGGCGATGGCGCGCGCCCGACCCATCCACAGGTCCGTCAGGATCTCCGGATCGAGCAATACGGGCGCGAGTTCCCCGAACAAATCCGCCTCGGTGCGCCCACCCGCCTCGCCGTAGCTGTCCGCATCGACGAGAGCACAGCGTCGATCCCGGCTGGTGACACGCCCCTCGTCGAGCCGCTCAGTGATGCGCCAGTCCTGAAACCCATGCCCGTCAAGCGCCGCCTCGGCGAGTTCGGCCTGTTCGGCCTTGTCGGGCAGCCGGGCCAACAGCCTGGCCTGTTTGAGGGTCATCCGCCCGGCCTTCAGGGCCACAAGGGCCGCCGCAGGCAGTCCGGCCAGGGCGGCCAGCCGCTTGATGTCGATCTCGGCGTAGCCGAGGGCCCGGGCGATCACAGGCACGGTCAGCTTCGATTTCAGCATCCGGCCGATGGCGGCGATGATGTCGGCGACATGGACGGGCACGGCGGTGTTGGTGAGCAGGACGGCGGCCGCCTGACGGGCCGGATCGGTCTCGACACAGACGGTGACGGGATAGTCCGCGTCGATCTCGCCGGCGTCCAGCAACAGACCCAGGGCGAGGCGGCGGCGACGTCCGTCCAGCGCCATCCAGGGCTGCTCCTTCCTGCCCCGCCCGGGCCGGACGGTGAGGCGCTGCAGCTGGCCGGCGGCCTTCAACGTGGCGGCCAGGGTCGGAATGTCGTCATCCGGCGGCTCGTTGAACCGCAGATTCTCGCGAGCGATGCCGATGTCGCCGAGGCGGACGGTGCGCTCGTCGCGCTCGACGGCTGCGGCCGGGACGGGGTGGGAGACAAGGTCGGTCATGAGGGTTCTCCGGCCGGGCCACGGGGCCCATCCCCGCCGCTCCGGCGCCCGTCAGCGCCCTCGCTCCTCCGCTTTGGCGCGTCCACCGCCACATCGTTCCAGTCCCCGAACGAGGGGTCCGGCAGCCGGATGCGAACCTCCAGACCGACGGTCGTCAGGCGTCGCCGGAGGCGTTCCGCGGCGCGCTCGCCCGCGACTCCCCGGTCGGCGGCGATCAGCAGCCGGCGCACCGGCGGCGGTGGCGTCCAGGCGGCGAGATTGTTGGCCGCCATCAGGGCCCAACCCGGTAGCTGGAAGCGATCCATGGCGGACAGGGTCGTCACCACCCCCTCCCCGACGAGCATCTCCGGGGCGCCCGGAGCCAGACGAACAGCGGCGCCGGGCGGGACCCGGCCGACCGTCTTGCGTGTCAGGCGAAGACCCGCAGCGCGACGCCCGTTCGGGTCCAGATAGGTCAGTTCGACCCCGGTCAACCGGTCCTCCGTGTCGCTGATCCGCGCGACAAGGGCCGGACGGCCTCGCCCGCACGGTTGGTAGACCGCGATCGGCGCCCGGGGATGGAATCCAAGGTTCAAGGCGACGTCGACACCCCGATGACGCAGATAGCGATCCGCCACGTCGCCGGAGCGGATGGAGCGACAACCCGTCCAGAGTTCGGCGGCGACCTGAAGGCGAATGTGCGGATCGGCCCTGGGGCCCCACAGACCCGGTCGTGCCCCGCCGATAAGTCGGCCGGTGTGATCGATCAGTCCCACGTCGCGCAGATGATCGCGGACGACCCGCCAGTCGGCGCCGCCGAACCCGTGGATGACGACCCGGTCATCGGTCAGCAGAAGCGAGACCGAACGATCCCGGGCGCTGTGGCCGGGCGCGGGGATATTGGCCCGCCGCCCCTCGCAATAGAGTTCGCCGCCCAGGGCGGCGACGATGCGGTGCAGGGTCATGACAGCCTCAGATCAGGCCGAGGGCCTTGAAACTCGCCGTCCCTTCCCGGCCGACGACGAGATGGTCGTGGACCTGAAGATTGAAGACCCGCGCCGCCTCGATGACCTGGCGCGTCATCTGGATATCGGCCTGCGACGGCGTCGGATCGCCGGAGGGATGGTTGTGGACCAGGATCAGGGCGGAGGCCGAAAGCTCGAGGGCCCGGCGAACGACTTCGCGTGGGTAAACAGGCGCGTGATCCACTGTGCCGTGCGCGACCAGCTCATCACGGAGCAGGTTGTTGCGCCGGTCCAGAAACAGGGTCCGGAACTGTTCGCGGGGCTCATGCGCGAGCGCCGCCCGGACATAGGCCACGAGCGCCGTCCAGGAGGTGATCACGGGGCGTCGGCAGGTTTCATCGCGCGCCAGGCGGATCGCCAATTCCCGCAGCAACTTGAGATCGGACAGGGCGACCGGGTCAAGTCCGGGCGCGCGCGCCAGTTCACCGGGCTCGGCGGCGACGACGGCGCCCAGTCCCGAAAACCGCTCCAGCAGGGCTCCGGCAAGCCGATGCGTGTTCTTGCCGGGATCCCCGTGCGGACCCTGAACCGCCCGCCGCAACATCAAGCCCAACAGGGCCTGATCATCCAGCGCCGCGTGAACCAGGGCCGGTGGCGCGGGCGGACGGTCTTGGGCGTCCGGGCCCCAGGCCCGCGTCGGGTTCGGTCTCATGGCGGTCTCTCCTTCTCCGCTCCACCACGGAGCACCCGCCGTCCGGCCTTCCTTTCTCTCCCTGGCCGGACCTGGATCAGGCGAACGGCCGTCCCTCCGGACCCTGAGCTCCGGGCCACGTTCCGGGCGGCCGCCCGACGCGACGCCGATACCGGTGAGTGAGCCGCCGAGAGCGCCACGCAGGCTGTGCGAATCCAACCCGAACGTGGCGACGCAAGGCCTCGGGTATCGCGGCAAGTCCAGGGCGGGTCTGAGGAGACGTCTCTAGATGATGAAGCGATCCCAGGACCCGTAATGCTCCTGGCTACGACGTCCACGCGGCAGGCTGAGCCCCGCGACGACCAGGCCCACGAGCGTATCGGACAGACCACCGGCGACCGTTCCGCCCCCCAGGACCCAGGGCGTGACGACCAGCCCGGCCGCGAGCACGAGATTGAGGAAACGGAGGGGGCGCGCCACCTCGGCCATGGCGATCACCGACACGGTAATGATCAGGGCTCCGATCAGATGGTCCGTGTCAGCCAGGGGTGGGGCCGCGCCGAAGACCAGTCGTGAGAACATCAACCAGACCCCAAGTCCGGCACAAACCACCAGGGTCCATGGCGCGTTGACGCCGCGCAGCGCCGAGGCGGCGGCGGCCGGGAGGCTGTGCGCGAAGCCGGGGCGGCGATCGATCGTCCCTCCGGGCAGGGCATCGCCGCGGAAGAAGGCGCGCCAGAAGGGCCGTCCCCGGCGGGTGTTCAGCACCATGAACTGTCCCATGGCCACCAGTTCGTCGAGCGAATAGGGAATCATGACCAGCATGGCGACGCCCGCCGCGATGCACAGGGTGCAATATGTCCCGATGACAATCGGCTGGGCGATGATGAAATAGATGCTGACCACGCCGAGCGGCACCACGACGATGCCGAACAACAGCACCATCCAGGGCATGGTGCGCCAGCGCGCCCGGCCGCCCATGGCCCCCATCAGGATCTCGATCATATAGGTGATGGTCCCGACTCCGCCGTCTGCCACCGGCCAGGCCTTGGACATGTCGGAGGTGATGATGTGCTCGGTTCCGTTGAGCGGTCCGGGAACATTGAAGAACGGCTCCCAGACCGCGTCGATGTGGCCCAGCTGATAGGCGGTGAGTATCCGTGACAGCACGAGACCGATCAGGCCAAGAGCGATGATCGGCACGCGCTGGAGGTAGGTCGAGGGACAGTAGCTCCAGCCCGGCGGAGTGTCGGTCTCGTCCATCATCCCTTCCATGCTCATCCCGGGCATCATCGGGATCAGGATGGTCAGGGCCACCACCAGGGCGCCGACCAGCATATCGTTGCTGTATATGGCCGCGCTCGGCGTCCAGAACAGGATGGAGGCGCCGAGCAGCCAGATACCGATCACGGCATTGGCCCATTGAGCCCAACCGCCCCTGGGCGACATGGACAATCCGGCGAAGACCATGATCAGCACGCCGCAGATCACGTCGTTCCAGCCGCTCAGGGCATTGCGAAGGGCGGGCGCCCACAGGTTCCGGTCCTCGGTGACCGCCAGGATGGCGGTCGAGAATTCGGTCTGGGTGAAGACGCCGAAGATCAAGGGAACCGTCGCCAGCCACAGGCCCAGCCCCATGGTCAGCCAATGCACCCACAGCATGTTGAAATGCATGCCGCGCATGGACCGGTCGTGGTCTGCGAGCATCCGGCTGTGTTCCGCCGGCTTCATGGCGTGAGCCCGCGACGCCGCCGCCTCGACCTTGTCATCGGCGACCCGGGCCGCGTTGAGCCGGTTGGCCTGGTACCAGGCGAATGGGTCGGCCTTCAGCCCGGCGACGATGGCCGGCAGGCTCTTGCGAAGTGAATGTTTTGGAGACCAGCCCAGATGGGATCGCGCTGCGGTCAGGTCGAGCTCATAGTGGTCTCCGGAGATGTCGACCATCCAGGGCCGGATGAAACCGTCCTCGTCGAAGACTGCGGTTTCAGCCCAGGCCCCCGCCTTGGCGGCGGCCTTGGGAATGGAGAGGGTCTCCCATGCCTCGTCATGGATCAGCCGACCCAGATCGCGCTGGATTTCGTCATAGGTCATGACATCGGTCTCGCCGAGCAGGACCGGGAAGACCTCTGGAAGATCCTCGCGTCGATCGATCACCCGAGCGATGGCGGTCATCAGATCATCGAGGTGCAGGGAGGGCTGGCCGGTAGCCAGATTGCCCGGATAGACCCGCGCGCTGGCCCGTTTCTCGTAGATGCGGGCGATTTGCTGGGCCAGGAAGGCAGAGTGACCGCCGTCGTCATAGATCCCGGCCGGCCGCAGGAAGACGGCGGAAATTTTGCCGCGTTTTTCGCGGATCAAGGCCTCGGTGAGAACCTTGGATTCGCGATAGGGCAGACTCGCGTCGAGAGGCGCGGTTTCGTCGATCGGCCGGCCCGGCTCCGTCGGCTGGTGCACCAGCATGGTGCTGGAGAAGACGAACTGCTCGACGTCGAAGGCCTGGAGAGCGTCCAGGAGGCGGCCGGTTCCGCGCACTGTCACCGCCTCGTAGCGCGGATCGGGTTTGCCACTGAGATCGAAGAAGGCCGCCAGATGGATGACCGAAGCGATCTTGCGACCGTATCCCGTCCGCACCCGGTCGAACGCCGCCTCGACGCTCGCGTCATCCGCCAGGTCGATGCAGACGCATTCGGCGTCAGCGGGCGGATGGGGCGGCAGGTCGCGGTCGAAACCGATCACCCGGAACCGTTTGGCCAGACGTTTGACCAGGGCCGAGCCGATGAACCCGCTGGAGCCGGTGACGATGACGACCGGCCGGTCGCTGGCCGGCGTCGCCATCAGCCGCGCCCTCGCAGATATTTGATCAGGGCCGCGATCGCCAGCACCAGACCAACGATCACCAGGAGGCTGACCAGCCCCATGCCGCCCATCATCCAGCCCATTCCATTTCCATCCATCATCGCTCTTCTTCTTCGTTCAGGCCCGTCCTGCGACGGACATTCCGCCCGGGGCCAGGCGTCCGACTACTGCGCGCGCAGGGCGGTGACCTCATTGACCCCGTCATGCACCGAGACGTCGAAGGCGACCCGGTCTCCAACCCTGGCGTCCGCCAGCACAGCGGCCGGCGCCGTGAAGGTCATGGCCATGGCCGGCCAGCCCACACCCGGGATCGCGCCATGATCGATGGTGACCGTGCCGGCCGAGGCATCGACAGCCGTGATCGTGCCTGTGCCGGCACCGGTCATGGCGGCCTGCCCTCCCGCCATCGGCATGCCGGGCATGTCCGACGCCATCGGCATTTCAGCAGCGGGTGCCGGCTCGGCAGGCGGCGCGGTCTCGGATTGACCGCAGGCGCTCAAGCCGAGGGCGGCGGCGGCCGACAGGATCAGGGCGCGATTCATGGTGATTCTCCTTGGGCTGATGTGTTCGAACGAGACCTGCGACGTCTCAGCAGCAGATAGCCTGCGGGAATAACGAGCATGGACAGCAATGGTGCCGTCAGCATGCCGCCGATGACCGGGGCGGCGATGCGGCTCATCACCTCCGAACCGGCGCCGTGGCCGATCAGGATCGGGAAGAGACCGGCCAGGATCACCGCCACGGTCATGGCCTTGGGTCGGACCCGCAGCAGCGCACCGTCACGGACGGCGTTCTCGACCTCAACGGGCCCCGGATTGGGGCCCCGGTCGTTGAGCGCGGTCTTCAGATAGATCAGCATCACCACCCCGAACTCGGCCGACAGCCCGGCCAGGGCGATGAAGCCGACCCCGGTGGCGACCGACTGGTGGTAGCCCAGCAGATACAGCAGCCAGACACCGCCGGTCAGGGCGAACGGCAGGGTGGCCATGATCAGGGCCGCCTCGTCGAACCGCCCGAAGGTCAGATACAGCAGCACGAAGATGATCAGCAGGGTGGCCGGCACCACGATCTTCAGCCGCTCGGCCGCCCGGGTCAGATATTCGAACTGCCCGGAGTAGGCGATGCTCACGCCCGGGGTCAGCGTCACCTTGTTCGCCACCGCCGTCTGCAGATCGCCGACCACCGAGGCCAGGTCGCGGCCGCGGACATCGATATAGACCCAGGTGGTGGGTCGACCGTTCTCCGACTTCAGCATCGGCGGACCGTCCGTGACCTGAAGGTCAGCGACCGTGCCCAGGGTGATCTGCTGGCCCGAGGGCGTCAGCACCGGCAGGGCGCGAAGTTCGGACAGGCTGTCGCGGATCTCGCGCGGATAGCGGACGCTGATCGGATAGCGGGCCAGCCCCTCGACCGTCTGGCCGATGGTCTCGCCTCCGACGGCCCCGGCGACGATGCTCTGCACGTCCGCGATATTGAGGCCATAGCGGCCGGCCGCCTGTCGATCGATGTCGATGTCGATATAGCGCCCGCCGGTCAGCCGTTCGGCCAGGGCCGAACTGACGCCCGGCACGGTCTTGGCCGCCGCCTCGACCTCGGCCGCGATGCGGTCGATGGCCTGAAGATCAGCGCCCGACACCTTGACCCCGACCGGACTCTTGATCCCGGTGGCCAGCATGTCGATGCGGTTGCGGATCGGCGGCACCCAGATGTTGGCCAGGCCGGGGACGCGCACGGCCTGATCCAGTGCCTCGACCAGCTTCTCCGGCGTCATTCCGGGTCGCCACTGGTCACGTGGCTTGAAGCGGATCGTGGTCTCGAACATCACCAGCGGGGCCGGATCGGTCGCCGTATCGGCCCGCCCGGCCTTGCCGAACACGGTCTCCACCTCCGGCACGGTGCGGATCATCCGGTCGGTCTGTTGCAGCAGTTCGGAGGCCTTCGCCGCTGACAGTCCCGGAAGGGCGGTCGGCATGTAGAGCAGATCGCCCTCGTCCATCGGCGGCATGAACTCGCCGCCCAGCTGGCTGATCGGCCAGGCCGAGGTGGCGAACACCGCCAGCGCGATCAGCAGGGTGGCGCGGGGACGGTGCAGCACCCAGTCGAGCGGCCGCCGGTAGATGTAGGTCAGCCAGCGGTTGATCGGATTGCTCTGCTCGGCCGGAATCCGCCCACGGATCAGATAGCCCATCAGCACCGGCACGAGGGTGATCGACAGGATCGCCGCCGCCGCCATGGCATAGCTCTTGGTGAAGGCCAGCGGCGCGAACAGTCGGCCCTCCTGGGCCTGCAGGGTGAAGACCGGAATGAACGACAGGGTGATGATCACCAGACTGAGGAACAAGGCCGGCCCGACCTCGGCCGCCGCCTCGGTGATGACCCGCCAGCGGGCCTCGCCGGCCAGCCGTTCATCGGGATGATCGTGTTCCCATCGCTCGATATGTTTGTGGGCGTTCTCGATCATGACCACGGCCGCATCGACCATGGCCCCGACGGCAATGGCGATGCCGCCCAGCGACATGATGTTGGCGTTGACGCCTTGCAGATGCATCAGGATGAAGGCCGCCAGCACCCCCAGCGGCAGGGTGATAATGGCGACCAGGGCCGAGCGCGCGTGCCAAAGGAACAGGCCGCAAACCAGGGCGACGACGAAGAACTCCTCGAGCAGCTTGGTGCTGAGGTTTTCGATCGCGCGATCGATCAGCTGCGAACGGTCGTAGACCGTCACCACCTCGACCCCGGCTGGAAGGCCGGCCTTGAGGGTTTCCAGCCGCTCGCGCACCGCGGTGATCGTTTCCCGCGCATTTCCGCCCGAGCGCAGGATCACCACGCCGCCGGCCACCTCGCCCTCGCCGTTGAGCTCGGCGATGCCGCGTCGCATCTCCGGTCCGATCTGGACCGTGGCCACATCGCCCAGCTGAACCGGCACCCCGCCGGCAGCCGTGCGGATCGGCACCGCGCGGAAGTCATCCAATGTGGTCAGATAACCGTTGGCACGGACGATGTATTCCGTCTCGGCCAGTTCCAGAACGGAGCCGCCGGCCTCGCCATTGCCCTGCCGGATCGCCGCGACGACCTGCTGGTGGGTCACACCGTAGCCGGCCAGCTTGGCCGGATCGAGCACGACCTGATACTGGCGCACCATGCCGCCGATGCTGGCGACCTCGGCCACGCCGGGCACGGTCTTGAGTTCGTAGCGGAGGAACCAGTCCTGCAGGCTGCGCAGCTGCGACAGATCATGCTGACCCGTGCGGTCGACGAGGGCGTATTCATAGACCCAGCCGACGCCGGTGGCGTCCGGCCCCAACGCGGGGCGGGCGGTGTCGGGCAGGCGCGCCTGGACCTGGCTGAGATATTCCAGCACCCGCGAGCGGGCCCAGTACAGGTCGGTGCCGTCCTCGAACAGCACATAGACATAGCTGTCGCCGAAGAAGGAATAGCCCCGCACCGTTCGGGCGCCGGGCACCGACAGCATGGTGGTCGCCAGCGGATAGGTGACCTGGTTTTCGACGATCTGCGGGGCCTGGCCGGGGTAGGAGGTACGGATAATCACCTGCACGTCGGACAGGTCCGGCAGGGCGTCCACCGGCGTGTTGCGCACGGCCCAGAGGCCGGCGGCGACCAGGGCAAAGGCGGCCAGCAGGACGAGGAAGCGCGCCTTGACCGAGGCGCGAATGATGGCGGCGATCACTGGCCCGCCTCACGGCGGGTCAGGCTTCGGATGGTGGGTTTGCCCCCGACCATGTCGAAGGCGAACTCGACCTGACTGCCGACCGCGACCCCTTCAAGCCTGACCGGCTCGGCGAGGGCGAAGGTCATGGTCATCGCCGGCCACTGAAGCGCCGGCACCGCCCCATGAGCCAGGGTGATCGAACGCCCCGCGATCGACTGCACCCGGCCGCTGGTGCGGTAGGTCGCGGGTGCCGAGACGGTCGCTGCCGTCTCACCGGCCGGGGCAATGGGCCGTGCCGTGACGCCCGACAGGCTGGCCTCGGAATCGAACAGGAACTGGCCCGAGGCGACGACCCGCTCGCCCTCGCGCAGACCGGCGAGAATCTCGGTCTGCCCCCCGCCCTCGCGCCCAACCCGGACCTCGGCCGGCTGATAGCGTCCGCCCTCCGCCGCCAGCATCACAAGATTGCGCTGACCCGTTCGGATCACCGCTTCCGACGGCACCAACAGGGCCGGTGTTGTGGAGCCGCCGAAGGTGATCTGTCCGTACATGCCGGGACGAAGACGACCGCCCGGGTTTCGCAATTCGATCCGCGCGGTCAGGGTCCGGCTGTCGCTCGCCACCTCGGGCAGCAGGGCGATCAGACGACCGGTCATGCGCTCCCCGGGGAAGGCCGCGAGGGTCACTTCGACCGCACGCCCGACCCGTAGCTGGCCGCCGAGGGTCTCGGGTACAGCGGCGTTGAGCCAGACGGTCGACAGGCCGTTGACTTCGGCCAGGGTCAGACCCGCCGGCACCGTCATGCCCGCACGCACGCCGAGGGTGCGAATGACCCCGCCGATCGGACTGGTGACGGTCACCGTGGTGCGCGGACGGCCCGAGCGCTCGACCGCCGCGATCAGGGACTCCGGCATGCCGAGCAGCAGCAACCGTTGCCGCGCCGCCTGGATCAGGGCGGCGTCATCGGTGCGCCGGACCGCGAGGTATTCGAGCTGGGCTCCTCCCCAGTCGGGGACCAGAAGGTCGGCCAGGGGGGCACCGCTGGAGATGACGTCGCCGGGCGCGCGTCCGTAGACCCTTTGAACAAAGCCGCTGGCGCGCGATTGCACCACGGCGACGTCGCGCTCGTTGTAATCTACCACCGCGCTGGCGGTCAGATCGCCGTCGAGGGTTCCCGATCGGACCGTGGCGAAGCGGACGCCGAGGTTTTGGGTCAGGGCCGGGTCAATGCGAACCCCCGCCGCCGCGCCTGCCGCGTCATCGGCATAGCGCGGCACCAGCTGCATATCCATGAACGGCGACTTGCCGGGCTTGTCGAACTTCTGGGCAGGGACCATCGGGTCGTACCAGTAGAGCACCTCACGCTCGCCCGCGGCGGGAACGGACGCGTCGCCCCCTCCTCCCAGCCGCGTCAGCCCCAGAGCGGCGACACCGCCGAGGAGCACCAGTCCGGCCGCGGCGGCGGCAAGGCGAAGGTTTTTGCGCTCAAACCGGATCATTGGTCGCTCCTGTAGGTCAGGGTGAAGCCGACGGCGCGGCGCGCCACGTCAGCCTCCTTGTCGAGGGCGTCCAGCCGGGCGTTGGCCAGGGCGGTGAAGGCGTCGAGCACATCCATGATCCCGGCCCGGCCCGCGCCGTAGCTGGCGGTTTCGAGATCGGCGCGGTTGCGCAGATTGGGCAGAACCACGTCCCGTGCCCGGACCCACCGGGTTCGCGCGACCTCATAGTCGGCGAGGTCACCCCGCAGCATCGCCGTCCATTGCCGCTCAGCGGCCTCCTGTTCGGCATCGACACGCCGGGCGTCGGCGGCGCGCGCCGCGATCAGCGGCTCCTGCCGGCTGGACTGGAACAGCGGAAGCCGCACGCTCGCCCCGACAGAGACCAGATCGCCGAACATCGGATCCCTGCGGGCGTAGCTGGCTTCGAACGACCAGTCGGGGCGGCGGCCGGCGCGGGCCAGATCGAGATCCGCCTCGGCCCGGTCACTAAAGGCGGCGTAAGCGCGTATCGCCGGCAGTCCGTTGAGATCGACATCGAAGACTCCAGGCTCAAGATCGATGGCGGGAGGCGGACCACTGGCGCTCGGAACCGGATCGCCGGTCCACCGGGACAGTTCCGCCCGCGCCCGCGCCAGATCCGCGCGCAACCCATCGCGCCGATCGTCGAGGGCGGCGCGCAGTTCGACGGGCCCCAGAATTTGAGCCGGTCGACTGGCCCCTGAGGCGACGCCCGAGGGCGCGGTCTCCCACAGGGGTTCAAGCGAGGCGAGCAGGTCGTCCAGCACGTCCAGGCGTCGTTCGGCATAGTGGAGGTCGATCCAGGCCTGGCCCGTCGCGGCCCGGACCTGCCAAAGGCTGATGTCCTCACGGGCCCGGGCCACGTTGATGTCCGCCCGGGCGATGCCGCGTTCGGCGCGACGCCGCGCACGACTGGGCACGTCCTGCTGTAGTCCGACCTGGACATTGGTCATCATGACCTCGTCGAAGCGCCCCGCTGAGGGGCCCGTGACGGGGAAGCCGTTAAGGCCGAATTTCAGACGTGGGTCCGGCAGCCGCCCGGCGGCTTCAGCTGAGGCTTGCGCCGCCTCCACGCCAAGCGCCCCGGCTCTCAGGCCGGGCGCATCAGCGGCGGCGCGCGCCAAGGCCTCTTCGAACGTCTGTGGCTCGGCCCGGGCCGGCCCGGTGCCGGCGGCCAGGATCAGGACGGACACGGCCAGAAATGCCCAGCGGGAAGCCGCTGCGACGTCTATTTGCATGTCCGGAGCCGTGGCTCGCCCGAGGGCGATGGACGGCAGGGCGTCGGGCGGCGTCGGGTACGCAGGGATGCGTAGCGCCGGCCTCAAACGAATAGTCATGGAATTCCTCGGAATCCGCCCGGTCGACTCGCGGGTCGAGACACAGGCGTAGAGCTCAATGGATCAGGGAACACTGCGGCCGCGGAGCGGCGCGCACGGTCTTCCAATCAGCGAAAGCGGTCTACGCCAGCGGTTTCGGCGGATCCTTGAGAGGGAGCGGCCCAGCCCCCTTCCGGACGACGTTCGCGG
The DNA here is from genome assembly GCF_963977465.1 of uncultured Brevundimonas sp. Taxonomy (GTDB): domain Bacteria; phylum Pseudomonadota; class Alphaproteobacteria; order Caulobacterales; family Caulobacteraceae; genus Brevundimonas. Next base: position 461,578 of record NZ_CAXBOQ010000002.1, on the reverse strand, counting down.
TGGCGAACTTCATCGCGTTCGGCGCCATAGGACGAGACAGGGCCGGTGCCGGCGGAACGGGGGCCGCGACAGCGGCGCATCCCATCTTGGCGATACAGTCGGGTGTCATCTCGCTGCAGGGAGCCATCCCCTTCCCCGCCGTATCGTCCGTCATCACCATCATCTCGGCGCAGTCCATCTCCGCCATGACGCCGGTTGCCTCGAAAGCCTCAAACGGCGTGGCATGCGCCGACGACTGGCCGACAAAGCCGGCCATCGCGAGGGCGAACAGAAGGGTGCGAACCAGGTTCCACATGCCTCCTTATTGCACGCCCGTGACGGCGCCGAGTCAAGCGAAGGCCGGTTCTGGGCCTGGACATGACGCGGCATGGACGTATCGCGCCGGGACCCGCGGCGCACATCGGTGGACCACTCCGCCATGATCGCATCGCTCCCCGGGGACCCCCGGACGGCTGAGTAGACGACACCCGCAGCGCCCTGGCTGCGAAACGCCCGCTCGACGCCGACCAGCAAGACGGGCGAACTCAACCGGGGTCCATGAGAGTCCACGAGGATGGGCCGCTGGACAACCCCGGTGCCCTTTGCCCCGCCCGAAGCGGTGGAACGACCTTCAGCGTGAACCAGGCGAAGGGCTCAATCGTCCCTGGTCGACCGTTTCGAGGCGCGCCATCCTTTCAGATCCCGGGCGATCCGGATCCACAACAGAATGAATCCCGAGACGACAATGCTGAGCGTCAGGGCCGTGGTGATGATGATCAGCGGGTGGTTGAAGTCCTCGCCGTCGTCCCAGTCCATGACGTGCAGACGCCAGAAGAAGTCGAACAGACGCCAGACCCCCGAGCGGCGCGACACCACCTCACCGGTGGACGGCGACACATAGAAGGAGGTCTTTTCGCCATCCGCGAAATCCACCCGCCACAGCGGCCCGGTCTTGCCCGTCTCCTCGGGCGCGGTCGCCAGATACGCCACGTCGGTCACCTCGGCCTCGCCGCGATAGGCCCCTTTCGCGAAGGCCGAGACCTCATCCCGCGACATGGGCGCGAACGGCCGCCCCGTCACCGCCGAAACGATCACCGGCTCGCCGCTCACCGGTTTCAGGGTCCAGGCCGGACCACGCGGCGTGGTGTGCAGGTCCGCCTGAGTGGGCGCTACGCCGGCTTGCCGAGCAATCTCGTCGAGCGACGGCAGGCCGGCCAGCGCCAGCGGGACGGCGGCCTGTTCGGCGACTCGGTGCTCGCTGCGGACCGTCTCTATGGGAAGGGCCACCATCACCAGGCCGCCGCCGACCCAGAACAGGACCTGGAGACCGACGACCAGCGCGATCCATTTGTGCAGTTGGGTAGAGAGCTTGAGGATTTTCAGGACGGTCTCCGGTCAGGCATGACGCGCGAACACGCGGGTGCCGCCGCCATTAAGTAGCAGCAGGGTTTCATAGGCCTCCCGGCGACCGTCCGGCATTTCCATCCCCGGCGAGCCCAACGGCATCGCCGGCACCGCGAGCCCGAGGGCGTCGGGGCGTTCCGCGAGCAGTCTGCGTACATCTTCGGCAGGCACATGTCCCTCCAGCACATATCCGCCGATCACGGCGGTATGACAGGCGGCCAGGGAGTCGGGGACGCCCCTGGCGCGGCGCACAACGCCGGGATCGGCCACCTCGGTCGTCTGCACCTGGAACCCTGCCGTCGTCATGTGCTCGACCCATGCGGAACAACAGCCGCAGGTGGGCGATTTGTAGACGGCGAGATCCGACGAGGGCCGCGTGGTCTGCGCACAGGCCGCGGTGGCCGCGGCGCTGACCCCAACGATCAAAAGGGCCCGCCGGGAAAGCGGCTCCGTCATCGTCTCATTCCTTTACTGATCAAGAGCAAGATGAGCCCGGTAGCCTGCGCTCAGGCCGCCGGACGAATGGGTCGGGCCGAGGAGTGATAGACATCGAAACGCCATTGGTCATCGCGTTTCCGCAACACGCTCGTGGCGACGCCGCGTCGCTCGATCGGGGCCCGCCCGGCGTCCTTGAAGGTGATGTGATAGGTATAGGTTTCGCTGACGAAGGCCGTGTCGCCGTCGACCTCCACCGTCATCTGGTGATTTCGAAATTCAAACCCCGCCAGATCGTCGAACTCCGGCCCCAGGTGGTGCTCGAGATAATAGGCGAAACTGCCCTCCACCCCGCCGTTCTCGAAGATCTCGGAGTCGGGCCAGAACAGCGACGGCGTCCGGGAAACGTCCATGCCGGTGATGGCGTCCCGGTAGGCCGTCACGACCGCGCGGACCTGCTGCTCCTCAGCGGACTGGGCATGGACAGACGTCGCCAGGACGGCGGCCAGGGCGACCCCGGCGAGGGCGGAACGAAGGATCATGGTCGGTCCTCCTGTTGGGCGCGGCCGCAATGGCGACCAGGTCCGGCGGGTGGAAGCCGGTCCGCGCAGCGGTGCCGGCCGGTGGATTGAGGGCGGAAGGGCGGTTCAAGCCCGCCCCTCCTCGATCAGAACATCAGATGACGCACGCCATGGGTCAGCATCCCGCCCAGCAGGGCGTTGACGAGGATGGCCGCCGCCGTGACGCTCAGCAAACCGATATAAATGAGTTCGCGGCCCCGGCCCGGCCTGCGGGTCCAATGTTCCTTGGCCCACCAGGTCGCCAGGCCCAGACCCGCGATCGATGTGCCGAGCCAGCGGTGGTAGGTGTGGGTGACATCGTCATTGCCGGGCAGGCCCATGGCGAACCAGCCGAGCACCACCGCTCCGATCGCTGAAATCGCGGCCAGGGCGATGATTACCCGCGTGCCCTGGGTAAGGACGGGTCGCCGCAAGGTCAGCGCGGCGATCTCGAGCACCGCCGCCACGAGAAACAGCGCGATCGGAAAGTGCACGGCCGCGGGATGCATGGCACCAAGCCAGCGGACCAGCCTTTGGGGTATGGTCCGGGGCGCAGCGTCGGCCACCATGCCGCCGTGGTCCATCTCCGCCGTCATCCCCGGCATCGCCGCCATGGCCGATCCATGCCCGTCTGCCATCGGCGCGACCGCGACGGATGCCGTGGCCGGGCCCTTGTGGTCCTCGTGGGCGAAGGCCGGTACGGTGACTGCCAGCACCACAAGCACGGCCAGCGCCGACATCAATTTCCGCAATCCCATGGTCGTCTCCATTCCCGTCTCTTCTGCTAACTACGCATCGCGGGGCCGCCCCCCTCGTCCGAGGGATTCGGCGCGGTCCCGCGTAACAGTTATCAGGGGCCACGAAGGAGAGTTTCGATGACGCATAATCTGGATGACCTTCTGACAGGACTGGCGGCCGCGCCCGTCGATACGGCGCTTGAGGGGCTCGAGCCTCTGGTCTGGCGCCGGGTCGACATCCTTCGGGGCGAACGGCTTGTGTCACAGCTACGTCTGGGTGCCGTCGCCATGGCCCTGGCGACCGGCTTGACGGCGGGCGGGTTCGGCGCGATCGCAGCACCCAGACCCGCGGGAGATCTGACGATCTTCACGGCCGATACCAGTCTGGTGCCCTTGGCGAGACTGGATGTGGTTCGATGATGCGCGGCTGGCGGGCCATTGTCGTCACTGCCTTGCTGGCTGCCCTGGCCGGCGGCGCCGGGACATGGATCAGCGCCAGTTGGGTCCTGGGCAACCGCGCGCCGCCCTCGCTTCACGACATCGTTCACGACGATCTGACGCTTTCGCCCGAGCAACACAGCCGGATTGAAGCGATCGAGGTCAGGTTCGCGGCGCGGCGACCAGTGCTCGAAGCGAATGTCAGGGCAGCGAACCTGGAACTCGCCCGGGCGATTGAGCAGGGTGCCGGGGACGGCCCCCAGGTCCAGGCCGCCGTCGACCACATTCATGACGCGATGGGCACCTTGCAGAAGGAGACCATCACCCATGTCTTCGAGATGCGTTCCGTGCTCACGCCCGACCAGGCAAAGGTCTTCGACGACCGAATCGTCTCGGCCCTCGCGCCCGACGAGCGCTAGCCGTTCGGGTGGAGTATCCGGACGATCTTTCCGTCCTCGCCGCAGGCGGTGACCGCGGGGCTTTCAGCGAGCTGATGCGGCAGACCAGGGCCGCGCTGTTCCGGGTCATTCGGCGCTATGTGGGCGACGAGCAGGAGGCATGGGATCTGCTGCAGGACACCTATGCGGCGGCCTGGCTCAACATCGGCCGCTACGATCCGGCGCGACCTTTCGAGGCCTGGCTTCGAACGATCGCGTTGAACAAATGCCGCGACTGGAGCCGTCGCCGCCTTGTCCGGCGGTTGATTCGCGGCGGTCCTGACCTGTCCTCGCCCGAAGCCCTGGCGGTGCCGGACGGAGCCGAGTCAGCGCATGACCGGATGGAGACCGCCGGCCGAATGTCCCGGCTGAATGAAGAGATGAGCCGCCTCCCGCCCCACCTCAAGGCTCCGCTTCTGCTGACGGCGCTCGAGGGCCGGAGTCAGTCGGACGCGGCCGGGATTCTCGGGATTTCCGTCAAGGCCGTGGAAACCCGCGTGGCGCGCGCGCGCCGAATGCTTTCGGATGCCCTGCGCGATCCAGCGGCCTCGAATTCCCTGGCGGAATGATGAGCTGCACGACCTGTTGCCGGATCTCACACTCACGCCGACCGGCGAGAAATCGCAGAATCCCGGCGAGGGATGCGGTACGGGCGCGCGTAGACCCATATGAAGGCGTCGCCCATCCATTCGAACGGCGTCTGAGGCCCAACCGGTAGATCGTCGGCGTCGCGAAAACCGACCCCGACCCTCGCCCTTTGTTTCGGAGTATATTCCATGAGAGTTCTGGTCGTTTTCGCCGCGGCTGCGGCCGCCCTGGCCGCTTGCCAGCCTGCGGCCGAGCCTCAGCCGATCGACGCCGAAGCGGCCCCGGCCGCTTCAACGGCAGCCCCGCTGGACGCCGCCCCGACGACCATGCCGGAGCCGGTGCCAGCGGCCCCGGCCCCGGTGTCCGGGCCGACGGCGGCGCCCAAGGCCTCAGTGACCCGGCCGGCTCGCCCGGCCCCGGTGCCCGCCCCCGCCCCCACGCCACCGCCCGCTGATCCGATGGCCGGTCATGACATGTCCAAGATGGACGGCATGACCATGCCGCCCAGCCAATAAGCCGCATAGGCAGGAGTTCTCCCATGAAACATTCAGTTCTCGCCGGCCTGGCCAGTCTCGCGGCGCTCGCCCCTATCTCGCTCGCCCAGGCCCAGACCCATTCCCACGCGGGCATGTCGATGCAGGATCACGCCGCCATGCAGGCCCCGGCCAGCGACGTCACGACCGCGCCTGCGGACAATGCCATGCTGGCCGCCGCGCCGACCGCGTTTTCGGTGACGTTTCCGCACGCGATGACCCTGACATCGCTCAGGCTGACAGGCCCCGCCGGGCAGGCCACAGACGTGGCCGTGCCCGCGGACGCGTCGCCCGCGCCCACGGTCATTGCGTCCCTGCCCGCCTTGGCACCCGGATCCTATTCCGCCGCCTGGGCCGCGATGGGGGCCGACGGCCACCATATGAATGGCGTCGTCCGCTTCATGGTTCACTGAAGGGCCGGCCACCCACCTCCTGAAAGGTCGGAACCTGATTTGAAAGAGCGTCGCGCAGTCTACTGCGCGGCGCTTTTCGTTCCGTCCGGAGTCATCTCGCCGATCTGGCCGCGCCCCGCCAAACGTCAACGACATGGATGGCCTTGCCGGACTCGCCGCCGCGCGGCTCAGACCTCCTCCAGGGACCAACCCCGGGGACCGGGGAGGCAGACGGCGAGGCTTTCGAAGGTCCGCACATGGATATCCGTTTCACAACGATGACTTGCGTCTCCAGGTGACCTGTCCGGATCGAACAAGACCGTGCGACAGCCCAAGGCCCTGGCCGGGCGAATATCCCATTCCAGACTGTCGCCGATCACACAGACGGTCGCCGGGTCGACGGCCAGGGCCTCGAACGCCTGTCTGAGCGCAGCGGGATCCGGCTTGCCGACGCCGACCTCCCCCTCGATCTGGATATGGTGGAAACGCGATGTCAGGCCGAACCGCTCGATCTTGGCGCGCTGCAGCGGACCGGTTCCGTTGGTGAGAAGCGCCAGCCGGTATCCTGCCCTGCCCAGATGAGCCAACAGGGCGTCCGCACCCGGCTCGAGCCGCATGTCACGGTCGCGTTGAAGGCTGAAGGCGTCAGCCATCCGCTCGGCGACCTCCCGAGACGGTGGTTGCCAGCCGCTTCCCTGTAACGCCTCGAACGCGTCGGCGACAATGATGCGCCGAGCCTCGGAGGGATTCAGCCGACCAAGGGCATGCCGTTTCGGATCGCCCCAGAACGCCTGTCCGGCCCGCGTCAGCGCACGCACCGCCTCCTCCTGATCAAGCGCGCCCAGTTGAGCTTGAAAGCACCGACAGACGGTTTCCCATAGCAGGTCCGGACGGCGGTAGGCCGAGATCAGGGTGTCGTCGAGATCCATCACGACAGCCCGGATGTCTCTGAACACCTCCATCCCGAACCCTGCTCCGCGACCCGTCGCGATCCGTCCGACCGTCGCTAGAACCAGGCCCGAACGCCGACGACGAACCGGGTGTCTTCCGCGCTCCGACCGTCTGCTTCCAGAAAGTCAGCCGTATTGCCGAAGCTCCTCGTCCATTCGACACCAACGTAGGGGGCGAACTCCTTGCGCACTTCGTAGCGCAGGCGCCCCCCGATTTGCAGCGAGGTCAGGCCTGAGCCGATCCTCAGCTCGGGAATGTCCTCGGCGGAGAGGTTGATCTCCGCCCGCGGCTGCAGAATCCAGCGGTTGGTGATCCGTTGATCGTATTCCACCTCGGCGCGGGCGGTCAGTTCGCCCTTGTTGGACAGAAAGGCGGCGGCATCGACCTCGAACCAGTACGGGGCCAGACCCTGTATTCCGACCACGAGATCGGTCCGGTCCCCTTCGGGCCGGTAGGTCTGGCGCAGACCCGTCTGAACGTCCCAGAAGGGTCGGAAAGCCCGACTGTAGAGAGCCTGGACTTCGGCGTCCTCAACCCCGTCGCCAAACGCACCCTCGCCTTCCGACTTCCACCAGAAGCGATTGATGTCGCCGCCGATCCAGCCCTGGGCATCCCAGGTGTAGCCCTGCTCTCCGTCCACGAAGTTGGCTTCCAGCCGATCAATGATGACGGCCGTGGTGCGGATGTCTCCGTTTTCGACGCGCAGTTGTTCGCGGGCCGCCGCCATTTCCGCCGGATCGAACAACAGGTCCGCGGCGTGCGTCGGCCCACTGGATGCCAAGGCCGGAGGGGGCGCTTCAGGAGGGCGTCCCGGGTTGTTCGCACTGGTCTGAATGTCCGGCGGCATGGCCGCCATGCCGGACATGTCGTGACCCGCATGCGGGTTCGCCGGAGTCTGGCTCTGGCCCATCGTCGACATGTCATGACCCGCAGGCATCGCCGACGCAGGTGATGTCTGGCCCGTGGTGGTCATATCGTGGCCGGCGTGTGGATCGGCGGGAGCGGTCGCCGGCGTCTGCCCCATGGCCATGCCGGACATGTCGTGACCCGCATGCGGGTTCGCCGGAGTCTGGCTCTGGCCCATCGTCGACATGTCATGACCCGCAGGCATCGCCGACGCAGGTGATGTCTGGCCCGTGGTGGTCATATCGTGGCCGGCGTGTGGATCGGCGGGAGCGGTCGCCGGCGTCTGCCCCATGGCCATGCCGGACATGTCGTGGCCCGCATGCGGGTCGGCCGGTGTCTGACCCGTGACCATACCGGGCATGTCATGGCCCGCCGGCATCGCCGGAGACGGGTCCATGGTCATGCCTGACATATCGTGTCCCGCGTGCGGATCGGGCGCGGATGCCTGCAGCCGGGCAGGAACCGCGCCCGCCGGACAGACGGGGGCCCCGGAGGATCCGGCTCGAGAGGCGTCCGCATCCGGCGCTCCACGACGGACACAGCCGGACGGTAGCGGGGCAGATTGCGCCTGGACCGCCGGCGTATGGCCGGCGTGGGACTGACCGGTATGGGACTGGGCGAAAGCCGGTGCGGCGACGAGCATCAGCGGCAGCAGGGCGACGGAGGTGCGGATCATGATGCAGCTCCTTCCATGGGACGAACGGTGACGACGTTGAACATCCCGGCGTGCATGTGCATCAGCAGATGGCAGTGGAAGGCCCAGTCGCCGGGCGCGTCGGCGGTCAGGTCGAAGGTGACCTTGCCGCCCGGGGCGACATTGACCGTGTGTTTCAGCGGCTGATGCCCCTCGGGCCCGCCGGTGACCAGTTCGAAGAAATGGCCGTGCAGGTGGATGGGGTGGGCCATCATCGTGTCATTGACCAGGGTGACCCGGACGCGCTCGTCGCGTTCGAAGCGGATCGGCTCGACCAGTTCGCTGAATTTGCGTCCGTCGAAGCCCCACATGAACCGCTCCATATTGCCGGTCAGGTGGATTTCCATGGTGCGGCTGGGTGGGCGCTGGTCGCGGTTGGGGCTCAGGGAGACAAGGTCGGTATAGACCAGCACACGGTGATCGACGTCGGCCAGGCCGGTCGGGCGCTCGCCAAGCCGGTTCTTCGGCGACATATTGACCATGTCAACGCCGACGCCGACCGCCATGTCGGGCGGGGCGTTCTCGGGGTCGCGCATGTTCATGCCGCTCATCGACATGCTGCCCATGGCGTCGCCGCCGGCCTCCATGCCGCTCATGGCGCCGTGGTCCATGCCGGCCATCGATCCTGACCCGGCGGATCCATGATCCATCCCGCCCATGCCCATGTCGGCCATGGTCAGGTTCGGCACCTCGCGCAGCGGCGGCACCTCGGCCGTCATGCCCATCCGCGGGGCCAGGGTGGCGCGGCCCATGCCGGAGCGATCGATGGCTTCGGAGACGATGGTGTAGGCGCGGTCCTCGGTCGGACGCACGATGACGTCATAGGTTTCGGCCACCGAGATCTGGAACTCGTCGGTCTCGACCGGGCGCACATTCTCGCCGTCGGCCTGGACCACGGTCATGGCCAGGCCGGGAATGCGGACGTTGAAGATCGACATGGCCGAGGCGTTGATCACGCGCAGCCGCACCCGCTCGCCGGGCCGGAACAGGCCGGTCCAGTTCTCCTGCGGGCCGTGGCCGTTGATCAGATAGGTATAGGTGGTGCCGTTGACGTCGAGCACGTCGCGCGGGTCCATCCGCATTCCGCCCCACATGCGGCGCTCTTCCAGACTCATCCGGTCGCTGCCGTCCAGCAGTCCGGCCAGCGTGGTGCGCTGGCGGTTGAAATAGCCGGGGCTCTTCTTCAGCTTTTCGAGAATTTCGTGCGGATGCATGAAGCTCCAGTCCGACAGGACCAGCACATGCTCGCGGTCATAGCCGACCGGATCGGCACCGGCCGGGTCGATAACGAGGGGGCCGTAGTGACCCAGCGCTTCCTGCAGGCCTGAATGGCTGTGGTACCAGAAGGTGCCCGACTGCCGGACCGGGAACTCGTAGACGAAGGTCTCGCGCGGTTTGATGCCGGGGAAGCTGATGCCGGGCACGCCGTCCATCTGGAACGGCAACAGGATGCCGTGCCAGTGGATCGAGGTGTCCTCGTCGAGCTGGTTGTGTACCGCCAGCCGGACGTTCTGTCCCTCACGCAGGCGCAGAAGAGGCGCGGGGAGCGTGCCGTTGATCGTTGTCGCGGTCGCGGTCCGTCCGTTTACGGTGAAGGGCGACTGACCGATCGTCAGATCGATGTTCGGACCGGTCAGGGTCGGCAGGTCAGCGCGCAGCCCCTGAGACCCGGTCTGGGCCCAGGCGGGCATCAGTCCCTGAAGGCCCAGAAGGCCGCCCCCGGCGACCGCGCCGCGCAGCAATCCTCGACGATCGAGCTTCATGGGGTACTCCTGAATTTCATGCGGCCGGCTCGCGGGACCGAGCGACGGCCTCTAGGTGTTTACGCATGCCGCGGCCCCTGCCCTCGCGACAGGCTGACGCATGGCACGGACTTGAGACATTGGTCAGTCGCGGACGGTCGCTAACCAGCGCGTCGGAGAGCGGCGCCACACTTAATCCAGACCCGTGGCCCGGGTTCCGCCTCGATCAAATATACCGACGCAAGCGGCGTGCGGACGAGGGGAACGCCCATCCCGCGCGTATTGGGGGGACCACAGACGCTGACATCACGCCATCCCCGGGGCCGGACCTTCAGAGCTTCACTGCCCGCAGCCGCAGTGCATTGCCGATGACGCTGACCGAGGACAGCGACATGGCCAGGGCTGCGATGGCCGGCGACAGCAGCAGGCCGAAGGTCGGGTACAACAGCCCGGCGGCGACCGGAATGCCCAGCGTATTGTAACCAAAGGCAAACACCAGGTTCTGGCGGATGTTGGCCATCACCGCCTTCGACAGGCGTCGGGCCCGCACGATGCCCTGAAGGTCGCCGCCCAACAGGGTGACGCCCGCGCTCTCGATGGCCACGTCCGAGCCCGCGCCCATGGCCACGCCGACGTCGGCCGCCGCCAGCGCCGGCGCATCGTTGACCCCGTCGCCGGCCATGGCCACGACCCGCCCCTCGGCGCGCAGTCGCTCAACCACGGCCGCCTTGTCCTGGGGCAGGACCTCGGCCTGGACATCGTCAATGCCGAGCCGCGCCGCCACGGCCTCGGCCGTGGTCCGGTTGTCGCCGGTCATCATCACCAGGCGCAGCCCCGCCGCCTTCAGATCACGGATGGCGTCGGCGGTCGTGGCCTTGACCGGATCGGCGATGCCCAGCACGCCCGCCGCCCGGCCATCCACGGTGACGAAGATGGCGGTGGCCCCGTCCTGGCGCAGACCTTCGGCCTCAGCCTCCATGGAGCCGACATCGACGCCGATCTCCTGGAGATAGCGGCCGTTGCCCAACGCCACACGGCGGCCGTCGACGACACCGGTGACGCCACGCCCGACCGGGCTGTCGAACTCCGACGCCTCCGAAAGCACGAGGTTGCGATCGGTCGCCGCGCGGACGACGGCGTCGGCCAGGGGGTGTTCGCTGCCCCGCTCCAGACTGGCGGACAGCCGCAGCAGTTCCGCCTCGTCGAAGCCGGCGGCGGGCCGGATCGCCGTGACCGATGGCCGCCCTTCGGTCAGGGTGCCGGTCTTGTCGAGCACCAGGGTGTCGACCTTCTCGAAACGCTCCAGCGCCTCGGCGTTCTTGATCAGCACCCCGGCGTGGGCCCCGCGCCCCACCCCGACCATGATCGAGATCGGCGTGGCCAGGCCGAGGGCACAGGGACAGGCGATGATCAGCACCGACACGCCCGCGATCAGGGCATAGGTCAGGCGCGGCTCGGGCCCGAATACACCCCAGACGATACCCGCCAGGACGGCTGTGGCGATCACCATCGGCACAAACCAGCCCGAGACCGTGTCGGCCAGCCTCTGGATCGGCGCACGACTGCGCTGGGCCTGGGCCACCATCTGGACGATCCGCGACAACAGGGTGTCGGCCCCGACCTTGTCGGCCCGCATCACGAATGAGCCGGTCCTGTTCAGCGACCCGCCGACGACGCTGGCCCCCGGCTCCTTGGTCACGGGCATGGATTCCCCGGTGACCATGGATTCATCGATCGATACCCGGCCGTCGAGAATCTCGCCGTCGACGGGCACCTGTTCGCCCGGTCGCACCCGCAGGCGGTCGCCGACGGCGACGAGGTCCAGGGTGACGTCCTCATCCGTCCCGTCGTCGCGGACGCGCCGCGCGGTCTTGGGGGTCAGGTCCAGCAAGGCCCGGATCGCGCCGGAGGTCTGTTCACGCGCCCGCAGTTCGAGGACCTGGCCGATCAGCACCAGGACGGTGATGACCGCCGCCGCCTCGAAATAGACCGGTGCGCTGCCGTCCATGCGCCGCACCGCCTCGGGAAACAGTCCCGGTGCCAGGACGGCGACCACGCTGTAGATCCAGGCCGCGCCCACGCCGATGGCAATCAGGGTGAACATGTTGAGGCTGCGGTTGCGCAGCGACGCCCAGCCGCGCTCGAAAAAGGGCCAGCCGGCCCACAGCACCACCGGCGTGGCCAGGGCGAACTGGATCCAGTTCGAGGTCTGCCCCGGGATCCGCATCATCAGACCCGTCAGATGCCCGCCCATCTCGAGAGCGAAGACCGGCAGGGTCAGCACCAGGCCGACCCAGAAACGTCGGGTGAAGTCGATCAGCTCGTGGTTGACCGGGGCTTCGGCCGTGACCGTCTCGGGTTCCAGCGCCATGCCGCAGATCGGGCACGACCCGGGGCCCTCCTGACGGATCTGCGGATGCATGGGACAGGTGTAGATCGCCCCGGGAACGACGGGTTCGGGGTCAGGCCGGTCGCCAAGGTATTTATCCGGCTCGGCCACGAATTTGGTCTGGCAGCCGGCGGAACAGAAGAAATAGTCCTCGCCGTGGTGGCGCGCTTGATGGGAGGCGGAAGCCATATCCACCGTCATGCCGCATACGGGATCGATCGCCTTGGCACCGCCGCCATCGGCCTTGCTGGAACAACAGCCGTGGCCGGCGGCCTGGGGTTCGGACTGCGGCGTCGTGGACATGATCTCGCTCCTTGTCTCCTGAAGCGTATTTATACCCTATGGGGGTATACCGCAAGATACCGTCTTGGGGTATATCAAGTCCGCAGCGCGAGGAACGGAATGCAAGCCGCGACGAAACCCAAGGTCATCAACCGCCTGAACCGGATCGAAGGCCAGGTGCGCGGCATCGGCCGGATGGTCGAGGACGACCGCTACTGCGTCGACGTCCTGACCCAGCTCCAGGCCGTGCGTGCGGCCCTTTCGCGCGTCGAGAGCGAGGTGTTGAAAGACCATCTCGACCACTGCGTCATGGGGGCAATGACCGGCGAGGACCCGGTCGACCGCAAGGCCAAGGCCGCGGAGTTGATCGACCTGCTCGGCCGCGCCAGCCGTTAGCGCCGAGAGAAGTCGGGTCAGGCACGTCGCCGGAACGGCTCCATGAGCTGGAGGAGATATCCCTTCGGATAGTCCGGTCGACCGAACACGCCAATTTCGCCGGCCCGGGGCGTGTCCGCGCCGGATCGGAATGTGCCCAGCAGATGATCCCACAGGCTGGTGAACAGTCCGAAATTGACGTCACCGTCAGTCTGTGACGCCAGATGGTGGTGGCGGTGAGCGGGTGCCACGGCCCAGATGTAGACCAACGGTCCGATCTTCATGTCGACGTTGGAATGCTGCAGGATGAGTTGGATCGCCACGGCGAAGGCCAGCAGCCAGGCGATGTTCTGGGGCATCCCCATGAGCACCAGAGGCGCAACACCCGCTGTCAGCTCGATCGCTTGATGGAGGGGATGCTTCAGCAAGCCGTTGAATCCATACATGCGCTTGACGGCGTGATGCACGGCGTGCAGCCGCCACAGGGCCGCGATGCGGTGACTGGCGTAGTGGGCCAGGGTGATACCCAGATCCGCCACCAGGATCGCGGCTCCCAGTTGCCACAACAGCGGCCAGTCGTCCGGCCAGGCACCGGAATCCGGAATCAGACCGGCAACGAGCGGCACGGCCAGCACCGACAGGAAGATCGATGTTTCATTGACCACCGCGTGCAGCAGGTCGCGTCCATCGTCGCCGTGCGAACGGTTCCAGGCCCGCTCATAGGGAACCACCCTCTCGACCACGAAGGAGACGGCCAGCGCCATGCCCAGCAGGATCGGCAGGCCCCACAGCGGCGCGCCACTGTCGCCGAGGATCACGGCGGACCACAGAAAGCCCACGAAGAACACGGGCGCATAGGCGACACGGATGAGGATCCTGATCAGAGGCATCGGAAGGCTCCATTGAGCCTCAACCCTGCACCGCCTTGACGGGGATCTATTGAACGAACCGATTGCCCTCGGACCGTACCGCGCCCGACGCCTGCAAGGGCGTCACACCGAACATGCGCCGTGTCACACGGCTGAGGTGCGCCTGATCGGCGAAGCCGCCGGCGACAGCCGCCTGGGCCAGCCCGGCCCCGCGTGCCATCTCCTGACCGGCCCTCTGCAGCTTTCGCCAAAGCAGCCATTGCGAGAGCGGGACCTGCATTTGTGCCCGGGCCAGAACCCTGAGGCGGGCAGGCGACAGGCCGACGGCGCCGGCGGCCCGGGCGATCGCGCCGGGCGTCGGGTCCTCGGACGCCTTCAACAAGGCCGCTTCAAGGCGTGGATCCAGCCTCGCTTCTTCTACCCCGAGCCCCTCCCTGAGGGCCGCGACCACCCTTTCCGGCGGGGCCTCAAGGCTCAGCAACGCTGAAACGGAGGGAGGCGCGACGGCCGCATCCGCCGGGGCGATCAGTTCCAGAAGTCTGGAGGCAAGCGGTGTGTGGGTCTCAAGATACAGCAGCAGGACCGCCCCGCCCTCGTCCGTCATCCGGTGCTGCACACCGGGCCCGACGATGAGCGCCGGCCCGCTCAGGGCGCGACTTTCGCCCAGAACCACCCGAACAGAGCCTGAGCGCGCCACGGCCAGCTGGGTTGCGACATGAGCATGGGCGAGGTGATCCGCGTGCGGCCCTGTGTAGGCGGCCCAGCCATCACCCAAGGCCAGATCCGTGCTCGATGAAGGCCAGGCCATACGCTCGCGGGGTTCCCGTCAGCCGATCACCGGCACTGACGACAGGCTTCATCGCCCCTAGGAGGGAAACCCGCAAGGATCCTGACATCGACTGACCGGAACCGGGGGCGGGCGTCCGCAACGGCAAGGAATACTGCACGAGTCCTAAAGTCTCGCCGGCATGAGGGCTTTCCGCGACCGATGCGTAGATCAATTAGGCGGACGTTCGTGTCCCGTCTGATCCTGGGGGCCTTCGCGCATGACGTCCGTAACGCCCACGCGCGACGGCTATCCCGCTGATCTGAGAGCCCTGACCAGCCTGCGGGCCTTTTTGGCGGTGGGCGTGGTCCTGTTCCACTACCAGCTTCAGTGGGACCCCGCCCTGGGTTTCAGCCCGATCATCGAGCGGTCCCGGCTGGCGGTGGATGCCTTCTTCATGCTGTCGGGGTTCATCCTGGCGCACGTCTACGGCCCGTCCTTCGCAGCCGGAACCTTCAGCTACCGGCGCTTCATCGTCGCCCGCATCGCCCGGCTCTACCCCCTGCACCTGGCGGTGCTGGGCGGAGTCCTGGTCATGGTGATCGTCGCCCGCGCCGCCGGGGTCCAGTACGATCCGGCGACCTACACCCTCGAGGGGTTCGTCAAAACCTTGCTGCTCGTCCAGGCCTGGTTCCCGAACCTGCTCGGCTACAACTGGAGCGGCCCGTCCTGGTCCCTGTCTGCCGAGTGGTTCGCCTATCTGCTCTTCCCTGCCTATGCGCTGATCGCGATGAAGTTGAAGACCCGACCCTGGGCCCTGCTCTTTCTGGGCGCGCTCGGCTTCGTCGTGATCGACGCCGTCTATGGCCAGATGTTCGGCAAGGTGCTGCCGCGTGCCGAGGACAACATGGGCATCCTGCGCATCCTTCCGGAGTTCCTGATCGGAATGGCGCTCTATGGGCTGGGCCATCAATGGCACTGGCCCCGCCCCATCGCCATCGCTGCCTGCGTGATCGCCTCCCTGGGTCTTCTGCTGGCCATGCAGTTCAGTCTCGACGACCGGTTGGTGGTCGCTCTGGCTGCGCCGGTTATCCTGACCTGGTCCATGCTCGCCAAGGCTACCGGAGAAGGCCCCTTGTCCGCACCCTTGGCCGTCTTCTCCGGCGAGGCCTCCTTCGCCCTCTACCTGGTCCACCTGCCGCTTCTGGTGGCCTACAAGGGTATCGCATCGGAACTTCGCGGGATCGACAGCGGCTTCTACATGTCTCCCCTGGAACTGGCGGGCCTGTTCGTGGTCACCGTCGCCGCTGCCGCCGCGCTGCATCTGGGTGTGGAAAAACCTGGACGCCGCTGGATTCGGCGACGCTTCGAGGGCCGCCTTCCCGATGCCCGTGCCGGAGAGCCGGGGTGATCGAGCCGACGGAAATCGAGTCCGATGTCGCCAGGCATCGACAGGATGAGATCGCCCGCGTCGCCAGGGAACTTGCGGGGTACGGCTTCTATGTGATGGACGCGCTGTTGCCCGACGACATCCGCGCCAGACCCATTCCCGCGCGAACTCCGGCTCAGCTCGGGCCTGAAGCCGGGCCCGGAGGCCGTCTAGGCACCGAGGACGCCCAGGTGCTCGAGCAGGATGGTCAGGCCGAGCGCGACGAGGGCGAGACCCCCTAACAGCTCAACCGCCTTGCCAAAGCACCGGCCGACCATACGACCGATCACCATGCCGATGGTCGCGAGCAGGAAGGTCGTGAGCCCGATCGAGGCGGCGATGATCCAGATATTGGCCCCGATGAAGGCCAGGCCGACCCCGACGGCAGCGGCGTCGATACTGGTCCCGACCGCCGTCGCGATCAGCCCCCAGGGTCCGGAACGGCGCGGCTCGTCGCACGCATCCCCTGGTCGGAAACGGGTCGCTTCCCAGATCATCCTGCCGCCCACGGCGGCCAGCAGGCCGAAGGCGATCCAGTGATCGATCTTCTCGACCAGACCCGCGGCGACCATGCCGAGCCCCCAGCCTATCAAAGGCGTGATGGCTTCGATGACACCGAAGACCAGACCCGCCTTGACCGCGCCGGGCAGGGTCGGACGGTGCGACGCGCCGCGACCGAGAGCCGCTGCGAAAGCATCGGTGGACATGCTGAGTGACAGGACGGCGATGGCAAGGGGAGTCATGAAGGGTATCCACCGGGCGACGAACAGCGCTTCCCTCCCCGGCCGGTGCGGCGGTGGGACGCGCTGGTCTCGCTAGGCGGTGGTTCCGCTGGTCGGACCACGCGTCGAAACGCGAGTGTGTTGACCCGACCCCGGCGATCAGATGCCGGAAGCTACTCCCCAACAGGAAGCGCCTTCTAACCACCCTCGCGCGTTCCGGCAAGATACTATAGGGGAGTACCTATGGCCCACACCTCCACCAACAAGAAGAAGCTCGTCGCCCGCGTCCGCCGCATCGCCGGCCAGCTCGGGGCGATCGAGCGCGCGATCGAGGCGGAGGCCGGCTGTTCGCAAATCCTGCAGCAGGCCGCCGCCGCCCGCGGCGCCATGAGCGGATTGCTGGAAGAGTTGATCGAAGATCACCTTCGTCACCACGTCGCCGATCCCGGTCTGAGCGAGGCGGATCGCCAAAGCGGCGCTGACGAACTGAGCCTCCTCATCCGCCGCTATTCCAGATGAAGCCCGCGTCATGACCGCCACCGGGTCCGACTATCTGACCCACGACCACCGTTTCCTCAGCCGGTCGCACGATGAGAGTGCGCGGCGGACGTTGTGGGTCGTCGGCCTGACCGCCGTCATGATGGTCGGGGAGATCATCGCCGGCATGGTCTATGGCTCGATGGCCCTGCTGGCCGACGGTTTCCACATGGCCACCCATGCCGGTGCCCTGGCCGTGGCGGCCGGGGCCTATGCCTATGCCAAGCGCCATTCGGCCAACCGGCGCTTCAGCTTCGGGACCGGCAAGGTGGGCGACCTCGCCGGCTTCGCCTCGGCCTTGGTGCTGGGCATCGTCGCGCTCGGGATCGCCGGAGAGTCCATCGCGCGCCTGTTCGATCCGCGCTCGGTCGCCTTCGGTCAGGCCACGCTCGTCGCCGTTCTCGGTCTGGGGGTCAACCTGGTCAGCGCCCTGCTGCTGGCCGGGGGCGGTCATCATCATCATCATCATCATGGCCATCACGACCACGACCACCATGGTCATGACCATGACCAGGACGTCGAT
Source organism: uncultured Brevundimonas sp. (assembly GCF_963977465.1). Lineage (GTDB taxonomy): Bacteria > Pseudomonadota > Alphaproteobacteria > Caulobacterales > Caulobacteraceae > Brevundimonas. Next base: position 443,890 of record NZ_CAXBOQ010000002.1, on the reverse strand, counting down.
CAACATGATGATCATCACCCCGGGCACGGCGCCCATCGCGACAACAACCTGCGCTCAGCCTATTTCCACGTCCTGGCCGACGCCCTGACGTCGGTGCTGGCCATCGTCGCCCTGGTGGCGGGCCGCTATCTCGGCTGGGTCTGGCTGGATCCATTGATGGGCGTCGTCGGCGCCATCGTCATCGCGCGCTGGTCATGGTCGCTGATGCGCGACACCGCTGCGGTCCTGCTCGACACGACGGACAGCGCCCTCGAGGCCGAGGTGCGCGATTGCGTGGAGGGACCGGGCGATGCCCGGATCACCGACCTGCACGTCTGGCGGGTCGGACCAGAGGCTCACGCCGCTATCGTCAGCGTCACCGGAGCGGTTGACAGCGAAACCATACGGACCCGGCTGCGGCCGGTCCACGAACTCGGACATCTCACCGTGGAGTGCCGCTGACCCGGTTCGGCCGCCCGACGAAGCCCTCGCGAGTGACCGTCAGCACACCCGGATGCTCGTGTGTAACGATCCGCCCTTGCGTCGGGCCGCGCCAGACGGCTCGCGCCGGCCGCCTGCGCTGAAACCGGCCAGGCCCCGGAATGCCCGCCGATGTTGACCTCGCCCGGCGCTCAGCCCGGTCCCGGTTCGAAGACGACGGTGGTCCTTCCATGATGCCCTTCGGGGCGGAGGTGGATCTGGTCGCGCACGGAATAGAGGTAACCGGTCCCCAGCAGCCAGGCGAGAGCGATCGCCCCCGTGATCATCCAGCCGGTGCGATCGCGAGGCCCCGCCAACGCACCGCCGACGATGATGATTCCAAGGACCAGACCGTAGCCGTAATGGAGCGGCATCCGGTACGCCCCCAACAGGCCGAACGCGATAGACAGGGCAACGCCGGCGGCCACCAGACCAGCGGCGACGGCCACCACGGCGTCACGCACGGGCCGCGGCTCCGCGGGCCGCCTCTGAGGACGAACGCGCCGCCGCTTGCCATAGCGACCTTCACGCCAACGGAGCTCGCGGCTTCGGATAGCGGAACGCTTGCCTGCCACGGCGTCAGCGCTTTCCGGCCGTGACCGGAGCATCCTCGTGGCGCGCGAGCATGACCTTCATGCGCACGATCTCGACATCCCGGCCCGCAATGATCTCTTCGGCGAGACTGCGGACCTCCGGCGCTTCGCCATGCTCAACGGCGATCCGCGCCATGGCGAGGGCCCCCTCCTGATTGGCGATCATGGCGCGCAGGAAATCGATATCGGCGTCGCCCGTGTAGTCGACGCTCATGTCGCGATGCATTTGCGCGTTCGCCTCGCGAAAGGCGCGGGTCGACGGGCTGTCAGCGGGGATCCCGCCATGGCTGGCCTCGGTGTCGATCGGGCGTGCGTCCATGGGAGGACGCTCGTCGATCACACCGGAAGGCTGCCGGGAGAGCAGGCCGAAGGCGAAGGCGGAGAGCGCGAGAAAGAGGGCGATGGCCGAAGCCCATCCGATCCGTTTCATGACGGTATCCTCAAATCTGCCGGTGCCCCCTGGCGAGCCACCGGTATTTCATTGGGGGTCCGGTCCCCTGCCGGGTCACGGTAGCCGAGCAGCCTCAGGGCGTTGATCACCACCAGCAGGGTTGATCCCTCGTGAAGCGCCACGGCCGGACCAATGCCCAGTCCGAGGATGGTCGCGGGCACGAGGAAGGCGACAACGCCGAGGCTGACGTAGAGGTTCTGGCGAATAATGCCGCGGGTCCGTCGGCTCAGGCCGATGGTGAACGGCAGTTGAGACAGGTCGTCCGACATCAGGGCGACGTCAGCGGTCTCGAGCGCGACATCCGAACCGGCCGCGCCCATGGCGATACCGACCGTGGCCGTGGCCATCGCCGGCGCATCGTTCACCCCGTCGCCGACCATGGCGATCTTGCCGTCCGCGCGCAGGCGTTTGATGGCGTCGACCTTGTCCTCGGGCATCAGATCGCCCCATGCCTCGGTCAGCCCGACCTGACCGGCGATGGCCTGGGCCGCCTTCTGGTGATCGCCCGAGATCATGATCATGCGCTGAACGCCCAGGGCCCGGAGCGCGGTGAGCGTCGTCCGCGCCGCGGCGCGGGGCGTATCGAGCAGGCCGATCACCCCGAGGTCTCGCGCGCCCCTCCGCACCACCATAAGGGTCCGACCCTGCAGGCGGAGCTGGGCGACGACGGCCGTCGCCTCATCGCCGAGGGCGGCCACGCCGTCCGCCCCGAACATCTCCGGCTTTCCGATCCAGATCGTCTCACCGCCCAGTTCAGCGGTCACGCCCTTTCCCGTGAGGCTCTTGAGGTCGGTCGCGGCCGCAAGACCCGTGTCGCCCAGTCGTTCGGCGCCGTCGCGCACAATCGCCTCCGCCAGCGGGTGGTCGCTGAGCCGCTCGACGGCGACGGCGGTGGCCAGAAGGTCGGCTTCCCGGGTCCCACGCACCGGCATGACCTCGGTGATGCGAGGCCTGCCCTCCGTCAGGGTGCCCGTCTTGTCGAACGCGATCGCATTGAGCGAGCCGAGATTCTCCAGCGGTGCGCCGCCCTTGATCAGAACACCGGCGCGCGCCGCGCGCGCCACACCGGACAGGACGGCGCTGGGAGTGGCGATGGCAAGCGCGCAGGGGCTGGCCGCGACCAGCACCGCCATGGCCCGGTAGAAGCTGTCGCGGAACGGCTCGTCGACCACCACCCAGGCGAACAGCAGCACGAAGGCCAGCGCCAGCACCAGCGGCACGAAGATGCGCTCGAACCGGTCCGTGAAGCGCTGCGTCGGCGACTTCTGCGTCTCGGCCTCACTCACCATCCGCACCACCTTGGCCAGGGTGGTGTCGCTCGATTTGCGGGTCGTCTCGATCTCGATGGCGCCGGCGCCGTTGATTGTGCCCGCGAAGACCAGAGACGCCGGTCCAACCTGGGCCGGCCGGGCGCGGGCGGCGGCCGCGTCCGCGACCGGCTGCTTGTCGACCGGCATGCTCTCGCCGGTGACCGGCGCCTGATTGATGCTCGTCGTTCCTTCCACGATGAAGCCGTCCGCCGGAAGCCGTTCGTTCGGACGAACCACCACGGTGTCGCCGACCCGCAGATCCTCGACCGGAAGTTCGACGACCTGTCCGTCACGCCGGACATGGGCGGTTCGGGGCGCCAGTTCAGCCAGGGCCTCGATCGCACGCCTGGCCCGCCCCATGGCGTAGTTTTCAAGGGCATGGCCGATGCTGAACAGGAACAACAGAAGGGCTCCCTCCGCCCACGCGCCGAGCGCCGCCGCGCCCGCCGCGGCGACGAGCATGAGGGTGTCGATCTCGAACCGCTTCTGCCGGAGGTTCTCGAACGCTTCACGGACGGTGAAGAGACCGCCGAAGCCGTAGGCGATGAGGTAGAGCGCGAGCGGGCCCCAGTCCGGAACGCCCGCCGCCAGTTTTTCGAGGGCGAAGCCCAGGCCCAGGGCACCGCCGGAAGCCAGGGCGAAAATCACCTCGGTGTTGGGACCCAGAACGCCCCCGTGGCCATGTTCGTGGCCGCCACCCGCCCCTTCGGCATGGGCTTCGCTCTTCGGCCGCGCGATATCCTCGGACGTCATTCGACGGTCTCCTGACGGGCGTCTGCCGGCGTGGGTTCCGGCCAGCGCAGGACCTCCACGGCCTCAAGAGTGACGGGGCCGAGGTGTTCGAGATCGGACAGGGTTTCCAGAAACGCCCTGAGCCTGGATTCGCGGTCGAGCAGTTCGACGATCAGGGACTGGTCGTCGTCGAGCAGATGGCGGCGATGAAGGTGGGGCGTGTGGCCGAAACCCACGAGGGCTCGCAGGACCGTCGCGCCCGCCAGGCTGGCCGCCTGGGCGCGTTCGGTCACGATTTCGAAGACCTTGCGGTCGCCGAAATAGGCGGCCTCATCGGTGTAGAGTCGCATCAGTTTGATCGGGTCGGGCATGATCGCCTCCTTGGATGGGGGATCCCCGCCGCCGATACGACGGCGGGGATCGGGACTATTCCGCCGGGACCGGCTCGATGGCCGGCATGTCGGTGGGTTTGGGACGTCGCCCCTCGGTGAGGCCCAGGACCAGCCGGCTCATGGCCGGCAGGACCAGCAAGGTCAGCAGGGTCGCGGTGACCAGTCCGCCGATGACCACCATGGCCAGGGGTTTCTGCACCTCGGCGCCCGTGCCGTGAGCCAGGGCCATGGGCACGAAGCCGATGGCGGGCACCAGACCGGTCATGATGACCGGTCGCACCCGTTCCATGCAGCCCTCGATGATGGAGCGGGACAGCTCCATGCCGTCATCGAGCCGTTGCCGGATCGACGACATGACCACCAGGCCGTTCAACACCGCCACCCCGGCCAGGCAGATGAAGCCCACCGCCGCCGATACCGAGAAGGAGATGCCGGTCAGGGCCAGGGCGAAGACCCCGCCGGCGAGACCCAGAGGCACGGTCAGGAAGACCGCCACCGCGCGCCCGAATGTGCCGACCGCGAGGAACAGCACCGCGAAGATGGCCAGGAAGCAGATCGGCACCACCAGCGACAGACGGTCGGAGGCCGCCTTGAGGTTCTGGAACTGGCCACCCCATTCGATCCAGGAGCCGGCCGGCAGAGCGACGGCCTCGACCCTGGGCATGGCTTCCCTGACGAACGATCCCACGTCCCGGCTGCGCACATTGGCCTGGACCACAACACGGCGCTTGCCGTTCTCACGGCTGATCTGGTTCAAACCCTCCGTGAAGTTGAACGACGCCACCTGACGCAAGGGAACGGAGCTGCGGGTTCGACCTTCCTGTTCAGGCAGCATGACCGGGATCGCGCCGATGGCGTCGAGATCATTGCGACTGGCGCCGGGCACCCTGACCACCACATCGAAGCGGCGATCGCCTTCGAACAGCTGCCCGGCCTCGCGACCGCCCATGGCGGCGGCGACCGTATCGGCCACCTCCTCCACGGTCAGACCGAAGCGCGCGATGGCGGGTCGGTCGAAGGTCACATCCAGCGACGGCGCGCCGTCGGTCTGTTCGACCTTGACGTCGGCCGCGCCCGGCGTGGCGTTCAACTGCGCCGCGATCTGGTTGGCGGTGGCGGTCAGCTTGTCGAGATCGTCGCCATAGATCTTGATGGCCACGTCGCCACGCACGCCGGCGATCAGTTCGTTGAACCGAAGTTCGATCGGCTGGCTGAGCTCATAGCCTTGCCCCACCTGGGCGTTGGCCGCGGCCTCCACCCGTTCGATCACGTCTTCCTTGTTGTCGACGCCCTCCGGCCATTGATCCTGGGGCTTCAGGATGATGAAGCCGTCAGAGATGTTTGGCGGCATGGGATCGGTGGCGACCTCGGCGGTGCCGGTCTTGGAGAACATGACCTCGACCTCGGGCAAGGCGGTTACAGCCCTCTCGACACCGAGCTGCATCCGGATGGACTGCTCAACCGCCGTCGAAGGCACGCGCTGGGAAGCCATCGCCAGATTGCGTTCATCAAGCGTCGGGATGAACTCCTGGCCGAGCATGGTGAAGATCACCCCCGCCACGGCGAACAGGGCCAGACCGCCGCCGACAAACGGCCAGGGGCGGGCCACGGCCCGGTGCAACACGGGTTCGTATTTCGCCTTGATCCAGCGAATGACGAACACGTCCTTCTCGGAAACCTTGTTGCGCATCACCAGGGCGACCATGGCCGGAATGAAGGTGATGGACAGGATGAAGGCGGCGACGAGCGCGAGCATCAAGGTGATGGCCATGGGCGAGAAGGTCTTGCCCTCGACGCCCTGGAAGGTCAGCAGCGGCGCGAAGACCAGCAGGATGATGGCCTGGCCGTAGACCGTGGGCTTGATCATCTCCTGGGTGGCGATGGTGGTTTCCTCGAGCCGTTCACGCAGGCTGAGCAAACGGCCTTCGTGATGCTGGCGTTCGGACAGTCGTCTCAGGCAGTTCTCGATGATGATCACCGAGCCGTCGACGATGAGGCCGAAATCGAGCGCCCCGAGACTCATCAGGTTTCCCGACACCCCGAGGTAGTTCATGCCGATGGCGGTCATGAAGAACGAGATCGGGATGATCGCCACCGCGATCAGGGCGGCGCGGACATTGCCGAGCAGCAGGAACAGGGCGATGGCGACCAGGATGGCGCCCTCGATCAGGTTGCGCTGAACGGTAGCGATCGTGGCGTTGACGAGCTTGGAGCGGTCCAGAACCGGGGTGACCTTGATCCCCGGCGGCAGGGATCGAACGGTCGCTTCCAGCTGTTCGCCGACCGAGCGCGCGACGGTACGGCTGTTCTCCCCGATCAACATCAGGGTGGTGCCGATGACGACCTCGTGGCCGTTCATGGTCGCTCCGCCGGTCCGCAGATCGCCGCCGAGACGCACCGTGGCGATATCGCGCACGGCGACGGGAACGCCGCCGCGCGTGGCGACGATGGCCTCCTCGATCTGACTGAGGCTGCGGATGCGCGCGTCGGCGCGCACCAGATAGGCCTCTCCCCCGCGCTCGACGAAATTGGCGCCAACCGAAAGGTTCGCGGCTTCCAGCCCTTCCGCCAGTTCGCTGTAGGAGACCCCGTACTGGGCCAGACGGGTCGCGTCGGGCTCGACGACATACTGTTTTTCAAACCCGCCGATGGAATCCACCCCGGCGACGCCGTTCACCGTCCGCAGCTGCGGCGCGATGATCCAGTCCTGCACGGTCCTCAGATAGGCCGCGCGGGAGACGTCGTCGGCCAGCCGGTCGCCCTCGGGCGTCAGGAACGACCCATCGGATTGCCAACCCGGCTGACCGTTGCGCACAGTCGCGCCGCGACCGCCCGGGTTCTCATAGTCGATGGCGTACATAAAGACTTCGCCCAGACCCGTGGTCACGGGTCCGATCTGGGGCTGGACTCCGGCCGGCAAGCTTTCCTGGGCCTGGACGAGGCGTTCGCTGACCTGCTGGCGCGCGAAATACAGGTCGACATTCTCGTCGAAGATCACGGTGACCTGGGAGAAGCCGTTGCGCGACAGGGATCGGGTCGATTGCAGGCCGGGAATACCGGCCATGGCGGTCTCGACCGGGAAGGTGACGCGTTTCTCGATCTCGACGGGCGAGAGCGAGGCGTCGGAGGTGTTGATCTGCACCTGGTTGTTGGTGATGTCGGGCACGGCGTCGATCGGCAGTTGGGTCAACTGCCAGGCGCCGTAGGTGGAGACGACCAGCACGAGGGCGATGATGATCCATCGCGCCCGTACCGACAGGGCCATGAGGTTGGCGATCATGATCTAGTGCTCCACTTCGCCGGCGCCCAGCGCGGCCTTCAGCAGGAAGGCGTTGCGGGTCGCCACCGTCTGACCGGCCCGGAGCCCGGATGTGATCTGGGCCCGTCCGGCGCTACGCTGGCCGACAATGACCGGCACGGCCGTAAAGCCGGAGGCGGACCGCACGAACACCACCTCCTGGCCCTCGACGGTCTGGATGGCTTCCTCGGGCACCGAGACGCCGTCGGTCGTCCGGGCGTCGCGTGTGAAGATTCTTACGGCGATCGCCTGACCGGGACGCAAGCCCCCGACCCCTGACACATTGAGCAGAACGGTGGCGGCGCGGCTTTGCGCATCCACGCCCGGCGTGATCGATCGCACCGTGGCCTGTACCTCCCCTTCGGGCAGGGTGATGGAGGCCCGGTCACCCGGCGCAATCCGGTTGGCGTCATCGGCGGAGACCGCTGCCTGGATCTGGATCTCGCTGGAGTTGGCCACGCGGAACAGTTCGGTGCCGGCGCTCACGAAGGCGCCCAAGGTCGCGTTTGAGACAGTCACCCGGCCACTGATCGGGCTGACGACGCCGGTGCTGCGGCCGTCTCGGGAGACCCGCGCGGCGGCGGCGGCGGATGAGGTGCGCCGCGCCTCCGCCTCGGCTTCCGCCAGGACGGTCTGGGCCGCTTCCAGATCCTGCCGGGCGGTAATCTGGGCGTCGAACAGGCGCTGCTCACGGGCCAGAGCCTGCCGGGCCGCGGTCAGCCGGGCCTGGGCCGTCGCCCGTTCGGCGGCGATCGCGGAGGCTTCGCGGCTCTCGATAAGCGCGACGGTCTGGCCCGCGCGGACGCTGTCGCCGAGGCGAAGCGAGACGCCGGTGATCACCCCGTCGGCGCGGGCCGCCAGAACGGCCTCGCCCCTGGGCGTCCCCACGACGGTGCCCTGGGCCACGATCTCGGCGCTGAGCGAACCGCTGCCGACGGGCGCCAGAACGATGCCGGCCGCCTGAATGCGGGCGGCGTCCATTTCCAGAGCCTCGCCGGCGCCATGGCTTTCTTCCGCCCCGGCGGCGGTTTCCGGTGCGGCATCCGCACCGCGGGCCATGCTCCAGACCGCGTAACCGCCGCCCAGAACCAGGACCGTCGCGGCCGCTCCCGCCAGGAGGCGTTGCTTGTTGGTCAATCTCTTCATCGGGCGGATCCTTCGGTTTCGGAGGCGCGGGTCAGGGCGGCGACGGCTTGCGCCCGCTCCAGCTCGGCGGTGATCATGGCGGCCTGAACGGTGTTGAGCGCCTCTTCGGCGTCCAGCACGTCCAGCAGGGTGAAGCGGCCGGCCGAGAAGCCTTCGCGAGCGATGCGTACGGCTTCGATCGCCTCGGGTTCGGCCTGGTTTTCAAGGAAGGCGAGTTGCGCCTCAGCCGTGCGAAGCGCGGCCTGGGCGTCACGCGTCCGCCGGATTGCGGCGGCGAGGGCGGCGTTGCGGCGGGCTTCGGCCCCGGTCCGCTCGGCGTTGGCCGCGGCAATATTGCCCTGGTTGCGGTCGAACAGACCCAGCGGCATCGACGCGCCGAATACCAGGGCGGTATCGTCCGTTCCGCGGAACTGGCGGGCGCCGACGCTCACCGTCACATCCGGTCGCGACAGGGTGCGTTCGCGATCAATGACGGCGATCGAGGTGGCGACCTCCGCCTCGGCGAGGCGTACGTCGAGCGCGTCGACCGGATCGATAACGGCGGCCGAGGCCGACGCCGTTTCCGGACCCGTCGGATCGGGCAGATCCTCGCTCCCGCCCCAGAGCGCGGCGAGCGCCCGCTGGGCTTGCGCATATTCGGCCTCGGCGGCCCGGACCCGGCCCACGGCTTCAAGAGCCGCCGTGCGCGCCCGCAGGGCACGAAGCGGCGGCTCGCGGCCCGCGTCGACCAGTTCAGTGGCGATGGTCTGCAGATTGTCGGCCCGCACGAACTGGTCACGGGCGAGTTCGACCCGTCGACTGTCGGCCCAGGCTTCAGCATAGGCGTCACGCACCTGTTGCTGCAGATCGGCGCGAGCGACCCCGAGACGCAGCCGCGCGACGTCCACCTCGGCCCGGGCGGCGCGCTCGCGCGCAGGCCGCTTTCCGCCGAGTTCAAATCTCTGTCCGACGCTCAGCGTGCTCTCGGCTTCGTTCAATCCGGAAAGCGCGCCGGTGCCGGAAAAATTCTCGACGGAGAGGTCAAGCTCCGGGTTCGGCCTGAAACCGGCCTGCCGGGCTCGACCGAGGGCGACGGCAACGTCGGCTTCAGCGGCCGCCAGAGTGGGCGAAGAGGCCGCGGTGCGCGCCAGCGCATCGGCCAGGGTGACGGGTTCGGCAAGGGCTGACCCTGGAGCCAGTATGGCCAGGGTCGCCGCGAATGTGATCGCGGCTCCGCCGGCCGCGGTGCGCGGCAGACGGCAATTTGTGGATAGCATGGTCCTGTTTCCCGGATGGTTGACGTGGAAGGCGCGCGTGAGCGCGCGAACCCGTCAGCCCCTGGGAGGGCGGTCCGGTCCGGTGGGTTTGCGAGACGCAAGCCGATCGGTCGACGGCAACGCGGGATCTTGACCGTTCGTCGTCGGAGTCAGGGCTTCAGGTGTCTGGCTGGTCGCCGAGGAACTGTGATGGCAGTGGCCATGCGCGCAGATCGCGTGCTGATCGGGCCGGTCATTGTCGTCCGAATCAGGATCGACCGAGGAGTCGGCGAGCCTCTCCGAGGCATGGGCGGTCGCCGCCTCGGGTGCGCAGGTGGCGGCCTCTGCGGCGGAGATCAGGACAAACAGGGCCAGGAACGACGCAAGCAGCGCCGTCATCCAACCGTGCCTGGCCGAGGACAATCCCATGGCGCTCCATAACACGGTGCGCCGCGACATCAATCTTCCAATCGTCGCACCGCCGCTCATGCCGCGACCGCCTGCGGACGATCCGCGCGACAGGTAGAGAACGAACCGGTCAAGGTGTGGAGCGGCTCGCCGGGCTTGAGCATCTGCCGGCCCGCCGACGAGTCCTGCCTCTTCTTTCCCATGGCAAACCCATGAAGGAGCCGCCCGGACACGACCGTGTCGGCGATCCCGTCGCCCAGGAGCGCGGCCACATCGCGTGCATAGCGCTCGACAAGACCGATACCCTCGCCGGCGTCGGCCCCGGCTTTCGCCCGCCACAGGATGGCACGGTCAGGGGCGAGACTGACGCGGCGCCCGCCGGGCGCGCGCTGCGCCATGGTCACGGCGAAGGATCCGGTGCCGCATCCGGGATCGATGACCGTCCCGCCCGCCCCCGGGGCGACTTGATCGACAAGCCGCGACCGCCAGAACTGCATCCGTGTCAGCAGGACGATGGCGCGAACGCAGAGACCGCTCATGGCGGCATGGCCGAGGGCGGGGGTGAAGGGTGCCGTCACGCCGCGGCCCTCAGCTCTGCGCGGGACTGTTTCAGGATCGACCAGGCCGACTGCAGAAAGACCACCGCCAGGATCGCGCCGGCGATGAGATCGGGCCAGCGGGAGGCGGTGAGCCAGACGGCCAGACCCGTCGCGGCCACCACCAGGCTCTGGGTCAGATCGTTGCGCGTGCAAAGCCAGACCGAGCGGACGTTGGCGTCGCCCTCGCGGTGGCGGACCAGCAGGAGTGCGGCCAGCGCGTTGGCGAAGAAGCCCAGGACGCCAAGGCCGGTGATGACAAACCCTTCGGGCGGCGCTCCGGAGGTGGCGCGCCAGATCGCGTAGCCGAGGATGAACAGCGCGAGGGCTGCGAGGCTGGCACCTTTGATCAGGGCGGCACCGGACCGCACAGCGACCGAGCGACCGATCACGGCCAGGCTGATGCTGTAGGTGGCGGCGTCGGCCAGGAAGTCGAGGGCGTTGGCGCCCAGGGACGCTGAGCCCTGCAAGGCCGCACCACCGGCTATGGCGACGAAGGCGGCCCCGTTGATGGCGATCACCGCCATCAGGATGCGGCGGTAGACCGGGGTGGAGCCGTCGAACTTGACGGTCTCGCCGCAGTCGCAGCCCGAGGCTGCCAGTTCAGAAGATGAGGGTCGTTCATTCATGGAGCACCACCTGTTACCCCAAGGATGCATGCTCCAGTCGCTGGAGGATCAAGACAAAAATGCATCGCGGTCCCCTGGACGGCCGCCGTGACGAAAACGGGCTTGATCCTCTAGTAGCTAGAGGACGCACAAGAGGCCGGGACTTACAGGAGACCTCATGATCACAGTACCCTCGACACGGCGCGGCCCCGGTCGCCTGCAGGCGATGGCCTTCGGACTGGCGGCGCTGATCACGACCCTCGACCAGGCGGCCAAGGCGCTGGCCCGCGTCCGGCTCGATACCGCGATGGAACTCACACCCTTTCTATCGCTGCGTCTGGGGTTCAATCCAGGCGTCACGTTCGGCCTGTTCGCGGACTCAGGCGCGGCGGGACGCTGGACGCTCAGCGGCGTGACGGCACTGATCATCGGCGCGCTGCTGGTCTGGATCTGGCGGACGCGAACCGCCATGACGGCGGTGGCCGGGAGCCTTCTGGTCGGCGGGGCGGCGGGAAACCTGCTTGACCGTCTGCGCTTCGGCGCGGTGACTGACTTTATCGACCTGCATTGGGGTGCCGCCCACTGGCCGACGTTCAATCTGGCGGATGCAGCCATTGTCTGCGGCGTGGGACTGCTTCTGCTGCCGGTCAGAGGGGCGACCGTCCAGACCGCCCCCTCGACCATGAGGCGCGCCGCGCGATGACCCTGCCCTCTCCCGCTGCGTCCGGACTGCGTCCGATCGGCAAGCTCGCCGCCGCCACAGGCGTCAAGGTCCCGACTATTCGCTTCTATGAGGAGATCGGACTGCTCCCCGCGCCGCCCCGGACCGCAAGCGATCGGAGGATGTATGATGATGGGGCGGAACGCCGCCTGTCATTCATCAGGCATGCACGTCAGTTGGGATTCGATCTGAACGCGATCCGTTCCTTGCTCGATCTGTCCGATCATCCGGATCGCCCGTGCGCCCAGGCGAACGCCATCGCCGAGCGTCATCTCGCGGAGGTGAAACAGAAGATCGCGCAGCTCAAGGCACTGCAGCGCGAGCTCTCCCGGATGACGGCGGAATGCGCCGGCGGCCAGGTCTCCGCCTGCAAGGTGATCGAAGCCCTTCACGACCACACGACGTCGCTTTGAGCGCGACAGCCCCTCCGCCAAATGCTAATGCGAGCCATTCCTAACTGGCCATACCCATGCAACCCCTATTCCGTCTGCTCGCCCTGCTATTCGCGCTGGGGCTGACCACACCCGCTCTCGCTCAGCTCCCCACCGCCTCGGAGGCCCAGGTCGCCTGGCGGCTGCTCGACTACGTCTCGGTCGACTACGCCGGCGCTGTGGCGAACGGCCAGGTGATCAATCCGGCCGAATACGGCGAGATGGTCGAGTTTGGCAGCCAGATCCGGACGCATCTTGACGCTTTGCCGCCCCATCCGGCCAAGGCCGGCCTGGTGCGCGACGCGGTCGCCCTGCAGGCGGCGATCCGCGACAAGGCCGACCCGCAGGTCGTGGGAGATCAGGCCAGAACCCTGGCCGGCGCCGTCTTGACGGCCTATCCGAGCCCGCTGGCACCCTCATTTCCGCCCGATCTGACGAAGGGGGCGACGATCTATGCCGAACAGTGCGCAGTCTGTCATGGCGCGACTGGCCGCGCCGACGGCGCGGGCGCGGAAGGACTCGATCCGCCTCCGATCGCCTTCGCCGACGTGGAACGCGCCCGCCAACGCAGCGTGTTCGGTCTCTACCAGGTGATCGACCAGGGGCTCGACGGGACGGCGATGGCCAGCTTCGCCCATTTGCCGGCAGAGGATCGCTGGGCCCTGGCCTTCTATGTCAGCCGCTTCGCCTTCACTGACGCCGAAGCCGCCGAAGGCGAGCGCCTCTGGAAGGCCGACCCGGCGCTCCGCGTCGCCTACCCCGATCTGGCCGCCGTCGCCACGGCCACGCCGGCGGATCTGGCGAGCCGGATCGGCGAGACGAAGGCACGTGCGGTGACGGCCTATCTTCGCCGTCACCCCGAGGCGACGGCGCGTCCCGAGGGGGCGACCCTGACCCTGGCGCGAACGCGCCTCGCGGAAAGCGAGGCGGCCTATCATCGCGGCGACCGCAAGGCCGCCACGGACCTGGCGCTGTCGGCCTATCTCGACGGCTTCGAACCGGTGGAGCCCGCGCTCGGTGCCCGTGACGGGGCGCTGCTGCGCCGGATCGAGACGGCCATGACCGCGTTGCGCGCCTCGATCAGCCAGGGCGCGCCCGCCGAGGAAGTCGCGGAGAGGGTCGCCCGTCTGAACGCCCTGTTTGACACGGCCGAGCGGGCGCTCGCGCCTCAGGAGGCGAACAATCTCGCCAGCTTCCTCGGCACCTTGACCATTCTGCTGCGTGAGGGACTGGAAGCTCTGCTCATCGTGGTGGCGATGATCGCCTTCCTCAGGAAGGCCGATCGGCCCGAGGTGCTGCCCTACGTCCACGGCGGCTGGGTGGCCGCGCTGGTCGCCGGCGGCGCGACCTGGGCGGCCGCGACCTTCTTCATCTCCGTCAGCGGCACCAGCCGGGAGCTCACCGAAGGGTTCGGCTCACTTCTGGCCGCTGTCGTGCTCGTCTCTGTTGGTATCTGGATGCACGGCAAGTCGCATGCCGACGCCTGGCAGACCTATATCCGCGACAAGCTGTCCAAGGCCCTCTCGAGGCGGTCGGCCTGGTTCCTGTTCCTGCTCGCCTTCGTCGTGGTCTACCGGGAGGTGTTCGAGACCATCCTGTTCTATGCGGCGATCTGGAGCCAGGGCGGCCATGTCGGCATGCTGGCCGGCGCCCTGACCGCCGTGGCGATCCTGGCGGTGATCGCCTGGGCGCTGCTGGCCTACAGCAAACGTCTGCCGATCGGCCGGTTCTTCTCGTGGAGCTCGATCCTCATGGCCGTCCTGTCGGTCGTTCTCATCGGCAAGGGAGTGGCGGCGCTGCAGGAGGCGGGCTGGCTCGATATTCACCCGCTCGCCTGGATCCCGCGGATCGAGATCCTCGGCCTCTATCCGACGGTCGAGGGCTTGGCCGTTCAGCTTCTGACCATCGCCGTCCTTGTGATCGGCTTCGCCCGGACGTCGTCACCCAGGACGGCTCGACCGCCCCACTGAAGGCGGCCCCTGGTTTGCGGTCCTCAGGCTACGGCCTGAGCGCCAGACCGTTGCGCGCCACGGTCCTGCAAGTCGTCATTTTTGGCGATTAGAGCAGAAAACATCATATAAGTCGTCATAACAGGCGAATTATGTCGTGCGATTTGGATTTTCACAAATCGCCATTATTGACGAATTAACTTCGCGTCGATATCTTACTCGCCGAAAGTGGCGAATTATGAAGATATCGAGCCTGACCACTGATGACGCAGCCCTCGCGGAGCTTGGCCGCAGGATCGCTGAAGCGCGACTCGCGCGACAGATGACCCAGGCCCAGTTCGCTCAAGCCGCAGGAGTGTCCAAGCGAACGGTCGAGCGCCTCGAGGGCGGGGCCTCGACCCAGTCCGCCAATCTGGTGCGCTGCCTTAGGGCCCTGAACAAGCTGGACGGTCTCGACCGGCTCCTGCCTCAGAGCCCGCCCAATCCGATCGATCTGCTGGAACGCCACGGCAAGACCCGGCAGCGCGCCCGGCCGGACCCCGACGAAGGCGCTGGAACCGGGAGGCCCTGGACCTGGGGCGACGAACAATGACGACCATCGCCGAGGTCCGTCTGTGGGGAAGACGCATCGGCGCCGTGTCCCTGGAAGACGGCGCCGACGTCGCCGCCTTCGCCTATGCGCCCGCCTTCATCACCAGTGGCATCCAGCCGGCGCCGCTGATGATGCCCCTGGGCCCCGAGATCCATAGCTTCCCGGACCTCAACCCGCGCAGCTTCCACGGCCTGCCGGGGATGCTGGCCGACGCCCTGCCCGACAAGTACGGCAACACGCTGATCGACGCCTGGCTCGCGACCCAGGGCCGGACGCCCGAGAGCTTTAACGCGGTCGAACGGCTTTGCTACACCGGCGAGCGCGGCATGGGCGCCCTGGAGTTCGCCCCGGCCAAGGGCCCGCGCCGCAAGGCTGCGACCCGGATCAAGCTCGACGCCCTGGTCGAGCTGGCGTCGGAAGTCCTGACCCATCGCAACGACCTGCGCTCCTCATTCGCCGATGAGACGAAGGCCGAGGCTCTGCGCGACATCCTGCGGGTCGGCACCTCAGCCGGCGGCGCCCGCGCCAAGGCGGTCATTGCCTGGAACGCCGAAACCAATGAAGTCCGCTCAGGCCAGGTCGAGGCCGGCGACGGCTTCGACTACTGGCTGCTGAAATTCGATGGCGTGAGGGGCAACAAGGACAAGGAGCTGACCGATCCGCAAGGCTATGGGGCGGTCGAATACGCCTATTCCCGGATGGCCGCCGCAGCCGGGGTCCAGGTGGCCGAATGCCGTTTGCTCGAAGAAGGCAGCCGGCGGCATTTCATGACCAGGCGGTTCGACCGCCTTCCCGGCGGCGGCAAGCTGCACATGCAGTCCCTGGCCGCCCTCGCCCACTTCGATTTCAACGACCAGAACGCCTATTCGTACGAACAGGCGCTGTTCGTCATGCGTCGTCTCGGGCTGTCGATGGAGGCGCTCGAAGAGCAGTTTCGGCGCATGGTCTTCAACATCGTCGCCCGCAACCAGGACGATCACGTCAAGAACATCGCCTTCCTGATGGACAGGGCCGGCACCTGGAGCCTGTCGCCGGCCTTCGACATCACCTGGAGCTACAATCCGGCGGGCGATTGGACGGCGCGCCACCAGATGTCGATGAACGGCAAACGCGACGGCTTCACCCTGGACGACTTCGACGCCAGCGCCCGCGTCGCGTCGATCAACGCCCGCCGGGCGCGCGCGATCGTACAGCAAGTTCGCGACGCCGTGGCTCGCTGGCCCGAATTCGCCGACGCCGCCCGGGTTGGCGAGGACTGGCGCAAATCCATCGATCCCTCACTCCGGACGGTCCTCTAGACCCGCGGCGCCCTGGGCGGCGGTGGCGACGAGCGGAAGATCGGGGCCCCTGGATCGGGCCCCCGACCGCCCAGCACCCCGGGCAACGGCCAGGCCGCGTCATCTTGGCCCTTGCCACACCCGGCGACGCACTTTATGGCCGGAAGCAGGAGCCCCGATTGTCCCGATTGTTTCGCACCCTCTGCGTGAGCTTTTGCGCCGCCTTGATGGCGGTGACGAGCCTGTATGGCGCGTCACAGACCGGACATCGCATCGCCCATGCCTCTGACTGGCCGCCGATCGCCTCCCCCGGCAGCGGGTTCGATGCGGACCACGACCCGCTTCATGTCCATGTCGCGCCCGAACCCGCGACCGGGACCGACACGGGCGCGGCCGAAGATCCGGAAACCGGCGAGACCCGACCCACGGGTCATCACCACGCCGCGACCGGCGACAGCCCGAACGCCGTCCCGGAAACTGGCCACGGTGTGAAGGCGATCCTTCGATCGGCCACGGGTCAGCGTTGGTCCGCCGGCGACCCGTCGCGGCCGAACCACGACGGCGACGGCCCCGAATACCCTCCGAAACAGTTGCGCACGGTCGTCTGAACCTGCGCAGCCTTCCGGCTGCGCGCGCAATCTGTTTCCCGGAGATACCCTTGAAAACCCCGAATGCCGGCTCTGCCGGATCGTGGGCGCGTATGGCGACCGTTTCGGCGCTGGCGCTCTCACTGGCGGCTCTGCCGTCCAACCCGGCCATGGCGCAGCAGTCCGCAAGCGTCGCGCCGGACACGTCCACACTGTCCCTGGAACGGGCGCTGGCCCGTGCTGCCGAGGTGGATCCCGCCCTACCCGGCGGCGAAGCTCGCGCTCGCGCCGGCGACGCAGCCGTGCGCCAGGCCGATGTTCGACCCAATCCAACGCTGGGGCTGATGGTTGAAAACCTGCCGACGCTCGGCGGGGGCAACATCATCGACCGGACCGAGACGACCCTGTCCTACGAGCAGCGGTTCGAGCGCGGCGGCGACCGACCGGCGCGGGTCGCCCTTGCCCGGGGCGAAGCGACCGTGGTTCAGGCTGAAGACGCCATCCGGAGACTGGACCGGCTTGAGCAGGTGCAGCGCGCATGGGCTGACGCCCTTGCTGCCCAGGCCGAACTTGAAATCGCCCGCGAACGCCTCGATCTGGCTGAACGCTTCCAGACAGAGGTGCAGCGGCGCGTGAATATGGCGCGTGATCCGCTGTTCGCAGGGGCCCGCGCCGAGGCCGAACTCGCACAGGCCCAGATCGATTTTGACCAGGCCGGGATCCAGGCGCGCCTTGCTCGGGCAACACTGGGTCGCTTCTGGATCGGAGCCCCCGACTTCTCGCTCGACCCTGTCGATTTCGAGGACACCAGCGCCGCACGTGAAGTCGCCGGTCCGGTCTCTGAAATCGATCTCGCGGTTCTGTCCGCACAGCGCGACGTTTCCCGGGCCAGAGTCCGGGTGGAACAGGCGCGCGCCACCCCGGACGCCACAGTCAGTGTCGGCATCCGCCATTTTTGGGAGGGACAGGACCTTGGACTGGTGGTCGGTGGGTCCATTCCCCTCGGACGGTATGACCGCAACGAGGGGGCTATCGCGCGGGCCAGGTTCGAAGGTGTTGCCGCAGAGGCCGATATGGCGGCGCTCCGGCAGGAAGGGGAACGCGAGATAGCACGGCTTCAGGTGCTCCTCGCGTCGCGGGCGCTCGAAGCGCGTCGCATTGCCGAAGAAACCCTGCCCCAGGCCGAACGCGCGGTCACACTCGTTCGTCAGGGCTTCGCGCGCGGCGGCTTCACCTACAACGACGTGATCTCCGCCCAGACCGCGCTGCTCGCGACCCGGGCTCGGCGCGTCGCCGTTCTCAAACAGTTTCACATTGATCGCGCCCGCCTTGATCGGCTGACCGGCGCGCATGCCGACCTGCTCGGCCTGGAGACCCGCACATGATCCGTCACAGCCCATCGCGGCGCGCTATCGCCGCCACCCTGTTCGCCCTTGCAATCGCGGTCTCGGCCTGCGGTCAGGGCGGATCCCCGGAAAAAGCCGAAGGCGAGGTTGCAGCGGGCGACTATGAGCGTGGCCCCCATCGCGGACGGATGCTGCGAGACGGTGATTTCGCACTGGAGGTCACCATCTATGAGGATGGTCCGGAGCCACTGTTCCGGCTCTATCCCTATCTCAAGGACAAGCCCCTCGATCCGCGCCAGGTCCAGGCCAGCATCACCCTGGGTCGACTGGGTCCCAAGACCGACCGGTTCGTCTTCACCGCCGAGAACGACTACCTCGCGGCCCCGGGCGTGGTCTTCGAGCCCCACTCCTTCGATGTGACGGTTGCCGCCGCCCATGCCGGACGCCAGCACCGCTGGAGCTATGAGTCCTATGAAGGGCGCACCACCATCACCGCCGATGCCGCCCGGGCGGGCGGCGTAACCACCCAGAGAGCCGCCGGAGCAGTCCTGGGCGAGAGCCTGCCGCTGAGCGGCCGGGTCGAGATCACGCCGGAGGGCCAGAGCGAGGTCCATGCCCGCTATCCCGGTCGCGTCATGGCCATGTCGGTCCAGCTCGGCGATCGCGTCCGGCGTGGACAGGTCCTCGCCCGGGTCGAATCAAGCGAAAGCCTGCAGACCTATTCCGTCACGGCCCCGATTTCAGGGATGATCACGGCCAAGAATGCCAACCCCGGCGCCATTACAGGCAATGGCGAGCCGATGTTGACCATTGGCGATCCGACCCGTCTGCACGCCGAGTTCTTCCTCTATCCGCGCGACGCCGAGCGCGTCCGGGTCGGGCAACGCGTGGAGGTCACCAGCCTGGCCGGGGATCACCGCGCGCTCGGCGTCATCGAGGCCGTGCTGCCGTCCAGTGACCCCATGAGCCAGACACTGGTCGCCCACGTCGCCCTGCCCTACCAGGGCGGCGTCTGGCGGCCGGGTCTGGGGGTCAGCGGGACGGTCCAGGTCGGTCAGGGCGAGGTGCCGCTGGCGGTCCAGACCAAGGCCATCCAGCCGTTCCGGGATTTCCAGGTCGTCTACGCCAGGGTCGGCACCACCTATGAGGTGCGGATGCTCGAACTGGGGCGTCGAACCGACGAATGGACCGAGGTCCTCGGCGGGCTTGAACCCGGAACCGAATACGTCGTCGACGGTGCCTTCCTCATTCGCGCGGACATCGACAAGTCCGGCGCGAGCCATGACCACTAGGGGGCGCGACCATCATGCTTGAACGCATCATCGCGCTGTCGATCCGGTTCCGCTGGGTCGTCATGGCGCTCGTCCTTCTGGCCTGCGCGGTCGGCGTCTGGAGCTTCCAGCGCCTGCCCATCGACGCCACGCCGGACATCACCAACGTCCAGATCCAGATCAACACCGAAGCGCCCGGCTATTCGCCCCTGGAGGCCGAGCAACGCATCACCTTCCCCGTCGAGACGGCGGTGGCGGGCGTGCCCGGCCTGCAATATACGCGCTCGGTCTCACGCTACGGGCTGAGCCAGGTCACCGTCATCTTCGATGACGGCACCGACATCTATTTCGCGCGCCAACTGGTCAACGAGCGGCTGCAGAACGCGCTCAGCCAGCTTCCCCCCGGCATTACGCCCGAACTCGGCCCGATCGCCACGGGCCTCGGCGAGATCTTCATGTATACGATCGACGCCGCGCCGGGCGCCCGTCGTCCGGACGGCCAGCCCTATACGACCGAGGATTTGAGAACCCTGCAGGACTGGGTGATCCGGCCCCAGTTGCGCAACACCAGGGGCGTCACCGAGGTCAATACGATCGGCGGTTACGAGCGCCAGTATCATGTGACGCCGCAGCCCGAGCGGCTGTCGGCCTATGGCGTGACCATGGCCGAAGTCGTCGATGCGCTGAACAACAACAACGCCAACGTCGGGGCCGGCTATGTCGAGCGCTACGGTGAGCAGTATCTGATCCGCGTGCCTGGCCAGGCTTCGACGACCGAGGATCTCGGCAGTGTCGTCATCGCCACCCGGGGCGGTGTTCCGATCCGGATCGCCGATGTCGCGGACGTGGGCATGGGCGAAGAATTGCGTACCGGAGCCGCGACCGAAGACGGCAAGGAGACCGTGCTCGCCACGGTCTTGATGCTGGCGGGCGAAAACAGCCGCGTGGTGGCCCGGGCCGCCGCCGTCAGCCTGAAAGAGGCGGCGCGCGCGCTACCCGACGGGGTGACCGCATCGCCGGTCTATGACCGGACGGACCTGGTCGATCGCGCCATCCACACAGTCGAGAAGAATCTGCTGGAAGGGGCCCTGCTGGTCGTCGTCGTGCTGTTCCTGCTGCTCGGAAACATCCGCGCCGCCCTGATCACGGCGGCGGTCATCCCGATCACCATGCTGATGACCATCACCGGCATGGTGCGGACCGGCACCTCGGGCAATCTGATGAGCCTCGGCGCGCTCGACTTCGGCCTGATCGTCGACGGCGCCGTCATCATTGTTGAGAACTGCCTGCGCCGCTTCGGCGAGGCCCAGCACCGCCTGGGCCGCATCCTGACCCGGGAAGAACGTTTTGATCTGGCGGCCTCGGCCTCCAGCGAGGTGATCCGGCCATCGCTGTTCGGGATCCTGATCATCACCCTCGTCTATGTGCCGATTTTCGGCCTGACGGGGGTTGAAGGAAAGATGTTCCACCCGATGGCGATCACCGTCGTCATCGCCCTGACCGCTGCCCTGGTTCTGTCGCTGTCCTTTGTGCCTGCCGCGGTCGCGATGTTCGTCACCGGCAAGGTGGAGGAAAAGGACAGCTTCGTGATGCGCTGGGCCCGGGTCGGCTATCAGCCGGCGCTGGACTTCGCGCTGAAGACCCGGGGTCTGATGATCGGCATCGCCGTGGCGCTTGTACTGCTGGCGGGCTTCGGCGCGTCGCGAATGGGTTCGGAGTTCGTGCCCAATCTCGACGAAGGCGACATCGCCATGCACGCGCTGCGCATCCCCGGCACCAGCCTGAGCCAGGCCATCCAGATGCAGACCGCGCTTGAAGCCCGCATCGCGGCCTTCCCGGAGGTCGAGCGGGTCGTGGCCAAGATCGGCACTGCCGAAGTCGCCACCGATCCGGTGCCGCCTTCGGTCGCCGACACCTTCATCCTGCTGAAGGACCGCTCCGACTGGCCCGATCCGAGAAAGCCGCGCGGTCAGCTTGTTGAGGAGATGGAAGCCGCCGTGAACGAGATTCCCGGCAGCAAATACGAGTTCACCCAGCCCATCCAGATGCGGTTCAACGAACTGCTCTCGGGCGTGCGCGCCGACGTCGCCATCAAGGTGTTCGGCGACGATCTGAACGAACTGCTGAGGCTCGGTGCCGAGATCGAAGGCATCGTCGCCGGCGTGGGTGGCGCGGCCGATCCCCAGACCGAACAGGTCACGGGTCTGCCGGTGCTCCAGATCACACCCAACCGGGCTGCCATGGCGCGACTGGGGTTGAGCGTCAACGACGTCCAGTCGGTCATCTCCACCTCGATGGGCGGCACCACGGCGGGGCAGATTTTCGAGGGTGACCGGCGTTTCGACGTCGTCGTCCGCCTGCCCGAGGCGCTGCGATCCAACACCGATGCCATCGGTCGCCTGCAGATACCCCTGCCGGCGAGCGAGGGACAGGCGCGCCAGTTCGTGCCCCTGGCCGAGGTGGCGACGATCGAGCTTACGGTCGGTCCCAACCAGATCAGTCGCGAGAACGGCAAGCGACGGATCGTGGTCACCTCCAACGTGCGCGATCGCGACCTGGGCTCCTTCATCGGGGAAGTGCAGGAGCGGGTCGAAACCGAGGTGACGATCCCCGCCGGCTACTGGGTCACCTATGGCGGCACGTTCGAACAGCTCATCTCGGCGGCGAAACGGCTTCAGGTCGTGGTCCCGGCGGTGCTGCTGCTGATCTTCGGCCTGCTGTTCGCCCTGTTCCGCTCCTGGAAGGACTCGGCCATCGTCTTCTCCGGCGTGCCCCTGGCGCTCACCGGCGGGGTGGCCGCCCTGATGATGCGCGATCTGCCGCTGTCGATCTCGGCGGGCGTTGGCTTCATCGCCCTGTCCGGGGTCGCTGTGCTCAACGGCGTGGTCATGGTCAGCTTCATCCGGGGCCTGATCGAGGAGGGCAAGCCGATCCCCACGGCTATCCGCGAAGGCGCACTGACCCGTCTAAGGCCTGTGCTGATGACCGCCCTGGTCGCCAGTCTGGGCTTCGTGCCCATGGCGCTCAACGTCGGGACCGGGGCCGAGGTCCAGCGTCCGCTGGCCACGGTGGTCATCGGCGGGATCATCTCATCGACCCTGCTGACCCTGCTCGTGCTCCCGGCGCTCTATAGCCTGGTCCACGGTCGCGACCGGACCGAGGATCGTCCCCGTCCCGCCTGGCTCGACCACCTGCCGTTCCGCGTCAAGCGGAGGCGGTTCTGACCGCCTGCCGCTCCACGCCCTCCCCGAATTCCGGAAAGGTTCTCATGACCGTTGCCTATCGCCGGGACCCCTGGTCCTGGCTCAAATCACCCGCAATGGCGCTGGCCGCCATCCTGCTCTTCTTTCTCATCGACGGAGCCCTGGGCCAGGCCCTGGCCCATGGCGTGGCCGAGGGCGACAAGGGCTATATCCAGGAGACATCCGGCTTCCTGTTCTGGCCGTTCGTCTATCTCGGGGCCAAGCACATGGTCACCGGCTACGACCACCTGCTGTTCCTGTTCGGCGTGATCTTCTTCCTCTACCGGATGAAGGACATCAGCATCTATGTGACGCTGTTCGCCATCGGCCACTCATCCACCCTGCTGCTGGGCGTGCTGACCGACATCAGCGTGTCCAGCTATCTGGTGGACGCGATCATCGGTCTGTCCGTCGTCTACAAGGCGCTCGACAACCTCGGTGCCTATCAGCGCTGGTTCGGCTTCCAGCCCTCGACCAGGGCCGCAACCCTGATCTTCGGCCTGTTCCACGGCTTCGGCCTGGCGACCAAGCTGCAGGATTTCCAGCTGTCATCCGATGGACTGATCGGCAACCTGATCGCCTTCAACATCGGGGTCGAGGCCGGTCAGCTTCTGGCCCTGGGCGCCATCCTCATCGTCATGGGTTTCTGGCGGAGGACGACCGGCTTCTGGCGTCATGCCTATGCCGCCAATGTCGTCCTCATGACCCTCGGTTTCATCCTGGCGGGCTATCAGCTCGTCGGCTTCTTCGTCACCTGATCGGAGACCTCTCATGCAAAATGCCAACAAGCCCGACCCCTCCGAACTGCCCTCGACCGCCAAACTGTTGAAGTCCACGGCGGTGGCCGTCGTGGTCGCTGCCGGTCTGCTCGTCACGATCGTTCTGCCCGCCGAATACGGCACCGATCCTACCCGGGTCGGATCGCTGCTCGGCCTGACGGAAATGGGCCGCATCAAGGTGCAACTCGCTGCTGAAGCCAAGGCCGAAGAGGCGGGCCTCCAGCCGGCCGCCACGCCTCCCGCCGTCGCTGCGGCGCCGACCGCCGCAGTCACGCCCGCGGCGACTGCGCTCGGGGTCCGAACCGACGAGACCGTTCTCACCCTCGCCCCCGACCAGGGCGCCGAGATCAAGCTGGTGATGGAGGAAGGCGCTCGCGTCCGCTACGTCTGGTCAAGCAGCGGCGGGCGGATCAATTTCGACGTCCACGCCGACCGGCCCGGGACATCCTATCATGGCTACAGCAAGGGATCGTCCCAGCGCGAGGAAGGCGACCTCACCGCCGCCTTCACCGGCAGTCACGGCTGGTTCTGGCGCAACCGCACCGGTGAGACGGTAACGATCACCCTGCAGACCACAGGCACCTACACAGAGGTCAAACGCGTGGTCTGACCCGGGCGGCTCCTATCCCCTCGTCGTCGGCCAGCGGCTATGCCGTTCGTCGATGACGTAGGGGTGGGCGTGGCCCGCTTCGCCGTCCAGCGCGTGACCTTCCAGCAGGTGCGGATCATCGGGGTCGAGGTCGTCATGACTGTGCGGCACGCTGTCCGGATCATGCGTCGGCCAGATCAGCAGACCCAGGATCGTGCCTGAGGCGCACAGGCCCGCCAGGACCAGAAAGGCTGCACCGGGATCAACCGCCGCACTGACCAGACCTGCCACTGGATAGGCGATCAGCCAGCAGCCGTGCGACAGGGCGAACTGGGCCGCGAACAGCGAGGGCCGGTCAGCGGCGTTGGATGACCGCCGCAGCGCCCGACCGGCCGGTGTAATCGTCAGCGAATAGCCGAAGCCCATGGTCACCCACAGCGCCAGCAAGGCCGGGTAACTGACCGCGACCCACGGACCCGCCAGCAGCACCAGCGTCATCAGGGCGGCCCCCAGCACCATGGCGGACCGGTCCGAAAGCCGAACCAGAAGACGCGGCAGGATCACCGCCGCCGTCATCGATCCGCCGCCGAACGCCGCCAGCGCCCAGGCCGTCGCCTGTTCCGACAAGGCGAAGCGCGACTGCACCAGCACCACGGTATTGACGAACACCATCGCGCCGCCCGCCGCCGTCGCCAGACTGATCGCCAGCAAACCCCGAAGGCGCGGGGTCAGCGCGAACAAACGTATGCCCCCGGTCAGGCGTTGCAGGAATGGCCGGGGCTGGGCGGTGCTCAGCGCCGGCAAGACGGCGCTGACGACGAACAACGCGGAAACGACAAAACCGACCGCCGTGCCCGCGAACAGATTGTTGTAGCTCATCACCGCCAGCAGCAAGGCCGCCAGCACCGGACTGGCCACGCTCTCCAGATCGGCCGCCAGCCGCGAGAGCGACAGCGCCCTGGTGTATTCGGCCTCGTCCGGGAGCAGGTCGGGGATCATGGCCTGGAAGGCCGGGGTAAAGGCGGCCGAAGCGACATAGAGCACGGTCATCAGGCCATAGATCTGCCAGGCTTCGCCGACGAACGGCAGGCTGACCGCGACACCGGCTCGAACGATGTCGAGCGAAACCAGCAGGATTTTTCTGGGCAGTCTCGCCGCCAGGGCGCTCGCGAATGGTGCCACCCCGATGTAGGCGACCATCTTGATCGACAGGGCCGCGCCGAGGATTTCCCCGGCGCTCGCCCCCGCCAGATCGTGGGCCAGCAGCCCGAGCGCGACGGTCGCCATTCCCGTCCCCAGCAGGGCCGAAACCTGGGCCATGAAGAGGTGCCGGTAGGCGGAGTGACGCAGGGGAGAAAACATCAAAGGGTCACCTGGGGCACCACGGAAATCCCGGGCGATCCCGGAGGGCGGCTCCCCCATCGTCGAGTCTCGCATACGGTCGCATTATACTCTAGGGGAGTAACGATGGGACATACGGTCACCGGCAAGAAAAAACTCGTGGCGCGCATCCGACGCATCGCCGGGCAGTTGGCTGCGATCGAGAGAGCCATGGAAACCGAAACGGATTGCTCGCAGGTTCTCCAGCAGGTCGCGGCGGCGCGCGGGGCGATGGGCGGGCTACTCAATGAACTGATCGAGGACCATCTGAGACACCACGTCGCCCATCCCGATCTGAGCGAGCATGACCGCCGGATCGGCACCGACGAGCTGATCGCCCTTGTCCGCCGCTATTCCAGCTAGGCCAGGCGCATGAGCAGAACACGCTCCGAGGATACCGGCTGGCGGGCAAACCGGGATGCAGGATCCGGTATCGGTTCGACCCTGGATACGAACCGGCCCCCACTCGCGGAAGCCGGGCCGCGTGAGCCCGGCTCGGCCGGGATCAGCGACCGGCGCCCGGAGACGAGGCCGTGAGTTCCGATTCTCCCTGCACCGACGTCTGCCGCTTCGATGGTTGCACCGGCTGGTGCGTGGGCTGCGGTCGTTCGGTCCCCGAAGTCCGATCCTGGCGAAAGATGCCGCCGCGTACCCGTCAGCTCATCCTCAGGGACCTTACCCGACGCCTACGACGGCTGCAGGATCAGTGACCACCCCGGGCCGCTTCCATAGACGTTGCCGATACGGATCGCGTAGCACGCGCAGTAGCCTCATAAACAAGCTTCTTTAGGAGGCGCGGTCTCCGGAAAATATCGGCGCCCCAGCCACAGAGAAACGGAAACCAGCAGGATCAGTACCGGCACTTCGACCAGCGGACCGATGACGGCGGCGAACGCGACCGGCGAGGCCAGACCAAACGCGGCAATGGCCACCGCGATCGCCAGTTCGAAATTGTTCGAGGCGGCGGTGAAGGCCAGGGCGGTCGTACGCGGATAGTCGGCCTCGATCAGCCGACCCATGAGGAAGCTGACGACGAACATGACGAGGAAATAGATCGTCAGGGGGATGGCGATGCGCAGGGCGTCCAGTGGCAGAGCTACCACCTCCCCGCCCTTGAGGCTGAACATGACGACGATGGTGAACAGCAGCGCGACCAGGGTGATCGGCCCGATGCGCGGGAGGAAGCGGCGCTCATACCAGTCCGCGCCGCGACGGGCGATCAAACTGCGGCGGGTCAGGAAGCCGGCCAGGAAGGGAAGGCCGAGATAGACAACGACGGCGCCGGCGATGGTCCAGATACTGACGTCCACCACGCTGCCCTGCAGCCCGAACAGGGGCGGCAGGACAGTCAGGAAGACCCAGGCGTAGAGGCTGAAGAACAGAATCTGGAAGATGGAGTTGAAGGCGACGAGACCGGCCACATATTGGTTGTCGCCCCGCGCCAGCTGGTTCCAGACCAGCACCATGGCGATGCAGCGGGCCAGACCGATCAGGATCACGCCGGTCATGTATTCAGGCTGATCGCGCAGGAAGATCGCCGCCAGAACGAACATGAGCACGGGCCCCAGCACCCAGTTCTGGAACAAGGACAGGGCCAGCACCCGCTTGTCGGCGAAGACGCGCGGTAGATCCTCGTACCGGACCTTGGCCAGCGGCGGGTACATCATCAGGATCAGCCCGATGGCGATCGGGATGTTGGTCGTCCCGACCGAAAGGCTGTCGACCCAGTCGGCCAGGCCCGGCGCGATGGTCCCGAGCGCGACGCCCAGGGCCATAGCCGCGAATATCCACGCCGTCAGCCAGCGGTCGAGGAAGGACAGGCGGCGCGGCGGCTCCACAGCCGTGACGGGCGTGTCGATCATCGGGTCACCCGCCGCCCGGCGGCGTCGATGACGACCTCGCCGTCCTCCTTGATGAAGGGCTTGAGATCGCCGGCCGGCAGGAGGTCCAGCACGACTTCCGACGGCCGGCAAAGGCGAACGCCCAAGGGGCTCACGACGAGTGGGCGATTGAGCAGGATCGGATGGGCCTCCATCGCGTCGAGCAACTTGTCGTCCGTCAAGCCGGGAGACTCGAGGCCCAGTTCGGCGAAGGGTGTGCCCTTCTCACGCATCAGGTCTCGCAAGGGCGCGCCGGTGCGTTGGACGAGCCAGGCGACCATGGCGCGCGACGGCGGAGACTTCAGATACTCGATGACGTGGGGCTCGACGCCGACGTGCCGGATCAGCTTGAGCGCGTTGCGGGAGGTTCCGCAGGAGGGGTTGTGATAGATGATGACGTCCATGGAATTCCTCAGGCGCAGCCGGGTGCCAGCTCGGCGAGCAGGGGTTCGCACAGGTCAGCCCGGCCATCGCAGCAGTCCTTGAGCAGGAACAGAACCAGACCCCGCAAGCGGCCCAGGTCGGCGCGATAGATGATTGACCGGCTGCGACGCTCGGCGGTGATCAAATCCGCCCTGGAGAGCACCCCCAGATGGGCGGACAGGGTGTTGGCCGGGATCGCCAGTGCGTTCGCGATTTCCCCTGCCGGAAGGCCGGCCGGTTCGTGGTGAACGAGGAGACGGAACGCCTCCAGCCGGGTCGATTGCGCCAAGGCGGCCAGTGTCAGAATCGCAGATTCGGTTTCCATATTTCCGTATTAGCCGAATTATGGATATATACAATCCGGTCATGGCCGTGTGGGATTAGGCTCAGGTTTCCGCCCCGCCCTGTCAGCGGCGTACGGCCCTCGAATACGACCCATCCGCTCGGGAAATTACACGGCGTAAACCCGAGGCAGAACGCTTCCCCCGTCGTGAGAGGGTCGATATCGGTGCTCGGAAAAGCCGGAACCACCAGTCAACGGCGGCGCACAGCGTTCCAACGCCGCAAATGTCCGTGCAAACTCCAGATGCGCGATTTCGGTCCGCCGATTTCCTGACAGTCTAACGGAACCCGCTGATCCACTCCTCCACCTCCGCGGTCGCCCCTGCCGCCGCGCGCTCAAGTCCAACCTTGCCCAGGATCGTGAGGTGCGAACTCGCCGTGTTCGGATGGCGAGACAAATCCATGCAGATCGACAACACCGCCTCGTGGAGCTGCCCCTTCTGACACAGGGCCAATGCCCTCGCCTTGGCTTCGCCGACATGCGTATTGACCCCGCCCGTCGAAGCCTCGGTGGTGGGCACGACGGCTTTCCCGGGCCCGACGAGGTGGTTGGCCCACAACTCCAGCGCCGCCCGCTTTTCCGGCACATAGGTGTGGCGATCATACACGCTGGTGACCGCTGCCCCTTCATTGGGCGTATGTCCGAGCACCAGCCCGACCACGAAGCGGCTGACGCCGTAGCGTCCGGTAAGCGTCGTCGCGCCGGACCGTCTGACGTCGTGGGGAGAGCCCACCGCCAGTTTTCTGCGTGTGCAGGTCCGCGCGAACGCGCGGGTGATGGCGTGCGGATCCAGATGTTGTCCCGGAGATCTCTCGGACGGGAAGAGGTAGGGACTGCCCGGATCAAGCGCCCAAGCCACCTCCAGGATCTCGAGTGCATCGGCCCCGAGGGGTACGACATGCTGGTGTCTGGCCTTGGCCCGCTCGGACGGGATCGTCCAAATTTTCGCGGCGCGGTCGAACTCGGTCTTGAGGGCTCCGGCGACCTCGGTGCGGCGGGTCAGCGTCAGCATCAACAGCTGGATCGCGAGTCCCATGACCGGTTCCAGGCGAGCATGGACTCCGGCCGTCTTTTCTCCCGGAGCGCGTGGCACCGAGGCCTCCGACGCCGCGTCCCAGAGGGTTCTGAGGGCCGCGTCGTCAAACATGCGTTCACGCGGCGTCAGCGCCAGCGGTCGGGCCAGGCCGAGCGCGGGATTGGCTTCGATCCGCTCCTCGAGCACCGCGAAGCCCAGAACCGCGTGGAGCAGGGAGCCGATGGACGCCACGCTCGCGGCCGCCATGCCGGTCTCGGTCACCAGGGTCCGCATGAATACCTTGACGTCCGCGCGGCGGATCTCCGTGAACGGTCGTGTCCCCAGCCGCGGTTGAATATGGTTGCGCCAGGTCTGGCGTTCGTTGGTGAGGGTGACGTCTCGCTTGGGCCGGCGGCGTCCCCCGTGAAGCCCCACCGTCGCCGCCTGCCGATAGGCCTCGGCCAGTTCATCAAGGGTTTCGCCTGTTCGCGCCCGCTCGCGGGCCGCGGTCATCTCCGCGACGGGATCGCCACCGTCCACCACCGCGATCCGCAATGCGGCGACTTTGGATCGGGCCTTGGCGAGCGACAGATCCGGATAGGCCCCGAGGCAGAGACGCCGCCTCGTGCCGTTCGTGGCGACATAGCGGAATTCGAACTGCTTCAGCCCGGTAGGGAAGACACGAACCCCGAGCCCACGACTGTCGCCGATGGACATCTCATAGACCTTGTCAGCGGGTTTCAGGCCCGCGATCTGGCGGTCGGTGCCAAGCTGAAGGCGAGCCACCGCGCGCTCTCCTCGCGCCTGCGCTGCAAATCAAACACCACCCAGACTAGCATTTTCTGGGGCACCAGTGGGGCGCCGGACGCAGAATTTCGCGAAAAAGCAAGAAAACCACCGAAAACTTAAATCACCTTTTTTCTGTAACTTATCGAGTTATACACAGCTCTGAAATGCGCTGAAATTGCCTTTGAGGCGCTTCACAGTAAAGACCCCTTTACATTTAAGCCGTGGCCCCGCCCGACCTATGCCCGCGCGTATCGCAAATGCCGGAAACCACGGCACTAAAATCGGGGTCATGCGTTGAGGCGACGCAGTCGCGTTACAATCGCTCCCCTTCCAGTCCTTTTCCCAGGCGAACAGCATGCGGATTCTTGTTGTAGAGGACGACGCCATTCTCGGCCTCGCCACAACAGCCGTTCTTGAAGACACGGGACACGTGATATCCGGCCCGGCTTTTGATGTCGCAGGGGCCCTG
The DNA here is from genome assembly GCF_963977465.1 of uncultured Brevundimonas sp. Classification (GTDB taxonomy): domain Bacteria; phylum Pseudomonadota; class Alphaproteobacteria; order Caulobacterales; family Caulobacteraceae; genus Brevundimonas. Next base: position 413,579 of record NZ_CAXBOQ010000002.1, on the reverse strand, counting down.
GAGGTTGCGGCCAACACGCGGTCTGATCTGGCGCTCGTTGATATCAATCTGGCGGGAAATGATGAGGGCATCGGCCTGGCGCGTGAACTGCGCGACAAATTCGGGATCCCGACGCTCTTCGTGAGTGGGCAGCCTGCCGTGGCGCGTGCCAATATGGACGTCGCACTGGGAATCCTGAACAAGCCTTTCGCAGCAGAAGATCTTGTCGCAACAGCCCGCGTGGCTGAAGCGCTTCTCGCCGGCAACTGCCCTCTTGGGCTTCCCCCGGCACTCGAAATCTTTGTGGCCATCGGAAAAGAAAGCAGCCGCACTTGAGCGCGCACGAAATGCCTTCGCTGACCGAGATGGGCGAAAAGGAGTTCAAGGAACTTGCCGACAACGCCCCCGTGATGATCTGGCGCGCCCGCCCTGACAAACTCTGCGACTGGTTCAACAAGCCGTGGCAGGAATTCGCGGGTAAAACTGTCGACGAACTGTTCGGATATGGATGGGCAGACGACGTCCACCCGGACGATCTGGAGCGATGCGTAGGAATCTACGAGGCCGCCTTCGATGCCCGTGAGACCTTCACCATGCCCTACCGTCTGAAACGGCACGACGGTGAGTATCGTTGGCTGCTGGATAACGGAGCCCCCTTCTACCGAGACGGCGTCTTTTCAGGGTATTTCGGAAGTTGCATCGACATTTCCGAGCTGCGTGAGCTCCAGAAACATCAGCGCGTCTTGCTGGCTGAGCTGAACCACCGTGTGAAGAACAATCTTCAACTGGTCATCTCATTTCTTCAGCTTGCCCGAATGCAGGCTGTGGCAGAGGAAACCAAAGGCGTTCTTGCCGCTGCGATCAGCCGGATCCAGGGTATCGGTATCATCCAGACCTACCTACACAAGAGTACTGGCGGCGAGGTCGACCTTGCTGAATATCTCTCGACCCTGGCCAAAGCCGTGATGACGTCCGAAGCCCCGGGCGGTTCAATCTCCATGGACGTCCGACCGGTGCCCGCTTCGTTCGAACTGGCGTCGAACCTCGGCCTGATCGTTCATGAACTGATGACCAACGCCATCAAACACGGCGCTTCAAGCCCGTTGCGGCTTTCCGTGGGTTTGCTGCCTTCGGGCAACGCCGAGATTCTGATCGCCGGCGGCGGACCAGGCTTCAGCGGGGACACCCTCGCGAACTCCGCCCACCCGCCCCATCGGGGTCTGGGCTTGACTGACGCCCTGGCAAAACGGTCGGGCATCGGACTGGAGCGTTTCAACAGCGACGGTGCCAGCGTGCGCCTCACCGTTCCTGCAGACCGGCTTAACGGATGACCAGCCGTCGGACACCTGAACTGCGCAACGCTTGATCAGAACCAGGAACCTGAGGTGGCGCGTTGTTGTACAGGGCTGACGAGGGGCTAACAAACACCCCAAGCGGAGATATGCGCTATCCAGCCTGCCTGCAATTCCCTGACTGGAGCGGGCCGGCCACGATCCAAGGATGTCGGGGTCACGATCCGGGCGACCTGGGCCCGGCGGAGCCCGTCACCGAAGCGCTGCGCGCGCTGGCAAAGCGATAGCCAGACCGGCTTCGCCCTGGATCAACTGCGCCTTAGTGAGCTCGACCTAACCTCGACCGTACTGGCTGAAAGCCGGTTCGCCGGAGACGACCTTGGCCCTCCCCCACCATGCGCCCGCAGACCGAGATGTCTACGTCGCTCCGCCGCTCAGCGAGCTTTTACTTCTTGCACGAAACCCGAGGGCTGACGCGTGCCAACGTCTGCTGCACCTCATCGATGGTGTCTGCCATCATGGACAGCCTGCGTGCCGGAAGGCTGGATGTGTGCTCCACGGCTCTTCAGGCACGCGCCGTCTACCAACACGCAATAGCGCGCGGCAAGAGCGTCATGGAATATGAGCCCGGCGGACGGGCCCAGGACGAAATTGCGGATCTGCTGGCCGACGTTGAAACGAGAATTATGGGCTCTGGCCACTTTGGATCCGCCAACATGAGCTGTGCCTGATATCTGTCGTCAGGAGATTTTTCAGGTTGCCGGAAAAAGGATCCCCTCCAGCTTGCTGGCGAGCGCTGCACGGCGGTCGGCATCCAAACGATCCAGATTCTGCTGTTTCCAGCGAACCGCCGGGAGGTTCTGGGCTTCGGGGATGCTCAGAAGAGCCCAATCGGGTACACCGCACTTGAAACTGACGAGAAACCGACGGTGGCTCTCCGGCATCTCCGTGACCATGATGCGGATTATGTCTTCGCGGACTTTCGTCAGATCTTCGACACTGACGGAGGTTTTGGTCATACCGTCGAAGCCGTGACTGTACTCATTGTCAATATTCTTGCGGGTCGGGGCCAAGATTTCTGCCATCGGACGCGGATGACTGACGACGTAGATCAGGAAAGCGCTACGCAGATCGTCACTCACCCCTTCATTGGCCAGCAGATCTCGAACATCGAAGAGGTCACGGGGATGTTGGCGGTCCAGGGCGGCGGTGATCTTACCCGCATAGAGATCGGCGAAAGAGACGACACTGATTTCGGCGAAACCAAAAGCCTCTTCCACGGCCGGAGTTACAGACATGAGGGTGGGTTCATAGACCGTGCCACGCAGCACAGGTGTCACTTCTACCTTGATCTGAACTCCATCCAGCCGGACGACAAGCTTGGTAACGATGTTGTCGCCCTGCATACGTGAAGGCGTCACACGCACGCCGCGCAAGCCCTGCTCGATCCGTGCCTGGATGCGGAGCATCGCCGCATCAATGGCCGCAAGCGATGTCGTGCGGTCTTCCACTGGCAGGTAGGTCAGGTCGATATCGACGGAGAGACGCGGCAGGTCGCGCATAAACAGGTTGATGGCCGTACCGCCCTTGAGGGCGAATACGGGCTCTTCGGCGACGAACGGCAATGCTCGGATGAGCAGCGCCACCTAGCCTCTGTAGACATCAGACAGCACCATGTAGATCCGCCGGCACTGTGATCTGATAATGGCCGTCCAGTTTTCCGCCGGGGACCAGGGCGCGTTTGCCGGTGCCCAAACCGATACGTGACGTTTCGAGCCTGGCGCGCCACGGGTGTCGATGGCGATCAGCAAAGAAGAGGAAGAGTCGTTTTACCTTGATGCTGACGCAAGCCTCGAGGAGCTCTTGCAGCCTGCGAGGGCTCAGGTCGCTTAAGCCCTCCATCAAAACATCGACCTGGTGGAAGCTCTCCCGGTCAGGCAGTTCGTCGAGCAGTTCAAGGACTGCCCTCTCCTTGCTCGAATAGCGAACAGCCCAGCTGACGCGACCACCGCTTTGCAGCATGAAGCCGCCTGGCGGAGCCGGTGGCAGGTCGCCGCCTCCGAATGGCAGGGGCCGGTCTATGTTTCGTTCGGGAACCGGACCATCAGGAAACAGCCGCAGGCTGTTGTGCCAGCGAAAAGTGACGTCGAGTGGCAAGTCCCCCAGCCAGGTCGGCGGTCGGGTCGGTCCGTAGAGGTGAACCTCGCGCACCGAGCCGGCCAAATAGTGAGCGTAACCCTGAGCTTCGAGAGCACTACGCCCTCCGACCGTCAGCGGATGGTCGAGGAGGATTTGCAGCGAGATAACGACCTGTTGCCAGGTGAGTGGCCCGCGTGTGCGGCGGTAGACGCGCCGGGCGGGCTGATCGAGCCAGCCTGCCTTGACGTACTGACTTCGCAGCGAGGAGGAGTAGTCCCTCGCCTCCAGCCATGCGGCGTCAACGAGAAACCCCTCGGGTAGCTCCCGTTGCAATCGGTTTAGCTTGCTGATCATATCCTTAGTCACGCTTAGGATTTCGCCAGAATTGTGAACCTTTGTCCAGTTTATATTTTCATCCGAACGCCTAGCGAACCTACGCGTTTCCGAACTATTATAAACCTCCACCACGATCACCAGCCTGGGCTTTGGTGATTACACAGGTCGGCACTCACGTTCCTCGACCCGTTGGACACGACGGTTGCAATTGAAAAGGGCACCCAGGCACTTCGGATTGTGCGTGGCCAGGTGCCGGACAGCGACCCGCTCGTCATCTGTCAGACAATCTGGAGATCAAACGTCCGGTTGCGGGTTCCTCTCTGCGCGAGCGCACCGGTCAGTCGGTGCAGACTTCCTCATCGTTGCCTTCAACCGCCCAAGTTTCCTCCCCGGCGACAATCTTCTCAAGCGTCGCCACCCACACGCGAAGCGCCCGACGCTTCTCGACGATATAGGTGTTGGAATCGTAGTGGATCGAAGACACGAGCGCGCCCCCGCCACCGTCGATATGCCCCAATACCTTGGAGCGGATAAACGGTGTAACGCCGCACCGCTCACTGGTCATGTTCGTGCTCATGGTTCGCCGAAGGTCATGAACCGTTGGCCCCTTGATCCCCAGGCCCACCTTCATCCGGGTCAGGGCGTGGGTGACACTGGCCGGATGAACCGCCCGGTCTTCCTTCCGGTCTGTCGGGAACACGTAGTCGGACGGCGTCGCGCGATCCGCATCAGCCAGTTGGATGGCACGCTTGATAAGCGGTATGGCCGCTTCCGGTAGCGGGACCATATGAGCTTTGCTGCCTTTCATTCGCTGCGCGTCGATAAGCCAGGTCTTGGCTGCGAAATCGAGCTCACGGTGCTCCATTCCGATAACTTCCGCGCGCCGTTGTCCCAGCATTGCCAGAAGTTTTATCGCGATCCGCATGGCCTCGCTGACATGGATCGTCTTTCCATTCTCGTCTACGAGTCCGGATGGATCGTCCAGCGCAGCCCAAAGCGCAACCAGTTCGGCATCCGACCATATGCGGGAACGGGGCGCGCTATCTGCGAACGGAGCGAACCCTGTCGCCGGATTGACAACGACCAGGTCCTCGCTGATCGCGAAATTATAGATCTGACGAATGATAGCCTGGGTAAGATTCGTCTGAGCGCCAATCCCGTTGCCGATCATCCCACGCAGCAGCGCTTTCACGTCCACCCGGGTCACCGAGGTAAATGGTCGTTCACCCAGATCGGGTTTTACATGAAGCCGGAAGCGATGCTTTTCGCCGGCAATTACATGCGCCCGCTTCCGCTTGCCTTTCGGCTTCCATTCCCCGCACGCGCAGGCGTCGAAATAGACGTCAGCAAGTTCGTCAAGCGTTCGAGCGGCATCCTGAACCTCGACCCGGGCATGTCGACGGTCCGCAGCAGGATCCCCGCCAAGAGCGACATCGCGGTTCAGGGTCAAGGCGCGATCACGCGCGTCTTTCAGACTGACGGCCGGCATCTTCCCGATTGTGAACCGGGGCTGTCGACCGTCGGGTGTGCGGTATCGGAAAATCCACGTCCGAACACCGCGATCGGTGACTCTCAGGCAAAGCCCGGGTGTCCGAAGATCCCAAAGTTCGAGACGTGCCCCCTCCTCCGCCTTCGCGGAAGCCACCGCCCTGTCCGTCAAAACCAGCTTCGGCATAACCCGATTTTTCGCTCAATTTGGGGGCACACCGGGGGCACAAAACGTCAGCCGGGGGCACACCGGGGGCACAAATCAGGGAAACACCATGCCACATAATGAGACGTCAAGAAACGGCTATATGCCCGCCACCATTGGGTTTCCTGGGCACGAAGAGCTGTCCTGAAAAGTCCTGAAAAAGGTCACGAGGAATTTTTTGTAAACTGGATGTCGCGGGTTCGAATCCTGCAACCGGCACCATGTCCCCGGCTGATGCCCGAACCGGCGAGGCCCGGCAGCGGACAGCAAAAAGCCCCGCATTCCCACAACACCGGGGAACCCGGGGCCTCTTTCAATATTGGTCAGTTGCTGTCGGAATCGTCCTTTACCGACGCAATGATGATACCGGTCAGCGCCCAGGCACCGGCGACGATGACCACGGTCGGGACATCCATCCCGGCAAACTCGGCACTGTCACCGGCGCGGGCACCGACGCGGTCGGCGACACGGGCATCCGTGGTTGCGCCGGCGGCGACGGCCTGGCTGGCGATAAGCAGAACACCGGCCGAAACGGCCGCTACAATCTTCTTCATGGGGGGCTCCTGTGAACGTGATGCGTTGGGGACGCGGTCCGACAAGAATGCTCGTCCCGGCGATGGGTTCCGAAAAAATACAACCCCGCGTCGTGGTCTCCGGCAACGCTTCTGTTCGCTACCGGCCACCCGGCGTTGGCCGATCAGCCGGCCCCCATAGCCACAGCCACCTGATAGGTGACCAGCGACGCCAGATAGGCCAGGGCCGTCATATAGCCGACCATGATCCACATCCATTTCCAGCTGTTGGTCTCGCGCTTGACCACGCCCAGCGTCGCCACGCACTGCGGCGCGAACACGTACCAGGCCAGGAAGGACAGGCCCGTGGCCAGCGACCAATGGGCGGCCAGGACGCTCGAGAGGGCCCCGGTGTTACTCTCGGCGTCGGCGATGGCATAGACGGTGCCCAGGGCGGCCACCGCCACCTCACGCGCCGCCATGCCGGGCACGAGGGCGATGACCATTTCCCAGTTGAAGCCAATCGGGCGGAAGATCGGCTCCAGCCAGTGGCCGATGATCCCGGCGAAACTGTAGTCGATGGCCGGTCCCGTCGCGCCCTCGGGCGGATACGGGAAGGTCGACAGCACCCAGATCACCACCATCAGCGGCAGGATGATGCGCCCCGCCCGCTCCAGGAAGATCCGGGCCCGGATCCACAGGTTCATCAGCACCGACTTGAGGTCCGGCAGCTTGTACGAGGGCAGCTCCATCATGAACGGCTCGACCGCGCCGCGCCAGAAGATGCGCCGGATCACGAACGACACCAACAGAGCGCTGGTGATGCCCGCCGCATAGAGGCCGAACATCACCAGTCCCTGCAGATTGGCGAAGCCCCAGACCAGCTGCTGCGGAATGAAGGCGGCGATGATCAGGGTGTAGACCGGAATCCGCGCCGAACAGGTCATCAGCGGCGCAACCAGAATGGTCGTCAGCCGGTCGCGGCGGCTGTCGATGGTCCGGGTCGCCATGATCCCGGGAATGGCGCAGGCAAAACTGGACAACAGGGGGATGAAGGCCCGCCCGTGCAGGCCGGCCCCGCCCATGATGCGGTCCATCAGGAAGGCCGCCCGGGCCATATAGCCGAAGTCCTCCAGCATGATGATGAAGGCAAACAGGATGACGATCTGCGGCAGGAAGACCAGCACACTGCCGACCCCCGAAATGATGCCGTCGATCAGCAGACTCTGGATCAGGCCGTCCGGAACGACCGTGGCGACACCCGCCCCCAGCAGGCCGAACCCGGCCTCGATCGCGTCCATCGCCGGTGTCGCCCAGCTGAACACGGCCTGAAACATGACGAACAGCAGGGCAAACAGAATGATCAGCCCTCCGACCGGATGCAGCAGCACCGAATCGATCCGCCCCGTCAGCGTATCGGGCCGCAGCGGCGGCTTCACACAGGCCTTCATGATCCGTTCGGCCTCGCGCGCGGCGGTCCGCAGGCCGGCGGCGTCCGGAGCCTGCCAGGCACTGTCGCCGACGGGCAGACCTTCATCGATGCGGGCTTCAACGGCGGCGATCAGATCATCGATGCCGCGCTTGCGCGTCGCCACCGTGGTCACGATCGGTACGCCCAGCTCGGCTTCCAGCGCCTCGAGGTCGATACGCAGCCCCTGGCGCTGGGCGATGTCATACATGTTCAGTGCCAGCAGCATCGGCCGGCCGACCTGCTTCAACTCCAGCACCAGCCGCAGCACCAGCCGCAGATTGGTGGCGTCGGCGACGCAGACGATCACGTCCGGCGGCGTCTCGCCCGCCAATTTGCCCAGCACCGCGTCGCGGGTGACTTCCTCGTCCGGGCTGCGCGCCCGCAACGAATAGGTGCCCGGAAGGTCCAGCACCGACAGGCTTCGGCCACTGGCCGAGCGGATCAGGCCTTCCTTGCGCTCGACGGTGACCCCGGCGTAGTTGGCCACCTTCTGGTGGGCACCGGTCAGGGCGTTGAACAGCGCCGTCTTGCCGCTGTTGGGATTCCCGACCAGGGCGACCCGGGTCAGACGCGTGGCCATGTCCATCAGGCGGCGATCACACTCTCGAGACGGACACTGAGCCTGGCCGCCTCATGCCGGCGCAGGGCGACCCGCATGTCGTCGACCTTCATGGCGATCGGGTCGCGCCCGAACAGGCCCTCATGCAGCATCTCGACCCGCGCGCCCTCGACGAAGCCCAGTTCCAGCAGCCGGCGTTCCAGCTCGATCGCGTGGTCGTCGTGATGACAATGGTCGCCGACCTTGACGATAATGCCCCGGTCACCGCAGCGGGCAAAGTTCAGTTGGATGGTGTCTGTCATGAAGCTCACTGGCGGTTCAAATCCGCACCTTTGCATCTGACACTGATTATCAGGTGCGACGGTATGCCGTCCAGCATTCCATCGTCGCACCCGTTGCCGCATCCGGCGTATGCGGTATCAAAGGGCCCCGGAAACAGGAGTACGCCATGACCCGCCCCCTCATCCTGCTGTCTGTGCTGGGTCTGGGGCTCGCGAGCTGTGGCCAGCCTGGATCCGCCAACTCGGGACCGCCTGCCCCGCCGCGACCGGAACCGACCGCCGCGGAGAAGGCTGCCCTGCTTGCGGCTCTGCCGGCCCCCTACAATGCGGGAGACCTCGACAACGGACGCCGCGCCTTCGCTCGCTGCCGATCGTGCCACACGATCAACGAGGGTGGCCCCAATATGACCGGCCCCAACCTGTGGGGAATCTTCGGCCGAACCGCGGGCACCCATGCCGGCTACAACTATACGCCCGCTGTAAAGAACGCCGGCTTCGCCTGGGACGCTGACCGTCTCGACCACTGGCTGCAGAACCCGCGCACCTTCCTGCCCGGCAACAAGATGACCTTCCCCGGTCTGCAAGACGCCACTGATCGTCGCGACGTGATCGCCTGGCTCAAGGTCGAGACCGGATTCGTCCCGGCTACCCCGACTACGCCGGAGCCCTGACCGGGTCGCCCGGCGGGGGCGTGGCCTCGCTGGTCACTTCCTGCGCCTCCCACTCCTCGATCTTGCGGGCGGTGTATTCAGGTGAGCGGGTGAACCGCGCCAGCGCACCATAGATCACCGGCACCACGAACAGGGTCAGCAGGGTCGCGAACATCGCACCGGAGAAGATCACCACCCCGATGGTCTGGCGGCTCCCGGCCCCCGCCCCCTGCCACAGCACCAGCGGCAGGGCCCCGAAGGCGGTGGCGATCGAGGTCATGATGATCGGCCGCAGGCGCAGGGTCGCGGATTCGACGATGGCCTCATGGATGGTCCGCCCCTGGTCACGCAGCTGGTTGGCGAATTCCACGATCAGGATGCCGTTCTTGGCCGCCACCCCGATCAGAATGATCAGGCCGATCTGGCTGTAGATGTTCAAACTGGATCCGGCCATGACCAGACCAAACAGACCGCCCGCCGCCGCCAGCGGCACGGTCAGCATGATCACCGCCGGGGTGATCCAGCTCTCGAACTGGGCTGCCAACACCAGGAAGACCAGCAACAGGGCCAGACCGAACGCGGCCGCAACCGCGCCGCCCGCCTCCTGCTGGTCACGCGCCGCCCCGCCCCACTGAACAGTGGCCACGCCCTGTGGCTGCTCAGCGGCGACATCACCCAGGAAGGTGATCGCATCGGCGATGGTCATGCCCGGATTCAGGTCCGCGCTCAGCGTGATGGCGCGCTGACGATCCAGCCGCCGCCGGTCGGGCGTATCGCCCGACGTCCGGGTCGTGACCACCGAGGCCAGCGGCACCAGCTGGCCGCCACCCGTCGCCACATACAGGGCCTCAAGATCCCCGACCGAGCGGCGATTCTCGCGTTCGGTCTGCAGGATGACGTCATACTCCTGCCCGCCGCGGATATAGGTCGTGGCCCGCCGCGAGCCGAACATCGTCTCCAGCGTCCGCCCGATCTGCTGCGACGACACGCCGAGGGCCGCCGCCTTCTGCGGATCGACATTGACCAGCAGACGCGGCGCATTGGGCTCATAATTCAGGCGCGGTCGCGAGAAGCCCGGATTGGCCTGGGCCTGCGCCAGGACCGGCTGGATCCACTGGTACAGCTCATCATATTCAGAGCCGGTCACCACCATCTCGATGGAGTTGGAATTGCTGCTGCCGCGCTGGAAGGCCCCGGGGACGCTCGCATTGACCTGGGCATCAGTCTGGGCCCGCAATTTGCCGTTCATCTCCTGGGCGATTTCATCCGCCGAACGCGTGCGCGCGGACCAGTCCGAGAGAATCATCACGGCATTGCCGGAGTTGAAACCGCTGCCGCCAAAGCCCGGTGCCGAAATCAGATAGCTGTCAGCTTCACCGGCCTCCTTGTACTCGGCCAGGATCGGCTCCAGCCCCAGCATGATGCGGCGCGTATAGTCGAAACCTGCCCCCTCGGGCCCATTGACGCGGATCGACACCCGGCCGCGGTCCTCCGGCGGCACCAGTTCATTCGGCAGGGTCAGGAACATCGCGCCCGCGCCCAGTCCGATCAGCACGATCAGGCCGCCGACTCCGGCCACCGCAATGCGGCGACCCAGCAGGGCCTCCAGAGAATTACGATACGACCGCCTTAACCCGTCCATGGCCCGGTCGACGTTGCGCGCCAGCCAGCCGGAAGTCTTGGCCGGCTTCAGGATCTTCGAGGCCAGCATCGGCGACAGGCTCAGGGCAAGGAAGGCCGAGAAGGCTACGGCACCGGCAATGGCCGCCGCCAGCTCAACGAACAGCCGGCCAACATAGCCCGGCAGGAACAGCAGCGGCGCGAACACCGACAGCAGCACGATCGTCGTGGCCACGACAGCGAAGAACACTTGACGTGTGCCCCGTTCGGCGGCGACCAGCGGCGGCTCGCCAAGATCGAGCCGGCGCTGGATGTTCTCGGTCACCACGATGGCATCGTCGACCACCAGTCCGATCGACAGGACCAGCGCCAGCAGGGTCAGCAGGTTCAGGGAAAAGCCCAGAGGGGCCAAGATGATGAAGGTCGACAGCAGACAGATCGGGGCGACAACCGTCGGAATGAAGGCCGCCCGGATGCTGCCGAGGAAGACGAAATTGACCAGGGCGACCAACACCAGGGAGATGCCGATGGTGATCCAGACCTCGTCGATGGCGTGCGAGGTGAAGACGGAATTATCGACGCCCACCACCAGCTCCGTGCCCTCAGGCAAAGAGGTCTGAACCTGCTCCAGCAGGGTGCGGACACCGTCAGAAATCGCGAGGTCGTTGGATTGGGCCTGCCGGGTCACAGCCAGACCGATCTGATCGAGACTGTTGCCGCGGAACAGTCGCCGGTCCTCTTCGGCTCCCTCCTCGACACGCGCGATATCACCGAGCCGGGTGACATAGCCGGTCTGCGCCTGCAGGGCACCAGTCGCGCCACTGGACACGCCGGCCGTGGCGGCCGAACCACTCGTCGCCACCACAGCCGCGGACCCCCGGGTGCCGATCGGCAGCTCACGGAAGTCCTCGGCCCGGGCGTAGGTGCGCGCGACCCGGACGGTATAATTCTTTTCGCCGGTCTCCAGGGCCCCGGCCGGCAGCTCGACATTCTGGCTGTTCAGGGCGGTTTCGACGTCGGTTACCGTCAGGCCACGCGCGCTCAGCGCCGCCGCGTCCAGCCAGATTCGCATTGCATAGCGCTGCTCGCCGTAGATCTGGACCAGGGCCACGCCGGGCACCGTGGCCAGACGGTCGATCAGATAGCGGTCGGCATAGTCGGTCAGCTCAAGCCGGTTCATGGCGCTGGAACGCAGGAACAGGATTATGATGGGTTGGCTGTCCGTGTCAGCCTTGGCCACCTCCGGCGGATTGGCCTGGTCGGGTAGACGACCGACCACCCGCGATATCCGATCGCGCACATCGTTGGCGGCGCTGTCGATGTCGCGATCGAGCGAGAACTCAATACTGACGCTGGAGCGGCCGTCGCGGCTGGTCGAGTTGATCCGCTCGACGCCCTGGATACCGGCGATCTGTTGCTCGATCGGCTCGGTGATCCGGTTTTCGATCACCTCGGCTGAAGCCCCGGCATATGTGGTGCTGACCGAGACGATCGGCGGATCCACGTCGGGAAGTTCGCGGACCGGCAGGAAGAAGAAGGCGGCGATGCCGATCACGCACAGGACGATGGCCGCGACGGCCGCGAAGACCGGGCGGCGGACCGCGACGTCAGACAGCATCATCGCGTCGCGCCCTTGGCGGCGGACGCACCCGCGGCCGTCGGCGGAGACGCCTCGCCCTCCACGGTGATCGGTGCCCCGGGCTGGATGCGGTTCAGGCCGGAACCGACGATACGGTCACCGGGATTCAGGCCCGACACGATTTCGACAAAGCCGCCTTCGACCGCGCCGGTGCCGACCTCGACCCGCTGGGCGCTCAGGCCGCGCTCGCCGCGGGCGATACGGTAGACGAATGCGCCGTCGCCCTCGTATTGCACGGCCGCTTCCGGGACCGCCGCCCCCTGACGCTCGCCATGGCTGACGGCCACCCGCATCAGCATGCCGGGACGAATGCGGCCGCCCGGATTGGGGATTTCGGCCCGGACCGTCACGGCGCGCGTCTGTTCATTGACGCGGGTGTCGACGAGGGCGATGCGCCCGGAGAAGGTTTCCTGCGGCAGGGAGTCAGCGGACGCAACGATGGGCGCGCCCTGGCGCAGCATGCCGACATAGCGCTCGGGCACGGGGAAATCGATGCGGATCACGCTGGTGTCGTCCAGGGTGGTGATCACCGCTCCCGGATTGATCAGGGTTCCGGCGGTGACGCTGGTCAGGCCCAGAACTCCGGCGAAAGGCGCGCGGATGACGCGGTCGCCGCGCCGCGCCTCAGCCGCGGACAGATTGGCCTGGGCCGTTTCCAGCGCCGTCTCCGTCTGTTCGGCGGTCACGCGCGGGGCAATGCCGCGGTCGGCCAGGGCCTGGAACCGCTCATATTCGCGACGGGCCTGGGCCACCTGGGCCCGGGCCTGGATGATTCCGGCGTCCTCTTCCCGCGCCTGCAGCTCGACCAGCGGCGCGCCGGCGGCGACCCGCTGGCCGTCGGCGAACATGACCCGGGTAATCAGCTCTGTGGTCGATGAAGTGATGTTGACCGAGCGGCGACCGCGCGCCGCACCCAGCACACGGATTTCGTCGGAGAAGGTGCGTTGGCTAACAACAGTCTGGGATACGACCTGACCGCCACCACGACCGCCGCGCCCCTGGGAACCATCGCCGCCGCCATCATTGGCAAGGGCGAATTTCAGAACGACGGCAAGGACCATCAGGCCCAAAAGTACGGCCGCAGCAACGAGGAAGAAATGGCGTTTGATCACGCGGGTTATGGTTTCCTGACAGCGATTGGTGACTTAACCGCTTCCGCGATCGACGCAACTGGCGTTCCTGTAACGGATGCAGTGCCTGATTCCGTCGCCGCAATTCGTCGCGACGCCAGAAAAATTCGTCAGAAGCGCCGCCACAGCGCCAGAACCACGCCGCCGGCCGCGGGAGTCTCACGCCCGGTCACCGTCTGTCGCCAGCCCGCCTGAACGCTCCAGGGCCCCAGCCGGCGGACCAGCGAGGTCTCGACATTCAGCCAGCGCGGTCCCGAGTCGTCAGCCACACCACCGAACATTTGACCCAGAACCATCCAGTTGTCGCCCAGGTGAACGCCGACCGTCGCATCAACCCGAGCCTCGTCCGGCAAGCCATCGCGCATTCGGCGGGCGGCCTGGAGATCGACAAAGCCGCGACCGTTAGCCACGGATCGGCCGACGGAAAGCCGCGCCTCCCAGTCATGATCTCCGATACCGGGGGCCGCATAGCCGGCGTTGCGGCCTTCGCCGCCATCGGCGTAGCCGCCATACAGGCTGATCGCAGTGGTGTCGTCGCGCCACACCTGCCAGGTCAGGCCAATTTCCAGCGGTCCGCGACCATCATAGTCGACGAAAGCGTCTTCGCCTTGCTGCCAATCCCCCTTGAGCTGCAAGGTCAGCCGATCGGACAGCCCATATTCGGCGAACACACCAAAGGAACGGTCCCGGCGTTCCCCGGGCAGATCGGTCAGACGGCCCTCCGGATCAAAGCCACTGTCTGCGGCCATATCCTCGTATTTGAAAATTATCTGCCCCTGGCCTGCAGGCTGGGTCCAGGGACCTGCCCGCGCGACATCGGCCGCGAAAGCTGCGGTGAGGCAAGCCAGCCCCGCCGCAGCGGCCCTCAAATGTCGTAACCCGGAGACTTCCGGTCCAGCTGGCGCAGGGCCCCCGGCCAGGCCAGGGAAGCAACCATGCCGATCCCGCCCCCCTGTTCCCGGGTCTCTGCCTGGGCCGCATCCGGCGCGATCAGCACATGGTCTCTTCCGCCCGACAGGGCCGCCACCTGCTGGGCACAGGCGCGCTCGAGAAAGAACATCCCGACCCAGGCGGCTGCCGCCGTCGGTCCTACCGCCAGTGTGCCGTGGTTGCGCAACAGCATCAGCGTCTTGTCACCGAGATCCGCAACGATCCGCTGTCGTTCGTCATGGTTCAGCGCGACGCCCTCATAGCCGTGATAGGCGACCTGGTGCTGCAGCAGGCAGGCGTTCTGGCTGATAGGCAGCAGACCATGACTCTGGGCCGCGACACCGACGCCGGCCTCGGTGTGCAGGTGGATCACAAACCGGGCGTCCTCGCGCGCCGCGTGAATCGCCGAATGGATGGTGAAACCGGCGGGATTAATGAAATTCGTCGTCTCCTGGACGACGGTCCCCTCGAGGTCGACTTTCACCAGCGACGACGCCGTCATCTCCTCAAAATAATAGCCATAGGGATTGATCAGGAAATGATGCTCGGGTCCGGGTACACGGGCCGATATGTGGGTGAAGATCATGTCGTCCCACCCATGCAGGGCGACCAGCCGGTAAAGGGCCGCCAGGTCGACCCGGACCTGCCATTCCTCGGCTGACACCCGGGATTTAAGGGGCTGAACCGTTCCGTCCGCCATGTTCATCACTCCCGCATCGTCGCCTGCATCGATCCCGTCACGCTCGTCCCGACCGGCGCACAGGTCAAGGCCGGGAAGGTGTATCCGGCGTCAATCTTAACCAAGTCTTCACCGTCAAACGACACAGTTAACGCACTGCCTCATGCCAGCTGGGCCTGAAATCGGAGCCAGTCGTGACCGTTCTCGTCCAGCTCACCCCGTCGTCGTCACCCGAATCCGAAGCTACGTCACTGGGCGAACTTCTCGCCCTTGCGCGCAGCCGAACCGGTGACGATCGCCAGAGACTACTTCTCGCCATTACCGCCCTTTGCGACGCCAATCCGCCCGCCGAGGAAATCTCGGATGTCCTGGGCGAAGTCCTGCTCATGCTCGCGCATCAGGTCGAACGGGACGTGCGTCGGATTCTGGCCGAACGGCTGGCCAAGGCCGACTGGGCTCCCCGCGCCCTCGTCAACATGCTGGCGCTGGACGAGATCGAGATCGCGCGTCCGGTTCTGGCTTCCAGCCCGATGCTTCAGGACGACGACCTGATCGCTATCCTGGTCCAGGCCACCATTGAACATCAGATCGAAGTCGCCCGACGTCCGGCACTCAGCGGTCGGGTCGCCGACGCGATTATCGATCGCGCCGAACCCGCGACCCTGACCGCGCTGGCATCCAACCGGACAGCGGAAATCAGCCCGGACGGCGTCCGGCGGCTGGTTGAGCAATCGCGGCGGATCGCCGCCCTGCGCGCGCCCCTGACCCGGCACCCCAGGCTGACAGACGTCCTCGCCGAACAACTCTACCAGTGGGTCGGCACGGCGCTGCGTCAGGCGATCGGTGCCCGCTTCCAGATCAATGAAGACGACCTGAACGTTTCCGTGCAGCAAGCGGTGGACAAAGCCTTCCGCGACAGTGTCGTGCCGGTCGTGGTCGCGGAAAACGATGAATTCGAAGAATCAGAGCGCCGACTGATCGACAAATTACGCGCCGCCGACCAGCTTCGGCCCAGCTATCTCGTTCGGGCAGTTCGGGAAAAGCGGCTGAACCTGTTTGTCCATGGACTCGCCGCTCTCGGAGGATTTTCTGTCGCGGAGATCCGCGGAGCCCTCAATGCCGGCTCCCCGGAAGCGATCTACTATGCCTGCTCCGCTGTTGGTATCGACAGAGCCGTCTTCGTCGCCATGATCAACGAAATCCGCCTGCTCAACGACGGAGCACCGGGCACCTACGGAGCCCAGGTCTGGCTGCGTGGCTCTATTTCCGCAGCCTCCGCGGCACGGGCCTTCCGCGCCCTGGCGCACGACGGCCAGCCTGCTACCGTTTGACTTCGACGCCCCGCTCGGCTTGCGTGCACCGGTGAGCGCCCCATCCCCCCGCCCCCCACTGAAGATCGCCTTCGTCGCAAGCGAACGCCCTGAGGCCGAACAGGCACGACTGCGCCTCACGGCCCGGTACGGCTCGGTTTCTCCCGCTGCCGCCGACGTCATCGTTGCGCTCGGTGGCGACGGATTCATGCTGGAGACACTGCACGACAACCTGGAGCGGCGAACCCCGGTCTTCGGCATGAACCGCGGCTCTGTCGGCTTTCTGATGAATGATTTCGAGGAAGATCATCTTCTTGAGCGGCTCGCGGTCGCGGGCCACACCGTGATCCATCCGCTGCAGATGGATGCCTGGGATGCGGACGGCGAGGCCCACAGCGGCCTGGCAATCAATGAGGTCTCCTTGCTACGCCAGACCTGCCAGAGTGCTAAATTGCGCATCTGGATCGACGATACGGTCCGGTTGGAGGAACTGATCTGCGATGGCTGCATGGTCGCTACTGCCGCAGGATCGACAGCCTACAACCTGTCAGCGCACGGGCCGATCATTCCACTGGACGCCCGTATCCTCGCCTTGACCCCGATCAGCGCCTTCCGCCCCCGTCAGTGGCGCGGTGCCCTGCTGTCGCATGAAGCCCGCGTGCGTTTCGACGTTCTCGAACCCGTAAAGCGCCCGGTCAGCGCAACGGCTGACAGTTTCGAAGTTCGCCGCGTCACCCGCGTCGATGTTCGTGAACGGCGCGACCTCGCTCTGACCATGTTGTTCGACGCCAGCCGTTCATTCGAGGAACGGGTGCTGGCGGAGCAGTTCAATAACTGAGCAGTCACGGGTTCTTAACAGCGTCTCCTCCATGATGGCTCGTCAACCACGGGAGTTCTGACGTGAGCAATTCGGCCCAGGTAATTCGACCGCCCAATACCCTCCGCATGAAAGTCGGCGGGGGATTCGGCGGCATCGACGCCAATGCGATTGCCAAGGCCGAGGAAGCCCTCAAGGCCATGTCTTCACAATTCGGCCAGTGGCTGCAGGACGAAATCGTCAAGCTGGAACAGGCTCAGGCAGGCATTCGCGACAACGGCTACACGCCGGAAACCGCGGAAGCGCTCTATTTTCGCGCTCATGACCTCAAAGGGCTGGGCAGCACCTACCAATATCCGATCGTCACCCGTCTGGCGGCATCACTCTGCAAATTGCTGGACGATCAGCAGAAACGAATGGCGGCACCTCCGGTGCTGCTGGACGCCCATATTGATGCGATCCGCGCCGTCGTTCGCGACCAGATCCAGACGGACGAACACCCGACCGGCCGCATCCTCGCTGAAACACTGGAATCCCGGGTCACCGCCCACCTGGCTTGAATAACCGGCTGATTTCTTGTCAGACGCCCGCCAGATCCGGCGGGCGTTCTGCGTTTGGCTTGTGATCTAGGCCGCAGACCGGGCCGCAACGGATACCGGTGCGTGATCCAGCCGTTCCATCAGATAGGCCAGATCATCGCGCGGGGCGTTGGGCCTCTGGGTCAGGAACCGCTCCAGCATCTTCTGCCGGAACTCATCACCCGAGGTGTCGATGCCCTCAGCCTGGAGTGCGCGCCAGGTATCAACGCCGGCGCGGATCGCATGGAACAGTCGAGGCGGCAGGCCCGCACGATCATAGATCGCCTTCAGACCGAGCGGTCCGGCGTCGTGCACCATCAGCCAGGTCCGGTGATGCGGAGTCTGAGCCAGTTCAGCCAGTCCGTGTTCGAACAGCGCCATCTGGCCCCGTGCCAAGGCGCGCAGCATCAATGACGGGCTCAGAACCTTGCGAGCGTTCAACTGAGCGACAAAGGCCGGGAGGTCGGCGTAGGACGCCGCCTCATCGACCAGATCGACCGTGGCCCGCTCGCGGGCAAACCGCGCCAGCCGGATCGCTGTCTCGGGGGCGACGGCGTGGCGGGTAACCAGATGCTCACGCACCGCCTCGCTGGCCAGTTCGACCAATCGTTCGGTCACGGACAGCGGTAGCACCTGACGGTAGGCGAGCGCTGCGACCACCTCGGCCGAGTCGCCGAACCGGTCGACCGCCACACCCATGGCCGTTTCCGACAGATCGGCATTGTCATTGGAGGCCAGGGTCCGGACCGCAGCCTCACAGCCGTCAGAGGCGAGCACCGAGGCCAGGTCACGAGAGACTTTCGGACGGGCGGCGATCGCAACCTGGCGCACGGCGGAACCGGCGCGGACAATCTCGATCAGGTCATCGTCAGTAAATACGGGCGAAAAGCCGATAATCGGCAGAGCCACGCTGTCGACATCAGAGGCCAGACGGCGTGCCACGTCATGCGGAATGAGGTCAGAGGCCTTCAGCGTCACAGCCATCGCCCGACGCACCATCTCGGCGGCATCCGTCGCCATAACTCTCAGGATCTTCTGGGCCGCTTCGCGATCCTCGGCCGTCAACGGAGCCCGCTCCATGCTCCGGCACAGCTTGTGCGCCGCGGCCGCTCGATCATCCGCATCAGTCGCCTTGATGAGACGACGGATATCGAACTCTGTCAGGCTCGCACGTAAGGCGGTCATTGGGGACGCTCGGGGTTTCAAACGCTGCGGAGAATCGGAGTCTAGCTGAAGATGCAGGGTGAACCCGGATCGTTAACGCCCGGTTTACCAACGGCTGTGGATCAGCTCGTTTCGCGCGCCGGCTCCGGCCCGAAGGCCCCACCGAAACCGCCGGCCTTGCCGTCACCGTTCTGCCCCAGAAGCAGGGCCAACAACCCCTGATCCTGCTTCAGTCGATCCAGTCGTGCCGCCAGCAAGCGGTCGCGTTCGCCCAGATCGGGTGCCCCCTTGGTACCGACGCTCGCCGCCGGTGCGCCGTCGCCGGCCGAACGATTCAGATTGGCATGCACCTCGGCCACGGTCGCCGAACGCCCGTCTCGATAGAAGATCGACCGATTGGCCGACGCCGCCTGCGGAAACAGGGCGGCGGCACTGGTCCCGGGACGGGTCACCATGGCCTCCATCAACTTGGCCGCGCCGTTGGGGCCAAGGAAATGGGCGGCGTAAAGGTCACCGGCCCCCGGCTCGCGGCCCGTCCGCCCGCGCAGATAGGCGGCGTTCGAGGCCGTCAGTTCCGCGGCCATGGCCGAGGCGGCCTGGGGATCGAACCGGAGGTCCAGCACCACATTGCGCGCAGAGCCCTCGACCCGCCATCTGCCGTCGCCGCCGCGATGGATCAGATCCGCATACTGGCCGTAGCCGTGCTCGGCCCCGTACTGTTTGACGGTGGCCAGCCACGTCTGCTCGATAAACTGGAACAGGCCCGCAGCCGACGAGGTCGGAGCCCGGGCCGAAGGATTCATCGCGCTTTCCCGCCGCGCGGTCTTCATCAGGAAGTCGAAATCCACGCCGGTGGCGCTGGATGCGCGCCGAATGGCCGCCTCCACGCCGCCCGATGATGGAATCGCTCCGATGGTCATAGTGCCGGACGCTGCGCGATCGTGGTTAACGAAACCCTAACGGGGTTCGCCCAAAACTTGCCTCAAGGGAAGCGCTCAACTGTGAGTCGGGACGCTGTGGGGACGGCTAACGACAGGGAGTGACGACCATGATGACCAGAACCGCCGGTACCCCCGGACTGGTGAGCCCCCTCGAATTCGGCGACCGCCGCAACCCCCTTACCCCCGCAAGCTGGGCAGCGATCGGCGTCGTCGCGCTGGCCCACGTCGGTGTCGGGGCGGCGCTCTACTATCAACGGTTCGAACTGCCGCCAGCCAGCGTGACGCCTACGGATACGCCGCCGATCGAAGTCATTATGTTCAAGCCCCGGACCCCCGATCCGGTGGTCACACCAGAGCCGCCGGCCCCCAACGCCCCGCTCCACCCGACCAGCCCCGCAACCAGCCCGACCGACACGATAGCCGCCGCGGCCTCGGACAAGCCGGCGGTGGACTTCAACAACGTCATCAACCTCGGCCGTTCAGTACCGGAATCCTCGCCGATCGGGACGGGCACCGTTCCGACTGTGGCCCCAACGCCGCCGTCGGTCATCAGCCATCCCCACTGGATCCGTCAGCCCAGCGGAGAGCAGTTGATGCGGGCCTATCCGCAGCGTGCCCTCAGGGCCGAGGTGGCCGGGACTGCCTCCCTGACCTGCGTGGTCCAGACCAGCGGCGCGGTCAGCGGCTGCGTCGTCACCGCCGAAACGCCCGGCGGCTACGGCTTCGGACGGGCGGCCCAGGCACTGTCGCGGGAGTTCCGTATCAGTCCGCGCACGGTGGACGGCCAGGCGGTGGACGGAGCACGGGTCAATATCAACCTGCGCTTCACCCTGCCCGACAGCTAGGCAAGACGTCGCGGATCGAGGGCCAGGGCGAACGGCTCGGCCGCCCGGCCCTCGAGACCGTCGACCACGGTGCGCGCTACCAGCGGGCCCAACAGCCAGCCGTTGCGGCGCGGGGCCAGGGCCAGATGCAGGCCGACCGGTCCGGCGGCACCCACCATGGGCAGGCCATCCCGGGTCGCGCCGCGCACCCCGACCCGCCAGGTAACCGCCGGGCTCTCCTTTACGCCGATCTGGGCCAGACAGGCGCGCACCATGGCGCTACCCCGCTCAAGGTCTGGCTGCAGATCGGTGCGGTCAGGCTCCATACTCGCGCCGATCACCGAGCCGCCGGGACCCGGCGCGATATAGCCGGCCGGCCCCCGCACGGTGCGCTCGACCAAATGCCGGGCGGTGACGGCGATCTGGCCTCGGATCGGTTGCAGCTGGGCAACCAGACGGGCGACGGGTTCCGGCAAGTCCAGCCCGTTCACCGCACCCGTGGCCAGCACCACCGACCTTGCGGCCAGCCCGGAGCCATCCTCCAGCCTCGCCGTCCAGCGGGTACCGTCGGTCGTGAGGCTGCTGACCCGACCGGGCATCACCGTCAGTCCCGGCAGTGATCGCAGACGGGTCAGGGCCGCGGCTGGCTCTGTTCGCCAATCGGCCGGGGTCACAACGGCGTCGCCCGTACGTTCGGCGGGAAAGCCCAGCCAGCGCAGTTGGGACGCGACGACCTCCAGATCCGGCCCGCGCCATTCGGCGCCTTCGCGGTGCAGCGGCAGGTCGAAGGCGGTGGCGAAGTCGCTCCACTGGGCGCGGGCGGCGCGGAACAGGTCGCTGCGATCGAGCTGGCCGTCCGATCCGCGCCAGTCGGCCAAGGCTTCAAAGGCGGGCGCAATCATACCGGCGGCCACGGCCGAGGCGTTGACGGTGCCGGGATCGACCACGGTCACTTCATGGCCGCGCCGAAGCAGTTCCGCGGCCGTGGACAGGCCCAGAACGCCGGCACCGATGACCAGGACTTCAGTTGAGGAGGACACCGGCTGTCCTTCGACTGCCCGCGCCCTGATTTCAAGCCGTGCTGTCTATTCGGCAGCCATGGCGGCGGCGCGCTCGGCCGACAGCCGCTCCACCAGGGCCCCATGCTGGGCCCACAGGGCGGGCGGCAGGCGCTCGCCGAACTTCTCGTAGAAGGCCGGGATCAGAGCGGCTTCCTCGGTCCAGACCTCGGCATCGACGTCCAGCAGGGTCGACAGGTCGCTGTCGGACAGGTCCAGGCCCGACAGATCCAGAGAGGCCCGCTCCGGGGTGCGGCCGACCGGCGTGTCGACAGCTCCGGCGGTGCCGTCCAGACGTTCGGCGATCCATTTCAGCACGCGCGAATTATCGCCGAAGCCGGGCCAGACGAATTTGCCGTCCGCGCCCTTGCGGAACCAGTTGACGAAATAGATGCGCGGCAGTCTGGCGGCGTCAGTCTTGCCGGCCATCGACAGCCAGTGGGCGAAATAGTCGCCCATGTTGTAGCCGCAGAACGGCAGCATGGCGAAGGGATCGCGACGCAGCTCGCCGATGGCGGTCTCGGCCGCGGCCGTGCCTTCGGAAGCCACGGTCGAGCCCATGAACACGCCGTGCTCCCAGTCAAAGGCCTCGGTCACCAGCGGTACGGCCGAGGCGCGGCGGCCACCGAACAGGATGGCGTCGATCGGCACACCCTTCGGGTCTTCCCATTCAGGAGCGATCGCCGGACACTGGCCGGCCGGGGTGGCGAAGCGGGCGTTCGGATGGGCCGCGGGTTCGCCGGAAGTCGGGTCGTGCGGCTGACCCTTCCAGTTGGTCAGCCCCTCAGGAGCCTCTTTCGTCAGACCTTCCCACCAGACGTCGCCGTCGGCGGTCAGGGCGGTGTTGGTGAACACGGTGTTGGTGGCCAGGGTGGCCAGGGCATTGCCGTTGGTGTTGCGGCTGGTGCCGGGCGCGACGCCGAAGAATCCGGCCTCGGGGTTTACCGCATACAGTCGGCCGTCGTCGCCAAAGCGCATCCAGGCGATGTCGTCGCCGATGGTCTCGGCCTTCCAGCCGGACAGGCTGGGCTGGAGCATGGCCAGGTTGGTCTTGCCGCAGGCCGAGGGGAAGGCGGCGGCGATGTATTTGGCGCGACCCTCGGGGCTGGTCAGCTTGAGGATCAGCATATGCTCGGCCAGCCAGCCTTCGTCGCGGGCCATGACCGAGGCGATGCGCAGGGCGTAGCATTTCTTGCCCAGCAGGGCGTTGCCGCCATAACCCGAGCCGTAGGACCAGATTTCACGCGTTTCGGGGAAGTGGACGATCCATTTCTCGGCATTGCAGGGCCACGGCACATCGGCCTGGCCGGCGGCCAGCGGCGCGCCCAGCGTGTGGACGGCGGGCACGAACGGGCCGTCCTCGCCCATGGCTTCCAGGGCGGCGCTGCCCATCCGGGTCATAATGCCCATGGAGACGGCGACATAGCCGCTGTCGGTGATCTCGACGCCGAGGGCGCTGAGCTCCGAGCCGATCGGGCCCATCGAGAACGGCACGACGTACATCGTGCGGCCGGCCATGCAGCCGTCGAACAGGCCGTCGAGGCGGTCGCGCATTTCGGCGGGGTCGGACCAGTTGTTGGTCGGGCCGGCGTCGGCGGCGTCCTTCGAGCAGATGAAGGTGCGGCTTTCGACCCGGGCCACGTCCTTGGGGTCCGAGGCGGCGTAGTAGCAGCCGGGGCGCTTGGTCTGGTCCAGTTCGCGCAACGTGCCCTTGCCGATCAGGTCGGCGACGATGGCGGCCTTCTCGGCTTCCGAGCCGTCGCACCAGTGGACCCGGTCGGGCCGGGTCATGGCGGCGATGCGCTCGACCCAGGCGACCAGCCGGGCGTGGCGGGTCGGGGCGGGATGAAGTCCGGGGATGGCTTGAACCTGGGTCACGCGAAACGCTCCTGAGCCTGTCCGCCTGACGATCTTCGCCGTCGAGACGCTCGAGCGTGGCTATCACGCTCTGTTACAGGGGGCAGGAACACCGCCGGGAACCCGGCGTCAACCGTGGCAATATTCCACCCCTGAGCGCGCGACCTCCGTGACCACTCCGCATTTTCCGGTCGCCTCTGCCGGTCGGGAGCGGTATCGATCGCCCGTGCAAAGCCTTGATCCCGTCAGCCCCGCCCCGAGCGGTGGCCTCACCTCCCCCGCCGTGGCGCGCAATACCGTGCCGATCCTGGCGGTGTTGAAGGCGCATCTCCCGGCGCGCGGACGGGTGCTGGAGATCGCGGCCGGATCGGGCGAACACGCGGTGGCCTTTGCCCGCGACCTGCCCAATCTGCAGTGGACGCCCAGCGATCCCAGCCCCGAGGCCAGGGCCAGTATCACGGCCTGGCGCGACGCCGCCGCCCTGCCCAATCTGACCGCGCCGCTGGCGCTGGATGCCGCCGATCCGCTGAGCTGGCCGCCGGACGGGGCGAGCAATGGGCCGCCGTTCGAGGCGGTGGTCTGCATCAACATGGTCCACATCAGCCCGTGGGCGGCGACCGAGGGGCTGATGGCCGGCGCGGCGCGGATGCTGCGCAATCCGGGCGGGCTGCTGGTGCTGTACGGCCCCTATCGCGAGGCGGATCAGCCCCTGGCCCCGTCCAATGCGGCCTTCGACGAATCACTGAGGGCGCGCGACCCGGACTGGGGTCTGCGCGCCCTCGAGGACGTGGTGGCTGTGGCGCGAGCCGCCGGACTGGCCCTGACCCTGCGGACGGCGATGCCGGCCAACAATCTGTGCCTGCTGTTCCGGCGGGTCTAGATCGCTAGCCGATAGCAGCGGCAGCGTTCGCGACGGCGTCGCGGTCGGCGAGCGAGGTGATCTTCGTGCCGTGGATCAGCACGGCCGGGGCATCGACGAAGGCGGCGGGATCGCCACCGGCGGCGAGCACCGCCTGTTCGATACCTTCACCGAAGGCGAGGATCGGCACGCCCTTGGCACCGGCGGCGTCCAGCAGAAGCTTGACGGCGGCCATCGAGGCGTCGTCGGTCATGCCGCCCGGCACGACCAGCCCCTTGAGCGCACCACTGGCGATGTCGGCACCACGCGCCGTGGCCAGGACGGTGACCCCCGCGACGGACAGGCTGGCGTCGCCGGTCGACATCGGAGCCAGCGACAGACCCTGATTCTGGATCAGCGGCTCGACGTCACCCAGCGGCCCGAAATCCATCGACCGGCGCATGGCCAGACCGACGCGGGCGCGGGTCGGGGCACGACGAAAGTCGTTACGGGGACGGGCAGAATAGGAACCGGCGCGTTGTGCGGACAAAGAGTTCTCCTTCAGAGATGGGGTCGACTATTCAGGCCGTGAAATACAGCCCTCAGTCGATACGATCAGTATATTGAAATGGGTCTTCACGGGAACGGCGCAAGGCCAGAACCCGGAGACACATCGTGATCTTGGAATAGTCCGACCCTATAGTGAATCCTCCGTTTCGTCAACATTTTCCGGCAATTTTGCTGCAGGTGCACATCTGTGGCGATGTTGATCGTCGACCGGTCGCAACGGCCGCGTCGCGCACCGTCGCGCCTTCCCCCGTGCCGCGACCGGCTCTACACAGACGCAGACCCTGACCCCCGGAGCCCCATGGCCTTCACCCGCACCTATGACGGCGACGAACCGCAGCGCCTGAACAAATGGCTGGGCCAGAGCGGCGTCTGCTCGCGACGCGAGGCCGAGGGGCTGATCGTGGCCGGCATGGTCTCGATCGACGGCGAGACGGTCACCGACCCGGGCCGCAAGATCGAGCCGGGGCAAACCCTGACTCTGTCGGACAGCGCCGAGGCCGAACTGGCCTCGGGCGTCACCATCATGCTGCACAAGCCCCTCGACTTCGTCTCGGGCCAGCCCGAACCGGACAAGGTGCCGGCCATCCAGCTGGTGATCGAACCCAACCGCGTCGGCCCCTGGCCGTTCGAGGGCGAGGAACCGGCCGAGGACGCCTCCCTGCCCCCGATCGGCCGGCTGGACGAGGATTCGCGCGGCCTGCTGCTGCTGTCGAACGACGGCGTGGTGGCCAAGGCGGTGATCGGGCCGCAGTCGACCATCGACAAGGAATATCTGGTCCGGATCGCCGGCGACGTGACCGAGAAGAAGCTGACCATGCTGCGCTACGGCCTGATGCTGGACGGTCGCCAGCTGAAGCGGGCCCACGTCAGCCGGATGGAGTCGTTCCGGCTGAAATTCATTCTGCGCGAAGGCCGCAACCGCCAGATCCGCCGCATGTGCGAGATGGTCGACCTCGAGGTCATCGACCTGATCCGGGTGCGCGTCGGCCCGATCCGGCTCGACAACCTGCCCGAGGGGCATTGGCGGGTGCTGACCGCGGAAGAGCGGGCGGCGCTGGTGGGTCAGGGGTAGAGCTAGCTTTCTCATTGTCGTCATCCTTCGGCGCTCAGCGAGCGGCGGACCCGGCGGCGCGCGCCAGCGCGGTCTATTCAGGCACGGACCCGCTCCCACGTCCTTCTCCCCTTGCGGGAGAAGGTGGCCGAGCGCAGCGAGGTCGGATGAGGGGTCAAACCGGCGGGACCGATGAGCCGTCCACGGTCGCTCGCTGACTCTCGCGGGCAGGGAAACCCCTCATCCGTCATGCTTCGCATGCCACCTTCTCCCGCAAGGGGAGAAGGTCTCGCACGCGGAAACCCCGCGCGCCGGTGCGGCGTCGGTGAGGGGCGTTGGCGGAGCGCCGGACCTTCGCCCGGAACAAGACTAGAAATACCGTTTCGGCGAACGTCAGACGCTCCGCGCGGACGGGCTTCCACATGCGCGGACCGTGGGCCTCGCTGTTGACGAGGGGTCCTTCTGCACACGGCGGGCAGGGATGGCAGCGACCATCTCCTGGACCGGTGCGGGTATCCTCCCCGCCCCCTCGGCCGTCCGGCCTTCCACCCGGCTCGACCTCGCATCCCCTCGGCAAGCGACCCCGCAGGGTCTGGCTCCGGGTTGCGCCCGCTCCATCCGCTCCCGCCGCCGCTGCGGATCGCCGGCCGAGCGAGCCCCCGTGCGACGGGACAGGGGAAGTATGGGGCAGGTCGGAACCGGGGCGGGAAATCTGCGGGTGGAAAAGCGGAAGGGGTTGAATAGGAAGGGGTTTGGGTAGCGTCGATAGGGGGATTTTACGCAAACATGTCGCATCGCGTCCCTCTCCCGGCGGGAGAGGGCTTGAGCCTCCGGGAGCGCAGCGAACGGTCAGGCGAATGGGTGAGGGGTTACGGTGCGAACGGGGGCCACCGCACCCCTCTCCCCAACCCCTCTCCCCACGGGAGAGGGGCTTGCAGGGGCAACCGCCCTGCTCGCCGACCGTTGATGCCGGTGAAGGAGACCTCCCATGACCTATTATCACGCCAAGACCACCACCCTGCCGTTCGACGAAGCCGTGGCCCGGACGCGCGAGACGCTGCAGGCCGAGGGCTTCGGCATCATCACCGAGGTCGATATTGCCGCCACGTTCAAAAAGAAGATCGACGTCGATTTCCGCCCCTACATCATCCTCGGGGCGTGCAACCCCAAGGCCGCGCACGAGGCGCTGGGGTTCGAGGACAAGGTCGGGCTGATGCTGCCGTGCAATGTCATCGTCCAGGTGATCCCGACCGGTGGCTGCGAGGTCGCCGCCATCGACCCCGTCGCCTCGATGACCGCCATCGACAACCCCGGCCTGAAGGCCAAGGCCGAAGAGATCGGTGAGAGCCTGAAGCGGGCGGTGGAGGCGGTTTGATTTTCAGACGGTCGGTGAAGGCCCTCTTGTCATCCCGGCCGTAGCGAAGCGGAGAGCCGGGACGCGACCAGACCCGGATAGAGATCGGTCCAGTGCGGGTTCGCCGCCTCGATCAGGGCGAATTTCCACGCACGCTGCCAGCGTTTGATACGCTTTTCCCGCAGGATGGCCTGATCGACGTAGCGGTGACGCTCGTACCAGACCAGCCGGTCGGTGCCGCGCTCGCGGCTGTAACCGTCGATCTGGCCGTGCCGGTGTTCGTCGATGCGCCGGATCAGGTCGTTGGTCATACCGACATAGAGCCAGCCGCACGGACCGCTGGCGACGATATAGACCCAGTAGCTGTGGCCGGTTGCGGGCATGGCGGACAGCTTATGCGTGTGGCTTTGCTATCGTCAAGATTGTGTGTGCGTTGTCATCCCGGAAGCCCCTCTGCCCCCTCCCCTTGTCATCCCGGAAGCGCCGCAGGCGCTATCCGGGACGGGACGGGAAACCTATGAAATCCTCCCGGACAGCCCGTCAGGGCTGAGCCGGGAGACAGGTGGACGCCGCACCCTGCCGGGGCGCGTTCCCATCACCGGGGTCGATCCCACCTGTCTCCCGGACAACCGCTGCGCGGTTTCCGGGAGGGGTGATGTGGGGTCCCGTCCCGTCCCGGCTCTCCGCTTCGCTTCGGCCGGGATGACAAGGGGGGTCTTGCTCAACCGCCGGCGGTGCAGGAACACTGCATTCTTGTCCCCCGCCGGTGCCCCAGGCATCGCACCTTGTCATCCCGGAAGCGCCGCAGGCGCCATCCGGGACGGGACGGGACGGGAAACCTATGAAATCCTCCCGGACAGCCCGCAGGGCTGAGCCGGGAGACGGGCGGCCGTCGCAACCTGCCGGGGCGTGTTCCGCCTACCGGGGTCGATCCCACCTGTCTCCCGGACAACCGCTGCGCGGTTTCCGGGAGGGGTGATGTGGGGTCCCGTCCCGTCCCGGCTCTCCGCTTCGCTTCGGCCGGGATGACAAGGTGGGCCCTAAGTTGCCGCCCGTGGACCGCAGAAACGGCCCCACCTTCTTTTTCAGCAACGCCACCAGTTCGGGCTGCATGAAGGCGTAGTCGTCGGGGATGTCGAGGCAGATGACGCGGGCGCGTTTCAGCTGGGGTTTGAAGCGACGTTGCAGCCGGGCGCGGTGGGCGCGCTCCATGACGAAGATCAGGTCGGCCTATTCGACCCGTTCGGCGGAGCAGTGTTCCTCCGCATCGGGGGCCAGGCCGGCGGACGCGGTGTCGACGCCGGGGTATGCCGCGAACACCTGTTCGGCCGTGGGGGAGCGGAGGCGGTTGCGGGAGCAGAGGAAGAGGAGGTTGGTCAGATGCAGACAGCCGGTATCATGTCCGCTTATTGGATAGAATCGGACTTGGAATGTTGCGTGAAAAAATAGCGGCACGGTTCGCCGCAGAGTTTGGGGTACCTAGACGGGATCCCATCAAAGTGATCTCGTGGCCAATCGGCGAAACAATCGAAATCGTTCTCCAGAAGGACCAGCCTAATCGGGAGGACGCTGCGTTCGTTTGGCTTCCTTATCCTGCGGACGGCGAAGCAGTCCCAGAGATGGCGCTGGAATATGCAGCCGAGGCTGGCCGGCACAGCGGAACCTATGCCTCCCGAGGTCTAGAAAAAGGCCAACCAGCACTGAAGCTGATTATTCGCTCGGAAGCTGAGGTTTCCGACATCATATCTTACGCTCGTGCCCTGTCAGCAAGCGCGCCGCTTCCACTGGTCAAGGCCCAAAAGCTCGATAGTCACCCTTCAACCGAACGCGGCGATGATCCTCTTCCAACGCCGGTCGATGTTGCCGCGATGCCAGCAGCATCGCCACTCAAACCCCGGAGGGAGGCAATCCCTCGGGCTGTCCAACGCGAGGTCTGGCAACGTGACGGAGGGATGTGCGTGGAGTGTCAAAGTCGACAGTTACTTTGTTTCGACCACATCGTCCCGTTCTCGCGAGGCGGCAGCAACTCGATAAGAAACATCCAGCTTCTGTGCGAGCCGTGCAATCTACGGAAATCCAATCGACTATGATTGGAACCTCATAGCGGGATGTTGTCATGCTTCTTCCAAGGGTTGTCCAGAACCTTGTTCTTCAGCGTCCGTAGCGCCCGGATCAGCCTTCTCCGCGTCCCGTGCGGCATGATCACGTCGTCGATATAGCCACGGGACGCCGCCACGAACGGGTTGGCGAACCGCTCCTTGTATTCGGCTTCGCGGGCCGCGAGGGCCTCGGGGTCGCCGGCCTCCTTGCGGAAGATGATCTCGACCGCGCCCTTGGCCCCCATCACCGCGATCTCGGCGCTGGGCCAGGCGTAGTTGACGTCGCCGCGCAGGTGTTTGGAGCTCATCACGTCATAGGCGCCGCCATAGGCCTTGCGGGTGATGACGGTCAGCTTGGGCACGGTGGCCTCGGCATAGGCGAACAGCAGCTTGGCCCCGTGTTTGATCAGGCCGCCGTATTCCTGGCGGGTGCCGGGCATGAAGCCGGGCACATCGACGAAGGTGACCAAGGCGATGTCGAAGGCGTCGCAGAAGCGCACGAAGCGGGCGGCCTTGCGGCTGGAGTCGATGTCGAGAACCCCGGCCAGGACCTGGGGCTGGTTGGCGACGATGCCGACGGTCTGGCCGTCGAGGCGGCCGAAGCCGGTGATGATGTTCTTGGCGAAGTCCGGGCCGATCTCGAAGAACTCGGCCTCATCCACGACCTTGAGGATCAGCTCGTGCATGTCATAGGGCTGGTTCGGATTGGCCGGGGTCAGGGTGTCGAGACTGGCCTCGTCGCGGTCGGGGTCGTCATAGGAGTCGCGCACCGGCGGTTTTTCACGGTTCGACAGGGGCAGGAAGCCGATCAGGCGGCGGACCTCGCTGAGGGCCTCCAGATCGTTCTCGAAGGCCCCGTCGGCGACGCCGGACTTCTGCGAATGGACGCGGGCCCCGCCCAGATCCTCATGGGTGACGACCTCATTGGTGACGGTGCGGACCACGTCGGGGCCGGTGACGTACATGTAGGAGGTGTCCTTCACCATGAAGATGAAGTCGGTGATGGCCGGGGAATAGACGTCGCCGCCGGCGCAGGGGCCCATGATCACGCTGATCTGGGGGATGACGCCGCTGGCCAGGGTGTTCTGCAGGAAGATGTCGGCATAGCCGGCGAGGGATTCCACGCCTTCCTGGATACGCGCGCCGCCGGCGTCGAACAGGCCGATGATCGGCGCGCCATTGGTCAGGGCCATGGTCTGCAGCTTGACGATCTTGGACGCGTGCGCCCCTGACAGCGAGCCGCCGAAGACGGTGAAATCCTTGGAGAAGACATAGACCAGACGGCCGCCGATGGTGCCGCGGCCGGTGACCACGCCGTCACCGGGGATGCGCTGGTCCTGCATGCCGAAGTCGTGCGAGCGGTGCTCGACGAACATGTCGGTCTCTTCGAAACTGCCCTCGTCCAGCAGCACCTCGATGCGCTCGCGCGCCGTCAGCTTGCCCTTGGCGTGCTGGGCGGCGATGCGCTTTTCGCCACCACCGAGTTTGGCGCCGGCGCGGCGGGCTTCGAGCTGGTCGAGGATGTCTTGCATGGTCGGTCCCTTGATCGAGCCCCCGGATTAGGAGGCCCGGGCCGGGCTGGCAAGAACGTCCGGCCAATCGCCGACCGTCAGGGGGCGACACCACCGGCGACAAATCGGGTCAGGCTCTCGCGCAGACCGTCGCGGTCGATGACATGGCCCTGCTGGTGCGGGTGGATGTGGACGGTGTAGCCAAAGCCCTCAAGCTGGCGGGCCATGGCGCGCTGATTGCCGTAGGCGCTGATCCTGTCGCGGCGGCCGGACGACAGATAGAAGCGCGGTCGGCCCAGCGACGACGGGGCCACGAACTGCATCGGGGCGAAGGCGATGACGTCGGAGAACAGGTCGCCGTTGACCATGCCGGTCGACAGCGCATACGAGCCGCCGTCCGACATGCCGAGCACGGCGATGCGCGCCGGGTCGATGCGGACCCGGTCGAACACGGCCTGCAGGGCCCGGTCGATGAAGGCGGCATCGGCCCCGATCGGCCCACCCTCGAGGTCCCAGGTCGAGGCGCGCGAACTGACGGACACGACCACGACCCCGGCGCGGGCGGCCTCACGATCGATCTGGCCCAGCAGGTCGGCGGCCGCCTGCCCGGCCCCGTGCAGGGCCAGCACCAGCGGCACCGGCTGTGACAGGTCGAGGTCGGCGGGAATGAACAGAAAGGCGTCGCGCGCATCCAGCCCCAGCGGCCGGGTCAGGCGTGCGGGCTCGGGCGGGATGTGGGCGGGATCGATCCGGGCCCGCAGCCGGCCGGCGGCGTAGCGGGTCGGCTCGCCGAGCGCGGACTGGGCAAAGGCTGGCAGGGCCATGGCCGACAGGCCGGTCGCCAGCAGGGCGCGGCGGCTGAAGCGGGACAGGATCATGGCGGCGCTCCTCGGCTCAGACCAGGAGGCTAGCACCATCGGCGGTGGGCCTCACCCCAGGGCGCGAAACCACTGCTCCAGCAGCACGGCCTCGGCGCGGCGGGCGGCGGTGCGTTCGGCGGCCTCGGCATCGATGCCCCACTGGCGTTCCTGGAAGGCCTCGTCGATGCGCGACAGTTCGAACGCCGCCTCGCCGCCCAGCGCGCCCTGCTGCAGGGCCAGGGCCAGCACGGCCGAACCCAGCAAGGGCGTGGCCGTGGCCAGGCCGGTCAGGGCGAAATCGTCGAGCGCCAGGGCCAAGGCGCGGGTGCGGGTGATGGCCTCGGGGTCCTGGGTGCGGTGGATGATGCCTTCGGCGACCTGCAGGCGGATGCCGTGGGTGCGGGCGGCCCAGTCACGCCACGGCTCCCACGCCAGGGCCTGTTCGGCGACCAGCGAGGCCGGGGCCTCGGCCAGGTAGCAGAGGCAGTCGGAGCCGGCGAAGGCGGCGATCTCGTCGGCCACGGCCTCGCGCACCTGACTGACCCGGTCGATGGCAGTCGAGGCGAGGCGGGTGGCGGGCATGGTACCGGGATCGAGAAACTCGCCCTGCCCGGCCCATTCGGCGGCGACCAGGTGGGCGGCGGCTTCGGTCGGCAGGATCAGGCGGGCATGGGCGGGGGTCTTGGGCACGCGCCCGTCCAGCCGCACCGCCCAGCCGTCACCCTCGGCCGCGACGTCGACGGCCGTCCAGAACCGCTTGAGCCGTTCCTCGGACTCACGGAAGCCCTTGCGGGCAGCGACATTGGGATCGAGGGGCGGAATATGGCTCATGCGGCGCTCTATAGACCGGTCCGGCGGGGTTCGCAGCCCCGGGGTGGCGGAACGATCGGGGCTGCGAGCCGATTATCCTGCCATGAACGCCGACAGACCCGACCGCACCGAACTGGCCGAGGACCGGACCGATCTGGCCGAGGATCGCACGGCCCTGGCCAATGAGCGGACCTTTGCCGGCTGGGCGCGGACGGCGATGGCGGCGATCGGCATCGGCCTGGCCTTCAACGCCCTGTTCAAGGCGATGGAGCCGACCTGGGCGGCCAAGGCCATCGCCACGGTCTTCATCGGGTTGGGCATCTTTCTGGTGATCATGGCCGAGCGCCGGGCCTGTGCCATGGCCGAGCGGCTGAACACCCATTCTATCAATCCCCTGCCGCAGATGAATCTGCGGATCATCGCCATCGGTATCGGCATCGGCGGGGCGGCGTTGCTGGCCGGGCTGTGGCTGCTGGTCTGAGGCGAATCAGGCGGCGGTGCTGGCGCGGGCGAACCGGTCCAGAGCGGCTTCCAGATCGGTGAAATCGTCGGCGACGTGATGCGCCCCGGCGGCCAGTTGCTCGTCGCGGGTGTGAAAGCCCCAGGCCACGCCCAGCGGATGGGCCCCGGCCCCCAGCGCCATGCTGATGTCGTGGCTGGTGTCGCCGATCATCGTGGTCGAGGCGGCATCGGCCCCACTGGCGGCCATGGCGGCGAACAGCATGGCCGGATCGGGCTTACCCGGGCCGTCCCCGGCGCAGTGGCTGGACACGAACAGCTCGGCCCAGCCCTCACGGGCCAGGTTGCGGGTCACGCCGCGCCGGTTCTGGCCGGTGGCCAGGGCCAGACGCCAGCCGTCGCGCTTGAGCCGGCGCAGGGTGTCCATGGCCCCGGCATAGACCGGCTCGACCACCTGTTCGGCATGCATGCGCTGAAAGCTGCGCTGGAAGGCGGCGACGAAATCAGCCAGTTCGGCGTCGGTCAGGGCCGGTTCCAGCACATGCAGGGCCCTGGGCAGTGACAGGCCGACGATCTGGCGCACGCGGTCGTATTCGGGCTCGGGCAGGCCCAGATCACGGGCCGCCTCGGTCGCGGCTCGGAAGATCGAGGCGCGGCTGTCGACCAGGGTGCCGTCGATGTCGAACACGGCCAGCGGCCGGCTCATGCGGGCACCACATCGAAGGCGATGGTCATGCGTGACTCGTCGGAGGTGAAGGGCACGGTGCCGTGCCACATATAGGACGGGAACAGCACCAGCGTCCCCGGCTCGGGACGGACGTGGCGACCGGCCTCCAGCGCCGGGGTGGTGCGGTGGCGGGGCTGGCCGAAGCGGATCCAGCCCTCGCGCTGTGGCGTGTCGAGGGCGGCGGTCGGGGTCTCGACATAGAAGGCTGACGACAGCCAGCCCTGCGGATGGATGTGGTCGACGTGCCAGCCGCCGGGCTTGAGCCGGACCGACCAGGCCCCGCGGATGTCATAGGCCCCGGTATTGCGCGCCCGCAGCGGGTCGGAGCCGGTGCCGATCGCGTCCATATAGGCGCGGATCGGGGCGTCGATGGCCTGAAAGAAGCCCTTGATCGCCGGATCGTCAGACTGGCGCAGGCTCTGGGCCGTCTGGCTGCCGTGGCGCAGGGAATTCTCCAGCGGATGGCTCTTGAGCTTGTGCAGTCGGTGCAGGGCCGCCGACAGGTCGGTCAGCCAGGCCTCGCGACTGGCCCAGCCCTTGGGTGCCTCGACCACCGCCGGGCGCACGAAGGTCTCATAGTCATACAGCCGCTCATAGTCGGGATGGCCCAGCATCCGGGCCGCGGTGGCGCGGAAGGCCAGAAAGATCTGGTCGTACGGGGCGATGTCCAGCCGCGCCCCAAGGGCCTCGAAGGCGGCGCGCGGACGGCCGGCGGCCAGCCAGGCGGTACAGGCCACTTCCAGCAGGGCCGGATGGCCGGGGGCCTGGGCCCAGGCAGCCTCGGCCAGACGCACGGCCTCCTCCGTCTCGCCCAGATCGGCGGCGGCCTCGGCGGCGGCGACCTGCAGCCGGGCGTCGCTTGGCCAGCGCCCGAGGGCCTGCCGCAGGACATCATAGCCGTCCCGCGGGCGTCCGACCCGCTCCAGCACCATGGCCTGCAGGGCCGCCAGCGCCGGGGACGGATGGGCGGTCACGGCGGCCTCCAGCCCGGCCATGGCCAGGTCCGGATCGGCGGTGCGCATCCAGATCAGCTGGGCCAGGTCGCGATGGCCGTCGACATAGTCGGGACGACGCTTCAGCGCATCGCGGAAGGCGCGCTCGGCCCCGTCGAACATGGCCAGCCCCTGCAGGGCCCGACCGAACACCAGGAAGGTCTCGGGCGCGTCCAGCCCCAGACGGAAGGCGCGCTCGGCGGCCTTGCGGGCCCCGGCATAGTCGGACAGATCACACAGGGTAGCCGCCAGATTGTGCCAGCCGATCCGGTCCTTCGGGTCCTGTTTTACGGCGCGGCGATTGAACTCCGCCGCCTCCGCGTGACGGTCCAGCGCCTTGAGCACGGCGGCGTGGGCATTGAGCGCAGTGGTCGCCACCGTATCCCCGGCCACAGCCGGTTCGGTCAGGCGCAGGGCCTCGGCGGCCCGGCCCTGGCCGATCAGCTGGTTCGCGGTCCGGTTCAGCTCGATGCTCATCTCTGCCGACGCACTCCCTCGAACGGATCGTCATCGCCCTCATGTTCGTCGAAACCGAAATGGGCGAAGCCGGCCTTGACCTCGGGACTCAGCGGGGCGGTGATGTCGAGGATGCCGCCGGACGGATGGTCCAGTTCGATGCGGCGGGCATGCAGCTGCAGCTTGAGGATGCCGCTCAGTTCGCGCGACTTGTCGTCCCCGTATTTGCGGTCGCCCAGGATCGGATGACCGATGCCGGCCATGTGGGCGCGCAGCTGATGGGTGCGGCCGGTGAAGGGGCGCAGCGCCATCCAGCTGGCGCGTTGGGCAGCGCGGGAAATGGTGGCGAAGGCGGTCTCGGCCGACTCAGCGCGCGGGTCCTTGCGGTCGGCGGGGCGCATCATCTCGAAATCGTTGATGCCGGTCTTCTTCAGCGGCATGTCGATCTGGCCGGCCGACGGCTTGGGATTGCCGATGACGATGGCCCAGTAGGTCTTTTTCGCCTGACGCCGGGCGAAGGCCCCGGCCAGACGCTTGGCCGCCTCGGGCCCCTTGCCTAACAGCAGGACGCCGGAGGTGTCGCGGTCCAGACGGTGCACCAGACGCGGCCGGTCCATGCCCTCGCCCCAGGCCGACAGCAGCCGGTCGACGTGGCGGCTGGTCTTGGTCCCGCCCTGCACGGCCAGACCGTGCGGCTTGTTGATGGCGATGACCATGTCGTCCTCGTAGATGACGAGGGATTTGGCGAAATCGATGTCGCGCTGGGTCAGGGTATGGACGTCGCCGGCCTGACGCGAGGTGTCGTCGGGGATCGGCGGGACACGCACGGCGGCCCCGGCGGTCAGCCGACCCTCGGGCTTGATGCGGCCGCCGTCGACGCGGATCTGACCGCTGCGGGCCATCTTCTGCACCTGGATGTTGGACAGGTGGGGCCAGCGCCGGCGGAACCAGCGGTCCAGACGGATGCCGTCCTCGGCCTCGGCGACGTAGATGGTCTGGACCTCGCGTTTGGCGGCGGGTTCAGCGTCCTGGATGGGGTCATTGGTTTCAGGGGAGGTCAAAGAGCGGCTCCGAAGGCGCGGCGGGCGACCATCAGGCCGATAAACAGGGCGGTGATCGACAGGACCACCGAGAGGGCGACATAGCCCCCGGCCATGGCGAATTGACGGCGCTCGATCATCAGCACCGCCTCCAGCGAAAAGGCCGAGAAGGTGGTGAACCCGCCCAATAAGCCGACAGCCGCGAACAGGCGCACGCTCTCCTGCCCGGCCCCGGCGCGCAGGGCCAGCCAGCCGACCAGCAAGCCCATGACCAGGCCGCCGACGACATTGACCGTCAGGGTTGCCCACGGCCAGCTCGACCCCGGTCCCACCAGCCGCTGGGTGGCGATGCCGACGCCGTAGCGCGCCATGGCTCCGAGCGCGCCCCCCGCGGCGACAATGAGAAAGCGTGTCATCCGGCGCTTATAGCGCGCAACGCGGCCTTGCGAAGGTGGCACGGCCTTTCGGGCACCACCGCCTGACCGAAACTTCACTTGCCCAGCGGTACGGTTAACGGCGATAGCTGAAGCTGGCGTTCGCGTCCTGAGGGAAGATCGTCGGTCGGTGGACCGGCCTGCCCTAGGATGAAGGCCGAGTTCCAGGAGTGTTGCGACAACCATGTCCGATCACGATCACCATCCGGAGACGCCCCCCGTTCAGGAGGCCCCGCCGCACATGGCCCCGCCACCGGGAGCCGCGGATCTGGCTGACCGGGTTGCGCCCTCGGCCACGCCGCAGCCGAGGGCGAGTGTGCCGCGTTCGCCCGACGGTATCCTGCAGCCGATCCAGGACAGCGAATATTTCTCGCACGACCCGGTCGCCCTGGACCTGGTGTCGGCCCACATCGACGAATATTTCAACCAGCCGCTGGATATCTTTCCGTTCTGGGAGACCGACAGCAAGCCGGACCGTTTTCACGTGCTGTATGCGCGCCAGATCGAGGAGCGGTTTCCCAATGACGCCGATCTGCGCAGTGACATCTACCAGTATGGCCGCGGCATCTTCGACGCCCTGCGCATCCATGTGATCGTCAAGCGGCTGAGCCAGGTGCTGGCCATGGTCACCTTCGCCGTGCTGGCCCTGATCGGCCCGACCTGGTTCAGCCAGTGGACCGGATCCGATACGACTGGCCCGATCCTGGCCGCCGTCGCCATGGTCGCCGCCTTCGGTATCTATTGGGGCGCGCAGGCGATCCTGTTCGTCCAGTACCGGTTCAAGCTGGAAAATGACTCCTACCAGCTGTCGCGCAGCATCGTGCAGCGCACCCGCGAACTGCAGAACCTGTTCACCAGCGGCCGCGCCATGGCCGACCAGGCGGAAACCCAGTACCAGCAGGACGGCAAGGCCTGGGGCCAGCGCGCCCTGTATCTGACCCGGCTGACCATGTGGCTGGGCGCGCGCATGGAGTACCTGGAAAAATACGTCCAGATGGAGCTGTGGCGCGTTCGCCGCGAACGCTACTGGATGCGCTGGTTCAACCGGTTCCTGACGCCGATCCTGTTGCTGATCTGGCTGGGCGTGTTTCTGGTCCAGGCCCCGCCGCCGGGACACGAGACGGTGTTCCGCGGCCTCGAGCTGCTGGCCGTGGTGCTGGGCGTGGCGGTGAGCTTCCTGTCCTATTTCCGGTGGCAGACCCCGACCTCGGCCATCCAGGACAAGCTGGGCATCGAGAACTGGGTCCGTTACGCCTCGCTGGACGTCGACAACGCCGTCGCCGACCAGGTGCGGCGCGACAAGGAACGTCTGGTCGAATACCGGGCCCTGACGCGGGGGGGGCGGTAGGACTGCGGCACCAGCGGTCGGTTATCCGGACGCCTTGTCATCCCGGACGCTGCGCCAGCAGCGATCCGGGACGTTTGAGCACAGCCACATCATCCTCCCGGAAGCGGCGCCAGCCGCTATCCGGGAGACAGGTCAGGATCCCGCGTGGCGGAACCCGTCTCCCGGACAATCGCGCCGCGATTTCCGGGAGGTCTGGTTTCTTGGGTGCCCTCCGTCCCGGATCGCCGCTTGGCGGCGTCCGGGATGACAAGGGCGCGAGGGGGCGGGGGGACAGTGATGAGCTGCCCTTGGCGCGAAGGGGCCGCAACCTGCGGTTAAGGAAGGTTTGCGAGTGTGGGCCGTGCGGCAAGCATCGCCCATTTTCCATGACAAATCGGATGACCAGAAAACAAACGGTCCTTGCGATATTCTGGATTGGATTTCTCGCACTCATTGCGCTCTGGGCCATGATTTTGATGCGTGCTTTTTCGACCAGCGACTGGCAAGCGATCCTCCTCATACCCGTCGCATTCGCTGCATTCTGGTTCGTACGCCGGCGCGGATTAAAGCGTCGCTGATACCGGCATTATATCGGCGTCAATCCGTGGATATCGCTGTCGACCCGGCTTCGGCCACTGGCAAGCCAGAGAACGGAGCCCTCGAGACCGACCCGGGGATGACGGTTGGCGGGAGGCCTAGAACCGCCCGCGCAGGCTCATCTGAACGTCGCGGGCGTCATAGGCCCCGGGCCGGTCGGGCCGGAGGCCGGAGCCCATCACCACTTCAAGGGCGGTCGAGGTCGGCTGGGGGCCGCTGAGGTCGAGGCCGACACCGACGCCGACACCGGATGTGGAATAGCGGCCGTAGCGGCTGCTGCCGGCCCCGATCGAGACGCTGGGGCGCAGGCCGCCGGCGCTGTCGCGGCGGCCGTCGGTCCAGCGCTGGGTGACCTCAAACCAGTCGAAGCCGTTCTGGACGGTCAGGTCGGCGGCGCGCAGCAGGGCCATGTCGGCGACCGGGCCGGGCGCGCCGACGCCGCGATAGGTGACGCGGAACCGGTTGGATTCAATGCGCTGCTCGGCATAGCCCTGCCCGTTCGGTCCCATCTGCGGGCCATAGGGGGCCAGGCTGGCGCAGGCGGTCAGGGCCAGGGCCGAGGCGGCGAGGGTCAACAGGGTCAGGCGCTTCATCGGGTGTTCTCCGGGTTCCCTTGGGAAGCGTTGGACGATGGCTTGGGTTCCGCCCCTCGGCCCCTCGCCCCCTCCACCGCTTCGCGGTCCCCCTCCCCATGGAATGGGGAGGAGACGGTGCGGCTTTGTCTCCTCCCTGTCGCGAAGCGATGGGGAGGGGGACCGCGAAGCGGTGGAGGGGTGGCTACAACCCCGCCGCCGCCTTCAGCGCCACAAAATCCGCCGGCAGCGGGGCCTCGACCGTGACACGGCCGCCGTCGGGATGGGGGAAGGTCAGGGTGGCGGCGTGCAGCATCAGCCGCGGGGCAGCGCGGCCGGCCAGGGTCAGGGCCCCGCCATAGCGCTGGTCCCCGGCCAACGGGCGACCGATATGGGCCATGTGCACGCGCAACTGGTGCATCCGCCCGGTCAGGGGCGACAGTTCGATCAACGCCCCCTCCTCCGTCGCGGCCAGGGTGCGGTAGCGACTCTGCGACAGCTGGGCACCCGGCGTGTCGGGGGCGACGACGCGCATATAGCTTTCGCGGCCGATTTCCTGACGCAGCAGGGCAGCGTCGATCAGCCCCTCGCGCGGCTCGGGCGCGGCGGCGACCAGGGCCAGATAGGTCTTGCTGAGTTTCTTCGCCTGCAGCGCCTTGCCGAGGAAGCCGGCGGCGGGCTTGGTTTTGGCGGCGAGGATGACGCCCGAGGTGTCGCGGTCCAGCCGGTGGATCAGGTCGGGCCGCTTGCCGTTCGAGCGGGCGAAGGCCCACAGCAGATCGTCCAGCGTATGCGCCTTGATGCGCCCGCCCTGGCTGGACAGACCCGAGGGCTTGTTGAAGGCGATGACGGACGCGTCCTCGTGGATCACCCACGAACGGACGGCGGCGATGTCTTCGTCGGACAGGGAAACGGGGATGCGGTCGGTCACCGCGCGTGCTTACGCGGGAACCGACCGTCCGTCAGCCCGTCAGCGCAGAATGCCCCGCTTCGACATCATCCACGCGTACCAGATGAAGAAGACGCAGGCGGCGCCGATGACGATCTGCATCGGCCACATGGGTCCCATGAGCTCCAGCCCGTTCGACAGGCCAAAGGCATAGACGATCCCCGCCACCCAGCCGAGGAACGATATGACGAAGACCGGCAGCGCCCATTTGCGGCGCAGCAGCAGCAGGATCCCGCCTACAAGACCGCCCCAGACGCCGATGGCCCAGACCCCGTGCGCCCAGGCCGGCGTGGTGTGGAAATAGGCGATCTGGGCCTCGGTCATTCCCATACCGGTCAGGTAGGTGTCCCCCTGAAGCTGGGTCATGGTGTAGTCGAAACAGCCGAAGGCGTTCCACAGCACGGCCACAACGCCGACGACCCACAGGTGCCAGGGGGTTCGGGCGGCGGTCAACGCAGCACGCCCTTCTTGCCCATGGTCCAGGCATACCAGGCCAGGAAGGCGGCGATCAGCACGATGATGTACGGCATGGAGGCCATGATCGCCATTTCCGGCGGCGGTGGCGGGGCCTTGTCGATGAACTGGCCGTACAGAAGACTGACGACCGCCCCGAGCAGCGACAGGCCGAAGGCGTGGACGGCGAAGCGGCTCCGCAGCAGAAGCAGGATCGAACCCGCCACCGCGCCCCAGACGCCCAATACCCACGGCACGTACATCCAGGTCGGCATGGCGTTGTAATAGGCAATCATCGCGTCGTTCATGCCGGCGGCGCGCATATAGGCCTCACCCTGGGTCAGGCTCATCACGAAGTCATAGCCGCCGTAGCTGTTCCACAGCAGGCTGACGACCCCGACCACCCAGAGGTGCCACGGGACCTTTTTCGCTTCAATCATTCTACCCGTCCCAAAGTTAACCTTGGGAAGTTACGCCCGTAACACCGTTACGGCAACGCTTCGTCCCGGCCCGGCTTCCGGTCGGACCCGACACGGGACTGGTCGATCTCACGCTGCAGGAAATAGTTCAGGGCGGTCCGCAGGGTGGCGATCGCCGCCAGCTGGCCGATCTCGGTCCAGGACGGGGCCACGGCAGTCTTGAGAATGTCGGCCGCCAGCAGAAATTCCAGCGCGATGGCCAGCCAGCGCCCCAGGCGCAGGCGAATCTCCTGCTTCCTGTCGAGCGCAGCATGAGTCTCTCCGCCGGGTCGCAGCTCGGCCCGGAAGGCCCCAACGATGCGGACCACCGCCTCCACCATGGCGACGGCGATGACCATCGCAGCCGCCAGCTCGATACCGGCCGCCAGCCAGATGGTCAGGGTCTTGAGGAAGGCGATGTCCATGAGTGGCCGGGGCTCCGCTTTCCCACCGTGTCTTGTTGCGGGATCAGGTGGGTGATGCGGTACCGGCGGCGGCGTCGGTCAACTTGTTGAGCGCGGCCGTCATGGCGGCGATCGACGGATGGCTGGGCGCGATCCCGTGACGCTCGGCCAGGGCGGGTGCCGGCAGATAGCCGATCCGGGTGGTCTCTCCGTCCCGCCACACCAGAATCTCCAGCGGCAGATCCAGCGCGGCGCGCCGGTTGGCCAGCATCAGGGGCGTGCCCACGGCTGGGTTGCCGAACATCACCACAGTGGTCTCGGGCAGGTCGAGACCCGCCTTGGCGGCATTGGCACGGTGATCGACGACCGCGACGACCGAGGCTCCGCTCGACTCGATGGCCGCGGTCAGGCGGGCCACCGTATCCGCCACCGGGTCGGGGCTGGTCTTCTCAACCCATGCGTCCGCCTCGGGGATGGCGGGCGCGGCGACCGTGGTGGATGCTGTGGCGGCTTCAGGCGGCGCTTCCGGCGCAGCCGCCGGGGTGCAGGCGGCGAGCAGCGCGCCAAGGAGCAGGGTCAGCGGGGGACGGGTCATGGCAAAGGTTCCTGTTCGTACCTGAACCCCTGAACAGTCCGATTGATCCGTTCCGGAGCTCTTGCAGGCTCAAGCTGTACCATTGGAGCCGGCCACCCGCCACGGCGGGTCGACCCGGTTGTCACCGGCGAAATACAGGCACAGGCGGTTTCCGTCCGGATCGCGCAGCCACGCCTCGCGCCACAGCCAGCGCTGGTCGACCGGGTCGCTGTCGAACACGATGCCGTCCGCCTTGAGCCGCGCCACGCGCGCGTCCAGATCGTCGCATTCGAAATACAGGCCGGTACCGCCCGGGCGCGGCGGGTCGGCCCGATGGATCGACAGGGTGGTGCCGCCGGGGCAGAGAAAGCGGGCGTAGTGGTCGCTGGAGACGATCAGCTCCAGCCCCAGCCGCTGATAGAAGGCCCGCGCCCGGGGGATGTCGGCGACGTCGACGGTGATCTGATTGAGGTTCACTCTCCCGACTCCGCCGGCGTCTTGGCCATCGCAGCGGGACGATGCCCCAGCCAGGTCGCCCGGGCATTAAGCAGGGCCCAGCCCAGAAGGACTCCGGCGATGGAGGCGGCCCATCCGCCGGTCTCCGCTACCGACAGCAGAAGGACCACAGCGCCGGCCAGCGGTAGCAGATAGATCAGGCTGACGATGATCGAGGTCAGCCATCCGCGCCCACGCACGGAAAACAGGGGCGCGGGGCGACGACGCGTGAACAGGACCGGCGAAAGCGTCAGGACGGCGATGACCGGCCCGAGGACGACTATTGTCGCCACCGCCCCGAACAGGGGAATGCCAAGGGTATCAGCCCAGGGTGGAAGCTGCTCACGATGGTAGAGTTGGAGGCTGGATGCCAACAGGCCGGTGAACAGCAGACCCAGCCCGGCGAGGGTCACCATACTCACCAAAATCCCGCTGCGACTGGACAT
Organism: uncultured Brevundimonas sp.; assembly: GCF_963977465.1. Classification (GTDB taxonomy): domain Bacteria; phylum Pseudomonadota; class Alphaproteobacteria; order Caulobacterales; family Caulobacteraceae; genus Brevundimonas. The sequence goes on along the minus strand of NZ_CAXBOQ010000002.1, from coordinate 370,644 downwards.
GGGGCCCTTGTGACTCCACCGGGCGGCGGCCCCACCCAGAAACAGAACGCCCCATGCCAGGGCGGAATAGCCGAAGTCGGCATAGACCCATTTCAGGGTGCGGTACTGGTCCTGCAAGGCGTGAAAAGCCGCACTGGCCACTTGGTAGCTCGCGCCCTCGACTTCCGAGAGACCCCTTTGGATCGCGGCCAGTCCGGCGAAATAGGCATCCGAATCCGTATGCCACGGCGTGATCGCAGCCAGGCCGACGAGCCCGACCCCCGCCGCCAGAAGAAGAACGGCGACGCCAAACCCGGCGAGGGCGATGGCACGGTGCCGGGGCGTTCTCACGCCCCCCGCCCCGCCTTGGCCGCCCGCAGCGCGGCCCAGCGTTCCAGCCGGACCTTGACCTTCTCTTCGTGGCCTTCGCCCTTGGGCTTGTAGAAGGTGCGGCGGTCCATCTCGTCGGGGAAGAAATTGGCCCCGGAGAAACCCTCGGGCGTGTCGGGGTCGTAGGCATAGCCCTTGCCGTAGCCGAGCGACTTCATCAGCTGGGTCGGGGCGTTGCGGATGTGGGCCGGCGGCGTCAGCGAGCCGGTCTCGGCCGCCGCCTTCTTGGCCGCCTTGAAGGCTTCGTACACCCCGACCGACTTGGGCGCGGTGGCCAGATGGACCACGGCCTGAGCCAGGGCCAGCTCGCCCTCGGGACTGCCGAGGAAGTCGTAGGTGTCCTTGGCGGCATTGGCGACCAGCAGCGACAGGGGGTCGGCCTCGCCGATATCCTCGACCGCCATACGCACGATCCGGCGGGCCAGATACAGCGGATCCTCGCCGCCGTTCAGCATGCGGGCGAGCCAGTAGAGGGCCGCGTCCGGGTCCGAGCCGCGCACCGATTTGTGCAGGGCCGAGATCAGATTGTAGTGCTCCTCGCGGCTCTTGTCGTAAGCGGGTGCGCGCTTCTGCAGGATGCCGGCCAGGGCCTGGACATCGAGCGGCTCGGGGCTCGACTCGGCGAGGTCGAACAGGACCTCACTCATGGTCAGCAGATAGCGGCCGTCGCCGTCGGCCAGGGCCGTCAGGGCGTGACGCGCCTCGGACGTCAGCGGCAGGGTCCTGCCCTCCTGTTCCTCCGCTCGAATCAATAGTTGATCGAGCGCCGCATCATCCAGCCGCTTCAGCACATAGACCTGGCTGCGCGACAGCAGGGCCCCGTTCAGCTCGAAGCTGGGGTTCTCGGTCGTGGCCCCGACCAGGGTGATAACCCCCTCCTCGACGAAGGGCAGGAAGCCGTCCTGCTGGGCCCGGTTGAAGCGGTGAATCTCGTCGACGAACAGCAGGGTCGACTGGCCGGCGGCGCGGCGCATGCGGGCCGCCTCAAAGGCCTTCTTCAGATCGGCCACGCCCGAGAAGACGGCGCTGATCTGCTGGAACTGATAGCCGGCGGCGGTGGCCAGCAGCCGGGCGATGGTGGTCTTGCCGGTGCCCGGCGGGCCCCACAGGATCATCGAGCCCAGACGCCCCGCCTCGACCATGCGCCGGATCGGCCCGCCCTCGCCCAGCAGGTGATCCTGACCGACCACCTCATCGAGGGTGGCAGGGCGCAGCCGGTCGGCCAGGGGCGCGTCGGGGGGATGGATGCCGGAGGCTTCGAACAGATCAGTCATGCCCGGACACAGATAGGCGTTCGCACGACCCTTTTCACGCGTTAGTATCGACACAGCCAGAGGAGCCGACATGTCCGACGATCCCGCGACCCAGGGCCCGAGCTCGGGCGTCACGCCGCACCTGACCATTCCGGGTCGCGGCGGCGAGGCGGCCATCGCCTTCTACAGCCGCGCCTTCGGGGCGAAAGAGTTGCATCGCCATATGGCCGAGGACGGCGAGCGGTTGATGCACGCCCACCTGCTGATCAACGGCTCCAGCGTCATGATCAACGACGAATTCCCCGAATACAGCGGCGAGCAGAACATCGAGCCCAGGGGCGTCACCCTGCATCTGCAGGTCGACGACGCCGACGAATGGTGGGCCCGCGCCCTGCTGGCCGACGCCGTGCCGGTGATGCCGATGGCCGACCAGTTCTGGGGCGACCGCTATGGCAAGGTGCGCGACCCGTTCGGCCACTGCTGGTCGATCGGCGGACCGATCAAGGGCTGAGGTCAGCGGGTGGTCCCGGTGACCCGGCGGCCCTGACGTTCGATGGTCACCTCGGTGCCGCGCGGCAGATTGGCCAGCTGTGTGGCCGAGGTCACGGCGCGTCCGTTGATCGAGACCACCACATCGCCGCGAACGAAACCAGTGCGCGCCGCCAGACTGCCGCGATCCACCTGCGTCAGCAAAACGCCGGTGGTGAACGGGTCGCCGCCCAGACTGTCGGCCAGCGCCGGGTTCAAGGTCACGACCCTGGAGCCGCCCAGGGCCCCGGCCTGGATCGCCGTCGCCGCGCTGACATCGGCATTGCCCGGCAGCTTCTGGACCCGGGCGTTGAGCGTGCGGGCCCGGCCGTCGCGCAGCACCGAAACAGCCACGGTGGCGTCCGGCTCATGGGTGCCGACACGGAAATTCAGCCCGCCCTGGTCGTTGATCTCCGTCCCGTCGACGGCGCTGATGATGTCACCCGCGCGCAGACCGGCCCGGGCCCCGGGCCCTTCGGGATAGACGGTGGTGATGACCACCCCCTGCGGGCGGTCGAGGCCGAGACTGCGGGCGACCTCGGCGGTGACGGGATCACCCTTCACCCCCAGCCACGGACGGATCACGGCACTGGCCCCGCCGACGGCGCTGTCGACCACCTGACGCACCATGGCGGCGGGCACGGCAAAGCCGACCCCCGTGGACGAGCCGGTGCGCGAGAAGATGGCGGTGTTGATGCCGATCAGGTCGCCGTCCATGTCGACCAGGGCCCCGCCGGAATTGCCGGGATTGATGGCCGCGTCGGTCTGGATGAAGGAGCCGCTGTCGGAAATGCCGGTGTCGGTGCGGTTCAGGGCCGAAATGATGCCGTTGGTCACGGTCTGGCCGACGCCGAACGGATTGCCGATGGCCAGCACGAGATCGCCGATCTGCTGTTCCTCACGGTCATCGATGCGCAGCACCGGCAGGCGGTCGCTGACCCCCTCCAGCTGCAGCACGGCGATGTCGGAGCGTTCGTCCGCCAGCACCACGCTGGCCGCGAACTCGCGCCGGTCGGCCAGGGTCACGCGGATCTGCTGCATGTTCTGGATCACGTGACGGTTGGTGACCACCACCCCGTCGTCGCGGACGATCACGCCCGAGCCGATCGACCCGGTCACCCGCTGCTGCGGGCCACCGCCGAACATCTCGAAGAAGGGATCGCGCACCGTCTGGACGCCCCGGGCCGAGATGTTGACCACGGCCGGGGCAGCCTCGCGCACCACGGGGGCGAAGCTGGCCTTCATGGATGCGGCGTCGCCGGGCAACTGGCGCGGGGCTTCGGCGAAAACGCCGTCCTGGGCTTTGGAGTCGTCGGGGGATCCGCAGGCGGCGAGCAGAAGAGCGGCGGTGAGGGCGAGGCTGAAGGTCTTCATCATGTCCCGGTCTTTGCGGAGAGGGTGATCCATTCGGCTACGGATTTCAGGCCATTCAATGGCGGCGGGGGTGTCGGCGGCATTGCCGAATCTTAATGAGTGACAGCTTGCCGGAACCGCGAACTCAGGTCACGGTCGAGGCATGAACGCTGTGATTGAAACCCACGCCCTGACCAAGACCTATGGTACGGTCCGCGCGCTGGATGACCTGACGCTGTCGATCCCGCGCGGCGGCGTCTATGGCATTCTGGGGCCCAACGGGGCCGGGAAATCGACCCTGTTCCGCATCCTGCTGGGCCTGGTCCGTCCCAGTGACGGGTCGGCGAGCGTGATGGGCGGGGCTATCGGCGATATCGGTGCCATGCGCCGCATGGGATCGATGATCGAGACCCCCCGCTATCCGCCCTATATGAGCGCCCGGCAGGTGCTGGAATGGCTGGCCCTGTCGCACGGCGTGGGCAAAACGGCCGAGATTGCGGCCTGGTTGGACCGGGTCGGCCTGACCGAGGCCGCGGATCGCCGGGTGCGGGGCTTTTCCGTCGGCATGCTGCAGCGGCTGGGCGTCGCCGCCGCCCTGATGAGCCGGCCGGACCTGATCATCCTCGATGAACCGACCAGCGGCATGGATCCCCCCGGCATCCAGGAGATGCGGGCCCTGATCCGCAGCCTGGCCGACAACGACGGGGTCACCGTCGTCCTGGCCAGCCACCAGCTGCTGGAGGTGCAGAAGGTGTGTGACCGCGTCGCCATCCTCAACCGCGGCAAGCTGATCCTCGAGGGAGCGGTGTCCGAACTGACCGCCGCCGGTGGCGAGCGTCTGCATCTGAGCCTGAGCCCGATCGAGGCCGCGCTGGCCGTGCTGGGTGAGCGCGGGTCGCGCGACGGTGACGGGGTCATGGCCGTGATTGGCCGCGACGAGGCCCCGGCCGTGATCCGCGCCCTGGTTGCACAGGGTGTCGACATCACCGAGGCGCGCTGGATCGGTACCGATCTGGAAAGCATCTTCATGACCGAGACCGGGGCCGCCGAAGCCAGCCGGGGGGAGCAGACCCATGCTGGTTGATGCCATTCGCGCCGAGGGCTTCCGCCTGATGAAGAACCGCACCGCCCTGTTCTGGAGCGCGCTGTTCGTGCCGATCCTGAGCGTGGCCATCGCGGCGCTGACCAATTTCGTGCTGAAGGGCAGCGAGACCAAACTTCTCGGGGATGACAAGGTTCCGGCCGAACTCACCGACATGCTCGCCCGCGGAACCCTGGACATGGGCGAGGCCCTGGTCTCCGCCGCCGGCAGTCTGGCCAATCCGCTGGTGTTGTCGTTCGTGCTGATCGGTGCGGCGACGATCTATGCCGGCGACTATCGCTGGGAGACCTGGCGGCTGATCAGCGCCCGCAACAGCCGGTCGAACCTGATTTTGGCCAAGCTCGGCATTGTGACCGGTCTGGCGCTGGCAGCCATGGCCTTCATGCTGGTCGGCAGTGTGATCGAAGGCCTGATCAAGGCCGCCGTGTTCGAGCGCACCCTGGCCTTCACCCTGAGCGGCGACCAGGTCGGCCAGTTCTTCGCCCTGACCGGCCTGTCGTGGCTACGGATAGTGCAGTTCACCATGATCAGCCTGCTGGCGGCGGTGTTCACCCGCTCGTTGCTGGCGGCCCTGTTCATCCCGCTGGTCGTCGGCGTGGCCCAGTTCTTCACGCCACAGATCCTGATGCCGATGGGGGTCATGCCCGACGCCTGGCTGGCCATGCTGTTGAACCCGGCCGGAGCCACGGACGCCCTCCAGGCGGTGATCGCCGGTGGCCCCGCCGCCGCCGCCCTGCCCGCCGGTCTGGCGCTGAAGGCCTGGATCAGTCTGGGACTGTGGACCCTCGTTCCCCTGGCCGGAGCCCTGACCTGGTTCCAGCGACAGGACCTGTCGCGGGAATAGGGCTCAGAGCCGCTTTTCCATCCAGACGTCGCAGCGGACATAGGGGCTGGGCGTCGGCGGCAGCGGGGTGAAGCCGAACCGGTCATACAGGGCCCGGGCCGGAGCCAGGGTGCTGCTGGTCTCCAGATACAGGCGCGGTGCGCCGGTGGCCCGGGCCGTGGCTTCGCGGGCCTCCAGCAGCCGTCGCGCCAGACCCAGTCCGCGCGCTGCCGGGGCCACCGTCATCTTGGCCACCTCCCAGCCGCCGTCGGCCATCGGCAGGATGGCGCAGCAGCCGACCGCCTGCCCGTCCCGCTCGGCGATGAAGATATGGCCGCCGATCGCCAGGATCGCGCCCTCGGGATCGTCGATCGCCTTGCGATCCCTAGCCTCAACGCTGAAGCCCCCGGCCGCCAGCCAGGCCTCGTTGAGGGCCTGCCAGTCGGCGCGGTGGGCGGGGCGGTAGGAGACTATTGCAAGCACCGATGGCTACCCGCCCAATCCCGGCAATAGCTTGCTTGCATTGAGTGCCACCAGCCGTTCTTGAACAGCCTGTCCGACCTCCGCAAGTCGATCAGAGAAGCGAGTTACGGTCGTTTCGAGTCTCTGTGATTCCGATGTGACCCGCCGTTTCGCCGCATTGAGTTCCTTCGTCATATTCGGCAGCGCCTGAACAACTTCCGCACTCTCACGCGTCCCTTTGGCCATAGAAAGCATTCCTGCGCGTGCTTCACTTATTGAAATTTCAAGCCCGGCCAGCTCCGCCGCATCAGTCGGAAGTTCTCCACTCCCAACAAATCCCACCATGGCGATGGTAGCGTTGACTGCGGCGTCAACTGATCCCTCAAACTTCTCTGTCTCCGCACTCAGCGCATCCGCGTATGCGTCCAAAACGGAGCCAAGGTCGTTCACGACTCGACGGAGCTTTTTAGCGTCCCGCGGTTTGGATCCGGACGCCCTAATCTCCTCCACGATCGGCGACATCCGATCCGTTGCTCGAGTGGCATGCCCGCCAATCGCTACGGCAGCGTCGCTTAGGATCGCCATCGCGTCAGCGAAAGCGATCTCTTGATCGAGGACGCCTTCCTCGATCTCCTTCCGTTCTGAAACTGTTAGAGCGGCGAGCGGCACCTCATCATTTAGCCTAGAGGAAGTTTCAGTTTGAAGGCCCCGAATGGCAGCAGGCAGGAACGTTCGCACAGACTCGGCAAGTTGCGCATCAGTTTCGTATTCACGCCAGAACACACCCTCGCTTTGCATTTCCTCGCGAAAAGCAACGATCGCTGCAAGTCGATCCAAGGCGGTTCGATCGTACCGAATGGGGAGGAGCTTGAAGTAGAGCATCAGATCGATCGCGGCCCCCGCCTTGCGCCGTCGAATGAAAGATCGTGCTTCCTCAACGGTACCCGATGGAGATCTTGGCGTTGGCGAACCGACAGTGTCACCGATGATAACCAGACCGATGTCCGCAGTGTCGATCATCTCCCTGTTCACAACGTCTTGGGCATCGGTCCCGACCGTCGGACGCACATCGGTATCCCACCCCTTAACTTGAACCTGTTTTCCTTCGACTGAGAGGAAACGATTTACCTCAAAAACAGCCTGACGGACCGCTTCCCGATCAGTGTCGAGTCCAGTTGGCGAACAGAGCGCCAAGGTGAACTGGGTGGTCAATTTCGCCATGCTAAATCCCCCTTCGAAAAGGATGAAGCGCGCAACCAAAACACACAACTAAAAAGGGCGGCCGGATCGCTCCGGCCGCCCCTTCAGATGGTGTGGGATGAAGGCCTAGCCTTCGTCGTCGTTCTCGGCCGTGTAGACCGGACCCGAGTCCAGACCCTTGGCGTCGACGTCACGGTCGACGAACTCGATCACAGCCATGGCGGCGTTGTCACCGTGACGGTAACCGGCCTTCATGATGCGGATATAGCCACCGCTACGCTCGGCGTAACGCGGGCCGATCGTTTCGAACAGCTTGCCGACCTGCGGCACGTCGCGCACGGCACTGATGGCCTGGCGACGGGCGTGCAGGTCACCCTTCTTGGCGAGCGTGACCAGCTTTTCGACGAAGGGACGCAGTTCCTTGGCCTTGGGCAGGGTCGTGGTGATCTGCTCGTGCTTGATCAGCGATGCCGCCATGTTGGCGAACAAAGCAGTCCTGTGGCTGGCCGTACGGCCGAGCTTGCGATAGGCGGCGCCGTGGCGCATCGGGGTCTCTCCTACTCAACCCCGGTATCCTCTTGAGGACCTAGGGCCGTATAATTCTAACCGCCCCGCATCCCCGAGTGGGAAATGGGCGGAGGGTTGAAACTAGATCTGTTCGTCGAACTTCTTGGCCAGATCTTCGATGTTCTCGGGCGGCCAGTTCGGCACATCCATGCCGAGCGAGAGGCCCATCGTCGCGAGAACTTCCTTGATCTCGTTCAGCGACTTGCGTCCGAAGTTCGGGGTGCGAAGCATTTCGCCCTCGGTCTTCTGGATCAGGTCGCCGATGTAGACGATGTTGTCGTTCTTCAGGCAGTTGGCCGAACGGACCGAAAGTTCCAGTTCGTCGACCTTCTTCAGAAGCGCCGGGTTGAAGGGCAGGTCGGGCTTGCCGTCGGCAACCTCGACCACCTTCTTGGGCTCATCGAAGGTGATGAAGATCTGCAGTTGGTCCTGCAGGATGCGCGAGGCATAGGCCACCGCGTCAACCGGCGAGACCGCACCGTTGGTTTCGACTTCCAGCACCAGCTTGTCATAGTCGAGCGACTGACCCTGGCGGGTCGGCTCGACGCGATAGGCGACGCGCTTGACCGGCGAATACAGGGCGTCGACCGAGATCAGGCCGATCGGGGCGTCTTCCGGACGGTTCAGCTCGGCGGCGACGTAGCCCTTGCCGTTCTGGACCGTCAGTTCCATGCGCACCGAAGCCCCGTCGTCGAGGGTGCAGATCACATGGTTCGGGTTCAGCACTTCGATGTCGGACGGCAGCTCGATCTGGGCGGCGGTCACGGCACCGGGGCCGGTGGCCTTCAGCGTCATGCGCTTGGGGCCCTCGGCGTGCATGCGCAGCGCCAGTTGCTTGATGTTCAGAACGATGTCGACCACGTCCTCGCGAACGCCTTCCAGCGACGAGAATTCGTGAACGACGCCGTCAATCTGGATGGCGGTGACGGCGGCGCCTTGCAGCGACGACAGCAGCACGCGGCGCAGGGCATTGCCGAGCGTCACACCGAAGCCACGCTCGAGCGGTTCAGCGACCAGCCGCGCCTTGCGCTGCGGATCCGAACCGATTTCGACCTGCGGCTTCTCGGGACGGATCAGCTCTTGCCAGTTTCTTTCGATCATTGGTGTCCCTCGAACGGGTTTCGCCGGATCCGCGCCCCAGCAATGTGAGTCAGCGGAACCGGCGTTGAATAGGGGGTAGGCGGCAGCTTAGACGCGACGACGCTTGGGCGGACGGCAGCCGTTGTGCGGCATCGGCGTGACGTCACGGATGGTGGTGATGGTCAGGCCGACAGACTGCAGGGCCCGAAGCGCCGACTCACGACCCGAACCGGGGCCCGAGACGTTGACTTCGAGAGTCTTGACGCCGTGCTCCTGCGCCTTCTTGCCCGCGTCTTCGGCGGCCATCTGCGCAGCGTACGGGGTCGACTTGCGCGAACCCTTGAAACCCATGTGACCGGCCGAGGACCAGGAAATGGCGTTGCCCTGGGCGTCGGTGATCGTGATCATGGTGTTGTTGAAAGACGCATTCACATGGGCGACGCCCGAGGTGATGTTCTTGCGTTCGCGCTTCTTTACGCGACCCGGTTCCTTGGCCATCAGTTCGGCTCTCTCTTATTTCTTCTTGCCGGCGATCGGCTTGGCCGGGCCCTTGCGGGTCCGTGCATTGGTATGGGTGCGCTGACCGCGGACCGGCAGGCCCTTGCGGTGACGCAGGCCGCGGTAGCAGGCCAGGTCCATCAGACGCTTGATGTTCATCGAGGTCTCGCGGCGCAGATCGCCCTCGACCGTGTGGTCGCGGTCGATCGTCTCACGGATCTGCAGAACTTCAGCATCGGTCAGCTGGTTCACGCGGCGCGAAGCCTCGATACCCACCTTCTCGGTGATGTCCTTGGCAGCGTGCGAGCCGATGCCATGAATATACTGCAGCGCGATTTCAACGCGCTTGTTGGTCGGGATGTTGACGCCAGCAATACGGGCCACGTAGTTCTCCAGGTACGCGTGGACAGACGCAGGAAACGCTCCGGTCAACAGACCAGGAGCGTGTGCGTCCTTCGCGGAAGTCGGTCCTTATATAGCCGATTCACTTTCCGTCAATGGCCAGTCGGACTTTCGCTGCCACCAATCAGCAGTGCCAGCAGGCCTCGGCCCCGATCGGGCTGCCCGGCGGCAGCGGCGTCTCGTGCCTGTCCGCCTCAAGCAGCTGGTCCAGCCGCTCCCGGTCGGACAGCAGTTCGCCGAGCCAATGGTCATGGGCGCGCTGCACCGGATCGGCGGCCCGCGACGCCTTCAGCCGCGCGGACAGACTGGACAGCCGGTCGTCTATCACGGCCGCCGAGGTCGCCGACAGGCCATCATCGCGCAACAGGCCAGCCAGGGTCAGGACGGTGCGGGCCTGAACCCGCCGGGCCGGGCCGGCCAGTCGTCCCGAGGCCGGGGCGAAGGCGGCGGCGACGATGCGATCCACCACCTCCCCTGTGCCCAGCGCGGCGGGGTCGCGGCGCACAGCATCGCTCAGGCGATTGATGCGGCGCGGATCGAACAGGGCCTGCAGGGTCACATCGGCAGCGGTGTCGACGGCCGCGCCGGGATCGAAGGCCCGCCCCGCGCCACCGCGAAACACCTCAATGTCGTTCTGGGGGTCGTCGTCACCCGACTGCTGGGCTTCCAGCAGGGCCAGCAGCGGCTCGGGCAGATCCAGCTCGGCCGGATCGAGGGTGGCCGCCAGCGCCGCCAGCGCCGCCCGCTGTGTCGCCGCAGGCACGGGCTGCGACGCCTCCTGCCCGTCGCCGACGACCGGATAGCCATAGTCGATGCCGCCGACCAGCTTGGCCGCAGCGTCGACCTGATAGCGGTGGTACAGATAGATGGGTACCAGCCGGCGGCGCAGGTCGTTGACCGCCGACCCGGCCGGCAGATTGCCGAGCCCGAACCGGTCCAGGGCGATCCGGCGCACCCGCATGATGTGCGTCAGCTCGGCCACCGGGTCGGAGCCGTTGTCCCACAGACTGCCCCAGGGCTGGGCGTCGCCGCCGACCCGGGCGTCGGCATCGGCGACGAACCGCATCCGTGCCGCGCCGGCCTCGGCCTTGCGCTGCAGGGTGGCGGCATCGGCGTCACCATAGCTCCAGTCGACGGCGAACCGGTCCCAGTCACCCAGACCAATGCCGTAGGCCTGGCTGAAATCGAGACCGTCGTCGGTGATGCCGATCACCGGCACCGGATAGTCCATCACCGAGCTGCGGCCCTGGGTGCTGGCGGCAAAATTGTGCATCAGGCCGATAGCGTGGCCGACTTCGTGGGCCGACAGCTGACGAACCCGGTCCAGGGCGATGCGTTGCGGGTCGTCCTGGGCCCCGGTGCCGGTGCGATCGGCCCCGACCAGCCCTTCAAAGATCAGCATGTCCTGACGCACCCGCAGCGAGCCGAGCAGCACGGAGCCCTTGACGATCTCGCCGGTGCGCGGATCGACCACGCTCTGGCCGTAGGACCAGCTGCGCGTCGCCCGGTTGACCCAGTTGATGACGTTGTAGCGCGCGTCCAGCGGGTCGACGCCCTCGGGCAGGACATCAACCCGGAAGGCATTGATGAAGCCGGCACGGTCGAAGGCTTCGGCCCACCAGCTTGCCCCGTCGACAAGGGCCGAGCGGAGCGGTTCCGGGGCCGCCCGGTCGACGTAGAAGACGATGGGATCGACAACCGTCGACCGCGCCGCCGTCGGGTCGGTCTTGACCAGGCGGAAGCGGTTCACCAGCCGACGCACGACCGGCGCATCCAGCGGGGCCGAAAAATCGGTGATGACGGTGCTGATGGCCCCGGTGCGCGGATCGAACGGTCGTGGCACGAAGCCGGCGTCCGGCAGACGGATGAAGCTGTGATGCACGGTCAGGGTGATCAGTCGCGGGTCCGGCGCGATACGCGAGACCTCGCGCCCCGGTCCGTCGACCGCAAAGGTCAGCCGGGCCTCCAGTTCGACATTCTCGGGAAAGGCCCGGGCGGCGGCGGGATCGACCAGGCTGAGGTCGGCGACCGGGCGAAGGGTCCCCTGCCCCGCCGCCTTCAGCGTCTCGGCAATGCCGTGGGCGTCGCGCGTCAGGAAGCCGGCGATGTCGACCAGCACCGCCCCGTCCGGGCCCGTCGCCACGGCGGGACCCGACCAGACGGTCGAACCGAGAAAGGCGTCGCGGGCGGCGGCCTGTTCCTCGACCGATCCGGCGTCGGCGCGATAGCCCGGGTTTTCGAACTCGGCCAGCACCCGGTCGCCCATGCGGCGGAAGACCAGGATGCGCGTGGCCCCGGTCTGGGCCCGGTCCAGACCGGTCTGGGCCGAACCGACGCCGGTGCGCAGGGTGGTGTGGTGGATAACCCGGGCCATGACCCCGTCCGCGCCTGCCGCCGGCAATTGTACCAGCACCCGACCGCCGGCGCGGTCGATGAACAGCGTCAGCAGGCCGTCCTGACGCTCCAGCGAGGCGGTGGTGGCGGCCCATGAGACCGGCTGGGGGTCGGCGGCGGCAGAAGCGGCCAGAGGCGGAGCCGACAGGGCCAGCATCAGGGCGATCGCCGTCGCCGTCTTCAACACCATCGTCGCCATGCCATCCCCCGTGCGTGATCGCGATTAGGGCGGGATGGGACCGGGCGTGTCAACGCGACGCTTTACGCCTCAGGGCGTGAACTCGATGCCGATCGGCATTTCGAATCCCTCGCGCGGGCGGCCACCCACGGTCGGCGGGCGAAAGCGGAAATAGGTCGACGCCCTGAGGGCCGCAGCGCCGAAGCCTGCCCCCGCAGGAGTCTCCTCGATCACCCGGCAGTTCTGCAGCCGGCTGTCGGCACCGATCCGGCAGCGCAACAGCACCCGGCCCGACTGACGGGCAGCCAGGGCGGCGGGCGGATAGGCCCGGACCAGTTCCTGTCGCGTCGGTCCGCGCACGAACCGGGGCGGTGTGCCGCCCGACCCGGGGCCCGCACCGGACCCCGAACCGGTACCGGTGCCGGTCCCCGCCTCGCCCCGTCCGGTACCCGGGTCCGGGGTAACCTCAGGAGCCAGACCGACGGTCAGCGCCGGTTCGGGGGCCGGAACCGGCGGGGCGATCAGCTCGACCGGCCGGGGCACCGTCACCGGTGGCACATGGACGCGTGACGGAGCCGACGGGGCACCGCCCCCCGCAGACACAGCCGGGGCGGCCGGTGGTGGCGGGGGTGGCGGCTCGGGCCGGAACAGAACCACGTCGATGCTCCGGGCCGGTGTGAACGGCGGCACCGACCGTGACGGGCTCATGGCGGCGAACAGGGCCACATGAACGCCGGCCACGAGGACGACGACGATCAGCCCGCGTCTGCGGGCCGGATCCAGAAACGGCGTTCGGTGGGGTAGCCCGGTCACGGGGAAGGTCCTGCTGTGACCGCCCGTCAGGCGGCGACCGCGCGACCTCGGTCCGCGATCAGGAGTCGGTACCGTCCAGCGCCGCGTCGATGGCCGAGGCGACCGCCTCGACACTGACCATGCCGTCGACCTCGGTCAGCAGACCCTTGTCGGCATAGTAGGGCAGCAGCGGAGCGGTGTTGCGGTTATAGGCCTCAAGGCGGACCTTGAAGCTGTCGGGGTTGTCGTCCGGCCGTCCCTGTTCAGCGAACCGCCGGGCAACTCGTTCCAGCAGGGCGGTATCATTGACCTTCAGGCGGACCACCCGGTCGATCTTCTGACCCAGTTTGGCCAGCATGGCGTCCAGCGCCTCGGCCTGGGCCACGGTGCGCGGGAAGCCGTCGAAGATGGCACCGCCGGCGTCTTCTGCCTCTTTCAATCGGGCCTCGATCAAGGCGATGACGATGGCGTCCGACACCAGGTCGCCGCGCGACATCAGGGCCTGGCACTCACGTCCCAGATCGGATCCGGACGCGATCGCCTCGCGCAGCATGTCACCGGTCGAGAGCTGCACCATGCCGCGGTCGGCGACCAGGCGCTTGGCCTGGGTACCCTTGCCCGCCGCCGGCGGTCCGAACAGGATCAGATTCAAGACGCGCCCTCCCCGGCGGCTGTTAGCGACGCACGGGTGCCGGAGCACCCCGACCGCCCGAGCCCTTGCCACCCCGTCCACGCAGCTTGGCCTTCTTGATCAGGCCTTCGTACTGGTGGGCGAGCAACTGCGACTGGATCTGGGCGACGGTATCCATAGTCACCGACACAACGATGAGGATCGAGGTGCCGCCAAAGATAATGCCATAGCCGAACTGGGCCCCGATGAACTCGGGCAGCAACACCACGGCGGTGATGTAGGCCGCACCGATGGTCGTCAGCCGGGTCAGCACATAGTCGAGATATTCCGCTGTGCGCTTGCCCGGACGGATGCCTGGCAGGAACCCGCCGTATTTGCGCAGGTTCTCGGCCGTGTCCTCGGGATTGAAGGTGATCGAGGTGTAGAAGAAGCAGAAGAACACCACCAGCACACCGTACAGGATGGTGAACAGGATCTGACCGTGCTGCATCTGCGCTGTCACCAGCGGCAACCAGCTCATCCAGGGCGGCAGGTTCGCAGTCGCCGTCAGCTGGGCCACCGTGGTCGGCAGCATCAGCAGGGACGAGGCGAAGATCGGCGGAATCACGCCCGCGGTGTTGACCTTCAGCGGCAGGAACGAGCGTTCGCCCCCGGCCATGCGGTTGCCTTCCTGACGCTTCGGATACTGGATCAGCAGACGGCGCTGGGCCCGCTCCATGAAGACGATGAAGACCACCACGCCCACGGCCATGACGGCGATGAACAGCAGGGCAAAGGCCGACATCTGGCCCTGCTGGGCCAGGCCCAGCATCCGGGCGATCGAGCCCGGCAAGACGGCGACGATGCCGGCGAAGATGATCAGCGAAATACCGTTGCCGACGCCACGGGCCGTAACCTGCTCGCCGAGCCACATCAGGAACATGGTGCCGCCGGTCAGGGTGGTGACCGTGGAGGCGATGAAGAACAGTCCGGGGGCGTCGATCAGGCCGGCCTGGGCGTTCAGGCCCAGGGCGATGCCGGTGGACTGCAGCAGGGCCAGAATGACCGTCAGATAACGGGTGTACTGGTTCAGCTGCTTGCGGCCGCTCTCGCCGCCTTCCTTCTTCAGCTTCTCCCACGGCGGATAGACCGCGCCCATCAGCTGGACGATGATCGATGCCGAAATGTAGGGCATCACGTTCAGGGCGAAGACAGCCATCCGCTCCACGGCACCGCCGGAGAACATGTTGAACATGTCGAGGATGCCGCGCTGCCCGTCCGGGTTCTGGAAGAACTGCAGGAAGGCTTCGGAATTGATCCCCGGGATCGGCACATAGGTGCCGATACGGTAGACCAGCAACGCTCCGATCGTGAACAGGAGACGTTTATGCAGCTCGGTCGCCTTGGCGAACGAGCCCATGTTCATATTGGCTGCGAGTTGTTCGGCGGCCGAAGCCATAGTGTCACTACCCCGACTGGTCAGAATGAGGCCGACCGGAATCGTATCCCGGGGCCTTCACCCAGATAGGCGATGGGCGGCCCCATAGCGAGGGCCGCCCGTAAAGCTTATTTCGCGGCGGTGCGCGTCGTGCGAGCCGAGATCTTGTTGGCATCGCCACGCGGTGCCTTGGGAGCCGGCGCCTTGCCCTTGGCAAGATTGCGCTTTTCAACGCGAGCAGCGGCCTTGGCTTCAGCAGCGATACGCTCCTGGACCACGCTGCCGCCGGCAGCCTCGATGGCCTTGACCGCGCCGGCCGAGGCCGACCAGACGACCAGGTTCAGCTTGGCCTTGATCTCGCCGGTGCCGAGGATGCGGACGCCGTCCTTGACGCGACGGATCACGCCGGCGGCGACCAGGGCGTCGCCCTTGATCTCGCCCTTGATGTCCAGCTTCTTGGCGTCGATGGCGTCCTGCAGACGCCACAGGTTCACTTCGGCCAGCTTCAGGGCGTTGGGATTGTTGAAGCCGCGCTTGGGCATCCGCATGTACAGCGGCATCTGCCCGCCTTCGAAGCCGCCGATGGCGACGCCCGAACGGGACTTCTGACCCTTGACGCCACGACCGGCAGTCTTGCCCTTGCCCGAACCCGGGCCACGGCCGACACGCATGCGCTTCTTGTGAGCGCCCTCGTTGTCGCGGATTTCATTGAGTTTCATGGGGCCTGATCCTTTCGGGTACTAGCGCCAGACCAGAGGCCTGACTCGGCGGATAAAAACGAAGGGCCGCTTCTATGCGGCCCCGTGCAGTATCGCAAGATGCGAAACGCCCTCCCCCGGATCGGGAGAGGGCGGAACGACTTACTTTTCGACGATCTCAAGCATATGGGCGACCTTGGCGATCATCCCGCGAACCGAGGGCGTGTCTTCCAGGGTCGACTCACGGCCGACCCGGTTCAGGCCGAGGCCCGAGAGAGTGGCGCGCTGATCGGCCTTGCGGCGGATCGGGCTGCCGGTCTGGCGAACCGTGACGGTGGGTGTCTCTTTCTTGGCCATGATCAGCTCTCCATGGCTTCGGGCGCGGATGCGCCGTCGTTGCGACGACCCATCAGATCCGCGACCTTCTTGCCGCGCTTGGACGCGATCTGGCGGGGCGAGGACTGAACCTTGAGGGCTTCGAACGTCGCGCGGATCATGTTGTAGGGGTTCGAGGAACCGGTCGACTTGCCGACGACGTCCTGGACGCCGAGGGTTTCGAGCACGGCACGCATCGGGCCACCCGCGATGACGCCGGTCCCGGGAGGGGCCGCGCGCATCATGATCTTGCCGGCGCCCCAACGGCCATTGCCGTCGTGGTGCAGGGTGCGGTTTTCGCGAAGCGGAACACGGATCATCGTCTTCTTGGCTTCTTCAGTCGCCTTGCGGATGGCTTCCGGCACTTCACGCGCCTTGCCATGGCCGAAGCCGACCCGGCCCTTGCCGTCTCCGACAACCATCAGGGCGGCGAACGAGAAACGACGTCCACCCTTAACAGTCGCGGCCACACGGTTGATGTGGACCAGTTTTTCGACGATGTCGCTGTCCGGACCTTCGGGAGCGTTACGGTCACGACGGTTGCGGTCGTTACCGCCGCCGCCACGTTGGGGTTGAGGAGCCATGCGTCCCGTTCCTTAGAAGTTCAGGCCGGCTGAACGCGCGGCCTCAGCCAGCGCCTTCACCCGTCCGTGATAGATGTAGCCGCCGCGATCGAAGACGACGTCGGTGACGCCCTTCTCGAGTGCACGTTCCGCGACCAGCTTGCCGATCCGCGTTGCGGCATCGACGTCCGAACCCTTGGCCTTCTTGCCCTTGTCGCCTTCCAGCGAAGAGGCAGAAGCGATCGTGACGCCGTTGAGGTCGTCGATGATCTGGGCCGAGATGTTCTTGTCCGACCGATGAACCGACAGACGCAGACGCCCGTTGGCGACGGCCTTGAGACGGCGGCGGGTGCGCTCCGAGCGGCGCTTGGCTTGTTGCTGAAGAGAAAGAGCCATGACTTACTTCTTCTTGCCTTCCTTGCGCCGGACCTTTTCGCCCGTGTAGCGGACACCCTTGCCCTTGTAGGGCTCCGGCGGACGCAACTTGCGGATGACGGCGGCGATCTGACCCACGGCCTGCTTGTCAGCACCGGAGATCTTGATTTCGGTCTGCTTGGGCACCGTGAAGGTGACACCGGCCGGCGGCGCGATGTCGACTTCGTGGGAGAACCCGAGCTGCAGCGAGAGGTTCGGGCCCTTGAGCGCGGCGCGATAACCCACGCCGACCAGGTCCAGAGACTTCTCGAAGCCTTCGGTGACACCGACGACCATGTTGTCGACCAGGGTGCGGGAAAGACCCCACATGGCCCGGGCGCGCTGGGTGTCAGCCTTCGGGGCCAGGGTCAGACCGTCATCACCCTGGGTGATTTCGATCTCGTCGGCCACGGTCCAGGAGCGTTCGCCCTTGGGACCTTTGACGACGACAGTCTGGCCGTCGAGGGTGACGGTGACGCCTTTTGGCACGGCGATGATGCGTTTTCCGATACGGGACATCTTAGTAGACCCTGCAGAGGACTTCGCCGCCGACGTTGTTGTCGCGGGCGCTGGCGTCGGACATGACGCCCTTCGAAGTCGAAAGGATCGAGATGCCCAGGCCGTTCTTGATCGGCTTCAGGTCGGAGATCGCAGAGTAGACGCGGCGGCCCGGCTTGGACACGCGAGCGATCTCGGCGATGACCGGCTGGCCGTCGAAATACTTGAGCTCGATCTCGAACTGCGGGAATTCACCGGGGTTCTGAACCAGCGAATAGCCGCGGATGTAGCCTTCGTCCTGCAGCACGTCGAGGACGCGCTGGCGCAGACGGGAAGCCGGGGTAAGCACCTTCGAACGCTTCCGCATGGCGGCGTTCCGGATGCGAGCGATCATGTCGCTCAGGGGATCGTTGATCATCATATCTGTTCGCTCCCCTTACCAGCTCGACTTGGTCAGGCCGGGGATTTGCCCCTTGTTACCGAGTTCGCGAAGCGCGATCCGGCTCATCTTGAGCTTCCGGTAGAAAGCCCGCGGACGACCCGTCACTTCGCAGCGATTGCGAATGCGGTTCGGCGCGGAGTTCCGCGGCAGTTCAGCCAGCTTGAGGCGCGCCTCGAAGCGCTCCTCCAGCGGCAGGGATTCGTCGGTAGCGATCGCCTTGAGGGCTGCTCGCTTGTCGGCGTACTTCGCAACCAGGGCTTTCACCATGTTGTTACGGTTTACGGCGCTCTTCTTAGCCATTGTCTGTTTCCCTTCCCGCTCAGTTCACGAACGGGAACTTGAACTCGGCGAGGAGAGCCTTGGCTTCCTCGTCGGTTTTGGCCGTGGTGCAGACGATAATGTCCATGCCCCACATCTGATCGATCTGGTCGTAGTTGATCTCCGGGAACACGATGTGTTCCTTGAGGCCCATGGCATAGTTGCCGCGACCGTCGAAGCTCGTGCCCTTGAGGCCGCGGAAATCCTTCACGCGCGGCAGCGCGATCGTGATCAGGCGGTCAAGGAATTCGTACATCTGGTCGCCGCGGAGGGTGACCTTGCCGCCGATGACCATGCCTTCGCGCAGCTTGAAGCCGGCGATGGAGTTACGGGCCTTGGTGGCAACCGGCTTCTGACCGGCGATGGCGGCCAGATCCTTGAGGGCCGAATTGGCCTTCTTGGAGTCAGCGACCGCTTCGCCGATGCCCATGTTCAGCACGATCTTGTCGAGCCGGGGCATCTGCATCGGGTTGGTGTAACCGAATTTCTCGGTCATCACCGCGCGGATGCGGGCCTGAAAATCGTCCTTGAGACGAGGTGTGTATTTGGTGTCAGCCATCAGATGACGTCTCCCGTCGTCTTGGCGAAACGCACCTTCTTGTCACCGTCGACGCGGAACCCGACCCGGGTTGCCTTGCCGTTGGCGTCGGCGATCGCGACGTTGGACAGGTGAAGCGACGCTTCCTTGTTCTTGATACCGCCCTGGGGGTCGGCCTGGGTGGGACGGGTATGGCGCTGGACCATATTCACGCCCTGGACCAGGACGCGGTTGTCGGTCGGCAGGACCTTGGTGACCTTGCCGGTCCGGCCCTTGTCCTTGCCGGCGAGCACCACGACGGTGTCGCCCGATTTGATCTTGGCGGCCATGACTACAGGACCTCCGGTGCCAGCGAGATGATCTTCATGTGGTTCTTGGCGCGCAGTTCACGGGGAACCGGGCCGAAGATCCGCGTACCGACCGGCTCGTTCTGCTTGTTGACGATGACAGCGGCCGACTTGTCGAAACGGATGACAGAGCCGTCCTTGCGTTGGATGTCCTTGGCGGTGCGAACGACGATGGCGCGCACGACGTCGCCCTTTTTCACACGTCCGCGAGGAATGGCTTCCTTCACGGAGGCGACGATTGTGTCACCCACCGAGGCGTAGCGGCGCTTGGAGCCGCCCAACACCTTGATGCACATGACCCGGCGAGCACCCGAATTATCGGCTACCTCCAGGTTAGTTTGCATCTGGATCATTGGATCCGATCCTTCCTGATTACGAAGCCGAGGCCGGGGCGTCCTTGGACAGGACCTCCCAGCGCTTCAGCTTGGACTTGGGGGCACACTCACGGATGCGAGCGATGTCGCCTTCCTTGAAGGCGTTGCCTTCATCGTGGGCGTGATACTTCTTGGACAGGCGCACGATCTTTTTCATGACCGGGTGCAGCAGGGTGCGCTGGACGACGACGACGACAGTCTTGTCGCCCTTGTCGGAGACGACCACGCCTTCGAGAATACGTTTCGGCATCGGTGTTTCCTTACGAAGCCGTCCGCTTCTCACGCAAAAGCGTTGAGATGCGGGCGATGTCTTTGCGCACTTCACCCACACGGTGGGTCTTTTCCATCTGGCCAGTGGCCGCCTGGAAACGCAGGTTGAACTGTTCCTTTTTCAGGGACAGCAGCTGGTCACCCAGCTGATCGGGGGTCTGGGACCGGAGGTCGGCGATCTTGGTCATGCGCCTACGTGCTCCACATGCGCGATGCCGGCGTCGAGGCGGGTAACCACCTTGGTACGGATCGGCAGCTTGGCGGCGCCCAGACGCAGCGCTTCACGCGCGACGTCGTCGGCAACGCCGTCGATTTCAAACAGGATCCGGCCCGGGTGGCAGCGTGCCGCCCAGTGATCCACGGCGCCCTTGCCCTTGCCCATGCGGACTTCGGCCGGCTTGCCCGAGACCGGCACGTCCGGGAAGATGCGGATCCAGACACGGCCCTGACGCTTCATCTGGCGGGTGATCGCGCGGCGGGCCGCCTCGATCTGACGCGCAGTGATGCGTTCCGGCTCGACGGTCTTCAGGCCATACGACCCGAAGTTCAGCGAGAAGCCACCCTTGGCAGCACCGTGGATGCGGCCTTTGAAAGCCTTACGGTATTTGGTTTTTTTCGGTTGCAGCATGACTTAACCTTCACGCCCTCTGCGTTGGCCGCGGTCATTACGACCACCGCGATCGCCACCACGGCCTTCGTTCGACGAAGGACCGGCGGCTTCCAGAGCCCAGCGCTTGTCCTGGGCCATCGGATCGTGCTCGAGGACTTCGCCCTTGAAGACCCACACCTTCACACCGATGATGCCGTAGGTCGTCTTGGCTTCGATGAAGCCGTGGTCGATGTCAGCGCGCAGGGTATGCAGCGGCACGCGACCTTCGCGGTACCATTCCATACGAGCGATTTCAGCGCCGCCGAGGCGACCCGAAACGTTGATCCGGACACCCTTGGCACCCAGACGCATGGCCGACTGCATCGCGCGCTTCATGGCACGACGGAAGGCGATACGGCGCTCGAGCTGCTGCGCGATGTTCTCGGCGATCAGCTGGGCGTCGGTCTCGGGCTTGCGGACCTCGACGATGTTCAGGTGAACCTCGCCTTCGGTACGGGCCGCGATGTCCTTGCGCAGCTTCTCGATGTCAGCGCCCTTCTTGCCGATCACGACACCCGGACGGGCGGCGTAGATCGTCACGCGGCACTTCTTGTGCGGACGCTCGATGATGATGCGCGATACGCCGGCGGCGTTCAGGCGTTCCTTGAGCCACGTGCGCAGCTTCAGGTCCTGATGCAGCAGACGCGCATATTCCGGACCGCGGGCAAACCAGCGGCTGTCCCAGGTGCGGTTGATGCCGAGCCGGAGCCCGATCGGATTGATTTTGTGACCCATCAGGCGGCCTCGCCGGCTTCACGGACCACGATAGTGATCTCGCTGAACGGTTTCAGGATGCGCGACGAACGACCACGAGCACGGCTCGCGAAACGCTTCATCACCAGGTTCTTGCCCACGAAGGCCTCGGCGACGACGAGGTTGTCGATGTCGAGGTTGTGGTTGTTCTCGGCGTTCGAGACGGCCGAATAGAGCACCTTGCGGACGTCAGTCGCGATACGCTTGCGGCTGAACTCCAGCTCGTTCAGCGCACGCTGCACCGGCAGGCCGCGGATCGAGGCGGCAACCAGGTTCAGCTTCTGAGGGCTGATGCGTACGTTAACCAGCTTGGCGCGGGCTTCGGTCGCGCCGACGCGACGGGGATTGTTGGTCTTGGCCATCGGTTACTTCCTTTTGGCCTTCTTGTCGGCCGCGTGGCCAGGGAAGCTGCGGGTCGGCGAGAACTCGCCGAACTTCATCCCGACCATTTCTTCGGAGACCGACACCGGCACATGCTTGTGACCGTTGTGGACGCCGAAGGTCAGACCGACGAACTGCGGCAGGATGGTCGAGCGACGCGACCAGGTCTTGATCACATCCTTGCGACCCGAACCCTGAGCGGTCTCGGCCTTTTTCAGCAGATACCCGTCGACAAACGGGCCTTTCCAGGAGGAGCGGGCCATTCTTAGCGAGCCTTCTTCACGTGGCGGGTACGGATAATGTATTTGTCCGTAGCCTTGTTCTTGCGGGTACGAGTGCCCTTGGTGTCCTTGCCCCACGGCGTAACCGGGGTACGACCACCAGAGGTCCGGCCTTCACCACCACCATGCGGGTGGTCGATCGGGTTCATGGCAACGCCGCGAACGTGCGGGCGGAAGCCCATGTGACGAACGCGACCGGCCTTGCCGAGATTCTGGTTCATGTGATCGGCGTTGGAAACGGCACCGACCGTGGCCATGCAGCCGTCCAGCACCATCCGCAGCTCACCCGAGCCGAGACGGATCTGGGCGTAGCCGGCGTCGCGGCCGACCAGCTGGGCATAGGCGCCGGCCGAACGGGCCAGCTGGGCACCCTTGCCCGGCTTCATCTCCACGCAGTGGATGATGGTGCCGATGGGGATGGAGCGCAGCGGCATCGCATTGCCCGGCTTCACGTCGGTCTTTTCGCCGGCCACGATCGTGTCACCCGCCTTCAGGCGTTGCGGCGCGATGATGTAGGCCTTTTCGCCGTCCTCATACGAGACGAGAGCGATGAAGGCGGTCCGGTTCGGATCGTATTCCAGACGTTCGACGGTCGCGACAGCGAACTTCCGGCGCTTGAAGTCGATCTTGCGGTACAGGCGCTTGGCCCCACCGCCGCGGAAACGGACGGCGATACGGCCACCGGCACCACGACCGCCCGACTTGGTCAGGCCTTCGGTCAGCGACTTCTCCGGGCGGCCTTTGTGCAGCTCGGAGCGATCGATCAGCACCAGGGCGCGACGGCCCGGCGATGTCGGATTGTAATGTTTAAGAGCCATCGGTTCAGAGCCCCGTGGTGACGTCGATGGACTGGCCTTCGGCCAGCGTCACGATCGCTTTCTTGATGTCCACCCGACGGCCCATAATGCCGCGGAAACGCTTGGTCTTGCCCTTTTGAACCAGGGTGTTGACCTTCAGGACGTTGACCTTGAACAGGCTTTCGACCGCAGCGGCGATCTCATCCTTGGTCGAGGTTCCGGCAACCCGGAAGACGACCTTGTTCTGCTCGGACAGGATCGTGGCCTTCTCGGTGATGATCGGGGCCAGGATCGTGTCGTAATGCTTGGCGGTAGGTTGAGCGCCGGCCATTATGCGGCTTCCTTCTCAGCTTGCCGGGCCATCTCGCTACGCGAGGGCTTGTAGTCGGCATAGGTGGCTTCGATGGCTTCCAGCGCCGCCTTGGTCAGCACCAGCTTGTCGGCCCGCAGGATGTCATAGACATTCAGACCGGCGTTCGGCAGCACATTGACGTTCGGGATGTTGCGGGCAGCGAGACCGAAGTTCGCATCCACTTCCGGACCGGCGATGATCAGGGTGCGGTTCCAGCCCAGCTTGGCGAAGGTTTCGCGCAGCTTGGAGGTCTTGGCATCCTTGATCGAGACGTTGTCGACCAGAACCAGTTCACCGGCCTTGAGCTTGGAGCTCAGAGCGTGACGCAGGGCCAGGGCACGAACCTTCTTGGGCAGGGAGAAGCCGTGGTCGCGAACGACCGGGCCGAAGGCGCGCGAACCACCGACGAACTGCGGGGCGCGACGCGAACCGTGACGAGCGCCGCCGGTTCCCTTCTGCTTGTACATCTTCTTGCCGGTACGCGAGTTCTCGTTCCGGGTCTGGACCTTGTGGGTACCGGCACGGCGCTTGGCCAGCTGCCAGTTGACGTAACGGGCCAGGATGTCGCCGCGGATGTCGGCGATGCCGAAAACGGCTTCCGACAGTTCGACGTCACCGGCGGCCTTGCCGTCGAGTTTGATGACAGAGACTTTCATCAGGCTTCACCACCCTCAGCGGTTTCAGCGGCCGGAGCCTCGGCTGCCGGAGTCTCGGCAGGCGCAGCGGCGGCGGCCTGACCGGCCTTGCGGAAGGAACCCGGGAACGGGGTTTCTGCAGGTGCGGTCTTCTTGATCGCGTCGCTGACCTTGAGCCAGGTGCCGTCGTGACCCGGGACAGCGCCCTTGATCATGATAAGGCCGCGATCGATATCGACACGGAACACGGTGAGGTTCTGCTGGGTGACGGTTTCCTGACCATAGTGGCCAGCCATCTTCTTGCCCTTGAAGGTCTTGCCCGGATCCTGACGCTGACCGGTCGAACCGTGCGAACGGTGCGAGACCGATACACCGTGCGACGCCCGCAGGCCGCCGAAGTTCCAGCGCTTCATGGCACCGGCAAAGCCCTTGCCGATGGTCAGACCCTGCACGTCCACCTTCTGGCCAGGGACGAAATGGTCGGCGATCAGCTCGGAGCCGACCTCGATCATCGCATCTTCCGTAACCCGGAATTCAGTGACGTAGCGCTTGGGCTCGACTTCCGCTTTCGCGAAGGTCGTCCGTTGAGCCTTGTTGGTGTTTTTTGCCTTTTTGGTGCCGGCACCGAGTTGCAGGGCGACGTAGCCGTCCCGCTCCTTGGTGCGCTGACCCACCACCTGGCAGCCGTCAAGCTGCAGGATGGTGACCGGAACATGAGCGCCATCTTCAGCGAAGATGCGCGTCATTCCCAGTTTCTTGGCGATCACGCCCGTACGCATGTCGGATCCCGCCTCTTCTTTCTTAAATCTTGATTTCGACATCCACACCGGCGGACAGGTCGAGCTTCATCAGCGCGTCCACGGTCTGCGGGGTGGGGTCGATAATATCGAGAACACGCTTGTGCGTGCGGATTTCAAACTGCTCGCGCGACTTCTTGTCGACGTGCGGCGAGCGGTTCACGGTGAATTTTTCGATCAGGGTCGGCAGCGGAATCGGACCGCGAACGGTCGCGCCGGTGCGCTTGGCGGTATTGACGATTTCGCGCGTCGAAAAATCGAGGACGCGGTGATCGAAGGCCTTGAGCCTGATGCGGATGCTTTGATCCATATCGGTCGTTATTCCCAAGCAGGCGAACCTGCGTCCCTGTGAACCATTTCAAAGACCGAAGGTCTTCAGGCTTTCGCCCTCAGAGTACGCACGTCCGCAAAAACGATCGGCCCACGCAGCGAACCGCGAAGGCCGTTAAAGTCCTGGATCGCTGCAAAGAACAGGGTCTCAGGTCGTTCCGCGAACCGCGTCTGCATCTCGCGATGCACAGCCGGTCCAGCAAGAGGGGGGCTTATGCCGTTCGATTCCGTCTGCGTCAAGCGGCGAAACTGTGTCGGGGCGGGCTTTTCGCACCCGAGGTCGCTTGCGTCCGCCGGGACGGGCCGACGGGCGGGACCGGAGGCTGTCCCCTGCCCGGCTGGCGGCCATGGACAGGTCCGGACACGACAGGGCCCCGACGGTGTACACCCTCGGGGCCCGGCCGGTTTCTGTCAACGGGGACCGCCGCCCCCGTCTGCGACTCAGCGCTCGTAGGTGCGTTCGCCGATGGTGATGCTGCCTGAGCCCATGACCGCCCGCTCGACCCTGCCGGTCACGCCAGCGACGTGGACGTCGCCCGAGCCCATGATGCTGGCATCGACCGACGCGACCGTGGTGCGGATATCGACATCGCCCGAACCGGCGATGCTGACGTCCACGGCACCGACCTGACCGCCGGCGACGATGACGTCGCCCGAGCCGGCGATGCTGACGTCGACCGGACCGTTGGCCTCAGCCACCCAGACGTCACCCGATCCGGCGATGCTGACATCCAGATTGAGCGTCGCCCCGGCCCGAACCTCGCCGGACCCGGCGACCGAGACGTCGAGGCTCGACGAGGTGCCGGCGCGGACACTGCCCGACCCGGCCATCGAGATGCTGAGGTCACCGGTATTGGCGACGGTCCAGTCGCCGCAGCCGCCATTGCCGAGCTCGACCGCGGTCGCGCCACGGCCGACCGCGCCATAAACGGCACCGCGGACGCTGAGATCGACGCTGCGGGGTGAGCGAATGACGATCAGGGGGGCGTCGTTGACATTGATCCGACCCAGACGGCTGACCTCGACCGAGGCCCCCTCCCCGGGTTGACGGGCGTCGGCCGGGCCCGACCGGCAGCTGCCGATCCGGTCACCGCCGAGGCGCAGACCCGCCACACGGCCACGGCCCAGACCCCCTTCGATGCGGACCTGGTCGCCACGACGGCGCACCGTGACTTCGGGAAGGCCGGAGTTGCCCTGTTCGATCTCGACGCCGACATCGGTACGATCCTCGACAATGACCACGACCCGGGCGACGGCGTCGCGAACCTCGACCTCGGGACTCGCGGCCAGGGCCGGCCCGGCCAGGGCTACAGCGGCGACGGCGGTTACGATGGCGAATTTCATGAAGAGTGCTCCCTCTCTGTCTATGCAGAAAGGGTGCGCGCGGGGGCCGGCGAAGTCATTTTAAATCGAGGTCATGACTCGCTTGTAACCCTGGGGCCTCAGGCGTGCAGCAACCGGGCCCCGTCGGGCGCGCCGGCGACGGGCTCGAAATCCCGCTCGAAATCGCCCAGCCGGCTCTTCAGCGCCCCGGTCCGGCGCAGGGCGAGGGAAGCCGCCCACCGGGCCGCCAGTTCGGGCATCCCCATGGCCTCGGTGCTACGCGGTGTGCCGCCACGGCCGCGCAGCACGGCATTGGTATAGAGGGCCCCGGTCCGAAGACGGGAGGGCCAGGTCTGGTACTCCATCGACAGGGAGACGCAGAAGCGGTCGAGGTTCTCGACCCGGTGCGGCGCATAGACCGGCCAGGTCAGCGCCTGTCCCGGCACCAGGTCCAGGATCCGGGCGTCGGCCTCGAAGGCGCGGTCATAGGGCAGTTCCTCGGTCGTCTGGCGAGCGACGACCTGTTCCATACAGTGCTCGGGCAGATGGGTCTCGTCGCCGGGATAGACGAACACCCGCTTGCGCCCGCGCAGATGGAACAGCACCACCCCGGCCGCATCGAAATGATAGGGCACCCGGGCCTTGGGCGAGGACAGGATCAACTGCCCCGCGTTGCTGACCGCGCGCATCCCGGGATAGGCGGTCTGGATGCGCCGGAAATCGACCAGGGCCGCGTCCCACAGTTCGGGCCAGCCGGTCTCGATACCGCGCAGATTGACCCAGAGCCGCCCCTGGTGGATCGCCGCCAGCAGCTCGGCCCCCGACAGGCTCCCGCGCGTTCCGGTACGGAGCGACGCCTGTCCGGACTCGTCAAAATCATACAGGTTGATGTCGATCAGATCGGCCGGATAGTGGTCCAGCACCGCGGCCAGGGCCGCGTCGCTGCCGAAGCCCTGATCGAGCAGGTCATGATCGTGAATTCCGGCTTCGGCGACCGGTCCGGGATAGCGGGTGGTTCGGGTCATCGATGGCTCCTCAGGTCGCGGCCAGGGCCTTGCCCGCGGCGGCCCGGGCGGCTGAAACAGCCCCCAGCAACCGGTCGACCGGCCGGGTCTCACAGGCCTCGATTGCATTCCAGCGACGGCGGACACTGGTGCGCAGACGCTCGCCGCGATCCCCGCCACCGGCATTCATGACCGATACCGCCGCCTGACTCAGGCTGGCTGCCAGCCCCGGCTTCAGCACCACGGCCTCGTGCACGGTGCGCCGGGCGTTGCAGAAATATTTCTTGTAGCTCTCACCGCCAAAACCGAAGTCGAAGCTGCGCAGACCGACGGCCGCGCCCTGTTTCATCGTTTCCAGCGTCAACAGGATGCCGGGCGAACAGCGCGCCAGCCCGGGCTCATAGGCCGGGAACCAGAAATGGCACTGGTCGCCGCCGGTCAGCGAATATTCGATCGCGCACAGCCGGTCGCCGGCCCACAGCGCGGCCATATTGCCGCCGAAGCCGTCACTGCCGCCGCGCATCAGGGCGTGCAGCAGCTCACCGGTCCAGCCGCAGGCGAAGATGTCGTGCCGGGCGGTGCGCCGGTATTGATCGCGTTTCAGATCGATCAGATGGTCCAGCAGCGCCGGATCCCGCAGGCCCCGTTCGACACGGATGGGGCCCAGTTCGGCCTCCATGCTGCGCCGGGCGCGCTCCTTGTCCTTGTAGTATTTGCCGAAGGTGGCGCGGCGTTCGGCATACCAGGCGTCATAGCCCTCGGTCGGCAGCACCGTCATCATCGTATCGCGCGCCAGACCCGTCTGCGCCGGGCCGACCCAGGCGTTGACGCTCAGGCGTGCGCCCGCCAGCAGGCCGGCGATCGTTTCCAGATCCGGCATCGCCTCCGGACGGGCGATGACACCGTGGTAGTCGTTCATCGGTGCGGCCAGCGGCTGGATCGCGCCACCGCGACGCTGGTGCGGAAAGAAGCCGACGATCTCGCCCCGCCGATGCAGCACCGCGATCGCGGCATCGGGACAGACCGTGGCAGCGATCCGGGTAAACGCCGGATCGAAATAGGGACTGGCCAGCTCCGGATTGGCGGCGACCATCGCCCGCCACAGGTCAACGTCTCCCATCGACAGGGAGTCGGCCTTGACGATCTCGACCTTCAATCCGGGCATAATCCATCCTGGCGGGGGCCGAGAGCCGACCCGTTAACGTCCGACCCTAGTCGCTCCCTGTTGCAGGACGGTTTAGCGGCATGGTGAACGAAGCCTTGCAGGAGCCGATGGGAGCGCGGTGCGTTCAGGGACGGCACAGGAGCCCTGCCCATGACCATCACCCCCCGCCCGCCGCGCCAGAGCGAGACCGAAGATCAACGCCCCCCGGCTCAGGACGGTCAGCCCCCCCGCCCGGCCACCGAGCCGCGCGGTGCGGAAGGCAGCAGCAACTCCGGAGAAACCGCGACCGACCCCGCCACCGGCAAGCCGAACCGCTAGCGATCCGGGTCCGGCCGCGGAGTCCGCCCCTCGGGTCGGTCGCGCCTGTGGCCCGAGGGCGGGGTGAACCCGAACGATCCGTCGAAGATTTCGTCGACGGCCTCGCGAATACCCTTGCCCCCCAGTCCGGCGATCGACATCCCCAGCACGATCAGGGTGAAGCCGGTTCCCAGCATCGCAAGCGCGATAACCCACTGGAAATTGAGATAGCCAGGCATGGTTTCAGCGCCTCTATTTCACAAAAAGGAAAATCAACACCAGGGCGGTCAACACTGGGATGGCCCAGGCCCAGATCGCGGCGAACCGTTTGGGTCGGGCCCGGGGCGCCAGACGCAGATAGACGGGCGGCCGCGGTCGATCGACTTCGCTGCCGACAATATTGTGGCGCTCTCTCATGGCGAGCCTCGTCTCGAAGAGGGGGTGAACCAGCCCCGGATCATCTGCCACCAGCTCATGCCGGACGACGACAGATCCTCGGCACGGGCGCGCAGTCTCGGGATCGAGCAGAGCATCGTCAGGCGCACGGCATCCCCTGCCGGAATGTCCGGGTGATCCCACAGCGCTTCCTGCAGGGCGGCATCCTGTTCGAGGCACTGCGCCAGCAGGTTGAAACAGACGTCCTGACGCAGACGGGCCGCGTGCCGCGCCTCGACCGCCAGAACCAGGGCTTCGGTATCCGCCGCCTTGTGCGGTCCCAGGCCAAAGACCCGGCCGGCGATCCGGTCGCGTTCACCGGCGGTGCGCGCATCGTTGATCAACGGGCCGTCAGCCTGCTGATCCTGTCCGAACCGCTCAAGCGCGAGCGACATCAGCTGATCCCGGGCGACCGGCGACATTGCCAGTTCCGCAGCCTTGGCCAGCATCAGCTCGGAATGGGCACAATCCGGCCGCCGGGTCTCAAGATCGATACGTTCCCAGCGCGCGCCCGAGACCGCTTCGGCAACCGCGGCCTTGATCAGCCGGTCATCAAAACTATCCGCGCTGCGCATCACGCTCATCTCCGACATTCAGCACCTTGAGTCGGTGCGGTCGGCCGCTGTCGTTGGACCAGTCAAACTCGGCGTTCACCGCAAGCCCGAGCAGGGACGCCCCGACCAGGCTGAGGATCGACACCTTCTGCTGGTCGATATCGGCTTCTGCAGGCAGAACGATCTGGATGTTCCGAACCTGGCCGGTGGTCAGGTCCTGGTAGGTCACCCAGCTGCCGATCCGGCAAAAGGGCTGGGCGCTGTAGGTGTCCTTCACCACGACCGCTCGCTCCAGCTCCGCCTCAAGCAGCATGACGGCCGCGGCTCCGGAACTGGCATTCCCGACCATCGATTCCAGAATTTTCAGATCCTGGCCGGTGATGAGAATTCGCGGCCTCCTGGCCGATTTCTTGACTGTCTTCGCCATGTCGGAGTTCCGCTCACACGCCACCGTTGGAGGCCAACTGACTGTTGGCCACGGCACGACGCATGGAATGATTGAAGTATCGAATTGCGCTGACGCACACGGACCGCCACCAGCCTCGAATAATCAGACCGGGGGAATCACTATTTGGCGTGCAGGAAACTGTCCCCCAAACTCTGAGCTGACGCTCGTTACGAGTTTGGGGCTAGTCGCATCCGACGAAACGTCCGACGTGAAGCGTATTCCGCGAAGAGAAGGCGCATTTCCACATTACAGGCGAGATGATGGGCCAGTGCCTGCGTCGATGTCAACGTCGTTCCACCCGCCGAAATCCCGATGTTCGCCGCCGACCCAGGCCATGGGACGCGCCGGGCCTGAGCCCCGTTGGCACGACGGAGGCAGACCGGGGGCCTCTGGACATAAGGCCGCACCGTTGTGCGGGACGGCTTGCCGGGCGGGAACGGTCGGCACGGTGCTGTGTTGACCTTGTCCTGACCGCTGGAGCCCGCCCATGACCGTTCGCCGTCCTGTCCGTTTTGCCGTTCTCGCTGCCCTGCCCCTGCTCGCTGCGACCGCCTGTGGCGATCGAACCCGGGAGCCGCGCGCCGTCGCGCGGACCGATCCGGGTACGACCGCAGCCTCGCAGCTGAGACAATCGATCGAGACGGCGACCTACAGCCCGCCCGCCGCTGCCCCCCAGCCAACCAGCCCGTCGCCCGGTGGTGAGACCGGCGAAACGCCGACTCCAGCGAATCCGTCCGGGGTTGCCGGCGCGGCCCTTCCCGAAGACTCCCGACCGGACCCCGCCATGGTGCGGGCGCAGATATTGCTGGACCGGACGCGCTTTTCCCCCGGAATCGTCGATGGCCTGGGCGGCCAGAACACGCGCCAGGCCATAGCCGCCTTCGAGGAAGCCAATGACCTCGCCGTCGACGGCGAACTGGACGCGGCCGTGTTCCAGCGACTGGCCGCCGGCGACAGCCGAAAGGTGCTGACCGACTATACGATCACCGCGGAAGACGCCGCCGGCCCCTTCATCGGCACCGTTCCCGAGGACATTGAGGCCATGTCACGGCTGGAGACGGTCGGTTACGCAAACGCGCGCGAGGCGCTGGCCGAGAAATTCCACATGACCGAGGCCCTGCTGGATGCCCTGAACCCGGGAGCGGACTTCGCCCGCGCGGGTCAGAACATCGTCGTGGCCCAGACCGGCCCGGACGCGTTGCAGGGTGAGGTTTCCCGGATCGTCGTCAGCAAGGCGGAGCAGTCCGTGCGTGCCTTTGGTGCCGACGGGACCCTGCTGGCCTTCTACCCGGCCACCATCGGCAGCACCGGGACGCCCTCGCCCTCAGGCTCGCACACGGTGCGGGCGATCGCACCGAGGCCCAACTACACCTACGATCCGTCGCGGGTCAGCTACGGTGACGGCGGTCGCAAGGTCATCGTCCCCCCGGGACCGAACAACCCCGTTGGATCGGTATGGATCGACCTGTCGCGCGACACCTATGGCATCCACGGGACCGCTGATCCGGAGAAGATCGGCAAGACGGCGTCCAATGGCTGCGTGCGCCTGACCAACTGGGATGTCGAACAGCTGGCAGCCGCCGTGAAGGCGGGGGTCGAGGTGAAATTCACCTGAAGACCCCCACTGCAAGCGTGGAAGCGCACCGTTCCCGACAACACAACAAAACGGCCCCCGGATCGCTCCGGGGGCCGCTCTGTTATAGGTATCGTCCGGCCTCAAGTAGCGCGAAGCGCGATAGGCCAGAGAGTAGACTACTCGATGATCTTGGCGACGACGCCGGCACCGACGGTGCGGCCGCCTTCACGGATGGCGAAGCGCAGGCCCTGGTCCATGGCGATCGGGGTGATCAGCTCGACGTTCAGCTCGGCGTTGTCGCCGGGCATGATCATCTCAACGCCTTCCTTGAGCTGGACGATGCCGGTCACGTCCGTCGTACGGAAGTAGAACTGCGGGCGATAGTTGGTGAAGAACGGCGTGTGACGGCCACCCTCTTCCTTGTTGAGGATATAGGCCTCAGCCAGGAATTTGGTGTGCGGGGTGATCGAGCCGGGCTTGCAGAGAACCTGGCCGCGCTCGACGTCTTCACGCTTGGTGCCGCGCAGCAGCACGCCGACGTTGTCGCCGGCCTGGCCCTGGTCGAGCAGCTTGCGGAACATTTCCACGCCCGTGCAGGTCGTCTTCTGAACCGGACGGATGCCGACAATCTCGACTTCCTCGCCGACCTTGACGATACCCTTTTCGATCCGGCCCGTGACCACGGTGCCGCGACCCGAGATCGAGAACACGTCCTCGACCGGCATCAGGAACGGCAGGTCCAGCGGACGCGCCGGCTGCGGGATGTAGTCGTCGACCGTCTGCATCAGCTTCAGCACCTGATCGGCACCGATTTCCGGCTTCACGCCATCGGTCGCGGCCTTGGCCGAACCCATGGTGATCGGGATGTCATCGCCCGGGAAGTCGTACGAGCTCAGCAGCTCGCGCACTTCCATCTCGACCAGCTCGAGCAGCTCGGCGTCGTCGACCAGGTCGACCTTGTTCATGAACACCACCAGCGCCGGCACGCCGACCTGACGGGCCAGCAGGATGTGCTCGCGCGTCTGCGGCATCGGGCCGTCAGCGGCCGAAACCACCAGGATCGCGCCGTCCATCTGGGCGGCACCGGTGATCATGTTCTTCACATAGTCGGCGTGGCCGGGGCAGTCGACGTGCGCGTAGTGACGGTTGGCCGTCTCATATTCCACGTGCGCGGTGTTGATCGTGATGCCGCGGGCCTTTTCTTCCGGCGCCGCGTCGATGTCGGCGTAGTTCATCGCCTTGCCACCGCTGGCCTGGGCCAGAACCATCGTGATCGCCGCCGTCAGCGTCGTCTTGCCGTGGTCAACGTGACCAATCGTGCCGATGTTGCAATGCGGCTTGTTACGTTCGAACTTTTCCTTGGCCATTCTCTTCTCTCCGTCCCCTGAACAGGGGGCTTACCTTGGGTTTTCAGGGGTTCCGGACGGGCAGGGCCTGTCCGGAACTCGGGGTTTAGGCGTATTTCTTGATCACTTCGTCGGCGACGTGCTGCGGCACCGGCTCATAGTGGTCGTACTGCATGGTGAACTGGGCGCGGCCCTGCGACATGCCGCGAAGCGTGTTCACATAGCCGAACATGTTGGCCAGCGGCACGAAGGCGTTCACGACGGTGGCGTTGCCGCGCATGTCCTGACCCTGGATCATGCCGCGACGGCCGTTCAGGTCACCGATCACCGAACCCAGGTAGTCCTCCGGGGTCACGACCTCGACGGCCATGATCGGCTCGAGCAGCTTGGGCGAACCCTTTTCCTTCAGCTCGCGGAAGGCGGCGCGGGCCGCGATTTCGAACGCCAGCACGCTGGAGTCGACGTCGTGGTATTTGCCGTCGGTCAGCGTCGCCTTGAAGTCGATCAGCGGGAAGCCGGCCAGCAGGCCGCCGTCCTTGATGGACTCGAGGCCCTTCTGGACGCCGGGGATGTATTCCTTGGGCACGGCACCGCCGACGATCGAGTTCTCGAACACGAAGCCCGAACCGGGCTCACCCGGCTCGAAGGTGATCATGACGCGGGCGAACTGGCCCGTACCACCGGTCTGCTTCTTGTGCGTGTAGTCGATGTCGACCTTGCGGCCGAGGCTTTCACGATAGGCGACCTGCGGCTGGCCGATGGTCGCGTCGACCTTGTAGGTGCGGCGCAGGATGTCGATCTTGATGTCGAGGTGCAGCTCGCCCATCCCCTTGAGGATGGTCTGGCCGGACTCGTGATCGGTCGAGACGGTGAAGGACGGATCTTCCGAGGCCAGCTTGGCCAGGGCGACGCCCAGCTTCTCCTGGTCGGCCTTGGTCTTGGGCTCGACCGAGATCTCGATCACCGGAGCCGGGAATTCCATCTTCTCGAGGATGACGGGCGACTTGATCGGGTCGCACAGGGTGTCCCCGGTGCGGGTGTCCTTCAGGCCTGCCAGGGCGACGATGTCGCCGGCGTAGGCGACCTTGATGTCCTGACGGTCGTTGGAGTGCATCAGCAGCATGCGGCCAACGCGTTCCTTGCGATCGCGGCTGGAGTTCAGCAGGCCCATGCCGGTTTCCATCTTGCCGGAATAGATGCGGCAGAAGGTCAGCGAGCCGACAAAGGGGTCGTCCATGATCTTGAAGGCCAGAACCGACAGGGGCTCGTCGTCCGAAGCGCGGCGCACAACCGGCTCTTCGGTGCGGAAGTCGATGCCCGGCGTCGGCGGAATGTCGATCGGCGACGGCAGGTAGTCGACCACGGCGTCCAGCAGGGTCTGCACGCCCTTGTTCTTGAAGGCCGAGCCACACAGGATCGGATAGAAGGCCCCGGTCAGCACGGCCTTGCGGATGCACTTCTTCAGCACTTCCAGCGACGGCTCGGTGCCGTCGAGATAGGCTTCCATGGCTTCGTCGTCGAGCTCGACGGCATTGTCGATCAGGTACTGACGGGCGGCGACAGCCTTCTCCATCAGGTCTTCCGGGATCGGGCCGACGGTGAAGTTGGCCCCGAGGGCGTCGTTGTCCCAGACCACCGAATTCATGGCGACGATGTCGACCAGACCGGTCAGCGAGTTTTCCGAACCGATCGGGAACTGGATCGGCACGGCCTTGGCACCGAGGCGATCGCGGATCGACTGCACCGAGGCGTCGAAGTCAGCGCCGATCTTGTCCATCTTGTTGACGAAGACGATGCGCGGCACGCGGTATTTGTCGGCCTGGCGCCAGACGGTTTCGGTCTGGGGCTCAACACCGGCGTTGCCGTCCAGCACGGCTACGGCCCCGTCGAGCACGCGCAGCGAACGCTCGACTTCAATGGTGAAGTCCACGTGTCCCGGGGTGTCGATGATGTTGAGGCGCTTTTCTTTCCAGAAAGCGGTCGTCGCGGCGGACGTGATGGTGATCCCGCGTTCCTGCTCCTGGTCCATCCAGTCCATGGTCGCGGCACCGTCGTGGACTTCGCCGATCTTATGGTTCTTGCCGGTGTAATACAGGATCCGCTCGGTCGTCGTCGTCTTGCCCGCGTCGATGTGGGCCATGATGCCGAAGTTGCGGTAGTCCTCGATCTTGTTGATGCGGGCCATGAGAGCGTGCCTTGAAGTGAGTTCAGGACGCGTTTCGCGCCCTCGGGAAATATCGGTCTGTGTGGATAAACGAGCGCGGGCGATTTAGCTCAAACCGCCCGCGCCGGATAGTCTCAGATAGGGATTGCGGGTGGCGCTTTGAAGGCACCTACCAGCGGTAGTGGCTGAAGGCGCGGTTCGCTTCGGCCATCTTGTGCGTGTCTTCGCGCTTCTTGACCGCGGTGCCGCGGTTGTTCGAGGCGTCCAGCAGTTCGGCGGCCAGTTTCTCGGTCATGGTGTTCTCACCACGCTTGCGCGCAGCGTTGACCAGCCAGCGGATGGCCAGGGCGCGGCGACGCTCGGGGCGAACCTCGACCGGCACCTGATAGGTGGCACCACCGACGCGACGCGAGCGGACTTCGACGGCCGGGGCCACGTTATCGAGCGCGGTGTGGAAGGTGACGACCGGCTCCTGGTCTTTCTTCTTGTCGGCGAGGATCTCGAACGCGCCGTAGACGATGTTCTCGGCAACGGCCTTCTTGCCCTCGTACATGACGTAATTCATGAATTTGGTGACGATCAGATCCTTGAACTTGGGATCCGGCAGAACTTCGCGCTTCTGGGCGCGGTGACGACGGGACATGGAGTTGGCCTTCTAAATCGGTGGCGGACGGCCGGTGGAAACCGGCGAATGGGATGAAGCGGTCGCTTATTTCGGGCGCTTGGTGCCGTAGTGCGAGCGACGCTGCTTGCGATCCTTGACGCCTTGCGTGTCGAGCACGCCGCGCAGGATGTGGTAGCGAACGCCGGGAAGGTCTTTGACGCGGCCGCCGCGGATCAGCACAACCGAGTGCTC
Source organism: uncultured Brevundimonas sp. (assembly GCF_963977465.1). GTDB lineage: Bacteria > Pseudomonadota > Alphaproteobacteria > Caulobacterales > Caulobacteraceae > Brevundimonas. Next base: position 334,615 of record NZ_CAXBOQ010000002.1, on the reverse strand, counting down.
CTGCAGATTGTGGCCCTCGCCGGGGATGTAGCACACGGCTTCGATGCCGGTGGTCAGGCGAACCTTGGCGACCTTACGCAGAGCCGAGTTGGGCTTCTTCGGGGTCGTCGTATAGACGCGGGTGCAGACGCCGCGGCGTTGCGGGCAACCCTTCAGGGCCGGAACCTTGTTGTGGACCGGCTTGGGTTGGCGCGGCTTGCGGATCAGCTGGTTGATCGTGGGCATTAAGAACTCGTCTCTTTCAATCGATGGAGGCGTGTGCCTGTCGGCCGGGGCGCCTCGGATGCCTTCTTTTGGAGACCGCCTGACGGCGACCCCCGGGGTTTGGTTCTCGAGACGGGGCGCGACCAAACGAAAAAACCGGAACGCGCGCTTCGGGCGTTCCGGCGGGCACAGCCCGTCCGCTAAATTGTCACGATCCCGGACCGGCGGCGAACCGTCAGTCCTCGAAAGTCCGCGCCGTTTACGCTTTGGCCGCCGTCAGGTCAAGCGCAGGACTATCGACTGCCTCTGCGGAACTGTGGCGCAGATCTGAATCGCGTCGTCAGCAGGATCCGCTCACCTTCGCGCCACGTGTCGGTCGGACGGAGCCTTGCTTTGGCCGCCGCTTCCAGCGCGGTGTCGCTGAAACCACACCCCGGGGCCGACTCACGAACGACCGCGCAATCGGCCAGTGAGCCATCGGCCCGGGGCACGCAGGCGATCGTGACCGACGCGGTCGTTACCCTGCATCCCAGCGGCGTGGCGTCGTCCCATTCGGGGGTGGCGCAGGCGGTCAGCGCGACCAGACAGACCGCGATACCCGACAGCCGAACCATTCCCCACCTTCATGCCTGAGCCGGAACAGCCCCAATACCGCCACGCTCACCCGCCTATCTGGACGCGAACGGGTGGAGGATCAATGGCTGTGCTGGCGAGGCTGCAACGACCAGGACGCGAACGCTGGCGCAAGCCGGTTCTGGTTACCGCGTCCGTGGCCCTGCACGGTCTGGTGCTAGGTTATCTGGCTCTGACCGCCGTGGGCGTCGGTGGCCTCGATCCTGTCGCCATCCCCCGTCACTTCATCCCGCTGCAGCTGGAGCCGCGCCCGCTGCTGCCGAACGAGCGGGTCCGGGTCCCGACGCCGCCGCGCACCGTGCCGCCTGAACGGACCGCGGCCGCTACGCCGGTCACCCCGTTCTCGCGCCGGCCCGAGGAGGACGAGACCCGCCCGGCCCCGCCGGTGCCGCGCCTCGCCCTGCCCGCCCCCGATGCCCCGCCGATCGATGACAGCTGGCGCGTCCGCCCCCGGGCCGCCGGCACAGGTCCCGCCCTGCGCGCCGGGGGCTGCAGCCTGCCGCCCGGTCGGTTGACCGCCGCCGAACGCGCGGCCTGCGACGCGCGATTCGGCGCGGCCGCCCTCGGGGCCGCCCCGATCCGTGGCACCGGCAACCCTCAACGCGACGCCCGCTTCGCCGCCGAAGGGGCCCAGGCCCTGGCCGCCTATGAGAAGCTGCGCCGCCCGCTGTCCGGCGGCATCGGCATTGTCGGTCCTACGGACGGGGTCGGCTCGAATTTCGGCATGGGGGTCGCCGGGGCCCACATGGATCCATCCCTGCGCCCGGACTCGACCGAGAATATCCGCACCAACCGCCGCGACGGTCCCCGGGACTAGAGCACTACGCAGCCCCGCGAGCCGCGGCGTTAGCGGACCAGACGCGCGCTCAAGCAGCGAGGCCCCGCGGGCCGAACGTTAGCGCCCAACGACGCGCTCAAACAGCGAGGCCTCGCGGGCCGAGCGTTAGCGCCCAAAAGAAAAGGGCGGCCCCGTCACCGGCGCCGCCCCTTCAGTCTCTACCGTGACCGGAAGATCAGCTCGCGCTGCTCTCCAGCTCCAGCGCCAGATCGGCGGGGAGCGGCTCGACCGCGGCTTCGCGGGTCTTGGTCAGCTTGGCGTCACGCTCGTTGGCGATCTTCTGAAGGCTGCGGAGGTAGGCACCGGTACCCGCCGGGATCAGGCGGCCGACGATGACGTTCTCCTTCAGGCCTTCCAGCGTATCGACCTTGCCGTTGACCGAGGCGTCGGTGAGGACGCGGGTGGTTTCCTGGAAGGACGCCGCCGAGATGAAGCTTCGGGTCTGCAGCGACGCCTTGGTGATGCCCAGCAGGACCGGCTGGGTGATGGCCTGACGGCCCTTGCGCTTCTCGACCTTGAGGTTCTCGGCCACGGCTTCGGCAACCTCGACCGTGTCGCCACGGATCAGGGTGGTCTCGCCGGAGTCGAGAATCTCGACCTTCTGCAGCATCTGACGGACGATGACCTCGATGTGCTTGTCGTTAATCGGCACGCCCTGCAGGCGATAGACTTCCTGCACCTCGTTGACGAGGTATTCCGCCAGCGCCTCGACGCCCTGGATACGCAGCAGATCGTGCGGATCCGGGTTGCCGTCGATGATGTAGTCGCCCTTCTGGATCAGATCGCCGTCGTGGACGGAGATGTGCTTGCCCTTCGGGATCAGGAACTCGACGGGCTCGGCCTGGTTGCCATCGGCATCCGGCTCCGGCGTGATCTTGATGCGGCGCTTGTTCTTGTAGTCGCGTCCGAACTCGACGCGACCGTCCATCTCGGCGATGACCGCGCAATCCTTGGGACGACGGGCCTCGAACAGCTCGGCCACCCGCGGCAGACCGCCGGTGATGTCGCGGGTCTTGGCACCCTCGGTCGGGACACGGGCGATGACTTCACCCGGCTTGACCTGGTCACCGTTGGACACGGACAGAACCGCGCCGACCGGCAGCAGGTAACGGGCTTCTGAACCCGAGGCCAGCTTGGCATAGCTTTCGCCGTTGATGACGCCGAGCGCGGGGCGGAGATCCGCACCACGCGGGCTGGCGCGCCAGTCGGAGACGACGCGCTGGGCGATACCCGTGGCTTCGTCGGTCTCTTCCTTGACGGACAGACCCTCGACCAGGTCCTCGAACCGGATCGAGCCACCGACTTCGGTCAGGATGGGGCTGGTGTAGGGGTCCCACTCGGCCAGACGCTGGTTCTTCTTGGCCTCGGAGCCTTCCAGCACCCGCAGACGGGCACCGTAGGGGACCTTGTGGCTTTCGCGATCCTTGCCGTCGACGACGATGGTGATCACGACGTTGCGGCTCATCGCCACCAGATCGCCGTGCGCCGCCTTGACGGTCGGGCCCGAGATCCGGACGGTCCCGGGGTTGGTCGCCTCATAAAAGGAGGTTTCCGCCACCTGGGCCGTACCGCCGATGTGGAAGGTCCGCATCGTCAGCTGGGTACCGGGCTCGCCGATCGACTGGGCGGCGATAACGCCGACCGCTTCGCCGATGTTGACGTTGGTACCGCGGGCCAGGTCACGACCGTAGCACATGCCGCAGATACCGGCTTCCGCCTCGCAGGTCAGGCCCGAGCGGACCTTGACCGACTGGACGCCGGCGGAGTCGAGCAGGTCGACCTCTTCCTCTTCCAGATAGGTGTCGGCCTTGAACAGGACCTTGTCGCCACCCGGCTCCTTGATGTCCTCGGCCGCATAGCGACCCAGGACCCGCTGGCCCAGGGAGACGAGGACGTCACCGCCCTCGACCACCGCACGCAGGGTGATGCCCCGGGTCGAACCGCAGTCCTCCTCGGTGACGATCGAATCCTGCGCCACGTCCACCAGACGACGGGTCAGATAACCCGAGTTGGCGGTCTTCAGCGCGGTGTCGGCCAGACCCTTACGGGCACCGTGGGTGGAGTTGAAGTATTCAAGGACGGTCAGGCCTTCCTTGAAGTTCGACACGATCGGGGTCTCGATGATCTCGCCCGAGGGCTTGGCCATCAGGCCGCGCATGCCGCCCAGCTGCTTCATCTGGGCCTGCGAACCACGGGCACCGGAGTTGGCCATCATGAACACCGAGTTGATGTCCGGGGCCTGACCCTTGATCAGCACGCGCGGTTGCGCGATCTCGGCCATCATCTCGTCGGCGACCCGGTCCGTGGCCTTGGCCCAGGCGTCAACGACCTTGTTGTACTTCTCGCCCTTGGTGATCAGGCCGTCAGCGTACTGCTGCTCGTATTCCTCAACCAGGGTACGGGTTTCAGCGACGATCGTGACCTTCTTGGCCGGGATCACGATATCGTCCTTACCGAACGAAATCCCGGCCTTGGCGGCTTCACGGAAGCCCAGGCCCATCATCTGGTCGGCGAAGATCACCGTCGCCTTCTGACCGCAGTGGCGATAGACCACGTCGATCAGATTGCCGATTTCCTTCTTGGTCAGGTTCTTCTCGAGCAGGCGATAGCCGACGTTCGGGTTCTGCGGCAGCAGGGCCCCAAGCTTCATCCGGCCCGGGGTGCTGTCGATGACCTTGGTCACGACCTTGCCTTCGGCGTCCTGTTCGGTCCAGCGCGCCTTGATCTTGGTGTGCAGGGACACGACGCCGCCGTCGAGGGCCGCATCGATCTCGCCCATGTTGGCGAACAGCTTGCCTTCACCCGGCTCACCGTCCTTGACCAGCGACAGGTAGTAGAGACCCAGCACGATATCCTGCGAGGGCACGATGATCGGCTTGCCGTTGGCCGGCGACAGGATGTTGTTGGTCGACATCATCAGGACGCGCGCTTCCAGCTGGGCCTCGAGGCTCAGCGGGACGTGGACGGCCATCTGGTCGCCGTCGAAGTCGGCGTTGAAGGCGGCGCAGACCAGCGGGTGCAGCTGGATGGCCTTGCCCTCGATCAGCTTCGGCTCGAACGCCTGGATGCCCAGACGGTGCAGCGTCGGCGCGCGGTTCAACATGACCGGGTGCTCGCGGATCACCTCTTCGAGGATGTCCCACACCTGGGGCTGTTCGCGCTCGACCATGCGCTTGGACTGTTTGACGGTGCCCGACAGGCCCTTGGCGTCAAGGCGCGCATAGATGAACGGCTTGAACAGCTCGAGCGCCATCTTCTTCGGCAGACCGCACTCGTGCAGCTTGAGGTCCGGACCCACGACGATGACCGAACGACCCGAATAGTCGACGCGCTTGCCCAGAAGGTTCTGGCGGAAGCGGCCCTGCTTGCCCTTGAGCATGTCGGCCAGCGACTTCAGGGGACGCTTGTTGGCACCGGTGATGACCCGGCCGCGACGGCCGTTGTCGAACAGGGCGTCGACGGATTCCTGCAGCATCCGCTTTTCGTTGCGGATGATGATGTCCGGCGCCCGCAGCTCCATCAGGCGCTTGAGGCGGTTGTTGCGGTTGATGACTCGGCGATACAGGTCGTTCAGGTCGGAGGTGGCGAAACGGCCACCGTCCAGCGGCACCAGCGGACGCAGTTCCGGCGGGATGACCGGCACAACCGTCAGCACCATCCACTCGGGCTTGTTGCCCGAGTCGAGGAAGGCCTCGATCAGCTTCAGGCGCTTGGACGCCTTCTTGGCCTTCATCTCCGAAGGGCTGTCGGCCAGTTCACCGCGGTGACGCTCGGCCTCGGCGTGGAGGTCGATACCCATCAGCAGGTTGCGCACGGCCTCGGCACCGATTTCGGCGGTGAAGCCGTCATCACCGAACTCGTCCTGGTAGCGGTAATACTCGTCTTCCGTCAGGAGCTGGCCCTGCTTCAGCGGGGTCAGACCCGGCTCGGTGACGATGTAGTTCTCGAAATACAGAACCCGCTCGACGTCCTTCAGGGCCATGTCCAGCATCAGCGAGATGCGCGACGGCAGCGACTTCAGGAACCAGATGTGGGCGGTCGGGCTGGCCAGTTCGATATGGCCCATCCGCTCGCGCCGCACGCGGGCCAGGGTGACCTCAACGCCGCATTTCTCGCAGATAATGCCCTTGTACTTCATGCGCTTGTACTTGCCGCACAGGCATTCGTAGTCCTTGGTCGGGCCAAAGATACGGGCACAGAACAGGCCGTCACGCTCGGGCTTGAACGTCCGGTAGTTGATTGTCTCCGGCTTTTTGATTTCACCGAACGACCACGAACGGATCTTCTCTGGCGACGCCAGGGCGATCTTGATCTGGTCGAAGGTCGGTGTGACCGGGAGGGGGTTGAAGATGTTCAGGACTTCCTGGTTCATCTTGATTCCTTCTGCGGGGTTACCCGCCAAAATTCATTGAGGGAGAAGAGCGAGAGACCGTCCCTCCCCGCTTGCGCGGAGAGGGATCATTCGGTCGATCAGCTGTTCTCCAGCTCTACGTTCAGACCCAGCGAGCGCATTTCCTTGACGAGCACGTTGAAGCTCTCGGGAATGCCCGCCTCGAAGCTGTCATCACCACGGACAATCGCCTCGTAGACCTTGGTCCGGCCGGCGACGTCATCGGATTTGACCGTCAGCATCTCCTGCAGGGTGTAGGCGGCGCCGTAGGCCTCGAGAGCCCACACCTCCATCTCCCCGAAGCGCTGACCGCCGAACTGGGCCTTGCCGCCCAGCGGCTGCTGGGTGACCAGCGAGTACGGTCCGATCGAACGGGCGTGGATCTTGTCGTCGACCAGGTGGTGCAGCTTCAGCATGTAGATGTAACCGACCGTGACCGGACGCTTGAACTGCTCGCCGGTCTGACCGTCGTAGACGACCGACTGACCGGAACGGTCCAGACCCGCCTTCTCCAGCAGGTCCTCGATGTCGACGATGTGGGCACCGTCGAACACCGGGGTGGCGAACGGAACGCCCTTGGACAGGTTGCGGGCCAGTTCGACCAGATCGTCCTCGTCCTGCGGCAGCGGCGTGTCCTTGCCATAGATGCTCGACAGGTGGTCGATCAGCGCCTGCTTCTGGCCACCCTGTTGCCAGGCCTCCAGAAGACCGGAGATCTGCTTGCCGAGACCGGCAGCGGCCCAGCCCAGGTGGGTTTCGAAGATTTGGCCGATGTTCATGCGCGAGGGCACGCCCAGCGGGTTCAGAACGACGTCGACCGAGGTCCCGTCGGCCAGGTGCGGCATGTCCTCGATCGGCAGGATCTTGGAGATGACACCCTTGTTGCCGTGACGTCCGGCCATCTTGTCGCCGGGCTGAAGCTTGCGCTTCACAGCCACGAAGACCTTGACCATCTTCATCACGCCCGGGGGCAGTTCGTCGCCGCGCTGCAGCTTCTCGACCTTGTCCTCGAAGCGGCGGTCGAGGGCTTTGCGGGCATCCTCGAACTGCTTCTTCATGGCTTCCAGCTCGCCCATCGCCTTCTCGTCGTCGAGGGCGATCTGCCACCAGAGACCGCGCGACAGCTCGGCCATCTTCTCGGCGGTGACGACGCCGCGGCCCAGGCCCTTCGGACCCGAGACGGCATTCTTGCCGAGAACCAGCGGCTGCAGGCGGCCGTAGACGTTGCGTTCCAGGATCGCCAGTTCGTCGTCGCGGTCCTTGCCGAGGCGTTCGATTTCCGAACGCTCGATGGCGATGGCGCGCTCGTCCTTGTCGACGCCGTGACGGTTGAAGACGCGCACGTCGACGATGGTGCCGGCGACGCCCGGGGGCAGACGCAGGCTGGTGTCGCGGACGTCCGAAGCCTTCTCGCCGAAGATGGCGCGCAGCAGCTTCTCTTCCGGCGTCATCGGGCTTTCACCCTTCGGCGTAACCTTGCCGCACAGAATGTCGCCCGGCTGGACCTCGGCGCCGATGGCCACGATGCCCGCCTCGTCGAGGTTGCGCAGGGCTTCCTCGCCGACGTTGGGGATGTCACGGGTGATCTCTTCCGGACCCAGCTTGGTGTCGCGGGCCATGACCTCGAACTCGTCGATGTGGATCGAAGTGAAGACGTCGTCGCGCACGATGCGCTCCGAGATCAGGATCGAGTCCTCAAAGTTGTAGCCGTTCCACGGCATGAAGGCGACGAGGGCGTTACGCCCCAGGGCCAGCTCACCGAGGTCCGTCGACGGGCCGTCGGCGATGACGTCACCGACCTTGACCACATCGCCCACGCGCACGATCGGGCGCTGGTTGATGCAGGTCGACTGGTTGGACCGCTGGAATTTGGACAGGCGGTAGATGTCGACGCCCGAACGACCGGCGTCCAGCTCGTTGGTCGCGCGGACCACGATGCGGGTACCGTCGATCTGTTCGACGACACCGTCACGACGGGCCACGACCACGGCACCGGAGTCGACAGCGACCACCGATTCCATGCCGGTGCCGACCAGCGGCGCGTCCGACTGAACCAGCGGCACGGCCTGACGCTGCATGTTCGCGCCCATCAGGGCCCGGTTGGCGTCATCGTTTTCCAGGAAGGGGATCAGGGCCGCGGCGACCGAAACGACCTGTTTCGGCGACACGTCCATCATGTCGACGTCAGCCTTGATCAGCAGCTGGGACTCGCCGTTGATCCGTCCGGGGACCAGGTCCTCGACGATCTCGCCCTTGTTCAGGGCAATGTTGGCCTGGGCGATCGTGTATTTCGACTCCTCCATGGCCGAGATGTAGACCACCTCGTCCGTGGCCTTGCCGTCCTTGACGCGCCGGTAGGGGCTCTCGATGAAGCCGTATTTGTTGACCCGCGCGTGGGTGGCCAGCGAGTTGATCAGGCCGATGTTCGGGCCTTCCGGGGTCTCGATCGGGCAGATACGGCCGTAGTGGGTCGGGTGCACGTCCCGCACCTCGAAGCCGGCGCGCTCGCGCGTCAGACCGCCAGGGCCAAGCGCCGAAAGGCGGCGCTTGTGGGTGATCTCGGACAGCGGGTTGGTCTGGTCCATGAACTGCGACAGCTGCGACGAGCCGAAGAATTCGCGGACCGAGGCGGCGGCCGGCTTGGCGTTGATCAGGTCGTGCGGCATCACCGTGTCGATATCGACCGACGACATCCGCTCCTTGATGGCGCGCTCCATGCGCAGCAGGCCGACGCGGTACTGGTTCTCCAGCAGTTCGCCGACCGAGCGCACCCGGCGGTTGCCGAGATTGTCGATGTCGTCGATCTCGCCGCGGCCATCCTTAAGGCCAACCAGGATCTTCAGAACTTCCAGCACGTCATCCTTGCGCAGGACGCGGATCTCGTCCGACACGTCCAGCTCAAGGCGCATGTTCATCTTGACCCGGCCAACCGCCGACAGGTCGTAGCGCTCGCTGTCGAAGAACAGCGAGTTGAACATGGCTTCGGCGGCTTCGGGGGTGGGCGGCTCGCCCGGACGCATCACGCGATAGACGTCGAACAGGGCATCCTCGCGGGCGCTGTTCTTGTCGACCCGCAGGGTGTTGCGCATGTAGGCCCCGACCGTGACGTGGTCGATGTCCAGCACGTCGATGGTGGTGAAGCCGCGCTCTTCCAGCAGAGCGATCGACTCGGCGTCCAGCTCGTCGCCGGCCTCGACGTAGATCTCGCCGGTCTCGTAGTTGACGGCGTCGGAGGCCAGATATTTGGTCAGCAGGGCGTCAGCGGCCAGCGACAGCGACTTCAGGCCACCGTCGGCCAGCTTCTTGGCAGCACGGGCACTGATCTTCATCCCGGCCTGGGCCACGACTTCACCGGTGTCGGCGTCGACGAGGTCAAACTCGGGCTTCACGCCTTTCCAGCGCTCGGCCTTGTACGGGGTGACCCAGCCTTCGCCGCGCTTCTCGTAGGGCACGGTCTCGTAGAAGGTGCGCAGGATCTCCTCACCGTCCATGCCCAGGGCATAGAGGAAGGTGGTGGCCGGCAGTTTGCGGCGACGGTCGATGCGGACGTAGACCACGTCCTTGGCATCGAACTCGAAGTCGAGCCACGAACCGCGGTACGGGATCACGCGGGCGGCGAACAGCAGCTTGCCCGAGCTGTGCGTCTTGCCCTTGTCGTGGTCGAAGAAGACGCCCGGCGAACGGTGCATCTGCGAGACGATCACGCGCTCGGTGCCGTTGACGACAAAGGTGCCCTTGTCCGTCATCAGGGGGATGTCCCCCATGTAGACGTCCTGCTCCTTGATGTCCTTGACGGAACGGGCGCCGGTTTCCTCGTCGGCCTCGAACACGATCAGGCGCAGCTTGACCTTCAGCGGCGCGGCATACGTCATGTCGCGCTGGATGCACTCCTCGACGTCGTATTTCGGCTGTTCGAACTCGTAGGAGACGTACTCCAGCACGGCGCGTTCGTTGAAGTCCTTGATCGGGAAGACCGACTTGAAGACAGCCTCAATGCCCTGATCCTTGCGCGGGCCGGTCACGACGTCGCGTTGCAGGAACTGCTCGTAGGAGGCGCGCTGAACCTCGATCAGGTTCGGCATCTTCACCGCTTCGGGGATGCGCCCGAAGGATTTACGGATGCGTTTCTTGCCGGTGAAGGACGTGGCGAGGGCGATCTGACCGCTCAGGGCGAGACCGTCTGTGGTGTTGGCCATTCTTGTTTCCCAATCCGCACGAGGCCCCGTCCAGTGGAAGGCGACCCCTGCGTCAAATGCAGCAGCAGCCGCGCCGGCGCACGGGTGCGCTGTCGCGGCTTCGGTTTCTCGGTGCCCACCCTCGATCCCGAGGGACCAGGGCACCAGCAATGTCGAAGCTCCCTTGGGGAGGAGCGCGCCTTCGCACTGGTCGGAGGGCGACGGACCAGGCCTCGGCGCTAACGCGCGGACTCATACTGAGTTGTGCGGAACCGGGACGTATACTCGCTTTTTCGACGAAATAAAGGCCGTCGCCGACCTATCTTTCGATTGGCCCCAGTGTCCGCGCCAAAAACGCCAGTACCCGCGGCCACGCGTCGGCCTGCGCCCGCGCATTGGCTTCAGCCGTGCCGCCACCGCGCGCCACCCCGCCGGCTGTCGGGGCCCAGCCGTCGCCACCGACATCATGCCCAGCCTCAGGATACAGCAACAGCGTCGTCTCGCGTCCCGCTACGGCCCGGCTGGCCGCCAGGTTCCGGGCCATCTGGCCCGAGCGCCACTCCCGATCAGCATCGCCGGCCACCAGCATGACCTCTCCGGGGAAGTCCTCAATCCGGATGCGGGCCATCGACTCGCGGTCGGGATGGGCCGCCCGGCCGTCCTCGTGGATTTTTAGCAGGTCGGCGTTACCCGGTCCGGCCAGAAGGCCGTCGACGAACCCGACATAGGGCATGAAGGGCAGCGCCTCGCCTTGCCAGGAGAAGGACGACCGCGTGCCCTCGGCCTCGACCGTCTCCAGTCCCCAGCCCTCCCAGACCAGATCCGACGGTGCAAAGGCCACGACCGAGGTGAGCCAAGGGTATTTGCTGGCGGCGATCAGGGCGAACTCCGCCCCCTTGGAACCGCCGAACAGGGCGACCCGGCCGGCGTCCACGTCCGGCCGTCCGGCCAGCCAATCGCGCAGTTCCCCGATCTGATCGATGCGGATGTCGATGAAACTGCCGGGCAGGCCCGGGATTTCCTTGGGCGGCCCGTAGTCACCCCAGTCGGGAGAATAGTAGGGCAGACCGACAACGGCATAGCCGAGCGAGGCCAGCTTGCGCCCGTAACGGTCGCTGGCCCGGGTGCCGCCGTCGGCACCGTGCAGTACGACGATAACCGGCCGCCGCCCCTCACCCGGAGGGTGATACAGACGTGCAGCAGGAAAGCCGGGAATATCCTCGACCTCGACGGGGTTCACCGCGCCGACCAGGCGGGTCAGGCCCGTCGCGACCACCTGATCCGCGGCCGTGGCGGTCAAGCGGACCTCTCCGGAGCGCCAATCGTCGGGCAGGGCATCGTCGGTCGGTCCCATCGACCAGAACAGGCCGGCCGCGTCGACCCCGTCGTAGTCACCGCTGACAGGGGGAGCCGTCGTCAGGTCGACACGTCCCTGCCCATCGGCCGTGAAGCGGGCGCGGGAGCGCCAGACCGCATCATGGCCGAATCGGCGCTCGGCGCTGATGTCGATGGCCTGGCCCGGGGCGACACCGGTCAGGACGACGGCGACCGGCTGACCCTGCGGCACCGGGCCCGTCGGCGTGATTTCAAAACTCTGGGCCGTTGCGGCACCCGCCGCCAGAACGGCGATGACTGCGGCGGTTCCTGCCAAGGCTCGAATCGGGCGTCGTGATTGGGTCATGATCATATCCTCTGATGCACGCGTCGGCGCGCTTGGGGGAAAAGTTCCGGGGTTCAGGTCGTCGGCGGGGTCCGCCAGAAGAAGACGTCGTCCACGCTCCGGTCGAAGACGTGCGCCAGTCGCATGGCCAGCTCCAGGGACGGCGCGTACCGCCCCGCCTCCAGCGAGATTACCGTCTGCCGGGTCACGCCCGCTGATCGGGCCAGCGCGTCCTGGGTCATCTCGCCATGCTCGAAACGCAGCCGCCTGAGATGATTACCGATGGCCAGTTCAGCCATCAGCGTCGCCCCCGGGTCGCGCCGCCGCCCAATAGCCAACCAACTGCGTCGCGTGCTTGGTCAGCCCAGCCAGCATGATCAGCACCAGCAGCAGATTACCCAGGACAAACGGCGAGAGTCGCTCCAGCACCGGCGGCGGGGCAAACCCCAGCGTCAACGACAGGACGATCAGCAGGGCCGTCAGGGTCGCATGACCGACATGAGCCCCGCGCGCCGCCATCTCCCGATCGCGTTCGTCCTTCTCCATTCGTGGGGGACGGACGATGATCCAGCTGACGACAGCGGCCGCAAGCAGAGTCCAGTTGTCCAGAGCCAGGGTGTTGCCGTGCCCGACATGCAGGTCGACTCCTTGCATCAACGCCGCGGACAGGTGCCCACTCAACAGAGCGAACGCCGCCATGGAGTGCCAGGACTCGCGCTCCCGGGCCCCGGGATCATCGCCCGCAGCCAGCCGCCGCGCGTTCCAGTGCCACCGCACCACGAGCGCCGCCAGCAGCAGGACCGCCGCGCCGATCCAGCCCGGCCGCACCGGCCAGGCGAACAGGGGCAAGGCCAGAAAGGCACCAAACCCCAGGCTGATCGCCAGCACGCCGAATATCCTGATCACACATATGCTCCAGATGACTTCATGTACGGTGTAGCAGACATTATGTCATGTCAAGCGCACGTCATCGTAAGGCTTCCCGCGACCTGCCTGCCCCTGCTAGCTTGCCGTCCATGAAGCACCTTCTCCTCGCCAGCGCCGCCGCCCTCACCCTGTCCGCCTGCGCCACGGCAGCTCCGCCCGTCGTCGACAGCAGCCCGCCGTCGCAAGCGCGCTGGGAGGCTGGACAGGCCGCCTATCTGGCCTGGAACAGCGGCCGCCCGGGCTGGACCACCACTGCCAGCGGCCTGCAGTACCGTCGCGACGGCCGGGCCCACCCGCAGGGTCGCCAGCCGACGGCGACCGACACCGTGCGTGTCCACTATGCCGGCACCTTCATCGACGGCCGTGAGTTCGACAGTTCCTACGCCCGCAACGAACCGGCCGAATTCCCCCTCAATCGCGTGATCAAGGGCTGGACCGAGGGCGTGGCCCTGATGCGCGAGGGTGAGACCTTTGAGTTCGTCATCCCGGCTGGCCTGGCTTATGGCGACCGCTGGGTCGGTGGCGACGAACTGCCCCCCAACTCGACCCTGCGATTCAAGGTCGAACTGCTGGCCGTGCTGCCCGCCGCCTGATCGTTCCGCTCCGATTCCTCCATCGTGTTCGAGTGCCCATGCCCCCCATCCGCCTGACCGCCACCGTCCTCGCCCTGCTGTTGGCCGGCACCGCCCTGCCCGCCCTGGCCCAGAACCCCGGCACCCCCTGGGTGACCGACGCCCGTGAGGCTGCCGTGGCCCTGCCGCGGGCCCAGCCGCTGATTCCGGAGCCTGAGGACAAACCCTATCCGGGCGTGATCCAGTACCGGGCCGACGTCACCGACCTCGAGCGCCGCATCATCTCCGTGCACCAGACCGTGCCGGTCAGTGCCGGTCCGATGACCCTGCTCTATCCGCGCTTCCTGCCGGGCAATCACGCCGGTACCGGCCCGATCCAGCTGATCGCCGGCCTGACCGTCATCGGCGGCGGCGAGCGGATCGAGTGGCTGCGCGACACCATCGACCCCTATGCCTTCCATCTCGACATCCCCGTCGGAGTCAGCGAGATCGTCGTCGATTTCCAGTGGCTGACCCAGCCCGACAGCAGCCAGTGGCGCGTCGTCATGACGCCGGCCATCGTCAACATGGAGTGGGAAAAAGCCATCCTCTATCCGGCCGGCTATTTCGCCAACCAGATCCAGGTGGCCGCTTCGATCCGCCTGCCCGAGGGCTGGAATTACGGCACGGCGCTGACCACCACCACATTCACGGACGGCGTGGCCACCTTCGAACCCAGCGACCTCTACACCCTGGTCGACAGTCCGATGTTCGCCGGGGCCCATTTCCGCCGCATCGACATCGATCCGACCGGCAACAGCGTTCATCTGAATATCGTCGCCGACTCGACCGAAAACATCGCCCCGACCGCCGACCAGCTGGCGCTGTACGAGAACCTGGTGACCCAGGCCGACCGACTGTTCGGTGCCCGCCATTTCGACCACTACGAATTCCTCGTCGGCCTGACGCGCCAACTGGGCGGCATCGGCCTCGAACATCACCGCTCGTCAGAAAATACCATGAGCCCCGAATTCTTCACCGACTGGAGCGCCAGCGCCGGGGATCGCGGCCTGCTGCCGCACGAGTACGTCCACTCCTGGAACGGCAAGTTCCGCCGCCCGGCCGACGAACTGACCGCCAACTACAATGTGCCGAGCCAGAACACCCTGCTGTGGGTCTATGAGGGCCAGACCGAATACTGGGGCGATGTGCTGGCGGCCCGCTCGGGCCTGGCGACCCGCGACGTCGCCGTCGCCAACCTTGCCGCCATCGCCGGCTTCTATGACGCCCAGCCGGGCCGCCAGTGGCGGGCCCTGCACGATACCAACAACCACAATCTGCTCGGCTACCGCGTCCCCGGCCAGTATCCCTCATGGATGCGGGCGACCGGCGACTATTATCGCGAGAGCGCCCTGATCTGGCTCGACGCCGACACCCTGATCCGCGAGGGCACCCGCGACCGCAAGAGCCTCGATGATTTCGCCCGCGCCTTTTTCGGCGTCGACGACGGCGTCTTCACCCCGCGTGGCTATACGTTCCAGGAACTGGTCGAAGCGTTGAACGCCGTCTATCCGCACGACTGGGCCGGTTTCCTGCGCGACCGGCTCGACGCGGTCGGCCCCGACGCGCGCGCGCCGCTGGACGGAATCACCCGGGCGGGCTGGCAGCTGACCTGGGTCGACAGCCTGACCCCGGTCGAGAAGTCGGTTCAGGGCGGCTGGACCCGCGACTTCCAGTACTCCCTGGGCTTCACTCTTTCGGCGACCAGCAACCGGCTGGCCAACATCCGCTGGGACGGTCCGGCTTTCCGCCTCGGTATCGGCGAGGGCTGGGAACTGGTCGCGGTCAACGGCACGGCTGCTGATGCCGGCGTGCTGCGCGACGCGGTCACCGCAGCCAAGGGCACCGAGACCCGGATCGAGCTGCTGTTGAAGTCCGGCGACCGCTACCGCACCGTCGCCTTCGACTATCGCGATGGTCTGCGCTACCCGCGCCTGGTCCGCATCGAGGGGACCCGCGACCGGCTGGCCGAGATCTACGCCCCGCGCCGGCGCTGACGGGAACGGGCGGCGGGCTCCGGGCCCGCCGCCCGCGTCCATCTAGCTCTTGAGCAGCTTCAGCAGGGCCTCCGCCGCTTCACGTGACGAGGCCGGATTCTGGCCGGTGACCAGCTTGCCGTCGGTCAGCACGTATGAGCCCCAGTCGGGGCCCTTTGAGTAGACGCCACCATTGGCCTTGAGCATGTCCTCGACCAGGAAGGGCACAACGTCGGTCAGCTCGACGGCAGCCTCCTCGGTATTGGTGAAGCCGGCGACCTTGCGACCCTTCACCAGCGGCTCCCCCTCCTTGCCCTTGACCGACTTGAACACGCCCGGCGCATGGCAGACGGCCGCGACCGGCTTGTCGGCCCGCACGAACGCCTCGATCAGGCTGATCGAATGGCCGTCCACCGCGAGATCCCAAAGCGGACCATGTCCACCGGGATAGAAGACAGCGTCGAACTCGTCGGCCGACACACTGTCCAGCCGCACCGTATTGGCCAGCACCTTTTGCGCAGCCTCGTCATCCTTGAATCGGCGTGTGTCGTCGCTCTGGGCGTCCGGCTCGTCGCTCTTGGGATCCAGCGGCGGCTGGCCCCCCTTGGGCGACGCGACGACGATCTCAGACCCGGCGTCCTTCAGGGCATAGTAGGGGGCGGCGAACTCCTCGAGCCAGAAGCCGGTCTTCTGGCCGGTGTCGCCGAGTTGATCGTGCGAGGTCAGAACCATCAGGATCTTCATGGGGGCGTCCTTCGTATGGGGGAGCTACGCAGATGGGGTCCATCGCGGCTATCACCAGTCCAAACGCACACGGGCCCGGTGGTTTCCCACCGGGCCCGCTGAAGTTTTGCGATCCAGTCCCGAAGGACCGGGCCAGATTACTTGATCTGGATGGTCGCGCCGGCTTCTTCCAGCTTCTTCTTGGTCTCTTCAGCGATCTGCTTGGAGACGTTCTCGAGGACGTTCTGCGGAGCGCCTTCGACCAGGTCCTTGGCTTCCTTGAGGCCCAGGTCCGAGCGAACGCCGCGGACTTCTTTAATCACGTTGATCTTCTTGTCGCCGCCCGAGATGAGCACGACGTTGAACTCGGTCTGCTCTTCGGCGGCTTCAGCCGGAGCAGCGCCACCACCGGCCGGCATGGCCATGGCGACCGGAGCAGCGGCGCTGACGCCCCACTTTTCTTCCAGCAGCTTGGAGAGTTCGGCAGCTTCGAGGACGGTCAGTTTGGACAGGTCTTCGACGATCTTGGACAGGTCGGCCATGGTTAGATTCCTTCGGAGGATTGAGGTTCAGTTGGGAGGGTTTGCAGAGATGGAAGGGAGCGGTCCGCTTACGCGGCGTCCTTGGCGGCATAGGCGCTGAATACCCGGGCCAGTTGGCTGGCGGGGGCTTGCACGACGCCGGCGATCTTGGTCGCGGGAGCGTTGAGCAGGCCGAGCAGCGACGCGCGGATCTGATCCAGCGACGGCAGTTTGGAGAGAGTCTCCACGCCCTTCGCGTCCAGAACCTTGTCACCCATGAAGCCACCCAGGACAACGAAACGCTCGTTGCCCTTGGCGAAGTCAGCGGTAACCTTGGCGGCCGTTACCGCGTCGTCAGCATAGGCGATGCCCACGGGACCCTTGAACAGGCCGTGGTAGTCGCTGCCGTCAGCGGCTTCGAGCGCCTTCAGCGCCAGGCGATTCTTGATCACCTTGAACGTGCCGGCTTCCTTGCGGAGGCGGCCACGCAGATCTTCCATTTCCGCAACGGTCAGACCCAGGTTGTGGGTCACGACCACGGCGCCGGCGCCGGCGAAAACGCCCTTGAGCGTCTCGATCGACTCGGCTTTTTGTGCGCGGTCCATTGCGGTCTCCAGTCTGGTATTCGCCGCCGGGCTTATTCCCGATGGCGGCCCCGGCATTCCTATGGAATGCCGAGCGAGACGTTTCAGCAAAATCCGAGGATTTTGCTGGCCCAAAGCGCCGCGCATCGCTGCGAGACGTTGAAGCCGGTCGTAATGTCCGAAGGATGCTCGAACCCCGACGTCCGGATACCGGAGCGTCTGGCGTTGTCTGCGTCCCCATCTCCCCACGGCACCAGAGGGCTCTCTGGCGGTTATGGCGCGGGTGACCCCCACGCCCCGAAGTTCTCGGACAGGACCGTCATCGGCAGGACCGGTGACGGGAAGCGGCGCTCATACAGGGGAACCACGGGGAAATCAACGGCCGATGCCCGTCGGATCGCTATCGCGTGCGCGTCTTGGCCGCCGCAGCACCCGAACAGTCGAACTCGGCGCAATATTTGAGAGCAAACTCTGTCATATAGCGCTGCAGCACCTCACCGAGGATCGCCTGCTGTCGCACGCCCAACTGCAAGGCCTTATTGGCGATCGACGGCCCAAGCGGCGTTTCATAGAAGGCGATCTGGGCCTCAAGTTCAGCCTCGGAAAAGATCTCGGCATAGGCACCCACCATGTCAGCCAGCATCGTATCGACCATCCCGCGCATCATGCGTGGCATGTTGGTGCGAACCCACGCCGCCTCGGCCGTCGGCAGATCGCCCATCGCGGCCATGGCCAGATCGGCCTGTTGTTCGATCATTTTCTCCAGACTTGACCCGGTCGACAGGTCGATCAAGCGCTGGGCAAGCGCGCGCTGGTCAGCGTCCGGCGCGTCCTGGGCCATTGCCGGTGTGGTCAGCCCCAGAGCCAACACCAGCGCAATCAGTACTCTAAAACTCATCTCACCCCCCGATTCAGTCGTCGACGGTCACGCTCCACAGTTGCGTTCAATATGGCAATCCCTCAACGCCAAATAGTTCGGCGCAGCGGTGTCTCAGCCGACCGGGCGCGCGCTCAGAAAGGCAAAGGCCTCGATCAGGGCGGCCAGCTCCGGCTCGTCGACGCGCCGGGCTGCCGCCTCCGGCGTCACCCACTCCCGCTCGCGCTCGTCGCGTTCAGGCCAGGCGTCGAGAATCTCGGTGACCTGTAGCGGAAACACATCGACGGCGCACAACTGGGTCTTGTCGCCCTTCAGCCGCTTCAGATAGCGGAACATGCCCAGCGGCGCGCTGGTGATGTCGCCCCGGACGCCGGCCTCCTCAAAGGCCTCCTGGGCCGCGGCCTCGTGCGCCGCGCGGTCCTTCATCGGCCAGCCCTTGGGGATGACCCAGCGTCTGGTCTCGCGCGAGGTGATCAGCAGAATCTCCAGCCCGCGCGGACCGGTCCGCCACGGCAGGGCCGCGAACTGATGGCGCTTGTCGCGGCGATAGATCTTGCTGGTCTTGCTCTTGGTCAATGCCGTCCCGTTCCATCGTTCACGCCGCCGGGGCAGAACTGGCTGTAGTCATCCGCGACCGGACGATTCGTCACAAACGAAAAACGGCGGCGGGGATCGCTCCCCGCCGCCGCAATCATTCAACCGACAGGGTCGATCAGGCGTTCAGCGAAGCCGGGTCGATCTTGAAGCCGGGGCCCATCGTCGAGGACAGGCTGATCTTCTTCACATAGGTGCCCTTGGCACCCGACGGACGGGCGCGCGACAGGGCGTCAACGTAGGCCTTGACGTTGGCTTCCAGGGCTTCCTGGGTGAACGAGGCCTTGCCGATCCCGCCGTGCACGATGCCGGCCTTCTCGACGCGGAACTCGACCGCACCGCCCTTGGCGTCCTTGACCGCTTGCGCGACGTTCGGAGTCACGGTGCCGACCTTCGGGTTCGGCATCAGGCCGCGCGGGCCCAGCACCTTACCCAGACGGCCGACCAGGGCCATCATGTCCGGCGACGCGATGACGCGGTCGAAGTCCATGAAGCCACCGTTGATCTTCTCGTACAGATCCTCGGCACCGACGATGTCGGCACCGGCGGCCAGGGCCTCAGCAGCCTTGGCGTCCTTGGCGAAGACGGCGACGCGAACGTCACGGCCCGTGCCGGACGGCAGATTCACGACGCCGCGGACCTGCTGGTCGGCGTGACGCGGGTCGACGCCCAGGTTGACGGCGATCTCGATCGACTCGTCGAACTTGGCGGTGGCGTTTTCCTTGACGGCCTTGATGGCCTCGGCGAACGACAGGTTGGCTTCACGGTCGCCCGTGCGGGCCTTGATGCGCTTGGTTTGCTTGGTCATGTGCTCAGCCCTCCACGACGTTCAGGCCCATGGCCTTGGCCGAACCCTCGATGATCTTGGTCGCGGCATCGAGATCGTTGGCGTTCAGATCCTTCATCTTCTTTTCGGCGATCTCGCGCAGCTGGCTGCGGGTGATCTTGCCGACCACTTCACGGCCGGTCAGCTTGGAGCCCGACTTCAGCTTGGTGGCCTCTTTCAGGAACCAGGTCGCCGGCGGCGTCTTGGTGATGAAGGTGAAGCTCTTGTCCTGATAGACGGTGATCACGGTCGGCAGGGGCGTGCCCTTGCCGACGTTCTCGGTGCGCGCGTTGAACTCCTTGCAGAAGCCCATGATGTTGACGCCGCGCTGGCCCAGTGCGGGGCCGATCGGGGGCGAGGGCGTGGCGGAAGCCGCCGGCACCTGCAGTTTGATATAGCCCAGAATTTTCTTGGCCATTGGTCTCTCCTGTGAGTGACCCGGGGTTCAGTCCGGGCCGGTGAGCCGTGGTCCGGCATGGCTGCCTCCCACGGATTTATGCGGGCGAACCCGCACCGCTCCCTGCGGAGCGAGGCGCGCGTGTAGCAAAGGCGGGGCCGAATAGCAAACGGGGGCCGCTCTCGCAGCCCCCGTAAATCGCTCTGCCGAAAAACGGTTTAGCCCGCGTTCTTCTCGACCTGATTGTATTCCAGATCGACGGGGGTCGGGCGACCGAAGATGGACACAGCCACGCGCAGGCGGGCGTTGTCCTCGTCGACGCTTTCAACCTGACCCTCGAAGCTGGCGAAGGGTCCGTCGATGACCTTGACGGTCTCGCCGATGTCGAAACGGATGGTGGGCTTCGGACGTTCGACGCCTTCTTCCACCTGACCGATGATGTTCTGGACCTCACGCTCGGACACCGGCAGCGGCTTGGTGCCGCCCGCCGCGCCGAGGAAGCCGGTGACCTTCGGCGTGTTCTTGACCAGGTGATAGGCCTCGTCGGTCATCTCCATCTTCGCCAGTACATAGCCGGGGAAGAATTTGCGTTCCGAATTGATCTTGCGACCACGACGGACCTCGACGACCTCCTCGGTCGGCACGAGGATTTCCGAGAAACACTCGGTCAGGCCCTGCTGACGCGCCTGGTCCTGAATGTGCTGGGACACCTTCTTCTCGAAATTCGAGTAGGCGTGGATGATGTACCATTTGTGCCGCGGATTGGCGGCCGGTTTGGTTTCGGGCGCTGCATCAGTCATGCGCGTCTCCTTATTGGCCGATAGAGAGGATGAATTGGGAAGCGATGGTCAGGCCGGCGTCGACGACCCAGAAGAAGATCGCGGCGATCACCACCATGATGAAAACCATCACCGAGGTGATCCAGGTTTCCTTGCGGCTGGGCCACACGATCTTGCGCCCTTCAGCGCGAACCTGGCTGAAGAACTGCGGGATCGACACGCGTTTCTTGGGGGCCGGCGCGTCAACCGCGACCGTCTGCCCCGCCGGAGCGACTTTCGATCCCGTCATGCGACGACCGCCCGGGTTTTTGGCCTTGGCCATTCAGCGTCTCTTCAAACATTTATCCCTGCCCTCCAGATGGGAAGTCCCATGCGGCGGCGACAGGGGGGAAATGGCAGGAGTGGAGGGACTCGAACCCACGACCCTCGGTTTTGGAGACCGATGCTCTACCAGCTGAGCTACACTCCTGTAGTGTCCGGACAGGGCACAACGCGCCGTGGGTCACCCCATCGGCGCGTGGTACTCGCCAGACGGGGGCGTATGCCCGAGCGAAGGCGGGTTTTCAAGGGCAATCCGCCCCCCGGCACAGGGATTGCGCGCGAAGGCCGGATCAGTCGTCCCTGTGGGCCGCGATCGCATGGGCCTCGTCCTCCGGCTTGACCACCTGACGGAACAGCAGCTTGTCGATGCGGCGGTCGTCCATCTCCAGAATCTCGACCTCGAACCGCCCCAGTTGCAGCTCCTCGCCCTTGTCCGGTACGCGCGACAGCTGGTGCAGCACCAGGCCGGCCACGGTGTGGAAGCTGTCGTTCTCGCCGAAATCCTCGCCCAGCATGTCACACAGGTCGTCGAGATCGGTGCGGCCGTCGACCAGCCAGGCCCCGTCCTCGCGCTGGGTGACAAAGCCGGTCAGCTCGTCATGGCTCTCGTTGAAGTCACCCGCGATCATCTCGAGGATGTCTGTGGCGGTAACCACCCCCTCGAAAGCCCCGTATTCATCGACGATGAAGGCCATGTGGACATGGGTGCCCTTCAGGATCTCCAGCGCCTTCAGCACCGAGGTGGACTGCGGGATAAAGGCCGGCGTCTTGACGTGCTTCTCAACCTCCAGCTCGCCCGAGGTCAGATAGGAGTCCAGCAGGTCTTTCTTGTGAACCACCCCCAGCGGGTGATCCAGATCACCGTCGCGGGCCACCACGATGCGCGAATAGGGACAGACGCGAATTTCCTCGCGCAGTGCAGCGACCGTGTCGTCCAGCGCGACCCAGAAGACGTCGGTGCGCGGCGTCATCGCCACCCGCACCGGGCGATCACCCAGGCGCAGGATCTCTTCGATCATCACCTGTTCTTCGGGCTCGATCAGGCCCGCCGAGGTGCCCTCAGCCAGGATGGTCTCGACTTCCTCCTGGGTAACATCGGTGCCGTCGCGATCCTTGACGCCCATCAATTTGAGAATCGCCGAAGTCGAAGCCGTCAGCAGCACCACGAACGGATGCAGGACCACGGCCAGACTTGAGATCGGCGCGGCCATCTTGGCGGCGATGGTTTCGGGGAAGATCAGGGCCAGGCGTTTGGGCACCAATTCGCCGACAATCAGCGACACATAGGTGATGCACACGACCACGAGGGCCGTCGAGAAGATCTGGGTATAGGCGGTCAGGGCCGGAAACTGGGCCTCGAGGATCTTGTCGAGCTCACCGGCGATGGCGGCCTGACCATAGGCACCGGCCAGAATCCCGATCAGGGTGATGCCGACCTGGACCGCCGAAAGGAAATGGGTCGGATCATCCGCCAGCTTCAACGCCGCGCGGGCCCCCTTGTCTCCCCGCTCTGCCCGACTCTGCAGCTTTGATCTACGGGATGAGACGACCGCGAGCTCGGTCATGGCGAACAGGCCGTTGAGCACCACGAGGAGCAGAACGACAACAATGGCGATAGCTAACATCTAGGAGTAGCGAGACCGGCGCGGCGCGACAGCCGGCGTCCGCAGGGGGACATTAGGAGAGGTTTGGTCTTTCCGCCATGGTTTCCTTGAAACTCAGCGTCGGGGACCGGCATCCACCGCCCCGTAGGGTCCGCTGACATCAGGGTTCGCGGGAGCAGTCGCCGCACAGGCCGACATCCCGATCAGGGTGCCGATGAACAGACCGATGCGAAGCGCGCGCAACATGATTACCAAATCCCTAACGTCCGTAAGGCGAACGTAGGCGGCAATCCGGGGTTCCATGCAAGGCCTCGCCCCCGTCAGGGGACACCTTAACCTTGAACTACCCCCTGTAACGCGAACGGTTCAGTCTGCGGCGCGTCGTGAACAGCAAAACGGGCGGCCCCCGTCTGGAGACCGCCCGCCCTGTCGGTTAGCGCTTCGAGCTAGCCGCGCGGCTTGGTCGTCGACTTCGAAGCCTTGGTCAGCTTGTCCGCCCACGACTGGGCCACCTGCCCGGCCGCACCGCGTCCACCCAGGCCGAAGGCCAGGGCCGCGGCGATAGCCGCAGCACCCAGAACCAGACCGAAGGCCAGCATGACGATCTCATCGGCGATACCCATGAAGCTCAGACCCATGGCCGTGGCCAGGGCGATGGTGGCCCAGCGCACGATGGTGGAGGCGAATCGATCGGCCCCGTCCGTACCGCGGTTGATCGCATTGCTCAGCACGTCACCCAGGATCACACCGGCGACGATGATGATACCGCCGGTGATGATCCGAACGGCCAGGCTCAGAACCTCCTCGACCAGGGTCGCGACAGCCCCGAACTCCAGCAGGCGGGCGGCTTCGATCGCGGTAAAGGCGACGATGGCGACCATGGCCAACAGGCCGACGATACGCGACGGCGTCATCGGGCGGGACACGCTCCTGTCGCCCATGGCGCGCGCCGTGGCCGGGGTCACATCCCCGGCGTAGGGGGCGGTGGCCTCGGCCGACGCCCCTTCAGGGCGCGCCGAGGACAGGCTGACAAAACCGCTGATGCTGCGGTCGAACCCGGTGGCCGGCAGAACCCGCTCGATCACCTGGGCGACCCAGCGACCGATGAACCAGCCGATAGCCAGAACGATCGCTGCCGCCAGAACCCGGGGGATGGCATCAAACACGGTGGCCAGAACGGCAACAGCCGGAACGGTCAGGGATTCGATACTCAGCTGTTCCAGCGCTGCGATGGTGATCGGAATCAGAACCAGCACAAAGACCAGGGTGCCGGCGGCGGTGCTGACACCGGTCGACCCGGTTGCCCGGGACAGACCGGCCCGCTCCAGCCACGCGTCGGCACTGGCAGCCTTCAATGCCGCCTCGGTCACCCGGCGGGCGAGCGTGGCGACGATATAGCCGATGAAGAAGATCAGGGCCGCGCCGAGAATGTTCGGCAGGAAGGAGGCAACCTGGTTCAACAGCGTGTTCAACGGGGTGACGACCTGCCCAAGACCCAGAACTCCCAGCGCGGCCACCACGCCGAACAACAGGATCAGCCAGAAGGCGACATCGCCCAAGCTGTGGCCGATCGAATGTTTCGGATTTTCACTGAGATTGGCCTTCGACGCGCCCGGGATCCGGTCGACCCCCTTGGCCAGCGCCCATTTGATGGCGGTGCCGATCGCCCAGGCCCCGAGCAGAATGAGCAGCGCGCCCAATCCCTTCGGTAGCCAGGTCTGGATCAAGGCGTCCCAGCCGATGAATTCGTATCGTGCGTCGTACATTCTGCCCACCGTTGCTCACGTCTCGGGGTTGAAACGCTCCTGTTGGACTAACGGTCACGTTTCAAAGGCGTTCCGGAAACAAGCAAAAACCCCCGCCGGTTTGCACCGGCGGGGGTTTTGTTTTTGGGCCTATGCTCGCCTCGCGGAGGCTCGCGGCTTGAGGCCAAACGGGCGCTCATAAAGCGAGCGACCGCGTCGCGAGCGTTAGCGCATCAAGGAGGCTCTACTCGATGATCTTGGCGACGACGCCGGCGCCGACGGTGCGGCCGCCTTCACGGATGGCGAAGCGCAGGCCCTGGTCCATGGCGATCGGGGTGATCAGCTCGACGTTCAGCTCGGCGTTGTCGCCGGGCATGATCATCTCAACGCCTTCCTTGAGCTGGACGATGCCGGTCACGTCCGTCGTACGGAAGTAGAACTGCGGGCGATAGTTGGTGAAGAACGGCGTGTGACGGCCACCCTCTTCCTTGTTGAGGATATAGGCCTCAGCCAGGAATTTGGTGTGCGGGGTGATCGAGCCGGGCTTGCAGAGAACCTGGCCGCGCTCGACGTCTTCACGCTTGGTGCCGCGCAGCAGCACGCCGACGTTGTCGCCGGCCTGGCCCTGGTCGAGCAGCTTGCGGAACATTTCCACGCCCGTGCAGGTCGTCTTCTGAACCGGACGGATGCCGACAATCTCGACTTCCTCGCCGACCTTGACGATACCCTTTTCGATCCGGCCCGTGACCACGGTGCCGCGACCCGAGATCGAGAACACGTCCTCGACCGGCATCAGGAACGGCAGGTCCAGCGGACGCGCCGGCTGCGGGATGTAGTCGTCGACCGTCTGCATCAGCTTCAGCACCTGATCGGCACCGATTTCCGGCTTCACGCCATCGGTCGCGGCCTTGGCCGAACCCATGGTGATCGGGATGTCATCGCCCGGGAAGTCGTACGAGCTCAGCAGCTCGCGCACTTCCATCTCGACCAGCTCGAGCAGCTCGGCGTCGTCGACCAGGTCGACCTTGTTCATGAACACCACCAGCGCCGGCACGCCGACCTGACGGGCCAGCAGGATGTGCTCGCGCGTCTGCGGCATCGGGCCGTCAGCGGCCGAAACCACCAGGATCGCGCCGTCCATCTGGGCGGCACCGGTGATCATGTTCTTCACATAGTCGGCGTGGCCGGGGCAGTCGACGTGCGCGTAGTGACGGTTGGCCGTCTCATATTCCACGTGCGCGGTGTTGATCGTGATGCCGCGGGCCTTTTCTTCCGGCGCCGCGTCGATGTCGGCGTAGTTCATCGCCTTGCCACCGCTGGCCTGGGCCAGAACCATCGTGATCGCCGCCGTCAGCGTCGTCTTGCCGTGGTCAACGTGACCAATCGTGCCGATGTTGCAATGCGGCTTGTTACGTTCGAACTTTTCCTTGGCCATCGCCAAACTCCTGGTGGCCCGGGTCCGTGATGGAAGGGGCGCTTCTGCTCAGTTCAAAAATCTGGAGCGGGTAGACGGAATCGAACCGACATATTCAGCTTGGAAGGCTGCTGTACTACCATTGTACTATACCCGCACGGAGACGGCGTCGGCTGCCCGGAACCCCGGTTGACCTTCGCCGCCGATCCTCATCGTCACCGGGTCCCTCGTTTCGAACTGCGCGTGGTGGGGGAAGCAGGACTCGAACCTGCGAAGCTTACGCAGGGGATTTACAGTCCCCCCCCTTTGCCACTCGGGACATTCCCCCAAGCGCGTTTCGAACCGTCGGACCAAAGCCCCGGCAACCTTTCGGTGGCCAAGGCAACAAAAGCATTCGGTCTCCGGCGTCGCCTGCGATACAGGAGGCACCGGACCCGAAAGCCTCAGGGCTCCAAATCGGAGGGCGTCTTATAGTGTCGCAAAATCGAGAACGCAACGACCGGAAAACCGGTAAAAAGCCGGGCTTCCGGGGCAAGTCGCCAGAGACCGCGGACGCGCCTCGCAAGGGCGGCTGGAACCCCAATCCGCCGACCAAGGCGTTCAACCCGGCCGCCCCGCGTCCGTCGCGCGGCAAGGTTGATGCCGACAATTTCGTCTGGGGCCGTCATCCGGTGCTGGCCGCCCTCGCCAATCCCGCCCGTCAGGGCATGGGGCGGCTGCTGGCCAGCCCCGACCGCGCCGTCGAATTGGAACGCGACAACCTGACCCACGGCCATGCTGTCGAGGTGATGGAGCCGCAGCTGCTTGACCGGATGCTGCCCGCCGGGGCCGTACACCAGGGCCTGGTGTTCAAGGTCCAGCCGCTGGAAGGGGTGGCCCTGGCCGACCTCGCCGAACCGGCCGAAGGCGTCATTGTCATGCTGGACCAGTTGACCGACCCGCAGAACGTCGGGGCCATCTTCCGCTCGGCGCTCGCCTTCGGGGCGCGCGGCATCATCGTCCAGGACCGCCACTCCCCTGCCCTGGCCGGAGCCCTGGCCAAGGCGGCCGCCGGAGCGACCGAACGCCTGCCCTGCGCCCGGGTGACCAATCTGTCGCGAGCGCTGGAGACCCTGGGTGAACTGGGCTGGCGCGCCGTCGGCCTCGACGGCACCTCCGACGAGACGCTGGAGACGGCGCTTGATTCGCGCCCGACCGTGCTGGTCCTGGGGTCCGAAGGCGACGGCATCCGCCGGCTGGTGGCCGAACACTGCGACACCCTGGCCCGGATCCCCATGCCCGGTGGCTTCGAGAGTCTGAACGTCTCCAACGCCGCCGCCGTCGCCCTGTATGAAGTCACCCGGGCCCAGCGTCCCGCCTGACCGCCGCCTTGCCCACCTGCCTTCAGTGACCTAACAGCGCACCATGTTCGACTTTCTCAGCTCTCCTGAACTCGCCAGCCAGCTCGCCGCCCTCGGCCAGGTGATGATGATCGACCTGGTCCTGGCCGGTGACAACGCCATCGCCGTGGGTCTGGCCGCAGCCGCCCTGCCGGTAGACCAGCGCCGCAAGGCTATCCTGATCGGCCTGGCCGCCGCTGTGGTGCTGCGTATCGGCTTTGCCCTGATCACGGTCCAGTTGCTGGCCATTATCGGCCTGCTGCTGGCCGGCGGGATCCTGCTGCTGTGGGTGTGCTGGAAGATGTGGCGCGAGCTGCGCGAACAGGCCACTCACGACCAGGCCGAGGCTTCGGTCGAGATGGAAGCGGCCCTGTCGGTCCACCACGGTGGCGGACCGACGCCCGAGGCCATGGGCCTGAAGCGCAAGACCTTCGGCGCGGCCCTGCTGCAGATCATGATCGCCGACGTCACTATGTCGCTGGACAATGTGCTGGCCGTGGCCGGCGCGGCCCACGCCCATCCGTGGATCATGGTCTTCGGCCTGATCCTGTCGATCGCCCTGATGGGTCTGGCCGCCAGCTACATCGCCCGGATGCTGAATCGCTACCGCTGGATCGGCTACATTGGCTTGGTCATCGTCCTGTACGTCGCCCTGCACATGATCTGGGACGGGGCCCGCTCGATCATCGTGCGGACGGACCGCATGGACGCCTTCAACGCCTCGGCCCCGGCCTTCCTCGACATCACGCCCAAGGAGGTCGAGAAATTCCGCCGTGGGACCAAGGATGAAGTAGAGCCGGTGACGCCGTCGGTCGAGGTGCTCGCACCGACACCGGCCAGGGCCGCTCCGGCGGTCGCGCCGGAGCCGGAGCCGGCACCGGCAGGCTAGGCTTCGGTCTCGCCGCCGCCGAAGCGTTCGGCCCATTCGGCCACCTGGGCGTCCTCGATCTTGCGGAACAGCACCTCGGCCGCCGCCACCGCCTGACCACGCGGCAGCCGGTCCAGCAGGTCGTCGGTGGCCAGCGGCCAGCTCAGATCGGTCTCGCCGACCGTGGCGGCGATCTTCACCGCGCTGGAGGGCATGATCGGGGCCGCCAGTCGCGCGAACAGGGCCACCAGATTCAATCCCGTGCGTACGCCCACCGCTGCCCGCACCGGATCAGTCTTGAACGCGGTCCACGGGGCGGCGACCTGCAGATATTCATTGCCCAGCACCCAGACCGCCCGGATCGCCTGGGCCGCCTTGCGGAACTCCATGGCTTCCAGCTGGGCCGTCGCCTCGGCGATGCCGGCGGCGAGGTCCGTCTCCAGCTGGGCCTCGACCAGACCGGGTTCGCCGCCGTCGGGCACCACGCCGTCAAAACGGCTCTCGGTGAATTTGACGATGCGATTGACGAAATTGCCCAGCACATCGGCCAGGTCCTTGTTGGTGCTGGCCTGGAAATCCTCCCAGGTGAAGGCCGAGTCCGCATGCTCGGGTCCATAGGCGGTCAGCCGCCAGCGCCAGTAGTCAGCCGGCAGCAGCTCCAGCGCCTGGTCCATGAACACACCGCGCTTCTGACTGGTCGAGAATTTGCCGCCGTACCAGTTCAGCCAGTTGAAGGCCTTGAGCGTATCGACCGTCTTCCACGGCTCACCCGAACCCAGAATGGTCGCCGGGAAGCTGACGGTGTGGAAGGCGACATTGTCCTTGCCCATGAACTGGACATAGCGGACGTCCTCGGCCCCCTCATCTGTACGCCACCAGTCGCGCCAGCTGTTGCCGGTCGCTTCGGCCCATTCCTCGGTCGCGGCGATATATTCGATCGGGGCGTCGAACCAGACGTAGAAGACCTTACCTTCCATGCCCGGGCGCGGCCCGCCGTCGGGGCCCACGACCGGGATTCCCCATTTCAGATCGCGGGTGATACCGCGGTCGATCAGCCCCTCGTCCAGGTGCTTCAGCGCGATCGAGCGGGCCAGGGTCTGCCAGTCGGCCTTCGACCCGATCCAGCCCCGGATGCGGTCGGCTAATTTGGTCTGCAGCAGATACAGGTGGCGGGTGTCGCGAACCTCGAGGTTGCGCGAGCCTGACACCGCTGAATAGGGCTCGATCAGGTCGGTCGGATCCAGCAGACGGCCGCAATTGTCGCACTGGTCGCCCCGCGCGCTGGGATAGGCGCAATGGGGGCAGATACCCTCGACATAACGGTCGGGCAGGAAGCGGGCGTCGTCGATCGAATAGATCATCCGGTCGACCCGTTCCTCGATCAGACCGTTGGCCTCCAGAGCGGCGACGAAATGCTGGGTCAGCCGCCGGTTGGCGGCACTGGACGAGCGCCCGAACCAGTCATAGCTCAGACCGAAGGCCTCGCCGGCGGCCTTCTGGATCTCGTGCTGTTCGTCGCAATAGGTGCGCACGTCCTGACCGGCGGCGGCGGCGGCCAGCTCGGCCGGGGTGCCGTGCTCGTCGGTGGCGCAGATGTACAGGACCTCATGCCCCTGGGCCCGTTTGAACCGGGCCCAGACGTCGGCGGGCAGCATTGATCCGGCCAGATTCCCCAGATGCTTGATGCCGTTGATGTACGGCAGCGCCGAGGTGATGAGGATGCGGGCCATGGGAGTCCAGACGTTCGGGAAGACGCCCATATAGAGAGGGCGCGGCCCGTCGGCAAAGCCCTGTGACCTAGAGGGCGTGGGTCGCGGCGAAAACGGCGAGTGTGACCGTCATGCCGATCAGGATCGTGATCCCGCTCACGAAGGCCAGAAACCGGCGGCGCACATTGTTGCCGTTCAGATGGATCAGGCTGTGCACCAGCCGGCTGGCGACAAAGGCCCAGGCCAGTACGGTCATCACCGGGCCGTCGGCGCCGATCACCATGGCCATGATCACCAGGGCATAGAAGAGCACCGGTGCCTCGAATTGGTTCTGGTACTGGTTGCCGATGATCCGTGCCCGGGTCGGCCATGCGTCATTGGCGATGGCGATGTCGGCCATTCGCACCTCGCGGCGCTTCAGGGCACCGACGCGAGTATTACCGAGCAGCAGGACCAGACCCAGCGACAGGGCGATCTGGATCAGGAAGGGGAAGAGCAGGGTCATGGCGTTTCACCAATGAGTTTTGAAACGCAACTATCTCACCGGATACCGGTCAGGGCAATACTGAAGCTTCATCCGGGCGGACCGGCAGTCGCCGCGCCACGCGGACGAACCGCGCCGTCAGCAGCACCGACGAGAACAGGCTGGCGACGATGATGGCCCAGACCAGACCGTCGACCCCGATCCTGTGTGCCAGCCACCAGCCGAGCGGGATCATCACCGCGCCATAGGCGACGAAATGCATGATCGTCGGCCACCAGACATCCCCGGCCGCGCGGTTGACCTGGGCGGCCACGACCTGGATGCCGTCGGCAACGAAGAACAGGCAGGTCAGCATCAGGGCTGGCACCACCACGGCCAGCAGGGCCGGGTCGCGATTGTAGGCGCTGGCAATCAGACCCGCCCCCGGCCAGACGATCAGGGCCATGGCGAAGCCGATCACCGACACCACGCCGATCCCGACCATCCCGGCCCGCAGCACACCGCGTCCGTCGCGCTCGCCATAGGCGCGCCCGACCATCACGCCCGCCGCAGCCGACAGGCCCATCGGTACCATGAAGATGATGGCGGTGACATTCAGCACCACAGCCCAGGCCGAGGTTTCGATCGCGCCCAGCTGACCGGCGATGAAGGTCATGGCGGCGAAGGCCCCGACCTCGATGAAATAGCTGGACCCGGCCCCGTAGCCGACCTTGCGTTGTTCGCGCTCGGCGGTGCGATTGCGGGCCGGACGGTCGAATATCCCCAAGGCCCGCGCCTCGGGCAGACGCAGGATATAGACGATCAGGAACACGGCCAGGGCGGTGCGGGCACCGAAGGTGGCCCAGGCCGAGGCCACGGCCCCCTGCATCCCGAGACCCAGCAGGTCGGGTACCAGCACCAGATTCAGCGCCAGATTGACGCCATTGGCCACCCACATGGCCCACATCCCGGCCTTGGGCCGGTGCAGGGCCTCAAGGAAGAACTGCGCCGCCACACTGACCAGATAGCCGGGCATCGACAGGGCAAAGACGATCAACGCCGGCGAGGCTCCCTCGCCCAGACCGTCGGCCAGGCCGATATGGCGCATGATCCAGGGGCCGAACACGACCATGGCCAGCATCGAGGCCACGCCCAGCTGCAGACCGTAGGCCACGCCGCGCCGGAATACGCCGCCGACCTCCTGCCGCCGTCCCTCCCCCAGATACTGGGCGGTCATCACCTGGACGCCCATCATCAGCCCGACCGACGTGGTCACCAGGATCGTAATCGGAGCCAGGGCCAGTGAGCTGTAGGCCAGCTCGCGCGCCGACCAGTTGCCGACGACGATGACGTCGGTCAGGCCCATGGTCATGATGCCGATGCGCGCCAGAACGACCGGCCATGCCAACGTCAGCAGGTCGCGAATGGCGGTACGGGTCTTGGCACTAAGGCTGAACATCGGAGGCGGCAAAGGCCACGACCGGGGTCCGGCGTCAACATGATCCTTCTCCCCTTGCGGGAGAAGGGATTCCTACCAGGCCCCCATTGCCCGCAGGTGTTTGGCCAGGTCCTCGGGCAGGTCGCCGGGGTCCAGGGTCGACAAATCCGGCGGCGCATCCTTCGGCTCCAGATAGCGCCAGCCCTGGAATGGCCGCCGCGCCTGGGGGGCGGTGCGCACCACCTCGTTGGACAGGCGGATCTGGCATTTCGCCCCCGTCTTCCCCTCACCCGCCGGCGTGATGTCCAGCACCCGCTGGCGGCAGACGACCGACCCCTTCATCACCCAGTACAGCGATCCGCCGTCCTCGATCTCGGCCGCGCGCTTCGGCGTCATCCGGGTCGGTACGATCAACCATTGATTTTTGGCCGCCCGTCGTTCCAGCGTCTCGACCTTGGCCACGCCGACGCAGAGCTTGATGATGTGGAGGGGCATGGGTCGGCTTTAACATCCATTTCGAGATCGCGGGGAAGAACAACGTCTGTCCCTCTCCCGGCGCGAAAGGGTGAGGGGCCGATGCTCGCTTCGCCGTGAGGTGCCCCCCGGTCGGTGCGACGGCTGTCGCCGACTAACAGACCTGCCCCTCACCCTTTCGCCTTGCCAATCGCTTCGCTCCTGGAGGCTCAAGCCCTCTCCCCATGGGAGAGGGTTAAATCCGTTGGACTCATAGAGTCCGAAGACGTGCAAATAAAGGACGGCAAAATCAGCGACTTGCACTCGATGGACTCGGTATTTACCGAGTCCAATCAACTCAGCCTCCGCGATCACAGGGGCCGGCAGATAAATCTTATAAGCTTCTGTATTTGATAACTTTCTCGATCAGGCACTGGCCTCAACGGTCGCCAGCACCGCATCGGCCGCGACCTGATCGCCGACCACAAAGCCGACCTCACCGACCACCCCGTCGAACGGCGCGACCAGGGCATGCTCCATCTTCATGGCCTCCAGCACCACGACGGGCTGGCCCCTGGTCACCGTGTCCCCGACCTTGACCGGCGTGGCGACGATCTTGCCGGGCATTGGGGCGCGCAGGGAACCGTCCGAGGCGGCACCGCCCCCGGCTCCGGCACGGGCGAAGGCGCGAACCTCGAAGGCCGAGCCATTCTCGAAGGCGACGCCGGCCCCATCGGTCAGGGGCAGATAGCTGATGACAGCATGGGCCTCATCGCGCATCGGCACCGCCCGGCTTTCCCCGTTGACGACAAGATGTTGATGCGTCGTCGCGGTGGCATTGGCCCGGAATCCAAGGGAGCCATTCCAGCCATCCCACGGACTGCCGGGGTCGCCAGACTCCTCCGGTTCAGCATCGACCCGCAGGTAATGGGCCGCATCTTCCAGACCCATGACCGACAGGGGTTCGGCGGTCAGATCGGCCTCCTCCTCTGCGATGAATCCGGTATCGATATCCCCGCTGACGAAGCGCGGATGCTCCAGACATTTCATTGCGAAGGCGGCATTGGTCTTGATCGGCCAGACCTCAACCTCACTGCAGGCCTCGGCCAGAACCTCCGCCGCCTCCTCGCGCGTATCTGCATGCACGATCAGCTTGGCGATCATCGGGTCGTAGAACTGGCTGACCTCGCCGCCCTCCTCGACGCCGGTGTCGATGCGGATATCGTCGGGCAGGCGGAAATGCTCCAGCCGCCCGATGCTCGGCATGAAGCCATTGGCCGGGTCTTCGGCGTACAGCCGCGCCTCCATGGCCCAGCCGTTGAGGGGGATGTCGGCCTGTTTCAGCGGCATCGGCTCGCCGGCGGCGACGCGGAACTGCCATTCGACCAGATCGACGCCGGTGATCGCCTCGGTGACCGGATGTTCGACCTGCAGCCGGGTGTTCATCTCCATGAACCAGATGCGGTCGGCCTTGAGCCCGTCGGAGGCGTCGGCGATGAATTCGATGGTGCCGGCACCCTCGTAATTCACCGCCTTGGCGGCGCGGACGGCGGCGTCGGTGACGGCCTTGCGGGTGGCGGCGTCCATGCCGGGGGCCGGGGCCTCCTCGATCACCTTCTGGTGGCGGCGCTGCAGCGAACAGTCGCGCTCATACAGGTGAACGACGCTGCCGTGGCTGTCGCCGAAGATCTGCACCTCGATGTGGCGCGGGCGGGTAATGTAGCTCTCGATCAGCACGCGCGGGTCGCCGAAGGAGGACTGGCCCTCGCGCTGGGCACTGGCGAGGCCGTCGGCGAAATCCTCGGCGCGGTCGACCTTGCGCATGCCCTTGCCGCCGCCGCCGGCCACGGCCTTGATCAGCACCGGATAGCCGATGCGCGCAGCCTCGGCGCTCAGGGTGGCGACGTCCTGGGCCTCGCCCTGATAGCCGGGGGTGACGGGTACGCCTGCGTCGATCATCAACTTCTTGGCCGCGTCCTTCAGCCCCATGGCCCGGATCGCCGCGGGCGGCGGGCCGATCCAGACCAGACCGGCGGCCATGACCGCCTCGGCGAAGTCTGCGTTCTCGCTGAGAAAGCCATAGCCGGGGTGAATGGCCTCGGCCCCGGTCGCCTTCGCCGCCGCCAGCACCTTGGCCGCATCCAGATAGGACTCGCGTGCCGCGGCTGGACCGATCAGCACCGCCTCATCGGCCTCGCGCACAT
This sequence comes from uncultured Brevundimonas sp., assembly GCF_963977465.1. GTDB lineage: Bacteria > Pseudomonadota > Alphaproteobacteria > Caulobacterales > Caulobacteraceae > Brevundimonas. The sequence goes on along the minus strand of NZ_CAXBOQ010000002.1, from coordinate 300,302 downwards.
GCAGGGCCTTGGCGTCGGCTTCGGAATAGACGGCGATGGTCCGAACACCCATGCGACGGGCAGTGCGGAACACACGACAGGCGATTTCGCCGCGATTGGCGACCAGAACGGATTTGAACATGTCGCCGGTTCTAGAGGGGGCTACGCCGGGGTGGCTAGCGATTAGTGAGCATGACGAAGACTGAAACGCCCGAAGCCACAGCCGCCGACATTTTGCACGGGTCCAGCCGAATGATACTCCGGACGGCGAGGGAGAGCGAAATGAACCGATGGATTGCGCCCGTCATCGCTGTTGCGCTGACGGCTCCGACAGCCGCACTGGCCCAGGAGGCCCCTGCCCCGGCCTATGCCGCGTTTGACGCCTTCCTGACTGATTTCCGCGTCGAGCATCACATTCCCGCCATGACCGCCGTGATCGTGCGTGACGGTGTGGTCGTGTGGGCGAAACCCTATGGCTGGTCCGATGATGAGGGCGAGACGGCAACAACGATCGACACCACCTTCTCGATCGCCTCGGTGACCAAGCCGATTGCCGCCACCGCGATCCTGGCCGAGGCGGCCGCGGGTGGCCTCGACCTGTCGACGCCGATGACCGCCGACGCCGACTGGGCCGACACCTGCGAGTGGCTGTCGGGCAGCCCGATCCCGTTCGGCAGCGGCGGACCGCAGGCCGATGGATCGACGATTGCCGGCATGGACTGCAGCCGCGCCGTGACGCTGGATGACATACTGCGCATGCGTGTGAACGGCGACGGATCGAGCTTCGTCTACAATCCGATCAGCTATGCGCGGATCGACCGGGTGATCGAAGGGGCCGGCGGACGGCCGCTGCGTACCATCGTGCGCGAGCGGGTGATGGACCCGGCGGGCATCCACGACATCGCCCTCGGCTGGCGCGATCCGCAGGGCGGGTCGGCGCTGCGTCTGCTCGCCCTGCCCTTCAAGGTGACCGAGGCCGGAGAACTGGAGCGGATCGCTGTTTCCGATGACGATTTCCGCGCCGCAGGCGGGATCAAGGCGAGCGCGTCGCAGCTGGCGCAGTTCGACATCGCGCTCGATTCCGGACGTCTGATCCCGGCCGGATGGCATGAGCGCATCTTTGGCACCCCGGTAGCCGAGGGGACCGGCGATTATCGCTATGGCTGGTTTGCCCAGCGGTGGCAGGGCCACGACCTGTTCTGGCATTCGGGATGGGATCCCGACCGCTATTCGGCGATGTATCTGAAGGTGCCCGATCAGGGGCTGACGCTGATCGTTCTCGCCAACACCGAGGGTCTGTGGTGGGACAACAGCCTCGTGCGGGCCGAAATCGACAAGAGCCCCATAGTGGCGGCGTTTCTGGCGGGATTTGTCGAGTAACGGCCCGCCATCAGGCCCCTACTCGGCCCAGCGCGGCTTGCGCTTGTCGAGAAAGGCACGGACGCCCTCCTGGCCTTCAACCGAGACGCGCGCCTTGGCGATGCGGTGGGCGGTGTCCTCCATCAGCGAATGATCGATGCTGTGGTGGGCGACGTGGTGCACCAGACGCTTGGCGGCCCCCATGGCACCGGGAGCGCTGGTCCCCAGCCCCTCGCTAACCCAGGCCACATAGCCGTCGATGGCGTCAGCGTCGGCCAGCACGGAATCGATCAAGCCGATGCGGGCCGCGTGGTCGGCATCGAACAGGTTGCCGGTCAGGAACAGGGCCCGGGCCCAGCGCGGGCCCACGGCCTCGACCACATAGGGGGCGATGGTCGCCGGGATCAGGCCAAGCTTGACCTCGGAGAAGGCGAATTTGGTGTCGCGCACGGCCACGGCCATGTCGCAGGCGGCGACGATGCCCGCCCCACCGCCCATGGCCGCGCCCTCAACCAGGGCCACAGTCAGGGCCGGAATGTCGTACAGAGCCTTCAGCATCTTCGCCAGGCCCATGGCGTCCTCGCGATTGTCGCTCTCGGACCAGCCCGCCGCGTCGGCCATCCATTGCAGATCGGCCCCCGCGCTGAAGGTGCCGCCGGCACCGCGAATAAAGACCGCACGGACCTTGTCGGCCCCATGCAGCGTCTCGAAGGCCTCGTACAGCGCGCTGACCGTACGGGCGTCGAAGGCATTCTTCTTGGCCGGACGGTTGATGGTGATGAAGACCAGGCCCGCCGGAGTCGAACGGATCTGCACCAGCTGGTCATCGCCGCCCGGGGCCGGATTGGCCAGCAGCGGATGAACGATGGCGTTGATCTTCGCCGCCTCGGCGTCCGTGACGTCCAGGGCGTTGAGGTCGGCTTCGGTGGGAGTCTTGCGGTCGGTCATGGCCTATCCTCAAATGGTTCGTCTCCCGGTCGGGAGACGGGCAGCGCTTACATCCTGAACACGCCAAACGTGGTTTCGCTCACCGGCGCATTCAATGAGGCCGAAATGGCCAGCCCCAGAACGTCGCGTGTCTGGGCCGGATCGATGATCCCGTCGTCCCAAAGCCGCGCTGTCGCATAGTAGGGATTGCCCTCGTCCTCATAGGTCTGACGGATCGGAGCCTTGAAGGCCTCGGCCTGTTCCGGAGTCCAGCTGTCGGCGTCACGGTGGACAGTGGCCAGCACCGAAGCCGCCTGTTCGCCGCCCATGACGCTGATCCGGCTGTTGGGCCAGGTGAACAGGAAGCGGGGCGCAAAGGCGCGGCCGCACATGCCGTAGTTACCGGCCCCGAAACTACCGCCGATCAGGACGGTGAATTTGGGCACCTCGGCGCTGGCGACAGCGGTGACCAGCTTGGCCCCGTCCTTGGCGATACCGCCGGCCTCGTATTTGCCGCCGACCATGAAGCCGGAGATGTTTTGCAGGAAGACCAGCGGGATCTTCCGCTTGCAGGCCAGTTCGATGAAATGGGCCCCCTTGAGCGCGCTCTCGGAGAACAGCACGCCGTTATTGGCGAGGATGGCGACGGGATAGCCCCAGATGCGGGCGAAGCCGCAGACCAGGGTGGTGCCGTACAGGGCCTTGAACTCGTCGAACTCGGAACCGTCGACCAGACGGGCGATGACCTCGCGCACATCATAGGGCGCGCGCACGTCGTCGGGGATCAGGCCGTACAGTTCCTCGGCGTCGAAGGCCGGGGCCTTCGGCTCGCGCACGTCGATCTCGACCCGTTTCACCGTGTTCAGGCTGTCGACAATGGTGCGCACGATCTCCAGCGCGTGCTCGTCGTTCTCGGCCACATAGTCGACCACGCCGGACTTGCGGCCGTGGGTCTCGGCCCCGCCCAGTTCCTCGGCCGAGATCACCTCGCCGGTCGCGGCCTTCACCAGCGGCGGCCCGGCCAGGAAGATGGTGCCCTGGTTGCGGACGATGACGCTTTCGTCCGACATGGCGGGCACATAGGCCCCGCCGGCGGTGCAACTGCCCATGACGCAGGCGATCTGCGGGATCGATTTTGCGCTCATGCGGGCCTGGTTGAAGAAGATGCGGCCGAAATGGTCGCGATCCGGAAACACCTCGGCCTGGTGCGGCAGGTTGGCCCCGCCGGAATCGACCAGATAGACGCACGGCAGATTGTTCTGCTCGGCAATCTCCTGCGCGCGCAGATGCTTCTTCACCGTCAGCGGGAAATAGGCCCCGCCCTTCACCGTCGGGTCGTTGGCGACGATCATCACCTCACGACCCGAGACTCGCCCGACGCCGCAGATCATGCCCGCGCCCGGAGCCCCGTCGGGATCCTTGTCATTACCGTACATGCCGTTCGCCGCCAGCTGCCCGACCTCAAGGAAGGGCGAACCCGGATCCAGCAACCGTCCGACCCGGTCGCGCGGCAGCAGTTTCCCGCGCTTTACATGGCGTTCGCGACTGGCCTCGGAGCCCCCCAGGCCGGCCTTGGCCACCTTGTCGCGCAGTTCCGCGACCAGGGCGCTGTTGTGAGTGTGAAGGGCCTTGAAGGCCGCACTGTGCGGATCGATCGTCGACGTCAGCTTGGGCATGAGGCTGGTTTAGGTCGGTTCACCGTCCCGGGGAAGCCGTTGCCGCAAAAGCACCTGCAGCTTTGGCGAATCGGCGCTAACTGTAGGCATGGCTCCCACCCGATCCGACCGGCTGGAACACGCCCTTCACCGCATCTTCGGTGGCGGTGCCAATACCCAGGCCAGCTGGTTCGCCCTGACTGGCGGGGAACCCCTGTTCAACGCCGGCGATCCGTCCGACGTCCTGTATTTGCTGCGCTCGGGCCGCCTTGGGGTCTTCCGTCACGAGGAAGGCCAGCCCGACCAGTTCGTCGGCGTCATCCGACCCGGCGAACCCGCCGGGGAAATGGCCATGATGGCCGGCACACCCCATACCGCCAGCATCGTCGCCCTGCGCGATTCCCAAATGGTAGCCCTGCCGCGCGAGGCCTTCTTCGAGGCAGCCCGCACCGAGCCCGACCTGATGGTCGAGCTGTCCCGGCTGATGATCCAGCGTGCCCGTGACCGCGCCACCGGCGGTGGCGAACCCAGCGTCTTCGGTTTTATCGCTGCTCGGCCCCGCCCTATCCGCGCCTTCGTCGAACAGGTCGCCGCCGCCATCATCAACCAGGGGTTCACCTGCCAGGTCATCGACGATTCGGCCCTCAGCTCGGCCTCGGACTGGTTCTCACGCGTCGAGGACGCCCACGACTTCGTCCTCTATGTCGCCGAGTCCGATGAACGCACCTGGGCCTCCCTCTGTGCCCGCCAGGTCGACCGTCTGTTCATTGTCGGCAACGCCTTGCTGGCACCGCCGCTCTATCCCCTGCCGCACAAGGGCGTGCTGGACGCCCAGCAGCGCACCGACCTGATCCTGCTGCGCGATCCGCGCATGATCCGGCCGGCCAACACCGCCATCTGGCTCGACACTGTCCAGCCCGGCCGCTGGTTCCATGTGGTCGAAGGCGACGCCGCTGACGCCGCCCGCATCGCCCGGGTCGTCACCGGCACAGCCGTCGGTGTGGTCTTCTCCGGCGGCGGAGCCCGAGCCTACGCCCATGTCGGCGCGCTCAAGGCCCTGGCCGAGGCCAAGGTACCGATCGATTTCGTAGGCGGTTCGTCGATGGGGGCGGTGGTCGCCGCCGGCCCGGCCATGGGCTGGTCGCAGGAGGAGCTGGAGCACCGCATCTGCAGGGCCTTTGTAGACAGCGACCCCCTGTCCGACATCACCTTCCCGCTGGTCGCCATGACCCGGGCCAACAAGGTCGCCGAACTGTTGAAGGACGCCTATGGCGACGTCGATCTGGCCGATCTGGTGCGCCCCTTCTTCGCCGTCTCGACCAATCTGACCTCGGGCCAGATCCTGGTGCATCGCCGCGGCCTGATGCGACAGGCCATGCGGGCCACGATCGCCATTCCCGGCGTAATGCCGCCGGTGGTCATCGACGGCCAGGTTCTGGTCGACGGGGCCGTGCTCAAGAATTTCCCCACCGACGTAATGCGCCAGATGAACAGCGGACCGGTCGTCGGCTGCGACGTGTCCCGCACCCGCGGTGTCGACCCGGCCCTGATCCAGCAGCCGCAGTCGATCTGGAACATGATCGTCTCCGGCTCATGGAAGCGCGGACCGCCGATCGTCTCTATCCTGATGCGGGCGGCGACCCTGACGTCGGATTCCGAACTGGAACAGTCGCGCGCAGCCACCGATGTGCTGATCCAGCCCACACCCGAAGGAATCGACATCCGCGACTGGAAGGCGTTCGAACCGGGCGTCGCCATCGGCTACCAGGCTACCCGGGATGTCCTGGCCACCCTGGACCGCCCGATCACCGACCTGCGCAGGCGTCAATCGGTCACCGCCGACGCGCCACCAGAAACAGGCGCGGAAACGGCAACAGGGTCACCCCGTCGAGACGTGGCGGGAAAGCCTCGGAAAGCGCCGCGCCGAGCGCCGAAACGAAAGCCGCCTGCATAGGCGCATCCCCCTCCAGTGCGCTCAGATAGGGACGCAGGGCCGTGCCCTTCATCCATTCAAGCACCGCATCGCGCCCGGGCAGGGCGTGTAGATAGGTTGTCGCCCAGATGTCGACGGCCCCGCTGACGGCCGCCAGCACGTCGTAGTAGACCTCGGTCGATAACAGGGCTGCCATCCGCGGGACGTCTGCCAGCACCCCGGCCCACGGCCCCTCAGCCGCCACCGTACGCAACAGACCATGATGCCGGGTATCGTGAGCCATCGGCATCTGCACCGCCAGAACCCCGCCCGGGGCCAGAGCGCCGACCAGTCGCGTCAGCAAGTCCTGATGGTCCGGCAGCCAGTGGAGCGCGGCGTTGGAGAAGATCAGGTCCACCGGACGCGCCGGGCTCCAGCCACCGATGTCTCCCAGCACCCAGTCGATATCGTCCTCGCGCTGTGCCGCCTCGGCGAGCATGGCAGCGCTGGTGTCCAGTCCGTGCACCACGGCCGCGGGATGGCGGCGCTTCAGCAGGGCGGCATGCTGTCCCGCCCCACAGCCCAGATCCCAGACCTCGCCGGGGTCCAGTCCCGCAGGCAGGCGCAACAGCAGATCCAGGGCGGCGCGATCGCGCTCGTCATCGAAACGGCCGTATTGTCGGGGATCCCATACGGGGGTGGCGTCGGTCATGGCCGGCTTGCCTCCGTCCGCGACAGCAATGGTACCGCCTCTCAGGCTTGAACTGAGGACCTCCGGTTCCACAAACCGGCGCTCTAACCAACTGAGCTAAGGCGGCGCTATCGACGCGAGGGGCGTTCTCTATCGGGACTTCCCGACCCGATCAAGCGACCGGGCCGGTTTTATGTCCGGACGGGGTCAGTTCCAGCCGCGGCTGGCGATATACTGCTCCAATGCGGCGATCCGCGCGCCGTCGGACGGATGGGTCGAGGCAAACTCCGGCGTCGCAGTCTGGCGCTGCTCTCCCATCAACCGCCACAGGGCGATCGCTTGCGAAGGGCGGTAGCCGGCGGCCTGCATGTAGTCGACGCCCAGCCGGTCGGCTTCCAGCTCGTCACGGCGCGAATAGCGCAGCAGGAAGCCGTACTGGGTGATCACCCCGGCCAGGCCGCCAGCGGTGTCGCCATAGCTGCCCACGCCGCTCTGGATCAGGCCGCCGAGAGCACTGCTGGAAGCCCGCTCGGCCCCGTGGCGCGCGACGATGTGGCCGACCTCATGGCCGATAACCGTGGCCAGTTGGTCGTCATTCTTCACCAGGGCCAGAAGTCCGGTGGTCACACCGATCTTGTAGGACGGCAGCACGAATGCGTTGGGGCTGTCGCTGACGAAGACCGCGTATTCCCAGTTGCGGTCGCCCAGGCGCGCGCCGTCAACGATTCTATCACCGACACGGCGAAGGCGTTGGTTCAGGGCCGCATCGCGCGACACCGGCTGGGTCTGCAGGGCCTGGGACCAGGCGGCATCCGCCTGTCGGGCCAGAGCGGAATCATCGACGATCAGCAGCTGGTTGCGGCCCAGGGTTTCATTATAGGCACAGCCGCCGAGGGTAAGGGCGGCCAGGGCAGCGGGCAGGACAAAACGGGTCAGGGTCATAAGGGTGTCTCCGGAAAGGTCCACCGTAACGCTTTACCGTGGCAGAGGCTCCCGGCCCGCGACCGGAGGTCCAAACAAAAACGCCCCGGAGCGAACTCCGGGGCGTTTCCGATGGATCTGTAAATCCGACTACTCGAGGCGGAAGCGGGTCGTGAAGCGGACCCGGCCACCTGTGGCCACACCGTCCACCTGACGCGGAGTCAGACGGGCACTGCGGGTGCCGCGGATAGCGGCCTGGGCAAAGCCCATGCCGGTCGGCGACTCGGAAATCACGTTGCAGTCGCTGACGCTACCGTTGGCCTGAACCTGGCAGTCCAGGGTCACGGAGCCTTCCTCGACGTTGCGCTGGATGGCGCGATCGGGGAAGTCACCCGCTGGACGACGCGACCAGGCAGGGTTGGTCACGACGGCCGGACGCGGCGGCGCAGGCGGTGCCGGCGGAGGCGGCGGACCGGGGACGATCACGGGCGGCCCCGTATATTCGACTCGGTCTTCCTTCTTCGTCGGTTCGATCGGCAGCGTGACCGGCGGCGGCGGAGCCTGGGTGTTGATCACCGGTTCCCGCACCTGAAGCTTCGGCGGGGGCGGCGTGTCAGGCGGCGGCGGCGGCGGAGGCGGCGGCGGCGGCGGAGGCGCAGGTTCGATCAGTTCCACATCGACGGCGTCGTCGCTGTAGTTGAATTCCTTCAACACGAACTTTTCGTTGTAGAGCCAGAGACCGGCCATCAGGTGAATGAGAACCGACATGGTGATGCCGATAATCGCGCCTGTGGACAGGCCCTTTTTCTTCTTACGCGGTGGATCCAGAATCGGATCGCGATGGGCGTTGGTTTCAGCTGTCATACTCTCGACCGACCCCTAGGATGATTGGTCTTCGCCGACCAGAGCAACGCTGTAGAAGCCGTTGTCCTGGAGAGCGTTCATGACCTGCATGAAGTCACCGTACCGCGTCTGCTGGTCCGCGCGGATGAAGATCCGCTCTTCGGCCGGGTTCCGACGGCCAATCTGGGCCGTCAGGTCCGAACCGATGCTGCCGATATCCGTCCTGAAGTCGCCGATGAAGACATCGCCATCGTTCTGGATCGAAATAAACACCGGCTTCGGCGGATTTTGCTGCGGCGGCGCGACGGCTCGCGGAAGGGTCACCGGCACCGACACGGTGGCGAGCGGGGCCGCCACCATGAAGATGATCAGGAGAACGAGCATGATATCAACGAAAGGGGTGACGTTGATGTCGGAGTTCGCCTCGACGTGATACTTCCCGCCGCCGGAACCTGAAAGCTTGGCGGCCATCCGTCTTACGCCCCCTTGTCGAGTTGACGCGAGATGCCGTTGATCAGCTCAGCGTTGAAGCCGTCTGACCGCGTGCCGTAGCTCGCAATCCGGGTGTTGAAGTAGTTGTAGAAGATAACGGCCGGGATAGCGGCGAACAGGCCGATACCGGTGGCGAGCAGGGCCTCGGCGATACCGGGAGCCACGACCGCCAGGTTGGTGGTGTTGGACTCGGCGATGCCGATGAACGAGTTCATGATCCCGTAAACGGTACCGAACAGACCCACGAACGGTGCGGTCGAACCGGTCGATGCCAGGAACTGCTGACCACCCGACAGGCGACCTGCAAGACCGGCCTGGACTGCCGCGACGGCGGTCTGGGCGCGGAGCAGGGCCGAATCCCGGTGATCACCGGTGACGCTAAGGCCAGCCTGACGCGACAGTTCGACTTCTTCGGTGGCCGCGGCGGCCATATCAGCCAGCGGGTTACCGTCGAAATCGTCCGAGGTGGCGACGCGACGCATGTCAGCGATGGTGCGGGCCCCGCGGAAAGCTTCAAGGAAGCGGTCCGTGGTGCGGCCGAGCGCGCCGAACTCAAACATTTTGATCAGCAGCAGGGTCCAGGAGAAGACCGAAGCCAGGATCAGGCCGATCATCACGACCTTAACGACCATGCCCGCGTCCATGAACATGGAGATCGGGGTAATGCCGCCGCCGCCGTGACCGACAGTGTCGGCCACCGTTACCGGTGCATCAGCTGCTGGAGCAGCGTCAGCGGCCGGAGCCGGCGTGGCAGCCGCTGCGTCAGCCGCCGGGGCGGTCGCGGCTGCGGGTGTTGCTGGGACCGCATCCTGCGCGAGGACCGGCGAACCCGCCATGAGCACGGCGGTGCCGGCCAGAGCGAGAAGCGTGTTCTTCATTTTGCTATCGAGCATAGTTCGCCAGTTCCTGCTTTGGTCTGACTCGTGAAAGCCTAACAGGATCGTCGCCACGAGCGCGGTCGACCCCAGTTGAAAATGTTGCCCGAAGGCGCGGTCCGAAAACCATCGACTGCGGAACGCCTGCTTACGCATCCAGTTGCCTCGCGACTTCTGGAAGCTATGTCAAGCGCCCTTGATTAGCACGCTCTCGGATGAGAGGCCGCTAGAATTACGGAGCGGTAAGGCTCCTTTGAAGAACCCATACCGGAGCGTCAAGTGCCGAAGGGCTCTTTTCCCCTCTCGGGGGAGTAGGTTGGCAGTTAACCGCACAATTCTGGGGAAAAACCGGAGTTTGCAATGATCCTGCACCGCCCCGGCGGCTTTCGCGCGCAATATTTTACCGTTTAGCCAGCGGCGGCCAGTCGGGCAGCCGCTGCGGCGGAAACGTCTTCGGATTTATCACGATCGACCAGATCGAGGGCCGCCTCCAGCGCCGTGAACAGGCTTGCGGCAGCGATCGGCTTGGTCAGGTGACCGTTGGCCCCCGCCTTCACCGCTGCCTCGGCGTGTTCCGGCATTGCATTGGCGCTCAAGGTGTAGATCGGGGTCGCAATTCCGCCGTCGGCCTGCTCACGAGCACGGATCAGTCGAATGGCGGTCAGCCCGTCCATCACCGGCATCTGCATATCCATCAGGATCATGTCGAACGCCTCCTTCTCGTACAGGGCCACCGCCTCGGCCCCGTTCTCAACGCAGGTCAGATCGACGCCCGTGCCGTCGAACAGAAGCTCCACAACCTTACGGTTAATCGGATGGTCTTCCGCCAGAAGCACCCGCGGCGCTCCGGCCTCCTGTGGGCGGGCGTGAACCTGTCGGTTGACCTTGACCACGGCCCCCTCCGGTGCCCGGGCGAGATTCAATGTAAGGGTGAAGGTCGAGCCGACCCCGGGTTCGGAATCGGCTTCCAACACGCCCTCCATGGCCTCGGCCAGCGCCCGGGAAATCGCCAGGCCCAGACCGGTCCCGCCGAATCGACGGGTTATCGAGCCGTCCGCCTGTTCGAAGCGCTGGAACAGCCGGGCCTTGAACTCGGCGTCAAAACCGATTCCGGTGTCGGTGACAGAGATGATCACCGCACCGTCGTCGGTCTGGATGGCCTTTAACGTGATACTGCCCTCGCCGGTGAATTTCACCGCATTGGACAGCAGATTGCTGACGACCTGCCGAATTCGCACGACATCCCCGACAAAAGCCCCGGCCAGCGCCGGAGCGACCATCAGATTGAAGTCCAGGGCCTTCTGCCGTGCGCCCGTTTCGAACAGGGCCACAACGCTCTCCAGGCAACCCTCCAGATCGAAGGCCTCGGCCTTCAGCTCCAGATGGCCGGACTCGATCCGTGCAAGGTCCAGAACATCGGTCAGCAGCGTTTCAAGGGTTTCGCCCGAAGTTGCGATCAGATCGACCATCTTGGCCTGCTCCGGCGTCAGATCGGTCCGTGCCAAAGCCGCATTGATACCGATTACCCCGTTTAGCGGCGTGCGGATCTCGTGGCTCATATTGGCCAGAAACTCACTCTTGGAGCGGTTGGCTTCATCCGCCAGCCGGGTCGCGGTCTTCAGCCGGCGCGCCTGTTTGATTTGCCAGAACAGGACCCCGACCAACGACGCCAGCAGGATAAACGCCAGGGCGATGAAATAGCGACCGAACAACAGCATCCGTGCATCCGCCTCGGCGAGGGCGCTCGCAGAAACCAAAGCCTTGCGACGCTCGGCCAGTTGAACCTCGAGGCTGCCGGTGACCTGATGGATGCCGCTGCTGAAGGTCTGCAACTGCAGAACGTTCTCCATCTGATTGTATTGTCGCAGTTTGACGAAGGCCTCGGCAACCCGCCCCTCGGCGAACAGGACCTCGGCCTCCGCGTTCAGCAGGGCGACGTTCCGGACCGCATTGTCGCCGGCTTCAGCGCCCAGACGCCGAATCACTTCGAAATCGCGCCGCGCACCGTGCGGGTCGCCGGTCTGGGCCCGGGCGATGGCCCGCAGCCGGAGAAGACTTGTCGTCATGGCCGTCGGGTTCGCCAGCTCGGCATCCACCGGGGCGACACACTGCAGAACCCCACGCGGCTGCGCCCGGTCACTGGCCATCCGGGCACAGAGATTGATGTCCCAGAGTCGCAGACTGTGCATCCCGGTGCGCTCCGTCAGCCGATGATGGGCCGTCGCCAGCTGGTCTGCGATCTCGTAGTCACCGCTCAGCGACGCCATCTTGGCCAGGTTGTACAGGCTGTCGAAATCAGGCCGCGGATAGAGAGGGTTGGTGAACTCCACCTCAAACCGGTTGAAGGCGGCCGCGCTGCCCTCGTAGTCATGAATTTGCATCAGGCCCATGCCGACCACTTCCCAGATGCCAGCCCGGGCCGTGTCGACCTGGGGGCCAGACATCGGAATGGCCGACTCGGCGTCGGTCAGAATTCGCAGGGCCTGTCCGGTCTGGCTTTCCTCAATCAGTACGAGCGCCTGCAGGCGGGCGGCATGAGCCCGGGTGAACCAGTCCAGCTCGGTCGAATGGATCCGGGCGATTTCCGGTACGGCCGTCAGATCGCCCTGGGTGAACCGGGACGCGAGCGTATTCAGGCGGGCGACCACCTCATAGCGGGCATCGTGTTGACGGGTCGCCGCCGCAGCAAGCCGAGCATTCCATAGCTGAGCTTTTTCATAGTCCGCCTGGGACTGAAACATCCAGGCGACATGGTAGAGTCGGTTCAGTCCTTCACGGTCGTTCCTCAACAGCGCCGCGTCACCGAACCGTTCCAGCGCCGCGAAATCGGTCTGGGAGGCACGCGCTTCAACCACGCCGGCGAGGGCCAGCGTCTGACTGGCGGCCTTGGCACGCCCGTCTGCCGCCGCCGCGTTCGCGCCGTTGGGAAACAGAAGCAGTCCCAGGCACAGGACGCAGAGTCGGAGAAAAGACAAGATTGGAAACCCGCAAGCGAATGACACGACGGTCTGCACGCTGCACGATCAATGATTAAGATATCCCCGTATCCGGGACGGCGTCCGTGGCGGTCCGGGTCTGTTCGCCGCCCCCGGCGGGTCCCCGGTTGGAGGGGAATTGTTCGGGATCGGGGGAATGGTGCCTGGGGGCGGATTCGAACCACCGACACGCGGATTTTCAATCCGCTGCTCTACCAACTGAGCTACCCAGGCGCGCGCACCGGCTCGCGGGAGCGGCGTCTATAGGCGAGGCCGCCGGGGCTGTCCATAGGACTTTGAGACGAACCGGACGCCGAATCCGAAGTCCTTCACCCTGCCCCGGTCACTCGGGTTCGACCTCATCCTCCGCAGACCCATCGGGACCGACCGGAATGGCGTAGCCGCCGCTGAACCAACGCTGCAGATCCAGGTCGGCGCAGCGCTTGGAACAGAACGGCTTGTATTCGGGCACCGCCGGGCGTTGGCGGCAGATCGGGCAGTCGGCCATGGTCAGTCCTCTTCAATACGTGCGGCTCCTGAGGCCGGACCTGGCGCAATCCGCAGCGCGGCCCGCGGGCCCAGCCGGGCCACCAGCGGGGCGGCGATGGCGGCTTCGTCCGGAGCGCAGACGGCGGTGAACCGCGGTGTCGCGGTATCGTCCAGCAGGCGATGACGCAAGGCCCGTACCGTATCCAGCGCCCGGTCCTCGACCGTCCGGCCCAGCACAGACTCGATCGGCCGCAGTCGCCACGGCAGCGACAGCGACAGGACGCCGAATCGATTGACCGGGCCGATCACCACCGCCGGATCACCGCCGAAGACCGTCTTGGCTGTGCGCTGAATCATCTCCCCGTCCTGGCCGGTCCCGACCAGGTCGATGGCTACCAGTCCGCCCCAGCGCTTCAGCCGGATCAGCCGCGCCGCCTGCACCAGGCCCTCGCGATTGGCCCGCTCGCGGCCCTTGCGCGCGTCGCGCCCGGCAACCGGCGCGAAATCAATGTCGACGGCAATGAGGGCCCGGGTGCGTTGCACCGCCAGATCCAGTCCGACGCCCGGAATCACGGTCGTCTGGCCCAAGGCGGCCTCCACCGCCTCATGCCCGGCCGCGATCGCTGCCAGGCCGGTCTCGACATTCGCATCGGGCGCAAGAGAAGCCAGTTGCGTGGCCACATCGGGGCCCGCCTCCAGCAACCGGGGCGTCCCCTCCCCCGATCCGATTTGGCGCAGCCCCGGCCCCTTGCCGTCGCGCGGTTCGGCGGTGACCTCGACCTCGATCCGGTCTCCATTGCGGACCGTGGCCTCGCGCCCCAGCGGCAGAAAGCCCACCGGCTCGCCCGCGCCCAGATCGACGAAGGCCCCGCGCAGCCCGGCGTTCACCTCGGTGACGCGCCCGACGGACCGCGCGCCCAGCCGATGCTGCGGCACGTCACTTTCGCGCTGGATCAGAAGATGTTCGGGCAGGCCGTCGCGGAAGACCATGCCCCGGGTTTCGCCGGGCATGGCGTCGAGGAAGACCTCGACCGCCGCGCTCACGACCGCCGCCAGCCCATGCCGGCCAACAGATTGACAGTCTCCGGCAGGGGCAGGCCCATCACGGCCGGATGACTACCGACAATACGCAGGATGAAGGCCCCGGCCGGACCCTGGATGCCATAGCCCCCGGCCTTGCCGCGCCAGTCGCCGGTGGCGACATAGGCGGCGATCTCGGGCTCAGACAGGCATTTGACGCTGACCCGGGTGTCGACCACCCGGCTGATGATCCGATCACCGGCGGCCACGGCCACAGCGGTGAAGACCCGGTGGTTACGGCCGGACAGCTGACGCAGAAAATGGGCGGCCTCGGCCTCGTCGGCGGCCTTCTCCAGCAGGCGACGACCCAGGGCCACCACCGTATCGGCCGCCACGACCAAAGCTTCCGGCGACCGGGCAGCCACGACAGTCGCCTTGGTCCGCGCCAGCCGTACGGCCAGACGCGACGGCGTCTCGTCTTTCAGCGGGGTTTCATCGATGTCGGCAGGATCGATACGATCGGGGACGATCCCGACCTGCGCCAGCAGTTCGATGCGGCGCGGACTGGCCGAAGCCAGAACCAGGTCAGGGCGCACCCCGGCGGCGGGCATTCGCCCGGCCCCTATTTGAAGCGATAGGTGATGCGGCCCTTGGTCAGGTCATAGGGCGTCATCTCGACCAACACCTTGTCACCGGCCAGCACGCGGATGCGGTTCTTGCGCATCTTGCCGGCAGTGTGGGCGATGATCTCGTGGTCATTCTCGAGCGTCACACGAAAGGTGGCGTTCGGCAGCAGTTCGCTGACGACACCGGGAAACTCGAGCAGTTCTTCCTTAGCCATGCGGCCTCTCGCGCCCTGAAAATACGGTTCGCGACCCACACCGGGCGGAGTGTGAGCCAAAAAGAGGGCGCCTCATGCACCAAAATGTCGGGTTAGTCGAGTTCAGCCGCGCCGGTATAATGCCGTCACCAGGGTGAACAGTCGCCGCGATGTCTCATGGTCGATGGTGATCTTGCCGTCCAGCCGCGCTTTCAGCAGCTCGGCCCCCTCGTTGTGCAGGCCACGACGGCCCATGTCGACCGATTCGATCTGGCTGGGCGACGAGCCGCGCAGGGCCTCGAAATAGCTGTCGCAGATCAACAGATAGTCCTTCAGCACCTTCTTCATCGGCGTCAGTGACAACACATGGGCCCGGGCGAAGTCCGGACCGGTGATGTCGAACACCAGCCGGCTGTCCTGCAGCGACAGGGTCAAGGCATATGGGCCGCCCTGCCCGCCGGCCGGCTCGAAACTGTTGGTCTCCAGCAGGTCAAAAATGGCGACACGGCGTTCATGCTCGATTTCGGCATTGGCGGCCGGCAGGGTTGCCGCGTCCAGTTCAACCGACGCCAGTCTGCACTGGTCGCTCACGCCCCGACCGCCCCGGACCCGACGTCATCACCGTCATCGCCATGCACTGGCGAGATCCGGGCTGGCCAGCGTTCGGACAGGTCAGCCACCACGGCGTCCAGACATTCCACGTCAATACGCAGGTCGCCGCCACCGGCGAACATCAGGATGACCCGCCCGCCCGGGGCTTCGCCCGGTTCGAAATCGATGGCCAGAAGCTCCAGCGCCGTCTCGGGACCACGCGGCAGACGCCGGCTTTTGACCGCCACCACATCGCCGAACTGCATCGCTGCCATGACCCGCGTGCCCCCGCATTCCCAGCAGAACCGGCTCAGAGTGATGGTCACCGTGCGCGCAGCCGGCTCCCAGGTCACGTCAGCCGGGCGCAGGATGGCGTCTTGCAGCGCCGCCGACATAATCTGCAGATCGATCGCATCCTCGGCCAGCAACCGCAGTGGCGGGGGTGGCGTCGCGGGTACAGGGGGAACAGTGTCAGTGTTCATGGCCATCTCCTCCGAGCCGGCGGATATCGGCCCCGCAGGCGCTCAACTTCTCTTCCAGCCGTTCGAAGCCGCGGTCCAGGTGATAGACCCGGCCGACCGTGGTCTCTCCCTGCGCTGCCAGTCCGGCAATGACCAGACAGACCGAGGCCCGCAGGTCGGTGGCCATCACCGGAGCCCCGTGCAGGACCTCGACACCGGTCACCTGGGCTTCGCCGGCGTGGACCGAAATCTCGGCACCCAGTCGCATCAACTCCGGCGCGTGCATGAACCGGTTCTCGAAAATGTTCTCGTGGATGATGCTCTCGCCCTCGGCGAGGGTCATCAGCGCCATGAACTGCGCCTGCAGATCGGTGGCGAAGCCCGGATAGACCTCGGTCGTAACATTGACCGCCTTCAGCCGCACGGCCGGGTCGCGCCGGACGATGACCCCGTCTTCGGTCGGGATCACCTCGACCCCGGCCTCGATCATGCGCGCAATCAGGGCCTCGATCAGACCCGGCCGCGAGCGCGTCAGCCGCACCTCGCCGCCGGCCATCGCCGCAGCGACGGCATAGCTGCCCATCTCGATCCGGTCCGGAATCACCGACCATGTGGTGCCGCCCAGCGTCGTCACACCAGTAATGGTCAGCACGTCGGTGTCGATACCCTCGATCTTCGCGCCCATGGCCACCAGGCAGCGGGCCAGGTCGCCGATCTCCGGCTCCATGGCCGCGCGTCGCAGCACGGTCGTGCCCCTGGCCAGTACGGCGGCCAGCAACGCGTGTTCGGTGGCTCCGACCGACACGAACGGAAACTCGATCTCGGCCCCGGTCAAGCCGTTGGGGGCGGTGGCGGTGACATAGCCCTCGTCCAGTTCGATCTCCGCGCCCAGAGCAGTTAGCGCCTGAAGGTGCAGATCAACCGGCCGCGCGCCGATGGTACAGCCGCCTGGCAGCGAGACCTTGGCCTGGCCAGTGCGCGCCAGCAGCGGGCCCAACACGTTGAACGAGGCCCGCATCTGGCGAACGAGGTCATAGGGAGCGAAGGTCGAGGTGATCTCGCGCGCGTGGAACAGCGTCTCCTGTCCGTCGACCCCGTCACGTTCGGTGACCTCGACGCCGAACTGGCGCAGCAACTGTCCCAGGAATTTGGTGTCCGCCAGACGCGGCATGTTGGTCAGCAGCAGGGGCTGGTCGGTCAGGATCGACGCGGCCATCAGCTTGATGGCTGAATTCTTGGCACCGCTGATGGGGATGGTCCCGTTCAGCTGATTGCCGCCCTGGATGGCGATACTGTCCATTGGATCCTTGAAGCGCCCGCCGCGGGGGCGCCGGGGGGCGGCTATCTAGCCCGGAGGCCGGTCAGAGCGAAAGTCCTCGCGCAACAGTGGCGATGACTTTCAGTTCCGTTCCTTGACGGGCCGGGGCGGCGCGGCCGCCTTGCGCCGACGCAGATTATCCCGCAGCGCCGCCGCCAGTCGTGCATTCCGCGCCGTCGTGGCTGCGGAAGGCGGCTGTGCGGGGGTTTCAGCGGGGGTGACAGGCGGTTTCGACATGGTGACTATCAGAGACCCGGCAAAACTTTTGTTCAAGCCTTGGAAAAGAAGGCTTCCCCCCCGGGAGTGGTTTGGCTATACGGCCGCTTCCTCAGATTTCGCCGCCGTAGCTCAGTGGTAGAGCGCATCCTTGGTAAGGCTGAGGTCGTGGGTTCGATTCCCCCCGGCGGCACCATCCGAGATCCCGACGGGGCCTGGCATTCGTGTCAGGCCCCGTTCGGCGTTCTGGCCCCGACAAAGGAGCCCCTGTCGCACCGACAATACGAAGCGTTCGCCTTTTCAGCGCCTTATTGTATCGACACGCGCCGAACGACGATGGTAAGCTTCACCGTCTGCGCAGGGCGCGCGTTCTCTAAGGATAACAAGATGTTCAAAGTTCTCGCGCGCCGCGCCTTCCTGGCTGCTGCGGTCTCGGCCGTCGCCCTCGGCTCCATGGCCTTTCAGTCCAACGACGGCAACGACCGTCGCGTCCTGATCATCAACGCCACGGGCGTGACCATGACCCATTTCTACGCCTCCAACTCGGGCGAGAACGACTGGCAGGAAGACATCCTCGGCCAGGACGTGCTGCGCAACGGAGCCTCGGTGAAGGTCAACATCGACGACGGCTCGGGTGCCTGCATCTATGACTTCAAGGCCCGTTTCGCCGACGACGACGAGCTGGAACGCTATCGCATCAACGTGTGCCAGATCAGCGAATACCGCTACACCGCCGGCTGATCGAAAATCCCGGCTGAACAGCCGGGTCATCGATCCAGATCAGAAGGGCCGTGCCTTACGGGCGCGGCCCTTTTTCGTGCTGTCGTCTTCGTCAGTCGCGCCCTGATCGGGCCGAAAAATCGAGCTGTCGCCACGGCGGAATCGTCGAATGCCGTTTCCGGGTCTCGGTCTCGTCCACGTCATCGCGACGTTTGTCCGGAACGGCATAGGGCAAATCGCTGAAATACGGATCGCCGTAGCCATAACCCGTCCCATAGCCATAACGGGCTCCATAGCCGGGACCGTAGCCGTAGATCGGATAGCCGTTCTCGACCTGGCGGTAACTCAGGCTCAGCCGCCCCGTCTCGCCCACGGGTACGGAGACGGCGACACCATAGTCGCGATAGTCCCCGGTACCGACGCCGACGCTGAACTGGCTGTGCATCTGGCGGTCGTCGACCGGTCCGGACCCGGGTCCTTGCGCAAACGGCAGGGTCTCGGGTGAGCGATCATCGATCCAGCGGGCGATCTGCTGGTCGGTGGTCAGCCCGTGGGGAGCGGCCGCCTGGGCCGCGGCCGCCGGAGATGCCGCCTCGGGCATTTCGGTGGCGTCCAGCTGGACCGTCGTGGCCGGAGCGGTCGCAACGACGCCGTCCGGGTCATCGCCTGCAAACAGGGCAACGACGGCGAATAGGCTGACCGTCAACATAGGCTATACTCCCGAGTGCAAACACCATCCTAGCCCTGATTGCGGCCAAGGTCAGGCGATACCGTCGCCGCGTCCCAGAGGGTCCGGCAGCGGCTCACCCGCGGCCACAAAGGTGAGGGCCACCGAGTTGATGCAATAGCGATCGCCGGTCGGCGGCGGGCCGTCCGGAAATACATGTCCCTGGTGGCTGTCACAGCGAGCACAGCGAGTCTCGGTGCGTACCATGCCGTAGGCGGTGTCGTGGACGGCGTGAACATGGTCGGGATCGACCGGCTCGGTAAAACTGGGCCAGCCCGTGCCGCTCTCGAATTTTGTACCGGTGCGGAACAGCGGCAGGCCGCATTCGCGGCAACAGAACACCCCGGCCCGCGTCTCGCCCAGCAGGGTGCCGCAGAACGGAGCTTCCGTGCCGTGGGCCAGCAGCACCCGCTTTTCTTCAGGCGACAGATCGGCTTCCAGTCGGGCGCGCTCGGCCACGTCGGGCGGCGTCAGGTCAAATCCGGAAGCAGAACGGGGTGAATCGGCAGGGGACGGGGTCTGGGTCATGCCCCACACATGGGAAGGGCCGGACAGGGCTTCCACCCCGTCCGGCCCGACTTTCGTAAACACCTGCGCTCAAGTAGCGCGAAGCGCGGTAGCGCCCCGAAGACCGCGCTCAAGCAGCGCGCAGCGCGGTAGCGCCTCGGGAAAGCGCGATAGCGCCCTAGAAAAGCGTTCCGACCCAGGTCCGAACCGCAACCTCATCCGCCGGATTGCCGGTGAAGGTCAGGCCCTCGGCCGGGGTGAAGGGCTGATGGCTGGGGCGCTGGCGCGAGGTCCAGGCCTTGTGGCCATAGCTCAGGTCCGAATAGTTCGACGGCAGTCGCACATCGGTGCGTTCGATGAAGATCGAATCGGTGGCCGTGGTGGCCCCGACCAGCCGTACATTCGGCAGGCGCGTGAGCAGGTCCAGCGTGTCCAGGCAACCGCCCGAGCAACCACTGTCGACCAGAACCACGACCTGGCCCTGAACCGGGTTCGGCGCGCCTGTGTCCTGCACCGCCGGACGACCGGCCAGGGTGAACAGGGGCTGGTTGGCTGCAAGTGCGGCGTCGAAGGCCGCGATGATGGCCCGGGTCTCCTCGATCACGGGACCGCTTTCCTGGACGAAGCGCGGATCGGCTTCCATCCGGGCCAGCGTCTCGACGAACCACTGACGGTTGCCGGCGGTAGCGCGATAGGTGATCTCGCCAGCCGCCGGCTGACGGCTGACCGTGAACTCGGGGGTCCAGATGCGGTTGGCCAGGCCATAGCCGCGGGTGGTCGAGCGGTACGACTGGCCCGAGGCCCCACGCAGATCCAGCACGAAACCCTGCGGTCCGTGCAGCGAGGCGATGTCACCCTCGATCTGGGCGTTGAAGGCGTCCCAGCCGGCGCTATCGGCGAACGAATGAACATGGACCCACGGCCGTCCATTGACCTGTTCGACCGCCAGCGGCGTCGCGCCGGGCATATAGACCGTTGCGCGATAGGCCTCTTCGATGGTGCCCGGTTCGATCGTCTGCGGACGCAGATCATAGTCGCGCGAACGACGGCCGTTCTTGAACTTGCAGGATCCCGGAACGCCGCCGGTCCACTGGTTGTTGCGATTCCACAGGAGATAGGGGGCGCTGCGAACACGTCCGGCTTCAGTGGTCAGGTCGCCTTCCCAACGGTCCAGACGCGCCATGGCCATTTCCTCGGCGGTCTTGCCCTGACATTCGACCAGCACAGCCCCGACCGGCGGCAAGCCGCGCACGCCCGGCTTCACATAGGTCACCTCATAGGCACCGTTACGCCAGCCCGTCGTGAATCCGGGCCAGCCGGTCACGAAATAGGGACCCAGCCCCTCAAAGGTCGGGGTGATATCAATGTTGGAATCGCGGAAGCCTGCCCCGTAGTAGCGCATCAGATAGGCGTGGGCGTCGCCGCTGTTGACCTGTGCGGCCTTGGCCACGGAATCGGCGAGACCGGCGTCAAGCCAGTCACGGAAGGACTGGCTGGCAGCCCCCGGCAACACGGCTGCGGGGTGGTTGTCGCGCAGGGCATCATGGGCGGCGGTCAGGTCCTGGCGAGCCAGAGCGCGGAAATCCTGGGCCACGGCGGCACCGGCGCTAAGGACGAGCGCAAGACCAGCGGCCGAGGCGGTGAGTAGGCGTTGCATCAATAAGAACTCCAGGAACCGTCACAGGAAGGTAAGCGAGTTAAAGCCGATCCGGGGCAGGCTTGCCAAGCCCGAACCCGGACGAAACGAACATCCCGCCCTTGTTTACTCCCAAGCGAACGCGGCCTAATCGGGGCGGTCGCTTCACGCACAGATCACGTTCAGTTCAGAACGCGCTTCGGGCTTACGCATGTTTTCAAAGATATTGATCGCCAATCGTGGCGAGATCGCCGTCCGCATTATCAAGACCGCTAAACGCATGAGCATACGCACCGTGCAGGTCTATTCCGAGGCAGACGCGGGCTCCCTGGCGGTCGAAATGGCCGACGAAGCCATCCTGATCGGCCCCGCACCGGCGGCCCAGTCCTATCTTCTGGAAGACAAGATCGTCGACGCGGTGCGCCAGTCGGGGGCTGAAGCGGTTCACCCCGGATTCGGCTTCCTGTCGGAAAATGCCGGCTTCGCCCGCCGCCTTGAAGCCGAAAACATCACCTTCATCGGCCCCAATCCCCACGCCATCGAGGCGATGGGCGACAAGATCACCTCAAAGAAATTCGCGGCCGAGGCCGGGGTCTCGACCGTGCCGGGTCACATGGGGCTGATCGACACCACGGACCATGCCGTTCAGATCGCCAACGAGATCGGCTATCCGGTGATGATCAAGGCGTCGGCCGGCGGTGGTGGCAAGGGTATCCGCGTCGCCCATTCCGATGACGACATGGCCGAGGGTTTCGCCGCGGTGAAGGCCGAGGCCCTGAACGCCTTTGGCGACGACCGCGTCTTCATCGAGAAATTCATCGTCAATCCGCGCCACATCGAGATTCAGGTGCTGGGCGACAAGCACGGCGGCCTGGTCCACCTGTTCGAGCGCGAATGTTCGATCCAGCGCCGCAACCAGAAGGTCATCGAGGAGGCCCCCTCCCCCCTGCTCGACAAAAAGACCCGCCGCGCCATGGGCGAACAGGCCATCGCGCTGGCCCGGGCCGTCAACTATGACAGCGCCGGCACCGTCGAATTCGTCGCCGGTCAGGATAAATCCTTCTTCTTCCTCGAGATGAACACCCGGCTTCAGGTCGAGCATCCGGTCACAGAACTGATCACCGGCGTCGATCTGGTCGAGCAGATGATCCGCTCGGCCGCCGGCGAGAAGCTGGCGTTCGATCAGGACGACCTGAAAATCAACGGTTGGGCCATCGAGAGCCGCATCTATGCCGAGGACCCCTATCGCGGCTTCCTGCCGTCGATCGGCCGGCTGATCCGCTACGAGCAGCCCGAGGAAGGCCCGCAGGAGGGGCCCGAGGGGCCCTATGTGGTGCGCAACGATTCCGGCGTCCGCGAAGGCGACGAAATCTCGATGTTCTACGATCCGATGATCGCCAAGCTATGTGCCTGGGCCCCGACCCGGGCCGGGGCCGTGGCCGGCATGTCGCGCGCGCTAGAGGACACCCATCTGGCCGGCGTTGGCCACAATGTCCCCTTCCTCGCCGCGGTGATGGACCAGGACCGGTTCCGCTCAGGCGAACTGTCGACGGCCTATATCAACGACGAATTCCCCGACGGCTTCCACGGCGTCCCGGCCGGACCGCTGCAGCGCGACATCCTGGTCGCCACCGGCATGGCCCTGCACGAGATCGTCTCTGACCAGTCCGGCGACCCGTCCGACCGGACCGACTGGATCGTCCAGCTGGACCGCGAACCCGTCCCCGTAAGCCTCGGCTATGACGATGACGAGGCCCTGGTTCTTGATGTCGAGAACGGCGATCGCCTGCTGCGTCTCAGTGAAATCGACTGGCGACCGGGTCTGGCCCAGTTCCGCGCCGTGCTGGACGACGCCCCCTTTACCGCCGAGATCAAGCGCGTCGCCGACGGCTGGGACATCCGCACCCGCGCCACCCGGGCCCGCGTCCGGGTCATGACTCCACGCATCGCCGACCTGTATGCTCGCCTGCCGGAAAAGCTCGCCGCCGACACATCCAAACTGGTGCTGTCGCCGATGCCCGGTCTGGTCGTCTCCATCGCCGTCGTCCCCGGCCAGGAGGTCAAGGCCGGCGAGACCGTGGCCATCATCGAGGCCATGAAGATGCAGAACATCCTCAAGGCCGAACACGACGGCGTGGTCAAAACCGTCAGTGCCAAGGCCGGCGACCCGGTCGCGGCGGATGATGTGCTGGTCGAGTTCGAATAGCGACCCTCAGCGCGCGCACTCGATACAGCTGGTGACCGTGGCGTCCAGGCTCAGCCTCGGCAGGGGGATCGGCTCGCCGCAGCCCCCGCAATAGCCGAAGTCGTCTGTCGCGATCCGTTCAAGGGCGGCCGTGATCATCCGCGCCTCGTGCTGTCGTCGGGCCTGGGCGGCAAAGCTCATCGCCTGACGTTGCATGGCGTCGACGCGCGACAGCCGGCCGACGCTCTGCTGATCCAGTTCGACCGGCTTGCGGTCGTCGTCGGACAGGACTTCCGCCGCCTCAAGCTCGGCCAGCCGGCGCAGCAGGCCCTGCTTCAGCGCTTCCACTGTCGCAGCGGGAAGATCGTCCATGGATCGTGCTCCTGTCCGCGGCCCCGGACAGCCTAACCCCTGATCCGCGACACCGACACCTGGAGCGGCAAATGACAAGCGATCAGGCACGGCCGGCTACGGGACGGCGCGTGCGAGACGGACGGTGTGTGGCTGGACCAGGAGTGACTGTCTGAGCCTGCGGTTACGGAACCGGTAGCGCCACGAAGTCGTTGGGCCTCTGATCGATTGTATCGTCGATAGTCTACCAGTGAGCTTCCGATGAACAGGCTTCTTCCTCTTACAACTGCCCTCGTCCTGACCCTGGGCCTGCCCCAGGTTGCTGCCGCCCAGAACAACGGCAACGGCAACGGTAATCGCGACAAGGGCGACCGGGGCTCCGAGCGCGGTCAACAGGACCGCAGCGATCGCGGCGATGACCGAGGCGAGCGTCGGGCCGAGCGCCGTGAAGACGGCCGAAACGTCCGTGTCGAGGCGCGCCGCGAGGACCGCGAGGATCGCAAGGATGATCGCGACAATGACCGACGCGAACGTAACACAGAGCGCCGTGACGACCGCCGGGTCGTCATCGCCAATGAGGATGGTCGGCCTGTTGTCCTGCTACGCCGGGATAGCAATCGCGGCCTGATCAACGGCTGCCCGCCGGGACTGGCCCGTAAGGACAATGGCTGCCTGCCGCCGGGTCAGGCGCGTCGAATGGCAACCCAAACCCGGTTCGATTCGCTGTGGAACGCCCGCAACGACGAATTCACCTACCGCTATGAGGACGGCTATCTGTATCGTAGCAACCGTCAGGGCTCGCTGCTGGGCTATATCCCTGTGCTGGGCGGGGCCCTGTCACGCGGCAGCCCGTGGCCGGCACAGTATGACTACCAGCCGGTACCCACCTATCTGGCCAACTACTACGGGCTGAACGACCGCAACGACTACCGCTATGCGGACGGCACCGTCTACGGCCTGGATTCCAGGACCCAGGCCATTAGCCAGGTCGTCGCCCTTCTGACCGGTCAGAGCCCGACGGTCGGCCAGCCGATGCCGGCCGGCTATGACATCTACAATGTTCCCAATGCCTACCGGGGGCAGTACGTCGATTCAGCCGCCAGCCAGTACCGATACAATGACGGCTACGTCTATCAGGTCGACCCCAAGACCCGCCTGGTCCAGGCCGCCATCCAGCTTCTCACCTGATCCCGCGACCGGAGACATCGACAATGAAACGATATCTGAGCTGGGCCCTGGCCCCCCTCGCGGTTCTGAGCCTGGCCGCCTGCGGGGGCGACGATGGCAAGTCGGACGGCGCGGCCGAACCCTCTTCCGCGACCCTGGCCGCCACGCTCAAGGGCGACCGGTCGTTCGGCACCCTCGAACAGGTGCTGACCAATGCGGGCCTGATCGAGGTGCTTGAAGGCACGGGGCCCTATACGGTGTTCGCCCCGGCCGACGCCGCCTTCACCACCGCCGGCAGCGACGCTGATTTCACCACCGAGGCCATGCGCGCTCCCGCTGCGGCCCTGCTGCGGGCCCATATCGTGCCCGGTGCCCTGACCCGGGCGGACATCGGCGCGGCCATCGACGGCGGTGGCACCGGCACCATCCAGATGCGCACCATGGCCGACACCCTGCTGAGCTTCACGCGCGATGGCGACGCCATTGTCGTGACCGCCCCTGACGGAGCCCGCGCTCATCTGACCGGCAGCGAGGAACTGGTAAAGAATGGCGTGGTCCAGCCGATCGACGCCCTGCTGATCAAGCCCGCTCCGGCGACCTGATCCGAACCTGAGCTGATCAGATACGGGACCCCCGGCGGGGGTCCCGGGACCGGCCAGCACGCCCTGCCCGAACAGCCAGCGGCTTTAGCCTGCTCCCGACATTGCCGCCGCGGGAAGTCCGTGTCACGCTCACGTCTGGATTGTGAGGGGTCATGGATATTCTCAGCTTTTCCGGACGGGCCAGGCGGATGGACTTCTGGCTGGTCAGTATCGGCCTGTGGTTCGTGCAATCGCTGATCAGCGTCATGCTTGTCTTCTCGGTCCTGCCGCTACTGGTCTCGGCCACCGTCCCCGGCCAGACGGTTCCTGTTGCCGCCATTGTGGGCCTCGTCATGCGCCTGGCCTTCCTCTGGCCGATCACCGCCGTCGCCGTTCGACGCTCGCATGACAGGAACCTGTCGGGCTGGTGGTACGGGGCCTACATCATCGCCGGGTTCGGTCTGGAGATCTGGTCGCTCGCCGCGCTAACGCCAACGATCTCTGTTGGGGGAGCGCCAGTGGGTGTTATGAACGCGCTGGCGATGGCGTTATGGGCGGTCGGCCTCATCTTCCTGATCGTGCTCGGTTTCCTGCCGGGAACGCCCGGTCGCAACCGCTTCGGTCACGCACCACACAGTCGCCATCAGAACTATCGCACGCCGCTCATGGATCTTCCCGGCGAGCCGGTGATCACGGACGAACCCGCCCCGCTGCGCTGATCTGACCGCCGGGCGTTCGAACCTTCCCCTTCCCGTCCGGCCTCCACCGGGGCATGACTCCGCCATGCCTTCGCACCCGCCGACCCGCCCCCGCTCGCTCGCCTCGCCGCCGCCCGCGGTGCGCGGCGAGCCGGTCGGCTTCACAGGGGTACGACTGAGCACCTCCCAGGCGCATGAGGCCCTGACCCGGGCCGCCGACCGTATCGCCCCGCCCCGCAGGCCGTGGGCGCGCGATCCGATCAACATCCTGGCCGTGTCCGGCGGTGCCGCCGGCGGGGCCTTCGGGGCCGGGCTGCTGGTCGGCCTGACCAGGGTTGGACGACGGCCGGCCTTTGCCGTGGTCACCGGGATCAGCACCGGGGCGCTGATCGCCCCCTTCGCCTTCCTGGGTCCGGACTGGGACGACCGTCTGGCCGACGCCTTCACCGGCGGTCTGGCACAGCGTCGACTGAGCCTGTTCGGACTCCTG
Organism: uncultured Brevundimonas sp.; assembly: GCF_963977465.1. Taxonomy (GTDB): domain Bacteria; phylum Pseudomonadota; class Alphaproteobacteria; order Caulobacterales; family Caulobacteraceae; genus Brevundimonas. Next base: position 273,696 of record NZ_CAXBOQ010000002.1, on the reverse strand, counting down.
CCCGGGCGGCGCGCGGGCCTGTATCCGGTCGCGGCGCTCGACGGACTGATCGAACCCTTCATCGACGCGGACCTGCTGAAGGCGGTCGCCGAGGCCCATGCCGCCGGACGGCGGCTGTTCGTCGGCACCACTGACCTCGATCGCCAGCAGGCCAGCATCTGGGACATGGGTGCGATCGCCAGTCAGGGGCAGGTCGAGGGCAAGGGTGAGGCTGCCCTGGCCCTGTTCCGCACCGTCCTGGCCGCGTCGTCCAGTCTGCCGGGTCTGTTTCCGCCCCGGCTGATCGCGTGCGAGAGCGACGGCGAAATCTATCACGAGATGCATGTCGACGGTGGCGTCGCCACGCCGCTGTTTGTCCTGCCCGACGCCCTGCTGCGCTGGAAACAGGTCGGGCGGCGGCTGCGTGGCGGTCGCGTCTATATTATCGTCAACATGGTGCTGGCCCCCGCGCCCCAGTCGACGCCGGACAAGGCCGCAGCCGTCGCCATCCGTAGCTTCGACACCATGCTGCGCTTTTCCTACCGACAGGCCATCAGCGCGGCGGCCGCCTTCTGCGCCGGAGCCGGTTTGCCGCTGGACGTCGCTTCGGTGCCAGCCCGTTCGACCATCGGCAACGGCCTGAGCTTTGACACCGCGACCATGCGCGCCACCTTCGACGATGCGGTGGAGAGCGCCGCCGATCCGGACGTCTGGGTCGCCGCAACCCCCTCCCCTCTGAGCCTGGCCGATCTGCTGACCTGGCCCTTCGGCGGAGAGGATGACGAAGACGGTCGCAAATAGACCGGGAGCACGCGGAACAAGCCGGGGCTAGCCGACCTCGCGCGCCGGCTCGGCCGCGGCAGTCAGGGCCGCGTCGATGCCTTCCAGCAGCGACAGGGCGGTGATCGGCTTGGGCAGGTGCAGGTCGGCACCGGCCGCCAGCGAGTCCTGGCGGTGCCGAACCATGGCATTGGCGCTCAGCATGATCAGCGCCGCCCGCGGCGCGGCCGGCCGGCCCTGTTCCAGCGCCCGGATGGCCCGCGTCGCCGCCAGCCCGTCCATCACCGGCATCTGCATGTCCATCAACACCACGTCGAAATCCTCGCGTTCGAAGGCCGCGACCGCCTCGGCACCGTTCTCGACCGTGACCAGAGTGGCGACCCGTCCGGCCAGGATCAGTTGCACCACCCGCTGATTGACGGGATGGTCCTCGGCCAGCAGGACCCGAGGTCCCTCGGCGGTGACCGGCATGGCTTCGGGGGACTGCGGGAGGTTTCCGGCCAACCCCTGACGTGCGTCGTACTCTTCCAGCGAACGGATGCGCGACATCGGCAGGGTCACGCGGAACAGGCTGCCCTGGCCAGACTCCGAGCGAGCCTCAATGTCGCCGCCCATCAGCTCGACCAGTGACTGACAGATCGACAGGCCCAGGCCCGTACCCCCGAAGCGCCGGGTGATGGTGCCGTCGGCCTGGCTGAAGCGCTTGAACAGGCTGTCCGCGAATTCGGGTCCGAAGCCGACGCCGCTATCCTCGACCTCAAGCGTCAACAGCGCGGTACCGTCCCAAGGATGATCATCCTGAATGTCCATGCCGACCCGGACCCGCCCCGTCTCGGTGAATTTCACGGCGTTCGACAACAGATTGCCCAACACCTGTTTGATCCGGGTGCTGTCACCGAGGAAGTCTCCGCGCGCCGTGGTGCCGCGCTCGACGACGAAATCCAGCCCCTTGGCCTCGGCACGACTCCGCATCAGATCAACGACCACGTCGACCTCGGTCCCCAGATCCATCTCGTGGATCTCGATATCCAGCTGACCGGCCTCGACCTTGGAGACATCCAGAATGTCCGACACCAGCCGCTCCAGCGTCACGCCGGACTGTTCGATCAGCCCGACCATCTCGCGCTGACCCTCTGTCAGACCCGTGCGCTCCAGGGCCGCGGCAATGCCGATGATCCCGTTCAACGGCGTGCGGATTTCATGGCTCATATTGGCCAGGAATTCGCTTTTTGCGAGGTTGGCCGCCTCGGCCGCTTCGCGCGCGGTGGCCATCTCCCGCTCGATGACCTGGCGTTCGGTCACGTCGCGCGCCACAGCGAAGACCCGTTCGCCGGCGCGACGCGCTCGCCACTCCAGCTGACGATAGCTGCCGTCAGCGTGGCGATAGCGATTGACGAAGCCGATGACCTCGCCCTGCGGCTCCTGCCGGTCCAGCCGCTCCATATGAGCCACCGTCGCCTCGACATCCGCTGGATGAACCAGCGGCAGCAACGGGCGACCTTCCAGCTGGTCCAGAGGATAGCCGAGCATAGCCTCCCAGGACCGGTTCAGTTTGACGAACTGGCCGGACAGATCGCGAATGCACAGCAGGTCCAGCGACACGTCGAAAAAAGACGCCATATCCGTCGACAGTCCGTCCCCGACATCCGGCGAAGCCGGGACCTTGTCGTCCACCGGTCTGTCGGTGGCGGAATCGGTCGACGGCATCCTGTGACTCAAGGGAACTACTCCGGCGACTCGGGTTAGGGACGAGTCATCCTGCAGCCATGACGGTTAACCTGACCCTTCCGGCCAAGGGATTTTCCGAATTTGTTCCCACACGGCTCAGATCGGTGGGCGTTCCGGAGCCAGGGCACCGAAGATTTCCAGGGCCGACGCCTTCAGCAGCGCATCCGCCTCGTCCATCGTCGCCAGCACACCCAGATCGACCAGGCTGGTAACCCCGTGTTCCGCTATCCCGCACGGCACGATGCCGCTGAAATGGGTCAGATCGGGCTCAACATTCAAACTGACACCGTGAAAGCTGATCCATTTTCGGACCTTGACCCCGATGGCGGCGATCTTGTCCTCGCGGCTCCAGCCCGCGCCGCGCCGCTCGACCCAGACTCCTACCCGGCCGTCGCGTACCCCGGCCTCGACCCCGAACCCGGCCAGGGCTCCGATCAGCCAGGCTTCCAGACTTCGCACGAATGCCCGAACGTCCCGGCCGCGCTGGTTCAGGTCCAGCATCACATAGGCCACCCGCTGTCCGGGACCATGATAGGTGAACTGCCCACCCCGCCCGGTCCGGTGCACGGGAAAGCGGCTTACGTCCAGCAGGTCGGACTCCCGGCTGGAGACCCCCGCCGTATAGAGCGGCGGATGCTCCAGCAGCCAGATCAGCTCAGAGGCCTCGCCCGCCGCGATCGCCGCCACCCGGGCCTCCATTGCCTGCACCGCGGCGAGATAGTCGACCGGCACCGTCGAGACTGCCCAGCCGACCGGAAGGCCGTCGGAACGAATCAGGCCGGAAGCCTCAGGATTTAACGTGTGGGAAAGCATGACGCTTCAATGTGGGTCCTGAGGGCCCCATGCAAGATGAACCGTCCGCGCAGACCCCAGTATCAGAGTGCGTTGTGAGCCAGATCGAAGCTGTCGATGTCGAGATTTCCGTCGTTCTGGGCCGGTCGGTCCTGCCGATGAGCCAGCTGCTGCGCATGGGCCGTGGGGCCGTGATCCCGCTCGACGCCTCGGAACATGACGAGGTCTGGATCCTCGCCAACAACCATCCGGTCGCCCGGGGCGAGATCGAGATCCGTGAGGATCGCATCGCCATCACCGTGACCCGCACCGCCGACGTCTATGATTTCATGGCCGGGGCCGCCTGATCTACGGCTGGCATTCAAATGCCTGCCCCTTTTCAGCCTGACGCGCGCGATACCGCGGAAATCCAGGCTGTGAGCCGTCAGGTGGATTGTCCTCTTCCCTTTCGCTGATCTCTCCGCTATTGCCCCCGCTCCGATGCGAGCGGTCGTGGCGGAATTGGTAGACGCGCAGCGTTGAGGTCGCTGTGGGGCAACCCGTGGAAGTTCGAGTCTTCTCGACCGCACCATCTGGCTAGACAGGACGAGTCACCGGCTGGATCAGGCTGTACCAATCAGGGAGGCAGACACGTGAAAAACACGGACTCCGCCACCTTGAGCCGGATCAAGGGCAGTGACCCCCTCGTCGAGGACCATGCGGCCCTCGACGAGGACTACGTCCTGACGGCCACATTCGTCGAGAAGGTCGTCGACGCCGCTGATGACGGCGACGGCCAGCGACTACGCTCCCTGCTTGAAGACCTTCATCCGGCCGACGTGGCCGACCTGATGGGATTCCTGACGTCCGAACACCGCGGGGTCGTGGTGTTGTGGCTGCCGGCGGAGCTGCTGGCCGAGACTCTCCCCGAACTGGACGACGGCATCCGCGAGGAGGTGCTGGAACGCGTCCCGCACCTGATCCTGGCCGAGGCCCTGCAGGAACTCGATTCCGATGACGCCGCGGCCGTGGTCGAAGACCTCGAGGACGACCAGCGCGAACGCGTCCTGGCCGCCATGCCCGAAAATGAACGGGCAGCGATCGAATCCTCGCTTGGCTATGCCGAGGATTCCGCCGGCCGCCTGATGCAGCGCGAGGTGATGGCCGCGCCCCAGTTCTGGACCGTCGGCGACACCATCGATCACGTCCGCGGCCAGACTGAAGAGCTGCCTGAGCTGTTTTTCGACATCTATGTCGTTGACCCGTCGAACCGTCCGATAGGCGGTGTGCCGATCAGCTGGCTGCTGCGGGCCAAACGCAATGTGAAGCTGTCGGAATTGATGGAGCCGATCAACGAGATCGCCGTCGGTACCGACCAGGAAGAAGTCGCCTATATCTTCGAGAAATATCACCTGATTTCGGCCCCGGTCATCGATGATGCCGGACGGCTGGTCGGCCAGATCACCGTCGATGACATCGTCAACATCATCCAGGAAGAGAACCGCGAGGACATCCTGCGCCTGGCCGGTGTCAGTGACGAAGGCCGCGACGGCAGCGTGATGGACATCGTGCGCTCGCGCATTCCCTGGCTGATCATCAACCTGGGCACCGCCGTCGTCGCCTCCTCGGTGATCGGCCTGTTTCAGCGTCAGATCGAGACTCTGGTGGCGCTGGCCGTGCTGATGCCGATCGTCGCCTCGATCGGCGGCAATGCCGGCACCCAGGCCCTGACGGTCGCCGTGCGGTCACTGGCGGCCCGCGAGCTTACGGCCGCCAATGCCCTGCGCATCGTTCGCCGGGAGGTCGTGGTCGGCCTGACCAATGGCGTCACCCTCGCGGTCCTGCTGGCCGGGATCGCCGCCATCTGGTTCGGCAAACCCTTGCTGTCGCTGGTCATCGGCCTGTCGGTCATCGTGAACCTGTTCGCCGCGTCCCTCGCCGGCACCCTGATCCCGCTGGCACTCGACAAGCTCGACCGCGACCCCGCCGTTTCGTCCCCCGTTTTCGTCAGCTGGATCACCGATACTGTGGGCTTTTTCGTCTTCCTCGGCCTCGCCGCCCTGGTCCTGATCTAGAACCAGTGATGCGCGGCCCGCCGCTTGCTGGTTCCCCGGTTGGGCGAATGCGCTCGTCTCGATTTGGGTCAGTCTGTTGTCCGAAGTGACCACGAAACACATGAAGGTCTCCCGTGAGGGCGTCGTCCTCATCAAGAGTTTTGCCGGCTTCCGTTCCAGGGCGGTTCGCAGCGAGGATGGCCGCTGGGTCATCGGCTACGGCCATACCGCCTCGGCCCGCGAAGGGTTGGTGGTCGCTGAAGCCGACGCCGAACTGCTGTTGCAGTACGATCTTCTGCCGGTGGTGAAGAACCTCAATCGCGGGATCGGCCGACCGGTCAACCAGCACCAGTTCGACGCCCTCGCCAGCTTCGCCCTGTCCATTGGCGTCGACCGCTTTCTGGGTTCGGACGTACTGCAGCGCCTGAACGACGGTCTGCCGACCCAGGCCGCCGATGCCCTGATCGGCTGGCCGGCCCCGGTGCCTCTGGATGCCGCCACGCGTCGCCGGATCGCCGAACGGGCGCTGTTCAACGCTGATCCGGACCAACCGGTTCATCTGGCCGATCTGTTGATCGCACCCCTGGCTCCGCCGACCACGGAACCGGAAACGATTGCCCCCCCCGTCGCCGCCGTCGCCGCCCGCGCCGCCGCCGTCGCCACCCTGCTGGGCGAGCCCACCGAGGCCGAAGCCCCCCCGGTCGCCACCGAGGCACCGGCTGAGACCGCGGAACCCGTGGCACCCGAGCCCGAAACGACGACCGTTCCCTCCACGCCCTCGCCGGCCCCGGTCGCGACAGAGGCTCCGGTCTCCATCTCGGCCCCGGGCAGTCTGCATCTTCAGCGCTACCTGCCCTATGCGGCGGGGATCGTCGGCCCCCTGCCGGGCGTGACAACCGTGCCCGCGACTCCGACCGCCGCGGCGGAGCCGGCCGCGCCGGCTGTTGATCACGCCGCAGCGGAACCGGTCGCCATGAACGTCGAGATGGCGGCGGCCGTCGAACCGGAGATCTCGACTCCGGAAACGCTAATCGTCGCTGAACCGTCCGTGGAACCGGCCGCGCTCGCGGCTGCCCCGTCACCGGCTCCGTCGACGGAAATCATGGAAACGGGCCCGGCGACCGGCGACACCCTGGTAACGCCATTCGCGACCGCTGCAGCCGTTCCGGCCACGGCCCCGGCGCTGGTGCTGACGCCCGCATCCACCGACCCGGCTCCGGCCGAGGATCGGCCCGCCTGGCCTGACGCCCAGCGCCAGGATTCGCCCCCGAACCAGGAACCACTGTTCGTGGAGGAGCCGGCCGTGTCGGTCCTGCGCCATGAGGTCGAGCCCGACACACCGGCCCGGTTCGAAAAGAGCCAGACCGGTGCCTTTCTGATCATGGGTGGGGTCGGCCTGCTGGCCAGCGCCTTCTCCGCCGCAGCCTTTCGACTCGCCCTCCAAGAGCCGTCGCCAATGGGCGAGACGACCGTCGTCGCCTGGACCCTGGCCGTGATCGGTGGTGTCTGTGTCGTCGTATCGTCGCTGAATCTCTATATGCGCTGGGGTCGCGCCCAGCAGGATGGAACCGAGCCCAGTTAGGGTTTTGCACCGGCTCCCCGCCGGTGCTACGCCCGCCTCATGAGCATCCCGAACGCCCCCCAATCGATGGAATTCGGCCTTGGCGAGACCGCCGACGCCATTCGTGACACCACGGCCCGCTGGGCCGGTGACCGACTCGCCCCGATGGCCGCTGAAATCGACGAGACCAACACCTTCCCCCGCCAGCTGTGGCCCGAAATGGGCGAGTTGGGCCTGCACGGCATCACCGTCGAGGAAGAGTACGGCGGCCTCGGCCTGGGCTACCTCGAACATGTCGTCGCCATGGAGGAAGTCTCGCGCGCCTCGGCTTCGGTCGGTCTGAGCTACGGGGCCCACTCCAACCTGTGCGTCAACCAGATCCGCCGCTGGGGCACAGAAGAGCAGAAACGCAAATATCTGCCCAAGCTGATTTCCGGCGAACACGTCGGCTCGCTGGCCATGTCCGAGGCCGGTTCCGGCTCCGACGTCATGTCGATGCGCACCCAGGCGGCGAAGACCGGCGACCGCTACGTCCTGAACGGCACCAAATTCTGGATCACCAATGCCCCCTCGGCCGACACCCTGGTGGTCTATGCCCGCACCGGCGACGGCAACGGCGGCGTCACCGCCTTCCTGATCGAACGCGGCATGAAGGGTTTTTCGGTCTCGAAGAAACTGGACAAAATGGGCATGCGCGGCTCGGACACGGCCGAGCTCGTGTTCGAGGATTGCGAGATCCCGGAAGAAAACGTCATGGGTCCCGTCGGCGGCGGTGCCGGCGTGCTGATGAGCGGCCTCGACTATGAGCGCACCGTGCTCTCGGCCGGTCCGCTGGGCATCATGCAGGCAGCGCTGGACGTGGTCCTGCCCTATGTCCGCGAGCGCAAACAGTTCGGCAAGCCGATCGGATCGTTCCAGCTGATGCAGGCCAAGGTCGCCGACATGTACGTCGCGCTCAATTCGGCCCGGGCCTATGTCTATGCGGTGGCCCGCGCCTGTGACCAGGGCAAGACCACCCGCTACGATGCTGCCGGCGCCATCCTGCTGGCCAGCGAGAACGCGGTGAAGGTGTCGCTGGAGGCCGTCCAGGCCCTCGGCGGAGCCGGTTACACCAAGGAATGGCCGGTCGAGCGGCTGGTCCGCGACGCCAAGCTGTACGACATCGGGGCGGGCACCAACGAGATCCGCCGCTTCCTGATCGGGCGCGAGTTGCTCGGGAGCTGAGGAACCTGCCAGCGCTTCACCGGTTTCCTTCACTGAAGGAACCTCGCGATGCCCGCACGATCCGCCGCCCAGCAGAAGGCTGCCGGTGCCGCCCTCTCAGCCAAACGCGGTGACACACCACGCTCTGAGTTGCGCGGCGCGGCCCTGGAAATGTTCGAGACGATGAGCGAACAGGCGCTTGAGGATCTGGCCGGAACCTCGCGCCAGGGACTGCCGGAGCACACGGATCGCGATTGATCCGCCGGTTCCCGTCGATTCGTCGGGTCGGCCTGTAGCGCCGGAGGCTCGCCCCCCCTACCTGTTGCACCAGCCCTCCCGGCCAGGACCCTTCGCTTGACCATGACGTCCCTTCCGATCCTGTCACCTGAGGCCAAGCGGACGTTTTCCGAGGTGATCGAGAGTCTGGCCCATGGGGACAACCCCAAACTGACGCTCGCCGAGGTTGTCGAGGCGTTCGGCGAACGGGCGTTCGGGGCCCTGATACTGATGCTGGCCCTGATGTCGCTGCTCCCCTGGCCTCCAGGTGGCAAGGCGGTGTTCAGCGTGCCGATCATGCTGCTGTCGCTCGAACTGGCGATCCAGCGGCAGACCGTATGGCTGCCACGCTGGCTGTTGCGTGTCTCGGTCAGCCGGGAGGCCTATCGCAAGGCCAGCGGCGGTCGGGTACTGCGGGCCATTCGCGCCATAGAGCGACTGACCCGCCCGCGTCTGCCCATGCTAACCGGTGAGGTGGCGGATATGATCACCGGAATCGTCTGTTTTGTCCTGGCCGTGATGCTGGCCCTGCCGGTCCCGCTGGGCGACCTGCTTCCGGCCCTGACCATTGCCGTCTTCGGACTGGCCATTACCCAGCGCGACGGTCTGGCCGTCCTGATCGGTGCCATCGGCACCGTGATCTGTGGCGTCTATCTGGTTCTGGTCTGGGCGACGGTGGTTGCGGTCGTGACAGGCCTGCTGAACTGGTTCAACCACCTGCTCTGACCCCAAGCGGAAGCGCCGGAGAGGTTTCCCCCTCCGGCGCTTGTTTGGACCTGAACTTTACTGAAACAGCGACAGAATCAGCTGCGGCGACTGATTGGCGATGCTCAGGGCCTGTACTCCGAGTTGCTGCTTTGTCTGCAGCGCCTGGAGCTTGGCACTTTCCTTCGCCAGGTCGGCATCGACCAGATTTCCCACCCCCGCTTCCAGCGCGTCCGTCAGCTTGCCAACGAACGTATTGTGGGTCGTGAGCGCTTTCGAGGAGGTCCCCAGACGCGCGAGCGCGCCGGAAACAGCATCGATGGAATCGTTCACGGCGGTGAGGGAAGCCGCGGCGGTCGACTGTGTGTCAATCGCCTGTGTGGTCGAGACGGAAACGTTGGTCGATCCCAGAGCCATGACCTCGGCGGCCACGGTCAGGGTGGATGTGCCGCTCACATTGGCCAGGGCCGCGAAACCGGTGGCACCGGTCTCCAACAGGTTGACCCCGTTGAATTCGGCGTTTGAAGTTACACTGGCGATCTGGTCGCGAAGGGCCTTGAAATCCTCGTTCAACGCGGACCGTGCCGCAGTCTTCAGCGACGAATCCGTCGCTGCCAGAGCCTTCTCCTTCATCTGGAGCAAGAGGTCGGAGACCGTCTCGCCCGCCGCCAGCGCCACATCGACCGCGGCTACACCACGATCGAGCGACTGTTTCACCGCGCCCAACGCACCGATGTCGGCCCGTTGACCCTGGGCAATCGCCCAGATGGCCCCGTTATCCTTGGCGCTGGAGACCCTTTTGCCGGTGTTGATCCGGCTCTGGGTAATTTCCAGCTGGGCGTTGGTCGCGTTCAGGTTCTGGAGCGCAATCATTGCGCCCACGTTGGTGTTCACCGACGTCATCGGCAACTCCTTCCATTCTGGAGGTGGAAAACGGCCTTCTGGCCGGCGAACCTGTTCTGGTTCGGGAAGGTCCAACGCAAGAAAAGGGCCGACACCAACGGCACCGACCTTGTTGAATTTCAATAACTTGTAGAACAGCGTCACCCGGCCCGGCAACTCCGACCCGGCTCCGGTGTTCCTGTTTGCCTAGTCGCCCAGAGCGATCAGGCGGCCGCCTGCTCGGGCCCCGCCAGACCCTGCATGACCATGCGATTGATATCGATCAGCGTCTGGAAATCGTCATCGCCCCGCATAATCAGCGAAGAATGCCGGCCAACGAACAGGCTGATCGAGATGATCTGTGCCCGCAGCGGTTTGGCCATCGCATTGCCGGGATCGCTGCAGTCCGTCGCCAGCGTCGACCAGAGTCGGCGGTTCCAGTCGAGAGCGTCGATCCGCGTCTTTATATCCGAGGCGTCAACCGTCGCCGCGTGCATCAGGGCACGCGTCACCTGGCCGAACAGCCGGTATTCCATCGCCCGGGGGGACTCAGCCCTCGTCGAGGCTGTCTTGTACGCCTGAAGGGACATTGCCCAGCCTCTGCTCTTCGTAATCAACCAGTTTTCGGGTCGCCATAAGGGCCTTGTAGTATTCCCGGGCCAGCACGTGCCGCGACGCCGCGATACAGTCCGACATGACGTCCGGATTTTGGGTGGCACTCATGAACTCCGACAGTCGCTGGGCGAACTCATCGAAGAATTTGGGTGCGGATATTTCGTCCAGGTACATCATCATGACCGGGAAATAGATGCGTTTTGCCGGTGTGGTGACCTCACTGGACTGCATGATGTCCTTTTCGCGAAGGACGCTGGCCTTGTTCTGGAGGATCAGCACCCCCCGACGATCACCGTTCTGGACGACGGCCCCGTTGAGCACGAACTTCTCGCCGGGCTTGAGCGACAGTTTGAGCGGCATTTCCGGGAAATCTCCTACTGGCCCGCATGAAGACGCTAGGGGCACGGATAACAACAGACGTTAAACAGCCGTGGTTAACCATCCCTTGTGAAACCGCCAAACAGTTCCGGAACGTGACCGGGCCGCCGCGCGTTGATTTCCTGAACAGGAGGCGACGATGACAGGCCCCACATTTGAACCCGACGCCCAGGATCAGTCCGAGGTTTTTGACGAAACCCATATCGACGATGAGGGCGAAGGCGATTTGCTGCTCGATGAGGCCGGCCCGGTGCTCGACGTGACCCGCGCCAACGGTGATGGTCCGCCCCATGACCGGCCGCCCGGGTCGGACGTCGGCGATTCCGAGCGGCGTTATGCGTCGGACGTGATCGAGGCCGAGGCCGACGTGCTGCTGGGTCGTCCGGCCCGGTCCCCAGATGTGGACGAGGATGCCGAAGATCCGCCCGGTCCCGGCGAAATCGAACTGGTTTACACCGGCCTCATGCGCGAGGTGCGCGGAGCCCAGGCCAGTGCCGCCCACTGGGAGGCCAAACGTCTGTCCGATGATGATATCGCCGACCTCGGCTATGGCCCCGACGCCAACGATGCCGACCCAGCCGCATAAAGGAGACCGTCCATGACCAACCCACGCGACCGTAGCGATACCGACGTCGACGCGCCCTCCAGCCGCCCGGCTCAACGCCAGCACGGCAAGCCCGATCAGCTGTGCGAAGAGCAACGCAAGGCCGAAAACCGTCAGGAGGCCCTGATCGATGAGGCCGTCGAAGAGACCTTTCCCGCCAGCGATCCGCCGGCCCCCAAGCACATCACCTGAGCGCAGGGTTCAAACTGATCGTTGTTAACCCGGGGGCGGATCGGCTAGGCCTCTCTCTCCAGATTGAGCGGAGCATCCGATGAAGCGGCCCACCGAGCGGTTCGAAGGCACGTCGAACTATATCGCCACCGACGACCTGAAGATCGCGGTCAATGCCGCCGTCGCTCTCGAACGACCGCTTCTGATCAAGGGCGAACCGGGCACGGGCAAGACCGTCCTGGCCTATGAGATGGCCGCAGCCCTCAACGCCCCCCTGATCACCTGGCACATCAAGTCCACGACCAAGGCGCACAACGGCCTCTATGAATACGACGCCGTGTCCCGACTGCGCGACAGTCAGCTGGGCGAGGAACGCGTCCATGATGTCCGCAACTATCTGAAGCCGGGCAAGCTGTGGGAGGCCTTCACCAGCCCCGTCCGCCCCGTGCTGCTGATCGACGAGATCGACAAGGCCGACATCGAATTCCCCAACGACCTGCTCCAGGAGCTCGATCGGATGGAGTTCTTCGTCCACGAGACCGGTGAGACCATCCGCGCCGAAGTTCGCCCGGTCGTGGTCATCACCTCGAACAATGAAAAGGAGCTTCCGGACGCCTTCCTGCGTCGATGCTTCTTCCACTTCATCCGCTTCCCCGATGATCAGACGATGAAGGCCATCGTCGACGTCCATTTTCCGGGCATCAAGTCGCGGCTGGTCTCCGAGGCGCTCAAGACCTTCTACGAGATCCGCGACACCCCGGGCCTCAAGAAGAAGCCTTCGACGTCGGAACTGCTGGACTGGCTCAAACTGCTGCTGGTCGACGACGTCGATCCCAGTACCCTGCGCGAGACGTCGCCCAACAAGCTGATCCCGCCGCTGCACGGTGCCCTGCTGAAGAATGAGCAGGACGTCCATCTGTTCGAGCGTCTCGCCTTCCTCAACCGCCGCGAAGGTGTCCGCCCCGGGACCTGATCAGGCCCGGCCCCGCAGAGAAATTACCGCGATTTCACTGGATTGCCGCCGAAAACAGGCCACGATAGCGGCATGAACAGGAACCGGCGACAATGACACGTCCGCTCTTCGTCATGATCTGTGCGCTGGCCGCCCTCACCGCGGCCTGCGACGGCGAGCGCACGATCCGGATCTCGAGCACCCACACCGGGGCGGACGGCCCGCACGGCGTGCTCAAGGTCGTCGATGCCCTGCAATGCCCCCAGACCATGGGCAGCCTGACCCGTAAGGGTTCGGCCCACGCGGGCGGCAGCGTCTGCACCTATGTCGGGGCCAAGGGGGCTGAGGTCAGCCTGCATCTGATCCAGATGGAGGATACCTCGGTCGACGCGATGCTGCAGGCCTTCCAGACCCGGCTGTCCCGGGAAATGCCGCTAACCGTCGCCCGTCTGCGCGCCGCCGAGGAAACCGCCGCCGCGGAAGCCGCCAATGCCGATGTGGAGGCGGCCCGGGCCGACGCCGATGCCGCCCGCGCCGACGCTGATGCCGCAGCGCAATCCACCACGGTGCAGATGCCGGGCGTCCACATTGAGACCCATGGCGATAACGCCGACGTCAAACTGCCCGGCATCAACATCGAAGCCCGGGGGGACCGGTCCCACGTGCGGATCGGCGGGATCAACATCCAGTCCAGTGACGGCTCGGGACAGGTCAATATCCAGTCGGGCGAGGATCGTGTCAGCATCCAGTCCCACGCCGACAGTACCGAGGTCCGGACCAGCACCGGCGGTGACGCGACCCGGATCACCTGGATCCTGAACGACCCCGAGGCGTCCGAATCCGGTTGGCGTCTGGTCGGCTATGAGGCGCGCGGCCCCAAGGGCGGTCCGATCGTGGTCGCCACCGTTCGCTCCCGCGACAGCGAACGCGGCCGCGTTTTCGCCGATGCCCGCGACCTGGTCACGCTGAACGTCGGCCGTTAGACCCTTTTTGTTTCAGGTCGACTCGACCAGAATCCAAAAAATGGTCCAGATTTGAACTGGAGCGAAATCCGGACCGGGCTGGACTTCGTCCCACTCAACAGATTTCGCCCAGGACGAGTTTTCGACGCGCACCCTTGATCGTTCGGCGCGGATGGGTCACCTGACCCTGCCCAACCGAGCAGGATTCCCGACCTTGGCCGAGCGCCCCAGAGCCACCCCCTCCAGCAAGCCCCCCCGTGCCTGGCAGCGGATGCTGTCCGGGCGTCGCCTCGACCTGCTGGATCCGTCACCGTTTGATATCGAGATCGAGGACATCGCCCACGGCCTGGCCCGGGTCGCGCGCTGGAACGGCCAGACCATCGGCGAGCATGCCTTCTCCGTGGCGCAGCACTCCTGTGTCGTCGAGGAGATCGCGGCCCACATCAAGCCGGGCCTCGAGCCGAAATGGCGACTGGCGGCCCTGCTGCATGACGCCTCGGAATATGTGATCGGCGACATGATCTCCCCGTTCAAATCCGCCCTGGGCGTCAACTACAAGGCCTTCGAGGCCCGGCTGGAGAGCGCCATCCACGTCCGTTTCGGTCTGCCGCCGAAAAGTCCCGTGGCCATCAAGACCCTGATCAAGAAAGCCGACCGCGCCTGCGCCTTCTTCGAGGCGACCCAGCTGGCCGGCTTCGAACGGGCCGAGTCCCTGCGCCTGTTCGGCACCCCGCCCCCGGGCTACGACCTGATCATTGACCCCCTGCCCGCGGCGGTGGCCCAGGCCCGCTACCTCGAGCGCTACCGCGTCCTGGCCGAGGCGGTCGGCATCCTGCCGGCCCCTGATGCCTGGCATACGGAGTAGGCAGATGCCGGTCGGCGAACAGGGCGTACGAATCAGCCTTTCCGCCGTCGTCATCGCGCTGCGCGATCGTCAGGCCTGCGTCCTGACCACCGAGAGCGAGGACGGCGCCACGGCCCTGCCGTTCGGCCCGTTCGCCCCGGCCCGCGACCGGACCTTCGAACTGGCGCTACGGGCCTTCGTCACGGCCCAGACCGGCTTCCACCTGGGCTTTGTCGAACAGCTCTACACCTTCGGTGACGCCGGGCGGGACTCGCCCCGCGCTACGCCGGGGCCCGATCATCGCCGCGAGATTTCGATCGGCTACCTGGCCCTGACTGCCGATGCCACCGCCGCGCCGGCCGCCGACGCCCGCTGGACGCCCGTGCTGGACTTCTTCCCGTGGGAGGACCGGCGTCAGGGCTGTCCGGCCGCCGCCGACACGCTGATCGCCGGCCTGCGCGCCTGGGCCGGTGACGACGCCCGCCGCCTGGCCCGCAGCGAGCGCCTGTTCGCCCTGACCCCGGCCCATCGCTGGAACGAAGGGCGGGTGCTGGAACGCTATGAACTGCTCTATGAAGCCGGACTGGTGGCCGAGGCGGCCCGCGACCAGGAACGACCGGCCCCGCCGTTGGCCCCGGGAAGGGCCATGGTCTCCGATCACCGCCGTATCCTCGCCACCGGCCTCGGCCGCCTGCGCAGCAAGCTGAAATACCGCCCGGTGCTGTTCGACCTGATGCCGCCACTGTTCACCCTGTCCGGGCTCCAGACCGCCGCCGAGGCCATCGCCGGCCTGACCCTGCACAAGCAGAATTTCCGCCGCGGCGTCGAACGCACCGGCCTGGTTGAGGCGACCGGCCGGCTGTCGACCGGCACCGGCGGCCGCCCGGCCGAATTGTTCCGTGTTTCCAGCGCCGAGGCCCAGGGCGGTGAGGCCATGGGCCTGCCGCTCCCCGCCCAACGCTGACCGCGACGCTTTTCTTGCCCTGCCCGCTTGCAGCCCGGCTCCGCGCCCATTAGAGAAGCCCCTCGCTCGACCAAGCGACTATCGACCTCGCGGAGAGGTGGCAGAGTGGTCGAATGTACCGCACTCGAAATGCGGCGTGCCCGAGAGGGTACCGTGGGTTCGAATCCCACCCTCTCCGCCACACACTTCCTCGACAGCGTCCGGATCCTGTATTTTCGAGAAAATTGCACGATGATTCCGCGACTTCGTCGGAGCGGAAGACCGCCAACCCGGCTCTGATCGCGGCCTGTTGCCTGCACGGAATGACTCCTTCCACCGTCGGCCGGGTTCACCTT
This sequence comes from uncultured Brevundimonas sp., assembly GCF_963977465.1. Taxonomy (GTDB): domain Bacteria; phylum Pseudomonadota; class Alphaproteobacteria; order Caulobacterales; family Caulobacteraceae; genus Brevundimonas. The sequence continues at coordinate 257,932 of NZ_CAXBOQ010000002.1, read as the reverse complement.
GCGCGGGTCGTGGTCTCCCGGCCTGGGGGTTTTCCTGGCAACAGATTTTGTGGACCCGGAGTCCACGCCCGATCCCGCTGGAGCAGACCGCTGCCGGAGCGCGGTGCCCGGCCGAACCGCCCGATCTCCCCGGTTCGCGGGCGCTCACATACGTGGCTGGGGCAAGCGCCATGCGCTTCAGAACCTCACCTCGTTTCGCCGGGATGCTGCAGTGGGCGGCCGCCTCGCATTGACGGGAGTCGCGACGCCGATTGACAGTTGGCAATCCGGTTCGCGGGTGCAGCCTGTATGGCCAACGGCAGGCCCGCTTTCGGGGTCCTGAGGCAACCGACGTCGCGATGACCACTGACCTGGCCCGGGAGATCGCCCGGACGTATTTTCCCGGCGCACGCTCCGAGAACGAGAGCCGCCTGCGCGGCGAGATGGACGCCACCCTCGACCACTGGTTTCGCTGGCGCTCTGGCCGGTTCGAGGACAGCGCCCCGGTCGATCCGCAGCCTGTTGAGAGTGCCGCGCGCGCCGACGACCGGCTCGGGGACCGGCTGCTGGCCCTTTGCGACGCCATGACCGCCGAGACGCCGACCTTCTCGCCCCGCTACATCGCCCACATGAAGTCCGACCTGTCGCTGCCCGGCCTGCTCGGCTGGTTCGCCGCCATGTTGCACAACCCCAACAACAGCTCCCGCGACGCCAGCCGCGCCGGCAGCGTCATCGAGACCCAGGCCATCGCCGCGCTGGCCAAAATGCTGGGCTATGATCCAACCCGGGCGCAGGGCCATTTCACCTCGGGCGGCACGGTCGCTAATTTTGAAGCTGTCTGGCGCGCGCGCTACCGGCTGGATCACTGGCTGGCCCTGGCCCTGCACATCGCCGAGATGACAGGCACGCCCCTCGATCCCTTTGCCGCCGCCCATATGGGCTGGACCCGGTTTCACAAACTGGTCGCCACGCACAAGGTGCCGGACGATGTTCTGAAAGCCTGCAGCGCGGCGGCGTCCAATCCCGGCGACATCTGGCGTCGGATCAGCCGGGCTTCGGGGCAGGACTATATGGGACCGGTGATGCTAGTCCCGGGCAACCGTCACTATTCCTGGAGCAAGTCGGCCAATGTCTTCGGTCTTGGGGGAGAAGCGATCTGGAGCATCGCCCTTGATGCGTCTGGTCGCCTCGACCTGGACGATTTCGAGCGTCTGGTGGCCCGCGCCGAAGCCGAGGGCCGCCCCATTCTGATGGCCGTCGCGGTGGCCGGCGCGACCGAGACCGGGGCGGTGGACCCGCTGGACCGCCTCTATGACCGGATGGACGAGTGGAGGGCCGAACGGGGCTGGCGCATCTGGCGGCATGCGGATGCGGCCTACGGCGGGTTTCTCGCGGCCATGCTGGACGGGCCTTCCGAGGCGGCCCTGACTCCGACCAACGCCGCGGCCCTGCGCGCCATGCGGCGGTCGGACTCGATCACCATCGACCCGCACAAGCTGGGCTATGTTCCCTATGCCTGCGGGGCCTTTCTGACGCCCGACGCCGGTCGCTATGCGGTCTCGGCCTTTGACGCCCCCTATCTGGACCGGCCGGAACTGGGCGAGGGCAAATGGACCTCGACCCTCGAGGGCTCGCGCTCGGCGGCCGGGGCGGCGGCGACCTGGTTGACCGCGGAGACCATTGGCTTCGACGCTGACGGCTTCGGTGCCCTGATGGCCGCCACAGTCGACGCTCGCCGGGCCTTCCAGGCCGCGGTCCGGGACGCCGTCCCGGAGGCCCGTTTCCTGCCCGCCGACAGTAACATTGCCTGCTTCTCCCTGGCGCGTTCCGGCGAGGCGCTGAGTTATTCCAATGCCCGGACCGGGGCGGTGTTCGACCATTTCCAGACATCGCCTGACTTCGCCGTCTCGAAGACCACCCTGGGCCGGGACAATGCCGCCCTGATGGCGTCCGTTCTGGCCGGACACGGGGGTTATGACGACGCGCCCGACGGCCATAGCGGGATGCTGGTGATCCGCTGCGTCTTCATGAATCCCTACTGGTCCGAACCTTCGGTTCGACAGGACCTGCTGCCGCGCTTTATCAAGGAACTGCGCCAGGCGTTGACCGATGCCGATCTGGCGCAGGTCGCGTGAGATGGAGGCGATGATGACCCGGATTCTGTTTTTCGGCCGCGTCGCGGAACGGCTGGGGGCCGAGTGCACCCTGGACCTGCCCGCAGCCGGAGCCAGTCTGGGTGAGATCCGTCACCTTCTGGCAGCCCGGGACGAGGCCGCCGCTGACGCCCTGCTGCGCACGGACGTGCGGGCCTCTCTGGATCAGGTGGTCGCCGGCGACGATGTGCAGGCCCGACCGGATCAGGAAATCGCCTTCTTCTCGATCTTTTCGGGAGGCTGAGTTGGCACTCGACGTCAGGCTGGCGACCGAAACGCTGTCGGCACCGGCAGAGCTGGAGCGCTTTCTCGCCGGCCGCACCGGCGACGGCGCGGTCGTGACCTTTACCGGCCTGGCCCGAGGCGTCGGCAAGGACGGCGCGACCGTCGAATCCCTGACGCTCGACTGGTATCCGGGCATGACCGAGCGGTCGATGCTGGACATCGCCGAGGCCGCGGCGGCGCGTTTCCCGGTCAGCGATCTGGTCGTGGTCCATCGCTGCGGCGATATCGTCCCGGGCGAGACCATCGTCTTCGTCGCCGCGGCCGCACCGCACCGACGCGTGGCGTTCGAAGCCGCTGACTATCTGATGGACAGACTCAAGACCGAGGCGGCGTTCTGGAAGCGCGAATCCGGTCCCGCCGGAACCCGCTGGATCGAACCCGTAGACGAAGACCGCGCCGCCCTGGCGCGCTGGAAGGACAAGACGCCCTGATGGCCGGAATCAACGAAGATCTGCCGTTCTACCCGCTGAACATCGCGGTGCTGACCATTTCGGACACGCGCGACGAGGCCACCGACACCTCGGGCGGCCTGCTGGTCGAGCGCCTGACCACGGCCGGCCACGTCCTGAAGGGCAAGGCCATCGTTCACGACGAGGTCGAGGCCATCCGGGCCCAGCTCAGGATCTGGATCGCCGACCCGGATATCGACGTGGTCCTGACCACCGGCGGCACCGGCTTCGCGCCGCGCGACGTGACCCCCGAGGCGGTCAAGCCTCTGTTCCGGCGTGAGCTGGACGGGTTCTCTGTCGTTTTCCATCTCAAAAGTCTCGGTACGGTCGGGGTGGCGACGCTGCAGTCTCGGGCCCTGGCCGGACAGGCCGAAGACACCTTCATCTTCTGCGTCCCGGGCTCGACCGGGGCCTGTCGCGACGCCTGGGATCTGGTGCTGGCCGAGGAACTGGACAGCCGCTTCCGGCCCTGTTCGCTGGTCGGCCAGATTCCGCGTTACCGGGGCATCTGCCCGTGAGCGCCCTGACCCATCTGGATAGCGGCGGCCGCGTGCATATGGTCGACGTCGGGGACAAGGCCGCCACGACCCGCCGGGCCGTGGCCGAAGGACGTCTGGTCTGCGCCCCCGAAACCCTGGCGCTGGTCCGCGATGACCGGGCCCCCAAGGGCGCAGTGATCACCACCGCCGAACTGGCCGGGATCATGGGGGCCAAACGCACCGCCGACCTTATTCCCCTGTGCCATCCCCTGGGTCTGGACAAGGTCTCGGTGACGGTCGTCATGGATGACACCCTGCCGGGCTTCATCGTCACTGCCGAAGCCCGTGTCAGCGGACCAACCGGCGTCGAGATGGAGGCCCTGACCGCCGTCTCGGTTGCCTGCCTGACCCTCTACGACATGCTCAAGGCCGCCGACCGCGGCATGGTCATCAGTGAGGTCCGGCTGTTGTCCAAGTCTGGCGGGCGTTCGGGCGACTGGTCCGCCGGGAACGGGGCCGGGGCGTGATCGATTTCGACGAGGCCGTCCGCCTGATCCTGGACGCGGCCCACCCACTCGAGGCCGAGACGGTCGCGCTGGAAGCCGCCGGTGAACGGGTGCTGGCGGCCGACCTTAAGGCCCGCGGCGACGCGCCGCGCACAGCGGTTTCCGCCATGGACGGCTATGCCGTGCGGGACGCCGATCTGGCGACCCTGCCGGCGCGGCTGCCGATCGTCGAGGTCGCCTTTGCCGGCCGGGCTGATGTGCCCTCCCTCCCCCCGCAGAGTTGCGCCCGCGTCTTCACCGGAGGGCCGGTCCCCCACGGAGCGGACCGGATCGTGGTCCAGGAGATCGTCGGCCGTGACGGCAACGACGCCCTGTTCGAAACCCGACCGGGCGATGGCCGCCACATCCGCGCGGCCGGGTCGGACTTCGCGACCGGCGATGTCCTGCTGCCCGCCGGGACCGTTCTGGGTTTCCGCGCCATGGTCGCCGCCGCCGCCGCCGACGTCGCGACCCTGTCCGTGGTTCGCCGTCCCCGCGTCGTCATCCTGGGCACGGGCGATGAGCTGGCCGAACCCGGCCAGGCGCTGGAGACGCCCGGCAGTATCCCGGAAAGCGTCTCGTTCGGTGTGGCCGCCCTGGCGCGACAATACGGGGCCGAGGTGATCGCCCGCCGTCGTCTGGCCGACACGCCGGAGACACTGGAAGCCGCCGCCCGTCAGGCGCTCGACGATGGCGACCTGATCGTGGTCACCGGCGGAGCCTCCGTGGGCGAGAAGGATTTCGCCCGCGCGATGTTCGCCCCCTTCGGACTGGAACTGATTTTCTCCAAGGTCGCCATCAAGCCCGGCAAGCCGGTCTGGTTCGGTCGGGCCAGGGACAAATGGATCGTCGGCCTGCCCGGCAACCCGACGTCAGCGATCGTGACCGCCCGCCTGTTCCTCGCACCGCTGATCGCAGGGCTGGCGGGTCGGGATGCGGCCGCGGTGCTGGGCTGGCGGGACGCAACCCTGACCACACCGCTGAAGCCGTGCGGTGATCGGGAGACGTTCGAGCGGGGCCAGCGGGTCAGCGGCAGCGTCGCTATCCTAAATACCCAGGACTCCGGGTCCCAGAAAACCCTGGCGACGGCCGATGTCCTGATCCGGCGGCGTCCCGGTGCGCCCGGTCTGGCGGCGGGAGACACGGCCGATATTCTGGATTTCTGACGCCGTCAGAGAAAGCGTTGGAACAGGATGTTGTTCTCCAGATGGACGTGCTCGCGCAGGTCCGTATCCAGCTTGCTGCAGGCGGCATAGAGCGCCCGCCACGTGTTGCAGGCCCCTTCAGGTGGCGTGAAGTCGTCGGTCAGGTCAGCCATGAAGGCCAGCTGCTCGCCCAGCTCCACATGCTCCTGCATCATCTGGGCAATCGGATAGCGCAGGGTCGGTGTTCCACCGTGCACCATCGCCGGAAACAGGACGGCCTCCTCCTTGTGCTGATGGTCCTCCAGATCATCGAACATCAGGGTCAGAAGCTCGGCGAGACCACGCGGACAATCGGCCTTCGCCTGATGCACGGTCTCGACCCGGCGCGCGAGGCGGATGGCTTCCGGAAACTCGACCCGATGGACCTTGTGGTAGCGTTCGATGATGTGGGCGATCAGGTCGGCCGTCTCGGCCGGTGCTGCGGTTCCCGGTGTGTCCAGACTGCGCAGTTCCGTCTCCAGAGCCGTCAGATCCAGACCGCGGCGCTCGGCTTCGGACGACAGCAGCGCGCCGCCGTTGCAGCAGAAATCGATCTTGTGTCGACGGAAGACCGTGGTCGCGCCGGGCAGGATGACCGCGATGTCGCCGACGGACAGATGTTGAAGGGTCATCGATCGAGTCTCCGGTTCGGTGTTTCGCCCACCGGCGTCGACCGCAGGTGACAGCGCCTTCCTAGACCGTTCGCCCCACCCGCCTCTTGATCCCCATCAAGCCTTGCATTGATGGGGGTCTCGACCTGCGACAGCTTCGCGCGGCTTCCGCACGCCGCAGGGAATCACCGACTCTGACCTTCATTTCCAAGGGGATCAGACATGGCGTTCGACAGTCCGCTGGCCGGAGAAATCTGGAGCAGCAAATACCGCTTTCGGCCGGTCGACGGCGAGGGCGACAAGACCGTCGAAGCCACCTGGGACCGGGTCGCCACAGCCCTGGCCGAGGCCGAGCCCGCCAAATCGCGCGGACGCTGGCGGACCCGGTTCCGCGAGGCCCTGGAAGGATACCGCTTCCTGCCCGCCGGCCGGATTCTCGCCGGGGCGGGCACCGGCCGATCCGTGACCCTGTTCAACTGCTTCGTCATGGGCACGGTGCCCGACGATCTGGACGGCATCTTCCAGCACCTGCGCGAAGCGGCCGTGACCATGCAGCAGGGTGGCGGCGTCGGCATGGACTTCTCGACCGTACGACCGGCCGGTGCCCCGGTCCGTGGCGTGGGTGCCGAGGCCTCGGGACCGCTCAGCTTCATGGACGTCTGGGACTCCATGTGCCGCACCATCATGTCTGCCGGTCAGAGGCGCGGTGCGATGATGGGCTGCCTGAAGATCGATCACCCGGACATCGAAGCCTTCATCAACGCCAAGCGCGACGCGACCCGGTTCCGGAACTTCAATCTCTCAGTGCTGGTTCCGGACACCTTCATGGCGGCCCTCGACGAGGGCGCGGACTGGCCGCTGGTGTTCAACGGCGAGGTCCGGCGCACCGTGCGCGCGGCGGACCTGTGGGACCGGTTGATGCGCGCCACCTATGACGCCGCCGAGCCCGGGGTGATCTTCATTGACCGCGTCAACGCCGCCAACAACCTGGCTCATTGCGAGGTGATCTCGGCCTCCAACCCCTGCGGCGAACAGATGTTGCCGCCTTACGGAGCCTGCCTGCTGGGATCGATCAACCTGGCCCGGCTGGTCACCACGCCGTTCGAAGCCGGCGCGGCCATGGACGAGGAAGAACTGGGGGCCCTGACCCGCACAGCGGTCCGCATGCTGGACAATGTCATCGACATCTCGCGCTTCCCCCTGCCCGCCCAGGACGCCGAGGCCAAGGCCAAGCGCCGCATCGGTCTAGGCGTGACCGGGCTGGCCGACGCCCTGATTTTCTGCGGGGCCCGCTACGGCGAGGACCAGGCCGTGGCCCTGACCGAACGCTGGCTGGGCGTGATCCGGCGCGAAGCCTATCGCGCCTCGGCCGAACTGGCCGCCGAAAAGGGCCCCTTCCCGCTCTACGACTCGATCATGCTGGAGCAGCCCAACCTCGCCGGACTTGACGCCGAGACCCGTGAGCTGATCGCCCGCCACGGTCTGCGCAACGGCTGCCTGACCTCGATTGCGCCGACCGGGACGACATCCCTGCTGGCCGGGAACGTTTCTTCGGGCATCGAACCGGTGTTCGCCTTTGCCTACAATCGCAAGGTCCTGCAGCCGGACGGCAGCAAGCGCGAAGAGGCGGTCGAGGATTATGCCCTGTCCCTGTGGCACCGGCTCAAAGGGGCGGATGCGCCGCTGGAGGGTGCTCCCGGCAACGCCTTCGTCAGCGCCCAGACCCTGACCCCCGAACACCATCTGCGCATGCAGGCGGCAGCACAGAAACAGATCGACAGCTCGATCTCCAAGACCATCAACTGTCCCGAAGACATCCCCTTCGACGCCTTCTCCCATGTCTATCGCCAGGGGTACCGTCTGGGCTGCAAGGGGCTGACGACCTATCGGCCCAATGCCATCACCGGCTCGGTGCTCAGTGTCGAACCGTCGTCCCCGGCGGCGGCGGCTCCGGATGCGCCGGTCCTGACCCCGCGGCCCGCCAGACTGGAGGGGGCGACCTACAAGGTACGCTGGCCGCTGGACGCCCATGCTGTCTACGTCACCATCAACGACTCCGAAGACGAGGACGGCGGCAAACAGCGGCCGTTCGAGATCTTCGTCAACTCCAAGAACATGGCCCACTACGCCTGGACCCTGGCCCTGACGCGCATGATCTCGGCCGTGTTCCGGCGCGGTGGCGATGTCTCCTTCGTGGCGGAAGAGCTGAAGGCCGTGTTCGATCCCGGCGGCGGAGCCTGGATGGAGGGGCGCTATACACCCTCCCTCCCGGCGGCCATCGGGGCGGTGATCGAGCGCCATCTCGGCCTGACGGCCGGCGACGACGCGACGGTTGCAGAACCTGAGCCGACGACGGCCACCGCAGCCGCCCCTTCCCCCTCGACCTGCCCCCGCTGCGGGACGCCCGGACTGGTGCGCAAGGAGGGCTGCGACAGTTGTCTCGACTGCGGCTACTCCCGATGCGGATAGCGCCGCTGCGCCGTCCACACGCGGCCCGGCCCTGGACGGATGTCTTCTATCGGGCCCGGCGACCGGTCGAGATCCTGCTGACGGCCTCGCTGCGCAGCATCGCACGCCGCCAGCCAGACGCCTTCGACCGGCTGGGTCATGTTCGCCATGCCACCATCCGGATCAGCCCCGTGGACCTGCCCGTCGCCTTCGAGATGCGCCCGGACGGTGAAAGCGGGTCCATCCGCGTGGTGCGTCCCGGCGACGATGCCGGCGATGCCTCGGCGCGGATCAGCGGCCCGTTACTGACGCTTCTGGCCCTGTTCGACGGACGCGGGGACGCCGACGGGGCCTTCTTCCAGCGCTGTATCAATGTCGACGGCGACACCGCCGCCATCCTGGCCCTGCACAATGCGCTGGAGGCTTCGGAGTTGACGATGGCGGACATCCTGGGTCTGCCACGACGGTTCGACCCACCGCTGCAGACGGTGCTGTCCATCGCCCGTCGCTGGCGCGAACCGGAGGAGCGGAGATGATCGCCACGACGGTCCCGACCCTTGAACTAGTCTGCCCGGCTGGATCGCCGGCCATGCTGAAGGCCGCGGTCGAGGCCGGTGCCGACAGTGTCTATTGCGGTTTCCGCGACGAGACCAATGCGCGCAATTTCCCGGGCCTGAATTTCTCGCCCGAAGAACTGCGAACGGCGACCGACTGGGCCCATGAACGCGGGGCCCGGGTCTTGCTGGCGCTCAACACCTTTGCGCGGGCGGACGCCACCGATCTTTGGCGCGCCTCGGCCGACGCGGCGGCGGTGGCGGGCGTCGATGCCATCATCGCGGCGGACCTGGCCGTGCTGTCGCACATGCACAGCAACCATCCCGATACCCGGCTGCACCTGTCGGTCCAGGCCGCGGCGGGTACCCCGGAAGCCATCGCCTTCTATGCGCGTGAGTACGGCGTGAAGCGCGTCGTCCTGCCACGCGTGCTCAGTGTCGAGGAGATCAAGGCCCTGTGCCGCGAGATCACCGTCGAGACCGAAGCCTTCGTCTACGGGGGGCTGTGCGTAATGGCCGAGGGCCGTTGTGCCCTGTCCTCCTATGCCTCGGGTCGCTCGCCCAACCTGTCGGGAGTCTGTTCCCCGCCAGAGGCCGTCAGCTTCAGCGAGGCGGACGGCGAACGCACCACACGGCTTTCTGGGTTCGCCATCGACCGTCTGCCCGCGGGCGAGGCCGGCGGCTATCCAACCCTGTGCAAGGGCCGGTTCCGCGGTGGCGTATCAGATGAGGCCGGCTATCTGTTCGAGGATCCGGTCAGTCTGAACGCCATGAGCCTGCTGGCCGGTCTGGCCGGGGCGGGAGTCACCGCCGTCAAGATCGAAGGCCGCCAGAGGGGGAGAGCCTATGTGGCGCGGGTCACCGCCGCCTTCCGCGCCGCCATCGATGCCCTCGGCCGCGGCGAATCCCCGGCCCCCTATGAATCCCTGTTGAACGACCTCGCCGAAGGCGCACGCGAGACGACCGGTGCCTATCGAAAGCGCTGGCGATGAGCGGCGCGATGGAACTGGCGATCGGGCCCCTGCTGTTCAACTGGGCCGCAGACCGGGTCGAAACCTTCTACGCCCGGATTGCCGACGAGGCCCCGGTCACGACCGTCTACCTGGGCGAGGTCGTCTGCGGGAAGCGTCAGCCCCTGCTCCAGAACGCCCTGGCCCGGTCGGCCGGGCGACTGGAAGACGCCGGCAAGACGGTGGTCTGGTCGACGCTGGCCCTGCCGGCCACGCCGAGGGAGCGCCGGCTGGCGACGGACCTGGCCGCCGATCCCGATCACCTGATTGAGGCCGGGGACATGTCGGCGGTCTGGAGTCGGGCCCCCGCGCCCTTCGTCGCCGGGCCGTTGCTGAACATCTACAGCGCCCCGGCAGCGGCCGAATTGATGCGACTTGGCTGCGTGCGCCTGTGCGCCAATGTCGAACTCCCGCTGGCCTCAGTCGCCGAGATCGCCCGCGCCTGCCCCGACCTGACGCTGGAACTGTTTGCCTTCGGTCGCTTGCCACTGGCCCTGTCGAGCCGCTGCGCCCAGGCCCGGATGGAAGGCCTGCACCGCGACGCCTGTCGCTATGTCTGCGACCGCCATCCCGACGGCATGGATGTGGCCACGGTCGAGGGCCAGCCCTTCCTCGCGGTGAACGGTTTGCAGACCCTGTCCCACGGCTGCCAGCTCGTGGACGTCCCGGTCGAAACCCTTCGTGCAGCCGGAATTTCAGCCCTGCGTCTGTCCCCGCACACGCTCGACATGGTCGCCGTGGCCGAGGCCTTCCGGGCCTACGCAGATGGCCACATCGCCGCAGACGAGATGGCCGATCGTATCGACGCACTGGGGCCACCCGGCCCGCTGGTCAGTGGCTATCTGCATGGCGCAGCCGGAGCCCGCGCCATCGGCGAGCGGCCGGCGCTGTGAGTACGGGCGAACTGGCGGCGCGGCGGGCCCGCATTGACCGGATCGACACCGTCCTGGTGCGGCTCATGGCCGCGCGGCAACGCGAGGTCATGCACATTGCCCGCCTCAAACGGGATCCGGACGCGATCCGGGATCCGCAGCGGATCGCCGTCATCCTCGCCCGCATTCGCGCCGCTGCGCAACGCTATGGGCTGGACGAGGCCGTCGCCGCACCGGTGTGGCGCGAACTGCTGGAACGTTCGGCTCAGGCCCAGCAGGCCCAGTTACGCCGGGGAACCCAGCCCCGGACCCGACTTGACCATAAGCAGGACTCGGCCGGAAGTCGGTCAAGGTCGTCGCGCGACGCATCCCCTATGCAGAGCGGGTCTGCCGTACGGAACCCATCATGAGCACAGCCGCCGCCATCCGCGCCTATCGCGGGCCTGCCCTCTTCAGCATCGGTCTGCGTCCCTTTTTCCTGTTCGCTGCCCTGTGGTCCGCGATCGCCGCGCCGCTCTGGATCTACGCCTTCCTGAATGGCGGACCGGTGGGACTGGGCTGGCATGTCCATGAGATGCTGTTCGGCTACGCGGGCGGGATCATCGTCGGCTTTCTGCTGACCGCCGTGCCCAACTGGACCGGTCGACTGCCGGTGGTCGGTTGGCCTCTGGCCCTGTTGTTCGGCCTGTGGGTGGCAGGGCGAGGCGCCATGCTGGCCATGGCGCTGAATACGGACATCGCCGCAGCGGCCTGGCCGACGATCATCGACAGCCTGTTCCTGGTCGCCGTAGCCGGCGTGATCTGGCGCGAGGTTCTGGCGGGACGCAACTGGCGCAACCTCCCCGTCGCGATGATCGTCACCGTGCTCGCCCTCGCCAATATCGGCTTTCATCTGGAAGCCGGAGCCGGCGGTGTCGACAATCTGTCCACCCGTCTTGGCCTGTCGGTCGTGTCCCTGCTGATCGCCCTGATCGGTGGTCGCGTCACACCCAGTTTCACCCGCAACTGGCAGCTCAAGCGCGGCGGGCCGCTTCCAGCCGTCGCCGGTCGGTTCGACACGATGACATTGATCGTCACGGCGGCGGGGCTGGCGGCCTGGAGCTTCGTCCCATCCCATCCGGCGACCGGAGCGGCCCTGCTGCTGGCGGGGGTCCTGAACCTGATCCGGCTGGCCCGTTGGCGCGGCGAGGCGACTATGGCCGAGCCGCTCGTGCTGATCCTCCACCTCGGCTATCTGTGGCTGGCTGCGGGCTTTGTGCTGCTGGGGCTGTCGGTCGTGGCCCCGGCCCTCGTCCTTCCCTCGGTGGGCGTCCATGCCCTGACGGCCGGAGCCGTTGGCGTGATGACCCTGGCCATCATGACCCGCTCCAGCCGCGGTCATACGGGACGGTCGCTGACCGCCGGCAAGGCCGAGATCCTGATCTATGGACTGGTCAACCTTGCGGCCCTGACCCGCGTGGTCGGTGGTCTGCTGCCGGGTGCCTACAATGCCCTGCTGATCGTGTCGGTCGGGCTCTGGTCCGCGGCCTTCCTCGCCTTCGTCATCAGCTACGCCCCGATCCTGCTGACCCCCCGGTTGGGCCGGGGCTGATCGGGACTCAGGCGTAACGTGCCGAGGCCGTGGCCTTGACCAGGGCGATCACCCGTCGTCCCGGAACCAGCGCCAGCTGGTCGCTGGCCTGCCGGGTGATCAGGGCCTTCAGCCTCAGGTCCCCTTCTTCAAGCCGAACCAGCACCCCGTCAGCGCGATCCTCCAGCGCCGCGATCCGCATCGACAGCCGGTTCTGAAAGCTGGCCTCGACCGGGTCGACCAGGGCCAGAGCGACGTCGCGCGCGTCAACGATGACCCGCACCCGTTCGCCCGGCGCGACGTCCAGAAGCGGCGACAGAAACGCGGTGCCGGCCAGGTCTATACGGGTGGCATTGCCCGCCGGATCATGCGCGATCACGTGCCCGTTCAGGATCGACAGCGGCGCGCTCAGCCCCGCAGCCGCCTCGGCCTCCGGACGATCAAACGCCTCATCCGGCGGCCCCGCCTCAAGCGCCCGCCCTTCGCCGACCAGCACCACCCGGTCGGCCAGACGCGCGACCTCATCGACGGCATGGCTGACATAGAGGATGGGCGGGCCGTCCTGGGCCAGACGGTCGAGATAGGGCAGCAGATCGCCGCGTCGCGCCCCGTCCAGCCCGGCCAGCGGTTCGTCCAGTATCAACAGCCGTGGCCGGGTCAACAGGGCCCGCCCGATCGCCACGCGACGCGCCTCACCGCCCGACAACGAGCCCGGACGACGCTCGAGCAATCCCTCGAGACCCAGCAGGGACGCGGTCTGTTCCAGCTCCGGACTGGCCTCGCCGGACCGGCGCGCGCCATACAGCAGATTGTCCCGCACCATCATGTGCGGGAACAGGCGGACGTCCTGAAACACATAGCCGATGCGCCGTTTCCACGACGGAACCGATACACCGGCATCACCGTCGAACAGCGGCTCTCCGGCCAGAACCACCCGGCCCCGGCTCGGCCGGATCAGACCGGCGACCAGTTCGGCCACGCTGGTCTTGCCCGAGCCGGAGCGGCCGAACAGACAGGTGATGCGGGCGTCGCTGGCAAACTCGACCTCGAGCGAGAAGTCGTCGCGGGCAATATGGGCCGTGACCTCGAGCATCATGCAGCCCTTCCGACCCGACGCGCCGCCGTCCGGGCGACCCATTCCGAGACCAGCAGCGCCCCGATCGATACCCCGACCGAAATCAGAACCAGTCGCAGCGCCGCCGCCTCGCCGCCCGGCACCTGGGTCAGGCTGTAGATCGCCAGCGGCAGGGTGCGGGTTTCGCCCGGTATGCTCGACACGAAGGTGATCGTGGCTCCGAACTCGCCGAGCGCCTTGGCGAAGGCCAGTACGGCACCAGCCACGATCCCGGGCAGGGCCAGCGGCAGGGTGATGGTCACGAACCGGATGAAAGGCGTGGCCCCGAGGGTCTCCGCTGCCCGTTCGATCCGGGGGTCGATCATGTCGAACGACAGGCTGACGGCCCGCACCAGCAGGGGGAAGCCCATGACCGCAGCCGCCAGCGCCGCCCCGGTCCAGTCGAAGGCAAACACGATCCCCATGGGTTCGAGCCAGTTGCCGAGCGGTCCGCTGCGTCCAAACAGCAGCAACAGGGCATAGCCGGTCACCACCGGCGGCAGGATCAACGGCAAATGGGTCAAGCCCGACAGCAGCGCCTTGCCGGGAAAATTATGGCGCGACAGCAGATAGGCCAGCGCGATCCCCGGCGGCAGGCTGAACGCCGTCGCGGTCAGCGCGACCTTCAACGACAAGCCGATGATCTGCAGTTCTTCAGGACTGAGCGGGGTCATGCGGGCGCGCTCAGACCGTCGGCCGGGTGAAGCCGAAACGCTGGAACACGGCCTGCCCCTGAGCGCTCGTCATCAGATCGAGAAACGCCTGGGCTGCCACGGCATCACCACCACCCTGCGACCTCCGCAGCCGCGCGACCGGATAGACGATCGGCGCATGACTGTTGGCCGGAAAGGTCGCGACGACCCGGACCCGGGGCTCGGCGCGGGCATCGGTCGCATACACGATGCCCAACGGGGTCTCGCCCCGCGCGACCAGGGCCAGGGCCGCGCGGACGCTGTCCCCCGGTGCCAGCCGGTTTTCGACGCTCGACCACAGACCCAGCCGGGTCAGGGCCTCCTGCCCATAGCGGCCGGCCGGAACGCCGGCATCGGCCATGGCCAGCCGGCCGTCCCCGAGGCGGTGCGTCAGCGCGGCTGCCGAGGTCAGGTCCACAATAGCGTCGGCGGTCCCGATCGGGGCGATCAGCACCAGAGCATTTCCGGCCACCCTCCGCCGGGTCGCGGTCTCGACCAGACCGCGCGCATCCAGCCAGTCCATCCACGCCTCATCGGCCGAGACGAACAGACCAGCCGGGGCCCCCAGGTCGATCTGGCGGGCCAGCTGGGCGCTGCCGGCATAGGTGATCCGGACGGTCCGGTCGGTCTGCTGCAGATGCTCCGCGGCGAGGGCATCCAGAACCTCACGCAAGCTGGCCGCCGCGAACAGATCGATCGGTGGCGGCCCTGCTGCCTCCCGGGGCGCACAGCCAGTCAGGACCGTGGCGGCGAGCAGCATCAGCCCCTCTCGCCGTCCCATGCCTGTCCCTGCCTGCCTCATCGCTCTGCGGCTCCCCAATGCCGGATCAGTCGGCCCGTCGTCCTGTTGTCTAGCATGGCCGCGCCGGCCCACGGCGCAACGGCAATGCGGTCAATCTTGATTTTCATCAAGCCTCCAGGAGCCCCGCATCAAAGTGAATGGCGGGATGAAGGCCTATGCCTCATGGTGAGTTCGCTCCGAGTGCCCCGGCCTACAGCGCATCCACGCCATGGCCCGGTCGCCGGATCCGTAAGGATCGAGGGCGACGGGAGAAATCCCTTCGCCTCCCGCATTTGGAAAGGAGCTTCCATGGCACTCGATGCCGCCCCCGCGGCCGACACCTTCGGGCGTCGGTTTCACTACCTCCGTCTGTCCGTGACGGAGGTCTGCAATTTCAGCTGCACCTACTGCCTGCCGAATGGCTGGAAGAAGAGCGGCCCGCTGTCCTTCCTGACCGTCGACGAGATCCGACGTCTGGTCGCGGGCTTTTCGGACCTCGGGCTCAGCAAGGTCCGGCTAACCGGCGGTGAGCCGACGGTGCGCAAGGACTTCAACGACATCATCAGCACCGTCGCGGCCTCGCCCGGCGTCTCCAAGGTCGCCGTAACCACCAATGGCTGGAATCTCGCCCGTCACGTCACCGACTGGCGCGCCTCGGGTCTTAGCCACATCAACGTCAGCATCGACTCGATCGACCCCGAGGTGTTTCGGCAGATCACCGGCCACGACAAGCTGAACCAGGTCCTGACCGGGCTGGACATGGCCCTGGCCGAAGGCTTCTCGGCCGTGAAGGTCAATGCCGTGCTGCTACGCCAGACGGCGGAGGCCGGCTTTGACGGCTGGGCCCGTTTCGTGCGGGACCGACCCGTCACCGTTCGTTTCATCGAACTGATGAAGACCACCGACAACCACGACTATTTCGCCACGCATCATGTAAAGGCCCAGGGCCTGCGTGACTGGCTGGATCGCAATGGCTGGACAGCGGGGCCGCGGGCCGTCGATGCCGGCCCGGCGCTCGAATATCGTCACCCTGATTATGCCGGGTCCATCGGTCTGATCGCGCCCTATTCGCCCGGCTTCTGCGACAGCTGCAACCGGTTGCGGGTGACGTCACGGGGCAAGCTGCGGCTGTGCCTGTTCGGTGACGGCGGCGTCGATCTGCGCGACCTGCTTCAGGATGACGATGATCGCGACCTTCTGAACGCCCGCATCGTCTCTGGCCTGACCGGCAAGACCTGGGGCCATCAACTGGCCCAGGGTCTGTCAGGCGACCTGAAAAACCTGGCCCAGCTCGGCGGCTGATCAGCTCGAGACGTAGCCGCAGCTGCGCCCGGTCACCGAACTCCAGCGTTCGCTCTCGGCCTTGCCGACGACGCCGGTTGGAGGTGGCATGTGGTTGTCGATCAGCGGCGACGGACGGGCCAGTCGCTCCAGCGCCTCGGGCCGGCTCAGAGTGACCTCGCCCCCCCGCACGACCACGCCGTATTTGGCCAGACTGGCGAAGGCCCGGGACAGGTTTTCCGGCGTCATGCCCAGCAGGGAGGCCAGCACGCGCTTCTCATGGGGCAGGACCATCGTCTCGACCGAGTTCTGGCGAATACGCTGGGTGACCAGATAGTTAGCCAGACGTTCGACGCCGCCGCGCAGTTTCTGGTTCTTCACGGCCCGGACCAGGCCGCGATAGCAGCCGGACAGTTCCTGGGCCACGGCAAAGCTGAAATCGGCATCCTGTCGCATCACGCGGCGCAGGGCCTCGCCGGACAGCATCAGGATCTCGGACCGTTCGAGGGTTCGCGCCGACATCAGGGCGTCGGCATCCAGAACCACGGCAGCGAGGATAAAGGTCGACACCGGGCGCAGCAGCGCCAGCGTCGTCTCCTTCTCCTTCCACGACCCCTGCAGTTCCACCATTCCGTCCAGCAGCACGTAGAGAAAGTCGACCGTATCGCCTTCCATCAGCAGGGTGGTCCCGGCCGGGAAGCGCTGAAGAAACGCCCCCCCGGTCACGTCCCGGAAGACCTCGGGTGAGGCTCGAGAGAACAGCGGCAGGGCCTTGACCCGTTCGATGTCGGACTCGCGCATGGTCATGATTGGCTCCGAATCTGAGTCAGGATGTCGTGGCCTCGCCTACAGGAATTAAGACCAAAAAGCTCACGCCTCCCTATCCAGTGCGACCTACCATTTGATCTTTGTCAAAGGCAACGGGCAGTTTCAACAATCGCGGACACAAACAGGGTAAGTTTGCTTACGTTTATCAATCAAATACACAAAATATGGTACCTTTGACCGCCTCGAATTGATCAGGATCAATCTTCGAGCCCCGCACCGCAGATAATGAACATCGCAGACGGGCCGGAGCACGGTCCAGATCGATGGAGTAGACCGCAATGGTCTCTGTTTCCGAAGTGCCTGCCCCGGGAGCCAAGGCTGCGCTCTGGGTCAGTACCTTCGCCTTCACCGCCTGTTTCGCTGTCTGGACAATCTTCTCGATCATCGGGGTTCAGATCAAAGCCGACCTCAACCTGAGCGAGGCCCAGTTCGGCCTGCTGGTCGGCACGCCGATCCTGACCGGATCGCTTTCACGGATATTCCTGGGCGTCTGGACCGGCCAGTTCGGCGGCCGCATCGTCAACCTGATCGTGATGGTCCTGGCCGCCGCAGCGACCTTCCTGCTGTCCTACGCCGAGACCTACACCCAGTTTTTGGTCGCGGCACTCGGTGTCGGCCTGGCGGGCGGGGCGTTCGCGGTCGGCGTCGCCTATGTCTCGAAATTCTACCCTGCGGGCCAACAGGGAACAGCACTCGGCATTTTCGGGGCCGGCAACGTCGGCGCTGCCGTAACCAAGTTCGCGGCACCGTTCCTGATGCTGGCTCTGGGCTGGGAGGCCGTGGCGCAGGTCTGGGCCATCGTGCTGCTGGTCATCGCGGTCCTCTCCTTCCTGCTGACCCGGGATGAGCCTGATGTGGCCGAGCGCCGCCGGACCGGCGAAAAGCCGGTCACCGCCTGGATGCAGCTGACACCGCTGAAGGACATCAGGGTCTGGCGCTTCTCGCTCTATTACTTCTTTGTTTTCGGCGGGTTCGTGGCGCTGGCCCTATGGTTGCCGCACTACCTGACCGGAGCCTACGGCCTCGGTATCGGCGCGGCCGGCATGCTGGCTATCGCCTATTCGGTCCCCGGCTCCCTGTTCCGGGTGTTCGGCGGCTGGCTGTCGGACCGGATCGGCGCGCGCAAGGTCATGTATCTGACCTTCACCATCAGCGCCGTCTGCGCCTTCATCCTGGCCTATCCCGCCACGACCTATGTGATCGACGGCATCGAAGGTCCGATCCAGTTCAAACTGGCGCTGAGCCTGCCGGCCTTCACGGTCCTGGTCTTCGTGCTGGGCTTCGCCATGAGCCTGGGCAAGGCCGCGGTCTACAAGCACATCCCCGTCTACTACCCCGACCACGTCGGCGCGGTCGGCGGTCTGGTCGGTATGATCGGCGGACTCGGCGGCTTCATCATGCCAATCGCCTTCGGAGCTCTGAACGATCTGACCGGCGTCTGGACCAGCTGTTTCATGCTGCTGTTCCTGCTGGTCTTCGGTGCCCTGATCTGGATGCACCTGGCCGTGAGCCGGATGGAACACAGACGCGCCCCCGACCTGGCGACCCTCCCCGAATTTCCGGAACTGGCCGGCGTCGGACCCGACAGGGCCGCCCTCGCCTCCTCACGCTCGAGCTAGAGAAAGACACCCATGTCTCGTCATGTTCTGAACGACTGGCATCCTGAAGACCCCGAATTCTGGGCCTTTTCCGGCAAGCGGATCGCCGCCCGGAATCTCTGGATTTCGGTGCCCAACCTCCTGCTGGCCTTCTCGCTCTGGATGGTCTGGTCCATGGTCGTGGCCAAGCTCGGTCTGATCGGCTTCAAGTTCGAAACGTCCCAGCTGTTCTGGCTGGCAGCCCTCCCCGCTCTCTCGGGCGCGACACTGCGCATCTTCTACAGTTTCATGGTGCCGATCTTCGGCGGTCGACGCTGGACGGCCCTGTCGACCCTGTCCCTCGTCATCCCGGCTCTGGGGATCGGGCTGGCGGTCCAGAACCCCGACACGCCGTACTGGGTGTTCGTCACGCTCGCCCTGCTCTGCGGACTGGGGGGCGGCAATTTCGCCTCATCCATGTCCAACATCGGCTTCTTCTATCCGAAGGCTGAAAAGGGCAATGCCCTCGCGCTGAATGCGGGGTTCGGCAATCTCGGCGTCAGCGTCATGCAGTTCGCCGTTCCCCTGGTGATCACGCTCGGTCTGTTCGCGCCCGTCGTTGGTGCCCCCCAGATCGCCGTCGACAAGGGAGTCGAGAGCCAGATCTGGCTGCAGAACGCCGGCTTCGTCTGGATCCCCTTCCTGCTGGCATCGGCTGCTGCGGCGTGGTTCGGGATGAACGACATCACGTCAGCCAAGGCCTCGTTCCAGACCCAGTCGGTGATCTTCAAACGCAAGAACAACTGGCTGATGTGCTACCTCTACGTCGGCACATTCGGTTCGTTCATCGGCTTTTCGGCGGCGTTTCCGCTGCTGGGCAGGACCCTGTTTCCCGACGTCAACATCCTGCAGATCGCCTTCCTCGGCCCCCTGGTCGGCGCGGCTTCGCGGGCGTTGACCGGCTGGGTCTCGGACCGCTGGGGCGGTCAGAACGTCACACAGATCGTCTTCTACGCCCTGATCGTCGGTGTGCTGGCGGTGCTCTACAGCGTCGGTGCCTTCGGCGGTGAGCCGGTCTTCAGCCTGTTCTTCGCCAGCTTCATCTGGCTGTTCTTCTGGACCGGGGTCGGCAATGCCTCGACCTTCCAGATGATCCCGGCCCTGGTGCGAACCGAAATGCCGCGGCTGATGCCCGATGGTTCGCCGGATGAACGCCGGAAACAGTCGGAGCTGGAATCCGCGGCCATCGTCGGCTTCTCGTCGGCCCTCGGCGCCTACGGCGGATTCTTCATCCCACTGGCCTTCGCCAACTCGATGAAGGCGACCGGAGGCCCGGTCACGGCCCTCTACATCTTCTGCGCCTTCTACGCGACCTGCGCGGTCGTCAACTGGGTCTACTACGCCCGGCCGCGCTCGCCCCTGAACCTCTCCCTCAAAGCGGCAGTCTGATCATGAGCCATACCCTCGACCGCCTTGCCTTCTTCACGCGCAAGACCGAGCTGTTCTCCGACAAGCACGGCGTCATGAATGACGACGACCGCACCTGGGAGGAGGCCTATCGAAACCGCTGGCGTCACGACAAGATCGTGCGCTCGACCCATGGCGTGAACTGCACCGGGTCATGCTCCTGGAAGATCTACGTCAAGGGCGGGATCGTCACCTGGGAGACCCAGCAGACCGACTATCCGCGCACCCGTCCCGACCTGCCCAACCACGAGCCGCGCGGCTGCGCCCGTGGGGCCAGCTACAGCTGGTACCTGTATTCGGCCAACCGGGTGAAATACCCGCTGATCCGCTCGCGCTTGCTGAAGCACTGGCGCGCGGCGCGGGCGACCCTGCCGCCGGTCGCCGCCTGGGCCTCGATCCAGGACGATCCGGCCGCACGGACCGACTACATCCAAATGCGCGGATCGGGCGGCTTCGTCCGCGCCGAGTGGGACGAGGTCAACGAGATCATCGCCGCCGCCAACGCCCACACGATCAAGCGTTGGGGACCGGACCGGGTGTTCGGCTTCTCGCCAATTCCGGCCATGTCGATGCTGTCCTACGCCGCCGGCGCTCGTTACCTGCAGCTGATGGGCGGGACCTCCGGGTCCTTCTATGACTGGTACTGCGACCTGCCGCCGGCCTCGCCGCAGACCTGGGGCGAGCAGACCGACGTTCCGGAATCGGCGGACTGGTTCAACTCCGGCTTCCTGCTGCTCTGGGGCTCGAACGTGCCGCAGACGCGGACGCCGGACGCCCACTTCTACACCGAGGCCCGCTATCGGGGAGCCAAGTCGGCGGTGATCTGCCCCGACTATTCCGAAGCCTCAAAATTCGCCGACCTGTGGCTGTCGGTCAAACAGGGCACGGACGCGGCCCTGGGCATGGCTTTCGGTCATGTGATCCTCAAGGAATTCCACGTCGACCGTCAGGTCCCGTATTTCCGCGACTATTTGCGTCAGTATTCGGACCTGCCGATGCTGGTTCGACTGGTTCCCCAGGACGGCGGCCTCGTGGCCGAACGCCAGCTGCGCGCCTCCGATTTTGACAAGTCGCTCGGTCAGAAGAACAATCCGGACTGGAAGACCGTCGTCATCGACGAGATCAGTGGCAAGGTCGTCGTGCCCAACGGCTCGATCGGCTTCCGCTGGGGCGAGGACGGCAAGTGGAACCTCGAGGAGAAGGACGCCGCGGGTAAGGACATTCGTCCGACCCTGGGTCTCAAGGACAACCACGACGAGGTCGTGGGCGTGCGCTTCCCCTATTTCGCCAACACCGCCACCAACGGCTTCGCCTCCAGCGACCACCCCGACGTTCTGGTCCGCAATGTGCCGGTCAAGCGCATGAAGCTTAAGGACGGCGAGGCCCTCGTGGCCTGCGTCTACGACCTGTTCCTGGCCAACTACGGCGTCGACCAGGGCTTCGGCGGCGACCACATGCCCAGGGACTTCGACGATCCGGAGCCCTACTCCCCCGCCTGGGCCGAAGGCATGACCAGCGTGCCGCGGGACCAGATCATCGCCGTGGCGCGGGGCTTCGCCGGCAATGCCGAAAAGACCAATGGCAAGTCCATGGTCATCATCGGTGCGGCGATGAACCACTGGTTCCACATGGACATGAACTATCGCTCGGTCATCAACATGCTGGTGATGTGCGGTTGCGTGGGTCAGTCGGGCGGCGGCTGGGCCCACTATGTCGGTCAGGAGAAGCTGCGACCTCAATCGGGCTGGGCCCCGATCGCCTTCAGCCTCGACTGGTACCGCCCGCCGCGTCAGCAGAACGCCACCTCCTATTTCTACGCCCACACGGATCAGTGGCGCTACGAGACCGTGACTCCTTCCGAACTGCTGTCGCCGACGGCGCCGGACGGCGACTGGTCAGGCTCTCTGATCGACTTCAACGCCCGCGCCGAGCGGATGGGCTGGCTGCCGTCCTCACCGGCCCTGAAGACCAATCCGCTCGAGGTGGCCCGCGCCGCCGAGGCAGCCGGGGTCGACCCGAAGGAATATACGGTCAAGGCGCTCAAGGACCGGTCGCTGGAAATGTCCTGCATGGACCCGGACGCCCCGGCCAACTGGCCGCGCAACATGTTCGTCTGGCGCTCAAACCTGCTCGGCTCGTCCGGCAAGGGACATGAGTATTTCCTCAAACACCTGTTGGGTGCGAGCCATGGCGTCCAGGGCGTTGACCTGGGCGAAAGTGGCGGCGTGAAGCCGACCGAAGTGACGTGGCGCGAGGAGGCCCCGGAGGGCAAGCTGGACCTGCTGGTCACGCTCGACTTCCGCATGTCGACGACGGCGGTCTATTCCGACATCGTCCTGCCGACGGCCACCTGGTACGAGAAGAACGACCTCAACACCTCGGACATGCACCCGTTTATCCACCCGCTGACCGCGGCGGTGGATCCGGCGTGGGAAGCCCGCAGCGACTGGGACATCTTCCGCGGTCTGGCCAAGACCTTCTCGGAGATCTGCCCCGAGGTCCTCGGCGTCGAAAAGGACGTCGTCCTGACCCCGATCCAGCACGACAGTCCCGCCGAGATGGCCCAGCCGTTCGAGGTCAAGGACTGGTGGAAGGGTGAGTGCGAGCCGGTGCCCAACGTCACCATGCCGCAGATCACGGTGGTCGAGCGCGACTATCCCAACCTCTACAAGCAGTTCACCTCCATCGGTCCGTTGATGGAAAAGATCGGAAATGGCGGCAAGGGCCTGGCCTGGAACACCGAGAACGAGGTCGAGCTGCTCCGCGCCCTGAACGGTAAGGTCCTCGATGAGGGCGTTTCCGAGGGCCGGGCCTCGATCCACGACGTGGTCGACGCCTGCGAGGCTGTGCTGATGATGGCCCCGGAAACCAACGGTGAGGTCGCCGTCAAGGCGTGGGCCGCCCTGTCCAAACAGACCGGCCGCGACCACACCCATCTGGCCCTGCCCAAGGAGGACGAGAAGATCCGCTTCCGCGATCTGGTCGCCCAGCCGCGCAAGATCATCTCCTCGCCGATCTGGTCAGGCCTGGAGTCCGAGCACGTCTGCTACACGGCCAACTACACCAATGTGCACGAGCGGATTCCGTGGCGCACCCTGACCGGTCGTCAGCAGCTGTATCAGGACCACCTGTGGATGCGGGCCTTCGGCGAGGCGCTGTGCGTCTATCGTCCGCCGCTCGACATGAAGACCCTGTGGGTCCAGGGCCGCAAACCGAACGGCGAGCCCGAGATCGCGCTGAACTTCATCACCCCGCACCAGAAATGGGGCATCCACTCGACCTATTCCGACAACCTGATGATGCTGACCCTCAACCGGGGCGGCCCCGTCATCTGGATCTCGGAAACCGACGCCCGCCGCATCGGCGTGGTCGATAACGACTGGGTCGAGCTGTTCAACGCCAACGGCGCGATCACCGCCCGGGCGGTGGTATCCCAGCGCATCCGTGAAGGCACCACCTTCATGTATCACGCCCAGGAAAAGATCGTGAACACGCCGGGGTCCCAGATCACCGGCCGGCGCGGCGGCATCCACAACTCGGTCACCCGGATTGTGCCCAAGCCGACGCACATGGTCGGCGGCTACGCCCAGCTGTCCTACGGCTTCAACTACTACGGCACCGTCGGCTCCAACCGCGATGAGTTCGTGGTCATCCGCAAGATGACCAAGGTCGACTGGCTCGACGAGCCGCTCGGTGACTTTTCTCAAGCCAAGGAGCCTGTCCGATGAAGGTCCGCGCCCAGATCGGCATGGTGTTAAATCTCGATAAGTGCATCGGCTGTCACACTTGCTCCGTCACCTGCAAGAACGTCTGGACCAGCCGCAAGGGCGTCGAATACGCCTGGTTCAACAACGTCGAGACCAAACCCGGCATCGGCTATCCCAAGGACTGGGAGAACCAGAAACGCTGGAACGGCGGCTGGCGGCGCAAGAAGAATGGCGACATCGAACCCCGGATGGGCGCGAAATGGCGCATCCTGGCCAAGATTTTCGCCAACCCCGACCTGCCGGAGATCGACGACTATTACGAGCCGTTCGACTTCGACTATGCCCACCTCCAGACCGCGCCGGAAATGAAGCATTTCCCCACGGCGCGTCCGCGCTCGGCGATCACCGGCCAGCGGATGGAGAAGATCGAGTGGGGTCCGAACTGGGAGGAAATCCTCGGCGGTGAGTTCGCCAAACGGTCGAAGGACTACAACTTCGCCAACATCGAAAAGGACCTCTACGGCGAGTACGAAAACACCTTCATGATGTACCTGCCCAGGCTGTGCGAGCACTGCCTGAACCCGACCTGCGTCGCGGCCTGTCCTTCGGGCGCGATCTACAAGCGGGAAGAGGACGGCATTGTCCTGATCGATCAGGACAAGTGCCGCGGTTGGCGGATGTGCGTCTCGGCCTGCCCCTACAAGAAAATCTATTACAACTGGGACTCGGGCAAGTCCGAGAAATGCACCTTCTGCTACCCGCGTATCGAGGTGGGCCAGCCGACGGTCTGTTCCGAGACCTGCGTCGGTCGCATCCGCTATCTCGGCGTGCTGCTCTATGACGCCGACCGCATCAGCGAGGCCGCCAGCGTCGACGAGAAGGACCTCTACCAGGCCCAGCTCGACGTCTTCCTGGATCCGCATGATCCGGCGGTGGTCGCCCAGGCCATGGCCGACGGCGTTCCCCACGCCTGGATCGAAGGAGCCAAGCGCAGTCCGGTCTACAAGATGGCCATGGACTGGAAGATCGCCTTCCCGCTCCATCCCGAATACCGGACCCTGCCGATGGTCTGGTACGTCCCGCCGCTGTCGCCGATCCAGAACGCGGCGGCTGTCGGGGCGCTGGAGATGGACGGCGAGATGCCGGACGTGAACGCGCTGCGCATCCCGGTCAAATACCTCGCCAACCTGCTGACGGCGGGCGTCGAGGCCCCGGTGACCCTGGCGCTGCAGCGCATGCTGGCCATGCGCGCCTACATGCGCGCCAAGACCATCGACGGCCGCATCGACCACGCCCTTGCGGCCAAGGTCGGCCTGACCGCGGCCCAGATCGACGACATGTACAAGATCATGGCCATCGCCGATTACGAGGACCGGTTCGTCATCCCCTCGGTCCACCGCGAGACCGCCGAGGACGCCTTCGACATCCGGGGCGGCTGCGGTTTCACCTTCGGCAACGGCTGCTCCGGCGGCCGCACCGAACTGGGCCTGTTCGGGCCCAACAAGCGCTCAACCGCAAAACCCACAGCAGAGGTGGCTTGATCATGGCCCTCACCTATCGCGCCCTGGCCCTGATGCTCAGCTATCCGACGGCGGATATCCAGGAAGCCGCCCCGGCGGCCATGGACGCCATCCGCTCGGAAGGTCTGATCCCCGAGCCGATCGTCCGGTCGCTGGAGAAGCTGGCCGGCATGCTGGAACACGACGACCTCTATGAACTGCAGGAGGGCTTTGTGCAGTTGTTCGACCGGACCCGGTCGTTGTCGCTGAACCTGTACGAGCATATCCATGGCGAAAGCCGGGACCGGGGTCAGGCCATGGCCGCCCTGATCGAGCTCTATGCCTCCTACGGGCTGGAGTTGTCGGCCAAGGAGTTGCCGGACCACCTGCCGGTCTTCCTCGACTTCCTGTCGACCCTGCCGGACGCTGAGGCAGCCTCACTGCTCGGTGAGGGGGCCCATGTTCTGGCCGCCCTGACCGAGCGGTTGCACAAGCGGGACAGTCCCTATCGCGCCGTCTTCGGGGCGTTGTCGAACCTGGCCGATGCCGCACCCGATACCGACGCCGTGGCGGCCCTGCTGGAGGAGCCGGACGAGGACCCCGACGATCTCGAGGCCCTCGACAAGTCGTGGGAAGAGACCGCCGTCACCTTCGGACCCGGCGAGGCCGGCTGTCCCAAGGCGGACTCAATGCTCTCCGCGATGAACGCCGCCCCGCCCCCCGAAAAAAGCCGTCGCTCCGGCGCGGCCGCCTGAGGAATTCCGCTATGGACCTGAATTTCATCGCGTTCGGGGTTTACCCCTATATCGCCCTGGCCGTGCTGGCGATCGGATCGATCGTGCGGTTCGACCGTGAGCAATACACCTGGCGGACCGGCTCCTCCCAGCTGTTGCGGCGCAAGCAACTCGTGCTCGGGTCGATCCTGTTTCACCTCGGCATCCTGGCCATCTTCGCCGGTCATTTCGTCGGCCTGCTGACGCCCGTTATCGTGTGGGACTTCTTCATGGTTACCCACGGTTTCAAGCAGATGCTGGCCATCGTCGCGGGCGGCGTCGCCGGGATCTTCTGCCTGGCCGGCGGCCTGCTGCTACTGCACCGGAGACTGTTCGACGCGCGCATCCGCAACACCTCCAGCTTCGGCGATATCGCCATCCTGGTGATCCTGCTGGTCCAGCTGGGCCTCGGCCTGGCGACCATCCCGCTGTCCCTGGGACATCGCGACGGCAGTGAAATGATCAAATTCATGAACTGGGCCCAGGGCATCTTCACCTTCAACCCGTACAGCGCCAGCTACATCACCGACGTCAGCTGGGTCTTCAAGGCCCACATCACCCTCGGCCTGACCATCCTGCTGATCTTCCCGTTCACCCGGCTGGTGCACATGTTGTCGGCACCGATCTGGTACCTGAACCGCCGCGGCTGGCAGCTAGTGCGCAGCAAGCGCCCGATGCCGCCAACGCGCCGCACCGTGGAGCGGACAAAATGAGTGCCGTCATCGTTGTCGACGGCGTTGAACTGCCGGAAAGTCTCGTTGCCGAAGAGGCCCAGAACCATCCCGGTCCGACGATCGAGGCGGCCCGGAATGCCGCGGGCCACGCCCTGGCCATCAAGGCCCTGCTTCTGGATCGTGCCCACCAGATGGGCCTGATCGCCGAGCCGGAGCTGGACGAGGACGGTCGTGAAGAGACGCCGGAGGAAGCGCTCGTCCGCGCGGTGCTCGACGCCGAGATCTCGATTGAACGCCCCGACGAGAGCGAATGCCGCCGGGTCTACGATGGTGCGCCGGATCGGTTCCGCACACCTCGCCTGACCCAGGCCTCGCATATTCTGTGCGCCCCCAAGGGTGACGACGACACGGCATGGGCCTCGGCCCACGCCGTGGCCATGGCGGCCATCGCCGAGTTGGCGGACCACCCGTCCCGGTTCGCCGCTCTGGCGGCAACGCTCTCGGACTGCCCGTCCAAGGGCGTCGGTGGCTCCCTCGGCCAGCTGTCGCCCGGCGACCTCGCGCCCGAGGTCGAGGCCGGACTCGACAGGCTTCAGGCCGGAGAGACCGCCTCCGAGCCGGTCCGGTCCCGCTTCGGCTGGCACATCCTGCGTCTCGACCGACGGATCGACGGTCAGCGGCTGCCGTTCGAACATGTCCAGCCGCAGATCGCCCTGCATCTGGAGAGCCGCGCCTGGACCGCGGCGGCCACCCGCTATGTGTCCGGGCTGGCGGCGGAGGCGCGTGAGCGCGGTGTGGCCCTCACCGTCACCATCGACGGCACCGTGTCCAACGGGGCCCTGTCGCTGGGCGACCTGCTGAACAACCAGTCTGCTGTCGCGGCCCGCCTTGAAACCTGGCTGGACGAGGCTGACCCCGCCCTGGCCACCCGGGCCCGTGAGGTCGCTGAAGCCGCAGGCATCGGTTTCGCCGCCTTCGTGCAGCGGGAAATCTCCAACTTTGCGCTGGGTGCGGGCGACGAAAGCTGGACCCGGTTGATCTCGGCCGCCCAGGGCTCCGGCGATCCGGCCCTGGCCTGCGTTCAGGCGATCCTGAAGTCGAAACTGACGTCTCAGAAGAAGACGTTCACCCTCATTCGCAGGAACTGAGATGAAGCCCCTCACCCCTTCCACCTTGCTGGCCCTTGCGCTGACGGTGGCCCCCGTCACGGCCTTCGCCCAGTCGACGCCTCCCGGTCCGGCCGCGGCGTCGACGACGGCGGGCGACGTCCTGTTCGACAGCCGCCTGCGCTATGAAGGCGTCAACCAGGACGGACTGGACGATGCGACGGCGGTGACCCTGCGTGCCCGTCTGGGCTGGCAGAGCCCGGACTGGTCCGGTTTCCGTCTGCTGGTCGAGGGTGAGGGCGTCGTGGCCCTGGTCGACGACTACAACGACACCATCCACGGCCCGGCCCGATATCCGGTGGTGGCCGACCCGGAAGGGGTCGAGCTGAACCGGCTGCAGTTGACCTGGACCGGCCTGCCGGAAACCGAGGTCGTCCTCGGCCGCCAGCGCATCATCCTCGGCAACGCGCGTTTCGTCGGCAATGTCGGCTTTCGCCAGAACGAACAGACGTTCGACGCCGTCAAGGTGACCACCCGGGCCCTGAAACCGGTGACGGTGACCTATGTCTGGATCGACCGGGTCCACCGGATCTTCGGCGACGACAGTCCGGTCGGGGAGTGGAATTCCGACAGCCACCTGATCAATGTCGACATCCCGACGCCGATGGGACGGCTGACGACCTATGGTTATCTGCTCGATTTCGCCAATGCCCCGGCCCAGTCTTCATCCACGTGGGGCGCGCGGCTTGAGGGCAGTCATGCCCTGTCCCCTGACTGGTCAGCCCTGTACGCCGTCGACTATGCGCGCCAGTCCGAATACGGAGCCAACCCGGCCAATTTCGACCTGGACTACGGGCTGATCTCCGCAGGACTGAAGCACGGGCCTCTGACCGGAACCCTGGCCGTGGAACGGCTGGACGGCAATGGAACCCAAGCCTTCCAGACGCCGCTGGCGACCCTGCACGCCTTTCAGGGTTGGGCCGATATCTTTCTGAACACCCCCCGCGACGGACTGCGCGATGTCTCCGCCACGGTCAGCTATGCGA
This sequence comes from uncultured Brevundimonas sp., assembly GCF_963977465.1. Lineage (GTDB taxonomy): Bacteria > Pseudomonadota > Alphaproteobacteria > Caulobacterales > Caulobacteraceae > Brevundimonas. Next base: position 229,248 of record NZ_CAXBOQ010000002.1, on the reverse strand, counting down.
TCGCCCATCCGCCGGTCGGACGCAGCGCCACGCTCGCCGCCTCGTGGCGCGACATTCGTGACGCCGACGGAGCCAACCGTTACGGCCGTGAGCTGGACCTGACAGGCCGTCTGGTGCTGGACCCGCGCCGGGCCATCGAGATCAAGGCAGCCCGGTTCGACGGTGCGCAGGTCGCGTTCGCCGATCGCACCAAGGTCTGGGTCGCCATGGACTATCGGTTCTAGAGCGTATGGCAGGGCAGGAAGGTCATCCCGGATGAGCCAGAAGCCGCAGATCGAAGCGCTACCCCAGGGTCTTGTTCATGAGCCACTGAACTGGCTGTTCGCCGAGCATTATCGCCACCGTCAGCTGTGCCGCCTGATCGAACGCGTCGGCACCGCGACCGTCCTGCTGCGTGAAGAGGCAGAAGAGATCCTGACCTTCCTGCGTCAGGACATGGCCCTGCACATCATCGACGAGGAAGAGGACCTGTTCCCCCTGCTCCGCCGCCGCTGCCTGCCGGAAGATGAACTGGGTCCGTTGCTGGGGTCATTGTCCGCCGAGCACCGCGACGACATGGAGCAGACCCGGGTGCTGACCGCCCTGCTGGAGCGGGCCCTGAGCGAGGGGCAGCCCCCCGGGCATGATCTGGAAACGCGTCGCCTGTTCACGGAGTTCGCGCTGCATGAGCGTCGCCATATCGCGCTGGAGAATGCGATCATCCTGCCGATCGCCCGCCTGCGCCTGACACCGCGGGATCTGCGCGCGCTCAGCACCCGGATGGCGGCACGCCGGGGCGTCGTTCTGGACAGGACAGAGGACGAAATGCCTGCGGATGGCCCGGCGTCATCGGGACGAGCGCCGTGATCGAGGAACTGCTTCGCAACAATCTGAAATGGGCGGCAGCCAAGGCCCGGATCGACCCCGAGTATTTCCGGCGTCTGTCCGCGCAACAGTCACCCGAATACCTGTGGATCGGCTGTTCTGACAGTCGCGTCCCGGCCAACGAGATCGTCGGCATGGAACCGGGCGAACTGTTCGTTCACCGCAACGTCGCCAATCTGGCCCCGGCCCAGGACATGAACCTGCTGGCCGTCCTGCAATTCGCCCTGGAATCGCTGAAGGTTCGGCACATCATCGTCTGCGGCCACTATGGCTGCGGCGGGGTCCGCGCCGTGCTCGACGGACAGCGCCATGGAATCCTCGACCACTGGATGCAGCGCGTCCAGCGGCTGTGCGAGGATCATGACAGCGAGCTCGCGGCCATCCACGACCCTGACGCGCGCGTCAATTTTATCTGCGAGAAGAATGTGCTGGCCCAGGTCCGGGCCCTGTCGCGCAACCCCTTCATCACCGATGCCTGGAAGCGGGGCCAGCCGCTGGAGATCCACGGCTGGATCTACTCCATTCGCGACGGTCTGGTCCGGGATATGGAGACCACGATCACCGGCCCCGAGGATGTGCGCCGCCTTGACCATGTCCGCCCGCAAACCCGTTCGCGCCCGCGGACCCCGGGCAGGGGTCGCCTATCATGAGTATCGTCACGGCAATTCTCGCCGGTGGAGCCGGACTGCGGATCGGCGGGGCCAAGCCTGAGCGGCAACTGGCGGGGACACGCCTTGTGACCCACGCGCTGAACGCGGCCCATGGATGGGGAGCGCCGACCGTCCTGGTCCTGCGTGACCCGAAGCAGGTCAGCGAGGTCCATGATCCGGTGATCCTTGATGATCCAGGCATCCCGGGCCCCCTCGGCGGCCTCGCCTCGGCGCTGGCCTGGGCCGCCGTCAACGGCGCGGACCGCGTCCTGACCATCCCGTGCGACATGCCCTTCCTGCCCGCCGACCTGCGGGTCCGCCTTGATCAGGCCCTGACCCGCGACGCAGGCGTCGCCGTCACTGCCAGCGATGGGCGACTGCATCCGGTGTGCGCCCTGTGGTGCACGTCTGCCCTGCCCGTTCTCGTCCACCGGGCCAACCGGGGACAGCTGTCCCTGAACGGTCTCAGCGAAGCGGTGGGCCGGGTCGTCGTGGACTGGCCAATCGACGAGCGGGATCCGTTCCTCAACATCAACACCCTCGATGACCTCGCCCTCGCCGAAGGGTTGGCGGTATGACCCCCCTGTCCGACCGCCTGCTGGCTTACGCGACCCGGGCTCTGCCGCGTTACACCAGCTATCCAACGGCCCTGGCTTTTCAGCCGGCGGTCGATGACGCAGACACCCGTCGCTGGCTGGGCGAAATCCAGTCACACGACACCCTGTCGATCTATGCCCACATCCCCTTCTGTGAGCGGCTGTGCTGGTATTGTGGCTGCCATACCAGTGTGCCCAACGGCTACGCCCGGATCGCCCGGTTCTTCGACCAGTTGAAGCGCGAGATCGACCTGTGGGGCGATGCCCTGCCCGACCATGCCGGCACGGCCCATCTGCATTTCGGCGGTGGCAGCCCGAACAGCCTGAACACGAGCGACTTCGCCGAACTGCTGGCGCTGCTGGCGCTGAGGTTCCGGTTGCGCCCGGGCGCCGAGGTTGCGGTCGAACTCGATCCCGGCAATCTGGATCGCGAGTTCGCCCGGGGTCTGGGGGCGGCGGGCGCGACCCGCGCCAGTCTGGGCGTGCAGACCTTCGATCCCGGGGTCCAGCGTCTGGTCAACCGCATCCAGCCCGTCGAACAGGTCGCCACCGCGGTCGAGGACCTGCGCGGCGGCGGTGTCGCTGCCATCAATTTCGACATGATGTACGGCCTGCCCGGCCAGACCTGCGACAACGTCACCGCCAGCATGGAGACCGCGCTCTCACTGCAGCCCGACCGGGTCGCCCTGTTCGGCTATGCCCATGTGCCGTGGATGAAGAAGCACCAGGCGGTGATCCGCGACTCGGACCTCGCGGACGTGTCCGGTCGCTGGGCGCAGGCCGAAGCGGCCGAAGCGGTGCTTTCCGCGCACGGCTATATCCGCATCGGCATGGATCACTATGCGCGCCCCGGTGACCCGATGACCGCCCGCCTGGCCGAGGGCACCCTGCATCGCAACTTCCAGGGCTATACAGACGATCCGTCAGCGGTGCTGATCGGCGTGGGGCCCTCGGCGATCAGCAGTTTGCCCTACGCCTACGCCCAGAACCGGCTGCGGGTCGACGACTGGGCTGCGGACATCGCGGCGGGCCGCCTGCCGGTCGGCCGCCAGCTGGAAACCACCTCCGACGACCGCCTGCGCCGGACCGTGATCGAACGGCTGATGTGCGATCTCCAGGTCGATGTCGGGGCCGTCTGTCTGGACCATGGCCGGGAGGTATCGACGCTCGACCCGGCGATCGCCGCCGCCTGCTCCCTGGAGCCGGACGGCCTGTGTCAGGTGGATGGACGTCGCGTCTGCGTCCCGCCCGATATGGCCCGCCTGGTCCGGGTGGTCGCCGCCTGTTTCGACAACCGCTCGGTCATCGCGCCGAAACGGCACAGCGCGGCCATCTGACAAACTGACCGCCTAGCTCGTCGAATAGCTGGTCTTGGTCTGGGTATAGAAGTCCGCGGCGGCAAAGCCCTGCTCGCGCGGGCCATAGCTGGACGCCTTGGTGCCGCCGAACGGCACGTGATAATCGACCCCGGCGGTCGGCAGGTTGACCATGGTCATTCCCGCCTTGGCCCGGCGCTGGAAGTCTCGGGCGTATTTCAGCGACTGGGTCACGATGCCCGCCGACAGGCCGAACTCGACGCCATTGGCGACCGCGAGGGCCTCCTCATAGTCCTTGACCCGGATGGTCGAGGCGACCGGACCGAACACCTCTTCATTATTGATCCGCGACCCGGCCGAGGTGTCGGCGATCAGGGTCGGCTGAACATACCAGCCCGGCTTGTCCATGTTCAGACGCTCGCCGCCGGTGACCACCCGCCCCCCGTCCTCGCGGGCGATGTCGATATAGCGATACGAGCTCTCGCGCTGGGCCTCGCTGACCGCCGGTCCCATCTGGGTGTTCGGGTCGAGGGCATCGCCGACACGCAGGGCCTTCACCTTCTCGGCCAGGGCGGCGACGAAGCGGTCGTGGATACCGTCCTGAACGATCAGGCGGCTGGAGGCGGTGCAGCGCTGGCCGGTGGCGAAGAACGATCCGTCCAGCGCAATGGCCACGGCCCGGTCCAGATCGGCGTCGTCCAGCACGATCAGCGGGTTCTTGCCGCCCATCTCCAGCTGCACCCGCGCCTGACGCTTGACCGCCGTCTCGGCCACGCCCGCGCCCACGGTCTGGGAGCCGGTGAAGCTGATGCCGACGACATCCTTGTGGGCGACGATGGCCCGACCGACGTCGCCGTCACCGATGATCATATTGACCACGCCGGCCGGCAGGCCCACCTCATGCAGGATGGCGATCAGCGCCTCGGCCGTGGCCGGAGTCGGGCCGGCGGCCTTGAGCACCACCGTATTACCGAAGGCTATGGCCGGGGCGATCTTCCAGGCCGGGATGGCGATCGGGAAATTCCACGGCGTGATCAGGCCGAACACCCCGATCGGCTGGCGATAGGTCTGGATCTCGACGCCCGGACGGGTCGACGCCAGGTTCTGGCCATGCAGGCGCAGCGCCTCACCGGCGAAGAATTTCAGCACCCGCCCCGCGCGGGCCGTCTCGCCGATGCCCTCGGCCAGGGTCTTGCCCTCCTCGCGCGACAGCAGCCGCCCGAGGGTCTCGCGCCGCTCCAGGATCAGGGTCCCGGCCCGGTCCAGAATATCGGACCGCACCTCGGGCGAGGCTTCCGACCAGTCGGTGAAGGCCGAACTGGCCGCGGCCACCGCCTGCCCGACCTCGGCGGCCCCGCCCTTCGGCGTGCGGGCCACAACATCGCGCGTGTCCGACGGGTTCAGGCTCTCGCCGGGGCGGTCGCAGTCCACCTTCTCGCCACCGATCCAGTGCGACAGTTCCAGCGTATCCGACATGGCGATGATCCTTTTGCATTGGGCAGGCGAACGGCGTGGGCGCACAGGCCGCTGCGGGACAGATAGGCCCAACCGACCGTGAAATCAGCCCCTTCCTGTCTCGCAACCCGCATCACACCGGGCAAGACGGGCCAGGGTCAGGGCGACGGCCGCATCTAGGTGGCAGCGTTGTCCTTGTCGATCACGACCGGCGTCCCGGCCGCATCCCCGATGCCGAACGTCCGGGCAAACCCGAACAGGGCGTCCTCAAGCACGGACAGCTTCAGCCGATAGATGACCTGTTTGCCATCCTTGGTCGCTTCCACCAGGCCGGCCTCCTTCAGCACGGCGAAATGGGCCGACATGGTCGGTTTGGCGAAGCTGAACTGATCGGCAAGCTCCCCGGCCGTCATCGGCCGCTGGCGCAACAGCTCCAGCACGCGCCGGCGCGTCGGATCGGCCAGGGCTTTGAAGACCGTGTTCATGCACAGTCATTTAGCCATCAGGCTAATCGTTGTCAATCGGCCGGGCGGCTCAGGGCTGCTGGCCGATCGTCACCCCCGGCGGCGGCGCACTGTTGGCCGGGACGAAGAAGTCGGGCAGCAGCGCCTTGGTCGGATCGACGCTGTAGATCGCGAAATCGCGCGCCCCCTGTTCGTACAGGAAGCTGTCGTCGATCAGGAACCGCCCGGTCAGCTCCCGCGCCGGCTGGCAGAAGATGGCGTGGGCCGCATCGGCCATGATTTCCGGGGTCCGGCAATGGGCCAGGCCGTCCTTGCCGGTCAGGGCGAATTCGATCGCCGCCGTGGCGATGGCGGTGCGCGGCCACAGGGCGTTGAAGGCGATCCCCTCGCCGCGGAACTCCTCGGCCATGCCCAGCATCGCCAGGCTCATCCCGTATTTGGCCATCGAATAGGCGACGTGCGGCCCGAACCAGCGCGGGGCCATGTCCAGCGGCGGTGACAGGGCCAGCACATGCGGATTGGCCGCCTTCTGCAGGTGCGGCAGGCAGGCTCGCGAGACCATGAACGTGCCCCGCGCATTGACCTGATGCATCAGGTCATAGCGTTTCATCTCGGTCGCCAGCGTCCCCGTCAGCTGGATGGCCGAGGCATTGTTGACGCAGATGTCGATGCCGCCGAACCGGGCCACCGCGGCCTCGACCGCCGCATTGACCGAATCCTCGTCGCGCACATCGACGATCAGCGGCAGGGCCTGGCCCCCCGCCGCCTCGATCTCTTCCGCCGCCGAATAGATGGTGCCCGGCAGATGCTTGTGCGCCTCGGCCGTCTTGGCGGCGATGACCACATTGGCCCCGTCCCGCGCCGCGCGCAGGCCGATGGCCAGACCGATTCCGCGGCTGGCCCCGGTGATGAACAGCGTCCTTCCCTGCAGTGACATCGGCTTTTGCTCCGGGTGGGTTTCATTGGAAAACGGATACAGTGCATAAAGACACAGAACCCCGGACCGAGCGAGAGGCCGCCATGACCGCATTCCAGATCACCCGTGACGGTGCCGTCGCCCACCTGCGCCTGACCCGGCCCGAGGCGTCCAACGCCCTCGGCATGGAGTTCTGGCGGGCGTTCGGCCCGGCCCTGAAGGCGCTGGACGCGGCCGGTGACGTGCGCGCCCTGGTCCTGTCCGGCGAAGGCCGCAACTTCTGCGCCGGCATGGACATCTCGGTCTTCTCGGGTGGGGCGATCCTCAACACCGACACCGCCGCCGCCCGCCAGGCCTTCCACCAGTCCGCGCGTGAGCTGCAGGACACCCTGACCCTGCTCGAGCGCGTCCGCTTCCCGGTCATCGCCGCCATCCAGGGCGCCTGCGTCGGGGCCGGGCTCGACATGGTCTCCGCCTGCGACCTGCGCCTGGTGTCGAAGGAGGCCTATTTCCGCATCGAGGAGATCAACATCGGCATGATGGCCGACATCGGCAGCCTGCAACGCCTGCCGAAGACCCTGCCCGACGCCGTGGTCCGTGAGCTGGCCTATCTGGGCACGACCCTGACCGCCGAGCGGGCCGAGCGTCTGGGCTTCGTCAATGCCGTGCTGCCCGATCCCGAGGCCCTGCTGGCCGCCGCCCTCGACATGGCCCACGCCATCGCCGCCAGGGCTCCCCTCGCCGTGTCCGGGTCCAAGGCCGCCATCGTCCACGCCCGCGACCACACCGTGGCCGAGGGGCTGGAATGGGCCGCCGTCATGCAGGGCTCGATCTGGAACACCGCCGACATCCTCGCCGCCATCCAGTCCCGGGCGCTGAAACAACCGGGCGAGTTTGCCGGACTGGCCCCGCTGGCCTCCCTCGTCACGCCCGAGGACTGACGCCGGGGTCGCTAGTCGCCGAAGGCCGCTGATCGGTCACCCAGCGGCTGCACCGCGCGGTTCGACGGACCCAGCGCCGCCGACAGGGCCGCGATCTGGTCCGCCGAGGCCGCGATCGGCGTCGCCAGCACATTCCAGCGCACGCCCTCGGTGCAGGGCGGTGTCGTCAACGAGCCGGCATAGGCGAAATAGTGCCGGTCCTCCGGCAGCAGCAGCACCGGATAGACGCCCGGCCGCGTCACCCCCGCCTCGCCTTCCTGTGTCGGCACGACCGCCAGCAGGGACTCCAGCGCCGGATTGGCCGCGCCGTCTTTCACGAACACCCCGACCACGGCCAGGGCCCCGTTGGCGTTGCGGTTCACGAAATGGATCTCGAGCGGATAGCTCTTGCCGTTCAGCGTGTGCTCGCTGGGCGCGTGGAAATGGAACTGGACCAGATCATAGGCATCCGTGCCGATCATGGTCCCGCCCGCGGTGTCGGGCGTGAATTGCAGGGTGTGCCCATTGTTGAGCAAGGTCCCCGCCCCTGCCGCATAGTGGGTGACAAGGTCCGGCAGGTCGACCACATCGGCCGCCGTCAGGGCCACCGGCGACTGGGCCGTCCCGATCGGACACTCCCCGCCCCAGTGGGCCTGATCGGCATAGGTCCAGTGCGCCGCCGCCTCGGCCGGTGCCTCGACCGGCGCGGTCTCGCTCGCCGGTTTGCAGGCCGCCAGAACCAGAACCGCCGCCGTCGCCAACAGGAGTCGCATCGGTCATCTCCCCTGAAACCGCTGCTCGCCCTCGAAAGGTCAGCCGATTTCAAACCGGATCATGGGACAACCGGGCCCGCGCCTCAATCCTTACCTTCGCAGTTGGCGGCACCGACCGGTCGCGCGACGCAGCTTATCGGTCCAGCCCCGCCCAGATGGTCTTGATCTGGGCGGCCAGGGTCATCGGGTCGAACGGCTTGGGAATGACGGCGACCGCCCCCAGGGCCAGATACTGTTCGACCTCGGCCTCCTGGACCCGGGCGGTCATGAAGATGACCGGGATCGCCTTCAGCTCCGGCTCGGCCTTCAGGGCCATCAGGGTCGCCGGGCCATCCATCCCCGGCATCATCACATCCAGCAGGATCAGGTCGGGCTGGATCGTCACCACCTCGGCCAGACAGCGCGTGCCACTGTCCAGCCCGGTGACGGTCAGTCCCCCGACCAGTTCGAGGCTGATCTGGACCACCTCGAGGATGTCGGCATCATCATCGACACACAGGACATGGTTCAGCACGCTAGTCATGATCAGTCACTCCGGCCGCAGCCTCTTCGGTCCCGATCAGTCTCAGGATCGCCTCCACCATATGGGTCTCCGACAAGCGCGACTTGACCATCGCCACGGCCACATCCGGCACGATGCTGTCCGGAATTTCCGCCGCCGTCAGGATGGCAACCGGAATGGCACCGCCGTCACGATCCTTCAGAACCGGTAACAACGACAGGCCGTCACCGTCAGGCAGTCCGATATCCAGAACCACCAACGCGAACGTCTGCTCGGCGACCAGACGCACGGCCTGCCGCACGCTCGTCGCCGTCACCAGTTCGGCCCGACCATGAAGCGCCGCAGCCAGGAATCGGCTGAAATCCGCGTCGTCCTCGACATGCAGGATGCGCGGCAGGCGGGCGTGATCGGTGGCTTCGTCGCCAGTTATCACCTCATCCATGGCTTCATCCGGCACCACCGGCCGGTCGGAGGCGACCGCCGGGAACTCGATCCAGAAGGTGGAGCCCGCCCCGACCTCGGTCTCAAACCCGATCTCCCCGCCCATATGATCGACGATCTGACGGCTGATATGCAGCCCCAGACCGGTCCCGCCGCGTGCTCGCGTGATCGAGGAGTCACTCTGCGAAAACTTGTCGAAGATCTGCAGGCTGAATTCCGGCGTAATGCCGGGTCCGCGATCCGTCACGGCGATGCGGACCCGCCCCGTTGCCGACGTTGTCGCAGACAGGATGACGGTCTGCCCTGTCGGCGAGAATTTGGCGGCATTCGACAGCAGGTTGGACAGGACCTGGATCAGACGGTCGGCATCGACCGCGACCTCAAGCTCGTGATCGATCGGCTCCACGGCCAACGCCACGTTGAACTGCACGGCATAGGCGGCGTTGGCCTCGACCGCCTGGGTAACCAGCCAGGCTACCTGATGGGTCTGGATGTTGAAGCGCATCTGCCCCGAGGCCAGCTTGTCGATGTCGAGGATGTCGTTGATCAGCAGGATCAGCCGTTCACAATTGTTCGACGCGATCTCCAGCAGACGCGACACCTTGGCCGGCAGGTCCCTGGACATCGTCCCGACGATCAGACCCAGGGAACCGCGAATGGACGTCAGCGGGGTGCGTAGCTCATGGCTGACCACCGAGATGAACTCGCTCTTGATCCGGTCCATCGCCTTGCGATCGGTGATGTCCTGCACCTGAACGATGAAATATTTCGGTTCCCCGTCGGCGTCCCGCACCAGCGCTGCGTTGACCATGGCCCAGATGATCCTGCCGCTGCTGTGATAGTAGCGTTTTTCGGTCTGGTAGCTGTTGATCTCGCCCGCCAGAACCTGCCGGCGCAATTCGATCGAGGCGGCCAGATCGTCCTCGTGCGTCAGCCTGTGAATGTCACTGCCCAGAAGATCATCCCGGCTGCAACCGAACAGGTCGCACAGCGACGGACTGACCTTGAGCCAGCCGCCGTCCAGTGAGCCCAGCCCCATCCCGATCGGCGCATATTCCATCGCCGCCCGGAAGGTTTCCTCGCTGTCCTGCAGCGCCCTTTGCTGTTCCAGTCGTTCGGTGACGTTTTCGGCCACGCCCAGATAGCCGGTGATGTTACCCGCCAGGTCCCGCAACGGCGTCACCGTCAGGTTGACCGGAAAACGGTCGCCCCCCTTGCGCACAAAGGTCCACTGGCGCGACTCCACCCCGTCCCGCTCGGCCTTCAGGGTGAAGACCGCGAAGCCCGGCTCGACCGGACGCCCCAATTCCTCGCCCAGACTCTCGGCCCGGGCCGCGATTTCCTCAGGGACATGCCAGATCGCTGCGGACAGGGTGTCGACCACATCCTCGGCCGCGTAGCCCAGCGCCTCCTCCGCGGCCCTGTTGATCAGGACCACCTTCCCGACCCGGTCGGTTGCGATGATCAGATAGGCCGAACTCGACAGGATGGCGTCGTTCAGATGGTTGGAGCGAACCAGATAGGCGGACTTCATCCGGGTCAGCAGGATCGCCCGCATCGTCAGGGCCAGAAGCCCCGCGATCAGTAGGCCGCCGATCAGCAGCATGAGCGGCAGGAATGACGACTGGCTGCGCACGACCGCGACCGTCGGCGTGACCGTCAGCCGCCAGACGGCGTCGGCGACATGGATGTCGCGACTGACCGTCAGGCCCGACACCAGGGCCCGGCCGTCAGGCGCGCTGTCGTACAGCGTTCCGTCATGGTTGGTGATCGTCAGCGCATAGTTGTCGCTGGCCTCATGGCCGAGTGCCGTGTTGAACAGATCCTCGGTCGCGAATATCGCCGCGAGGAAGCCGGCGAACTGCCCGTCCCGACGCAGGGGCGAATAGGCGATGATGGCTTGGTAGCCCTGAACCAGATCAAGCGGCGGCGTGACGGTGAATGAGGACCGCACCGCCGCGCCGTTCAGCGCCTCCGCCCGCGTCTGGTCGAACAGGATATCGAGGCCGAGGACCGACTCGTTTCCAGCCAGTGGATGAACCCAGCGCACATGATGGCTGTCGTCGATCCACTCCACCGCCTTCAGGCCCGCGAACTGCTCGATATAGCCGTCGGAATCGGCCCGCCATTCGGTTTCGGGCGTCCCGCCCGCCACCTCCCAGCGCCGCCCCATCCGCCTCAGCGCCCGCAGCCGGTCGCTCATGGTGACCGAGACCAGCAGGGCGACCTTGTCGGCCTGCTCGCGGACCACGTCCTGCACAAACACGTCCTCCCGCTGCCGGGCCGTGTCGTACAGATAGACCGCGCCGCCGGCGACGATCAGAAAGACCAGGATCGGGGCCGTGTATTTCTGGTCCCGCAGCAGCCATTCCATCGTCTCGGTGGTGCGGACCGAACCCTGGATCACGAACAGGCCGAACAGGCCGGTGAACAGCAGTCCCCCGATCAGAACCATCAATGGCTGATCTGACCGGTGCGCCTTTTCAAACGCGGGCGTGCTGCACCACACGACCTGCCAGGTCTGGTGCATCATCGTCACCGACCGACGAACCTCATAGGCCGGGGCTCGCGCCCCCTCCCGCGCGCCGGCGCTGTCGTAGATCAGGGAGTCGGCGGACTCTGTTGGACCGTCATAGAGTTTCAACTCCAGGATTTGACCCTGGCTTGCGGTCAGATCCGCCAGCAGGTTGCGCGCGATGAAGGGCGCGTAGATCCAGGCCCGCAGGTTCGCTGTACGCTGCTCGGCCGTCCGCGTCGGCGCGCCGTCCTCGTAGACCGGTCGCAACATCAGAAAACCGGGTGTCTGCCGGTCATCCTGGACCAGGGTGATCTTGCGCGTGATCGTCGACGTACCGGTGGTGCGGGACACGTCGGCTGCCTTGAGCCGGTTGTCCTCAAAGCCGGTGTTGAGTCCGACGGCGGGACCATTCAACTCGATCGGCTCGATATAGGTAATGACATTGAGCGGCCGACCAGGGGCCTCGGGATGGATCTGGAAGCGCGGGGCCCCGTCCGCCTGCATCCGGGCGACAAGGGCCTCCCGCTGGGTGGGTTCGACCGGCAGGATCACGCCGATGCCGTTGATGCCGGGGAACTGTTGCCGGATATTCAGGGTCTCGACATAGGCCCGCCAATCGGCCCGGGTCAGGTGCTCCTTGCCCTGATAATAGGCCGCGGCACCCAGCAGCGCATAGTCATAGGATGTCATGCGAAAACGCAGCGCGTCCTCGCTCTCGGAGGTCAGGGCGGCGAATTCGGCCCGCCCCTGCTCCTGAACATTCTCGGACGTGATCTTCCACGCATAGAGGGTCAGTGCCAGGGGCACGATCAGGACCAGAGCCGTCAGGACGGACAATTTGACCAGCGGCCGCCCCTTCCAGGTTGGCGGTTGCGGATTGCCCGGAGCCGCCAGCACCAGAGGCATGAAGACGAACACACCCAGCACGTCGCCCAGCCACCAGGTCGTCCAGTTGCTGACGACGTCCGCCGGGGCGACGAGTCCGGCCGCCAGCAGCGTGCCGACGCCGACGCTCGCCGCGATCAGACAGGCCAATGGTCCGGTCAGACCCATCAAAATCAGCAGGCTTCGCGTTCGGTCCAGCGCCAGCGGCAGGCCGACCAACCGCACCACCAGCCAGCGACCGACAAGCGCCTGGACCGTGGACCCGACGGCTATGCCGAAGGCGGTCAGAACCTTGACCCCGTCCACACCGCCTTCGAGGCTGACACCATTCGAATTGATCAGGTTCAGAACGAAGGCACCGATCAGGACCCCGCCCCACAGCCGCGGCCCGTAGACCAGCAGCATGCCGACCGCGAGCCCCGAGGCCGGCCAGATCACGGTCGCATAGCCCGGCGGCACCGCCAGCAGCAGGCCCAGCATTCCGGTCAGAATATAGAGTATCGCGAGTATGGCCGTCTTGGCCGCAAGGCTCTGGCCCAGCCTGGAAATCCACATACCGGGTCAGTGCGCCCTGATCAGAGGCCACGGTTGGCCTCCGGAAGCGGTCACGTCGGGTCGCATGTACGGGCCGTTGGGCGAAGTCGGGGGCATGTCCAGGTTTCGCGGCTTGTTGTCAGCGATAACGATCACTGTGGAGACGGCCGCCTTAAGGAGCCGATAACCCTGAACCGAGGGCTGTCCCTAATCGATCACCTTCAGCAACTGCTCCGTCAGCGGCGGTTCACCCGGAACCAGCACGTCGACGACCCGCCATGACTGGCCCTCTTTCAGCAGCTTCAGGGTCTGGGTTCGCGTCTCGCCCAGATTGGTGAACACCACGACCGCCTCGGCCGTCGCCGCGCCGGTCTCCGTCACCACCACCGAGTCGAGCGTCAGTCCGTCGCTGTCCTGACAGCCGCAGATCGGGTCGTGGTTCAGATAGGGCACCTCGCCGTCCGCCTTGCGGAAGTCGGCCCCGATCATCGCGTTCAGTGTCCGCCCGTAGATCGGGTCCCGCCCCGGCGGCAGCGGCTCCAGCCCACCGCCGTCCGCGGCATAGACGGCATACAGGGACCGCACGAACGATTCGGGGCCGTCCAGCGCCGCGGCATAGATGGCCGGTCGCCCCGGCGGCAGGGCCGCGACGACCTCAGCCGCCGGCTGGATATGGGTCGGCTCATGGTCGGAACAGGCCGCCAGGCCCGCAATGGCGGCAAAGGCTGCGAGGGCAAGCGGTACGGCCGGATACGGAACACGCATGCGAAATCTCCCTGTTACCCCAGTATCCCGTCGCCATCCTCCCATGGCAAGGCTTACACCGGCTATGGCGCAGCCCCCCGCCCCTCTGCTAGACCGGCCTGACCATGACCGTCCGCGTCCTTCGCCCGATTTCGATTAGCCACCCGGCGTAAGACCTCCGAAGACGGGGGTCGAGGCTTCGGCCTCGCATACGCCGGGATCGAACCTCACGCGTCAGACGGCCAGCCGGCCGGCGGCGCGCCCGAATGACCTGCGAACGATCACCCTGAACACGCCGAGACACCCCATGGCCGACGCCAAAACTCCCGAGTCCCCCACCGGCCGCGACTATCGCGAAACGGTCTTCCTGCCCGAGACGCCCTTCCCCATGCGCGGTGGCCTGCCGCAGAAGGAACCGCTGATCCTCGAACAATGGGGTGACCTGTACGCCACCCTGCGTACCGCCCGTCAGGCCCAGAAGGCTCCGCTGTACGTGCTGCACGACGGCCCGCCCTATGCCAACGGCGACATCCACATCGGCCATGCCCTGAACAAGACGCTGAAGGACTTCGTCGTCCGCAGCCGCTTCCTGCTGGGCTATGACGTCGACTACGTGCCCGGCTGGGACTGCCACGGCCTGCCGATCGAATGGAAGATCGAGGAACGCTTCCGCAGCCAGGGCAAGCGCAAGGACGAGGTCTCCAAGGCCGACTTCCGCGCTGCGTGCCGCGAATACGCCACCGGCTGGATCGACGTGCAGCGCGACCAGTTCAAACGCCTCGGCATTACCGCCGACTGGGACAACCGCTACGCCACGATGGATTTTGCCACCGAGGCCGCCATCGTCCGCGAGTTCCACAAGTTCAAGAATTCGGGCCAGCTGTACCGCGGCTCCAAGCCGGTCATGTGGTCGCCGGTCGAGCGCACCGCCCTGGCCGACGCCGAGATCGAATACCACGACCACACCAGCCCCACGATCTGGGTCAAATTCCCCGTCACCGGTGTGACGGACCACCATCCCGACGACCTGCTCAGCTTCCGTCATGCCAATCCGTCGATCGTCATCTGGACCACCACCCCGTGGACCATCCCGGCCAACCGCGCCCTCAGCTACGGTCCCGACATCAGCTACGGCCTGTATGAGGTCACGGCCATGGAGACCGGGCTGGAGTTCGAACCCTGGGCCAAGCCCGGTGACCGGCTGATCCTCGGCGACAAGCTGGCCGAAGAGGTCTTCAAGGCCGCGAAGATCGCGACCTGGACGCGGCTGGACACGATCGACCCCTCGGGTCTGGAATGCGCCCACCCGCTGGCGGCCCTGTCGTCCGGCTATGGCTTCTCCGTGCCCCTGCTCGCCGGCGACCACGTCACCGACGACGCCGGCACCGGCTTCGTTCATACCGCGCCCGGCCACGGGGCCGACGACTTCGAGGTGTGGAAGGCCCACGGCCATCACGAGGTACCGGACACGGTCGACGCCGAGGGGGCCTACTACCCCTCCGTCCCCCTGTTCGCCGGACTCAAGGTGCTGGAGACCGAAGGCAAGAAGACCGGCAAGTTCGGTCCGGCCAATCCGGCGGTGATGGAGAAGCTGATCGAGGCGGGCAATCTGCTGGCGCGCGGCCGGATGGAGCATTCCTACCCGCACAGCTGGCGCTCCAAGGCTCCGATCATCTTCCGCAACACGCCGCAGTGGTTCATCTCCATGGATGAAGCCCTGAAGGACGGCGACACCCTGCGCGACAAGGCCCTGACCGCCATCGACGCCACCGCCTTCCATCCGGTCTCGGGCAAGAACCGTATCCGCTCGATGGTCGAGGGCCGCCCCGACTGGCTGATCAGCCGCCAGCGCGCCTGGGGCACGCCGCTGGCCATGTTCGTCGACAAGGAAACCGGCCAGCCCCTGCATGACGCCGAGGTTGATGCCCGCATCCTGACCGCCATCACCGAGGGCGGGGCCGACGCCTGGTTCGATCGCCCCGACGCCGACTTCCTCGGCCAGCACGATCCGAAACGCTATGAGAAAATCGGCGACATCCTCGATGTCTGGTTCGACTCCGGCTGCACCCACGCCTTCACGCTCGAGCCACGGGTCCCGGCCCTGGGCTATGTCGGCGACCGTCCGTCGCACTGGCCCGCCGATCTCTATCTCGAAGGCTCGGACCAACACCGCGGCTGGTTCCAGTCCAACCTGCTCGAAGGCTGCGGCACCCGCGGTCGCGCCCCCTATGAGGCCGTGCTGACCCACGGCTTCACCCAGGACGAGAACGGGGAGAAGATGTCCAAGTCCAAGGGCAACACCACCGACCCGGCCGTGATCATCAAGGAGTCAGGGGCCGACATCCTGCGTCTGTGGGTCGCCCTGGTCGACTATGCCGAGGACCAGCGGATCGGCAAACAGATCCTGCAGACGACGGTCGACGCCTATCGCAAGCTGCGCAACACCGTCCGCTACCTGCTGGGGGCGCTGGCCGATTTCGACGAGGCCGAACGCCTGCCGCTGGACCAGATGCCGCCGCTGGAGAAATTCATCCTGCACCGCCTGTGGGAACTGGATGGCCAGGTACGCGATGCCTATGCCGACTACCGCTTCCAGGACGTGGTCCGCCCGGTGCTGGAGTTCTGCTCCAACGACCTGTCGGCCCTGTATTTCGACATCCGCAAGGACGCCCTCTACTGCGACCGCCCCGACTCGATCCGTCGCCGCGCGGCCCGCACCGTCATGCATGAGGTGTTCATGCGCCTGACTGCCTGGCTGGCCCCCCTGACCCCCTTCACCATGGAAGAGGCCTGGACCACCCGCTACCCGGAGGCGGGCACCAACTGCCTGCGCGTCATCCCCGAGACCCCGTCCGCGTGGAAGAACGCCGCAGAGGCCCGACGCTGGGAGGCGGTCGAGACCGTGCTGGAGGTCGTCAACGAGGCGCTGGAAGAGTCGCGCCGCGCCAAGACCATCGGCGGGGCGCTGGACGCCTGGCCCGTGGTTACCGGCCCGGCCGCCGCCTTCGCCGCCTTCGAGGGGCTGGATCCGGCCGAGGTGTTCCGCACCTCGGGGGCGGAACTGGTTCCCGGTGGCGACGCCGTGACGGTCGAGGTCAAGCTGGCCGAGCACCCGAAATGCGCCCGCTCCTGGCGCCGGGTGCCCGACGTCGGTTCCGATCCCGCCTTCCCCGAGCTCAGCGCCCGGGACGCCGATGCCGTGCGCTGGTGGGACGCCGCGCGGGCCGGCTAAATCCCTCCCCCCGGAGGGAGGGGGGCGGGAACAATCCTCAGAACACGCCACAGCGCAGGACCCTTCGCCGCACCCCACAGGACACGCAACAATCCTGCGGGTTTTCAGGGTCTTGATGCACGACCTTCCCGCCTTGACCTTCGCCCCCCTCGCCTATAGGTTCCGCGCCGAATTCAGACCCGTACCGACCCCGTCGGAACGCTGAGTAAAACAACCCATGTCCCTGCCCAAGGAATCGCGCGAAGAGGCGATCAAACGCCTTAACGACAGCGCCTCGGCTCTTGAAGCGCGAACCGCGCGACCGGAGCATTCGGCGGCGGGACATGCCGCGGCCAGTCAGGCGTGGCGTATCCTCGCCGACCTGTTCGGCGGCGTGTTCGTGGGTGTGGCGGCGGGTTTCCTCGTGGACCGGTTCTTCGGAACCGCCCCCGTGGGCATTATCGGCGGCGTCCTTCTGGGCTTCGCCGTTTCGATCTGGATGGCGCGCCTGACGGCGAATCGCCTGATGGCGCAAGCAAAACTGGAAGGCGAGCCACCCTCGGTTCCCTTCGACGAAGACGAAGAAGACTAAGGACCCGATGGCCGATCCGATTCATCAGTTCCAGATCCAGCCCCTGCCCGGCCTGGATTTCGGTGAAGTCACCCTGCCGCTCGTCGGCACGGTGCATCTGGCCGTGACCAATTCCCACCTGGCCATGACCGTGGCCTTCGGCCTTGTGATCCTGTTCCTGTCGCTGGTGACCGCCAAGGCGCAGGTTGTACCCGGCCGGATGCAGGCCGCGGGCGAGGCCCTGTTCGGCATGATCGATGATCTGGCCGAATCGATTATCGGCCCTGAGGGCAAGTCGCTCTTCCCCTTCATCTTCACCATCTTCACCTTCATTCTGGCGATGAACGTACTGGGCCTGTTCCTCAGCTTCACCGCCACATCGCAGCTGGCCGTGACCGCCACCTTCGCCCTGCTGACCATCGGCCTGGTGCTGATCATCGGCTTCGCCAAACACGGCCTCGGCTTCTTCAAGCTGTTCGTGCCGTCGGGCGTGCCGTGGCCGGTGCTGTTCCTGGTCGTGCCGATTGAGTTCGTCTCCTTCCTGCTGCGCCCGATCACCCTCGCCCTTCGTCTGTTCGGCAACATGCTGGGCGGTCACGTGGCGCTGAAGGTCTTCGCCGGCTTCATCATCGCCCTGGGCGGACTGGCGGCCTCGGGCGGCCTCGGCTATCTCGGCATTCCGGGTGCAGCCCTGTCGCTCGGCATGGTCGTCGGCCTGACCGCGCTGGAGTTCCTCGTGGCCTTCCTTCAGGCCTTCGTTTTCGCTGTTCTGACCTGCGTCTATCTCAATGACGTGGTCAATCTGGGTCACGGCCACTAGGCCAAAGCCTGTCTTTCCCCCCACCAACCAAGACCAACCAGGATTAGAGATTATGGAAGTAGAAGCAGCCAAGGCCATCGGCGCAGGCCTCGCGACCCTCGGCATGATCGGTGCCGGCATCGGCGTCGGAAACATCTTCGGCAACTTCCTCTCGGGTGCCCTGCGCAATCCGTCGGCTGCCGGCAGCCAGATCGGCAACCTGTTCGTGGGCGCCGCCCTCGCCGAAGCCCTGGGCATTCTCGCCTTCGTGCTCGGCATCCTGATCTTCTACGGCTGATTCCGTTCCGGCGACGGCGTGGCCCCTGCGGGCCGCGCCGTCGCGCCTGATTTCAAGACAGACGATCCATGGCCCCTGCACCCAATACTGTTCTTCATTCCGAGGTCCCGACCCCGCTTGACGTGGCGGATACCCATGCCTCGACCGAAGCCCTGCACACGGTTGAAGGCGGCGGCCTGCCCCAGTTCGAGTTCCAGCACTGGTTCGGCCAGATTGTCTGGCTGGTCATCCTGTTCCTCGCCCTCTACCTGCTGATTTCCCGGGTCTTCGCCCCGCGTCTGCGCGGCGTCATCGACCAGCGCGCCGCGACCATCGCCACGGCGGTGGAAACCGCCCGTCAGGTTCAGACCGAAGCGGCCGCCCAGGCTGAGGTCGCCAAGGCCGAAGTGGCCGAGGCCCGCGCCACCTCCCGTTCCATGGCCTCCGCTGCCAAGACCCGCGTCGCTGATGAAGCCGCCCGACGCGGTGCCGCCGAGGAAGCCGTCGTCAACGCCCGGATCGCCGAGGCCGAGACCGCTATCGGCAAGACCCGCGATGCGGCCATGACCAATGTCACCACCATCGCGGCCGACACGGCCGCCGCCATCGTCGAACGCCTGACCGGCACCAAGGCCGGTGCCGGCGAGGTCGCCGCGGCCGTCAAGGGAGCCGCCTGACATGAACATGTTCTTTGCCTGGGCCGAATTCTGGAACTTCCAGAACCCCGAACTGTGGGTCGGCGTCGGCCTGATTCTGTTCTTCGCCATCCTGGTCGCCGCCGGTGTGCCCAAGTTGATCGCCGGCCATCTGGACGCCACGGCCACCAAGATCCAGAACGAGCTGGACGAGGCGACCCGCCTGCGCACCGAGGCCGAGGCCCTGCTGAAGCAGATCCGGGCCGAAAAGGCCGAGGCCGAGGTTCAGGCCGGCCAGATGCTGGCCGCCGCCGAGGCCGATGCCCGCATCATGGAGACCGAGGCCAAGGCCAAGCTGGAAGAAAGTCTGACGCGTCGTCAGGCCCTCGCCGAGCAACGCATCGCCCAAGCCGAGGCCCAGGCCACGGCCGAGGTCAAGGCCGCTGCCGCCGACCTGGCGGCCCGCGCCGCCGAACAGATCCTCGCCGCCCGTCTGGCCGGTCAGACCAAGGACCCGCTGGTCGATGCCGCCATCGCCCAGATCGGCAACCGCCTGAACTAGACCGCGTCAAGCTTCGAGCCAACATCCAGGCCCCGCCGGGCAACCGGCGGGGCCTTCGTCGTTTCAGTGCGCCGTGGCACCGTCGATCGCCGTGTGGGCGTGCCGCTCTCGAGCGAGCATCCGGGCATAGACATTGCCCAGGACCACCCCGAACACCGCATGGGTCAGCAGCATCCAGCCGACGACACCAAAGCCGGTCGGGCCGGTGAAGGTGCGCGGATCCCCGATCATGATGATGACCAGCATCAACAGGACCCAGGAGCCCACCGCGAAGGCGATCCCCTTGGTTTCGGGCGTCGAGGTGGGCAGCCGGCTGTACAGAATCCCGAACAGGGGTCCCAGAATCACCGTGCCTGTCAGCAGATGCACCGCCCAGCCCACGGACAGGTTGCCGTCCATGCCGATCAGGTGCGCCAGCACCGCCGGAAACGGATCAAACCATTTGAGAAACAGTACATTGACCAGTTCGAGAACCGAGACCGCCAGCGTGGCCAACAGGCCGGCGATCATGCCTTTTTGTACGCGTGACATCATGACTTCTAGCGCCTCCCAACGCTGTGTTTCGCTGATTTCCGCACGGACAAGCATACGCCTGCAGGGCGTAACGCCGTTCACATTCACGTGCGCGGGGTCGGGAGGAGGCTAGCGGGTAACGCGACGGACCTGGCGGCGCGTGAATTTGCGCAACCGGGCCAGGATCCGGCGGCGGCGGCTCAACACCAGCCGCTCCGCTCGCAGCGCCTGTTGCCAGAACACCGGAGCGTACTCCGGATTCTTGCGCAGCAGGCGGCGGAACGGATAGACGAATTTGGGCCGCTTGCGCTGGGCCCGGATGAACTGGCGCTTGGCCCAGTAGGAATTCTTCAGGACCAGGGCCAGGCCCAGCATCGACACCGGCACGCCCAGCGGGCCCGGCAGCGGCGCGATCGCGATCCCGGCCAGGAACAGGCCCGCACCGGCCGCCATCTGACCCCAGCGCACCGCCCGGTCAAACACGGGTGCCGACCGCCGGAAGCGGACATAAGGCTCGGAAAGGGACATGGCGAAGGTCACGATGGATCGGTCTCAAGCGGGGATACTGGCAACGCCCCGGATTGCTCCGGGTTCACCCTGACCGACGACGACTCGCCGACCGTGATGACCTTGCCACAACGACGTTTACAATCTGTTCCAAGGCCGAACCGTGGCGACCGGATGAACCTTCTGTAAGACACCGTCGACACCGACCGGCCCGTGGCCGATCCGCCACAGAACGGGCCGTTACCCGGGCTGTCAGACCGCCGCGCTGTTCGATCCCGGGGGCGCACTCCAGCGCAACTGGGGCGACCGGGCCGCCCGGGTCTCGTCCAGTCGCTTCAGCGGCGCGTGGAACGGGGCCCCCTTGAAGCGATCGACATCCCCGGCCCTGGCCGCCTCGGCCAGCGCCCGCATGGCATGGATGAAGCGATCCAGCTCCTGCTTGGACTCGGTCTCGGTCGGCTCGATCAGCATGGCCCCATGGACGACTAGCGGGAAATACATGGTCATCGGGTGGAAGCCCTCGTCGATCATCGCCTTGGCGAAATCGAGCGTGGTGACATCGGTGCCCTTCAGCCAGCGATCGTCGAACAGCGCCTCGTGCATGCACGGCCCTTCCGGGAACGCCACGCTCATCACGTCTGACAGTCGCGCCTTGATGTAGTTGGCGTTCAGCACCGCGTCCTCGGCCACTTGGCGCAGGCCGTCCGAGCCGTGGCTCATCATGTAGGACAGGGCCCGCACGAACATGCCCATCTGGCCGTGGAAGGCGCACAGCCGGCCGAAGGCCTGCTCCGCCTCGTCCTCGGCCCGCTCGACCAGTTTGAAGCCGTCGCCGTCGTTGACGACCCAGGGGGCCGGAGCGAACGGGGCCAGCGCCGCCGACAGCACCACCGGACCGGCACCCGGCCCGCCGCCGCCGTGCGGCGTCGAGAAGGTCTTGTGCAGGTTGATATGCATGGCGTCGACGCCAAGATCACCCGGGCGCACCCGACCGACGATGGCGTTGAAATTGGCCCCGTCACAATAGAAATAGGCCCCGGCCTCGTGCGTCAGCCGCGCGATCTCGATGATGTCGCGCTCGAACAGGCCGCAGGTATTGGGGTTGGTCACCATGATGGCGGCCACGTCCGGGCCCAACTTGGCGGCCAGATCGGCCACATCAACCCGGCCGTCATCGGTCTGGGCGACCTCGACCACCGTATAGCCGACGAAGGCGGCGGTGGCGGGGTTGGTGCCGTGAGCCGAGGTCGGCACCAGCACCTTGTTGCGCGGATGCTCGGAGCGCAGCCCCTGCCCCGCGGCCCGGTGGGCGGCGCGGATGGCCATCAGGCCGCACAGCTCGCCATGGGCCCCGGCCTTGGGCGACATGGCCACAGCCGGCATGCCGGTCAGGGTCGTCAGCCAGTGGGCCAGCTGGTCCATCAGATCCAGCGCCCCCTGAACGGTCGACACCGGCTGCAGCGGGTGGATATCGGCAAAGCCCGGCAGGCGGGCCATCTTCTCATTCAGGCGCGGATTATGCTTCATCGTGCACGAGCCCAGCGGATAGATGGCCAGGTCGATGGCGTGGTTCTTCTGCGACAGCCGCACATAGTGGCGCATCGTCTCGGGCTCGCTCAGCCCCGGCAGGCCGATCGGGTCCTTGCGCACCAGATCGCCCAGATCACTGCCATTGGTCTTCGGCTCGGCCAGGTCGACCCCGGTCTTGCCCCAGCCGTCGCGCTCAAAGATCAGCATTTCATTCTGCAGCAGGCCGCGGCCGCCGGTCAGGGTGGCGGGCTTAGTCTCGACGGTGTTCGGCGTGGTCGGGCGGCCGACGGTGTTCATGGTGCTCATGATCGGATCCCTCAGGCGGCCAGAACGCGCGTCAGCGCGGCGGCAAGGTTCTTGATATCGGCGGCGGTTGTCGTCTCGGTCGCGGCGACCAGCAGCACATCGTCCAGCCCCGCCTCGGGGGCCAGGCGGCTGTAGGGCACACCGGCCAGCACCCCCTGCCCGGCCAGGGTCTCGACCACGGCGGCGGCGGGCTTCGGCAGCTTGACCGCGAACTCGTTGAAGAAACGCCCGGTCAGCACCTCGACGCCCGGGATCGCGGCCAGGGCGTCGCGCGTGGCCACGGCCGTCTCATGGTTCAACAGGGCCAGACGGCGCAGGCCAGTCTCACCCAACAGGGTCATGTGAATGCTGAAGGCCAGGCAGCACAGCCCGGAATTGGTACAGATATTCGACGTCGCCTTGTCGCGGCGGATATGCTGTTCCCGCGTCGACAGGGTCAGGACGAAGCCCCGCTCGCCGTCGGCGTCGACGGTCTCGCCGGTCAGGCGCCCCGGCATCTGGCGGATCAGTTTTTCGCGGCAGGCGAACAGGCCGATATAGGGTCCGCCATAGTTCAGGGCATTGCCGATCGACTGGCCCTCGGCGGCGACGATGTCGGCCCCCATCTCGCCCGGCGACTTCAGCAGGCCCATCGACACGGCCTCGGTCACCACCACGATCAGCAGGGCGCCGGCTGCGTGGGCGGCCTCCGCGATCTTCGTCACATCGGTGGCCGTGCCGAACACGTTGGGCGTCTGGACCACGACACAGGCGGTGTCCGGTCCGATCTGGTCGATCACCGCGGCCTCGGCGTCGACCGCCGCGGTCAGCACCTGGGTCTCGACGCCGACCGCGTGAACCACGGTCTCGGTCGCCTCGACATAGTGGGGGTGCACGCCGCCCGAGATCACCGCCTTGTTGCGGCGTGTCACCCGGGTGGCCATCAGCACGCCCTCGGCCATCGCCGTCGAGCCGTCATAGAGACTGGCGTTGGCCACCTCCATCCCGGTCAGATTGGCGACCTGGGTCTGGAACTCATACAGATACTGCAGCGTCCCCTGGGCGATTTCCGGCTGGTAAGGCGTGTAGCTGGTCAGGAATTCCGAGCGCTGGATCACATGGTCGACCGTGGCCGGCACATGGTGGCGATAGGCCCCGGCCCCGCAGAAGAACGGCACCGACCCCGCCGCAACATTCTTGCTCGCCAGCGCCGACAGCGCCCGCTCGACCTCCATCTCCCCGGCCACGCGCGGCAGGTCGACGAAGCCGTCGCGCTGCGCCGATTTCGGCACATCCACGAACAGGTCATCGATCGATTTCACGCCGATCGCCGCCAGCATGGCGGTCCGGTCGTCAGAGGTCAGGGGCAGGTAGCGCATCGGTGTCTCCGAGCCCTTCTCCCATTGGGAGAAGGGTTGGGATGAGGGGTTACGGTGGCGAAGGGTGGCGGCTCGCGGACGAACCGTAACCCCTCACCCTGCCCTCTCCCGACGGGAGAGGGTTCTTGAAAATTCAGAGCGTGGCCAGAAACGCGTCATAGGCGGCGCGGTCCATCAGGGCGTCGATCTGGCTCGCATCCGACACCTTGATCTTCGCAAACCAGCCCTCGCCTTCGGGATCGGCATTGACGGTCTCGGGGGCAGAGGCCAGGGCGGCGTTGCCCTCGACCACTTCGCCCGACACCGGGGCATAGACATCGGATGCCGCCTTGACGCTCTCGACGACGGCGAAGCTGTCGCCCTTCGTCAGGGCCTTGCCGGCGTCCGGCGTTTCAACGAACACCACATCGCCCAGGGCGTCAGCGGCGTGCTTCGAAATGCCGACCGTGGCGACGTCGCCCTCGAGGCGAACCCACTCGTGATCCTTGGTAAAGCGCATGGTGATGGTCCTAGACTTTGGGTTTGCGATAATAGCGGGCGGCGACGAAAGGCGTGGCGACGACCTCGGCGGCGGCGGGCTTGCCGCGCACCAGAACCTTCAGCTCCGTACCCAGTTCGGCGAAGGCGGGCGGCACATAGCCCATGGCGATATTGCGCCCCAGGGTCGGCGACGGTCCACCCGAAGTGACCGCGCCGATGACGGTGCCGTCCATGTCGGCGATCTCGGCCCCCTCGCGGGCCGGAGCCCCCTCCTTGACACTCAGGCCCACGCGAACGCGGCTCGGACCCTCGGCCAGTTCCTTGAGGATGCGGTCGGCCCCGTTGAAGTCGGCCCGCTCCTTGCGGCTCTTGGACAGGGCGAAGGTCAGCGCCGCCTCGACCGGGCTGGTGGAGGCGTCGATGTCATGACCATGCAGCGGCAGACCGGCTTCCAGCCGCAGGCTGTCGCGCGCCCCCAGGCCGATCGGCTTGACCCGGGCGTCCTCCAGCAGTGTGTTCCAGATCCGCTCGGCGTCGGCGTTGGGTACTGAAATCTCGAAACCGTCCTCGCCGGTGTAGCCCGAACGCGAGATGAAACAGTCGACCCCGAACAGCATCAACCGGGCGCAGTCCATGAAGCCGAACTCGGCCAGCACCGGCTCGTGCTTGATCATGACCTCGGCCGCCTCCGGTCCCTGGATGGCGATCAGGGCCCGGTCGTCCAGCACCTTCAGGGTCGCGTCCCCGGTCAGCTGCGGCTTCACAAAGGCGACGTCGGCGTCCTTGTTGCCCGCGTTGAAGACGATAAACAGGCCATCGTGATCGGGCCGTCCGGCCATCAGATCATCAAGGATGCCGCCCTCGGCGTTCAGCAGCAGCGAATATTTCTGCCGCCCCGCCTTCAGGATCGCATAGTCGCCGGGCACGAAGCGCTCGAACTGGGCCACGGCGTCCGCCCCGGTCAGCTTGCACTGGCCCATGTGCGACACGTCGAACAGGCCGGCGTGTTCGCGGGTCCAGCGGTGCTCAGCCAGCACGCCTTCATATTGCACCGGCATGTCATAGCCGCTGAAGCCGACCATGCGCGCGCCCAGGGCCCGATGGGCGGCGTTCAGGGCCGTGGTCTTGAGGGTCTGGTCGGTCATCTTCGGTCTTTCAGAGTCGCGTGTTAAAAGCGGAAAGCTCCGCCGTCCTCGCGCCCCCGCTGTCCTGAAGCCTGAGAGATTCCGGCACCGTCAGGGGCATCCGCCCCATTCGTCACCTTGCTCCGTCGGCGCGCCCCGGGAATGAATTCCTGAGCGGCTTTCCAGCGTCCGAATGTCCTCGCGGTCCGTTTGCCTGAGCGTTTCCGGGGCGGTTGCGCCTTCGGCCCCGACGATCCCGAAGGGCCGCCGATCTCTCCCGCGAGAGCGAGCGACCCTTTCCCCGACTCCGCCTGCGAGTCAAGCGAGACGGGGTCCGAAAACACGCCAATCCGGGCCTTCAGCGGCCCGGACGACCACCGGAATTCAGCAGATCACGGTCAATCCTGCGGCCGCGTCGCCGCATTGACCCCGGCCCGGTCCCATACCCCCGGCAGGGCCGCGTCCGGCACGTCAAAGGTCGCGTACTCATAGCCCGTGCCGGACATATACCGCACGATGAACGGACCCTGATAGTTCAGCCAGTCGCCGTAACCGTAGATCCGGTAGGGCAGGGACAGCGGCAAATCTTCCTGTGCCGGCAGGATGATCGAATTGGAGATTGCCAGCGGCGGCCCGTAGGCCCGGACATCGACCATACCCGGCCGCACACAGCGCTGCGCAGCTTCACCTTCAGCGGTCTCGATCCGGCAGGGATCAAACGTGATCATCGCCCGGAACGGTTCCGGCACTGGCTGATCCGGGAATTCCGACAGATCGCGACTACAGGTCCCCGCCCCGTCATTGGCCGCGATCACCGCGTCGAGATAGACGGCCTGCCCGTCATGGGCGCGGGCGAACTCAAGCAGATCGCCCATCCGGTCCAACTCGGTCCCGGTCGCCTCGGCCCCCTCGTCATGGCACCCCAACCGCACAGATACCGCCGGCAAAGGCTCCTGCGACTGCGCGGGCTGGGACAGCCCCGACAGTCCGATACTCAGCGCAGCCAGCGCCGCCCATTGCTGTCTCATCCTGTCCTCCAGCGGGATCGCAACCCGATCATGCGAAATTCGACGACGGCCATCAGTGCTCCTGCCGGGTGGCGTCGGCCCGGGCCTGTTTCCGGATGTCCGCATTGACCCGGGCCCGCTCCCACACCCCCGGCACGGCCGCATCCGGCACATGGAAGGTGGCATAGGCGTAGCCCGTGCCGTCGTAGAAATGGACGATGAACGGTCCCTGATAGTTCAACCAGTCACCATAGCCCCGAATGCGGTACGGCAGGGTCTCCGGAATGTCAGCCTGCGCCGGCAGGACAATCGAGTTGGACCACACCATCGGAGGACCGATTGCCTTGACGTGGACCATGCCAGGCCGCCAGCAATGGCGGCCCTCCTCGTGACGGCGTGGTGCGACGCGGCACGGATCGACGGTGATCCGGGCACGCCCCTCATCCGGTCCGGGTTGATCCGGAAATTCAGACAGGTCGCGGCTACAGGCTCCGGCCCCCGCATCGGCCTGGATCACCGCGTCCAGATAGACCGGCTCACCGTCATGGGCCTCGGCGAATTCCAGCAGGGCAACGATTCTCTCGGCCTCGACCGCGGTTTTTTCTGCACTGTCGTCGAAACAATGGAGCCGGAACGTTGCCGCCGGCAGGGGATCCTGCGCCCGCGCGGGCCGGGACAGGCCCGGCAGGACCAGGGCCATGGCGACCAGCCCGACCGTCAACTTTCGTCCCATCCCGACCTCCTTTGGGCCCACGCCAGCCGAACTGTCCCAGCATTCCCGCGCCGACACGACCTGTGAAAACTCACATCTAGACCGCTGCAGGGTTCAGGCCGACCCTGAGCCGATGTTGCGCTCAGATCAGATCAAACCGGACGGCCTTCGCGGTCGCCTCGGCCAGGGTCCGGGCCTTCAGCTTGCGGCGCGCATTGACCGAATGCATGTCGACCGTGCGTTTCGATATCCCCATCCGGTGGGCGATGCGGTCCGGTCTCAGCCCCTGGGCGAAACGCGCCAGCACATCGGCCTCGCGGCTGGTCAAGTCTTCCTCGATCCCGGCGTGACGACGCTCCAGGGCCGGCCGCAGATAGGGAAACATGGCGAAGGAGGCGATCAGCAACTCGTTGCGACGGCCGTTGATCCGCTCCAGCACGGCCTCTCGCCCTCTTCGCTGGCAGCCGAACGTCGCACCAAACCAGCTCTGCTCACCGCCGGTCACGCCCTGCCCCAAGAACGACAGGGCATCACCCAGACCGGCGTCGGCCACCCCGCGCAACACCTGACCGGTCCGGGCGCTGACCTCCGGTTGGTCCGCCGTCGCCTGGCCCCAGGCCGTGGTCAGCAACGGGCGATCGGGGCACAGGCCACCCATTTGATGCACGACATAGTCGTGACTGAGGTGATCGAGGGCGTAATATTCCTCCATCCACGCGTCGGGCAACGAAGTCTGGATTTCGACGGTCTGGTCGACGTCAGGATCGCCGATCGCCATCCCCAGCACGAAATGATCCAGACCGCACGAGCGGACAAATTCCGCATAGGCGGCCAGAATCACATCGTTTCTGCCTTGAGCGCCGGCCATGGCCCCCAGCAGACGCTCCAGTTCAGGCGTCATTTCGCAATCTCCCGCCGCAACCCTGCGACCTTCGATGCAGCCCCGGATTGAACCTAATGACCGGCAACAACAATTGGCAACCCTCGGGCAGGCTTTTACATCACATCGTTCTACCGATGATCGCCCTGTCCGCCCTGCTGATCGGCTTGGCCATTGTGTCGCCTGCGCGGGCTCAGTCGCTCGGCCCGGGTGACTATGAAATCTGTTCGGTCGACGACCGTAACGGCCGGTTTCGCGGCTACGATCAGGTCTGTCTGGAGTCGCGCCGCGCCGAACTCCGCCATCTGCGGCAGCTGGCTCGACGCGATCTCAACGACCCCTACAGCGACTACGGTCCCTACTATTGTCCCGCCACCGCGAACCAGGGGCGGGGCTGGAGCGTCGGCGGCCTCAACAGCTACGGCCCCACCACGCCCGGCAGCGGCTATGCGACCATGGACTGGCCCGTCAACGGACGCCTCTGCGTGCCCCGCCCGGTCGGCTACCTCAGCTGGGGCTATGACTGACGGACCCGAAATATCACCGGTCTTTACCCGTGCGGCGCGCCCGTCCTACGATCCCGGGACCACAGAAGGAGCCGTCACCATGGCCACGATCTCCGCTTGGGGCTGCCATTCCAGCCGTCTGGGCCTGTTCGCTCTCGCCATTGCGCTCGCCGGTACCGGAATCGCCGTGGCCCGGGAGGGCCCCGCCCCCGCTGCGCCCCTCCCGATCATCGGCCATCACCAGCCAGGCCCCGACGCGACCGCTGCCGTTGCCCGGATCCGCAGCCTGTACGAAACCGACATGGTGATCGACGAGGCCGATCCCGCCAGTGCCAACGCCTGGTTCAGCCCCGGTCTGGCCGCGGACATGATCCGTCTGTACAGCCGCCCGGGCAGCTACGGCATCGGTTTCGGCTATCTGGTCGACGGTCAGGACTCTGAGCTGTCCGCGATCACCTATGCCTTTCAGAACGCCGGAACCGACGGTCATCCCGCCGTGAGGGTGCGCTTCACCAATTTCGGCGAACCGATCGATCTGGAGTTCATGCTCGGCGACGGCGGATGCATCGCCAACATCCGCTCGCGCGCGCCTGACGGCACCGAAAAGTGGAACCTGCACGACACCGTCATCGACGCCCTGCGGGACCCGGGACCGTGATTCGTCTCGCCCTCTTCGTCCTGATCCTCAGCCTGACGGCCTGCGACCGGCACTCGGGACCCGACTTCACCCCGGTGGAGCCGCCGACGCCGTCCGGTGACGTTGTCCACGTCCGGCCGTACGGCGATGCCGAGCGGGTTGAGGTGGTGGTCGGCCAGACCCTGGCGCTGGAGATGCAGTCTCATTTCGAATGGCGCGAGGCCGCCGCCCCGACCCTGCTGCACCGCGACGACATCCTGTGGGGCCCCGCCGACCGGGCGGGGCGGGACCTGGCAACCAGCGGCAACACCAGCTGGCAGGTCTTCGTCTATCGCGCGATGAAGCCGGGTGAGGAAACCCTGACCCTGGTCGAGGCCCGGCCGTGGGAGCCCGATCACATCCTCGATCGCCATGTTCTGACGGTGCAGATCCTGGCCGATGGCGAACCGCCCGGCAGATAACAGGCGCGTTCAGAACAGGTTCACGCGCAGGAGCCCAGGTTGGCGGCAGGTCAAAAGGAGTACCGACCATGAAGAACCGCCACTTTCTCGCCGTTGCCGCCGCCGTCGCCCTGACGATTCCGGCGACCACCGCCGCCGCTCAAAGCTGGCCGGAAATTCTCGGTGCCGTCGTTCAGGCGCAAACCAGCAGCAGCTACAACCAGTACGGCAACCAGTACGGCAACGACCGCTACGGCGACTATCGTGGCCGCGTTTCGCAGCGCCAGGCCATCCAGATCGCCCAGCGTCAGGGCGTTCGCGTTCAGTCGGTGAACCAGCGCGGCAACAGATATGATCTGGTCGGGCGCGACAACTACGGGCAGCGCGTGAGCCTCAGGGTCGATGCCCGCACCGGACAGATCTCGCGCTTCGACCGTCAACGGGACAACCGCAACAACGACCGCTGGGACCGCGACGATCGCAGTCACCGCGACCACGATCGACGCGACAATCGCCGCGACAATCGCCGCGATCATGACGACTGATACGGACTGAAATCCAACGATCAGACCGCCGCGGGGCCCAGGCTCCGCGGCGGTTTTCGTGTCAGCGGGCGGCGTAGGCGTCGATCTCGGCGATGTGCCCCGCCTTCTCGGCCTCGGTCAGGAAGGCCCCCTCGAAACTGTTGCGGGCCATGGCCGTGATCTGGTCCCGGGTCAGGCCCACCGCCTCGGCCAGACGGCGATAGTTGTCGTTCACATAGCCGCCGAAATAGGCCGGATCATCCGAGTTCAGCGTCACATGCAGGCCCTGACGCAGCATCTCGGGCACCGGGTGGTCCTTCAGGTCGTCAACCACGCACAGTTTCAGGTTCGACAGCGGACAGACCGTCAGCGTCATCTGGCTGGCCTTCAGCCGCGCCACCAGACCCGCGTCCTCCAGCGAGCGATTGCCGTGATCCAGCCGATCGATGTGCAGCAGGTCCAACGCCTCGGCGACATAGGCCGGCGGCCCCTCCTCGCCTGCATGGGCCACCCGCTTCAGACCCAGCGTCCCCGCCACGTCGAACACGCGCTGGAATTTCGACGGCGGATGCCCGACCTCGGACGAATCCAGCCCGACCCCGGCGATCCGGTCCAGCCACGGCTCGGCCGCCTTCAGCGTGGCGAAGGCCGCGTCCTCGTCCAGATGGCGCAGGAAACACAGGATCAGCTTCGAGGTGACGCCCAGCTCGCTCTCGGCCCGGCGCATTCCGTCCAGCAGCCCCTCGATCACCGTCTCCATGGCCACGCCGCGGTCGGTGTGGGTCTGCGGATCGAAGAAGATCTCGGCATGGCGGACGTTGTCGGCCGCCGCGCGCTGGAAATAGGCGAAGGCCAGGTCTTCGAAGTCCTTGCGGTGCAGCAGCACCGCCGCCCCCGCATAATAGATGTCGAGGAAGTCCTGCAGGTTGGAGAAGTCATAGGCAGCCCGCACAGCCTCGACGCTGTCATACGGAATCGCCACCCCGTTGCGCCGCGCCAGCTCGAACATCAGCTCAGGCTCGAGACTGCCCTCGATATGCAGATGCAGTTCGGCCTTGGGCAGACCGGCGATATAGGCGTCGAGCGACATGGGAAATCTCCTCAGAGAATGCGGTAAAAGATCCAGGCGGTCATCGCCAGATTGAAGGTGGCGTGGGCGACGATGGCCCCGAGTATCGACCCCGTGACCCGCCGGGCCCACGAAAAGGCCAGACCTGTCACAAACAGTCCGGTGACCCACCACACCGCCGGCCCGGGGAGCAGGGTCCAACCCGTCGCGCGCCAGACCAGACCGAAATGGGCCAGATGCACGAGGGCGAAGGCACCGGCATCCACGACCGCCGCCCGTCCCTCGCCCAGCCGACGCGCAAAGCTCTCATGAACCAGTCCCCGATAGAACAGCTCCTCGCCGATCGGACTGAAGCTCATGCCAATCGCCGCAAACACCAGGAACAGGATTAACCGCGTCTGCTCATCCATCGCCGGCGGCAGGCCGGAATAGGTCCCGGCGATATAGACAAAGGCATTGTTGTCCCCGGCCCCGAACAGCACACCGGCACTGGCGATCAACAGGCCACAGCACAGGGCCCCCGCCATCAGGGCAGCGATCAGCCCGGACGGTCGGGCGGGACGCGTCATGCCGATGCGTCGACGCCCATCCCGGGTCAGCAGCAGCAACGGGGTCAGCGCCATCACGACGAAGACGATCGAGACGAGGGCATAGCTCCTGGTGACATTGGCCTGCATCACCAGGCCAAACCGGACAGCGCTGAACAGAACGAGCAGAATCAGACCTGTCCGGACATCCATCCGCAACCACGATGCGAACAGGCGTCGAAATTCCGGCGGCGTGGAGGTTGGCCTCGTGCTCATGGTCCGGAGCTTTGCCGCTTGCAACGCTCAGCGCTACCCCTGATCGGAACTACGCCCGTTAGGGGACACAGTTCCCGCACAGTTTCCACTGTCAGGCAGGTCGGCGGGCGCAGTGCGCAGGGCGGTCAGGACACCCGCCGTCAGACGGCGGTGCGTGGCTATCAGAGTCTGGGGAGAGGTGCGCAGGTCGTTCTGCAGCCACAGGCGCAACTGGCCGACAAAGGCTCCGGCCAGATAGGCGGCAGCCTGTCTTCGCTCCTCGGACGGCAGGTGGGGCGTCAGGCCTTCCAGATTGGTGTCAGCGATACGACGCAGGCGGCGCTCGCCCGCGATCAGCATGACCTCCATGGCGCGCGATCGGCCCGCCTGGCGGGCAAAGGAATTGTTGCCGGCAACGTGCTGAACCACATGGGTCACCGGCAAGACCTCGCCCGTCAGACCCTCGCGCCTGGCCGCCTCGTCGCACAGGGCAATCATGTTCTCGAACGACCGGCCGAGGAAGTCGTCACGATCCACATAGTGGGCGTAGAAGGTGGAGCGACCCACGCCTGCCGTCCGCACCAGGTCACCGACGCGAATGTCGTCCAGGTCGCAGGTCTGGCCCAGCCGGATCAAGGCGTGCGCCAGCCGGCCGCGCGTGCGCGCCACCCGCTGGTCAGTTCCGCTGCGCCGTAAGCTGTTTCCGGACATCGCCCCGTTCCAAGTCCCGCAACGGCTGATCGCCGTGACGCGGCTCTGGTTTTCGCGCCGATGCCGGGCGACCACAAGGGCGGATCCATAGCGGAGAGAAGACATGCATGACCAAACCCGGGCCGGATCGGCGGCCCTGATCATCGGCTGGATCGGATACATCGCGCTGATGGCCGTGCATCCGACGCGGTTCGGCGGTCCGGCTCTGGGCCACATCAGTCTCAACGACGCCGTGCACTGGACGGCGCTCGGCCTGATGCCCTTCCTGGCGTACGGCTATGTCAGCATGGCCCAAACCCTGGGACTGGCGCGGCCGTTGCCGATGCTGGGTCTGATGTTCATGCTGTTCAGCCTGTTCGCGGGGCTGGTCGCCGGGGTGATCAACGGCCTGGCCGCGGTCGAGGTTTTCGAAGCTGCGGCCCGGCCCGGTGCCGAATCCTTCGAGACGCTGAAACACGGCTTCTGGTGGCTGAATCAGGCGTTCGCGGCGATCCACTACGCCTTTGCGGCGATCGCGACCGGCCTGTTCGGCCTGGCCTGGACACAGCAATCCGGGCGGCGTGGACTGGGAGCCGCCGGAGTGATGATCAGTGCGGGCTTCCTGGCCTGGCTGGCGACCGGCCTGTGGCGGCCGGACGTTCACGGGGCGTTGTTCGTCGTACTGCCCATCGGGGCGTGGACGGTGACAGCCGCTTTCGCCCTGCGTAAATACGAGGCCGGGTAAGCCTTACATCCGCTCGGGCGTGTCGATTCCCAGCAGGCCCAGCGTCAGTTCCAGCTGGTCCAGCGCCGCCTGCGACTGGGCGATACGCGAGCCCCGGCTGGCGGCGTCCGGGGCCACCAGCACCGGGCAGACCGCATAGAATTTCGAGAACGCCTGCGCCAGTCGATAGGCGTGCTCGGCCAGCAGATGCGGTGCCCGCTTGTCATAGGCGTCGCTGACCGCCTGGTCGAAGGCGTCCAGAGTCAGGGCCAGGTCACGCTCGGCCGGCTCGGCCACGACGATGGCCGCCGGGGTCGCCCCTTGGTCGGCCGCCTTGCGCAGCAGGGATTTGATTCGCACCGCCTGATACAGCAGATACGGCCCGGTCTTGCCCTCGAAGCTCATGAAGCGGTCGAGGTCGAAGACGTAGCTGGTGGTGCGGCTGTTCGACAGGTCGGCGAATTTCAGCGCCGCGATCGCCACCTTGTGGGCGATGGCCTCGAACTCTTCCGCCGGCAGATCGGCCCCCAGACCGGACTCCTGCAACCGGGCGCGGGCCTTGTCGGTGGCCATGGTGATCAGGTCGTGCAGCTTCAGCACCCCGCCGGCGCGGGTCTTGAACGGCTTGCCGTCGGGCCCATTCATCGTGCCGAAGCCCAGATGCTCCAGCGACCCGGGGGTGGCGTAGCCGGCCAGAACGGCGGCGCGGAACACCTGTTCGAAATGCTCGGCCTGCCGTTCGTCGACGACATACAGGATCAGCTCGGGATCAATGGCTTTGCGCCGGTCGACGATGGTGGCCAGATCGGTCGTCCCGTACATGGCCGAGCCGTCGCGCGAGATCACCAGCAGCGGCGGCGGGCTCGGGGCCTCCATCACACTGCCGTCGGCCAGCTTGCGTTTGCGGGTCTCTCCGGGCCGGGCCACGTGAACCACCCGGGCCCCGTCGTCCTCGACCAGCAGCCCCCGGGCCTCAAGATCGGCGATCATCCCGGCCATCACCGGATCGGCGTCGCTCTCGCCGTTCCACAGGTCGAAGGTCACGCCCAGGGCTCCGAACTCTCGCTCCAGCGCGGTGCGGCTGACGGCGACGAAATGGGCCCACAGCGCGCGATAGCCGGGACGGCCGGCCTGCAGCTCGGCCGTCGCCTTGCGGGCGCGGTCGCGGAATTCAATATCGTCCTTGGCCCGGGTCGCCGCGGCCGGATACAGCCGTTCCAGATCCTCCAGCGTCACCGGTGCCTCGCCCGGGAACGGCCCGTCACCCCCGGCGATAAAGGCGTCCGCGCCGCCCTCATCACCGACGGCGACGATCAGCAGCCCCATCTGGAAGCCCCAGTCGCCGAAATGGGCGTCGCCCCAGACGGTGTCGCCGCGGAAACGGAACAACCGCTTCAGGCTCTCACCGATGATCGAACTGCGCAGATGGCCGACGTGCATCGGCTTGGCCACATTGGGCCCGGCATAGTCGATGATCACCCGGCGCGGCGTCGCCACCGCGGCGGCTCCGGCCCGCTCGGCGTCAGTGGCCACCGTGGCGGCGCGCTCGGCCAGGGCGGCGTCGGTCAGTTTGAAATTGATGAAGCCCGGCCCCGCCACCTCGACCAGTGACAGGCGCGGATCGGCCTGCAGCCGTTCGGCCACCCGTCCGGCCAGCTCGCGCGGATTGGCCTTCAGCGCCTTGGCGGCGGTCAGGGCCCCGTTGGACTGGAAATCGGCCAGGTCAGGCCGGTCGGAGACGGTCACCCGCGCCAGCGCCGCGTCCACGCCTTCGGCGGCGAAGGCGGCCGCGACCGCTTCGCCCAGGGACGATTTCAGATCGGTCATTGCGGGTCGGCGGCCTCGGCCAGCGACTGTCCGGCGTTGATGCGGAACCGACTGCCGGTGCGGTTGAACTCGGCCATCTCCTGCGTCACATCGAAGCCGATCAGGATTTCGAAATTATCGCCGCTGGTCGTCACCTCGGCGCGCGGAATGACGATCGTCTGTTCCTCGGTGGCCGACGCCGTCTCACCGCCGCGGAAATCCACCGGCAGGTCGAAATACTGTTTGGCCAGAATCGCCCGGTTCCGCTCGGTCACGGCGATCCAGTAGCGATAGGTGTGGCTGCCGGCCGTGGCCATCGGGCCGCGCCCCAGGTTGAACAGCATGTTCACCTGCACGGTGATCGGATCGTCACCCCGATAGGAGCAGTCCGCCGCCAGTCCCTCGATCTCGCCGGTATAGCCGACATTGGCCGTGGCGGCGCGATTGTCGGTCAGTTCGACGTAGCGGGCGGCGTCATAGAGAATCTTCACATAGGGGCACGGGCCGGCGTTGGCGCGGCGGCTCAACGGCGCGATGCGCGGGGTCGTTGCCGTGATCGGCGTGTCGCTGGCCTGACCGGTCTGACCTTGTCCTTGTCCCTGCCCCTGCCCCGGGACCTGGCCCGGTCGGCCGCCGGTGGGCAGGGGGCGGCTGGAGTTCTGGGCCATGGCCAAGGCGGGAAACAGGCTCGCCAGCACGACGGAAACAGCAAGGACGGGGAGGACGCGACGCATCAGGTTCAAATCCGGCAACCGAGGAGTAATGCGACGAGGACCGACGCGGTCCGGCACGCTGGTGTCTGATAGCGGCTAAAGCGAGGCGCGGCAAACGCCGCGGCTGGCCGGTCCGGGCCCCCGCGCGGCATCGCGACAGTGGCGGCGGGGCCGTCGAAGCCCTAGATTGCCGCCATGACGATCCACGCTCCCATTCCCCGGCCCGACCGCCGTCCCCTGACCATCCGCCTGGCGACGCCGCGCGGGTTCTGTGCCGGTGTCGACCGGGCCATCCAGATCGTCGAACGCGCGCTCGAAAAATACGGTGCGCCCGTCTATGTCCGGCACGAGATCGTCCACAATCGCCACGTCGTCGAACGGCTCAAGGCCATGGGGGCCGTGTTCGTGCGCGAACTCGACGAATGCCCGGACGACCGCCCCGTCGTCTTCTCGGCCCATGGCGTGCCCAAGTCGGTACCCGCCGGGGCCCGGGCCCGCGACCTGTTCTTCCTGGACGCCACCTGCCCGCTGGTCTCCAAGGTCCATGTCGAGGCGGAGCGTCATCATGCCGCCGGTCGCCATATCATCCTGATCGGCCACACCGGCCACCCCGAGGTCGTCGGTACCATGGGCCAGCTCCCGCCCGGGGCCATCAGTCTGGTCGAGACCGTTGCCGACGCCGAGGCCTTCCAGCGCCCCGGTGACGCCGCCCTCGCCTATGCCACCCAGACCACCCTGTCGGTCGACGACACGGCTGAGATCCTCGCCGTGCTCAAGCGCCGCTTCCCGGAACTGCCCGACCCGCACAAGGAAGACATCTGCTACGCCACCACCAACCGCCAGGAGGCCGTCAAACGGCTCGGCGAGGGCTGCGATCTGGTGCTGGTGGTCGGCTCAAAGAACTCGTCCAACTCGGCCCGGCTGGTCGAGGTTGCCATCCGCGCCGGGGCCCGCGACGCCCGTCTGGTCGACGATGCCGGCCATGTCGACTGGAACTGGTTCGACGGTGTCTCCACCGTCGGCGTCACCGCCGGGGCCTCGGCCCCCGAACCCCTGATCGCCGCCCTGGTCGACGCCATCGCCGACCGCTTCGACGCCACGGTGGTCGAGGACGCCGGCGAGCGCGAAACCGTCACCTTCAAACTGCCGCGCGCCCTGACCGACTGACAGACTGACCGACTGAACGCCGGGCGTCGCCCGTGACGGGTCAGCCGTGGGCGAAGAAGGTCTCGAGTTCGTCCACAAGATCCAGCTCCGTGGCTCCGGCCAGGGCGGCCCCGGCAGCGTCACGGTTCCTCGCGGAGGCTGCCATCGCTGCGACGGCCGCGCCAAAGCGGGATCTGAGTGCCTGGTCGGAAACCCGCGCCGAAATCAGGGCCCACTGCTCGGCTGCAAAGTCAGCGGCTTGCGCGGCGTCGTCCCAGCGCACGACCGGAGCCTTGAGGTCGGCTCCATACCGGAAACCGGCATAGTCCAGCAGGCTGACCTCAAGCGGTACGCCGCCCGCCGTCGAGGTCGCCGACACCACCAGTCGGAAGGCTTCGATCGACGCGATGGCAAGGTCGGCTCGGTTCAGCCCCTCACGCGCGTCGGCAATCTGACGCAGGCGTTCGTCCAGCAGAGCCGCGACAGGCGGTGACAATGTCCGGCGGTCCCTCGCGACGGCGGCACGCGCCTGGGCGATGGTCGCATCCAGTTGCGCCGGAGTGGCACTGAACGCGGTTTCGGTGAGGGTCTCGAAATACTCCGAGGCCGGCAAGGAGCCCGTGACACCGGACGGCTCCGCGACGGCGGCCCCAGGTTGCTCCGTTTCGGCTGGCGCGGCGACCGGTTGTCCCTGGCATGCCGCCAGGGGCAGGAACACCAGTGGAACAATGCCGAAAATAGCAGCGATTGAAGGGATTCGGGCAGATCGTGGGAGCTTCATGACCAAGTCCTCGTCTGGAAAGACGATGGTCTACGCGCCCAATTGTGCCGGAAGATGGCGCCCGGTTTTCAGCTGCCGTCCTCGCCGACGAAATCCTGGGCGAACTCGGGTCCGTCGTCCTCGCCGGGACCCAGCAGGTCGCCGTCATCCTCGCCGCCCCGCGACGGGTCCGGCACCTCGAACCCGACCGGGATCGACAGGTCCAGCAGGCCCGCGGCCTTCATCTCCTGCACCCCGGGCAGGTCGTACAGACTGGCCAGGCCGAAATGCTCGAGGAAACGGTCGGTGGTGCCATAGGTGACTGGCCGTCCCGGCGTCCGCCGCCGCCCGCGCAGCCGCACGAACCCCATCTCCAGCAGCAGGTCCAGCGTGCCGCGTGACAGCGACACCCCGCGCACACTCTCGACCTCGGCCCGGGTGCAGGGCTGGTGGTAGGCGATGATGGCCAGGGTCTCCAGCGCCGCCTTCGACAACCGGCGCGGCTCCTCGCGCTCCTCGGTCATCATGAAGCTCAGATCGGGCGCGGTACGAAAGCGCCAGCGATCGGCCACACACTCCAGCTCGACCCCGCGTCCCTGATAGCGGGCCCGCAGTCCGGCGATGGCTCCGCCGACATCGGCCCCCTCGGGCAGACGCCGCGCGATCTCGGCCGCCGACAGCGGCCCCGCCGCGGCAAACAACAGCGCCTCGACCCGGCGTTCGATCTCCTGGCTGTCAGGTTCGAAGCGCAGGTCGGTCACGGCGTCAGCTCCAGCGGCAGGCCCTGCCCGCGCCGCTTCAGATACAGGTCGGCAAAGGCCTCGGACTGGCGCACGTCCATCGCCCCCTCCTTCACCAGCTCCAGACTGGCCGACAGGGTCGAGGCCAGATAGCTGTTGCGGCTCGGACCGGGCTCTCCGTCGTCCGCATCCGCGACCGGGGCCACCCGCTCCAGCGGCGTCCAGTCCGACAGCCGCGGCAGGATGTCCCGCAGCCAGTCGCGCGCGGCCTCCAGCGGAAAGGCCTCGACCCTCTGACCGGGGGCATAGCTGCGCCGTTCCTCACGTCGCCGTTGCGTCACATAGGCACTCATCAATTCGTACAGGCTGGCGTCGATCCGGTCGGACGGGATGATCACCGTCGCCTCGGGATCGCCGCGCGTGAACACATCGCGTTTCAGCAGCGGTCGGCTGGTCAGGGCCTCGACCGAGCGGCGCATCGCCTCCAGCTTCTGCAGCCGGAACGCCAGGGCCGCCGCCATCTGTTCGGCGGGCATCTCCTCGCCCCGATCCTTTTCGGTGCGCGGCAGCAGCAGACGCGATTTCAGATAGGCCAGCCACGAGGCCATCACCAGATAGTCGGCCGCCAGCGAGAAATTGCGCCGCCGCGCCTCATGGACAAAGGCCAGATACTGTTCCGCCAGCCTGGTGATCGACAGCTTCAGCAGGTCGACCTTCTGCGTCCGCGCCAACGCCAGCAGCACATGCAGCGGTCCCTCATAGCCGTCCAGATCGACGACGAACGCCTCGTCCGCCGCAACCGCCTCGACGGCGGTGAAATCCAGATTGGGCTGGAAGGCGTCGGTCATGCCGCCGGCACCCCCGCCTCGCCCACGTCAGGCCCGTCCGCTGCCTCCAGTCGCCCCGCGATCGCCGCCATGAACCGCGCCCGCGCCGCGACCGCATCCAGCGGTTCCGGCGTCAGGACGATCCGCGCCAGCGCCGCCGCGGCCCGCTTCGCCGCCTTGCCCTTCAGCTTGCCGGTGCCCGCGGCCACCTGCTGCATCTCATCGAGATCACCGTTGCAGTGAAGCACCACGTCGCAGCCCGCCTTCAGCGCCGCCTCGGCCCGTTCGGTGAGGGTGCCCGACAGCGCCTTCATCGACAGGTCGTCGGTCATGATCAGACCGGAAAAGCCGAGATCCTTGCGCATCAGCCGGATCGCCTTCTTCGAGGTCGTGGCCGGCTTTTTCGGATCGATGGCGTCGAACACCACATGGGCGGTCATGGCCATCGGCATGTCGGACAGCGCCTTGAACGGCACGAAGTCCCAGGCCTCCAGCGTCGCCAGATCGGCGTGCACCACCGGCAGGGCGTGATGACTGTCGGCAAAGGCCCGACCGTGGCCCGGCATGTGTTTGATCACCGGCAGCACCCCCCCGGCCAGCATACCCTCGGCCGCGGCCCGCCCCAGCCGCGCCACCGTCTCAGGATCGCGGGCATAGGCGCGGTCGCCGATAATGTCGTGCGCCCCCGGCACCGGCACATCGAGGACCGGCACACAATCAACGTTGATTCCCAGCATTTGCAGGTCGTGCGCCATCAGTCGCGCGCCCTGCCGGACCAGATCCCGCGCCTCCTCGACGTCCCCGGCGGCCTGCAGATAGGCGTCGCCGGGCGGATATTTGGGCCAGTGCGGCGGCCCCAGTCGCTGCACCCGGCCGCCCTCCTGATCGATCAGCACCGGCGCGTCCGGCGCGTCGATACTGTCGCGCAGCGCCACCACCAGCGCCCGCACCTGATCCGGATTCTCGACATTGCGCCGGAACAGGATGAAGCCCCACGGTCGAGTCTCGGCGAAGAAGGCGCGCTCCGCCGTGGTCAGCTCAGGTCCCGAACAGCCGTAGATGGCGGCCGAGGTCACGGCCTAGCGTACCAGGCAATCGCCGCCGCCGGCCTTGATCGCCGCGCAGAAGGCCCGGGCGTCGTCGCGACTCAGCCCGGCGAAGGTGGTGCGGTACAGGGTCGACCCGTTCGAGGCGGTGACCTCCTGCACCCGCTTGGTCGCCCCGGCGGCGAACTGCGGGAAGCGGGCGGCGACGGCGGAATACTCACGATCAGCGATGCCCGGGGTCGAGAAGGCCCCGATCTGCACGATCGAACTGCCCCCGGCCGGTGCCGCCGGCGTCTCGGCCTTGGCCGCCGGGGCCGGAGTCGCGGCGACCGGCGGGGTCGGGGCTGCGGGACGCGGTTGAACGTCCTCGGGCGGGGCGATGAAGGTCGGGTCAGCCGGAATTTCGCTCGGCGGGCCATAGACGCTGACCCCGGCTTCGGGATCGACCGGCTGGGCCTCGTCCGGGGCCTGAACCTTCAGGTCGCCGATCGGCGTGCCCACCGCGGGCGGGGCGTCGGTCGAGGAACGCAGGCCCGAACGATAGAACACAACCACGGCGATGATCAGCAGCAGCAGTACCGCGCCGCTGATCAGCAGCGTCACCGGCGGCGCCTTGCCGCCGCCGCCGCCCTGTCCGCCACCGGCACGGCGCGCGTCATAGCTGTTGCGCTGGAACGGCAGGTCGTCGTCGGTCGGCGGCGTATAGGCCCCGCGGTCGCGGTCACCGCCGCCGGTCGGACGATAGGGATCTTCGTGTGACATGGTCGCGCCTTGTGAATCGGCCCGGCGCGAATCGACGCGTCGGGGGCTCAGTCTACCCTGCCCCGGCGCTCTTTCGAATCACAGATCGAGCGCCAGGTCGAGACTGAACAGTTTTCGGTGTTCCTCGATGGCGAACCGGTCGGTCATCCCGGCGATATAGTCACACACCGCCCGGGCCCGGCGGTGCGGGTCCTCGACGGCCGCCCGTTCCGACCATTCCGGCGGCAGCACCCCCGGCTCGGCCATGAACAGCTGGAACATCTCGCCCAGCAATCGCCGCGCCTGACTGCGGGTGCGGTTGACCCGATAGTGGCGATACATCCGCTCAAACAGGAATTTCCGCAGCACCCCCAGATCGGCCAGCATGCCTTCGGAAAAGGCCACCAGTGTCCGCCGCGCCATGCGTACATCCTCGGTCGAGGCGATGCCGTCGGCAGCCAGTCGTCGCTCGGTCTCGGCCAGAACGTCCTCGATCATCGCCCCGATCATGCGCCGCACCGCCTCGATGCGGATCATCCGCTCGTCCTGATCGGGCCAGTCGCGCCGCGTTGCCTTCAGGATCGGCCCGATCAGCGGCACCCCGGCCAGATCGTCCAGCGTGAACAGCCCCGCCTGCACCCCGTCGTCGACGTCGTGGTTGTTGTAGGCGATGTCATCGGCGATCGCCGCCGCCTGCGCCTCCAGCGAGGCAAAGGTCTCCAGCCGCAGGTCCCAGTCCGGGGCATAGTCGGCAATGGCCCGCCACGCCGGTTCGTCCAGCCGGTGGCTGACCGGTCCGTTGTGCTTGATCACCCCCTCGACCGTCTCCCAGCTCAGGTTCAGGCCGTCGAAGGCCGGATAGCGTTCCTCCAACCTGGTCACGACGCGGAAGGTCTGGACGTTGTGGTCGAACCCGCCCCACGCCTGCATCTGCGCCTGCAGTTCGTCCTCGCCGGCATGACCGAACGGCGGATGGCCCAGGTCATGGGCCAGGGCCACGGTCTCGGCGAGGTCGCTGTCCAGCCGCAACGCATGGGCGATCGACCGCGCGATCTGCGCCACCTCCAGCGAATGGGTCAGGCGGGTGCGATAGTGGTCGCCCTCATGGGCCACGAACACCTGGGTCTTTTCCTTCAGCCGCCGGAAGGCCGTGGCGTGGATGATCCGGTCGCGGTCGCGGGCAAAGGCGTTGCGGGTCCGGCTCACAGTCTCCGGAAACAGCCGCCCGCGCGACGCTGTCGGGGTCTCGGCGAAGGGGGCGCGATCGGTCGACTGGCTCAAGGCGGCGGCTTCATGTTGGTCGCGGGCCTTTGCGAATGGCCGCTTCGACCTCATATAGAGCCCTGTGAGTACCGTCCAATCCCCCGCCGTCCCGGCCCCGAAGCTCGAAATCGCCCCCCGCGTGCGTCAGGGCATCCTGCTGTCCGCCAGCGCCGCCCGCCGCCTGGCTGAGCTGGCCGCGACCGCCGGACGCCCGCAGATGCTACGCGTTGCCGTCGACGGCGGCGGCTGTTCCGGCTTCCAGTACCGGTTCGAACTGGTCGACAGTGCCGAGGCCGACGACCTGCATATCGAGCTGGACGGCCAGACCGCCCTGGTCGACCCGGTCTCCATCCCCTTCCTCAAGGGCTCCGAGATCGCCTTCGTCGATGAACTGGCCGGGGCCCAGTTCGTGGTCCGCAACCCCAATGCCGCCTCCAGCTGCGGCTGCGGCGTCAGCTTCTCGATCTAGGTCGCCGTCAGGCCTCGGCCTTTTCGGACTTCGGATGCGCCCCGGCCCGCTGCGGCAGGA
The DNA here is from genome assembly GCF_963977465.1 of uncultured Brevundimonas sp. Lineage (GTDB taxonomy): Bacteria > Pseudomonadota > Alphaproteobacteria > Caulobacterales > Caulobacteraceae > Brevundimonas. Next base: position 186,255 of record NZ_CAXBOQ010000002.1, on the reverse strand, counting down.
TCAGGATCAGGGCCACGATCGCGATCGCCAGCACCAGTGAGGCGATCGGTCGGCTGAACGCTAATCCACCGTGGTCCAGCGGCTTGTCGAGGAAGTCGCCGACCGTCGCCCCCAGCGGCCGGGTCAGGATGAAGGCCGCCCAGAACAGCACCACCCGGTTGATCCGGGTCCGGTAATACAGCCCGGCCACCACGGCCAGGGCTGTGCCGAACACCAGCGCCGCCTTGACGTAGCCCAGCCCCCCGGTGTCGGCCATCCAGTCGCCCAGCGCCGTGCCCAGCGTCTGGGAAAAGGTGATCGTCACCCAGTAGAAGATCTCGGCTCGCGGCGTGGCGACCGTATCGGCCGAAATCGAGCCGAGGGTGCGCTTCCACAGGATCAGCGAGCCCGCGACACAGGCCAGCAGCAGCGCCGACCCGCCCGCGTAGCCGATGCCCATCGACCGGGTGGCATAGTCGGCCAGGGTCGTGCCCGCCGTGGTCGAGGCGATGATGGTCGCCCAGTACAGGAAAGGCCGGAACCGGTCGGCGGCGATCTGCCACCACACCAGCCCGACCAGCAACGTGCCAAAGATGGCCGTCCCGACCAGATAGCCCAGGTGCATCGACATCGAGACCGTGTCACCCCCGGTCTCGCCCAGGGTCGTGGCCAGGATCTTGATGATCCAGAACCCCAGGGTGATCGCCGGAACCTTGCTCAACACCTCGCGCTGGGTCTCGGTCATGGTCAGGTCTCCGGTGAGTCTGGATAGCCGTAACGCTGGTCCTCCTGTGTGGCGGGATCAAGTCCGACCGAAAACACTTGCGATTAGGCTTTTTCCTAATTAGGCTTTGTCCTATGAACACCCTGTTCAAGGCCCTGTCGCATCCGGTCCGGCGCCGCATCATCGAGATGCTGCGCAAGGGCCCGCTGGCGTCCGGCGACATCGCCGCCGCCTTCGACATGAGCTGGCCGTCGATCACCGGCCACCTCAACGCCCTGAAGGACGCCGGTCTGGTGTCTCCCGAGCGCGACGGGTCCACGATCCGCTACCGGCTCGAAATTTCGGCGGTCGAAGAGGCCGTCGCCTTCCTGATGGCCATGCGCGGGGCCGGCCCTGCCCCCGACGATACGGAGCCCACCCAATGACCACCGCCAACCGCACCCCCGCCATCGATCTGGCCACCTGGGGCATCAGTATCCTGATCATCGGCACCGGCCTCGGCGTGCTCGTCGCCGGTCCGACCGAGCTGATGCCTGTGCACTGGAACATCCACGGCGACGCCGACGGCTGGGCCGGACGCGAACTGATCGGTCTGATGATCGCCGGCTTCGGCCTTTTCAACCTGTTGCTCGCCGGCGGTCTCGGCCTGTATGCCGCCCGCGCCGGGGATCCGGCCCGCCGTCGTGCCCTGCGCTTCGGCCAACTGGTCATCCTGCTCACCATGACCGGCATCACCCTGTTCGCCGGGGGCTCCAGCCTCAGCGGTGCGACCACCATCCGCACCGCCATTCCCATGGCCGGAGCCAGCCTGATCCTCGTGCTGGTGGGGGCATTCCTCGGTCGCGTCGGTCCCAATCCGGTCGTCGGTGTCCGCACGCCGTGGACCTACAAGAGCCGCCTCGCCTGGGACCGCTCCAACCGCCTCGCCGGCCGGCTGCTCTTTCTGATCGGCCTGGTCGGGCTGACCACGGCTCCGTGGGCCGTCCAGCCCTTTGCCCTGATCGCCCTGATCGTCGCCAGCCTGATCGCCGCCGTCTGGTCGGTGGTCGAGAGCTGGCGCGTGTGGCGCACCGACCCCGACCGCCAGCCTTTCTGATCACCGTCCCTCGCAAACCGGAGATATCGCCATGTTGAGCCTCGCCCTTGCCGCCACCCTGCTGACGACCGGTCCGGTCGAGACCGCCGTCACCCTGCCCGCCCAACCCGCGCCGCTGCACGGCACCCTGCTGGCCCCTGAGGGGACCGCCCGCGCCGTCGCCGTCATCCTGCCCGGCTCGGGGCCGACCGACCGCAACGGCAACAGTCCGCAGTTCGGCATCACCGCCCAGACCTATCGGCTGCTGGCCCGGGGACTGGCCGATCAGGGCATCGCCACCGTGCGCATCGACAAGCGCGGCATCGGTGAAAGCGCCGCCGCCGCACCCTCGGAGGCTGACCTGCGCATCACCGCCTATGTCGACGATGCCCGCGCCTGGGCGGCCGAGGCCGCCACCCGCACCGGCCAACCGTGCGCCTGGCTGATCGGCCACAGCGAGGGAGCCCTGATCGCCCTGGCCGCCGCCGACGGCCATGGCGACAGCATCTGCGGCCTCGTCCTGCTGTCGGGGGCCGGGCGTCCGGGCGGGGTCATCCTGCGTGAACAGTTGGGGCCGCAACTGCCCGAGCCAATGAAGACCGAAGCCTTCCACGTCCTGTCGGAGCTGGAGGCCGGGCGCACCGTCGCCGACACGCCACCGGCGCTGGCGGCCCTGTTCCGCCCGTCGGTCCAGCCCTATCTGATCTCATGGCTGGCGCTGGATCCCACGGCCCTGATCGCGGCCTGGGACGGACCGGTGCTGATCGGCCAGGGCACCACCGACATCCAGATCGCCGTCGCCGATGCCGAGGCCATGGCCGCGGCCCAACCGGACGCCCGGCTGGTGCTGTGGGAGGGAGTCAATCACGTGCTGAAGGTCGCCCCGGCCGACCGTGCCGCCAACATCGCCACCTATGCCGATCCGGACCTGCCGCTGGCCCCCGGCGTCGTCGACGATGTGGCCGGATTCATCCTGCAGTTCTGAATCCGGTCGGCCTTTTGACACGGCGGGGCTACCGTTTGGCCCCGCCGCCGCATATGGCAGGGGACGCCTTGATCAACCGCGGACTCCGACTCCCTTGCACACCGGCACGACCCAGGGTCTCCACTACGAAATCCACGACGGCCCGGCTGACGCGGAGACCGTAATCCTGTCCGCCGGCTTCGCTGGCATGGGCTCGGTGTGGGAGCCGCAGATGGCCGCCCTGACCGCGCGTTTTCGCGTGTTGCGCTACGACCAGCGCGGAACCGGCCGCAGCGACCCCGTCCTGACCGCCGACCATTCGGTCGAGGCCATGGCCCGGGACATCCTCGCGGTACTGGACGCCACCGACACCCTCCAGGCCCATCTGGTCGGCCAGTCTGCCGGCGGCCTCGCCGGACTGGCCCTCGCCCTCGACCGTCCCGAGCGGCTCGAGCGGCTGGTGGTGGTCAGCGGCTGGTCACACCCCGATCCTCACCTGACCCGCGCCCTCGCTGCCCAGATCCGACTGCTGGAAGCTTTCGGCCCGGCCGCCTGGGTCGAGGCCGCGCCCCTGTTCCACTATCCGCCAGACTGGATTTCCCGCAACGACGCCCGCCTGCGGGCCGAGGCCGCGCGCCAGATCATCGCCCTGCCGCCCACCGATGTGATCATGGCCCGGCTCGACGCCCTGCTGCGCTTCGACATCGACGACCGGCTCGACGAGATCGACCTGCCGGTGCTGGTCTGCGCCGCCGCCGACGACACCCTGGTCCCGCCGCGCTGTTCGCGCTGGCTGGCCACCGCCCTGCCCAACGCCACCCTCGATGTCGCCCCCTGGGGCGGCCACGCCTTCCCCGAACTCGCCGCCGACACCTTCAACGCCACCCTGGTTGCATTCCTGACGGGCGAGGGCTGACAGAAAGCCCCTCTCCCGGGGGAGCCATCGGTTGGGGAGAGGGCGTATGGTGTCACCCGCGTCGCACGGGTTCCGTCCCCGCCCCCCCGCTGTCGACCGCGGGAGAAAAGCCCCTCTCCCGGGGGAGAGGGGTTGGGGTGTGGGCGTACGGTCTCACCCGGTCGCACGAAAGCCCCTCACCCTTTCGCGCAACCGCTCGCTTGCGCTCACGGGCGCTCAAGCCCTCTCCCGCCGGGAGAGGGAAAGAATGCGAGGTGTTCGCCAAAAATCCCCCTATGGGCGCTACCCAAACCCCTTCCCCATCAACCCCCTGACCAAATCCCCCCGCAAAAAACCCGCCCTGGTCCCGCCCCGTGCCATCATCCCCCTGTCCCGTCGCCCGGGGGGCTCGCTCGGCCGGCGATCCGCAGCGGCGGCGGGAGCGGATGGAGCGGGCGCAACCCGGAGCCAGACCCTGCGGGGTCGCTTGCCGAGGGGATGCGAGGTCGAGCCGGGTGGAAGGCCGGACGGCCGAGGGGGCGGGGAGGATACCCGCACCGGTCCAGGAGATGGTCGCTGCCATCCCTGCCCGCCGTGTGCAGAAGGACCCCTCGTCAACAGCGAGGCCCACGGTCCGCGCATGTGGAAGCCCGTCCGCGCGGAGCGTCTGACGTTCGCCGAAACGGTATTTCTAGTCTTGTTCCGGGCGAAGGCCCGGCGCTCCGCCAACGCCCCTCACCGCCGCCGGACCGGCGCGGCGCGTTACCGTGCCCGCTATTCCACGGGCCGGATCGTGCTGACGATATTGCCGGTATCCCGCGCCGAGCCGTCCTCGGCCAGATCGCGGCGCGTCGCCGCCAGGCTCAGCGGCCCGCCCAGCGCACGATTGACGGCATCGATGCCGGCCTCCCCGGCCTCGGAGGCCTTGGCCAGCAGATAGCGCAGCGACAGCCGCGGATGCTCGGCCGTGTCCTGCTGCGTCCCGTGCAGGGTGCAGGCATGCCAGACCGCGGCATAGCCGGTGTCCCCGGTCAGCATGCGCTGGGTCACCGTCGTCGACCCGCCCCGGCCATCGCCATAGGTCCAGGCGTCGCCGCCGGCGGGCGTCAGATCATGCGGAAACAGGGTCGAGGCCAGCGTCTGGCTGCCCTCCAGCACGAACAGGGGCGCGTCCACCGCCGTGACCGGATGCAGATAGATGTACAGGGTGACAAAATCCGCCGTCCGCGCCGGATGGTCGATCAGGTCCTGATGGAAGTCGATCCCGGCGAAATAGGTGATGTCGCGATAGTCCGGCCGGATATAGGGCCCCAGATTATTGACCGCCTTGCCCTCGGTCCGCGCCCGCACCCAGTCCGGCATCCAGTCGCGCGGCACGCCGCACACCAGCTTGCGATCCAGCGTCTGATAGCCCGCTCCCAGCAGCTCGCTCAGCCCCGCGACAATCGCCGGATCACGCTCGACGAAGTCCAGACTGGCCTCGATCCGGTCGACCAGATTGCGCCCGGGTCGCGGATTGACCCCCCGAAACTGCGGATCGGCCAGAAAGTCCGCCTCGTCGATGAACAGGTCCGGCCCAAAGGCCCGCGTCGCGTGAACCGCGTTCAAAAGGGCCGTCGCCGCTACCGGATCGACCCCGGGCGAAAATACATGCAGGCCCCGCTCCATCAGATCCCGGGTCACGGCCCCGGCATCATCGACCCGCGAACTGGATTGCGCCGTCATCGCTTCACTCCATTCAGTCGCCTGTCGGCGGGCCTAGGCACCCGGCACCCAGTCCGGGCTATCGCCCTCGCCCAGCAGTTTCAGCAGATAGGCCCCGTAGGGGCTGTTACCGTGGGCCCTGGCACTGGCGCGCATCGCCGCCTCGTCCAGCCAGCCGTTGGCCCAGCCGATCTCCTCCAGGCACGAGATCTTGAACCCCTGCCGCTGCTCGATCGTCTGAACGAAATGCCCCGCCTCCATCAGGCTTTCGGGCGTCCCCGTGTCCAGCCAGGCAAAGCCCCGGCCCAGCATTTCGACATGCAGGTCGCCGCGCTTCAGATAGGCCTCGCTGACACTGGTGATCTCCAGCTCCCCGCGCGGCGACGGCACCACCGCCCGGGCGATATCGACCACATCGGCGTCATAGAAATACAGGCCGGTCGTGGCCAGGTTCGAGCGTGGCCGCTTCGGCTTTTCCTCAATGCCCAGCGCCCGGCCGTCCGGCCCGATCTCCAGCACCCCGAACTGCTCCGGATTCTTGACCGGATAGGCGAACACCGTCGCCCCCGTGGTCCGCGCCGCCGCTGCCTTCAGCTTGGGCGAGAAGCCCTGGCCGTAAAAGATGTTGTCGCCCAGCACCAGACAGACCCGGTCACCATCGATGAACTCCTCACCAATCAGGAAGGCCTGGGCGATCCCCTCGGGCCGGGCCTGTTCGGCATAGGTCAGACGGATGCCGAAGCGCGACCCGTCGCCCAGCAGCCGCTCGAACATCCAGCGGTCCTCTGGCGTGGTGATTACCAGGATGTCCCGGATGTCGGCCAGCATCAGCACCGACAGCGGATAGTAGATCATCGGCTTGTCGTAGATCGGCAGCAGCTGTTTGGAGACGCCATAGGTGATCGGCGCCAGCCGGGTCCCCGTGCCGCCCGCCAGAACGATACCCTTCATCGTGTCGTCCCTTCCCTCAGGCCCAGCCGCTGGCCGTCATACCGCGCCCGCAGTCGCTGCAGGAGGTCCAGATGACCCAGACACCAGTCGACGGTTTTGGCCAGGCCGGACTCAAAGGTCTCGGCCCGCACCCAGCCCAGTTCGCGTTCAAGCTTGCCCGAATCCATCGCATAGCGCCGGTCATGTCCGGGCCGGTCGGTGACATGGGTGATCAGGTCCGCATAGCGGGCCACCCCCACCGGCCTGTCCGGCCGCGCGACCTCCAGCAGGGCGCAGATGGCCTGCGCGACCTCGATATTGCGCCGCTCGGCATCGCCGCCGACATTGTAGCTCTCGCCGACCACGCCCTGCCGCAGCACCAGTTCCAGCGCCGCCGCGTGGTCCTCGACATACAGCCAGTCCCGCACCTGGTCCCCGGCCCCGTAAATCGGCAGGGCTCGCCCCTCGATAGCGTTCAGGATCGTCAGCGGGATCAGCTTCTCCGGAAACTGGAAGGGCCCGTAGTTGTTCGAACAGTTGGTGATGATGGTCGGCAGGCCGTAGGTCCGCGACCAGGCCCGGACCAGATGGTCAGCGCCCGCCTTGCTGGCCGCATAGGGCGAGCTGGGCGCATAGGGATCGGTCTCCCGGAACGGCGGCGCATCGGGGGTCAGGTCACCAAACACCTCGTCCGTCGACACATGCAGGAAACGAAACCCGTCACGCGCTTCGGACTCCAGGGCATCCCGATGGCGCACCGCCGCCTCAAGCAGCACCCCTGTCCCCGCCACATTGGTCTGGACGAACACGGCCGGCCCGTCGATCGACCGGTCCACATGGGTCTCGGCTGCCAGATGGATGACCGAATCGGGCCGGTGCCTGGCGAACACATCGGCCACCGCCGCCGCGTCGCAGATATCGACCTGTTCGAAACTGTAATCGGACGAACCCGCGACCTCACCGACGCAGGCCCGATCCCCGGCATAGGTCAGCTTGTCGAGATTGGTCACGGCCAAGCCGCCGGCGTTGACCAGTCGCCGCACGACGGCCGAGCCGATAAACCCGGCACCACCGGTAACGAGGACGTTCATGCGCCTGATTGGCGTCCGCTGCGGTTAACAACCCGTCAAGCCGGACCTACGGTCCGCACTGCACCGCCACGTATCCGCAATCGTAAGCGAGGGTTAACGCAATGCCGGTCTACTCGCGCCTTAACCATATTCCCGGAGACGATTGTGAACATGATGGTGAAGGCAGGCCCCGACCCTATCGCCGAAGGGCGCGCCCTGCTCGAGGCGGGTGATCCGGTGGCGGCCGCGAACCATCTCTATCCCTTCACCGAGAAACAGCCCGCCGATCACGAGAGCCGCTACTGGCTGTACAGCGCCCTGGTCGCCGCCGCCGAGCCGGCGGCCGCGCGACAGATGCTGGATGACGCCCGCAACCTGCATTCGGTGGCCATGCTGCGCGCGCACGGCGTCGATCTGGCGCGTTTCAAGTCTGACAAGGCCTATTGCGCCCAGATCGGTCTGCAACTCTACGCGATCAAACACATGGCCCCGGCCAGCCTGACCCTGGGGCGTGGCCTGGACCTCGACAATCCCGACGTCCAGACCATGATCAGCTACGGTCTGTCGCTCCAGCATCAGGGACGCACCGACGAGGCCATCAACGTCTTCAGCGCGGCGGCCGAGGCCTTCCCCCACCCGGCGGTTCACGAATTCCTGCTCTACGCCCTGTTCCACGCCCCCGACCGCATGCGCCGCGTATCGGACGAGGCGCGCCGCTGGAGCGACCTGTACGCCGCCCCCCTGACCCCGGCGAAGCCGGCCTTCGCCAATCAACGCACGACCGACCGGCCGCTGCGGATCGGCTATGTCGGCCCCAGTTTCACCCGCAGCCAAGTGGCCCAATTCCTGATGCCGGTGCTGGAGGCCCACGATCCCGAGACGGTCGAGGTCTTCCTCTACTGCGCCGACCCCGCCGCCGAGGACGCCCTGCCGTCCGGCTGCACCGTCCGGGGTATCGCCCCTCTCACCGATCAGGAGGTGGCCACCAAAATCCGTGGCGACCGGATCGACATCCTCATCGATGTCTGGGGCCACACCGCCGGCAGCCGCCTGCCCGTGTTCGCTTATCGTCCCGCTCCCGTGCAGGTCGCCTGGATCAATTTCGTCCAGACCACCGGCCTCGCCTGCATGGACTACATCCTCCATGCCGACAGCATGAAGGTGGACGGCACCGATGAATTCTTCAGCGAGGAAATCTGGCACATCGGCCCGATCGTGGCCCCCAGCCGGCCCTCGGCCAAGCGGCTCCCCGACGCCCCGACGCCGGCGCTGAAGAACGGCTATGTCACCTACGGCTCGTTCAACAATCCGGCCAAGCTCAGCGAGATCACCATTGCCGCCTGGTCGCTGATCCTGCGCCAGCGGCCCGAGGACCGGCTGGTCCTGAAATACGGCCCGTTCGTCGACCCGGTCCTGCAGCGCGTGACCCAGGCCCGGTTCGCCGCCTATGGCGCGGCACCGGAGCAGCTCGAATTCCGCGGCCATACCACCGGCCCCGACTACTGGCGCGAATTCCAGGACATCGACCTGGCGCTCGACCCCTCGCCCTGCCCGGGCGGCACGACCTCCTGCGACGCCCTGGCCAATGGCGTGCCGGTGCTGACCCAGTGGGGCGACGACTTCTACAGCCGTATCGGCGTGCCCGTGGTCCTGCCCTGTGGCCTGCCCGAGCTGATCGCCGACGGGTGGGACGACTATGTCGACAAGGCCGTCGCCCTGACGGCAGACCATGAGGCCCTCGACGCCCTGCGCGCAAAAGTACGCCCGGGCTTCGACGCCTCCCCCTATCGGGACGAGGTCGGCTTCACCCGCAATCTGGAAGGCATTTTCCGCCAGATGCACGCCCGCTGGCTGGCGGAATCCGCATGAGCCCTGAGCCAGAGCGGGTGATCGATGTCGAGGCCGGGCTCAGAGACGGCGTCATCGTCACCACAATGGACCGTGCCGAGATCACCGACCGGGTCATGGAGCGCGGCCAGCTCGTCCTGCTGAAGAACGCCTTTCCCGAAGCCGTGCTGACCACGGCAAGGTCCGCCGTCGCCGACTGGGGACGACAGGTCCCGCCCGCCGAGGTCGACGACTTCAACGGCAACTACCACCGCCGCCGCGCCATGGTGGCGCGGCAGCAGCAGGCCCCGCACGTATTCCACGACTACAATTTCAACGTCATGGACGACGCCCCGTCGGCACTGGCGGCCACCCTCCACGACCTGTTCGAGCCTTTACGCGACCTCTACAACGACCTGACCGGCAACGCTGTCGGGTTCGCGATTCCCGCAACTGGCCCCTACGTCCACCCGCAGCTGATCCACTATCCCGCCGGCGGCGGATTCTTCGCCCGGCACTGGCACAATCTGTCGCCCCAGAAGCTCGGCTTCATCGTCTCCATGTCGCAGCGCGGCCGCGACTTCCGCAACGGCGGCACCTGTTTCGAGATCGACGGTGAAGTGGTCGACATGGAGGCCCGTCAGGACATCGGCGACATCTGCATCTGGCGCTACGACCACCCGCACTGGGTCACCCAGTCCGACCTGCGCGACAAGTTCGACTGGGACAGCGACGCCGGTCGCTGGGTCGCGACCTTCGCCTATTTCGATCCTCGCGGTTAAGGCGGTACAGATGGCGACCGAACTGAAATCCAGCAAATACCGCTGCCCGCAATGCGCGGCCGGTGATTTCGCCGTCACCACGACCCAGTGGCGTTGTACCGGCTGCGGCCAGACCTACGCCTGCGCCTCGGGAATCCCGCGCCTGTTCGTCGAGGACCGGCTGGGCTCCCAGGACCGCAAACTGCGCGACACCTTCTACGACGGCCTGTTCGGGCGGCTCTATCAGGTCACCATGCCGGCCATCGTCATGCCGGTGCGCCCGCTGGCCATGTCATGGCCCTACTGGATCGCCTACGGCGTGATGCTGGCCCTGATCCTGGGTCTGGCCGCTGGCATCATCAGCACCCTGGCCGCCGGTGCCGTCGTGACCGCCGCGCTACTGTTTGCGGCGTTGGCACTGATCCTCTGGCTGCTCAGCCGACAGTCCTGGCTGCTGCACCTGATGTGGGTGGCGTTCCCCGCCTGGCTGTCGCTGTCGCGCAAACCCTGGGTCCCGCCCGAGTCCTTCGCCCAGGTGCATGAACGGGTGCTCGCCCCGCTGCGCGACGCCGAACGCAGGCTGCAGATCCTCGATGTGTCCACGGGCTCGTGCAACTCGCTCTACAGGCACGGCTGGATGTCGCTCGACGCCGACTACACCGCCATCGACCTGTCCGAAACCATGCTCAAACAGGGCAGCGACCTGATGAGCGCGGCTGGCGTGCCGGTCGACCTGGTTCTGGGCGACGCCATGGAACTGCCGTTCCAGAACGACAGCTTCGACGTGGTGCTCAGCTATGGCGCGGTAAACGGCCTGACCGACCCTGCGAAAGCCATCGCCGAAATGGCCCGTGTCGCCCGCCCCGGCGGCACCCTGCTGTTCCTCGACGAACAGATGTACGATGCAGCCACACCGGTACAGCGCGCCTATTTCATGAAGGTGCTGTCCAGCCACAACGTCATCCACCACTGCCCGGTGGAAACCTTCCCGCCGACCCTGACCGATGTCCGTGTCTCGCAGGTCTACCAATTCTACTACATCTGCACGGCCCGTAAGGCGGGCTGAGCTCAGGGCGTCAGGTTGACGAACATCGCCCCCCCGGCGACGAAGCTCCGCTGCACCCGGGAGCCATAGGCGGCAATGGCGCGGTCGGCGACCTTGCGGGGCCCGTCCCCGTGCGGCCAGTTGTAGTCGTCGAAGATGACCCATCCGCCGGGCACAACCAGCGGCCCCCACAGGGCGAAGTCCTGCGCCACCGCCGCCTCGTCGTGGTTGCCGTCCAGATGCAGGACGGCAATGGCTCCCGCTGTTGGCGTCGTACCGAACTCCGGTGAGGTGACGGTCCGGTCCCGCACATACTCACCGTGAGCGTCCTCGGAGGTCATCCGCAGATAGTTGAAGTCGCCGGTCGCGCAGCCCAGCATGCTGACCAGAAAGCCGGCATAGACGACATCCCAGTCCCAGCCGCTGGAGGCCTCCTGAATATGGGTCGGCGCATCCGTCTGCACCGACAGGCCCAGGTTCCAGGGGTCCACGCACAGGGTCGCCCCGACACCGCCATAACTGCCGACCCGGTTCAGCACATAGCTGCTCTTGCCGAACAGGGCCCCGATCTCGACGATGTCGCCCTTCGGGGCCGACGGCACCACGCCGCAGATCGCCAGGATCTTGTCGCGTGAACACTCACCATGGATGGTCTCCACCTGGGCCAGCAGCCCGGCGATGAACTCGGCCGGCAGGGACGACGGTGCCCCGGCATAGTCCGAAGCCTTCGCCAGCCCGGCCCGGCCCTCCGCAAGGGCATCGGTCACCCGGTCCATCTGGCGCCGGAACGGCCCCGGCCCCATCAGCTTCAGACCGGGCAACCGCGTCGGCAGCGCCTGCTCCAGCAGGTGGAAAGTCGGCGCATGCGGCGTGAACAGGTCGGTGATCTGCTCCCGCTCAACCAGCGCTTCCAGCGCGTCGAAGAAGTCCGGTGCGCCAATGAACGGCAGCCTGGCCCAGGCGTCGAACGCGGCGGCGTTTGGATCGACATCCAGCGACGAGGCTCCGACCACACGGCGACCCCATTGTCCGGCTTCCCCGGCGAATTTCGCGGCGGCCTCGAGAGCAGACGGGAAGACGAGAATGGTCATGCGGTCTCCATGATCGCGCAGCCGATACCGGATTTCCCGAAGCCGTCGCCGTTGTGGAACATGATCTTGCGGCCGTCGGCGGCGATGACGCTGGGATAGGACATGGTCGCCGCGTTCCAGCCCTCACCGCTGGGTTGCAGGCCTTCGGGGTCCGGCTGGCGCGTCCAGTCCCGACCGTCGGTCGAGGTTGCGTAACCGATCCGGTAGGAGCCCGCGCCGTCGCGATAGGCGCGGCTGTTCCGGTAGGAGAACCACATCTCATAGCCTCCGTCGGGCGTGCGCAGCACCGACGGGCGGGTATTGGCCTCCAGGGTATCCAGCTTGGGAATGCAGGCGTGGTTCGTCTGCCGCCAGCGCAGGCCGTCATCCGAATGCGCCAGCTTGATCTGATAGGTCGGTTCGAACTTGCCGTCGATCTCGACCCAGCCGGTGCCGGAGCCGTACCACATGGTCCAGACCCCATCTTCGATGAGGATGTTCGGGGCCATGGTCATATAGGGCTCGTCCGGGGTGCGATCGACGACGGGGCCGTCGAAGGCGCGCTCGAAGGTCAGCCCGCCGTCCCGGCTTCGCGCCAGGCCGATCGACATCCGGTAAGGCACACTGTCGCCACGGCTGACCCCGCCGTAGTACATCCACAGCGCGTCGCCGACGGTGATCACCTGGCTGGCGATCACCCCGTCCTCGTCATGGGTCCCCGGCTTGCCCAGATCCATCACCGGCCGGTCGTGGACATGGAGCAGGCGGGTGGGGTCGGCTCGATCGACCTCGATGAAGCCGGTGCGGCTGCGGTTCTCGGCGTTGCGGGTGCCGAAATAGACGCGGATCCGGTCATCCATCAGCACGGCAGCGGGAGCCTGGGCATGGGTTCGCGACCAGTCCATTGAACCGTCGGGCGCGAAGATGACGCCCAGCTGCGTCCAACCCGTCGTCACACTCACGACTCCCAGTAGCCGTTCGCCGCCACCAGGGCGCGATAGTCGTCGCTGGTGACGCCGACGACGATCCGGTCCCAGTAGCGGCCACCGCGGAAATACCAGTCGCGCTGGCGGCCCTCGACCTGCCAGCCGCATTTGCCGGTGTACACGCCCACCGACGCCTCATTGTAGGCGATCATTGACCCGTCCAGCCGCTTCAGATGCAGCTCGTCAAAGGCGTAGCGCATGGTGGCCATGATCACGTCGACCCCGACGCCCTTCCCGCGCATCGACGGGTCGCCGATCATCATCCCGTGGAAGGCGTTGTTGTTTTTCCAGTCGATGTCGACGAGGTTGGCGGTCCCGACCAGACCGGTGCCCGGAACGTCGATAGCGAAACGCTGATTCAGCAGATCACTCGCCAGCCCCTCGAACCACCGCTGCGTCTGATGCAGCGACGTCGGAAAATGCCAGCCGCCCAACATGTTCCAGAGGTCGGGGTCGTTACCCCACTGGTGCAGCGCCGGCAGGTCCGCCGCCTCGATAGCGCGCAACGTGACGATCTTACCCTTGATGTTCATCGGAGCGCTCCTGTGGTCGTGGTCCGCGATAGGCCGGAAAGAAACCTGAGTCGGCGCTACCGGCGCTCAGCGCCGTATAGGCATCACCGTCCAGGATGGCCGTGAAAAGGTAGGAGGGTTCGACGCTGTTGGAAAACCCCTTCTTGAAGCGCACCAGGCCGTCGGCCGGGTCGTCGCCCATCCCCGCGCCACCGCCGAAATTGATCACTGCGCAGTCGGTCAGCTCGGTCAGCGCCAGATCATTCACCGCATAGGCCGCACCGGACTGATAACCCTCGGCGGCCGACGCAGCCAGATGGCTCATCGCATGGCCGTCGTGGGTAACGAACAGATGGGCCGAGACCAACCGCCCGTCGATGAAGGCCCCGAACGTGCGCAGGCTCGCCAGTCCGGCCAGGGTCTCGTGATGGACCGGCGGAAAGCCGTGCAACCCACCCAGCCCGTGACGCGCCATAAGCGCGCCATACAGCCGTTCCCAGTCCGGCAGGTGATCGGCCAGCGAAATCTCGGACACCTCAGTCCGGGCCAGGGCACGTCGCAACTCATAGCGATGGTGCTTGCCATAGCTGACCGGGCCGAGGCTGCGATCGTGGACATAGTGCGGCTTGAACTGCCGAACGGTGACCGGGGCACTCTCAAGGACCGTCATCGCCGGTCGCAACCGGTCATCCAGCACCAGAACGACAGAGACCAGATCGGCCGCCTTCAGCCGCGTCAGACCGGCCGCGATATCCGCGTCGCAGCCCAGCACGGTCAGGGGATAGGGACCGACCGCATCCTCACGGGTCCCGCAGGGCGTGGCCCGAGCCAGCACATGTCCGCCCCATTCCGGAACCGCGAACGGCGCACCGATATGGGCGAGACTGCGGGCATAGGCTTCACCGGCATAGGGGTGGCTCATCCCAGCAGCTCCACGGCCCGGCGTGCGATCCGCTCCATATCGGCCGCTCCGTATCGATGATCGCACGGCAGGGTGACCAGCTCGCGCGTCCACTGCGTTTCGCGCGGGAACTCCCCCTCCGGGGCCGCGATTTCGGGCCAGTGAACAGCGGCGAATATCCGGTCCGCATGCAGGCCGCGTAGGAGCGTGTCGCGCGCGTCGGGCTCCAGGCGCAGCACATAGCCGAGCGGAGGAACTGGCAAATCGGCCGGCAGGGCCGACCATTGGCGCAGCGTCCGGTCGAGGACACGCCAGTTGACGAGCCTCGGTTCCGTGAGGCTGACGAGCGAAGTGCGCGACAGGATCGCAAGGCTGCGCGCCGTCATCGCTTGGGAAGTGACCGCCATCGCCGCCTCCTTGCTCTGGTTGGCGGCGTACCAGACAGCATTGTCCCGGCCCGGCGGATCGGCGCGCCGCAGAAGGGGTGCCCGCCACAGTGCCTCGCTGTCGGGGGACGTGGTCGGCTGCGGTACCACCGATGTCCCGGCAGGCGCGACCAGCAAGCCGCCATCCGCGACACCCAGCAGCTTTCGCGGGCTGTACAGGGTCCAGCTGCGGTCGAACGCTGGACCAGCGGCCAAGGCCTGGGCGCGATCCTCGACGATGTGCAGATCGGGCCGCCGACGGGCGAAATCCTGCACCGCAGGCCCCACCGGTTGGCCGAAATACGCCACAACCAGCACCAGGTCACCAGCCGCCATCCCGGCCTCGACGCCGGCAATGTCCGGCTCGAAACCCTCCGCCACCGAATAGAAGCGCACCCGCTCGCGAAAGGACCGGTCGACCAGATCACAACAGACAAAAGCTGGCAGCCACACCGTTGCCCCGGGCAAAGTCGCCACCAGGGCGGCGAAGGCCGAGCGGGCATTCACAAAGGCCGCCCAGGCACGCTCCCCGGTCCAGGCCTCAAGCACGCTGGTGCTGCCCGGCGCGACGTCAGGCTCGTGGTCTTCGAAGAAACCGCCGACGGGCGCGATCGGCTCTGCATCTGGCGGGACGATCACACTCACGCATCACCGGGCAGTAAAGCCGCCGTCGACCATATAGGTCGCCCCATGGCACGACCCGGAGTCATCGCTGCACAGAAAGGCCGCCATCCGCGCCACCTCCAGAGCGGATACATAGCGCTGCAGCGGCATGGCCTTGGCCGCGTCCGCCTGCCCGCGAGCCCGTTGCGGATCCCGGTCGGACAGGGCCTTGTCCAGTCGCCGCATCATGTCGGAGTCGATCGGCCCGGGGCACAGGGCATTGACCCGCACGCCGTCTCCCCCGGCCTCGAGGGCGGCCGCCCGGACCAGACCGACCACCGCATGTTTGCTCAGCGTATAGGCCCCCAGCGACGCACTGCCGACGACGCCGGAAATCGAGGACAGGGCCACGATACTGCCCGCCCCCCTCGGCTTCATGTCGCGCAGACAGGCCTGCATCCAGAACAGGCAGCCCTTCACATTGACGGCGAGGACGTGGTCGATGTCATCTTCGGAAATTTCCTCGACCAGCGCCACCGGACCTTCAACACCCGCGGCCAGCACGGCGGCGTCGATACGCCCGAAGCGCCCGAGCGCGGCTTCATAGGCGGCATCCACGGCAGCGCGATCTGTCACATCGATTTGCTGGAATTGAACATCGGCATGGGCGGTCAGATGCGACGACGGTCCGACCCGATCGGTCAGCACCAGCCGGGCCCCCTTGGCGAGCAGCAGGTCCGCGCATGCTGTGCCGACTGTTCCCGAAGCCCCGGTAATCAGAACTGTCTTGCCCGCCAGGTCCTGCATCTAGAGGCTGGCCAGCGCCTGCTGCAGCGCGTTCGCAATCCGGGCCGTCTCGGCGGCGTCTAGATCGATCGAGAAAGGCAGGCCTATGACGGATCCCGCCAGACGGTCCGTGTACCGCAGATCGCCGCGCGCGCAGCCGGTGAAAGCCGGACTCATGTGGCAACCGAGGCCCCACCACTGACGGGTATCGACACCTTGCCGATGCAGGGCCTCAGCGACAGGCCCCGCCGCCCCTTCGGGAAGGCCGACCGTACAAACGCTCGTCGCCCAGTCCGAACCCCAGCCGTCCTGAAAGCGAACCTCCGGCTGGCCAATAAGGCTGATGCGTAGATGCTGGGCCGCGCGCAGAAAGCGAAACCGGTCCGCTGGCCAGGCATCAAGGCCGGCGAGCCCCACCGCCGCCGCATATTCCGACAGCTTTGCATTGGTCGCCGCCACCTGGCTTTCGCGGCTATCCTGGAAGCCGAAGGTGGTGAGTTGACGAACCTTGAGCGCAAGCGCGGCGTCCCGGGTCGCCAGAAATCCACCCTCGCCGATGCCGAGAACCTTGGTCGCGTGCAGGCTGACCACGGCCGGCAACGCCGCGTCATCGAGGGTATCAAAGGCGGCGGCCGCGTCGACCAGCACCGGCACGCCGGTCTCGTCACGGAATGCCCGCCACGCCGCGAGGTCGGCGGGCGCGCCAAAGGCTGAAACCGGGAGCACCGCGACCACCTGTTCGCGAACATCGGCGGTCAGGCCGGTGACGGCTTCGGGCCGCAGCATCCAGCTGTCGGGGTCGACGTCGGCGAACCACGGCCGCAGCCCGGCCTGCACCACCGCATGCGCCGTCGCCACAAAGGTCCAGGCCGGCATCACCACATAGCCGCCTACGGGCAGGTCCATCGCCATCAGGGTCAGGGTGAGGGCCTGGGTCGCATTGGTGACGGTGACCACCTCGGTCCCGGCGGGGAACCGCCCGGCCAGACGGGCCTCGAACTCGGTCAGAAGCGGGCCGAAATTGGAGTACCAGCCCGCGTCATCAATTTTCTGAAGATAGGGAAACACCGCCTCGGCCGACGGCAGTCGCGGCCGCGCGACAGGCACCCTGGTCGGTCCCGTCGCCTGCGCCTCGCGCAACAGCGCCTGATTGACCGCCACGCGGACACCCCCTGGAAATTACACCGCCGATAGCGCCACATTCGTGGTTAAGATCGGGTTACAGGAAGCCCCCACCACGCTAGCGCCACGGCAGTAGAGCCTGATTCAAGGGCTCCGGGATAGACCGTCCGACCCGTCGAGCACCGCCCCGACATGGTCGATACCCAGGTGCGCCGCAATCTCCATCTGACGCTGCCGCTCGGCATAGCCGGCTCGCTGTTCCGCGGTTCGGGTTGCATGACAGCGTTCACAGCAGACCCCTTCGACGTAGCCGGGAGCGGCTCGATCCGCCGGGCTCAGCGGCATTCGGCAGCCCCGGCACAGGGTGTGGCTGCCCGGCTCCAGTCCATGGCCGATCGCGACCCGCTCGTCGAACACGAAACACTCGCCCTGCCACAGGCTGTCGGCCTCCGGCACGGTCTCGAGGTATCTCAGGATGCCGCCCTCAAGGTGGTGCACATTGTCGACGCCCTCGGCCCTGAGAAACGCTGTCGCCTTCTCGCAGCGGATGCCGCCGGTGCAGTACATCGCCACCTTGGGCGGGGTCGGCCGGTCTAGCAGGGCCCGCCCTTCCCGCTCGAACCAGTCCGGGAAATCGCGGAAGGTCCGGGTATTGGGCTGGATCGCCCCGGCAAAAGCCCCGATCGCGCCCTCATAGTCATTGCGGGTATCGATCACGACCGTATCCGGATCGGCGATCAGGCGGTTCCAGTCGGCAGGCGCGACATAGAGACCCGCATTGCACACCGGGTCCAGATCGGTCCGGCCCATGGTCACGATCTCGGTCTTGATGCGGATCTTGAGCCGGTGGAACGGCATGGTCGCCGCCGTCGATTCCTTGACGTCCAGATCGGCAAATCCGGGCAGGTCGCGAATCCCGTCGAGCACGGTGGCGATCGCCCTGTCCGGTCCCGCGATCGTGCCGTTCAGACCCTCCGGCGCGATCAACAGGGTGCCGCGCACCCCGGCCGGGCACAGCTGCGTGAGGCGGGTCTGCACCGCCGCACAGTCGTCGATCGCCGCGAAACGATACAGGGCGACGACGCGCACGGCCGGCGATACGGGGGATTCTGTCGTCATTTCAGCCTCCGCGTTGAAACAGTCGCCGGGGCGGCGGGCCGACATCAGACGGGATCACCCTATAGCGGAAACCGGCCCCGGCTCGCCAGAGTCGACAGAACCGCCCGCACTCCCCACCTTGGGAAATGCCGGCTCGCTCCCCCGACCGGCGCTCCGAAAGGCCTTGCCGTGTCCGTAACCCGCTCCATCATCGATCTGATCGGCAATACGCCGCTGATCCGCCTCAACCGCCTGTCGGAAGAAACCGGCTGCGAAATCCTCGGCAAGGCCGAGTTCCTCAATCCGGGCCAGTCGATCAAGGATCGGGCGGCCCTGTCGATCGTGCGGACGGCCCGGGCCTCGGGCGCGCTGCGACCCGGCGGCACCATCGTCGAGGGCACGGCCGGCAACACCGGCATCGGTCTCGCCCTGGTCGGGGCGGCGCTGGGCCATCCGGTGGTCATCGTCATGCCCCGCACCCAGTCGGACGAGAAGAAACAGGCGATCCGGGCGCTCGGGGCCCGGCTGGTCGAGGTCGACGCCGCCCCCTTCTCCAGCCCCAATCATTTCGTCCATACCTCGGGCCGTCTGGCCGAACAGCTGAACGGCGACAACCCGAACGGGGCCATCTGGGCCAACCAGTTCGACAACACCGCCAACCGCGACGCCCACTACACCGGCACCGGCCCCGAGATCTGGGAACAGACCGGCGGTCGCATAGACGCCTTCGTCAGCGCCGTCGGCTCGGGCGGCACCATCGCCGGGGTCGGGGCCTTCCTGAAGGAGCGTGACCCGTCGATCCGCATCGCCCTGGCCGATCCGGCGGGCGCGGCGATGTTCAACTGGTTCACCAAGGGCGAGATGAGCGGCGAAGGCTCGTCGATCACCGAAGGCATCGGCGTGGCCCGTATCACCGGCAACCTCGAAGGCTTCACCCCCGACGATGCCTATCGCATCGAGGATGCCGAGTTCCTGCCGGTCCTGTTCGATCTGGTGCGCGAGGAGGGCCTGTCGCTGGGCGGATCCTCAGGGGTCAACCTGGTCGGTGCCATGCGGCTGGCCCGCGACCTCGGGCCGGGCAAGACCATCGTCACCTGCCTGTGCGATCCCGGCTCGCGCTATGCGTCCAAGCTGTTCAATGCGGAGTTCCTGAGCTCGAAGGGCCTGCCGACACCACCGTGGTGACGATGTCCGTCAGGGCCGCCGGGCGGTGACGATCCATACAGCGGCCGGCATCAGCACGCCGTCCGGGGTCAGGTGATCCTCCAGCACCCGGCGTACTGCGTCAGTGACCTGCCCGGCCAGGGACGGGTCCTCGCGCAGCACAGAGCCGAGCGGACCAACGCGCAGGGCCAGCCGCAGGGCCTGATCGACGTCCCCGCCACCAATCCGCGTCTCATGCGGCCGGATGTCGATGTCCGTGAACCCCGCCTCGGTCAGGATCGTCCGAACCCGGTCGGCGTCGGCAAAGGCGAACGGCCCCGGGGCCAGCGGGTCGACCGGGGCCGGTGCCGGAATGAACGGCAGGGCCGCCGCCAGCGGGGCTCCCATCCACGGGTTGTCGGCAAAGGGCCGCCAGCACACAAAGGCCAGCCGCCCACCGGACCGCAAACTGCGACCCATATTGGCGAACGCCGCCGCCGGATCACTGAAGAACATCACGCCGAAGCGCGAGAAGGCCGCATCAAACACCGAGGCCCCCAGCTCGGCCGTCTGCACGTCCGCCTCCCGGAAGCTGACCGTCAACTCCGGCATCGCCCCGGCCCGGCGACGCGCGACCTCCAGCATGGGCTGCGAAATATCGACTCCGACGACCGCCCCCTGCGGCCCCACACGGCGGGCCAGCTCGAGCGATGTGTGTCCGCAGCCGCAACCGATATCGATCAGGTTTTCACCCGGGCTCACCGCGAGGGCTTTCATCGCTTCCAGACCCAGCGGCGCAAGCTGACGGTCCAGCTGGTCCTGGAACCGGGCCCAGGTCTCACCGACGGTCGCATTCCAGTATTCGACCTGGGCGATATTCGGCTGGTCGTCAGGGTTGGTCGTCACGGCCGTCTCCTTGATCACGGGGCCGGCCACGCCTCAGCCACGGCGGGCCTCGCCCCATTCGCTCCACCCCAGAACCCGGGGCGTGTTGGGCAGATACATGCACGCCGGGTCGATCAGTTCAAAGCCCGAGGCCGCGATCGTCGCCGAAACCGGGCGGGTCAGGTGGCAACCGCCGGCCAGAGGCTTCCAGACGGGTTCGATCCGCCGCTGCCAGCGCGCCACCTGCGGGTCCGGCGACAGCCCGTGTTCGGCATACAGCAACCGGCCCTCCGGCCGCAGCACGCGCCGGGCCTCGGCCAGGGTGGCTTCGGTCGAGCGCACCGAACACAAGGTGAAGGTGCAGACCACCGTATCGAAGTCAGAATTCTCGAACGGCAGGGCCTCGGCCTCACCGCCCAGCACCTCGACCCTCAGGCCATCCGGGCGCGGCGCGTTCAGGGCCTTGCGCCGCAGGCCCTCCGAAGGATCAACGCCGGTCACGCTGTCGACGCGCGACGGGTCGTAGAAGGCGAGGTTCAGGCCCCCGCCGATGCCCAGTTCCAGCACCCGTCCCCGGGCATGGGGCACGACCTTGGCCCGCTGGTGCCGGATCGGCCCGGCCCCGCAGGCACAGCCAATCACATGCGGCAGGATGTGACGATCATAGAACGAGGCCATGGGGCACGATATCCGGGTCGACTGCGGGCTGGCTTCCAGCATGGACGCCGAAAGCCGTCCTGTCTTGGTCGACCCTACACCTCTCGGTTCCCGCTAAAAGGTCGCGGCGACCGGTTCAGCCTCGGCGGTTTTCGGGTCCGCCGCTGCGATCTCCAGAACGACGCTCGCCCGCGCGGCGCTCGCCCTGTCGCATGCCCCCGTTCAGCATCATCAGTTCGAGGCGAATCTCGATCAGACGCTCTTCCAGCGCGCCCAGCGCCAGGACCAGGATCGACACGCCGATCAGGGCCCCGACAAAGCTGAGGCCGACCAGCGTCGAACCCAGATCCAGCATCTGATCCGCCAGCAGAATGAGCGCGAATACCCCGCCGGATACCACCAGGGCATAGGCCCCGATCAGCTTCATCAGGGATCGCCGTGGAGCATGTCGATTTATGCGATTACCCGGCTTGCGACGCTCCTTGCCGCGCCGCTCGGGCGGCATGATCGTGTCTGCTACCATCGCCTCGGCCGTCGCTCCGGGTCCGGACTTCAACTGTTTCGCCTGCTTCGCCATCGTCATGGTTCCCGTGGATCTCAGTCGACAAGATGTACGCCGGTATTCGGCCCTACGCCGGTAGGCACCGGAATACTGGAATTGTTGTAGTTGGCGTTGATGTACAGGACCGGAGACCCCTGCAGCTGCAGGTATTTGGCGACGATCACCGTCCAGGCGCTGTCGCGGGCCACATCCGCAGAACCGCCGATGATGAGGCGTGCCTCAGGGATGTACATGACCCCGAGAAGGGCCTCGACATTGTCGGCATTGATATTGAAATTCAGGACATTGTCGCGCGTCGCACCCATGACGATACCGGCGTAGGGGCCGGTTTCCCGACCTGATAGATTGATCCTTGCCTGGCCGGTGAAGTCAAAACGCGACGTTGTATCGAAAAACATCACGACATCCCGGCCGGTCATTTTTGCATTGCCGCCGACGGTCAGCACACTGCCCCTGAACCAGTGTTCTCCCGGCTCGAGGATCAGTTCGGACGTGCCACTGAACAACATGGCCCCGCAGTGGACGCCGGGGGGCAGTCGGGTCACCCCGGACAGCAGACTAAGGCCCAGCCCGTTGCTGCCGCCCAACTGAAGGCCGAGGAGACCACCGACAGCGACATTGACGTCGCAAGGTCGATTGGTACTCAGGTTCAGCGTTGCAAAGGGATCCGGGACCCCGGCAGCTCCAGTGCCGGGCTTGGGGCTGATCACACCGACCGCCGAGCCGACGGCCTGAACCTTGGCGGCAGCAATCGAACCTCCGAGGACTTCGATGTTCTGGTTCGAATGCACCATACAGCCCTGCGCAGTCATGCGAGGGGCATCTGACAGCTTGAGACCCTTGTCGGCGCTACCACCGGTGACAAGCACGCACAACGGCACCAGACCCGCCGTCGACGCCGTCGCCTGGGCGATGAAATTCCAGCCCCCCGGCGGCAGCATACTGCCGAAGAACGAGGCGCGATGACCTTTGACCACAACCCGGATCGCGCGCTGACCACCCTGGTCGATGACCGTATAGGTCGGTTCGACCGACGGCGCGTTCTGCCATTGGGACATCTGCGCCTGAAAGAAGTTTGAGGCGCGTGCGCGGGCGGCGGACCCGTCCAAAGCCAGGCTCAGCGACGGGGCTCCGGCCAACGCCGCACTATCCGCGACACTCTGCAGCCGGTCACGGGTGGCATTGACGGCCATCAGATCGATTGCACCGATGGCCAGCAGGGCCACCGCCGGTACGACCAGGGCGAATTTGAGCGCAATAATGCCGCGATCGTCGCGTTTCAGCGCCCCGAGAGAGCGATGTATGTTGCGAAGAATGGCGGCGAAACCCGTCATGCCGCCTCTGTTGCCGGGGCCTGACGCAGGCGATGTTCGGCCTGGCTGCTGCGCAGCACGAACCGCATCTGGTAGGTCAGCAGCCGCCAGTTCAGCGGCTTGGTCACGAAAGATGTCGCGCCCAGATGAAAGGCGCGGTCGATCGCTTCGACATCCTCTCGGCCGGTCTGGACGATGACCGGCAGATGGGCGGTAGCCGGATCGGCACGCAGACGCTCCAGCAGGCCAAACCCGTCCAGTCGCGGCATCTCCAGATCGACAAGCAACAGGTCGTACCGGGTCATCGCCAGGCGCTCCAGCGCCTCAATGCCATCGGCAACCGTGTCGATCGCGGCGTGGGGGGATGCCAGATTTACCTCGGCGAATTCGCGCAGGATCGGATCGTCGTCGACGAACAGAATTCGTGCGTCCGTATCGAGAACATAGAAGAAACCAGCCATGGCGAAGCCCTCCCGGTCTTCTGAAATGCTGCCCGCTAATCATCCGTCGACTCAACCCTTAAGAGCGTAGTCATTAATGTCTGGTATCGCTGGCGAAGGCACCATACGGAACCAGACCCCTGACTTGGTCACTGCCCATCAATACCGGATCCATTCGCCGGAAACTGATTGTCCTGGTGCTGACCTCTCTAATGGCGGCCGGGCTGGTCACGGCCGCTCTGTCCGGCTGGACCGATGCCAAACGTCAGGCTGCACTGGAAACCGCCAGACTGACCCAAACGGCCCAGGTCATCGGCTCGATGGCCGCGCCCTCGGTCGCGCACAACGACGCTTCCGGTGCCTTTCTGGCCGTGCGGTCGATCGGCCAGATGCCCGACATCGTCTATGCGCGTGTCCAGACGGCGGACGGCTACCTTCTGGCCGAGACCGGTGGCGGGGTTCGCCTCAACTCGGACGCGGAAATTCAGCAGACCAGCAAGCTGTCGCTGTGGTCGGCGCTGAAGACCGGCTCCATCCAGGTCAAGACGCCGATCCTCAATGACGGCAGTGTGGTGGGCGAGATCACCCTGCTCAGCGATGTGCCCGGGCTGCGATCGCGCATCCTGTCCGCTGTCCTGATCAGCCTGGCCGGTGCCGGGGTGGCGCTGCTGGCCGGACTTCTGGTCGCCCTGCGCATGGCCCGGCGTATCAGCGAGCCGATCACCCGTCTCGCCCGGTTCACCAACCGCGTCCGGCAGTCCCAGGACTATTCCCAACCGGCCGAAATCGAGGCCGAGGGAGAACTTCGCGACCTGGTCACGGGCTTCAACGACATGCTGGACGGCATCCGGGAGCGCGATGAAAGGATCGCCGCACATGTCGCCGGACTGGAGGGCGAGGTCGCCTCCCGCACTGCGGAGCTCTCGGTCGCCAAGGAAGCCGCCGAAAGCGCCAACGCCGCCAAGTCCGATTTTCTGGCGGTCATGAGCCACGAGATCCGCACGCCGATGAACGGTATCCTCGCGCTCAGCGAAATGCTGTCGCGGTCCGACCTGCCTGCCCGACAGAAACGCTACGCTGACGTGATCGCCAAATCGGGCCAGTCCCTGCTTAGCATCATCAACGACATTCTCGACTTCTCGAAGGTCGAGGCCGGAAAGCTCGACATGGAAGCCGTCCCGGTCGACCTGACCGAGGTCGCCGAAGACGTCGCCAGCCTGTTCATGGAACGCGCCGTCAGCAAGGGGCTGGACCTGGCGGTGTTCGTCGACCCGCGCACGCCCGTCGTCAGCGGGGACCCGGTCCGGCTACGTCAGGTGCTGGGCAACCTCGCCAACAACGCCATCAAATTCACCGAAACCGGCGGCGTCCTGATCACCATCGAGCCCGATGCCGGAAGCCCGGGGCAGATCCGGTTCGCCATCGTCGACAGCGGCCCGGGTATCCCGGCCGACCGCCTGCCCCATCTGTTCGAAGCCTTCACCCAGGCCGATCAGAGCACCACACGCAAATACGGCGGGACCGGGCTGGGCCTGACCATCTGCGACCGTCTCGTGCGCGCCATGGGCGGCGAATGGGCCCTGGAGAGCGTGCTGGGCCAAGGCTCCGTCTTTGCCTTCCGGGCCCCGCTGACGGCGGTCGAAGACACGGCGACGGCCCTGTCGGCGTTTGCCGGCTGGAGCGTTCATGTGCCCGAAGCGCAGGGCCAGACGGCGGTGGCCCTCAACCGTTACCTGAACGCCTGGGGAGTGACGGCGGCCAGCGCCCCTGTGCCATCCGGAGCCTCGATCCAGCTGAACCCACAGGCCGAGACCGGCTCGACCGGGCTCTCGCTGGTGATCTGCGCCACCGAGGATGAGGCGGCCGCCTTCGCCGAGCGAGGCGTCTCCGCCATGGTAAAACCCTTGCGCCGCGACGATCTTCTGCAGGTCCTGCAGCAGATGCACGCCGGTCAGCGCCCGTCGCTCGATCGGCTGCAGGCGCATCGCGGAGACCATACGGCCTTCCCCGGGGCCCGCGTCCTCGTCGTCGATGATTCCGAGGTCAACCGCGAGGTTGCCGCCGAAGCGCTCGGCCGGTTGGGTGTGATTGTTTCCCTGGCCGAGGACGGCCTGCAGGCGATTGAGGCCCTGAAGGTCTCGACCTTTGATCTGGTTCTCATGGACGGGTCCATGCCGGTTCTGGACGGTTTCGAGGCCAGCCGCCGCATTCGTGCTGCAGAGGTTGAAACCGGCCGCGCCCGAACACCCATCGTCGCCCTGACCGCCCACGTTGTCGGCTCGGGTGCCGATGCCTGGCGGACCGCGGGCATGGATGACGTGATCCACAAGCCCTTCACCCTCGCTGACCTGACCCGGATTCTCTTGCGGTTCTGTGCCGACCGGGCCCTGGCCGGCGGGGCGGCTCCCACCGAAGCGCCCGCCCCCGATCGCGTCGCCGAGCCTGTTCTCGAAGACTCAGCGGGCCTGCTCGATCCCGGCGTCCGGCAAGAGCTGGCTACGATGGCCGCTAACGGGCGGCCTGATTTCGTCGAGAAGGTCGAAGGTCTGTACGCCGTCAATGCGCCGCTCCGGGTCGCCGGGATTCGCGACGCCATGAAGGCCGGCGATCACGACGCCCTGGCCCGGGCAGCCCATGCATTGAAATCCATGAGCCTGAGCCTCGGGGCGTCCATGGTCACCGCCGTCGCCTCGCAGATCGAAAACGACGCCCGGAATGGAGAGACATCGTCCGTCGATCCGGATGCCCTCGACGCCCTGATCGCCCGGACGTTGTCGGCAATGGGTCATACAGCCACACCGACTCCTGCGGTGGCCGAGATCTTGGACTCTGACTGGGCCTCCCGGGCCCGCAACGCCATGGCGGCCGGCCATATGCATCTGGAATACCAGCCCATGACCGACCGGTCCGGGGCGGTCTCCGACAAGGTCGAAGCTCTTGTGCGCTGGACCGACCCCGACCAGGGCCGCATCGGCCCGGACCAGTTCATTCCCGAACTGGAAAAGAGCGATGCGATCATCGCCCTGACCGATTTCGTGCTGACCACAGCGATGCGCGAACTGGCGACGCGGCCTGACCTGCGGGTTTCGGTCAACGCCTGCGCCTGGGACTTTCAGGATCCCGGCTTCGCTGTCCGTGTCGCCGCGATCGCCCGGCGTGAAAACTTCCCGCTGGAACGCCTCGAAATCGAAGTCACGGAAACCGCCGTCCTGGACATCGAACCCGCCCGTCAGACCATCCAGTTGCTGTCGGCCATCGGGGTCGGCGTCGCCCTCGACGATTTCGGTTCCGGCTACACCAGCCTGCATGCCCTGCGGGAACTCAGCTTCACCACCCTCAAGATCGACAGCAGCTTCGTGGATCGCTGCTGCGAGGACACGGCGTCGGCGGCCATCATCCATGCGGTGATTGGTGTCGGCCGGGCCCTGGGCATGAAGGTGGTCTGCGAGGGCGTCGAGACCGAAGCGCAGGCGATCTTCCTCAAGACCGCCGGCGTCCACTATCTGCAGGGATATTTCTATCACCGGCCCTGCGCCGTCACCGCCCTCCCTACAGCGGTGGAAAGAGCAGCCTGAGGATTAAGCATCTGTCTTGACGGAATGGTGGGGGTTCCGGGGCATGATAAGGGTGGAGAACACCATGGCTATCATCGTAATCGTCGACGACGACCCCACCATCAGGCTGATCGCCGGAGAAATGCTCCGGCACGAGGACTATGCGGTTGTCGAAGCCTCGGACGGCAACGAAGCCCTCGGCGTTGTCGCCATCCTGCCGGTCGACCTGATCGTCCTCGACATGCTGATGCCCAACAAGGACGGCCTGGAAACGATTACCGAGCTGAAGGCGTCCCACCCCGAAGTGCGAATTCTGGCCATCTCGTCAGGCGGGCAGATGGACAAGGATGTGTTGCTGCGCACGGCGCTGGCATTCGGCGCTGACGAGGCTCTGCCCAAGCCCCTGCAGGCCGATACCTTCAACGAGACGGTCGCCCGGCTACTGGCGGCCCCGGCCAGGAACAGGCGGGCAACTGCGTCCGGAACCGCGGCAGGCTAGCCGACAGGCAATACCGGCCTCAGGCGTTGAGAATCAGATTGTTTTCAGGCGATCCCGGATCGGCGCTCACCTCCGGCTCCATCAACCATTTCACGCGCTTGAGAAACTCGTCAGGCCGAAACGGTTTGGTCAGATAACCGGAGGCCCCCGAGGCCATGGCGCGCTTGATGTCACTCATGGTCCGCAGCGAGGTCAGCATCAGTACCGGCGTGTCCTGATGCTGCTCGTGACGCCTAAACCGCTCCAGGGCTTCGATCCCGTCGACAACCGGCATCATCGTATCCAGCACGATCACGTCAGGTCGAAACCAGTCGGCGGTCCTGAGGGCTTCGTCTCCATTCACCGCCACTTCGACGGTGATGCCGTCCACCTCAAGCGTCTGACGTGCCATGGCAGCCAGATAGCGATCATCGTCGGCGACAAGAACTTTGAGGGACGACAACGGCGAAACTCCGGAAGCGATCACGACCGACACAGCCTGACCACTGAAACCTTTTAACCCTCAACCATGAACAGGCCCTTGCGACGACGTCCACCCAACGAAATGCGGTCGCGTCTGCCCGACAGGCCGGGTTCAAGGCCCCCCCGGAGACGGTAGTGGCCCAGGCGTCATGATGATGCCACCGCCGCGATCAGCGCTTCGATGTCCGCTGCAAGATCCCGGCTTCCTGACTTCGCGGCCAGAGACTCGTTGGCGGCGGCTTCCAGGGTGAAGGCCGCTTTCGAGACTTCGTCGAATCCCATACTCCCGGAGGTGCCGGCGATGGAATGGGCCAGCGCGGTGATCGCCTGAGTACGATCCGGCTCATCCAGACTATCCATCTCCGCGAATTCGGTCGCCAGGGTCGACAACCGGAAACGATACCGCCCCTTCAGCGCGGCCAGCGGGTCGGCGGTGCCCGGAGCGGATGTTGGGGACACCGGCGGGTCAGACAGGGCTCCGACGCGAACAATGACCTCGAACAGTTCCTCGGTCCGGATCGGTTTGGTCAGATGCTCATCCATGCCGGCGGCCCGACACTCCGCGACCTGTTCCGCCATGACATTGGCCGTCAGGGCCACGATCGGGATGGTTTCCACGCCATTGCCCAATCGCCGGATCAGCCGGGTGGCTTCCAGACCGTCCATGCCCGGCATCTGCACATCCATCAGGACCACATCAAAGCTCGTGTCGGCCTCGAGCAGGGCGAGCGCCGCATCTCCGGACGTGACGCCCTTGATCCTGTGTCCGGCCCGCGACAACAGGATATCGATCAGCTCGAGGTTGGCCTCGACATCGTCAACGACCAGCACCTTCAGGCTCCGGCCGGTCACCGCTTCAGGCGTGCCCGCCGCCACCGGAGCCGTCTCGGGGGCTGTTGCCACCGCATAGGGTAGACTGAGCACCGCCGTCGTTCCGGCACCGGGCACACTGTCCAGTCGCACCTCTCCACCCATCAACCGGGCCAGGGAGTGGCTGATCGAGAGACCCAGGCCCGTACCACCGAACCGGCGACCAACCGAGGCGTCCGCCTGGGTGAAGGCCTGGAAAAGGTGGGCCAGCGCCTCCGGCGCAATCCCGATTCCGGTGTCGATGACGCGCAGCTCCACCATCTCGTCGGCCAGACAGACCTCAAGACGCACCGAGCCGGTCTGGGTGAATTTGGCCGCATTGCCGAGCAGGTTCAGCAGGATCTGACGGGTGCGCTGTTCATCGCCGATGATCCAGGGTGTGACATCCCCGGAGAAATTCACGTCGAAGGTCAGCCGGTCACCGACCCCGCTCCGGGTCAGGTCAACGACGTCCAGGGCCAGGGCGCGCAGATCGAACGGTCGGCGCTCCACCGGCATCTTGCCCGCCTCGATCCTGGAGAAGTCCAGAATGTCGTCGATCAGAACCGTTAGCCCCCTTCCGGCCGTGCGGATCCGGTCGACATAGCGCGTCTGATCCTTGGACAGCGGCGTATCGGCCAACACATCCGCGAAGCCCAGAACGCCGTTCAGGGGAGTCCGGATCTCATGGCTCATATTGGCGAGAAACTCGGTCTTGGCCCGGGTCGCCGCCTCGGCTTCGGCCCGGGCTTCCGCGAGCGCGGCCTCCCGTTCCCGTCGCTCGGTCACGTCGCGGACCGAGTCCGTAATCTGGATAATCTTGCCTGTATCGTCGCGCTGAAACCGGGGTCGCGCCTCCAGCCAGCGACGGGAGCCGTCCTTGGCCAGGGCACAGTATTCGATGGTGATCGGCACGTCGGAATCCAGCGCGGCCTCAAACTCGGCCGCCACGCTTTCGCGGTCCTCGGGAACAATGAAATAGGGCGTCTTCCCGATCAATTCTTCTGGCGTGTAGCCCAGTATTTCCGTGATTGACGGCGATACATAGCTGAACACGCCCTTTCGATCGTAGACGGCGATGACGTCGCTGGCATTGTCCGCCAGAAGACGAAAACGCCGCTCCTGCTCAATGGCTTTCGCGACGACCTGCCGCTCTTCTGTCAGGTCCTTGAACACACCGAAATAGCCGACGATCCGACCATTCGCATCCTTCTCGCCGGCCGCCATCGAGCGGACGTCACGGCGTGCTCCGTCGGACCTCCGGATCAGGACGGCGTCGAATTCCCAGCCCTCATCGCGGTCCACACCGCTCTTGACCAGGTCTTCCACCCGTTGCCGGTCTCCGTCGACATAGAAGGCCAGGGCGTTGTCCAGCGCAGGACGGAACGACGCGGGGTCGACGCCGTGAATCCGGTAAACTTCCGGCGACCAGAAGATCGCGCCCGTATCGATGTTCAGGGTCCAATAGCCCACCTGCGACATGCGTTCTGCCAGCTGGGCATGGTCGATCAGTTGCCGCTCGCGGGCGGTCTTGGCGCGCCGCACAACCCGCGCCCGGGTCAGGCGTTCGATCAATTTGCGGCGCTCGGCGAAGGTCATGCCGACCGTCAGGGCAATCACCGTCAATGTGGCCAGGAACAGCTGAAGAACGATGAACCGCCCGGCGGCATCGCCTGCCACCAGGTTGAGCGGACCCACACCATGAACCGTCGCCATCACGGCAATAATGCTGACCAGAAGGCCACCCAACGCAGCACCGGCAATTCCGGAGCGGATCGCGACCAGCGTCAATGCGGCAGGGGGGATGAACAGCAGGGGCAGGGACGACTGCAGGAAGACCGCCGTGGACACGAGCACCAGCAGGCCGAGCCCAAGCGCGGTCTGTAGCCGGTCCGCACCGAACAGTTCTGAAAAGCGGCGATTGAGACCCGCCAGCAGGAGAGGGGTGAAGACAAGCAGCCCCAGCAGATTGGCCGCGAACCAGAGGCTGGCCCCGGGAAGGGTTGGACGAAATCCGGCGGCCATAAGCCCGGCTTCGGCTGTCGCTACAGACACAACGCACGCCGCCAACGCCGCAAGGCCAAAGCGCGGTATGCCCGAGCGCCGCATCAGACGAAGCGAACCACTTCGCCCGAGTATCGCCAACATGACCCCCACCTCCACCAGGTTGGTGAAGGCCATCAGCAGTGCCATCGGCAGCGTATTGCCCATGGCCGCGACGGCCACGGTGTTGCCGATAAAGGCACCGCCGAGAAGCAACGGCCTTTCAGCCCGCGCGCAGCTAAGGGCGACGGCGAGCACCAAGGCGTTTACAGGCCAGACCACGACATAGCTGCCGGTCTGCCGGGTCAGAAGCGTGACCGCCACAACAAGCCCGAACACGACGACTGCCAGCGCAGCCGGCATCAACGCCCGTCTCCACTCGCCTGTCGCCATCATCGGCCAGTCACTCCGATCCATTCGCAGAATGGCTTAACCCTAAAGGCTGGTCAGAGTCCTAACAGCACTGCCCCCGGTGCCCTGCACGCCGCGGACGCGCCGGGGGGAGCGGCCCGGAACCAGCCCTCGGAAATCGCTGCCTCCGGCAAAATTTGAGGACTAGTCTGCCTCGCCCGACCGCAACATCCGGCGCGATGGAGACCCCAGAGATGTCTGACCCGCAACACATTGACCTCACCCAGGCCGCCCGCCGATGGTTTGCCAAAACTCCCGAAGCCCTGAGCGAGCGCGAGCGCCGGGTCCTGCGCCGGGCGGCATCGCGGGAGACGGTATCCAGCAACACCAATCTGAGTTTCGACGACAAACTCACCTTCGGTCAGAAGCTGGCCGATCAGGTCGCCTCGTTCGGCGGCTCCTGGACCTTCATCATGGGGTTCGGTGCTTTCCTGGCGCTATGGGTAGGGCTGAACCTGCTGCTCCTGCGCAGCGCCTTCGACCCCTACCCCTTCATCTTCCTCAACCTGATCCTGTCGATGCTGGCCGCCATCCAGGCTCCGGTGATCATGATGAGTCAGAACCGCCAGGGCGTTAAGGACCGCTACGACGCGGCCAACGACTATGAGGTCAACCTGAAGGCCGAAATCGAAATCATGGCCCTGCACGACAAGCTCGACCAGCTCCGCACCCGCGATATCGAGGTCATGCTGCGCCGGCAGGAGGAACAGATAGCCCTGCTGACGCGACTGGTGCAGCGGCTCCCGCCGCCACCCGCCGAAGGGGCCTAACGCAGGGCCCCCAGCAGCCCGCCGCTGGACAGCAAGGCCGCATCGGCCAGGGCGGGTCCCAGCATCCATCCGGTCGGGGCGGCGATGTAGACCGGGTCCCAGCGCGGATTGAATTTCTGCTTGAACGCCCGCAGGCCCTCGAACCCGTACAGGCTGCCACCCTCGGCATAGACAAAGCTGCCCAGACGGGCGACGGACGGGGCCAGCCGGTGGGAATCCAACCCCGACAGCGGGGCCATGCCCATGTCGAACGCCTTGAATCCCCGGTCCCTGCCCCACAACATCAGGTGGATGAACAGCAGTTCCATGCTGTTTTTGGGCGCGCCGGCTCCATAGCGCATCAGATCGATTGAAACCGTGTGACCGTCCGGCGTGCACCACAGATTGGCGAAGGCGACGATCGCCCCGTCCTTGCGCAGCACTGCGGTCGGGAACCGTCGCAGATAGTCCCGGTCAAACCGCCCGAGGCTGAAACCCTTTTCGACTCCGTGATGGATCCCCAACCAGGCGTCGGACACCGACTGCAGTTCATCGGCAATGGCGTCGAAGCCTTCCGGCGGCACGATGGCGAACTCGGCACCGTCGCGCTGACCACGATTGACCGCATGCCGCAGCGGTGCCCGCACGGGCCCTTCCAGGCTGAAATTCTCCAGGTCGACGATTGCGGTCTCCCCGATTTTCGAGGCGACCAGACCGCAATCGATGAAGTCCGGCAGGCTGTCGCGACTGACCGAATAGAAGACCGTCCGCGCACCATGCCGGTCACACAGTTCACGGAACGCCCAGATCGCCGCCTTGCGCTCGACGGACGGGCCGACCGGCTCGCCCATGGCCACGAAGGCGCGCCCCCGGACCCCATACTGCACAAAGCTGCGCCCGCTCTCGCTAAACATCAGGGACTTGTCGCCGAGGAAGGCCAGATTGGCTTCGGGCGACGCCTGATCCGCAGTCTCCATGATCGCGTAGACACGCTCCATGTCCGCCGCCGTCGGACGTCGGGTCTCGGCTGCAGCCGGTCGCGTCAATCGCCACGCGAAGATCAGCACCGCCAGAGCCGCCGCCCCCACGGCCGCGCGCAGGAACCGCGGCGCATTCTGCTCCGTCAGGAAGGTCCACCACAGATCATCGCGATAGACCACGTTCTGATAGGCAAACAGCCCCAGCCCGCCCGCCGCCACCAACACAACCAGAACAGCGGCGATGGATCCGGGGCTCATCGGCGTCGCGCGCAGACCGGCGTCCCGGTGAAAGGCCCCCCGGCTCATCGCCAACAGACCGACAACCGTTGCCAGAAACAGAAACTCTTGAAAACCCAGTCCCTTGAGCAGACAGGCGAAGGCGGCGGTGATCAGGGCGAACAGCGTCGCCCACCAGGCCTTCCGCAGCCGTCCCAGCAGACCGAAGGCCAGGAACAGCAAAACCACCCCGGCCAAACTGGCGGCGAAATGCGACGAGTTGATCAACCCCTCCGGGGCCAGTCGCGCCAGCAGCGTCAGTCGCGCGGCTCCGTCCGGCGTCGCTACCGACAGCAGCGTCACGACCCCGGCGACAAAGGTCAGCAGCCCGAACAGGGGCGGTGCGACCTCGCGCCAGACAGCCTCGCCCGCCTGCATGGCCCGTCCACCTGCCGCAGAGCGGCCGTGTGCCCTCAGACCGATGAGGACGGTCAGACCACCCGCCAGCAGCAGGGGACCAATCACATAGATCAGGCGATACAGCAGCAGGGCTCCGACCACGTCGGCTGTTCCGATGCGCGGCCCAAGGGCGGCGATGATAATGGCGTCGAACGCGCCCAGTCCGCCGGGCAGTCCGCTGACCGCCCCGAGCAGCCCGGCCATGCCGAACACCGGCAGGTAGTGGAGCAGGTCGCCCCGGCTGGCCTCCGGAAGCAGGACGTAGAGGATCGTCGCCGCGGCCATCCATTCGCACGCGCTGGAAAAGATGATCGCCAGCCGCGTTTTCCGGTCGGGCAGGAATCGCTTCAGCCAGCCCGCGCGCGGAGCTAGCAGATAGCCGGCCAGAACCTTGAGACCGACGATGGCCAGCACCAGACCGACCCAATGGGGCAGATGGGCCCGGTCGGCGATATCGGTCAGGGCCCCTGCGGCGGCCAGACTGACCAGAACCAGCCCGCCGACCAATCCGATCGCCGCCGCCAACGCACTGACCACGGCGACATCACCGCCCGACAAGCCGTCGGCCTGGTAGGCGCGGAATCGAATGCCGCCGGCCATCGCCAGCCCCGGCGCACCGACATTGGCGAGCGCGAAGGCCAGCACCGACGGCTGCCAGGTTCTGCGCCAGTTGGCGGTCTTTCCCATCGAGGCCAGCGCCAGACCGTCAAAGGTCGAGGCTGTGCCAAGGCTGACGATCAGCAACGCCAGAGCCAGCATCAGGGACAGGAGGGGCGTCGCTGTCGCTGCAGCCTCGACCTCATGCCAGCTGACATCGCGCAGCTCGCCGGCGATCACGCCGGCGGCGACAACGAAAATGCCGACTCCGGCGGCAGGACCCAGCCAACGCAGCCATTGGCCGCCATCCCTGGTCGTAGTGGCCCCATCTCCCACGTCGTCAGTCATCGCGCTGTTCTGGTGCCCCATCGAACCGGTACAGGCACTCCGGCCCCGGTCCAGGTCAAGTCTTGGGCTCCACCCTTCCCGGCCCAGATCGTTACGGGTTCCGAACCGGCCCCCGGCGACGACTACACAACGCCCAGATGCCGCCGGCGCGCGCCACCCATTGATCTGACCCTGTAACCGGTTACGGTGCCTCGCGGGAAACGATCAGGGTTTGAAGCATGGCGGACGTCCAGCTGACCGGGGTGAAGAAGAGTTTCGGCAACACCGAGGTGCTGCACGGAATCGACCTCCACATCGACGATGGCGAATTCGTCGTCTTCGTCGGTCCGTCGGGTTGCGGAAAATCCACCCTGTTGCGCGCCATCGCCGGACTGGAAGACCTCAGCGCCGGGACTCTCGAGATCGGTGGTCGGGTGGTCAACGACCTCTCCCCGGCCGACCGCGGCATCGCCATGGTGTTCCAGTCCTACGCTCTGTATCCAAACATGAGCGTCTACGAGAACATGGCCTTCGGGCTGAAGATCGCCAAAGCCGACAAGGCCGAGATCGACCGACGGGTCCGCGCCGCAGCGACGGTCCTCAACATCACTGACTATCTCGAACGCAAGCCCAAGGCCCTGTCCGGCGGTCAGCGTCAAAGGGTGGCCATCGGCCGTGCCATCGTGCGCGAGCCGCAGGTCTTCCTGTTCGATGAGCCTCTGTCCAACCTCGACGCCGCCCTGCGTGTCCGAATGCGCTACGAATTCGCCCGGCTCCATGAGGAGTTGAAGACGACGATGATCTACGTCACCCACGACCAGATCGAGGCCATGACCCTGGCTGACAGGATCGTCGTCCTGCATGCCGGGCGCATTGAACAGGTCGGGGCCCCGATGGACCTGTACGAGCATCCGCGGAACCTGTTCGTGGCCGAATTCATCGGCAGTCCGAAGATGAACCTGATCCCGGCCGAGCTGGTCGAAGGCTCGGCCCGACAGGCCACGGTGCGCACCGTCGGCGGGGATGTCATCACGGTCGCGGTCGACGCATCGCGGGGCAGGGCCGGCGATCAGGTCACCCTCGGCGTGCGACCCGAACATCTGCGTCTGGACGGTTCGGGCGCATCCATCACGGCCGATGCGACCTTCGTCGAGACCCTCGGCAACGCAACCTTCGCCTATCTGACCTATGCTGGTCTCGCCGAGACCCTGACGGTGCAGCTGTCGGGTGAGGTTCGGCCCAGGTCCGGCGACCGCCTGACCCTGCATATCGCCGCCGATCAGGCCCATCTGTTCAGTGCCGACGGAAACGCCTTTCCCCGCCGCTGACGTCTCAACGCATCTCGATGCGACGGGCATCGGCCGGGATGGCCAGCCAGCCCCCCGACCAGTCGGCCGGACGGCCGTCGATCCGCACCCGCCCCGGCGGCGTCTCTCCCAACGGCCACTGCACGGCATAGCCGCCCGGCGGGGTCGCTCCCGGTTCAATCGTCAGTACATAGGTCCGGCCCTCGCGCCGGAAGCGATAGCCGACAGGACCCCAGGCGGTGCGAACGCCGCGAATACCGACGCCAGGTTCCGTCTCCAGCCAGCGCGTCGGCACCCCAGCCGCCAGCACCAGGGCATGGTCGCGGTCGCGCTCATAGACCAGCAGATCCAGCGCCGAGCGGATGTAGTCCGAACTGATCCACGCGTGCGGGATGTCGCCGATGAAGCGCGGCTCGCGCGCGTCGCGACCGACCACCTCCGCCCAGCCGTTCCAGGCCCGCGGCCGCATGTCGGCGAAATAGAAGTCCAGCGCCCGCAAAGCCTCCTCGCGCCGCCCCAGTCGCACCAGTGCCCCGACATTGCGAAGTTCGTACGGCGTGTAGTCCCTCCACGCCTGCCGGTTCTCCTGCCGCTCCGTGAAATTTTCCCACCATTTGTCGAAGGTCCGCGTCAGCAACACCCGCGGCAGGTCGTCGATCAGACCGGCGGGTGACAGGCTGATAGTGGTCGAGGTGGCGTCGAAATCGCCCCGGTCGGCGGCCCCGGCGATCCAGTCGATGTCATGGACCCGCGCCGTCGCCGTGATCGAGGCCATGACGTCGGCCTTGAACCCGGCCTCGGCGGCGCGGATGCGGGCGGCGGCTTCAACCTCGCCCAGCGTCTCGGCGATAAAGGCGGCGTCGCGATAGCCCAGCAACCCCCAGAAATCGTCCCAGTAGCTATAGGCCACCCGGTCGGAATAGCCTTCGTGGCTGATGGTCGGCGGCAAAAGGCCGAACAGATGCCGCTGGTCCGCCGCCTGAAACGCCGCCGTGCGGGTCGAGGCGCGCAGCCCGTCCATATAGCGGATCGCGCCCTGTACCTGCGGCCAGACCTCGCGCAGCAGTACCTCATCGTGGGTGTAGCGGTAGGTCTCGGCGGCGAGGAAGATGAACTCGCCATGGCTGTCGTTCTCGGGCACCGGATCGGCCCCGCGCGCATCGGCGCAGCACGGCACCTTGCCGTTGTCGAACACCAGCGGCGCGAACCAGCGCAGATAGCCGGCCGACAGCTCGGCATGCCCCAGCCGGTTCAAGCCCTCGGCCATCATGGCCCCGTCGCGGATCCAGCTGCGGTTATAGGAGCGCGTGCCCGGCTGCAGGATCGGTCCCTGGCGCGACATCAGCATATGCGCCAGCGACGAGCGCATCACGTCCTCAATCCGCTGCTGGGCGGGCGGCAGGGTCAGATCGAACCGGTCCAGCTTCTCGCGCCAGCCGGCGGCCACACGGGCCCGGGCGGCACTCAGTGTCCCGGCCACGTCCGCGACCGGCGCCAGATCGGGCGTCGGCCCGGCCAGCCGGGTGACGAGGCCGAAGGTCCGGCTTTCGCCGGGCTGCAGTGTGACGTCATACAGCATCGCACCCGCCGTCAGGGTCGTGCTGTCCGACTCCACCTGGCGCTCGCCCGGGTCGCGGCGGCGGTCGGCGTTCGCAAGCAGGCTCTGCGGGTCCGCACCGCTCGCGAACGGGCTCAGCGCAATCCCGTCGGGGGTCGCCAGACTGCTGATGCGGATGGCGTCGTTCAGCACCAGCGTTGAACCATTCCAGTCGATCTGTTCGATCGGCCCGACGCCGCCCGGAATGGCCAGAAACTGCGACGGCCCGTTGACCTGGAACGGCCGGGCCATCAGCGCCAGCGTCAGGGTGCGCGGCCGCTTTGAGGTATTGGTCAGCACATACTGGCCGTACAGTTGCGCCCGTTCCGGCACCCCCTCGGCGAAGGCGGTGATCGCCAGCGTCCAGTCGTCACTGGCCCAGGTCACGGTCGGGATCGGCAGGTCGCCGTCCTGCTGCGACTGGCCGATCTGCACATCCGCCCAGCTCACCAGCCGCCCGTTGTCCAGTACGAACGGCTCGATCGACGGCCCGCCGCGGCGCAGTTCGATGGCTCCGTCCTCGCCGATCAGGCCGCTCTCACCGCCGCCGTCGACGCCGACCAAGGTCCAGTACGGCTGTTCGCCGACAAACCCGCGCGGATAGAGGCCGCGCCGGCTCTCCTCCGCCACGGCGCGCATGAAGGTCGTCGGCGTCTCGCCGAATGACAGCGATTCGATCTCGAGACTGTTCAGCGCATAGGCACCCGTCGGGGGCTCCGATCCGACCGCGGCCTGTGGGGTTTGCAGCTCCAGCCTGAGCCAGCGCGCCGAGGCCTCGGGCGTACGCAACCAGTCGACCCCGCCGTCACCGTTTTCAACGGTGGCCAGATCGCGCCAGCTCTCACCGTCCGGAGACGCCCGCAGCCGATAATCCGAGGCAGCCGCCCGGTCGGCCCAACGCAGGGTCACGCCACCGAACTCGCGCGCATAGCCGAGATCAAGCGTCAGACTTTGGATCCCGGTCCCGGCCGAACGCCAGGCCGTCGCCGGATCGTCGTCCACCGCCCGCACGGCAGCGTTCAGTCCATCCGTGCTCGACGCGCCCGCCACCGGCCGCGGCGGCACGGACGGCTCGGGCGGCAACTCCCGCAGTTCCAGCTGATCGACCTCGATCCAGCCCGCCCCGCCCTCGCCCGCCGTGACCACAAACTCCATCCGTTTGGCACCACGGAAGGCCGGGTCCGGGTTCGGGCCCCAGGCGCGGACGATCTGGCGCTGCTTGATGGTGTAGCGCGTCCATTCCGACGTCGCCTGAAAATCCTGGATCTGCCGCCAGTGGACATTGTCGCCCGAGCCGTCGACGAATTTGATCTCCAGCGTGTTCGGCCGCATTTCGCCGCGCAGCCAGAAGCTGATCTCATAGTTTTCGGGCATATCCAGATCGAGCGCCCGCGCCGCGAAAGCGTAGCCGGACCGGCCGTTGAAATCATAGGTCAGCCGCATGGCCCGGCCGTCATGGCCCTCCACAGCGGAGATGGCCGAAGACACATCGGTCGAGGCGTCGGCCGCCCACGGCGTCAGGGACTCGAACGGATCGAGCACGCGCGAAGATTGGGCTTGAGCGGGAAGCGCCGCGAGCAGGGCGAGCGCACCCGCGAAAACAGCGAGCGCCCTCACCCCTTCACGCTCCCGGCCAGCATGCCGCGGATGTAATAGCGTTGCAGGGCGAGAAACAGGATCAGCACCGGGGCCACCGTGATCACCGCCCCCGCCATCATCATCTCGATATCCTGCACATGCTCGCGTGACAGCGCCGCCAGCGCCACGGGCAGGGTATAGTTGGACTGATCCGTCAGGATGATCAGCGGCCACAGGAAATCATTCCAGCTACCGAGGAAGACGAACAGCGCCAGCGTCACGATGATCGGCTGCAGCGTCGGCAGGACCACACGGCGGAAGATCTGGCTCTCCGAGGCCCCGTCGATGCGCGCGGCTTCCAGCATCTCGTCCGGAATGCTCAGCGCATACTGACGGACCAGGAACAGGCCGAAGATCGAGGCCAGCCACGGCACCAGCGCTCCGGCATAGGTATTCACCAGCCCGACCGATTTCAGCATCAGGAACAGCGGCAGGGTGCCGATCTGGGCCGGCACCACCAGCGCCGCGACCAGCAGCTGGAACACCTTGTCCCGGCCCTTGAACCTGAGCTTGGCGAAAGCGTAGCCGGCCGGCACCGTGAAGCCCAGCGCCAACGCCGTCGCCAGCGTCGCCAGGGCGAAACTGTTCCACATGTAGCGGCCCATGCCCTGGGTCACGAACAGGTCGCGATAGTGCTCCAGCGTCCACGTCTTCGGCAGCAGCGGCGGCGGAAACACCGCCGCCTCGCCGGTCGACATGAAGCTGACCGACACCATCCAGGCCAGCGGGAACAGCACGATCAGGGCGATGAAGGCCACGGCCATATTGAGCACGACGGCTTTGACGGTCCGGGCCTTCATTCGTAGGCCCCCATCCGTTTGGCCACCGCCAGCTGCACCAGGGTCACGGCCAGGATGCACAGGAACAGAACGAAGGCGACCGCGCTGGCAGAGCCGAGGTTCCACCATTTGAAGCCCTCTTCGTACATGAAGTAGAGCACCGTCACGGTCGACTGGGCCGGTCCCCCCTGCGTCATCACATAGGGTTCGGCGAACAGCTGGAAGAAACCCGCCACCGAGATGATCGAGACCAGCAGCAGGGTCGGCGCGATGGCCGGCAGGGTGACGTGTTTGAACCGTTTCCACGACCCCGCCCCGTCGATGCGTGCGGCCTCGTACAGGTCGTCCGGCACGGTCTGCAGCACGGCCAGAAAGATCAGCATATTGTAGCCGAAGATCTTCCAGACCACGAACATCAGGATGGCCGGGATCGAGGTCGACGGGTCTCCCAGCCAGTCAACCGCGGGCAGTCCCAGACTGGACAGCGCCCAGTTGATGATGCCGTAACGGGTGTGCAGCAGATAGTTCCAAAGCACGGCCGTGGCCACGAGGGTGGTGACGAAGGGGGCGAAGAAGATCACCCGCCACAGCGGCCGCCACTTCACCACCCGCGCGTTGAGGATCACCGCCGCGCCGAGTGAGGTGATGATCGACAGCGGCACGCCGATCACTGCGAACAGGCCGGTATTCTTCATCGCCGTCCAGAACAGCGGATTGCCCAGCAGCCGCTCATAGTTCTGCAGGCCGACGAAGCGGACATTGCCGATGTCGGCCAAAGCATAGATATCGAAATCGGTCAGGCTGAGCAGCAGGGCCGAGAACACGGGAACGGCGAAGAAAATGCCGATGGCGATCAGGGCGGGGGCGACGAAACCCCATGCCGCCCGGTCGCGCGACCGGGGTGTGCCGGCCCTGCGTTTCGGCTTGGCGGTGACGGCCGCAGTCATTCCACCCTCCCCTGCTCGATCATCCAGCGGCGTTTCTCCAGCAGCCGGTCAGCACGGCGATCTATCTCTGCAGCGGCCGCACGCGGCGTGAACTCACCCCGCACCATCCGCTCGGCGACAATCTGCATTTCGGTGACGATCCGTTCCCACTCCGGAACCTTGGGCACCGCCTTAGCCCGCGCCAGCTGGCCCTTGAAAGCGGCGATATAGGGGTCATTGGCTACCGCAGGTGCCTCCCAGGCACTCGGTCGCGCCGGCAGGTCGCCGGTAATGATGTTGAAGCGCGCCTGTACGGCCGGATCGGACAGATAGCGCACCAGCGTCCACGCCGCCTCCTGATGCGGCGAGTGACGATAGACCACGAGTGAAGACCCGCCCGGTGCCGAGGCCCCCGGCCCGGTCGGGCCCGGCACGCCCGAGGTCATCCAGCGCGTTTCCGGCTTCAGCCGGTCCTTGAACTCGCCGATCGTCCACGGCCCAGAGAAATAGAAGCTGAACCAGCCGCGTTCGAACTCGGTCCAGACGTTGGAGATCTGCGTCGAGGAGGCGACGGGTGCCAGCCCCTCGTCGAACAGGCTCTTGTAGAATTCGAGGGCAGCGACGAACGAGGCACTGGAGAAATTACCCAGGGTATCCCGCTCGCGCAGCAACGGTTCCTCGCCCTGCAGACCGAAAGTCAGCAGTTGCTCGAACTCATTGACGGGCAACAGGACAGCGAAAGCGCCCGGCCCGGCGACGCGTTTGACCGCGTGCATGGCGACTTTCCAGCCATCCCAGGTCTGGGGCACGGCGTCGAACCCGGCCCGCTCCAGCAGATCGGAGCGATAATAGATCAGCCGGGTGTCGACATACCAGGGTGTGCCGACCACCTGCCCGTTGATGCGGTTGGTCTCCAGTACCGCCGGGAACTGATCGGTCAGCAGGTCGGCGGCGAAGGCGGGAATCGGGCTGATGGCGCCGATGGCGGCCATTTCCGACACCCAGGTGTTGCCCACCTGGCTGAGGTCCGGCAGCGAGTTCCCGGCATAGGCCGTCAGCAGCTTCTGGTGGGCCGCCGTCCACGGCAGGGCTTGAACATTGACCGTGATGCCCGGGTTCAGCCGTTCGAACTCGGCCAGGATCTGCGGCACATTGGTCGCCTCATTGCCCATGGCCCAGAAGGTCAGGCGGGTGGTCCCGTCATCGCGCCGACCACAGCCCGCGAGACCGGCCGCCGTGGCCCCGGCCAGAAGGCCGAGCGTTGCCCGCCGATCCGGCCGGGGATCGATCATGCGCGAGCCAACCAGCCGCCGCTGAACCCGGCCCGCTTGAGGCCGCGCACCAGATTGGGGTCGCCGTGCATCCGGTCCCAGACGATGGCCGAGCGATGGTTTTCGACCATGATCACGATCGGTCCCTGATCGATGCCCAGATAGTCGCCATCGACCCAGCCCACGCCGGGGACGATCCGCCCGTGCTGCAACCGGCCCTGACGCTCGGTCAGGGTCGGGTTGAACGAGTCGAGAAAGCCGAATTCGGTGTAGATGCCCGCGCCGTAGCGCGCCTTCATCTCGA
Organism: uncultured Brevundimonas sp.; assembly: GCF_963977465.1. Lineage (GTDB taxonomy): Bacteria > Pseudomonadota > Alphaproteobacteria > Caulobacterales > Caulobacteraceae > Brevundimonas. The sequence goes on along the minus strand of NZ_CAXBOQ010000002.1, from coordinate 143,810 downwards.
CCACGCCGCGTTCGACTGCATTTGGCGCGAACGGCATGGAGGCGGCCATGGCGGTCGGCGCGATGGTGCCGTCGTCGCGCTCGCCGGGCCCGCGCGCGGAATAGCTGAAGAACTCGCGCTCGCGCCCGCCGATGACCTGTTTGAAATCACCGGGTCCGTCGCAGGCCGTCAGCCCCCAGACATTTTCCGAATACCCGGCCCAGCCGCCCGGATTGTCGGCCGCATATTTCCGCTGCGCGGACACCGCCAGGATGCTGTTGAAGGAGTAGGTCCACCGATAGCGGCCCTTGCCGACTTCCTCGCTCTTCGCCCGCATCCAGGCGTCCTGAATGGTGCGGAAATCGACGAACATGTGGCTGTACTGGTGCCCGAACATCGGCCCGAAATGCAGATAGGGCTGGCCCCAACGATCCGTCCAGCTGCGATCATAGACCGAGCACCACTCGTCCCACACAGACGCCGGAACCGGATGGGTCTGGCTGCCGATGGCCAGCAGCAACACCAGCATGCCTTCGTTGTAAACGTGCCAGTCGGCCTCGATGAAGCCGGTTTCCGGATGCCAGCCCATGGAGATGCGGTTGGGCCGGACCATGACCCAGTCCCACTCGATCCGGTCATAGACGGCCTGGGCCAGCCGCCGGATCTCCGCCTCCCCGGCATGGTCGCCATCGAACCAGCGCGCACAAAACAGCATGCCGGCGACCAACAGGCTGGTGTCGACGGTCGACAGCTCCGTGCGGCCGAACCGGTGCCCGGTCTGCATGTCGAGGAAGTGATAGAAGAAGCCCTTGTAGCCCCCCACGCCTGTCGCCTCCGGCCCCTGCGGCAGGTCGTGGAAGAAGCGGATGGTGGTCAGGGTGCGCTCGCGCGCCTCCTCGCGGCTGATCCAGCCCCGCTCAACCCCGATCGGCCAGCAGGTCAGGGCGAAGCCGACGGCCGCCACCGACGAAAAGGATTCTGTCGGCCAGCGATCCGGTGTCAGGCCGTTGGCCCGGTTGGTGACATGGGTGAACCAGTTGAACGTACGCTGCTGCAGCTCGTCCATCGCGGGATAGACCCGCGGGGGACCGGGCCGGAAATAGTCCAGGCCCACGCTGCCGCACGCAGACAGTCCCAGCGCCGCCCCGCCGGCGACCGTGGAACCCATCAGAAACCGGCGACGATCCATAGGCATAATCTCATACGCAGTTCCGGACAAAAACAGAAAATCGGCCGCCCTCCGTCCGGAAACGAAAGGCGGCCGTCAGGCTCAGGAAACTACCAGCGGTAACGCAGGCCCACCTGGAAGCTGCGGGTCGGCAGATACTGACTACGCGGATCGCCATATTCGCTCGAACACAGGCACTGTTCGAAGTTTTCATAGTTCTTGAAATTCATCACATTGATTGCGTCGAGGATTAGTTCGACCGAATCCCCGCCCCAGACCTGGAATTCCTTGGTCAGACGAAGGTCCAACTGACGGAACGCCCAGGCATCCGGAATGATGAAGCTGTGTTTTTCCGGTCGACCACCGTTCCAGCAGATGTCCGGATTGCTTGCGGTCGGACAGACAAACTGGGTGAACGGCAGGCCGGACCCCAAAGTCAGCAACCCCGACAGTCGGAAGTCCATCGGCAAGCCGACGATGGCGGAGGCCACGATCCGGTGGCGCTCGTCCTGATTGGTCGGGAACTCGGGAGACAGGCCGGGGCGGTTGTAGTCGAAATCGAACCCGGCGATGCCCCTGTCCCGACTGCCGTTCCGCTTCGCATCGGACAAGGTGTAGGTGAACTGCATGCCCCAGTTGCTGAGGGTGTCGAACGGCTTGTCGACCGTCAGATACATGGCCTTGTAGGTCAGCTCGGCGTCGTTATTGCCGAAGAAGATCAGGTTGCGGAACTGGGGGTAACCGACCGAGGTGGGCGTCGGCCCCGAAAACCGGTCACCCGTCTCCGACCCGGCGTTGGCAATGTACCAGGCGAACAGGTTGGACGTCTTGCCGTATGCGAAGGTCAGGGCGGTCTGGAACTGACCGAACTTCTGCCGCACGCCGAAATTGAACTGGTCCGTCCGTGGCGGCTCCATGTCGTTATTCAACAGGAAGACCTCACCTGAGCCCGGCGTTGCCGCCAACAACGGGTCGAGTCCGGCAGGGGTCAGATATATCGGATCCCAGGCGACGGTGTTGACCCCGCCGTGAGGCCCACCGGCCACGGAGAAGAAAATCTCCTTGTTGAACTGGAAGGGCTTGAACCGCTCGTCAAAGGCGAAGTTGAACCCGACCCTGTCATAATAGCGACCGGCCCCGCCGAAGATCACCGTCCGCTCGTCGTCAAAGACGTCGTACGAGAAACCAATCCGTGGCTGGAAGGCTCCGGTGAAGGCATCGCGGCCGTCGGTGATGTAGTCCGTCGGATTGAAGTACGACGGGAAGTCATAGCCCGGGAGATTCTGGATCGCGGTCAGCATGTTGCGGATGCTGTCGGGGGTCCGGTAGTCATTGTTGACGGCGTTGTCCTCGTAATCCCAACGCAGGCCGAGATTGAGTTCCAGCTTGTCGGTAATTTGCCAGTCGTCCTGCACGTACAGGCCGATCACGTTGTTATCGACGTCCGCCGGCGGAACCGAGACACCCAGCTCGACCCGAACCGGAATATCTATGCTGCCGTTGATCTCGGGGCGAGCATCCACGTCGAAGATGAACTGCGGATTACGACCGAACTGCTTGTTCACATACATGTTCTGCATTGAGTACTTCACCCCGATCTTGAGGGTGTGAAGGCCGTGCCAGTCGATATCGTTGAAGGTCAGGTCATCCCTGAAGGTCCAGCTGCGCTGCCGGATATCCTGGTTGTTGCTCTGACCGCCTGCGTTGAACACCGTGTCCTCGCGATTGAACACATTGTACTGGAAGCCCGGCGTTCCGCCGTCGTTGTCCCGGAAAATGACATAGGACCGGCCATAGTCCGAGAAATTCAGCGCCGTCGGATTGTAGGTGTATTCAAAATAGTCGACTGAAATCTCGTTCAGGAACCGGTCGCCGTTGTACTGGTGCCGGATGTTGAGAGAACGCGTGTCGGTGTTGATCTGGTTGGCCCGGGAGTAGGCGTTGCTGCCGCCGAAATCCCTGATGTCGGCCTCGCTGCGATAGGTGGCGCTGATGTCGAGGCGCTGGCGGTCGTCGATCGACCAGGACAGCTTCCCGAACAGCAGGTCCTCCTCGAACGGTGCCGAAAAGGACCCTGTGTCGCCGCCAAAGAGGCCCGCATAAGCCGAACGGTTGAGGACGACGGTATTGGACCGCGTCTCATCCTTGCGTTCGTAGGCTCCAAAGAAATGCAGCCGATCTTCAATGATCGGGCCGCCGGCGGAAATCCCGTACTGGACCCGCTTCAGATCCGCCTGCGGGTCGCCGCGGTCCCGCGCGAAGCGATCCTGCGAGATCCAGTCCTGGTTTTGATAGGTGATGAAGGCGTCGCCGGTGAACTCGTTCGTGCCTGATCGCGTCACCGAAGTGATGATCGAGGACGAGGCCTGTTCGTACTCCGCCTTGAAATTCTGGCTGATGACCCGAAATTCCTGGATCCCCGCCTGAGGGAACGGATTGCCGCGACTGTCGTCCTGACCGGCGACACCCCCGTCGACGATAGTCGATTTCTGGTTCTGCCCGTCGATGAAGACGTTGATCGCCGCCGCGCCCTGACCACCTGCGGAAATGGTCCGCTCGGTCTCGCCTTCTGTCACCCGAACGCCGGGCGCCAGGGCGGCAAAATTCAGAAAGTTGCGACTGATCTGCGGCAGGTTATTGATCTGGGCTTGGCTGACGTTGGTGGCGACCTCCGACGTGCGCACCTCGAAGATGCGACGGCCGGTAATGACCACATCGCCGACGTCCGTGGCCCCGGACGCGCTGGCCGTTGTCACTATGCCGACATCCAGATCGAGCGTACCGACCTGGCCCAGTGCCAGGGTCACCGTGTCCGAAGTGGTCTGGCCATCGCCGGTAGTGACGTCGATTCTGTAGCTGCCGGGACGCAGCCCGGACAGGACGTAGTTGCCATCCGCCCCGATCCGGCCGCGGGTAACATAGCCCGTCGAGATTTCTGTCGCTGTGACGGTGCCGCCGGCTTCGGCCTGCGGGCCGTCGTAGATGGTCCCCCTCAGCGTCGACGAGGCCACCTGGGCAGAAGCCCCGCCGGCACAGGCCAGTGAGACGGCGATGGCGAGCGCCGACACCGCACCGAGATATCGAGAATTGAGCCTAGACATTGTGGTCTTCCCCCTTGAAGGACGTCATGCCCGACGCGGCTGGAGCGGTAGCTCCTGCCGCGTCGCGTTGGTTGAAATCGCCGGATTGCTGGATGGACGGACGACCAATTCCGGTCGGACGACCTCGCAGGCGGTGTCGGCGACGTCCGAGCCTGCGGATTCGACAAGGCGAACGAGCCGCTCGAGAGCGTTCCGGCCCATGTCGACAATGCGAATTCTGAGTGTGGTCAGCGCCGGGCGCACGAGCTCGGCCAGCGGCACATCGTCGAACCCCACCATGGCAAGGTCCTCGGGACAGCGGATGCCCGCCTCCTGCAACGCCAACATGGCACCGATGGCCATAGTGTCGTTGGCGGCAAAGACAGCATCCGGCCGGGGCGCATGACCGGCCAGGACCGCTCCGGCCCGGTGTCCCGACGCCTGGGTGAACTCACCTTCAACGACGACCGGCGTCAATCCGCCCCGCGTCACCGCCTCCAGATAACCGGCCAGCCGCGCCTCTGCCTCGATATTCCCGGCCGGGCCGGCGATATGGGCGATACGTCGGCGACCTGTGGCCAGCAGATGCTCGACCGCTGCGACAGCACCGCCGTGATTGTCGACCACCACCGAGGGTCGGCCGGCATCGCGCGCTCCACCATTCATCAGGAGAACGGGCAGTCGTCCCGCCAGACTTGCGGTCAGCTTGGCCGCATCGAGATGGGGCGAGAGGACAATAAGGCCATCCACCCGACCACGCATGGATCGAATGGCGGCCTGAGCCTCGTCGGCGTCGTCGTGCGAGCTGGAAACGATCAGGTGATAGCCGTGCACCCGGGCGGCCACGTCCATGCCGCGGATCAGTTCGGAAAAGAAGTCGCCGTAGAGGTCGGGCAAGATCACCCCGACCGTCTGGGTGCGACTGGTCGACAGACTGCGCGCGCCGCTGTGCGGGATATATTCCAAGGCTGCCGTGGCCTCGAGCACCCGGGCTCGGGTCCCGTCCGAGACCGGATCAGCCCCGTTCAGCACGCGCGAAACCGATGCCACGGACACACCCGCTCGCTCGGCCACATCTCGAATCGTGGCGGCCTTCACGGGCACCATCCCGCGCAATGCAAAGCGTCGCACTCTGGCATCACAGTCATCCTCCCAGACAGTGAAGGTGGTCCCGGCCCCCTTGTCGGGGGTCCGTCCACCAAAACCGTGTAACCGATTACATGACACACTAGCCACGCGCCCTGCAAGTGCCGTAGTTTCGCCACACGGAGGCGGGTCTTACGGGTCCTCACCTCCAGATCGACCCGCTTCGCCACCCCTCCACCCCCGCCCCAGATTATGTTCGAGGCCCTGCCAATGACTGCTAAGTATCAGTTTCCAGATAATTTTCTTTGGGGCGCAGCGACGGCGGCCTATCAGATTGAGGGCTCATCGATGGCCGATGGTGCTGGGGCCTCCATCTGGGATCGATTCAGCCACACCCCGGGCATGATGAAGGATGGCGACACCGGAGACGTCGCCTGCGACCACTACAATCGCTGGCGCGAGGACATCGAGGTGATGAAGCGCCTGAACCTCCAGGCCTACCGCTTCAGCGTCTCGTGGAGCCGGCTCATGCCCGACGGACGTGGGGCCGTGAATGCCAAAGGTCTCGACTTTTATGACCGCCTGATCGACGGGCTTCTGGAGGCCGGAATCGAGCCGCTGTGCACCCTCTACCACTGGGATCTGCCCGCAGCCCTGGACGATCGTGGCGGCTGGCTCAATCCCGACATCGCCAACTGGTTCGCCGACTACGGCCAGGTTCTGTTCGAAAAGTTCGATGGCCGGGTGAAGAAATGGGCGACGTTGAACGAGCCCTGGGTCGTGGTCGACGGCGGCTATCTGCACGGGGCCCTCGCACCGGGCCACAAGAGCGCCTTTGAGGCGGTGATCGCCTCGCACAATTTGCTGCGCAGCCACGGGGCGGCGGTCAAACGCTACCGCGAGGTCGGCAAGCATGAGATCGGCCTGGTGGTGAACATCGAGCCGAAATATCCGTCCAGCGACCGTCCCGAGGACGAGGCCGCGCGGATGCGGGCCGACGCCCAGATGAACCGCCAGTACCTCGATCCGGTCTTCAAGAAGCGCTACCCGGTCGAACTAGCCGAGGTGTTCGGTGAAGCCTGGAAAGAATGGCCGGCAGAGGACTTCGACCTGATCGCCCAGCCGATCGATTTCGTCGGACTCAACTGGTACACGCGCTCCGTTCCGAAAAACGATCCCGATGCCTGGCCGGTCCGCGCCACCCCGGTAAAACAGACCCAGCACGCGCATACTGAAACGGGCTGGGAAGTCTATCCGCCTGCCCTGACCGACACTCTGGTGTGGATGAAGGACACCTATGGCGACACCCCGATCTACATCACCGAGAACGGCTCGGCCTGGTACGACCCGCCCCACGCCATCGACGGCCGGGTACAGGACCCTCTCCGGGTCGACTATCTGAAGAACCACCTGAAGGCGGTGCACGACGCTATCGGCAAGGGTGTCGACGTGCGTGGCTATATGGCCTGGTCCCTGCTCGACAATCTGGAATGGTCGCTGGGCTATTCGAAGCGCTTCGGCATTACCCACGTGAATTTCGCTACGCAGGAGCGGACCATCAAGGATTCCGGCCTGCTGTATGCCGACATCATCGCCTCCAACGGCACCGTTCTGAACGATCCGCCGCAACGATAGCCCAGTAACCGGGTCAGGCCCCGGTCGCTGCCAGCCACAGAAGCGATATCTGGAGATCCGAACCCCGGCGACTGCGTTGTAGATGGGCGTGTCGCCTTTCGACCCGTTTCCGACCGGAGCCCAATCCATGCCCTCGTTGAAGTCGTCCTACCCGCTCTATCTGGCCAACCGGGCGATGACGCCCAACCAGGACCTCGAGGTAACCGACAAATATTCAGGCAAGGTAGCGACGCGGGTGGCCATGGCCGACCCCGCCCTGATCGACCGGGCCATCGCCGCGGCGGTCAAGGCGACTGAGCCAATGGCGCGGATGGCTGCCTATGAGCGGCAGGCGGTTCTGGCCCATTGTGTGACCCGGTTCCAAGAGCGCGCCGACGAACTGGCCTATGCCCTGTGCATCGAGGCGGGCAAGCCGATCAAGGATTCACGAGGCGAGGTCACCCGGCTGATCGACACCTTCCGCATCGCTGCCGAGGAAGCCGTGCGCATGACCGGCGAGGTCCAGCCCCTCGACATCTCGGCCCGGGCCAAGGGGTATCAGGGCATGTGGAAACGGGTGCCGATCGGCCCCTGCTCCTTTATCTCGCCATTCAACTTCCCACTCAACCTGGCCGCCCACAAGATCGCCCCGGCCATCGCCGTCGGCTGTCCCTTCGTGATGAAGCCGGCCTCGCGCACCCCGCTGGGAGCGATCATCATCGGCGAGGTCCTGGCCGAGACCGACCTGCCCGAGGGGGCCTTCTCCATCCTGCCGGCCACCCGTGACGGGGCCGATCTGTTCACCACCGACGACCGACTGAAACTGCTGTCCTTCACAGGCTCGCCCGAGGTGGGTTGGGCCCTCAAGGCCCGGTCCGGCAAGAAAAAGGTGGTGCTGGAACTGGGCGGCAACGCTGCCGTCATCGTCGATCGTGACAGTGACCTGGAAGACGCCGCCGAACGCATCATCTTCGGAGCCTTCTACCAGTCGGGCCAGTCCTGCATCGGCGTCCAGCGCATCCTGATCCATGAAGACATCTATGACGCGCTGCGAGAGCGGCTGGTCAAGCGGACCAAGGCACTGGTGTCCGGCAATCCGCTGGACGAGGACACCTTCATCGGTCCGATGATCGACGAGAAGGAAGCCGAACGGCTGGAAAACTGGATCGGGGATGCCCGCGACGCCGGGGCTCGGGTCCTGTGCGGCGGCGACCGCGAGGGTGCCATGTTGCAGGCGACGCTGATGGAGGGCGTGCCGCGCGGCCAGAAGATCCGCGACGAGGAAGCCTTCGGTCCCGTCGCCATCCTGTCGTCCTTTTCCGATTTCGAGGCCGCCCTGGACGAGGTCAACGATTCCCGCTTCGGCCTGCAGGCCGGCATCTTCACCCGGGACATCCACAAGGCCATGGCTGCGTGGGACCGACTGGAAGTCGGCGGCGTGCTGATCGGCGACGTACCCAGCTATCGCGTCGACAACATGCCCTACGGCGGGGTCAAGGACTCGGGTCTGGGTCGCGAAGGCGTCAAGTTCGCGATGGAAGACATGACCGAAATCCGTAATCTCGTGATCCGTCACCGGCCCATTTAGTCGACCAGATAAAACGTGGTGCGGTTCCTGACCTGAGCAGGCCCGGTCAACCGCCCTGGGGCTGCGGCCGGTTCTGCATGGCCCCGGTCATCGGGATGAAGAACACCCCGACGTCGCGGCGCGAATGGACCCGGCCCTGTTCGTCCTTGGTATAGACGTACAGCACCTGCCCGCGCCGGAAGGGTTGGCCGATCGGGATGATCAGCTTGCCGCCCGGCTTGAGCTGGCGGAACAGTTCGGGCGGCGCATACTGGGCGACACAGGTCAGCATGATGGTGTCGAAGCCGCCCTCGACCTCGGGCCAGCCGAAATATCCATCGCCGACGCGCGAATGGACATTGTCATAGCCCAGCGGCGCGAAGATCTTGCTCACGGCCTGGCCGATCGGCTCGATGATTTCGATCGTGTAGGCATCGCGTACGATGCGTGACAGCAACGACGATTGGAAGCCTGAACCCGTCCCGATTTCCAGCGTGACATCCGTCGGCTTCGGGGCCGCCAACTGGGTCATGTAGGCCTGCCCCAGATAGTCACTGAGCACACTGCCGTGCCCGATCGCCCAGGGCTTGGGATTGCTCTCATAGGCATTGTAGGCCGTCGAGGCCGATTGGGCGTAGGCGTAGTGGAAATAGTCGCGCGGCACGCTCTCGAACGCCGCCATGACCGCGGGATCGGCCGTACCGAACTTGCCGTCCAGATAGGTTTTGATCCGCGCCATAGCGGCAGGCTTGCGCGCCTGGATTTCGGCGAACTGGCTCTCACTCAGACTCTGCGGACGGCTCGAAGCGGCCATGGCCTCGCGGAAAGCCTCATAGGTCCAGGGTCCCAGCGGTCCGCGCACTCCGTTGGCCACCGCGCCCTCGACAACCGGAGCCACGGCGCTCGGAGCCGGACCGGGAGTTGCCACCGGCGCGGCCGCACCCCCGGTCGCGGTGGGGTTCATTCGCGCCTGAATCCGCTCTCGCGTTGCCCGGTCACATCCGCTCAAGGGAGCCAGGGTCAGGCCTGTAGCGGCCGCAAGAAGTGTGCGTCGATCAAGGGTCATGCGGACTGTTCCAGAAGGGAAGATTGATTGGACTGCGACACCGCAGCGGGAGCCACAGCGGCTTTGCGGTGGCCAAACGGCAGGACCAGAAAGGCCAGAGCGTAGAGAGCCGCCGCCGCCCACAGCAGCGACGAGAAGCCGATGTCGCGGCTCATCAGATTGGCCATCGGCGTGGCCACGACCGAGAAGGCCCCGTTCAGACCCCAGGCCCAGGGCAACATCCGCCCGTCGCCGACCTGGATCAGGCCCAGCGGGAACGGCAGACCCAGCGCCAGCGAGACCGGGGCCGCCGCCAGAACCACCAGCCCGGCGCGCAGCCACCATGGCTGATCCAGCGTGCGCATCACGAAATCTTCGGATCCGGCCAGCATCGCCGCGATCCAGGCGATCACCACGATCAGACCGACCAGCGAGGCGATCTTGGGCATGCCCCCCAGCCGTCCGGCGATCATGCTGCCCAGCCCCGAAAAAATCAGCATCGACGTCAGGACCAGTCCGAAGGCCGACGAATAGTCGTTCAGGTAAAAGGCGGCCCGGTCGATCAGCATGATCTCGATCAACAGGAAGCCGAGCCCGAGAGCCGGAAAATACAGGATGGGCCACAGGCGGCGGGACTCCTGCACGCCCCCGGCCCGACGCCGGAACAGCGCCGGGGCCAGCAGCACCAGAAGGGCGATGATGATCGCCTGACCAAGGACGGCGATATTCACCAGTCCCCCGATCTCGGCCTGGGGCAGGACTTCCAGACGGCGCACAACCGTGTCGAGCTGCTCCAACTTCAGGGAGGCATAAAAGGCCGGCCGGTCAAGGGTCGCGGGCCGGATATGGAAGGCCTCGGCCGAGGGCGGTGTCCGTCCTGCCAGAACCGCGTCCGCCTCGTTGGCGATGGCATCATTGGGACCGTTCGACGTGATCCGGCCACTGGCAAACGAGACGGAGGGCAGGTCATTGAACAGACCGGCCCGGGCCGCCTCCACATCGATGCCCGGCACGTAGGAGACGTCGAACGAGCGGATGTCGCTGAAGGTCTTCAGGGCGATGATGTCCGAAGACGACCACGGCGTGGGCGACACCAGAATGCGCGCGTTCCACGCCGACCGGTAGACCATCACATGACTGGCCGGATCGGCGATGCCCGCCGCCAGCAAGGCCTCGCGCGCCGTGCTCAGCACTCGAAGCGAATAGACCGGAAAGTCGCGGATCGACACGGAGATCGAAACCATGCCACCCGGCTTCAGTGCCGCCAGATAGGCCCGCATCGCCTCGACCGTCAGGCCTGTGACATTGGCCGGGGCGGCGTCGACGAAATCGGCCGAAACATCGATGATGTCATAGGCGGCGGGTCCCGCTTGCCAGGCCGCGGCGATCGGTCCGCCATCCAGCAGGCGGACGCGGCTGTCCTGCGCCAGGGCCGGCGACCCGGCCAGGCCATGCACCAGCGCCTGATGCAGGACCGGCTCGCTCTCGACGCCGTCGACATGGCGGGTGCCCAGGGCCAGGGCCTCGGCGACCCGGTATCCACCGGACAGCCCGATGGCCAACACATCGGCATCGGGCCGCATCAGATAGGGAGCAGCACTCAGAGCACTGGGCGCATAGTCGGCGTCCAGCGGCCCCGGCTTGGGCAGGGCGGCGATACGGTTGCCGTCACGATACAGACCCCAGGTCTCCGGCGGCCCCGACACCCCCATCATGGCGGCATTGTTCGAGACGTCGGCATCGACCCGCTCGGTGAAATTCTCGAGCAGCAGATAGTGACCGCGCGGCTGACGGCTTTCGTGGACCACGCGAGCCCCGGGGGTGTTCAACGGCGCATAGACCGCCTTGAACTCCGAGATGACCGGAGCGGGCCCGAGGAACAGGATCGCCTCGCCCGCCACCAGCGCAGCCCCGGCCAGACCGGCCCCCAGCCAGTTGAGCCGCCCGGGCTGGAACAGGGTCGCCAGCGCCAGCGGCACCAGCAGGATCGGAGCCAGCAGGAAGGGATGGACCACGAACATCAGGCCCAGCGCCAGAGCCGACCCCAGCCCCGCCCCGATCAGGTCATAGCCATAGACCCGCCCGATCTCGCGCGGGTTCATCACGAACATCAACGCGATATAAAGCCCCGCTAGAAAGAAGAAGGGCAGCAGGGCGGCGTAATACAGGCCGATATTGCGAAGTTGGTCAGGCCAGGTCGTCGGATTCTGCAACTGCAGTGGATTGAACGGATTGGCCGTAATCAGCTGGTAGCCGACCGCCGCAGCGATCACCATCGCCGCCGGCAGCAGGGTCCGCAGCAGCACGCCGTGCTTTTGAACGGCGTCCCGGAACAGGGCCACAACCACACCGCTGAGGGCGAAGCCGGCCATGACAATGGAGATGATCCAGTAGCCGTACTCGGACCATTTCGCGACGGCGAAATACCGGGTCAGGGCGTTCTCGAACCCGACCACCCCCAGCGCGATCAGGAACAGCGGAATCAGGGCCGCCCGTGTTCCCTTGGCGACGCCGCTCATGCCTGCGGCTCCCAGGCGGCGCGATGATCCAGAAAGGTGACCAGCAGGTCATTGAATCGGTCGGGCTCATCAACGAACAGGGCGTGGCCGGCCTGTTCGAACACCGCCATCCGGGCGTCGGCATGAGTGGCCACAAGGGTCTGACCCTGGGCCCGCCAGCGGGGCCGCACCACATAGAGCACCGGCCGGTCGGTACCGTGCAGGGCGTCGCGCCAGAAGCGGCGCGGCGCGTCATAGCGCAGCAGGGCCTGTTCCTGGGTCGGGCTCATGCGCAGGGCATCCGCCGTCAACCGCGCGCGATAGTCCGCCCCGGGGTCGCGGGCGAACAGGCCGGCGACGAAGGCCGCGCGCCGTCCCGCCCGCCCGGCGGGGTCAGCCTGTGCGGGATCGGACCGGCGACCGGGTCGCGCTGTCGGGGCCGGCTCCTCGCCGATCGAGTTGTCGACCAGCACCAGACCGGCGATACGGTCATCCCCCTCGGTCGCCAGCATCGCCAGGGTGTCGAGCACGCCCAGCGACCAGCCCACCACGACCACCCGGCCGGGTCCGGCCCGATCGATCAGTTCGGCGATGTCACGACCCCGGCGCTGGTAAGCGTAGCCATAGGGCGCGACCTCGCTCTGCCCTTGGCCGCGCGGGTCCAGGGCCAGCACATGAAAACGGGTCTCGAGGGCGGCGATCTGTTGCTCGAAGATCCAGGCGGGCATCGTCCAGCCCGGCACGAACAGGACGGTCCGGGCCCCGGCGGGCCCCGCCTCCAAATAGTGCAGTCGGGCTCCATCCGAGGTGACGAAGCTGCGGCTGTCTGCGGCCTGTCCGGTGCCCCCCGACACCAAACAGGCCGACAGCGCAAGAACGATTCCCCAACAGGGTATCCCGCATCGTTCCCGCGAACTCATGGTTAACAAACACTTACCCCTGACAGGTTGACATCTGGCCCGGAGAACAACGTATTGTCGACCGGCTTCCCCGGTGACGCGAGCAGCGGCTCAGGTCGCGCCGCCCCAGCGCTTCAGCGCGGGCCCGATGCTGCCGCCCTGCACCACCACCGAGAACAGCACCACCATATAGGTCGCGGCCACCAGCACATCCTTCATCGGACCAGGTGGCAGGGACAGGGCCAGGGCGATCGAGATGCCGCCGCGAAGCCCGCCCCAGACCATGACCGGGAAGGCCAGTTTGAACGGCAGCAGGCTGCGCCAGAACAACAGCGGTACGCCGACGGACAGGGAGCGTGCCAGCAGCACCAGCGGGATGGTCAACAGACCCAGCCCCAGCAGACCCAGACGCTCGGCCAGCACCACGGCCTCGAGCCCGATCAGCAGGAACAGGACCGCGTTCAGGACCTCGTCGACCAGCACCCAGAATTTAAGCAGATAGTCGCGGGTGTTGTCGCTCATCGCATAGCTGACCCCGTGATTGCCGATAACCAGACCGGCGACGGCCATGGCGACCGGGCCGCTGATGTGCAGGGCGTGGGCCAGGGAATAGCCGCCCATGACCACTGCCAGGGTGATCAGTACCTCGACCGAATACTCGTCGATGGCCTTCATCGCCCGGTAGGCGATCCAGCCCACGGCCAGGCCGAGGGCGGCCCCGCCGAGCGCCTCGACCAGGAACAGCTCACCGGCGTGGACCAGCGACAGCCCATCACCGCTGACGGCCGCAGCCAACAGGATCGAGAACACCACCACCCCGACCCCGTCGTTGAACAGGCTCTCACCGGCCACGGTGGCCTGCAGCCTGGGCGGCACCGAGGTGGTCTTCAGCACCGACATGACGGCGACCGGGTCGGTCGGGCTGATCAGGGCCCCGAACACGAAACACCAGGCCAGCGGCACGTCGATACCGGCCAGTCGCGTCAGGGCCGCAAAACCGGCCCCGACCAGCAGGGTCGAGAGCACAACCCCGAAGGTACTGAGGATGCCGATCTGCCAGCTACCGCGCTTCAGCTGAGCGAGGTCGACGTGCATGGCCCCGGCGAACAGCAGGAACGACAGCATGCCGTTCATCAGGGTCTCGTGGAAGTCGATGTCGCCGAGGAATTCGGTGACCGTCTCCGACAACTGGCTCTGGGGCAGGACCGCGTCGATGGCGATGACGGCGATCGAGGCCAGGGCCCCCATCACGGTCAGAGCCACCGTCGACGGCAGCTTCAGATAGCGGTGATTGAGCCAGCCCAGGATGGCCGAAAGCACGATCAGTATGGCGGCGGCGTCGAACGGGGACAGGGCGCTGATCATGGGTTTCCTGCGATCGGTTTCGCGGCCGGGCCACAGGCATAACCTGCGTTTCCGTCTGCGACAAAGATCAAACGCAGGGCGGTGCGATTCGCATTGGACGGCTGCCGGTCGGGTGCCCTAGGCTGAAGCCCTCCCGCCATGAAATACATCAGCACCCGGGGCCAGGCGCCCACCGTCGATTTCGCCCAGGCGATGCTGTCCGGCCTCGCGCCGGATGGCGGCCTGTATGTGCCCGAAACCTGGCCCGTCGCCGACGCCGGCATGGCCCGTCCGGGCATCCCATATGCGACCGTTGCGCGTTCGGTTCTGACCACCTTTGCTGGAGCGTCTCTACCTGCCGGGGCCGTCGATGCGGCGGTGGCGCGGTTGGTCGAACGTTTCCACCACGAAGCGGTGACGCCGCTGGTTCAGCTGGACGCCAATCTTTGGCTGCTGGAGCTGTTCCACGGTCCGACCGCGGCCTTCAAGGATCTGGCCATGCAGCTGGCCGCGTCGCTGATGGACGCGGCCCTGGCCGGGGCCGGCGACCGGCTGACGCTGGTCACCGCCACCAGCGGCGACACCGGAGCCGCGGCCGTGCGGGCCTTCGCCGGGGCCAACCGCATCCGCCTGATCGTCCTGCATCCGGAAGGCCGGGTCTCGCCGGTGCAGCGGCTGCAGATGACCACGGTCGAGGCCGACAACATCACCAATCTGGCGGTGCGCGGCGATTTCGACGACTGCCAGCGACTGGTGAAGGGGCTGCTGGCCGATGCGGCCCTGCGGGCGCAGGGGCCGCTGAGCTCGGTCAATTCGATCAACTGGGCCCGACTGGCCGGGCAGATCCCCTACTATGTGACGGCCGGGGCGGCGTTGGCCGGACCGGCTCCACGCTTTGTCGTGCCGACCGGCAATTTCGGCGACGCCTTCGCCGGCTGGGCCGCGCGCCGCATGGGGGCGAACGTCGGCGGGCTGGTCGCGGCGGTGAACAGCAATGACGCCCTGGCGCGCGTGCTGGCGGACGGCGTCTACAGCCGCCGCACCACGGTCGAGACCCATAGCGTCAGCATGGACGTTCAGGCCCCGTCCAATTTCGAACGGCTGGTGTTCGAGGCCACCGGCCGCGACGCCGACCGCACCCGCGCGGTGTTCGAGACCTTCGCCCGCGAGGGTACGGTGACCCTGGACGACGATCTGCTGACCAAGCTGCGAGCAGAGGTTTCGGCCGAGACCGTCAGCGAGGCCGAAACCCGGGCCGAGATCACCCACGCCTGGTCGGCCTATGGCCAGGTCATTTGCCCGCACACGGCGGTGGCCGTGGCGGCGGCGCGACGGCTGGATACGTCCGCAGGCCCGGTCGTGGCCCTGTCGACGGCGCATCCCGCCAAATTCCCCGACGTCGTAACCGGGGCCCTGGGCTTCGAGCCGCAGCGGCCATCGGTGCTGGAAGGGCTGGAGGGGCGGCCGGAATACTGCCGCACGGTCGAGCCGACGCTGGCGGCGGTGCGGGCGGCGCTGGACTGAACCGTCGATGTCCCGCCTGTCCGCCTGATCCGGACATTTGAGTCCAGAGGGACGGACATAGGCGGAAACAGGCCGGAAACCGCGCTGGGTTATTGTTGTGATCCGCCACGGCCTGAAGCGGCAGCGGCGCTGAATTCGGGACTGTCAAAGACCGGGCGACGCGTTCGCTGGTGCAGAGACCGCGTCATCGGCCATTATAACCCAGAGAAAACCCCCGATAGGTCGATTGGGCGAAGCCGACGGGCCGGCAGGTACCGGAGTCCCGTTTTTGTCCCCGAAAATGCCCGGAAGACTTGTCCTCGGTGTCCCCACTGACGGTCAGTCGCAATCCTGAAAATCAGAGGTCTGGCAGCGCGTGAATAAGGCTCCGGCGCGGGCGATCTGGTCCGAGGTCATGAGAGCCGTCACCCGACCAAGATACGGTTCCGCCCCCTCCGGATCCGCAAGGGCCGCGAAACTGTACCACATGTGGGCGAGCGGCAGATTCATGGCCACACCCTGTCCGTATTCATAAAGGGTTCCGATGGAAAATTGGGCCCCGGCGTGCCCCTGCTTCGCGGCTTTCAACATCCAGCGCACCGATTCAGCGGGATTCTGAGGAACACCATCACCGTTATAATAGGATGCGCCGAGCGAATACTGGGCGGAAGAATTACCCCTCTCTGCCGCCTCATGAAACCAGTGCGCCGCAGTGGCGAGGTCCTGCTCCACCCCCTGACCGTTGCTGTAGAGAACGCCAAGATTGTATTGCGAAAGGGTGTAGCCCTGAGCGGCGGCGAACTGAAACCAGTGTGCGGCCTGGACATAGTCCTGCTCGAGACCACGACCGAAATTATACTGGACCCCGAGACTGTTGCCGGCATCGGCGTCACCGGCCGAGGCCGCCCGCCGGAACCAGCGGGCGGCCTCGGTAGCGTCCTGAGGGACACCCCGCCCCATGTAATAGAATTTGCCCAGCTTGACCTGGGCCTCGACGTGACCCTGTTCGGCAGCGATCCGGATCCAGCGCGCGGCTTCGGCATCCTGCTGCGGGACACCCCGGCCCGTCGCATACAGCGTCCCCACGAAATAGGCAGCATCGACATTCCCGCCCCGGGCCAGCGGCCCCCAGACGTCATAAGCCGTCGTGTAGTCGCCCCGCTGCCAGGCCTGAAAACCGGTCAGGACGGGGTCTTCGGACTGGGCGAGAGCGGAGCCGCCCGACACCCCGATCAGAACGGCAAACAGCGCAATTAGACCCGGTCGCACCTCTCACCGCCCGCCGAGGGGATCCGCGATCCGTTGACAGCTGCCCTCGCCCCAGGTTCGCGCGCTGCGGTCCAGTCGTGAATAGGTGAACTGCAGCGTCCGAAGATTCACACCGGTCATGCGGCCCTCGCCGAGGATTTGCACCTCGTCGCCGACCACGACGCAGCGGTTGACCTCAACAAGAGAACAAAGATCCGCTCCCCAGGTCGGCGTTGCCCCCCCACTCAGGCCCTGCCACCGCGCCGGGTTGGTGCTGATTCGGCTGATCGATTCATCATGACGCGCAGGCTGACGAGGGCGCACCGTGGCCGAAGGGTGGGCGTTGTAGAAGGTCTTGTTGCAGCGCAGATAGGTCCAGCCGGACTGCGCCGAAGCTACAGCGGGGACCAACCCGGCGGCGAGGGCTACGGTGGCGATGAGAAGGATGGGATGCTTCATAGGTCGCTCCTTTGCCTTGCGGGATACGCGATCAAGGACGGCGATCGCTCAGGACGGCAGTCGACTGCCGTCGATCCTGCAAGGTGCAGGGACCCGGGTCATCCTGTGAATTTTAACAGCTATTCCGCTGCCCCGGCATCGCTAACCTGACTCACGATCGGGCCACCGGCAGGCCCCATGGGAGCCCACACTCATGATGACCTTGTCCCGAACGCTTGCCCTCACAACGGTGGCTGCCGCCCTGCTCGGGCTGTCCGGCTGGACGAGCGCGCCAGCCCCGGCCGCCGCGCCGGCCCCGGCCGTGACCCAGGTCTCGTGCAGCGAGCTGACCGATCGGATGGCCGACACCGCCGAACTGGCGCTGGAGATGGACGAGGTCTGCGCCGCCGGCGACAGCGCCGAATGTGGCGAGCTGGCCCAGTGGGTGGTGTGCGAGTTCAATCTCAATGTTCCGGACAACACCCAATGTCGCAACACCCGGATCGTGCGCGACATGACGCAGATCCTGAACGTGGTCGGCAATCGCGTCGACCAGCTGAACCGGCTGCAGTCGCGCCGCCTGTTCTTCAACGTCGCCGAGGTCAGTGACCGGCAGCGCGCCCGTGTCTGCGTCCAGGCTGGCGCGGCCAACTACTGATCAATGCTTTTTCAACATCGCCCCTGAAGGAGCCCGATCATGAGCCGCAGAACCCTTGCCGTCGCCGTCGCCAGTGCCGCCTTGCTGGCGCTGTCGGCCGGGAATACGAGCGCCCAGTCCCTCGACTTCAGCGCCCGGGGCGACTCCGCCAACGAGGCCTGCTCAAGAGCGAAATTTGAGGCCAGACGGCAGCTGCGAAACGCCGATCGTACCGTGCGGAGTTTTGACTCCTGTAGCTGCCGGCGGGAACGGGATTCGTCGGGCGCGCAGACCCGTTCATGGCGGTGCACAGTCGTTGCCCACTACACCCGGCCCCGCTGACGGATCCGTCAGGCGGCGGCTGCGCGCCAGTAGTCGAGACGACGCAGGAAGGGAGCCGGATCCTTGGCCGTGACCAGGGCGTCGGGCGCGGCCATCAGCCGGTCGTGCAGCCGGGTCAGGGTGAAGCGCACCACCGCCTGCGCCCCGAGGTCCGGCAGGGCAGCGCGTTCGGACGGGTTGAGCGGACGGACTGATTCATAGCCGGCCAGGAAGGCGGCGATCGCAGGCGGGTTGGCCCCGCCCGTCGCGTCAAACCCCCAGGCATTGAGGGCGATGGCCAGGTCATAGGCCAGGGTATCGACACAGGCGAAATAGAAGTCGATGACGCCACTGATTGCGCCGTTCAGGAACAGGACGTTGTCAGGAAAATAATCCATATGCACAGGCCCTTGCGGCAGGGTTTTCAGTGATCGCTTGACCATGTCGGCCAGTTCCTGCTCGAGCCGCTGCAGCATGCGCCGATCCTCGCCATCGGCCACCGTGGCACAGCGATCAGCGAGCTCGCGCCAGGCCGCCGGCCCGACCGGATTGGTGCGCTGTCCGTCGAAATCCAAAGCCGCCAGATGCAGCTGCGCCAGGGTCCGTCCGGCGGTGCGCTGATCGTCGAGATCGGGCGTTCTGAGCCAGTCGCCTTCACGCCACTCAATGATTGATGCGGGCCGCCCGTTCAATCGACTGATCCAGTGACCCGCCCGGTCCGCCATCGGCCGGGGTGCCGGATAGCCACGATCGGCCAGGTGTTCGGTCAGGCCAAGACAGAACGGCAGAGCGTCCGCCCGGGTGCGATGTTCGAACAGGGTCAGGACGAAGCGACCCGCCGTGGTCTCCAGTCTATAGTTGGTGTTCTCGACCCCCTCGATGATCGGGGTCAGCGCCTGCAGTCGACCCAGATCATAGGACCCGAGAAAGTCCCCGGCCTCGACCTGGGAGACCGGCGTGAACACCGCCATGCGTCAAATACCAATCAGGCGGGCGCGGGCGCGCACGAGGTCGGCGACATCGGCCAGCACGCTCTCGCTTGTGGCCCAACGGCCCGCGCCGCGTCCGCGACACGTCCAGACCGTTCCGTCCTCACCATAGACCTTCAAGGCATTGCCCTCCCCGCGCAGGGACAGGAAGAGCGGATCGGACCCGTCGGCGTCAAGCCGAACCTCGGCCCCCAGCCCCCCGACGACCCTGCGGCAGGCCCCGATCTGGCGCGTCCCGACGGCCGGCCGAGCGTCCGCCGACAAGGCGTCGCGCGGGATGGCGGCATCATCCGGCGCGGACCCGAAGGCCTCAAACGCCAGCAGCCGGAGCTTGGCGGCGGCGTCGTGACCCTCGACATCCGACGACGGATCTTCCTCGGCGAATCCGGCCTCGCGGGCTTCGGTCAGGGCCTCGTCGAACGAGGCTCCGGCGTCGAGTCGCTCCAGCATGAAGTTGACGGTGCCGTTGAGCACCGCCTCAAACCCGGCGACGGGTCCAGCCGCCAGCGCCTGCTGCAGGGTCTCGATCATCGGTGCGCCGCCCCCGACCGCAGCCGAATAGCAGAGCTGCGCCCCGTGGGCGGTGGCCAGGGTCTTGAGCCCGGCGGGGTCCCGACTGATCGCCTGTTTGTTGGCGCTGACCACATCGATGCCGCGCGCCAGTGCCGCCCGGATCAGGGCATGACCGGCGTCAGCCTCGGACAGGATTTCCAGCACGATGTCCGGACCAGCCGCGAGCAGGACCGCCGGGTCAGCGGTGAAGCGATCGGCGATGGCGGCGAAATCGACGCCGGGCACATCGCGAACCCGCGCCGGATCACGGACCAGCACCCCGGTGATCTGGAAGCGCGGGTCCGGCAGCAGGCGGCTGAGCACCCCCGCCCCGACCACACCGCAGCCGGCAACGGCGATGCGGAACGGCGGCAGGGCCGTGGCCGGGACCGGCGCTTCGCAACGGGCACCGATCCGCGTCGGGCGCACGCCGCCGAGGCCGGCGATCTCGATCTCGACGCCGCGCTCCTCGCCCATGTCGATGGCGTCGGGCTGGACCAGCACCCCGCCGACCGCGCGAGCCACCGCCCAGGACGCCTGGCTGTAGCGCAGCGGCTCCCCCGCCGCACCGGACGGGTCGCGGTCGTAGAGACCGTCGACATCCTTGATCAGGCGAACATGGTCCAGCCCCAGCTCCGCGGCGACGAACAGGGCCGTCAGGTCAGAGCCGCCGCGCCCGAGCAGGGCCGTGCGCCCATTGTCGAGCAGGGCCCCGAAACCGGGCACGATCACCGCCTGATGGGCATCGAGGGCGCGCAACAGGGCGGCGGTATCGAGACTTTCCGGATGGGCATGCTGGCTGGGCCCCGAGGCCCGGATGCCCAGTTCACGCACTGACAGGGACACGGCATCGACGCCGATCCGGTCACAGGCGATAGCCGTGAAGGCGGCGGCGGCCTCCTCGCCCTGGGCGACATAGGCGGGCAGCAGGCCATTGTCGTGATCGAGGCCCAGGGCCCGCGCCTCGGCCAGCAGCCGGTCGGTCTGGCCGGCGAAGGCCGAGACCACGGCCACGACCCGGCGACCGGCGCGGACATGGCGATAGATTTCCGACGCCACAGCCGGGGCCCGGGTCGGGTCGCGCAGCACCGAGCTGCCGAATTTGAGCACCACCACATCGTCCATGACGGGACGGGGCTCGGGCGCGAGGGCGACGGGTTCGGGGCGGGCAAGGACGGAAAGGTGGGGCATGGCAGGGGTCCGGTCGATCGGGGAAGGAAGGGAGGCCGGGACAAGAAAAAACCCCGCCCGGGGATCCGGGCGGGGTTGGGTCTCAGCGGCTTGAAGTGAATGCGCGCTAGCCTGTCCCCGCCCGTGGCGTGGTCATGGTGATCATGGTGGTGATGGTCATACCGAGGCCGCTGGCGGTCACACGGCCGCACGCGCCCGGACGGGCGATGGCGGCGCTGGTGGTGAGCGGGGCGAAGGGCACGGGGCAGGAATCCGGTAGCGGAATGAGACCGCTACGGTGGCCCTGACGCGTGCAGCGCGTCAAGGGCCGTACGCACGAATAACGCCGGACCCGAGCCATGACACGGCCGTATGTGGTCATTTTTGTCACCTGATACCCTTCGCCGGTCGATTTTCTCTAGGCCCAGTGCATCTGCACACGATGCGCCGCGGCCCAGTGGATGGCCTTGATCGCATCGATGATGGCCCGGGCCGCCGCCCGGGTACCCAGTTCACCGCCCAGGTCGGCCGTGGTCGCCCCCGCCGCCAACACCGCCGCCACCGCTGCCTCGATCGAGTCGGCCTCGTCCTCCAGCTTCAGGCTGTGACGCAGCAGCAGGGCGGCCGACAGCACCATGCCGACCGGATTGGCCAGATCCTGACCGGCGATGTCGGGGGCCGAGCCGTGGATCGGCTCGAACAGGCCGGGGCCACCCGCGCCCAGCGAGGCCGACGGCAGCAGGCCGATCGAGCCGCCCAGCACAGAGATCTCGTCCGACAGGATGTCGCCGAACATGTTCTCGGTCAGGATGACATCGTAGTCGCGCGGCTTGCGGATCAGATGCATGGCCATGGAATCGACCAGCGCGTGCTCCAGCTCGACCTGGGGGAATTCCTCGGCATGGATGCGGGTGACGACCTCGCGCCAGAGGCGGCCGGTCTCCATCACATTGGCCTTGTCGACCGAGGTGACCTTGCCGCGCCGCTGCAGCGCCGTGCGGAAGGCGGCCCGGGCGACGCGCTCGATCTCGCCGACGCTGTAGATACACAGGTCCGAGGCCATGGTGTCGGTGCGGGTCTTTTCGCCGAAATAGATGCCGCCGGTCAGTTCGCGGAACACAATCAGATCGACGCCCTCGACGATCTCGCGCTTCAGCGGCGAGCGGTGGGCCATGACCGGCGAGACCTGCAGCGGGCGCAGGTTGGCGTACAGGCCCATGGCCTTGCGCAGGCCCAGCAGCCCCTCCTCCGGCCGTCGTTTACCGCCGTCCCACTGCGGACCGCCGACGGCCCCTAGCAGTACGGCGTCTGAGGCGATGCAGGCGGCGCGGGTTGCTTCGGGCAGGGGATCGCCGGTGGCGTCGATGGCCGCCCCGCCGATCAGGTGCTCGGCGAAGCTGAAGGTGTGGCCGTAGAAGTCACCGATCACGGTCAGGACCTCGACCGCCGCGGCGGTGACTTCGGGACCGACACCGTCACCGGGCAGGACGACGATGTTGAAATGGCTGGAGGGGGTCATGCGACGGGTTCCGATACGGCGTGGGATTCAAAGGCTTCGATGGCGGGCAGGTGTTTCTGCAGCCAGCCGAGGGGGTCGACGCCGTCCAACAGGCACTGGCGGGCGAAGGGTTCGACGGTGAAGGGCACGGCCGCGTGGTTGCCGCGCCGCAGTTCGCCGGCTTCGAGATCGAGGGTCACGGGCTGGTCCGGATTGGCGGCCAGATCGTCCCAGGTGGCGGCATCGACCTCGACCGGCAGCAGGCCGTTCTTCAGGGCGTTTGACGTGAAGATGTCGGCGATTCCGGTCGAGATCACCGCGCGAAAGCCATAGTCCAGCAGGGCCCAGGGCGCATGTTCGCGCGACGAGCCGCAACCGAAATTGGCCCCGGCGACGAGGATGCGCTGCTCGGCCGGATCGATACGGTTGAGCACTGCTTCGGGCCGCGGCGTGCCGTCGGACTCATAGCGCCAGTCGTGGAAGGCATGAACGCCCAAACCTTCGCGCGACGTGGTGGTCAGGAAGCGCGCGGGGATGATCTGGTCGGTGTCGATATTGGTCTGGCTGAGCACCAGGGTGCGCGAGGTCAGGACCTTGAACGGATCAGACATGTTCGGCTCCTGACGGCGCGCGCGCGCTGCCCTCCTGCTTGAAGACGGTCTCCTGCAGATAAACACGCGGGTCGGTCAGAACCCCGGCGACGGCGCTGGCTGCGGCCGTGGCCGGACTGGCGAGAATGGTGCGCGCCCCCTTGCCCTGACGGCCCTCGAAATTGCGATTCGAGGTCGAGACCGCCAGCTGGCCCGGACCGACAACGTCGCCGTTCATGGCGATGCACATCGAACAGCCCGGGATGCGCCATTCGGCCCCGGCCTCAATGAAGACCCGGTCCAGCCCCTCGGCCTCGGCGTCGCGACGCACCGCCTCGGAGCCGGGCACCACCAGCATGCGGACGCCCGGGCTGAGCTTGCGGCCGCGCAGGACCTCGGCGGCGGCGCGCAGGTCGGGCAGGCGGCCGTTGGTGCAACTGCCGATAAAGACCACATCGACCGGCTGGGTCGTGGTCGTCTCGCCGGCGGTGAAGCCCATATAGGCCAGGGCCTTGCGGTCGCTGTCCGAGCCGGGCTGCGGCACGGGCGATCCGATCGGCGACCCGGCGTCGGGGGTGGTGCCCCAGGTGGCCATCGGGGTGATGGTCGCACCGTCCAGCCGGACCTCCTTGTCGAACACCGCGCCGGGGTCGCTGACCAACGTCAGCCAATCGGCGGCGGCCGCCTCATAGGCTGCACCCTGCGGCACATGACGACGCCCGCGCAGCCAGGCGATCGTGGTGGCGTCGGGGGCGATCATTCCGGCCCGGGCACCGGCCTCGATCGACATGTTGCACAGGGTCATCCGCCCTTCCATGTCGAGGGCGCGCACCGCCTCGCCGGCGTATTCGATGACAAAGCCGGTTCCCCCGCCGAAACCGAGGGCGGCGATCACGGCCAGGGCCACGTCCTTGCCCGAGACCCCGGGCTGCAGCCTGCCATCGACGGTGACCCGCAGGGCCTTCGGCTTGCGTTGCATCAGGCACTGGGTCGCCAGCACATGGCCGACTTCGGAGGTGCCGATGCCGAAGGCCAGCGCCCCGAAGGCCCCGTGGGTGGCGGTGTGGCTGTCGCCACAGACCACGGTCATGCCCGGCTGGGTCAGGCCCAGTTCCGGGCCCATCACATGGACGACGCCGCGGTCCTCACTGCCCCAACCGGCCAGGACGATGCCGTGGCGGGCGCAGTTCTGTTCCAGCCGGTGGACCTGGGCCTCGGCCTCGGCCGTCACATAGGGGCGGGCCCCGTCGGCCCCGGCCGGCAGGGTCGGCGTCGAATGGTCGAGGGTGGCGAACGTCCGGTCCGGACGGCGCACGCTCAGACCCCGGGCCTCGATGTCGCTGAAGGCCTGGGGGCTGGTGACCTCATGGACCAGATGCAGGTCGACATACATGACGCCGGGGGTGTCGGCGGTCTCGGCCACGACGACGTGGCGGTTCCAGACCTTGTCGAACAGGGTTTCAGGCCGGCTCATGCTGGCACTCCCTAGCTGCCGGTGCGGGAGCAGCGATGCTTTCCAGCCAGCCGAAGCGGTCGGGCGTCGCCCCGGTGAACAGACCCCGGAAGGCGGCGTTCAGACTGCGCGTGACGGGGCCGGGGCCGTTGGACCGGGTGGCGATGCCGTCGATCGAACGCACCGGGGTGATCTCGGCCGCCGTGCCGGTCATGAAGACCTCGTCGGCGACATACAGGGCCTCGCGCGGCAGGGTCTGCTCGACCACCTCGATGCCCTCGGCCCGGGCCAGTTTCAGCACGGTGTCGCGGGTGATGCCCATCAGGATGGACGAGGCCGCCGACGGGGTCAGGATGCGTCCGTCCTTGACGATGAACAGGTTCTCGCCGGCCCCTTCGGACAGGCGACCGTCAGTGCCCAGGGCGATGCCTTCGCCGAAGCCGTTGGTGCGGGCCTCGCGGCCGATCAGATAGCTGGACAGATAGTTGCCGCCCGCCTTCGCCCCGGACGGCACGGTATTGGGGGCGATACGGGCCCAGCTGGACACACAGGCGTCGACGCCGTTCTGCAGCGCGTCCTCGCCCAGATAGGCCCCCCAGGGAAAGGCGGCGATGGCGACGTCGACATTCATCGCCTCCGGCCCCGGGGTCACCCCCATGCCGCAGGCCCCGAGAAAGGCGATGGGCCGCAGATAGGCACTCTGCAGGCCGTTCTCGCGCACCACCGTCTTGCAGGCCGCGATCAGCTCGGCCTCGGTGAACGGCAGCGGGAAATGATACATCCGGGCGCTGTCGAACAGGCGGCGGATGTGGTCGGTCAGGCGGAAGGCGCGCGGGCCGTCCGGCGTGTCATAGACGCGGATTCCCTCAAACACCGAAGTGCCGTAGTGCAGGGCATGGCTCATCACGTGGATCTTCGCGTCGGCCCAGGGCGTCAGTTCGCCGTTGATCCAGATACTCTCAGCCAGCGGCGGCATAGGCACGGTCCTCATGTGGGGTGGCGGGGCGCGAAGCCTCGACGATGGCCAGTAATTCCTGGTCG
Organism: uncultured Brevundimonas sp.; assembly: GCF_963977465.1. GTDB lineage: Bacteria > Pseudomonadota > Alphaproteobacteria > Caulobacterales > Caulobacteraceae > Brevundimonas. Next base: position 118,090 of record NZ_CAXBOQ010000002.1, on the reverse strand, counting down.
TTGATCTCGCCGATCTGATCGGCGCGGCTCTTGAAGGCGGCGAAGGCCCCGGCCAGGTGGAGGCCGATCAGCGGATGGCCCAAAACCTCGGCGCGCTTGGCCAGGGCGTGGCGGCCGGAATGCTTGCCCAGCACGAAGAAACTGCCCTCGAAGCCGACGTCCTCGGGCCGCATGATTTCGTAGGTGCGGGCGTCGGCCATCATGCCGTGCTGGTGGATGCCGGCCTCGTGGGCGAAGGCATTGATGCCGACGATCGCCTTGTTGCGGACCACCGGCGTGTGGGTGACCTCGCTCAGCAGGCGGCTGGTGCGAACCAGCTGCGTCGCGTCGACCCCTGTGGTGACGCGGAAATGGTCGGCGCGGGTGCGCAGGGCCATGACCACCTCCTCGACCGAGGCATTGCCGGCGCGTTCGCCGATGCCGTTGATCGCCCCTTCAAACTGGCGCGCCCCGGCCTCGATCGCTGACAGGGTGTTGGCCACGGCCAGTCCCAGGTCGTCATGGCAGTGGGCCGAAAAGACCACGTCCGGAAAGCGCGGGTGCAGGGCAGCAATCAGATCGGCGAAGCGCGTGGTCACCTCGCCCGGCGTGGCATAGCCGACGGTGTCGGGCACGTTCAGGGTCCCGGCCCCGGCCTCGGCCGCCGCCGCCAGCACCTCGGCCAGAAAGGCCGGTTCGGTGCGGAAGGCGTCCTCAGCCGAGAATTCGACGTCGTCGAAACGGCTGCGGGCATAGGCGACGGCACCAACCGCGGCGGCCAGAACCTCGTCCGTGCTCATGCGCAGCTTGGCCGAGCGGTGGATCGGGCTGGTGCCCAGAAACACATGACAGCGGCGCCTGGGCGCACCACGCAGCGCCCGCCATGCGGCGTCGATGTCGGACTCGGACGAGCGGGCCAGCGAGCAGAAGGTTGGTCCCTCGACCTCGCCGACGACGCGACGCACCGCCTCCTCGTCGCCCGGCGAGGCGGCGGCGAAGCCAGCCTCGACCACATCGACCTTCAGGGCCGCCAGCACATGGCCCAGCCGCACCTTGTCATCGGCCGTCATGGAAAAGCCCGGGGCCTGTTCGCCGTCGCGCATCGTGGTGTCGAAGACGATGACGCGATCGGCAGCGCGGCCCGCTACGGCGGGTTCAGAGACGTCGGTCATGCCGCCACCTCGGTCTGGAAGGCCTGCACGGCACAGGACGAGGCCATCCGGGTGGCCCCGATCATGCGGTCGATCTGTCGGCCCAGGATCTCGATACAGCGGCCGGAATCCCGGCCCCGGACCTGCAGCTGCAGGTGGCGCATGGCCCCCTCGCCGGCCAGGGTCATGCCGTCGATATGGAAGCCGCGACGCTCGATGAGTCCGATCAGACGCTGCAGCGAACCCTCGGCGTGGTCGATCTGGATATGCAGGGTGTCGGTCATCAGATTTCACCTTCAAAATTCATCGTGCCGTGCATCATCTCGGCGTTGTTCCGGCCGGGCGGCACGAGCGGCCAGACGTTGGCCTTGGGGTCGATCAGGACGTGGGCGAGGCAGGGACCGGGCGCGGCCAGCAGGCGTTGAATGCCGGCGGAGACGTCCTCGCGTCGGTCAATCCGGAAGGCCTCGATACCGAAGGCCTGGGCCACGGCGACGAAGTCCGGATTGTCGGACAGGTCGACCTCGGAATAGTTCTCGTTAAAGAACAGCTCCTGCCATTGGCGCACCAGACCCAGCGAGCTGTTGTCCAGCAGCACGATCTTCAGGGCGATGCCGTAGCGCCGCAGGGTCGCCAGCTCCTGGATGTTCATCATGAAGCTGCCGTCGCCGGAGACGGTGACGACATGCGCCCCGGGGTTGGCCATCTTGGCTCCCAGTCCGGCGGGCAGGCCGTAGCCCATCGCCCCCAGACCGCCCGAGCTCAGATGCGCCTGCGGCCGCGAAAAGGCGCAGTGCTGGGCCACCCACATCTGGTGCTGGCCGACGTCGCAGGCGGCGATGAAATCGTCACCGGCGGCCAGCGACAGTTCGTTCAGCAGGGCGGGCGCATAAACCCCCTCGCCCGGCGCATCGTAGCGGAAGGCGTGACGGCGCGCGCTGGAGGCACAGCGGATCACCCAGGGATCGATAGTCAGCGGGGCCGTGGCCATGCGCGCGGCCAGGACCTCAATGCCCTCGCGCATCGGGCCGATGACGACGACCTGGGCCGGGCGCAGCTTACCGACCTCGGCCGGGTCGATGTCGAAATGAACGACCCGGGCATGGGGCGCGAATTCGGTCAGCTTGCCGGTGGCCCGGTCGTCGAAGCGCGCGCCCAGCACGATCAGCAGGTCGCTGTCCTGAACCGCCTCATTGGCGGCGCGGGTGCCGTGCATGCCCAGCATGCCCAGAAACCCGGGCGCGTCGGTACGCACCGATCCCAGGGCGTTCAGGGTCGAGACCGACGGGATGCCGCTATGGTCGGCGAAATCGCGCAGGGCCTCGACCGCTCCGGCGATCTTCACGCCGCCGCCGATGTAGATCAGCGGCCGCTCGGCGGCGCGGATCATGGCCTCGGCGTCGGCGATGGCCCCGTGATCCAGCGGGGTGACCGCGTTGGGCATGTTGAAGCCGAAGTCATCCGAGGTCAGACCGACCTGGATATCCTTGGGCAGGTCGACCAGCACCGGCCCCGGACGACCCGAACGGGCGATGTGGAAGGCTTCCTCGATTACGGCCGGAATGTCGGCTGGATCGCGGACGACCCAACTGTGTTTCACGATCGGCAGGGTGACGCCCAGGATGTCGATTTCCTGAAAGGCGTCGGTGCCCATGACCGCGGTCGAGACATTGCCGGTGATACAGACCAGCGGCACCGAATCCATCATGGCGTTGGCGATGCCGGTGACCAGATTGGTGGCCCCCGGTCCCGATGTCGCCAGGCAGACGCCGGGCCGGCCGGTGACCCGGGCCCAGGCGTCGGCGGCGAAGGCCGCCCCCTGTTCGTGACGGACCAGGATATGCTTCAGCGACGAGCCGGTCAGGGCGTCATAGACCGGCATGATGGCTCCGCCCGGATAGCCGAACACCACATCGACCCCCAGCCGCTCCAGGGTGGAGACGAGCAACTGCGCCCCGCTGCGGGGAGCGGGGGTCGGTGCAGTGTGCAGGGCGGGCGCGGCGGCGCTCATCATCTTGGTCCGGTCAGCTTTCTGGTCAGGCCGCTTCCGCGGCCTTGGGGACGTGCAGCCAGGCCATGCGCTCGCGCAGGCCGGCTCCGACGATCTCGATGGGATGGTCACTGTCGGCCTTGACCAGGGCGTCATAGGTGGTCTTGCCGGCCTCGTTCTCGGCGATCCATTCGCGGGCGAACTGACCCGACTGGATCTCACCCAAAACCTCCCTCATCCGGGCGCGGGTCTCGTCGTTGATCACGCGCGGACCCGAAGCGACCGAACCCCATTTGGCGGTCTCGGAGATGAACTCATTCATCTTGGTGATGCCGCCTTCGTAGAACAGGTCGACGATCAGCTTCAGCTCGTGCAGGCATTCGAAATAGGCGATCTCGGGCTGGTAGCCGGCCTCGACCAGAGTGGTGAACCCGCCCATGACCAGCTCCTTGGCCCCGCCGCACAGCACCGCCTGTTCGCCGAACAGGTCGGTCTCGGTCTCTTCCCTGAAGCTGGTTTCCAGCAGGCCCCCGGTCGCGCCGCCGATGCCTTTCGCATAGCCCATGGCCCGGTCGCGCGCCTTGCCGGTGGCGTCCTGGCCGATGGCGAACAGGGCCGGAACACCACGACCGCGGGCGAACTCACGCCGCACCAGATCCCCCGGGCCCTTGGGGGCGACCAGGATGACGTCCATGTCCTCGCGCGGGGTGACGCGGTCGTACAGGATCGAGAATCCGTGGGCGAACAGGATGGCCGAACCCGGCTTGGCGTTCGGGGCGATGACGTCGCGATAGATGTCGGCCTGGGCCATGTCCGGCGTCAGGATGGCGATGATGTCGGTGCCCTTGACCGCCTCAGCCGGCTCGGCCGTGGCGATGCCGTCGGCGGTGGCGTTCTTCCAGCCCTCGCCGCCGTGCCGAACCCCGGCGACCACGTCGTGACCGCTGTCCTTCAGGTTCTGGGCATGGGCGCGGCCCTGGGAGCCGTAGCCGATGACGGCGATGCGCTGGCCGGCGATGGCTCCGGGGCGGATGTCGGCGTTCGTATAGATCTGCATGTCAGGCGTCCTCATGGGCTTTGCTGTCGACCGGCACCGGGGTGTCCCGGGTCTGGGCCGGCGGCGGATTGGGAATGGTGACGGCCCCCTGGGCGGCCGAGGCGACCGAGGCGGCGTATTTGGCGAAGACGCCGTGTGCCGGGCGGGCACGGTTGGGGGCGAAGCCCGCCCGGCGGACCTCCAGATCGGCGCTGACGTCGATCCGGCGGTTGGTGACGTCAACCGTGATCCGGTCGCCATCGCGCACCAGCGCGATGGGACCGCCGACGGCGGCCTCGGGCGACACATGGCCGACGACGAAGCCGTAGCTGGCTCCGGAGAAGCGACCGTCGGTGATCAGGGCGACGTTGTTGATGCCGCGGCCTTTCAAGGCAGCGGTGACCTGCAGCATTTCGCGCATGCCGGGACCGCCGCGCGGGCCTTCGTAGCGGATGACGATGACATCGCCCTCGCCGACCGACCCGTCCTGGACCGCGTGGAAGGCGTCCTCTTCGGAGTCGAACACGCAGGCGGGGCCCTCGAAGCGATCGACGGCATGGCCGGTTAGCTTGATGACCGCGCCGTCGGGGGCGATGTCGCCATAGATGACGGCATAGGAACCGCGCGGACTGATCGGCGCGGCGACCGTGGCGACCACCTGCTGCTGCGGCGTCTCCTCGGCCTCGGCGGCCTCGGCGAACAGGCTGCGGCCGCTGACGGTCGGGGTGTTGTGGATCTTGCCGGCCGCCGCCAGACGCTGCGTCACCAGACGGGTCCCCCCGGCCGCATACAGATGGCTGGCCAGAAACCGCCCCCCCGGCTTCAGATCACAGATGACCGGCGTGATCTCACACGCCGTGTTGCAGTCCTCGACCCCGAAGGAGACACCGGCCTCGGCGGCAATTGCGGTCAGGTGCAGCACGGCATTGGTCGAACCCCCGCTGGCGGAAACGGCGGCGGCGGCGTTCTGCAGCGAACGACGCGTGATGTATTTGCGCGCATGGTCGCCGGCGAAGACGCGCTCGACCACCAGCCGGCCACAACGCTCGCCCTCGGCCGCCTTGCCGGGATCGACGGCAGGGACGTCGTTCGCGCCCATCGGCGACAGGCCCATGGCCGACAGGGCCATGGCCATGGTGTTGGCGGTGAACTGGCCGCCGCAGGCCCCGGCTCCGGGACAGGCAGCGGTCTCGACCGCCTTCAGACCGGCGTCGTCCAGGGCCCCGGCGGCGTGCGCCCCGATGGCCTCGAACACCTCCTGGATCGAGAACTCGCGCTCGCCGATCCGGCCCGGCAGGATGGTGCCGCCGTAGTAGACCAGACCGGGGATATCCATCCGGGCCAGGGCCATGGCCGCCGCCGGGATGGTCTTGTCGCAGCCGACGATGCAGATGACGCCGTCCAGCTGGTGACCCTCGATCGCCAGCTCGATCGAGTCGGCGATGACCTCGCGACTGATCAGGGAGGCCTTCATCCCCTTGGTGCCCATTGAGATACCGTCGGTGACGACGATGGTGTTGAAATCGACCGGATAGCCGCCCGCAGCGATGATGCCGGCGCGCACATCCACGGCCAGCCGGTCCAGATGCATGTTGCACGGGGTGACCGTCGACCAGGTGTTGACGATGCCGATCATCGGCTTGTCAAAATCGGCGTCGGCCATGCCTGCGGCGCGCAGATAGCTGCGCGCTGCGGCCCGGCTGGGACCGCGCGTGACGGCATGGCTCCGCCAGTCGGGCCGCGTTTGGGTCGGGGTGAAATCTTGCGTCATTGGGGTCGTCGGTTCCGGGAAAATCCGGACCGCACGCACAAAAAACCCCGCTTCCTTTCGGGAGCGGGGGCTGCGAGCGATCCAGAATGTTGTCTGGGGTCAGGTCGCGTTCAGCCACACCGCTCCGGTGAGCAGTACAAGAATAAGGCCGAGGGTAATGGTGTTCAGGGTCAGAACCGCGATGTCAACGCGCGGCAGGGCGATCGCCCGGGGGGCGGTCCTGCGGTCAGCGTTGCGAACAAAGTCGGTCAAGTCACGAGTCCTGTGTGGTGACCCACCTAAACAGACATTGCCGCGCTGCACAACCAGCATTAGATGATTTATGCCGCGCGGAACCCAAACCGCGCCCATTGAGGCATATTCTTTCTCACTCTAACCGACAGCATACCGATGTCCGGATGGATCAGGCGGCGACCCGGGCGGCGACGCGGGCCAGGGTACGGGCGGCGGTCGGCACGACCTCGCCGGTCAGACTGCGGCCGATCCAGAGCTGCAGGTTACGTGCGGCGAGGATGTCGCGGCCATCCGACCGCTCACCGCCCGCGATGCTCTCGGCCAGAACCTCGGCAACAAGGACGGCCTCCTGATCATTGCGCGGGCGATGTCCGAGGATCAGTTGCTCCGCGCGGAAATAGGCATCATCGCCAGTGTCGAACCCGGGGTCGGTTGCATCGGCCAGGTCAAGCCACAGGCGCGAGGCAGATTCAAAGCTCATCGACGGCATGGGGACGCTCCGCGGTCAGCCGGTCTGAGACCGGACCAGGTTGAGGAATTGCAGGGTCGGAAGGTGTCGGGGTTCAGGCAAGAACCCGCGACCGCCAGGCTTCGTAGCGTCTCGCCCACGGAGCCTCGATGGCTCCGGCAGCGAGCGCCAGCAGAAGGCCGTAACTGGTCACATAGCGCAGGGTTACGTTGGCCCACCGCACGATCGAAGAATCGAGCATTGCGGCGAAATGAGAGAGAAACGTCAGCAGGGCGAAGGCCGCCGCGCCGTGAATCCACCAACGCGGATAGCGCAGCGCCAGGAAATAGAGGCCAGCGAACAAGAGTCCGTCGATCAGCACGACGCCCCAGGTTTCCCCGCGCCAGAAGATCTGGTCGACGAGGCCGGTGACCACCCAGTTGAGCAGGACCAGCGGGACCGCAATGCGTTCGGGACGGTCCCCACGCCAGCAGGCCAGTCCAGCAACGATCATGGTCGTCAGCCAAACGTGCGCCTGGGCGGGCGTCTTGATCAGGATGAATGCGTCGAGCAAGGCGTCCAGCGTCATGTGAATGTGGTCGGCTCACGGAACATCTCCGTCAAGCGACCCGGCGGAGCCGTTGAGGAAGAAGCGGCAGATCCGTTTCACCCGGTGGTGGCTTCTCCTCCGGCCCGCCGAAACCGCTAACCCTGTCTATCCGCATGACCCGGGCGTCACGCGCCAGCTTCCGGTGTGCCTGGACGAGCCGGTCCCTGACACCTGTGATGAGCGGCATCGCCGCGGTAACGTCGGCCAGGGCCTCCTGACCGACCACAGCGCTGATGCCGTGTTCAATCCGCCCCCGGGCCATCAACGCGCCCAGATCACACAAGGCGGCGACGGCGAGATCAACGGCGCGCTCCGCCGTTTGAAGACGCTCGGCAAGATCACTTCCGAACTGATTTCGATCCATGGTTCCGGCCTCCCACGCCGGACGAGTCCGGCTATAAATCCAGGTCGGATGATCGGGCGCCTAAAGCAGGCGGTAGCCGAACAGCAGGAGGAAGATCAGGACCACCAGGGCTCCCAGAACAGCGAAGGCCCCGATGATGGCCGACGTGTTTACTCCGCCCGACGGGGGCGGCCGGTAAAAGCCCGGAGGGTGATCCGGAACGACTCCGGCACCGACCGGATCAACTGAACCGGATGCCGCCGGGGTCGCTATCGGGGGCGATACCCATAGGGGATTTTCCCCTAGTTTAACCCGGGCCGCCCGACGGGAGCTGACACCCAGGCGGCGCATCGATTCCGAGATGTGCAGGCTGACGGTCTTGGGCGAAATACCGAGAACCCGCGCGATCTCCTTGTCGGTCATATTCGCCGAAAGGCGCAGGCACTCTTCCTGGCGTGGGGTCAGCAGCAGTGGATGATCGCCAGACAATTCAGGCTCCGTGCACCGGGCCGTGGGCCCTGGCTCCAGATCCGTCGTTCCCGCTCCATACGACATTGCGCCTGCCTCACTGCTACGCGTCCGCGTCGGGGTCGTGCCCGGCGCGATGTTCCCTACCCTACCTTACAGGCATTCTTCCAGTTTGGTTTAATCCCCGGCACCGTGATGATTTGTCAGCGGGATCAGGCGCGTTTCTGCTCGGCCATGGCCTCGGGCTGGCGGGGGGAGATGAGGGAGAACTGCAACATGGAATGGAACCAGTTCTCGAGCAGGCGGCGGGCCAGGGGGGAGCCGGTCGCCTCCGCGTGGGCTTCAACGAGGGAGCGCAGACGAGCCGCAGCCGCGCCGACGACCGGGCCGGCCTCGACTGAGTCACCGTTCAGGCGGGCGTCGATCGCGATGTCGGCGTGCAACACAAAGGCCTCGCCGCCCGACATACCGGCCCCGAAATTCCAGCCGATCGCGCCCAGCACCACCACCGTTCCGCCGGTCATATATTCGCAGCCATGCGCGCCGCAGCCCTCGACCACCGCCGTGACACCCGAGTTGCGCACGGCGAAGCGTTCACCCGCCGCCCCGGCCGCGAACAGGTTGCCCGAGGTGCCACCGTACAGGCAGGTGTTGCCGATCAGGGGCTCGCCCTCGACCCAGGCCGGCGGACGCACGACGATAGTAGCCCCGGACAGGCCCTTGCCGACATAGTCATTGGCTTCGCCGTCCAGCTCTATGCGCAGCCCCTTCATGCCCCAGGCGGCCAGCGACTGGCCCGCTGCCCCGCGCAGATTCAGGGTCAGCAGCCCCTCGGGCAGGCTGTCGCCGAAACGGCGCACGATGTGGGACGACATCCGCGTGCCGATGGCCCGCTGGGTGTTCCGCACCGCATAGGTCAGCTGCATCTTCTCGCGGCGCTCGAGGAACGGGGCGGCGTCGAGAGCGATCCGCGCGTCGAGCGAGTCGGCCACGGCATTGCGCGGGGCCTCGGCCGGACGGCCGTTGCCGGCCTCGCCGACCCGCACCAGCAGGGGATTGAGGTCGAGGTCGTCGAGATGGGCTCCACCGCGCGAAACCTGACGCAGCAGATCAGTGCGGCCGACGGCCTCGTCGAGCGAACGCAGACCGAGGGAGGCGAGAATCTCGCGTGTTTCCTCGGCGATGAAGCTGAACAGATTGACGACCTTCTCGGCCGTGCCGGTGAACAGGGCCCGCAGCCGTTCGTCCTGGACGCAGACCCCGACCGGGCAGGTGTTGGAATGGCACTGGCGCACCATCAGACAGCCTACAGCGACGAGGCTGGCGGTGCCGATGCCGAACTCCTCGGCCCCCAGCAGGGCCCCGATGACCACGTCGCGGCCGGTGCGGATGCCGCCGTCGGTGCGCAGCCGCACATGGCCGCGCAGGCCGTTGAGGCTGAGCACCTGATGGGCCTCGGACAGGCCGGTCTCCCACGGCATGCCGGCGTGTTTGATCGAGCCCAGGGCGGAGGCTCCGGTGCCGCCGTTGTGGCCGGAAATCAGGATGACGTCGGCCTTGGCCTTGGCCACCCCCGCCGCCACGGCACCGATGCCGGACGACGAGACCAGCTTGACCGTTACCCGGGCATCCGGATTGATCTGCTTCAGGTCGTAGATCAGCTGGGCCAGGTCCTCGATCGAATAGACGTCGTGGTGCGGCGGCGGCGAGATCAGGGCCACGCCGGGCGTCGAGTGGCGCATCCGGGCGATGAACTCGGTGACCTTGAAGGCGGGCAGCTGACCGCCCTCACCCGGCTTGGCTCCCTGGGCCACCTTGATCTCGATCTCGCGGCACTGGTTCAGATATTCGGCAGTAACGCCGAACCGGCCCGAGGCGATCTGTTTGACGGCGCTGTTGGGATTGTCGCCGTTCGGACGGGCCTGGTAGCGCTCCGGGTCCTCACCACCCTCGCCGGAGACCGAACGGGCCCCGATGCGGTTCATGGCGATGTTGAGGGTCTCGTGCGCCTCGGGCGACAGGGCCCCCAGCGACATGCCCGGCGTCAGGAAGCGTTTGCGCAGCTCATTGACGCTCTCGACCGCCTCCATCGGGATCGGCGTGGCCTCGCGGAAATCCAGCAGATCACGCAGGGCGGTCGAGGGGATCTCGCGCGTGCGGCGGCTGTAGGATTTGTAGCGCTTGTAGTCGCCACGCGTGGTGGCGTCCTGCAGCCGGTGAATCTGTTCGGCGTCCCAGCCGTGGGTCTCCTCTCCGGCCCGGATGCGATGTGAGCCACCGATGCGCAGCCGTGGGGCCGGCGCGGCAAAGCCCCGGGCCGTCTTGCGCACGGCCTGGGCCTCGATCCCGGCCAGGCCGACACCGGAAATCCGCGAGGTCATGCCGGGGAAGAATTCGGCGGCCAGCGCCCGCGACAAGCCCAGGGCCTCGAACTCATAGGCCCCGCGATAGGCGGAAATGACCGAGATGCCCTTCTTGGCCAGAATCTTCATCAGCCCGGCCTCGGTCGCCGCCTTGTGGTTCAGACAGGCCTCGCGCAGTGACAGGCCGGGATAGCGGCCGGTATCCAGACGTTCGAGGAAGCTTTCCTGCGCCAGCCACGCGTTGACGGCGGTGGCCCCGCAGCCGACCAGAACCGCGAACCCATGGGCGTCGATGGCCTCGGCCGAGCGCACGACGATGGAGGCGACCGCGCGCAGCCCCGCGTCGACCAGTCGCGAATGCACCGCCGCCGTGGCCAGGATCATCGGAATCAACGGCTGTCCCGGACCGGCTGCGGCGTCGGTCAGCACGATCAGGGCGGCCCCACTGCGAACGGCGGCCACAGCCTCGTCGCGAATTCGGTCCAGCGCCGCGCCCAGCGTCTGGCCCGGCGCGGCATCGGTCGCCGGGGCGGTGAAGGTACAGTCGATCTCGGTGGTGGCCCCGGCCCCGACGACATCGAGCATCCGCTCGTACATGCCGGTGGTCAGAACCGGACTGTCCAGCACGAAGACGCGGGTCTGGGTTTCGTCCTGGGCCAGGATGTTGCCGAGGTTCTTGAACCGGGTGCGCAGGCTCATCGCCCCGGTCTCGCGCAGCGGATCGATCGGCGGATTGGTGACCTGGGCAAAGGCCTGGCGGAAATAGTGGCTGAACGGCCGATCGTGGGTCGACAGCACGGCCGGGGGCGTGTCGTCGCCCATCGAGGCCACGGCCTCCTTGCCCAGACCCGCCATCGGGTCGAGCACGGTGTCGATGTCTTCCCGGGTCCAGCCGACGGCGGCCTGGAAGCGGGTCAGGGCCTCGCCGGTCAGACGGCGCGGCTCGTCACCGGGGCCGACCAGCGGATCCAGCTGGACCATGTTCGACAGCCAGTCGCGATACGGCAAGGCCGCCGCCAGCCGGTCGATGGTCTGGGCCTCGTCATAGAATCGGCCCGCCTCGAGATCGATCGAGATCATCCGCCCGGGGCCGATATAGACCCGGCGGGCGATCCGTTCGTCCTCGATACCGGCCATGCCGACCTCTGACCCGCAGATCAGCAGGCCGTCGACGGTCTCGGCTGCGCGCAGCGGGCGCAGGCCGTTGCGGTCCTTGCCGGCCACGACCCAGCGGCCGTCGGTGGCGCAGATGGCGGCGGGTCCGTCCCACGGCTCCATCACCGCATTGCAATAGGCGTAGAGGGCGCGGTGATCGTCGGAGATCACGCCCTCAACCGGAGCCTCGGGCATCAGCAGGGCCTTGACCATCGGGGCCGGTCGTCCGGCGCGCACCAGCACCTCGAAGACATTGTCGAGCGCGGCCGAGTCCGAACCACTGGACTGGATCACCGGCTTGACCGTGGCGTCGTCGGCCCCGAAGGCCTCGGCCGTCATGCCGATCTCATGGCTGCGCATCCAGTTGGCATTGCCGCGCAGGGTGTTGATCTCGCCGTTGTGGGCCAGCATGCGGAACGGCTGGGCCAGTCGCCATTCGGGGAAGGTGTTGGTCGAATAGCGCTGGTGGAACAGGGCGACATTGGCCTCGACCCGGGGGTCGGTCAGGTCGGTATAGAAATCGCCCAGCGCCTCGGCCAGCATCATGCCCTTGTAGATGACCGACCGCGCCGACAGCGAGCAGATGTAGAAGTCGGGCAGGTTGCGGGCCTGGGCGCGCGTTTCGATGCGCCGCCGCAGGATGTAGAGGGCGCGTTCCAGTTCTTCCCCGTCCAGTCCTTCGGGCGGGCTGACCATGATCTGTTCGATCTCGGGCCGGGTCGCGGCGGCGCGTTCGCCCAACACCTCGGCCCGGTGCGGCACCTGACGCCAGCCGTACAGATAGAAGCCGGCCGCCAGCACCTCGCTCTCGACGATGGTGCGGGCACGTTCCTGGGCCCCCAGATCGATGCGCGGCAGGAAGACCATGCCGACGACCAGCGGACCCGGCCGCGGCGTCTGGCCGGCATCGCGCACCTGTTGCTCGAAAAAGGCGCGCGGCAGGCCGATCAGGATCCCCGCTCCGTCGCCCGACTTGCCGTCGGCGTCGACCGCGCCCCGGTGCCAGACAGCCTTCAGCGCCTTCAGCGCCAGTTCGACCACTTCGCGGCGCGGCTGGCCGTCGATGGCGGCGATCAGACCGACCCCGCAGGCGTCGCGCTCGGACGCCGGATCATAGGCCTGGGCGTCGATCAATCGTTGACGCTGGGCCAGATAGTGTTGGGGGTCAAAGGTCATGCCGCAGCCTGCTCCCGGCTGGTCAGCCATGTGTCGATTTCCGCCGCGGCATCCTGACCGTCACGCACGGCCCAGACCACCAGCGACGCGCCGCGTACGATGTCACCCGCGGCGAACACGCCCTCCAGCGTCGTCGCCCCGGTCGCACCCGCAGTCCAGACGGTGCCCCAGTCGGTCACCGCCAGATCGGAGGTGGCGAAACCGGCGGGAATATCCTCGGCGTCGAAGCCGAGGGCCTCGATGACCATGTCGGCGGCCACGTCGAACTCGCCGCCGGGCACGGGTTCGACGCTCCAGCGGCCGTCGGCACCCTGCATGGCCAGAGCCATGCGATTGGCGCGGACACCTGTCACACCATCGGCTTCCCCGAGCACGGCCCGCGGCGCGGCCAGCCATTCGAACACCACCCCCTCCTCCTCGGCATTGGTCACCTCGCGGGCGCTGCCGGGCATGTTGTCGCGGTCGCGGCGATACAGACAGGTGACCGAGGTCGCGCCCTGGCGCACGGCGGTGCGCACACAGTCCATGGCCGTGTCGCCGCCGCCGATGACCACCACCCGTTTGCCTGCAGCGTTGAGCGGACCGTCGTCGAAGGCGGGAACGGCGTCGCCCAATCCCTTGCGGTTGGAAGCGATCAGATAGTCCAGCGCCGCCGTGACCCCACCCGAGCCGCAGCCCGGCACCGACAGGCGTTTGGCCTTGTAGACACCGGTGGCGATCAGCACGGCGTCGTGGGCCGTTCGCAGGTCGGCAAACTCCATATCGACGCCGATCGCGACCCCGAGCCGGAATTCGACTCCGCCCTCGACCAGCCGGTCGATGCGACGCTGCACCACCGGCTTCTCCAGCTTGAAGCCGGGGATGCCGTAGGTCAGCAGGCCACCGGCGCGGTCGTGCCGGTCATAGACGGTGACACCGTAGCCGGCGCTGCGCAGACGGTCGGCGGCTGCCAGACCGGCCGGTCCTGCGCCGACGATGCCGACCGACAGGCCGCGCTCGACAAGCGGCCGCACCGGCGTGACCCAGCCGTTATCGAACGCCAGATCGCCGAGGTATTTCTCGACCGAGCCGATGGTGACGGTTTCCCAACCGGCCTGCTCAAGCGTGCAGGCCCCTTCACACAGCCGGTCCTGCGGACAGATCCGGCCGCAGATCTCGGGCATGGTGCTGGTGGCTTCGGCCAGGGACCAGGCCTCCTCCTCCCGCCCTTCGGCGGCAAGGCGCAGCCAGTCGGGAATGTTGTTCTCCAGCGGACAGCCGGTCTGGCAGAAGGGCACGCCGCACTGGGCGCAGCGGCTGGACTGCCCCTGGGCTGCGGCCGCCTGATAGGCCGCATAGATCTCGCCGAAATCGCCCATGCGCTGCGCGGCCGGCACCTTGGTGGGGCCGGCACGGGGAACCACGACAAATTTCTGGTTGGCGTCGGCCAAAATCAACGTTCCTGCTGCAGTGCAGGAAGAAGTCTAGGCGGACAGCGGCAAAACCACAACGATTGTGCCGATCTTGCGTGCATCAGCAGATTTGGAGCACGATTATTGCTCTATTCTCGCGCACCCACCACGTTGAGTTCGCACACGCAGCAATTGATTGCGGTTGGTAAGGGGGGCGGAAACGCCGCCCGCCGAAGCGGGCGGCGGATTCTCAGTCGGGTCCGTGACCGTGGCTGTCGCTTTCCGACGTGGCGGCCCCGGCACTCCAGGCCTCGCCGTCGGTGCCCTCGAACCAGAAGGGCGCACGCGGCCGCGACCGGCGACCGACCTCGTCCATCCGGGTGTCGTAGACCCGGCCATTGGCCACCGTATAGGCGATGGCCGTGGTGTTGCGCAGGTTGTCGAGCGGGTTGGCGTCCAGCACCACCAGATCGGCCAGCTTGCCGACCTCGATCGAGCCGATGTCACGGTCCATGCCCAAGGCCCTGGCCCCGTTCAGGGTGCCAAAGCGCAGGGCCTCCATCGGGGTCGAGCCGCCCTGTTCCATCATCCACATCTCCCAGTGGGCGGCCAGGCCTTCGCGCTGGCCGTGGGCCCCCAGTTCGACGGTGACTCCCTCGCGCGACAGGCGGGTGGCCTCGCGGGCGATGGCAATGTGGTTCAGCTCTTCTTCCGGCACCTGCACCGGGCGACGGGCGCGAGCGTCCAGTACCCGTCGGGGGACATACTGCTGCAGGCGGGCGTCATCCCAGACCGGCGTGGTCTGGTACCAGTAGTTCTCGCCCCAGTTGCCGCCATAGGCCACGACCAGGGTCGGGGTGTAGGCGACCTCGGTCTGACGCCACAGCTGGTGCACGTCGTCGTAAAGATTGGCCAACGGGATCGAATGCTCGATGGTCGTATGGCCGTCCACGATCATCGACATATTGTGCTGGAACAGCGAGCCGCCCTCGGGGACGACCATCATGCCCAGTTCGCGCGCGGCCGCGATGACCTGCTGGCGCTGGTCGCGCCGGGGCTGGTTGTAGCTCTTGACGCTGACGGCCCCGACCGCCTGCATGCGGCGCAGGTTGGACAGGGCGTCATCGAGACTGTCGATCTGGGCCGTGAAGGCGGTGCGGGCCCCGTACAGGATGGTGCCGGTAGAGAAGATCCGCGGCGCGACGATGCGACCGGCCTTGGCCAGCTCGCTGTGGGCGAAGATCTCGCTCGTGTCGTTGGACGGGTCGTGGATCGTGGTCACCCCGAAGGCCAGCGACGCATAATCGATACGGCTCTGCTGCGGGATGATCTCGTCCGACCCCATCGAGCCGTGCCAGTGGGCGTCAACAATGCCGGGGATAATAGTCTTGCCGGTCATGTCCATGACCACCGCATCGGCGGGCACGGAGACCGAACCGCGCGGTCCGATCGATTCAATGCGGTTGCCGTTGACGACGATCACCCCGTCCTCGATCACCTGCTCACCGTTCATGGTGATCAGCCGCGCCCCGGTCAGGGCCACCCGGCCGGTGGGCCGGTCATAGTCGGCGGTGAAGCTGATGTTGATCCCCGCCTCGGCCGGTTTCGGCAGGGTCTCGGGCGCACCGTCGACGAAGCTGAAGGTCTGCTCCAGGGGTCGCGAGAACAGCTCGGGGCCCATCGACCACTGCAGGCGATCGGAATCGCCAGACCAGTGCAGCCACTCACCGGCGTCGCGGGTCACCCGGGTCTGCGGCAGGGCCTTGCCGTCAGCACTCAGACTGACCGGGCGGCCGGTGGCGACGAAGGGCGCGACATAGGCGTTGAACCGTTCGGTCCAGGCGATCCAGTGCTCGTCCGGCGACAGCACGAACTCGGCCGCGTACTGAGAGGTCAGGTGGGTGCGTTCGTCATGGCCGGTCAGGTCAACCGACTTGAACGCCCGATTCTCGCCCTCGCGGCCGGTGAAGAAGATCCGGTCATTGGAGGCACCGAACCGGGGCGTGGTGCCATCATCGGTGACGAAGGTGGCCTCACCGCCTGCGGCGGGGATCCGGTAGATGCCGGGGTTCTGGCTCCACAGGGCCGTGGTCAGATAGCCGTCGCCGGTGGTGCGATAGGCGATGGTGCGACCGTCCGGCGAGAAGCTGGGCTCCAGGTAGTGGCCGGGCTGGCGGGTGACGACGCGACCGTTGCCGCCCGAGGCCGGCACGACGCGAACGGTGCCCAGATCGCTGTCGCTCCAGGTCGTGTAGACGATCGACCGGCCGTCGCGGGACCAGGACGGATACAGTTCGAAATGGTCGGACTGGCGCGTCAGGCGGCGCGGGGTGCCGGTCGGCAGGTCGCGAATCCACAGATTGCCGAGGGCTTCGTAAACGACCTTGCTGCCGTCCGGTGAAGTAGTGGCCCAACGGATCATCTTCACATCGAACCGGTCGGGCGCGACCTCGACCGGGAAGCGCACGGCGTCCTCGACCCGGCGCGTGTCGGCGACGTGGAAGGGAATTTCGGTGACCGCATGCGAGGCCACGTCGACGCGACGGATCTTGCCACCGGCCCAGAAGACGATGGCGCTGTTATCCGGGGTCCAGCTGATGGCCGGATAGACGCCGTGGATGGCCCAGGTCTCCTGCAGGTCACGGTCGAGCGCATCGTAGATCGGCGTTTCGCGACCGGACTCCAGGTCCTTCACATACAGGACGGACTGGTAGCGAACGCGGCGGATGAAGGCGAGCGAGCGCCCGTCCGGCGACGGCGTCGGCCGGATCGAGCCGCCCGGGCCGGTGACGAACTCGCTGACGTCACCGGTCTCCCGGTCGAGGCGCTGGATCACATAGATCTGGCCATTCGGGTCCTTGCTGTACTCGAAGGTCTGACCCGACGTGGCGTCGTCACTGAAGTACAGATACCGGCCGTCCGGCGAGAAGGCGGGCTCGCCGGTGTCCTTCTGCTGGGTGCGACGCTCGGTCAGCTGCACCCCGCCGCCCCCCGAGCGGTGGTACATCCACATCTCGCCGGCCCCGAGCGAACGGCCCGAGGTGAAATGCTTGCGGCCCACGATGAACTGGCCGTCGGGGGACCAGTCGGGCTGGTTCAACAGGCGGAAATCCTCGTCGCTGACCTGGGTCGGATTCGACCCGTCGCGGTTCATCACCCAGATATTGTCACCCCCGCCCCGGTCGGACGTGAAGGCAATCTGGCGGCCGTCCGGCGAATATTTGGGCTGCATGTCCCAGGCGACGCCACGGGCGATGACCCGGGCCTCACCACCGGCGATCGGCATCACATAGATGTCACCCAGCAGGTCGAAGACGATCTCACGGCCGTCCGGACTGACGTCCAGCGACATCCAGGTGCCTTCGGTCACGTCCAGCGGAATGTCGCGCGACGGTCCGGGCGGAGCCTGCACATCCCATTTGGGCGCAGCCGCGTCGTCTGTTGCGTCCGTGACATCGACGGTCGGCGGCGGCGTATCGTCCATCATCGGTTCGGGAGTCGGTTCGGACGCCGTGTCCGGAGTCGGGACGGGCTGCGGCTGCGGCGGCGTCTGGGCCATGGCCGGCGCGGCGAACATCAGCACCGCCACGGTCGTCAGCAAGGAACGTTTCATCAGCCCACCCCCGGAGCCCCGACAAGCTCGGGTCGCCGATGTCTAGCCCGTCGCGAGCCGGCTTGGCGACCCCGCACACCCCGTTTTTGCCGGCCTGGAGACCCTCTTTCGCGAGGGGATTGACGGCGGCGCGGTCGTTCGCCAACGTAGAGCCACTCATCAAGACCGGCTGAGGGATAGGCCCTTTGACGCCGGGGCAACCTGCGTGTGGCTACCCGCCGCGCGAGATGGTGCCAACTCCTGCGGGGTTCTCCGGAGCCGCGAGAGATGAGTGAAGCGAAGGCCCCGCCATTGGTGGAGTCCGGCGTCTTCACGGGTCTGTCACTGCATGAGTCTCGATGGGCGAGACCTGGAGTGACCCGTGCCCATCCCCTCCCCGACACCTCACCCCCTGATCGACGGCCGTGACGTGCATGCGATGATTCCGGCTGACTTTCGGCTGGAGTCCGGCGAACGGCTGACGGCGGACCGGGTCCAGGGTCGTCTGCTCGGGCCGGACGACGGGCCGTTGATCGCGGTCGCCGGCGGTATCTCCAGCGGCCGGTTTCCGTCGATCGATGCCGCGGGCGCGGCCGGCTGGTGGCCCTGGCTGGTCTGCCGCGGCGGCGCGGTGGACCCGAGCCGGGCGCGGGTGCTGGCGTTCGACTTCCTGCCGGGGAACGACGACGCGGCCGTGACCATCACGGCGACTGATCAGGCCCGACTGCTGAAGCTGTTGCTCGATGCGATCAGGGCAACCCGCCTCGACGCCTTTGTGGGGGCCTCCTACGGCGGGGCCGTGGCCCTGGCCTTCGCCGCCGCCTTCCCCGACCATATAGGCCGTCTGGTGGTGATCTCTGCGGCGCACCGGACGCACCCGATGGCCACCGCGTTGCGCGGCCTCCAGCGCCGTCTGCTGGCCTTCGGCCGTGCCACCGGACAGGAGGCGCAGGGGGTGGCCCTGGCCCGCGAACTGGCGATGATTTCCTACCGGACACCCGAGGAGTTCGGCCTGCGCTTTGCCTCGACCCCGCCTGCCGCGGCGGGGGATGCCTATCCAGTCTGTGACTATCTGACCGCGCGCGGCACTGCCTACCGGCAGGTCATGGCTGTAGATCGCTGGATCAGCCTGTCGGATTCGCTGGATCGTCACGCGGTCGGGCCCGAACGGATCCTCGCCCCCCTGACCCTGATCGGTTTCACCTCCGACCGGCTGGTGCCGATCGAGGACCTGCGCGACCTCGCCACCCGCGTCCCGGCACTGGAGCGGTTCGTCGAGGCCCCCTCGATTTTCGGCCATGACGCCTTCCTCAAGGAACGCGAGTTGATCAGTCGCACCCTGACCGACGCCCTCCTCCCCCTGTTCACCCGCCCCCGTGAGACCGCCGCATGACCTGTCCCCCTGCCCAGCATCCCGCGACCCTGGCCGCGCGCCACGGCGTCAATTCCGATAGCGCCCACGGTGCGGTGATGCCGCCGCTTTATCTGTCGAGCAATTTCAGTTTCGACGGCCTCGATGGCAAGCGGCGCTATGACTATACGCGCTCGGGCAATCCGACCCGTGACGTGCTGGCCGAAACCCTGGCCGAGCTGGAAGGCGGGGCCGGGGCGGTGATCACCGCGACCGGCATGGCCGCGGTCGACCTGGCCCTGTGCTCACTGGAGCCCGGCGATCTGCTGATCGCGCCGCACGACTGCTACGGCGGCACCCATCGCCTGCTGACGGCCCGGGCCCGGCGCAAACATTTCGACGTGATCTTCGTCGACCAGGGCGACACCACCGCCTTTGACGCGGCGTTGTCGCAGCGGCCGAAACTGATCCTGATCGAGACCCCGTCCAATCCACTGATGCGTATCGTCGATGTCGCCGACCTGTGCCGCCGCGCCCATGCGGCGGGGGCGAAGGTCGCGGTCGACAACACCTTCCTGTCCCCGGCCCTGCAGCAGCCGATCGCGCTGGGGGCCGATCTGGTGATCCACTCGACTACCAAATACATCAACGGCCATTCGGATGTGGTCGGCGGGGCCGTGATCGCCGCCGACAAGGCCGATCACGAGCAACTGGCCTGGTGGGCCAACTGCCTCGGCGTCACCGGTTCGCCGTTCGACGCCTATATGACGCTGCGCGGCGTGCGCACCCTGTTCGCGCGGATCGAGCGCCAGCAACAGACCGCCCAGCGCGTGGCCGAATGGCTGGTTCATCAGCCGGCGGTTCGGGTGGTCCACTATCCGGGTTTGGCCAGCCACCCGGGCCATGCCATCGCCGCGCGGCAGCAGGCCGGTTTCGGAGCCATGCTCAGTTTCGAACTCCATGGCGGGCTCGACGCGGTGCGCGGCTTCGTCGACGGCCTGGCGGTGTTCACCCTGGCGGAATCCCTGGGCGGGGTCGAAAGCCTGGTCGCCCACCCCGGCCTGATGACCCATGCGGCGATGACCCCCGAGGCGCGTCGGATCGCGGGCATCACCGATGGTCTGTTACGCTTGTCGATCGGACTGGAGCACGGCGACGACCTGCTGGCCGACCTGACCCGGGCCCTGGAAGCGCTGCCGGTCGCGGCCGAGGCAGCCTGAGACCGGACAAACCAGAACCGATTGTCTAGGATCGGGTCCGGGCGGCTTGCCGTCCCGGTCGCCCGGTCCCGTCGATCAGCGGCTTCAGCCTGGCCATAACGAAGAAGGCCACAGTGATGCCGATGAAGTCGGCGAGGAAATCTCCCCAGCTGGCGTCGCGCCCGATCGCGCCCTGGATCAACTCAACCAGACCGCCGATGACCAAGGCCAGCAGGCAGGGTAGCAGCCGGGTGCTGCGCCAGATCAGGATCTCCAGACACACGGCGATCATGAAAAAGGCAACGGCGTGGGCCAGTTTGTCCGACACAATGGCCAAGCGTTCGATGGCAAGAACCGGGCCCAACATCAGGGACAGGAGGCCGGCAATCACCGCCGCCGCGAACAGTCTGAGAAAGGTCTTCATAAATCATCCGGCTGAAGGGCGGTCCACCTAGCAGGCCGGTGCCGCCCTTGTCGCCGGGCAAGGAGTCCTGCGTCTGCGGCATTATTCAGGCACACCTCAAGATTGAGTGAAATGATCTGAGACGGTTGCGCTGTTGCGGTCATCTATCGCCATCGCTGCCCGTCAACCCTCGAAAGGGATTGGCATTGTCTGATCGTGAAAGCTAAGGCGTTGGCATGGTCCTGTTTCCAGTCATCATGTGCGGCGGTGTCGGCACCCGGCTCTGGCCGGCGTCGCGACCGTCCCGCCCGAAGCAGTTCCTGCCATTGGTTGGGCATCGATCGCTCTTCCAGGAAACTGTGATCCGGGTCGCGCCGCTGGTCCGGAACGGCGGTAGGTTAGTCGTCGTCGGCGGATTGGCCCATCGCCACTGGATTATCGGGCAACTGGCCGAACTGGGTGTCGAGGCCCAGGTCCTGCTGGAACCCGAAGGCCGGGATTCGGCCCCGGCCATGGCCGCGGCGGCGGTCTGGGTCTCAGAGCAGGACCCCGAAGGCATCGTCGCCTTCCTGGCCTCGGATCACCACATTCCGGATCATCCCGCCTTTCGCGAGGCCGTCGTCGAAGCCGCCCGCGCCAGCGGCTCCGGCCGGATCGTGACCCTGGGGGTTCGCCCCACGGAGCCGTCCTCGGCCTATGGCTATATCAAGCCGACCGGACCGGGCCTGTCGGATGTCGCCGCCTTTGTCGAAAAGCCGGATGCGGCCACGGCCGGGTCCTATATTCGCGACGGTTATCTGTGGAACAGCGGCAATTTCATCGTCCCGGCCCGGACGCTGCTCGATGAGCTCCGTACCTTCGCGCCCGAAATCGAGACGGCCGTGCGCGCGGCCCTGAACTGTGCCGATACGGACAGCGTCCAGACGCTGGCGGACAGTTTCAGACACGCCCCCCGCATCTCGATCGACTATGCGGTGATGGAGAAGACCCGCCGGGCCGCCGTTCTGGAGGTGGACTTCGCCTGGTCTGATCTGGGGGCGTGGGACGCCATCGCCGCCGCGAGCCAGGACGACGACAGTCAGCACGTCCGCGTGGACACCGCCAACTGCCTGATCCGGGCTCCAGCAAGCACCCTGGTCGCGACCCTCGGCGTGCGCAATTTGGCGATCATCGCCGAGGCGGACGCGATCCTCGTCTGCGACCTTGATCGCGGCCAGGAGGTAAAGGCGGTGGTCGAACAGATCCGTCGTCGTTCGCCGGAACATTTGGACTTCTCCACGGTGACGCCCGAGCCCCTCGTGGACGGCGGCCGTCGCTTCGCCGACTGGCTACGCCTGCGCGCGCTGCCGATCTGGTCGACCCTGGGCCAGGCCGGGACCGGCCTCTTTCTTGAGGCTCTAACGCTGGAAGGTCGCGTCGCCCCTCGCCCCCACAGGGCCCGTGTCCAGGCCCGGCAGATCTTTGTCTACACTGAGGCCGGACGGCTGGGCTGGACCGGACCATGGCAGCGGATCGTATCGCTCGGCGTGGCCCGGCTGCTGGATTCCCATCTACGCGACGACGGCCTGAGCCGGTCGCTGGTTTCGGACAGCGGCGCATCGCTCGACGACACGGCCCGACTGTACGATCAGGCCTTTGTGCTGCTGGCGTTGGCCACCGTGCGTAGCGCCGGGGTGGACGCTGAGGCGGCAGAGGCCGCAGCGACAAGGCTGCGCGAGACGCTGCTGACCCAGACCCTGCCGAACGGTGGCTTCAGAGAGGCGGGCGACCATCCGTATCAGGCGAATGCCCATATGCATCTGCTCGAGGCCTGCCTGGCCTGGGAGGCGGCCGGGGGTGATGCCGGCTGGTCGGAACTGGCGGACCGGCTGGTGGTCCTGGCCTTCGACGCCTTCATCGATGCCGAGGGTGGGTTCCTGCGTGAATTCTTCAACGCCGACTGGACTCCGGCCGAGGGCGGGGACGGCACCCTGATCGAACCCGGCCATCAATTTGAATGGGCCTGGCTGCTGACCCGATACGGTCGCAGCCGCGGTAACGCCCGCGCGCTGGCCGCCGCGACCCGCCTCTATGCCGCCGGACGGCGTGGCGTCGCCGAGCATCCGGCGATCATCATCGACGCCCTGAACACCGACGGCTCGGTGCGCAGCCGGCAGGCCCGGCTATGGCCGCAGAGCGAATGGTTGAAGGCGGCCCTGATCCTGGCGGAAACCGCGTCCCCCGACGAGCGGATCGCCCTGCTGGAAGACGCGGCCACGGCCCTGCGGGCGCTGTGGCTGTATCTGACGCCGGGCGGCCTGTGGCATGACAAGCATCTGCCCGGCGGTGGCTTTGTCGCGGAACCGGCCCCGGCCAGTTCGCTCTATCACATCATGGCCGGCTTCCAGCAGCTGGCGGCGTCCTGGCCGATGGTGGCGGACGACGACGAAGCCACCCTGACGCTGGGTTAGGCCGGACCAGTCAGGCCGGAGCGGTCGCGGACCATGGGCGCACGACGATGTCGCCATCGGCCTGCTGCACGGCCTGCAGGAAGCGGTGATCCAGCCCCTCGAGTCGCACGGCGGTCAGCACACCCGACTCATAGGCCCGGGTGTCGATGCCGATGCGACGATGGTCGATGTAGGGATCGTCGGTCGGCGTATGACCATGCACAACCACCCGTTCGAAGCGCGTCTCATTGTTGAGGAAGGAACCGCGCACCCACATCAGGTCATGATTGGACTGCTCGTCCAGCGGCACGCCGGGACGCGCGCCGGCATGGGCGAAGAAATAGCCGCCGATGGCGACGCTGTATTCGAGTGATTCAAGAAAGGCCCGTTGACGCGCTGACAGCCGGTGGCCCAGGTCCGACGAGAGCGAGACCCAACCCTCCGGCCGGTGTTTGAGCACCGGCACCTTGAGGCCGAACGATTCCAGCGCCTGGGCCCCGCCATAGTCGCACCAGGCCGCACCGACCGAAGAGTCCTCAAGGAACTCGAGCATCTTGTCCTCATGGTTGCCCTTGAGGAAATGGGTTTCGAACGCCGGATCATCGGCCAGGGTCGCCAACCGGTCGATGACGCCGCGGGAGTTGGAACCGCGATCGATATAGTCGCCGAGAAAGACCAGAACCGGGCTCCGGCCGTCGCGGCCCGCGTCGCTGTCGGTGATGGCTGACAACAGCCGGTCCAGCAAATCCAGCCGCCCGTGGACGTCCCCGATCGCCCACACCACGCTGCCCGCCGGCAGGCCGGCAGGGACCGGTGCGGGCGCGGCGGGGGCCGCTTTTGGGGTACGATTGAACAGGCGACGAAGCATGACGGTCACATGCACTCAGGGAGCATCCTGTTCAACCTTGTTCACTCGGGTCCACATGCGGCCAAGAGTCTGAAAGGCCCCTGAGCCTGCCCGAGGCGGCCGGATGACTGGAATTCGGCGGCCGACTGGTGTCCCCTGCCCGGGAGCCCAAACCGCGAGGTCCGTCATGAGCGATTCCGAACTCTATCCTGTCTCCGCAGACTGGGCCGCGCGGGCCCACATGGATGCTGCGGCCTATGCGGTCGCCTGCAATGCCGCCCGTGAGACGCCCGACACCTACTGGGCCGAGCAGGCGAAGCGGCTGGACTGGATCACGCCGCCGACGATCATCAAGGACGTCTCGTTCGACAAGGCCGACTTCCGCATCCGCTGGTTCGCCGACGGGGTGCTGAACGTCGCGTGGAACTGCGTCGACCGGCACCTGGCCGCGCGCGGCGACCAGACGGCCATCCTGTGGGAAGGCGATGACCCGGCCAATTCCGGCGGGATGACCTATCGCGAGCTGCACCGCGAGGTGTGCCGCATGGCCAATGTGCTGAAGGATCTCGGCGTCGTAAAAGGCGACCGGGTGACCCTGTATCTGCCGATGATCCCGACCGCCGCCGTGGCCATGCTGGCCTGCGCCCGCATTGGAGCCGTGCATTCAGTGGTGTTCGGCGGCTTTTCGCCCGACAGCCTGGCCGGGCGGATCGAGGACTGCGGCTCCAGGATCGTGATCACCGCCGACGAAGGCCTGCGCGCCGGCAAATGCATCCCGTTGAAGGCCAATGTCGACGCGGCGCTGGAGAAGGTCAGCGTCGACGCCGTGCTGGTGCTGACCCACACCGGGGCCGACGTGCCGATCGTGGCCGGCCGCGACGTCCGCTATGACGATGTGAAGGATGGGGTCCGCGACGACTGCCCGTGTGAACCGATGAACGCCGAGGATCCGCTGTTCATCCTCTATACTTCGGGATCGACCGGCAAACCCAAGGGGGTTCTGCACACCACCGCCGGCTATCTGTTCTGGGCCGCCTGGACCCATGAGCTGGTGTTCGACTACCGTCCGGGCGAGGTGTTCTGGTGCACGGCCGACGTCGGCTGGGTCACCGGCCACACCTATGTCGTCTACGGGGCCCTGGCCAATGCGGCCACGACCCTGATGTTCGAGGGCGTGCCCAACTATCCGGACAACAGCCGCTTCTGGCAGGTGGTCGACAAACACCAGGTCGAGATCTTCTACACCGCCCCCACGGCCCTGCGCGCCCTGATGCGCGACGGCGACGCCCCGGTGAAGGCGACCTCGCGCAAGAGCCTGCGGCTGCTGGGCACGGTCGGCGAGCCGATCAATCCCGAGGCCTGGCGCTGGTATCATGAGGTCGTCGGCGACGGGAAACTGCCGATCATCGACACCTGGTGGCAGACCGAGACCGGCGGGGCCCTGATTGCGCCCCTGCCCGGTGCCACTGCGCTGAAGCCCGGTTCAGCCACCCTGCCCCTGCCCGGGGTCGAGCTGGAGCTGGTCGATGCGGACGGCACGGTGCTGGACGGAGCCGCCAGTGGCAATCTGTGCATCACCGACAGCTGGCCGGGCCAGATGCGCACCGTTTGGGGCGACCACGAACGCTTCTTCGACACCTATTTCAGCACCTATCCAGGCAGATATTTCACCGGCGACGGCTGCCGCCGCGACGCCGACGGCTACTACTGGATCACCGGCCGGGTCGACGACGTGATCAATGTCTCGGGCCACCGCATGGGCACCGCCGAAGTCGAGAGCGCCCTCGTACTGCACCCCCACGTGGCCGAGGCCGCCGTGGTCGGCTTCCCCCACGACATCAAGGGCCAGGGCATCTACGCCTATGTCACCCTGAACGCCGGGATCGAGCCGCACGACGACCTGAAACGCGCCCTGATCCTGCATGTGCGGAAGGAAATCGGCCCCATCGCCGCGCCCGATGCCATCCACTGGGCCCCGGGCCTACCAAAGACGCGGTCAGGAAAGATCATGCGGCGGATATTGCGCAAGATCGCCGAGGGCGAGGTGGAGGCGCTGGGGGACACGTCGACCCTGGCAGATCCGGGCGTGGTGGTGGCGTTGGTGGGGGGGCGGGGTTGAGGGGGCGACACGCAGGGCTCATGTCCAGGCTTCCTAAGGCATCGTGAGGCCCGGCACGCAAGCAAGCAGGGGCTAATCCCTGGTGAGCACAAAGGTGCCGCTGGTAGCTGCCAGATCGTCGATGGAATAGTCGGCGAAATCCCACGAAATCGCCTGACGACCCAGCTGAACCTCCCAATCCGGCAGGGTTTCGGGTGTATCTTCAAGAATTCGGAAGCCTGCTGTTTCGAATAATTTGCGGAAATCACTGTGGCGCAGACGGTTCTGATAGTGGATTCCTGGATTGAAGGCCGTCCACTCCGCGCCAGAGAATTGCAGGAAATTGTAATGACTTATTTGACCGCCTCGATGAGCATAGTGATCCGTATAGTCTATCGCCATACTGATGATCGCGCCCGGCCGGCAGATTCTCTTCAGTTCCTTTAATATCCGACCCAGCGCATCTCGTGGAATATGCTCCAGGGTACTGGTCGTAGCGCAGGCATCGATTACACCATCGGCCAAGCCGGTAGCGGCCGCGTCAGCCGGGGCTTGGTAATCAATCCCGTACTCCTTTTGAAGGTCGACCCAGTCGGTGACGGTTGCACCCGGCTGTCGTATCGCCGTCTCAGGCGGCTGACGACGAAAATGGTCGAGCGTGTGGTTGATGTATGCCGGTTTGGCCAGGGGTGAGAGATCGACGACCAACTGACGGTTCACTCCCATGCACCAGAGGCCCAACGGATGAAGCAGGTCCCATCCCGCACCGAATTCGAAATATTGAATTTCGGAAAGATCCAGCCCGTTGCGGCGAAAGGCTGCCGCGTGGGCCTCTGTTCGCACGAGCGGGTTTGAATAATCGGTACGAGGTATTGTCCGGGTGACCCGGCGCTGGACCTGATCGTAGAAGAGGCGACCGAACGGTGCCTTCTCGAAAACCCAAAACAGGCCAGCTTTGGTTTTCCAGTGCATGGCGCGAACCGTATCGAACGTACCAAACCTGACCAAGTGAAATCGAGCGTTGGGCGAGGATAAGTGTCCGCTCCAAAGGGGCATAGATTTGTCGCCTTCAAAGCACCACCAAAGAATTCGTCGTCACAGGCCAAGGTTCGCATGGCGCTCGAATCCGGTCACCGACCCGATCGGGTCGGTTGCACCCTTCCACCTGTCAATCCGGGTCGCACACACTGTTCTGCCTTTACTTTTCCACGATCCCGCCTGCCTACGCCCTTTTCCAGTGCGCCAAATTCCTTTAGGAGCGCGACTGGAGACTGCGCGAAGCTGAAACATGTGAGATAAGGTATTCGTCCAGTTCGCCCGACCACCTTGTCTGGAAGCCGTTCGGGACCGGCTTCTGGGCGGAAATGTTCAGATCTCGCCATCCGAGCGGCAACAGGCGCTACCCTGCGGCGCACCAACATGGACCTTGATGCCCGACCTATCCGCGCCGCTCTATCCTAATGACAAGTAGCCCCAAGAACCCCATCTGAATGACCATCAAGCCTGACCTTTCGTTCCAGACGAACCGTGACAAGGGCTGGATGAACCACGCGAACCTCGCAAAGCTGACGCTTCGATTCCTGTTCGGATATCTGGCGTTCGTCCTGGCCTTCAGCATCGCTTACGAAGTTCTTCCCTGGCGCAGGGACGATATTCCGGTATCGATCATGGGCTTTATCTATGGCGGAACTGCACTGATCTATGCAGCCGTCCTGAAAACCGAGCGATCCAGC
The DNA here is from genome assembly GCF_963977465.1 of uncultured Brevundimonas sp. GTDB lineage: Bacteria > Pseudomonadota > Alphaproteobacteria > Caulobacterales > Caulobacteraceae > Brevundimonas. Next base: position 90,323 of record NZ_CAXBOQ010000002.1, on the reverse strand, counting down.
TGGCGCTTTACCTCTTTCGAAGACCTGTTGAGAAACGTCAGGGCATCCATCCTGATTGGAATAACCTTTCTACTTATTGTGTTTGCCGTTCAGCGCGCAATTCTGCTTCCACGATCGGTTCTGGCTCTGACAATTCTGATCGATTTTTCACTGGTCGCGGCGGCTCGGGTCTCCCGCCGTGTTCTCAACGAGCGTCGGGGTGCCCTGTCGCTTCTGTCCGGACGCCGGCCAGCAGACACAAATATGCAAACCTTGCTGCTGGTCGGCGACCTTGGCAAGGCCGACGCATTCCTGCGTGAACTGGATCGCGAGCCAGATCGCGCCTACCGCGTCACCGGAATCGTTGGCGGAGAAGCGGGTGACGTCGGTGTGGAGGTACGCAACGTTCGCGTAATCGGCTCAACGAGCGAGTTCCCGAAAGTGGTCATCGCCCTGACCGAGGCGGCCAAGACCCCGGATGCAATACTGTTTTTGAATGACACGACAACGGCTGAAAATCCCGATGCCGTCGGACGGCTGAGAGCCGCAAACACCAAGCTTCTCCGTCTGCCTCGGCTCGCCGAAGTAACGGGGGGTACTGTTGGCACCGACGTCCGTGAGTTCAGTGTCGAGGAGCTACTGGCCCGTCCGGCGATCAAGTTCGACGTCTCGCCGATGCGCTCTTTCATCGCTGGCAAGAGGGTTTTGGTCACCGGCGGGGGCGGCAGCATCGGTTCCGAGATCTGCCGTCAAGTCTCTTCACTATCCTGCGCACATGTATCGATCGTCGATAATTCAGAGTTCGCTCTTTTCAGCATCGATCTACAGATCGCCACGGCCCACCCGGGTCTCTCTCGCCGCAGCATTCTCTGCGACGTGCGCAACAGCCACCAGATCGCAGCCTGGATGGAGTCCGAAAAGCCGGACATAGTCTTCCACGCAGCGGCCCTGAAACATGTGCACCTGGTGGAACAGCATCCGGGTGAGGGCGTGCTTACGAATGTCGTCGGAACCTCAAACGTCGCCGACGCGGCGATCCAGTGCGGTGCCAAGCACATGGTCCTCATCTCAACGGACAAGGCAGTCGACCCGTCAAACGTTATGGGGGCGACCAAACGAATTGCCGAAAGCGTTATCCGGTCACGTGGACACGGCACCTCCACACGTTTCAGTGCTGTGCGCTTTGGCAACGTCCTGGGATCGGCGGGTTCGGTTGTTCCGATATTCATGGAGCAGATTCAGCGCGGCGGCCCGGTCACAATCACCCACCGCGACGTCGAGCGCTACTTCATGACCATTCCCGAAGCCGTGCAACTCGTCCTGCATGCGACTGCATCTTCGGCGGCCCGGGAAAATACCACACCTTCGGTATTCGTGCTGGATATGGGTCGTCCGGTGAGAATTTTCGACTTGGCACGGCAGATGATTCAACTGTGCGGAAAGATTCCCGACGAGGACATCAAGATTGAATTCATCGGTCTTAAGCCGGGCGAGAAACTCACCGAAAATCTGATAGACAACTCTGAAATTGCCCTGCCCTCAACCGAGGGAGTGATTGAGGTTGTGGACGCCGGTACCCCCCCTCCCTTGTCACGCAGGACATTGCGGGACCTGGAGGCCGTCGCCCTTTCGGGCGACGAAAGCGCTATCCGCACTGCTGTCTTCGAAGTCATGGCTTCGGTTCGTTCCGCCGGTTCACCGAAAGGGGCCGACTGCAATAACACCAAGGCGTGAGCCCTCCCGCCGGTGGACCGTGGCTCACGGGCGCATTGACCCTACGATCATCCTGAATCCGCCGCCGGTATGGCATCGAACCTCACGAGAAACTGCTCAATGGCAAAAACTGTTCTGTGTGTGCTGGGCACGAGACCCGAGGCGATCAAAATGGCCCCCGTCATCCTGGCCCTTCGTGCGGCCGGCATCCGCCATACGGTTTTGGGAACGGGGCAGCACCGTGAAATGCTGGGTCAGGCACTCGGCCTATTCGATATTCAGATGGATCATAATCTTGACCTGATGCAACCCAATCAGACTCTCGCGAGCCTGACGTCGCGTTGCCTTACGGGTATCGACGAAGTCATCCGCAGTCTGGATCCTGCCTGCATCGTTGGCCAAGGAGATACGACGACGGTATTTTGCGCCTCGCTGGCAGCCTTTTACCAGCGCATACCGTTCGCTCATGTCGAAGCTGGCCTACGCAGCCACGATCTGCAAAGTCCATTTCCGGAAGAATGGAACCGGATCGCTGCCGGTCGATTGGCCACACTTCATTTTGCACCAACGGACACCGCGAGAGAGGCTCTTCTTCGGGAACATGTGCCCGATGACGACATACTGGTTACCGGCAATACAGTTATTGATGCCCTTAGCAGCATTCGAGATCGAGTTACGCCCTTCAGGTTCGAGGGTTTCGATCGTTACGCCTTGATCACCCTGCACCGGCGCGAAAATTTCGGGGAACCTGTCAGGGCTATTGCCGGCGTCATCCGGAACCTGGCTGAACGTCACCCCGACTTTGGTTTTGTTTGGCCTGTGCACCCGAACCCCAATGTCGACGGCATTGTCCGCGAGCAACTCAGCGGCTTGCCCAACGTTCGCCTGACCAAGCCGCTCGACTATGCGGAGTTTCTGTCCGTTTTCATGGGCTGTGAATTCGCCCTGTCAGATTCTGGCGGCGTTCAGGAGGAGGCCCCCACCCTGAGGAAACCCGTTCTGGTGCTGAGGGAGGAAACCGAGCGGCCTGAAGGTGTCGTCGCCGGCGTATGCCGTCTGGTCGGGTCGGATCCCACGCTGATCCTCGATTGGACAGAACGTCTGATCTCCAGCGAGGAGGAACGATCGGCAATGCGGCGTGATATTTCGCCTTATGGCGATGGCTGCTCCAGCCAGCGCATCGTCGCTTCACTCGCCCAACGTTTCCTCACGCCGAATCTGTCGTAACAACGGCGGCGTCGCTCCTTCAGAATCAGGAATAGTAAGAATGTCTTTTGATCGCGTTTCGGTGATCGGCCTGGGATATATTGGCCTGCCGACCGCTGCGGTGCTGGCCGCCAGCGGAACGGTCAAGGTGCTGGGAATCGATGTCAATCCGCACATCATCGACACGGTCAACAGCGGCTCGATCCACATCGTCGAGCCTCTGCTTCACAAAGTGGTCCAAGATGCCGTCGCTTCGGGCCAGCTAAGGGCCTCACTGGTAACCGAGCCCTGTGACGCCTTTATGATCGCGGTTCCCACACCAGTAACCAGCGAACGGAAGTCGGATCTTCGGTTTGTGTTCGCCGCAGCAGATTCGATTGCGCCCGTACTCAAGCGCGGAGACCTCGTCGTCCTTGAATCGACTTCACCTGTGGGCACAACAGAGCAGCTAGCCGCCCGACTGGCTGAAAAACGACCGGACTTGATATTCCCCAGTCGCGACGGACCCGCAGCCGACATCTATCTGGCCTACTGCCCCGAACGGGTTCTGCCGGGCAAGGTCGTCGAGGAACTTGTCTCGAACGACCGGGCGATCGGTGGCATAACCGCCGCCTGCACTGCACGTGCGACCGCCCTGTACGACCTGTTCGTTAAAGGCGAACTGGTGGCAACGACCGCGCGCGCTGCAGAACTGTGCAAGCTTGCCGAGAACGCGTTCAGGGACGTCAATATAGCCTACGCCAACGAACTGGCGAACGTGTGCAAGGTTCATGACATCGACGTGTTCGAGGTCATCGCCATCTCCAACCGTCACCCTCGGGTCAAGATATTGAACCCCGGCCCTGGTGTCGGCGGCCACTGCATTGCCGTCGACCCTTGGTTCATTGTCGAAAGTGCACCCGAAGACACCCCCCTGATCCGCGCGGCGCGACAGGTGAACGACGGTCGCCCTCGTCGGATCGCCGACGAGGTCAACACCCTGGTCGCCTCGATCGCCAAGCCTGTGATCGCCTGCCTCGGCCTGTCCTTCAAAGCGGACATTGATGATATCCGGGAGAGCCCCGCCGTCGAGGTTACCGAGCTGCTGGCTGCAGCCCACCCCGGCTCGCTGCTGGTAGTTGAACCCCACATTGAAATCCTACCGGATTCGCTGAGCGCACAGGGCGTGCGCAAGGTCGACCTGACTGAAGCCCTGACCGTCGCCGATGTTGTCGTCGTGCTTGTCGATCACGCAGCGTTCAAGACAGAACGGGTTCGGATTGCTGCGGCTCCCAGAACCGTCGACCCCCGGGGCATGCTGTCAGTCTGACAACCGGTCCGACTAGATGATGGTTCCGAGTACCGAGATCGACGGGGCTTGCTTCACCCTGCGTGAAGCTTCCGTCACATCCCGGACAAACAACGTGTTATCAGACTCCGTGTTGGCTCCGTGAGCCGGGATGAACGTGCGGGAAAATGCGTCATAGCTGAACGGCGTCATCCCGTTGCGCGCCATCAGGTCCACGATCCAGTCACCACCATAGCCATAGCGGGCAGCATTACTGTTGATCTCGATCAACGCAAACAACAGACTCGGATTGGCTAGTGTTTTGCTCGCACCCTCCAGTACGGCGCCTTCAAATCCCTCGACATCAATCTTGAGAAATGTCGGGATCTGTTCTCCCACACTAGCGTCCAAGGTTGTCATAGGAGCCTGTTGATCGGCTCCTTCGTGAGCGGTCGCGATGCGGGACGTCACGTCATCGCCGGTTGAGGTCAGGCCGATAACGCCATTTTCACGCCCTACAGCCTCGGCCTTTACCGTGACCAGGGCCGAGATTCCATTGTGGGCAACATTGCGCTGTAAGAGTTGCGCTGTGACCGGCATTGGCTCGAACGCAATCACCTGTGCACCCGCTACGCCTGCTGCCAACAGCGTGTAGAGGCCAATGTTGGCCCCCACATCGAGGAACAGGTCACCCGGTCTGAGGGCATGGGCGACCAAGGCCATGTCGTCAGGCTCGTTCAGCCCTACATAGGCGGTTGAGGCCGCCCCGGTCATGCCTGCGCGGCCGGCCACCGCCAGCCCATTGACGAACGAAACCAGCACGTCGCCGCCCGACAGCCGGGAACGGATGTGCCAGGATAGCCAGCGACGAAGAGCATCCAGCTTCCGCGCCCGGTTGAGCGGATGGTCCAGAATGCGAAGCAAATTGGCGGGTTGCGCCATGACGCGCGCGAGAAAACTCATGGTTCAGGTGCTCCTGATGATCTGAGCCTGCCACAGGACGAAATTGATCAGGCGCCATACCGACGAATGATACGGAGCCCGCTTTTCGGCGATTGCCGAGTAGAAGGTCCAAACAGCGTCCTTATCGAGGAAGGCCGGAAGGTCGGTGTCGAGGGCGGCACGGACTCTGGGGGCCAGTGCCGCCAGCCAATCAGCTTCAGGGGTAACGAACCCGATCTTGTCACGGCGGTTCAGAATATAGTCGGGAACCAGCCCACGCATCGCGGCGCGCATCACCCGCTTGGTCGTCCCGTCCGCCCCAAGCAGATAGTCCTCCGGAAGCGAAAGGACGTGATCGGCCAAGGCCGTCGTCAGGAAAGGAACGCGATTCTCGACGCTGTGCGCCATGGAATTGCGGTCTCCGAAGCGCAGCAGGGACTGGAGAGGTTGCTCCGTAACCGTTCGACCCAGTTCGGCTGCCAGTGTGCGGGTGGACAGGGGCACAACGGCCGGTGGTCCCTCTACGATCCCCGCCGCAATAACGGCCTGTCGGTTAAGCCAAACCGGTGAAAGTCCACTGCGACCGAAGAATCGGATAGCCGCGGACCCGGGTCCGTTCCGGGTGCCGAATGCAGTTCGTGCGAAATGTTGCGCCAAGTGCCGACGGGCAACCGAATTTCCACTGATCGCCTTCAGCGCTGCCGGCAATTTGCCCTCGCACAGCAACGAACCGGCCCGACTGCCGCTATAGAACGGATAGCCGGCCATGATCTCGTCCGCACCCTGACCTTCAAGCAAAACCTTGATGCCAGCGTCCTTGGCGGCTCCAAATACACGATGCTGGGCCATAATGGTGGAGGTTGAAAACGGCTCGCCCTGCAGCGTTATGAGCCCGTCGAGACTGTCGACCAAGTCCGACGAAGACAAGTGAATCTTGTGGCAAGTCAGGTTCAGATCAGCGGTCAGCCTGTCGACGTATTTCTCTTCTGACAGGCGTGGATCAGCAGAAACGTAGGTGAACGCGTGGATTTCCTGCCGGGGAAACAGATGCCGAACCGCACAGGCGATCGATGCGGAGTCGAGCCCCCCTGACAGGGCCAGACCGACTGGAATGTCGGCCCGCATATGCAGCCTGACCGACTCCAGGAACAGTTCCCGATACTCGTCTGCGGCCTGCTCAAAGGTTATATCTCGCTGGGTGGCGACCGTCGGCTGCCAATAAGTGCGAGGCGTCTCGGGTTCGAGCGTACCCAGGGGTATCCGCATGACCGATCCCGCAGGAACCCGGTGCACATCCGCCAGCATCGTCTCAGCACCCGAGTCGAGGTGGTGGAAGAGCAGGTAATCATAAACCGGCTGGGGGGCAATTTCACGGCTCACCCCCGGCAGGTTCAGCAGCGGCAAGGGTTCGGAGGCGAAGGCCAGCCCCTCGTCCCAGCGCGTCCAGTACAGAGGCTTGATACCAAACGGATCTCGCGCAACGGTGATCACATCTGTCTCGATATCCAAAAGGACGAAGGCGAACATGCCGACCAAGCGGGTCAGGCACGCCTCTCCCCATTGTGCGAAGGCGGCCATTACCACCTCGGTGTCGGATTCTGTTCGGAAGACGTGGCCCGCCGCCACGAGCTCGTTCCTCAACTCTTTGTAGTTGTAGACTTCACCGTTGAAAGCGATGTGATAACGACCATCGCCATATGTCATCGGCTGGGCGCTGCGGGGATTCAGGTCGATAATCGACAGGCGAAGATGGCCGAACTGCACTCGGCCCCATCCCTCGCCCGGGCCGTGGCTCACCACGGGTGCCCCTGTTCCTTTCCAGGAAAGAAAGCCCCGGTCGTCGGGTCCCCGGGTGGCCATCTCGTCGACGATCCGACCCAGGCGGGCGGACGGGATGGCATTCTTGCTGAGGAGGGCCGCAATCCCACACATATTCAGATTCCTAACAGAAGGACGGTCAATACCACCGAGCGCTCAACACGCTAGCGCTCAAGAAGCGCCTTGGTCCTTCGAGCGATAGCGTCGGCGTCCAGTTCGTAGACCTTGCGCAGGTAACGCTGGTCTCCGACGACGGTCGGATAGATGTCATCGAGACCAATCCGAAGGAAACGGGGAGGGACAACTCCTGCGGTCATGCAAGCTTCGGCCACAGCACTGCCCAAACCGCCGATGACGGTGTGCTCCTCAATAACGATGACCGCCTTCGCCGCGCCGGCTGCGGCCACGAGAACGGGATCCAGCGGCTTGATCGTGTTGACTGCGAAAACGCTGGCAGCGAAACCATCGGCGGCAAGCAGGTCGGCCGCCTTGAGGGCCTCCTCGACGATACCCCCCGTGGCGATGAGACAAACATCGCCACCTTCGCGAACCTGTCGCGCACATCCCAAGGTTACGGGCTCTTCGGGTAATCCGGCCGCACTCTTGTCCAGCCGAAGGTACGCGGGTCCGCGGCGCGCAGACATCTGACGCGTCAATGCCGCCGCTTCCCAAGGGTCACTGGGTGCCACGACCGTCATATTGGGCAAAGCCCGCATTATCGCCAGATCTTCGGTTGCGAAATGCGACATGCCCAGCTGGCCATAGGAAAAACCCCCGCCCACCGACACGACCTTCACATCCGCATCATGGTAGCAGACATCGTTGCGGATCTGCTCAAGGCAACGCAGGGTAGGGAAGTTGCCAATTGAGTAAGTATAAACTTGATAGCCCTCCAGGGCCATTCCACACGCTATCGCCGTCATATTCTGTTCGGCGACGCCCGCATTGATGAAGCGACCCGGAAACCGTCGGGCGAAATCTTCCAATACCCCGAATCCCAAGTCGCCGGTGACCAACACGATACGCTCGTCAGCCTCAGCGAGCTCCGTCAGGGCGCGAATGAAAGCGTCACGCATCGTTTTCGCCCCGCTCGGACATCAGCCCAGCTTCTATCGTGTCAAGTTCCGACATCGCCGCTTCAAATTCTTCGCCCTGCGCCGTGCGATAGTGCCAAAGCACGGCATTCTCCATAAAGGACACGCCCTTGCCCTTGGTCGTATGGGCAATCACCACACTGGGCCGTCCCCTTTGCAGGGGCAGACTCTCAAACAGAGCCGCCAAGGCAGTATGATCGTGCCCGTCAACCTCGGCCACCGCCCAGTTCATGGCCCTCAGCTTGTCCGCCAGCGGCTCCAGGGCGAGTGTGCTAGCGACAGACCCAAGGCTTTGTATTTTATTGTAATCTATGATTGCAACCAGGTTGTCCAGCTGGTGGTGAGCAGCAAAAAGGAACGCTTCCCAGTTGGACCCCTCATCGCATTCGCCATCACTGAGTACACAAACCACCTTGTGGTCCGAGCCCTTCATACGGCCGGCCATCGCCATGCCTGTCGCCACTCCGAGACCATGGCCGAGCGACCCCGTTGAGAACTCCACGCCCGGCACCCCTTTATGCGAGACATGCCCGGAAAGAATGGAACCATTGAGATAGTAGGAGCCAAGAACATCTTCAGAAAAGAAGCCCCGCTCCATCAATGCTGCGTAGAGGCACGATCCTGCATGACCTTTGCTTAAAATAAACCGGTCCCGCTGATCCCAATCCGGTCGAGACGGGTCCACCCGCAGAGCGCCGCCGTAAAGAACGGCTATAATGTCCACCATCGAGAACGCTGAACCCACATGGGAGCTTTTCGCATGGTGGGTCATGCGCAACACATGCTTCCTCAATTTGATTGCCAGCGCCCGCGTGTCATTGTGCTTGTAGCGCGTCATTTCGGGAAAGCCCTTATCCTGGGGATGTTCGCGGACGGCAAAGGTCAGCAACTGTCCGCTGGCCGTGCGCGACCGTCTATCAAGTGCTCATAGAAGGTCGTCAACCGCGGCATCTGACTTTCCCAGCTAAACTGTGAATCGATCGCCGCAGCTCCCCGCCTGCCCATCGCATCGGCAGCAGCCGGATCGCCGAACAGTCGTCCGATCACCTCTGCAATAGCCACAGGATCGGTGGGATCAGTCGTAGCTCCGCATGCCGCACCGTCGATCACGTCTGATCGCGTCTTGAAATCGGACGCCACCACCGGCAGGCCGGCCGCCATGTTTTCAAACACCTTGTTGGCTGAGGTGACGACATTATTCGGGGTCGGTTGATAGAGCACTACTCCCAGCCGGGACTGGGCGAAGATATCAAGCATCTCCGGGCGGCTCATGAAGCCGTGATAATCAACACGCGACCACATTAGATGCCCTCTCAGGGTATCTTCGATGGCCTGGTTAGCGAAATTGCCGCCCAATTGCAGACGAACGTCATAGGTTGCGGCGATGATTGCCATCGCGTCCAGGGTCTGCAGCACGCCATGCTCATCCGAGATCAGACCAACATAGGCAATCCAGAAGGGACGTTCCGCGTAAGGTACACGCCGACGTGCCTCCTGGAACTCACTACTCAGCGCGAAATTATCGATCAGCACCGTACGTTCGGGGGAAAAGCGCCGGGCAATGTGGGGCGAGGTCGCAACAATCCCGCTCATACCGCGAGACGCCCACTGCTCGACCCTGTCCGCGATCCAGGCGAGAGGCAGGCGTAGCGCCCGGGGAATATAGTGCTTTGTGCGGATCGCAGCCGGCACATGCTCGTGCACGTCATAGATGACCTTGCGCCCCGCGAGTCGCATTAGCAGAGCCGGAATTATCAACTCAGGGTCATGGAAATGATAGAGCGCGGCCCGTTCGGCTAATGCGATACGGACGACTAGGGGCACCGTCAGCAGCCAACGCCTCCAGACGCCGGTCTGACGAGAAATGCCCCGACCGCGGATCCTGACGCCGTTGTCGGCCAGTTCATCGACACCGTGCGCGGCGACCAACACCACGTCATAGCCGGCGACTGCAAGAGAACCACATTCCTTGATGAATATCCGGGTATCATAGGTTCGGTGAACCGACGTCATATGGACGACCTTGGTCATCTACGCTCCGCTCGTGGCAGTCGTCGCATTCAAATCCCCCCAACCCGAATTGCTGCGCAGACAGCACACTCTGACGAGTAGGTCCACTCAACTCGCACCTGCCGAAAATGCCGGATCGTGGTCACCGCGCTTCCTTTGCACGGACAGGTGGCCTGCAACCAGAGCCAGGACCACGTAGGCGACATAGACGACGCAGGTTACTGTCGCATACAGGCCCGCCGCCTGCAGCAAACTCAGTTCCATTGCCCCGATCAGATAGTAAACCAACCCTGAAAGCGCACACCAGATCACGGCCATGCTGATGTTCCATCCCTCCCGATTCAGGACACTAAGAACGAGAATTAGCGGCCCTCCGAGAATCTGAAAGGCAAGCGACACCGACAATATCTGCGCAACCTGCCCCGCGTAGACCCACTCCTGGCCAAAGATCAGGGTGAACAGGAAGGGGCCGGCCAGACCCAAGCCGAGGCCGGCGGCTGCGGCGATCACCAAGAGAGGTCGAGACGATCGGATGACGTAGGCCGGAGAAAGCAATCCGCTGCTGTGAACCGACTTCGACCAGAGACTGTACAAGTAGGGCGCGAACGAGACCGAGATGCCGAAGATCGCATTGGTGACATAGGCTGACAAGGTCCAGTAGCCGGCCATTGTCGTGCCCAGATGGGTACCGATGGCGATCGGCATGATCGCTGCGGGGATCGAGTGCAACAGTAGGGTCGGCGTCACGATCAAAGGAAAGCGCTTATACTCCATCAGTATTTTTAAGGCGACGCGGGTGAAACGCTCTGGTTTGCGCAGGCGTTTAGCCGCGGGCCGAAACACTCGCAGCATGAAGGGGGCCAGTACGAGTGCACGCGATAGAGCATCACCGAGAGCCAGACCGATCCCTCCGAGGTGCAGAAACCCGAAGGCAATCTGCCCGCCCCCCAACAGCGCCACTTGCGAAAGCTTGCTCCACGCCAGGGTCGAGAAGCGTCCGGTTCGCGACAACCACATCTGAAGAATTGGAAACCCTGCCCATCCCAGAACGGCGAGCGGCAGGACCAAGCCTGCGGATCCCAGGTGATCTGCACCGACGGCCATCAGAAGCGACGCGGGCGCGACAGTGAAAAACAGGCCAGTAAGTAATGCCGTTAGGATGATCACTCCCAGCGCGATCAGGAGTAGAATAAAACCCTTACCATCACTACGTGGCAACGGCAACGCGCGCTGAATTGAGATACCAGCAACTATAGAAATGATGGTCGCGAACGAGATGTAGAGGCCGAACACGCCCATTTCTGCGGGTGTATACAGTCTCGAAATTGGAATCGACGAAAGGAACATCGCGCCCTTAGCGACGACTTCCGAAGCTAAAAGAATAAAGACTGGCGATGCGACGGAGCTCTTCAGTCGGTTAAGAGGCAGCGCCATCCAGGCCCGATCCGATTGATTGTTGTGTCGCCAAGAGCCGCCATGTGCCGGGGCTGGACTGCCGGCCAGGAACAACACGTTCGCGTACAATCCATAGCCCTAAGGGGGCGGATTGACCAGCCGATAGGTGGGCAGAGGTCTATCGAACGTGGGGTTCTCCAGCGACACCGGTCCACTCGCCTGCGGAATTCAGCCCGGAGACGCCTCCACCGAAAGGGTCAGCGTCAGGTATTGGTCCGCCCCCCGTCCGGTAAGGACGAGACAGGGGGCGCTGACGTTCCGACCATATCCGTAAAAATGATCGACGATTTCTACACGCGCGTGACTGCCCTCATCCCAGACCGCCCGCCACAGACGCCCGCCCGCGCAAAAGGCTGCAGTAGACCCCCCTTTGTCCAGGGTCAGATCAATATCCGGGCCGAACTGAAAGCGCCGGACCGCTGTCCGAACGAGCGGACTTTGCAGACGATCCTCGCAGACCAAACGGCCGCCAGCTCCATCAATGTATATCGTCCGTGCAGTCTCCACTGGCGGAGAAAGTCGTTGGTAGCCAGTGTGGCTGACGTGAGTTCGCCAGTGCTCCGGACCATCGCCCCTAAGGTCGACGGCGAAGGGTTTTGCCTGATTATGGATCTGAAAAAGCGTGGGCCCAAGGTCTGCAATCTCATATTCATCCACCACTAGGAGCGAATGAGACGACGAGGAGCGCAGCCGGTCACGACAAGCCGGATCCGCCGTGTAAACCCCCGTGCCACGGTCAGTGAGGATCGGCTGTCCGCAGAACGAGAAGACGAATGACGACAAGTCATTATGACCATGGCCACCATTGCCGTTCTGCCCCACATGTCCCACGTCCTGGAGGAAGAAGACCGAAGGTGTTCTGATGACAATGACTCCGCTGTCCGGAAAAAGACACTCGACCTCCGTTGCCATCGACGGAACTTCTGCCAGTGCATCAAGCCCCTTGCGGCCAAGCAGGAAAGCAACGGAAATCAGAGCGTCGGGCCTACCGACAGGCCTGTCACAACCGAACTGCGCCGCACCGAAAGCCGCGACATTCATGGCATCGAGCGGCCCTGCGAGGTCAAACAACAGGTGCCGGCTTTCATCGTAGTCGCCGACGATCGGGACACGGCCATCCAGGTCCGCGGTTTGGGCCGCGAACGTACACGCTGCCTTCAGTCTCGAGCGAGAAACGTCGGGCAACGGATCGCCGGATCGTTCGAAAATCAAATCGGCGATCAACGCCAGATCGGTCGTGGCCAGATGATAGGGCAATGATCCCTCGAAATTGCCCCCGTCGGCATGGAATTGACGTTCGATTTCCGGGGGCAGATCTCTCCGCGCCAATCGCGACCAGCGCGATGCTGCCGGATAGATATCCCGCAGTGCGAACCCGGCCGCAGCAAGACAGGTGAGATTGCCGATAAGGTGGTTGTTGCTTTCGACCGCTCGCTCAATGTTGATCTCGGTATAGTGGGCACAGCGGGCCAGAACTCGCGCAATCAGCGCCTGGCCTTCGAAATTCACGCCTCCCATCCGGGCCAGGTCCAGAGCTTGGCAAAGCGCAACACCTCTAACGGACGCCTCCATTGCATACCAGTTTACGCTATGGCCGAGGGGGTTCGCACTGTCCCAGTCTGCCAGCGCATTCAGAGCGAACGACTGAAGAGCCAGGCGGCGATCGTCCGTTTCCGAGACCAACGCAGAAGCCAAGGTCTGGACAATGAAGGCGAGGCGGGAAAGTTCGAACGGAAGTTTGGGATCGTACGGCACCGCCCGTACTGCAAAGTGATCCACAGACCCCGCCGGTCCAACCGGCCAAGCATGGCCATGCACCCAATCCTCCAACCAAGGCCAAGGGCCTTCCATTGGTATGGGGTAGCCAAAAAAGGACAACCTGCGCTCTTCTGCCTGGGTGGCACGGCCTTCAAATCTCGCGCGGACCGCATCGTTCCCGGCCAACACCAGCCGAGCTGCCTCGCGCGCGTCGCCGGCCAGAAGCCCCCCGGTGAATGCACCCGGGCGCACCAGAACCGATGAAGTGATCCGCCGATTTACCGATGCGTCGACTGCGGCCCACAGACCCAAGCGATCATAAACAATGCGCCGGACCTCAAGAAGAACCCGCTTAAGGATGTAACCAGGTGATGCAGATGCGATCACCCTGCGAACCCGCCCCAACCTCGATAGAAGGGTCACCCCGGACGTCTCTTCCGGATACGTGGCGCAATCGCGCACAGTATAAGCAACGGCAGGAGGCCATAAGTCATCATCGCCGTACCCAGTCCCGCTCCGACCAAAAAATAAGCGATCACGCCAGAGAGGGAAAAGAGCAGGACATCGAATGATGGGTCAACCACGCAGTCGATCAACCACAAATACATACCCAGCAGGATACTTACCGCAATAATTCCAGCATATTGATACTCAGCAAAAGCGATGAACCAGAACGAGGTTGTCGCCAGCATCGTAGAGTCTCCAAAATAGAGACTACCGACGATGTATCCAGGGTGAACCCCCGCCGTCGAGCGAGCCACTACATCCGTACTGAAAGCATCCAAGTACAGACTGCCCAGTAGCCCGGGAATATGTACAAACCGATAGACCGGCATGGACGCGATCAGTTCGTACTCGGTATTTCTGAAGACGAAACTCAGAATTCCGCCAACAACCATCAGGGCACAAAAGCCCATCACGATAACATTCAAGCCGTGTCGCTTGACGAATTTATAGAGGAAGAAGAATCCCACCAACACTAACGGAATTACCAGAACAATCTGGTAACTTGTGATGTTGAAATACAAAAAAGCCGTAAAGAATAAATAAATTACTGATGTAATCAGAGATTTTTTGTTCTCACTTGTTACACATATATACGGTAGAAATATAATCACATTCCATTGTATAAGATAATTTGCTATCGCGCGGATCATTTCGTCAGAAGCAAAATTATTGAAAACTTCCCGCGCTACATAGACGTAGTCCAAGCCAATCAACTGCGTAGGCAGTCCGTAGGCCAGCAGGGTAACTGCGGTGCTGACAAGCGACGCCACAATCAGTCCGCGCCGGAACAGCTGATGGTTCCGCAAGGCGATCCTGGTGCGGATTGCTGGGAGATTTCGCATAACCTCAAGCAAGCCCAGACCCAGCAGTATGACAGCGACCACCTGAAAACCCGGTGCCCCATCATGCGCCAGTCGAGGAACTAGTAGCGCGATGGGCAGATATCCAATTAAGTACAGCGTCAGCACGATTGGATCGCTGACCTTGGTCAGCCGATTGGGCATCCACAACGAAGGCACGAGCGCAAGGCCGAGGGCCAGCAACTGCTCACCGAGATTCAGCACCTCGCCATAAAAGACCCGCGGGAAGATCACGCCTTCCACGAAGGCCGAATAGTGGGTCAGGATCAACAGGGAGGCCAAAAGACTCAAGACGACGGTCTGGGCGCGACGACCTATGAGCCCGCGCCCCTGCTCGTAACTCGCCACCAACGGCCGCATTTCATGTTCGGCACCGGCCGACGGGCGACCGTAGTTCGCCATCATCCCGCTCTCCCCATGGGACACATAACACGAGACGTAACGATCGTGTCTGCACCAGGAGGCACCCCAGGTGTCAACGGTGCCTTCCGGCCGGCGATCTCGACCAATGCCTGGTCCGCACCCTGCCAACGAAGCATCGCCGTCACACCCCGTCGGGCTGAAGGACCATGAATCAGAGCGACCCCGGTCAAAATCATTATGGCGACATCCACACCGACCGACGATTTCCTCACATAGAATAGTCCTAGTCGACTCTTACCAGGGCGAACCAATTGGTTATAGGCAATGTCAGGGTCGGCTGCCGCTGCCACGATGTCCCCGAGGTCCGAAAACGTAATCGATGAGTAGTCGGTAATACCTGGCCGTACCGAAAGCAGGTCACGTTCAACCTCGGTATAGAGATCAACTTCGCGCGGCACCTGCGGGCGAGGACCCACCAATGACATGTCCCCCCTGAGAACGTTCCACAGTTGAGGCAACTCATCCACTTTGGTCTTGCGGATAAGCGCACCGATCGGAGTGATCCGGGGGTCGGTGCGACTGGTGGTGTCGACTGTACTGCCGGGTGCAGCCGTGGACATCGAACGAAGCTTGCACAGTTTGAACGGCACCCCTCCCCTGCCGATACGGATCTGGCGGTAGATTGGACCTTCGTGATCGTGTGCCCAGACGAGGGCGGCGGCTACCGCGATAATCGGAGTGCCGGGGATGAGCAGGAACACGGCCAACGCCACATCCAATCCACGCTTCGCGGCCCGAGAAGCGCTGGCGCGCCAGTTCCTGTTCAATGCCACATTCGTCATACGTCTCCGACGAGCCCATTTTCCGCCGAACTCCCTCCCTTCATCGACAGAAAGGCAAGGTCTTCTTCAGACAGGGACCAATCAAAGGCACTGCTCATGTCGACGACCTGCCCGGGCGACTTCATTCCTACCAAGGCGACGCTGGCCGGGTGACTGTCAAGAATCCACCGGACAGCCAACTGCGCCAGGGTGCGGCCCGGATAGTTGGGAGCAATGGCTCTCAGTCGTGAAACCGCATGCTCGCGTCTGGCCACGCCCTCGCCGTGAAAGGCAGAATAGGCTCCCCGTGAGCGTCGGTCAGCCGGATCAAACGTCGCCCCCGCCGCGTATTTTCCGGACAGCGCTCCCTGCGCGAGACTTCCCCAGGACAGGAAGGTCAACCCTCCAGCCTCAGACCGGCGGATCTCTTCCGTACGATCCTGACGCGTCAGATTGTATTCCATCGAAAACGAGACCAGTCCCTCAACCGGGTCCCGAGAGATTTCTGATGGGTTCAGGTTGGTGACGCCGAAGGCCCGGATTTTCCCCTCGTCTCTCAGGCCTTGCAGGCCACCGACAATGTCCGCCAGAGGCGTCTGCTGATCCCAGTAATGAAGTTGATAGAGGTCTATGCGATCTGTCTTCAGACGCTTCAAACTGCCTTCAGCCGACGTTCGCATCCATGCCGAACTATTGTCATAAACGGTGACGTCGTTCTCACGACGCACACCGAATTTCGTAGCAAATGTTACCTCGCCACGTCGCTCTTGAAGGGCATCGCCCAGCAACTCCTCGGAACGTCCCAGCCCGTAGATGTCCGCCGTGTCGAAAAAGGTCACGCCCGCATCGAATGCCGCATCAATAGCGGCCGTTAGCCGCCGTTCGTCGGTGTCGCCCCAGCCATGCCCACCCAGCGGGCAGCCTCCGAATCCAAAGCGTGACACTTCGCGACCGCTACCCCCCAAGCGCGTATATTCCATGGATCACCTAAACCTAGATACGGCCGCAGACGAGCAGTCAGGGGTCAGGACTTGCGGAACCAGCGCCCACCGCGACCATCAGAGCAGAGCGTCACGTTGAGACGATTTGCGGCAACGAATTCATCAACCGCTCGCTTGGCACCAATGCAGCTGTCGTAGTCATCAATAATGACGACGCCACCGGTTTGAACCTTTCCGAACAGGCCTTCCAGGCAGACTTTCGTGGACTCGTACCAATCGCCATCGATGCGCAAGATCGCCAGCTTCTCAATCTGGCCACGATTGGCAGGAACGGTATTCTCGAACCAGCCCTGGACGAACTCGATCCGGTCCTCAGGCAGCTTGAATTTCTCGAGCGTCAACCAGCGCACCTCCTCAAGCGCCCCGAAGCAGGACCCTTTCGGCAAGGGGCGAACATGATCGCCGGTGTCTCCAGCGGCGACGAAATCGCGCTCTCCCGGTTCGGGCAGGCCTTCGTAGGAGTCGAACAACCAGAGCTTGCGATTCGGTGCCCCCACCGCGAACGCCGACATACCCAGCAGGCTTGCGCATCCGCCACGCGCAACCCCCAGTTCGGCGAAATCCCCCTGCACGCCGGCGAGGTTTACGCTCTGAGCCGCACGATCAGTCGCATCCAGGCCGCCGGCCCCAACAAGGGAGTAAGGCATGACGGCATGTACGCGCTTTACACGCGCCCATTCCTCGGAATTCAGGAATTTCAATGTCAGTATATTGCCCAGCAGGTATCCGGCCCGAGCCACTTCCTTATACACTGGAAACGTCGAGGCATAAAACCGGTCAAACGCCTTCGCTGGCAACACCTTCTCCAGCAGCTTCAGCACTGGCTTGAGAAATATCCCCTTTAAGGTCACACCAAGCGTGCGTTTCGGCGCGGGAGCGATCGAGGCATCGGCAGAGAGGGTTTCATTCATCGTCATGGTCGGGTCCTGTGGCGGCCTTGTCACAAGGTCCAATATGCACGCCTTGCTACAATCTCAAAAAACACAGTGCCTCCCAACCACCAACGCGGGAAACACAACGTGCAGCTTCTCGTCGAGACCAATCCCGCCATAGACCCAGCCGGGTCCGGCAGTGTCTTGTCCAAGACGAAGCTCACATAGCGAGTAGGCTAGTGTTCCGCAATCAGTTCAATCAGCTGCCGACCGCACGATTCGGCTCTTTTGACCGTCGCGGGATTCAAACTTGACACGGCGATGGAACCCGGCAGCCGTCTGAAGCGGAACCGCAGCGGGACCGCCATTGACGTAACGGACCTTCAAAGCCAGAAGAACGTCACTCCCTGAACCATGCGCCGCTACAACGGCCGTGTATCTTGCCGGAAGACTTCTCGCCACATGCTGATCTGGACCATCCACCTCGGTGAGCAACTTCCTATTGACGCCAAACCCCGCCTTTTTCGGAACGGGTTACTCGCAGCAGCGGCGGCGGCCCTTGGGCATCGGGTCGTGCAATGGGCCCCAACCTTCTCCCACCTTGAAAAAATCTTTCGTTCGCGAGGGGATGCGCTGGTCGACGTCCGTCCGAATCACCGCATCCAACTGTTCGAAGCGGGAGCGTATGTTCGTAACATCAGCGTTGACCGCGCCGTATTTCATAGGACTGCGGCCCGGCGTTTCGAGGTCATTGCTGAAGGTCTGGAAACGCCGGATGTCATATTCTGCGCCCTGCCAACTCCCGAGATGTGCGCCTCAGTGCTCCGGTTCTCAAGGCGGCACCCAACGGTCAAGGTCGTTGTCGACGTTCAAGATCTCTGGCCGGACGTTTACCTAACCGCCCTTCCCCGGTCTCTAAGATCGCTAGCCAAGCCGCTTCTCACACCGCTTTACAGGGACGTGCGGCGGACCCTCGAACAAGCGGACGGACTGACCGCCGTCAGCGAATCCTACCTGACCTGGGCTGCGGCAATGGCACCCTCAGCCTCATCTCCCGCCGCTGCATTCGCGCTGGGCTACGAGGCCGTTCAACCTCTCGCCCTGAACAATGCCGGACCGGAGTTGAGTGAGATCGTCGAAGACATGCGGAGTGTCTCACTGCCCCTGTGCTACGTTGGACAGTTCAGTCATTTCTACGATCTGGAAACGGCAATCCGCGCGTGTCGGAAACTTGAGCTTGGCGGACTGACTGATTTTCGACTTGTGCTGTGCGGCGGCGGAAGAGATGAGCAACGGTTAAAGACCTTGGCCGAGGGTTTGCAGACCGTGCGATTCGCCGGCTGGCTAGGCGCGGCTGAATTGGCAACCATCATGTCATCATCATCGATGGGCCTGGTGTCTTACTCAACGGACGCACCCCAGAGCCTGCCAAACAAGCCATTCGAATACATGGCCTACGGATTGGGACTGGTCTCGAATTTGAAAGGCGAACTAGCGCAGATAATTTCGCGCACCGGCTGCGGCTTTCCGTTCGAATCCGACAATGTCAACGAACTCGCGGCGATCATCCTCAACCTCACTAGCAACCCGGATGCGGTGCAGCAGGCTCGAACGGCCTCGGCCGCACTTTTTGAAACGCACTACGACGCCAAGGTCATCTACCCGCGCTTGGTCGACTTTCTGGGTTCCCTGACTACTTCCCCTGTCCCGGCAGACAGCGTATGAACCAATCGCACCCTCATCAAGGAGGTTCCTGCAATACTCCCGAATGTTGCGATAAATTTCTGCTTGGCGGTGTATCGCCCCTTGGTCGCCTTTGCGGTAATGAGCGCCGAAGTATTTTGATTTGCGCGGCGCTGCCGCAAACCCTGTGAAGCGGATTTCGAATGATGCTGGCTGACGGCAAGAGTTACGGCGAGCCTATCAAGCGCTTCGCGCGACCGAATGAAGACGGCGCGGATTCTGGATGGGGGCCTGCAGTCGGAAATTGGGGCGGCCCGGAAGACCGGTCTGACAGTTTCGATCTCGCAGGATACTGGCGTCTAGCCCTGAAGCATCGCCTTTTGATCTTGGCCATCTTTGTAGCCTCACTGGTAGTGGGGGTGATAGTCACCCTGCTGACCACGCCACTCTACACCGCGGCGACCACGGTCCAGATTGATCGGGAAGCCGCACGGGTTCTCAACGTCGATGACGCTTCTCCCCGGGAGTCAATGATCCAGGGCGAGGAGTTCTTCCAGACCCAGTACGGCCTTCTGCGCAGTCGTTCATTGGCTGAACGGGTAATAGAAGATCAGGGTTTGGCCACGTCCAACGCCTTTCTGGAGGCCATGGACGTAACTACCCCGGCAACCGGACCGGGCGGTGCTGCGAAGCGTCGTGAACTGGTGCTGCGTGCCGTTCAGGAAAATCTTGGCGTCAGTCCCGTGCGGGGCTCTCGCTTGGTGTCTGTTAGTTTCAGCAGCCCAGACCCTCAACTCTCCGCCCGCGTCGCCAACGCCTTTGCCGAAAACTTCATTCAGTCGAATCTGGACCGCAGGTTTGAATCCTCATCCTACGCACGACAGTTTCTTGAAGATCTGATTACCCAGACCAAGACCAAGCTGGAGGATTCGGAACGGCAATTGGTAGCCTATGCCACCCAGCAACAGATCATCAACGTCAATGACGGCGGCACGGATCCCGGCGAGAATCAGTCTCTCGCTTCCAGCAATCTCGTGGCGCTGAACAACGCATTGGCCGAGGCAACCGCGGCGCGGGTTGGTGCAGAGGAAAAATGGCGTCAGACAAGCTCTGCGCCGCTTATGACCGTGCCCGACGTGATCCAGAATCCCACGATCCAGCGCCTGATGGAAGAACGCGCCAAACTTGACGCCCAATATCAGCAGAAGGCCCGCATTTTCGGACCTGAGTTCCCCGAAATGCTGCAACTGAAGGCTCAAATCGATGAAATGAACAGGCAGATCAACGCCGTCGCGACCACCATTCGGGACTCTGTTCGCGGCCAGTATACCGTGGCGGTAAACCAAGAGCGGGCGCTTCAGGGACGCGTAAACGGATTGAAGGTTGATGTACTCGACTTGCGGGACCGCACAATCCAGTACAACATTTTACAGCGTGAGGTTGACACCAGCCGAACACTCTATGACGGCCTGCTCCAGCGCTACAAGGAAGTCGGCGTAACGGGCGGCGTCACTACCAACAACATATCGATAGTCGATGAGGCAGCGGCACCGTCGAAACCTTCCAGCCCCAAACTTCTGGTGAATCTCGCTATTGCGGTTCTGTTCGGGCTCGGTCTCGGCGTCCTTGCAGCATTCATTCTCGAAGCTCTGGACGAGTCGCTAGCCAGCCCGGATGATGTGGAAGCCAAACTTGGCCTCCCGGTTCTGGGAGCCGTCCCTCTGTTGCCTAAAGGGGCGACTCCCGCCCAAGCCCTCGCCGACATGCGCTCGGCGTTTTCCGAAGCCTATTATTCCCTCCGAACAGCGCTTCAGTTTTCGACACCGGACGGGGCTCCGCGCAGTATTCTAGTCACCAGCTCGCGTCCGGCTGAAGGCAAGTCCACGACGGCCTACGCCCTGGCCCAGAATTTCGCGCGTGGCGGCAAGCGAGTATTGCTGATCGACGGCGATTTGCGAAATCCTTCGATGCACCGCTTGGTAGGCGTTGATAATGACAAGGGGATGAGCAATTTGCTGTCCGGTTCCGCAGACTTGGATGCCGTGGTCCACAAGACGGGTATCGACAACATGTCATTCGTCTCCTGCGGCCCGCTTCCGCCCAACCCCGCAGAACTCTGGGGCGGCGATCGGATTCGCACCTTCCTGGATGACGCACTGACGCGCTTCGATCACATCATCATCGACGGCCCACCAATTCTGGGCTTCGCAGATGCCCCCATCTTGGCAGCGACGGTCGGAGGAACCCTGTTCGTTCTGGAATCCAAAGGTACGCGGCGTGGTCAAGCCCGGGGCGCGATGCGCAGACTCAAGATGGGCTCGGCCCGACTGCTAGGCGTGGTTCTGACCAAATTCGACTCTCGGGCCACCTCATACGGCGGCTATGATTATTCCTACGACTACAACTATGGAGCCCAGTCGACACCGTCGAAGAGACCCAAACGTTGAGCAGACAGGGGTCGGCGCGGGGTCGGAGGCAGTGGATTGCCGAAGTCGGTTCGTATGTATTTGTTGCCGTAGCGATCTGGCTTGGATGGCAGGTCGTCCGGGAAATGGCCGTCGGTCGCTTGCCCGCCGAACAGTCGCTCCGACTTTCCCCGGATTCGGCCGTCGTACTTGGCCGGGCCGCTGAGTCGGAGTTTGCGGATGATCGCTTCGACAATGCGGAATATCTGGCCCAGCAGTCCTTGGTGCGCGCTCCGTTTAACGTTCAGGCTCTTCGAGTTCTCGGCCTCGCGGCAGCGGAAGGCGGCCGGAAGGAGCAGGCCGATGATGTTCTCACGCTGGCGGGCAACTGGAGCCTCAGAGACGACCCGGCCCACGCTTGGCTGATGGACTACCGTCTGACGCGTGGAGACTACCGCTCGTCCTTCGCCCACGCTGACACCTTGGCGCGTCGTCGCGAAGATCTCAGACCCCAGTTGTTCCGACTGTTCACCGTCGCCGCCTCAACTGACGGACGCGCTCTTCCCGTGTTAGCCTCCCTCCTGGAAGCTGCTCCTCCCTGGCGGTCGTCTTATATAAGCAGCCTATACCAGACGGAGTCGGGATTGAGCGTGGCGGCTAATCTGGCCGTCTCCCTGCAGCCTACGGAGTCGCCCTTTTCCAACGCGGAACTTACTGAACTCTATTTTCAATTGCTGGCCAAAAACCGACTGCAAGCGATGACTGCGGTTCGGACCCATCTGGGACGTCCAGACGTCAGCATGACATTGGTGAATGGTGAGTTCGACGTCATCCACCAACCAGTTCCATATGAATGGCGGCTATTTACCGCCGGCGGTTCAGTCGCCGAAATTCTTCCCGATGAAATACGCGGAGATAGTGCCTTGCGCGCACAGTTCGGCAGCTATTCGTCCGCAAGACTCGCCGAACAACTGATTCAGCTGAAAGCCGGTTCCTACAGGTTTTCGGGGCAAACGTGGGCCGAGGTTGGCGACCCCGGCGCGCGCCTGACCTGGACGGTCTATTGTTTCGAAACGGGGGCCAAAATCGGCGAATCGAGAATCGTCACGGTTCCGGGCGAGCAACGTTGGAAACCCTTTTCTTTCAGCTTTGAGGTGCCTACTCGCGGTTGTTCCGCACAGTGGATACGGCTGATCCCCAACCCGGGAGATCGACGCACGACAGTTGTGGGATGGTATGACCGCTTCGCAATCGTGCGCCTAGGCAGACGGCTTATGACTGAGGCCAATGAGTGACACCCATTTGGGGAACACGCCTGCATTGTGGAACGGGAAGATTTTTCCCTTGCACCGGCAACTTAGCAGCCGTAGATATGATGACGATCAACACCGCAGGCTTCGACCTGCACCATTTCCTGAAGGGGTTCTAATATGCGCAAGACCGTCACCGCCGCCGTTGTCGGCCTTCTGCTCGTCGCCGGCCAGGCTGCTGCCGCCGGCTCCACCTCGACCGCTCAAGTTGGCGACCGCGTTGGTGCCCGCGCTGACGCCAGCAGCGAGTTTGCCGGCATTCCGCTTCCCGTCCTCCTGATCGGCACTGCCGTTCTGATCGGCGCGATCGTTGTCGCTTCGGACGACGACTCGGACAGCAACTAAATCATTCACAGCAGCCCAGGCGCATTATTGACGTCGCCCAGGGCGGTTCGTGAAAATTAGTCTTCGAAAAGGCCAGTGGGATGCCATCGCGATTGCGATGATCGTTCTGCTGGTCTTTTCTTTTGCATTCGGCGGTGCGAGCCGGATGCACGCCTTGCGCCTGGCCATCGTCGAGCTGGCGGCACTGCCCCTGCTCGCGATCGTCGGCATCCACCTCCAGAAATGGGGAAGCTGGCGGGAACACAAGTTGATCCTCGGCCTTCTGATCGGCCTGATCGCTGTGCCGTTGATCCAGCTTGTCCCCCTGCCGCCTGCCGTATGGACGGCCCTACCCGGGCGCGAACAGCTGACGCTGGCCCTGACCCTGGCCGGGCTGCAGCCCGGCTGGTCGTCCCTCTCCGTAACCCCCGACCGAACCTGGCAGCATTTTCTTGCCCTGATCCCGCCGGTGGCAATGTTCCTGGCGGCGCTGATGGCCTCCTATGAACTGAGGCGCCAGCTGATCTATCTGGCCCTCGGGGCGACAGTGATTTCCATCCTGATCGGCGTACTCCAGATATCCGGTGGCGGCGTATTCTATCTCTGGCCGGCCGCATACGGGGACGGCGTGGAAGGCTTCTTCGCCAACCGCAATCATCACGCCACCCTGCTGCTGGCCGTCACGCCTTTCGCCGCTGCATTTGCCGGCGCTTCACTGCGCCGGAGTTCGAGCCAGGGTCAGAATGCCGTGTGGCTGGGTGCCCTGTTCATGGGCTTGGTCGTCGTTGCGATTGGTGTCATCCAATCGCGAGCGGGTGTCATCCTGATCGGGCCGTCTCTGGTCCTGAGCGTACTGGCCGCCTGGATTGCCTCTGGCCGGCGCCGACCGGGTCCGGCCTTCCTTGGCCTGGCCGCGGTTGTCGGCGTGGCCATCGCAGCTGTCGGCGTGTTTGCCTTGGCACCGATTCTCGACCGGTTCGATCCCAATGCGCCCGCGGAAGGCCGATTCGAAAACTGGCCCTATGTTGCCGAGGCGGCTCAGACCTATCTGCCGGTCGGCTCAGGACTTGGCTCTTTTGACACCGTGTACCGGTCGATCGAGCCGCTCGACCGGCTGGACCCAACCTATTTCAACCAGGCGCACAACGAATATCTCGAAATCTGGCTGGAAACGGGTTGGATGGGAATGGCGCTGGTCCTGGTTTTCCTGGCCTGGTGGGGGCGTCGCAGCTGGGCCTGCTGGCGGGCTCCGCCCACCCGGTTGACCGATATGCAGCGGGCCGCGAGCGCTGCCATGTTGATGATTCTACTCCACTCGGTCGTCGACTATCCGCTGCGCACGGAGACGATTGCCGTGCTTTTCGCCCTGTTCGCCGCCATTCTGGAAGGGGCCGCGGCCCCGCCGGAGGTCCGGACACGTCGGAGGTCCGAATAGACTTGACCCGCCCGCGCCAAAGTTGCGGGATGCCACAAAGGCCCCGACGAATCCCGTCGGTCCCGAGGCGTTCCCTGCATGTTTGATGACAAGTCCATCCTGATCACCGGTGGATCCGGATCGTTCGGCAAGATGTACATCCGGGCGATTCTGGCCCGGTTCAAGCCGCGCCGCCTGATCGTGTATTCGCGCGACGAACTGAAACAGTTCGAGATGCAGCACGAGTTCACCGACCCGTGCATGCGCTTCTTCCTTGGCGACGTGCGCGATCGCGAGCGGCTGATCCAGGCGACCCGGGGCGTGGACTTCATCATCCACGCGGCCGCGATGAAGCAGGTGCCGGCGTCCGAATACAATCCGACCGAATGCATCCGCACCAACATCAGCGGGGCCGAGAACGTCATTGCCGCAGCCCTGGCCAATGACGTCGACCGGGTCATCGCCCTGTCGACCGACAAGGCGGCCAACCCGATCAATCTGTACGGCGCGACCAAGCTGGTTTCGGACAAATTGTTCGTCGCCGCCAACAATATGGCCGGCAGCCACAAGACCCGGTTCGCCGTGGTGCGCTACGGCAATGTCGTCGGCTCGCGCGGGTCGGTCCTGCCCTTCTTCCAGAAGCTGATGGCCGAAGGGGCCGAGTCCCTGCCGATCACCGATCCCCGCATGACCCGGTTCTGGATCTCGCTGGATCAGGGGGTCAATTTCGTCCTGACCAATTTCCAACGCATGCAGGGCGGGGAGATCTTCATTCCCAAGATTCCATCCGTACGCATCATCGACCTGGCAGAGGCCCTGGCCCCGGGCATGGCCACCCATGTCGTCGGCGTGCGGCCCGGCGAGAAGCTGCATGAAATCATGTGCCCGGCCGACGATTCGCACCTGACCTATGATTTCGCCGACCACTATGTGATCGCCCCGACCATCCGCTTCCACAATGTCGAGAGCGACTTCGCCCACAATGCGATGGGCGAAACCGGCGACCGGGTCGAGCCGGGCTTTGAGTATAACTCGGGCTCCAACCCGCATTTCCTGTCGGTCGAGGAAACCCGGGCCTTCAACAGCCAGGCGGTGGCCTGAACCCTATTCGACCAGGCCCCAGCGCATCGGCGTGCCCCGGGCCGCGTCGCGCGTGATCTGGCGGCCCAGCAGTTCGGCATAGTGGCGCGGATGCAGGCCGTCGCCGGGTCGGACCGAACGCAGGTTCCGCGCGGTCAGGACGTCACCGGCCTTCATATCCTCGGCGATGAACAGGGAGCGGCCGAAGCGGCGGTTGATCGCCGCTTGGCCGGT
Organism: uncultured Brevundimonas sp.; assembly: GCF_963977465.1. Lineage (GTDB taxonomy): Bacteria > Pseudomonadota > Alphaproteobacteria > Caulobacterales > Caulobacteraceae > Brevundimonas. The sequence goes on along the minus strand of NZ_CAXBOQ010000002.1, from coordinate 64,207 downwards.
CGGGCCGAACTGCATCGTGCCGAGGGCCGATTCGGCCACCCGCAGATTGCGCACCAGGGTCGCGAACTCGTCCGGGGTCAGGGAAAAGCTGGCGTCGGGGCCACCGATGGCCCGGTCAAGGATGAAATGCTTCTCGACCAACCGTGCGCCAAGGGCCACGGCGGCGATGGCCACCACATCACCGGTTGTATGGTCCGACAGGCCGACACGAACGCCGAAAGTCTCGGCCAGCTTCGGCAGGGTGACCAGATTGGCGTCCGCCGGATCGGCCGGATAGGCCGAGGTGCAGGTCAGCAGGGTGATGTCGTCATTGCCGACCCGCCGGCAGGCGGCCACCGCCTCCTCGATCTCGGCCAGGCCGGCGATGCCGGTCGAGATGATCATCGGCCGGTCCTTGGCCGCCGCATATTCGATCAGCGGAATGTCGACGATCTCGAATGAGGCGATCTTGTAGAGCGGCACGTCCATGGCCGCGAGGAAGTCGACGGCGGTGAAGTCGAACGGCGAGGAGAAGAAGACCAGGCCGTTGCGCCCGGCCTCGGCCTGGATCGGCGCATGCCATTCCCACGGCAGGGCGGCCTCGCGATACAGGGCGTGCAGGGTGGTGCCGTCCCACAGGGTGCCGTCCTTGATCTGGAAACAGTCGCTGTCGCAGTCGAGGGTGATGGTGTCGGCCGTATAGGTCTGGACCTTGATCGCATCCGCCCCCGCCGTCGCTGCCGCGCGCACGGTCTCGAGACAGGTCTCCAGCGAGCCGCCGTGGTTGGCCGACAGTTCGGCGACGATGAAGACGTGGTCGGGATAGGTGAAGCTCATGCGGGTGGGCCTTCGAATACGGTGCTCATCAGGGCCGGACGGTCCGCGACCCAGCCATCGGCGAACCGGGCCAGCAGGACCACGTCCTGCAGCTGATCGTCCTTGCTGGCATGGCGCACAAGCCGGCCCTCCTCGATGAAGCCGAAGCGTTTGTGCAGGCGGACCACGGCCGCGTTGAAGGCGAAGACCTCGCAGCACAGCTTGCCGATGCCGAGATCGCCGAACACCTGGTCCAGCGCCAGCAGCTCCATGGCCGCCCCCGAGCCACGCGGGGCGTCCGCCTCGCCCAGATAGAAGGCCCAGCTACAGCGGTCATTGTGCCGGTCGATGCCGGTGAAGGAGACAAAACCCATCGGGCGGCCCTGATACTCGTAGATCCGGTAGGCGGCCGCGGGGTTTGACAGACTGCCGGCGAACCAGCGGGCGTGTTCGTCCGTGCCGATCAGGTGGTCGCTGTACATATTGGCGCGCACCCGGTCCTGATTGCGCCAGGCCAGGGTTCGGGCCTGATCCTCCGGTCCGAGGGGACGCAGACGGCAGTCCTCGAATCGCAGGCCCGATGATCGCGGCGTGCGTGGGGTATCACTCATGGTCTGCCCTTCCTGCCTTCGGTCTGCAGCCGCTCGAACAGCCGCCGGACCCCCTGCCCGTCCACCGTCGCCTCGGCCCGGTCAGTGATCGTGCGCCGGAGCCGGGGATCGCGCAGCCGGTCCAGCCCGGCGCGTATCCGCCGGTCCCGGTCCGCAGCGTCCCAGCGACCGGCGTCGACGAAACCACACAGGTCGGGCCAGTGGTCGAGATTGGGCTGCTGGTTGTCGGCCACGCCCAGCAATACCGTCGGCACCCCGCAGCGGGCCAGTTCAAACGTGGTGGTTCCGGCGGCGCTGACGGCGAGGTCGGCCTCCAGCATCAGCGCGGCCATGGCCTGGTCCGACAGTCGACGATGCATGATGACGCCCGGGGGCGGCGGAGCGGGCCCGTCGCCGGTGACCCAGTCGATACGCGCGGCGGGGAAAGCGTCCGCCACCTGGCGCACGATCACCGCGCCCAAATCATGAACATCACTGCCGCCCAGGATGACGAGAATGCGCTCGACCACAGGGCGCACCGGTCCACGCATGGCTACGTTCCAGAAGGCGGGGCGCAGAGGCTGCCACAGCGGTCCGGTCAGCCATTCTGCCCCGTCCGGACGCAACGGTGCCGGGTCCAGCGCCGGATAGATGACGAGGCCGCGCGGATAGGCCAGCCGCTGCAGATCGTCGATGAAGACGGGCGTGGTGGCCTGCCCGGCGATGGCGGCAACCACGGCCGGGCTCACCCGGTAGGAGTCGACAATGGCGACGGCGGGCCTCAGGTCCGGCAGGGCGGCGGGGTCGTCCTGCCAGGCACCGATCCGCACCTCACCACAGTCGGCGATCATGGCGGTCGCCAGGTCATCGCCGTCCAGCAGCCACAGCACCCGGCCACCCTGCGCCATCCGGTAGCGGGCATAGGCGCTGCAGCGGCTGACATGGCCGAGGCCGCGCGCGCGTCCCCCCTCGGTGAAGATGACCAGCAGGCCCGGGCGGCTCATGCGCGCGGTTCCGGCGCGCGTCCCAGTATCGCGAATTTCAGTTCGGCCAGACGCCAGTCAGTCGGGGTGTCGATATCCTGGACCTCGGTCTCATCGACCTCGAAACTGCCCGCGCGGCCCGAGAAGGTCGGGGTCTTCGCCAGACAGGCGGCGGCGCTCATCCAGTAGAACTGGCCGGCGTCATGATAGGCAGGCTCCAGATCCTGGGAGCGACTGGCATAGTGTTCGGGAGCCAGCATGGCGGTGTGGCCGGCGGCGTCGCGACGCAGGGCGCGCTGGATCGGCGAACCGAAACGCACCACCGGAAAGACGCTGTCGAACTCTCCCGACTTGTACAGCTGATGCCCGCGCTTCAGCGCCTCGGGTGTAACGAAGGCCGCCGTCGCCAGCAGGCAGCAGACGGTATCGAAGCTCTGGCCCCGGGTTTGATAGGCGGTGACGACCTCGGCCAGCACGTCCAGCAGGGTACTGTGGTCATCGGCGGTGGCCGAACTGCGCAGGAAGGGGACCTCGGCCCCGACGGCGCGGGCGGCGGCGGCGATCTCGTCGTCGTCGGTCGAGACCATGACGGTGTCGAACAGACCGCTGTCCAGCGCCGCGGCGATCGGCCAGGCCAGGATCGGCCGACCGGCGAAGGGGCGGACGTTCTTGCGCGGAATGCGCTTGCTGCCGCCCCGCGCCGCGATGACGGCCAGAACCCTCACACCAGTGCCCTGACGGCGGTGATGACCCGTTCGACATCGGCGTCGGTCATGGCCGGGAACAGGGGCAGGCTGAGCGCGCGGTCGTAGTAGCGTTCGGCCGCCGGGTATTGCCCTGTCGCCGTGCCATGGGTCTGACGATACCAGGGCTGGAGATGGACGGGAATGTAGTGGACCTGGGTCCCCACGCCCTGGTCCAGCAGGGCCGTCATGACCTCAGGCCGGGTCTGGCCGATCGCCTCAAAATCGATCTGGACCACGAACAGATGCTGACAGACCGATTGGCCAGGGGTTTCGGGTGGACGCACCAGCCAGTTCAGGCCGGCGAACGCCTGATGGTAGCGGGCGACGATCGCCTGACGCCGGGCCATGAACCGGTCGAGCTTGCGCAGCTGGCTGGCCCCCAGGGCCGCCTGCATCTCGGTCATCCGGTAGTTGAAGCCCAGCGCCTGCTGTTCGTACCACCAGGGACCGGGGTTGTCGGACAACCGGGCCGGGTCGCGGGTGATGCCGTGCGAGCGCAGCATCAGCAGCCGCTGATAGAGGCCCTCGTCATTGGTGGTGATCGCCCCGCCCTCGCCCGAGGTGATGGTCTTGACCGGGTGGAAGGAGAAGATGGTCGCGTCGGAATAGCGACAGTCGCCGACCTTGCCGCCACCGACATATTCGGAGCCGATGGCGTGGGAAGCGTCTTCGACGATGCGGATATCGCGATCTGCCGCCATGGCCTGGAAGGCCGGCATGTCGGCCGGCAGTCCGGCGAAATGGACTGGGGCGATCAGACGCGTCTGCAGCGTGAGGGCCGCCTCGGTTTCCGCCGGGGACAGGTTCAGCGTGTCCGGGTCGATATCGGCGAACACGGGGGTCAGGCCGACATAGGCCATGGCGTTCGAGGTCGCGACGAAGGTGTTGGGCGTGGTGATTCCCTCGCCAGACCCCATCTCCAGCCCTGCCATACAGATGTGCAGGGCCGCTGTGCCGTTGGCGACGGCGACGCAGTATCGGGCTCCGACATGAGCGGCGAGGTCGGCTTCGAAGGCGGCGGTGGCGGGTCCCTGGGTCAGCAGCGGCGAGCGCAGCACGGCCAGGACCGCGGCCTCGTCCTCGGCATCGATGGACTGACGGCCATAGGGGATGACGGGAATGGTCGGGACTTCAGGCCGCATGACGCTGCGCAACCTCGGCGGACAGGGCGGAGGCGATGCGGTCCATGACCTCGCCCCATTCACCGACCGCAGCGGTGCGAAACACCTCGACGGTCGGATAGCAGAGATAGCCGTTCGGGCCGAAGCCGGACCAGGCCTCGGCGGTGGAGGTCATCCAGACCCGGGTCCCGCAGGCGGCCGCGATATTGGTGGTCGCGGTCGCCGGGCCGATCACCACGTCGAGCGCCGCGCACAGGGCGCCCAGGTCATCCAGATCGTCCTTCAGATCGATCCCGGGCGGGGTCCAGATTTCCAGTCCTGCCGCGCGGGCGGCCTCAAGCTCGGCGGTGGCATCCCCGTACTGCAGATTGACGAAGCGCACACCCGGAACGCTCAGCACCGGCCGCCACATCTCGAACGGCGAATAGACCCGCACGCGCGAGCCCTTCATCAGAAGGCTCTTCCACAGCACCCCGGCATTCAGACCCGGCCCGGCCTCGGCCAGGACCGCGCGCCAGTGTGCGACCCGGTCGGGGTCAGGCGTCAGGAAGCCCGGCGTTGTGGGGAAGGCCTCAGCCCGGGGGCGGAACTGGCGAAACAGGCTGGCCATCGGCGTCCACAGGTCGATATTCGGGACCGGATCGGGCAGATCCGCGGCGCGGTACAGCCGCCCCAGATGACGCACACTGCGGTGCCGCACGACCCGGGCCTGCGGATAGCTGCGCTGAAACAGCGGTACCAGCCGGTGCTCGACGGACAGGATCAGGGTGCCGTTCGGCCCCAGCGCCTCAAGCGTATCGCCCAGCAGGTTGGCGAACAGGATCTCGTCGCCCAGCCCCTGCTCCCCGTAAACCAGCAGCGTCCGCCCCTTGAGGTCGTCACCGGGAGCCCAGCGCGTGCCACCGGGCGCAAAGGTCACCGCATCAGCCAGGGCCGGGTCGAGGCGCGCCTCATAGGTGTCGAAGGCCTGGTCCAGCTGGCCGGCCGCCATCTGGGTCAGAGCCTTGGCCATCTTCATCGTGGCGATTTCCATCGGCGCGGTGACCCCGGTCAGGGCCTCGTCGATGTCAGCGATCGCCAGCAAGGGCTCGCCCAGGCTCATGCGGACATTGGCCCGATTGTAGCGCGCCTTGTAGAATCCGGGCTCCAGCCGCAGCGCCTCATCATAGAACGGCAGGGACTGGGCCGCATCGCCCCGCTCGCTCAGCACCGTGCCGAGGGAATTCCACAGGATCGGCTCGGCAGGATTGGCACCGAGGGCGTCGCGCAGCAGTTCGATAGCCTCGTCATAGCGGTTCTGGTCGCGCAGGGCGCAGGCCAGGTTGTTGATCGCCTCAACGTTTCCGGGATGGCTCGCCAGATAGCGGCTCAGCAGTTTTTCGGCGATTTCCAGATAGCCCAGGCGATGCGCCAGCCGACCCAGATCAAACGCCACGGTGGTCTCGTCCGCCAGCAGGCGCACCGCCGCCTCATAGGCGGAAAAGGCTTGAGCCAGATCGCCGGCCTTCTCCTGGGCAATCGCCAGGATATGCCAGGACAGCCCGTTGCGCTCATCCAGCTTCAGCGCCTTGAGCGCCAGTTGCGAGGCCTCGCCATAGGTCTCGGCCGCGATCGCCTTGAGCGCCGCCTGAAGCAGCAGGACAACCCGTGACGAAGGCGACGCCTTGCCGGCCTTCTTGCCGGCGGCACGGCGCGCCGGGCGCGATGCGCGCGACAGCCGGGACAGGGCTTCCGGTGAGGCGGAGTCGCCGACCAGACTGTCCAGGGTAGGCCGCTTCGGGTCCGCTGCCGGCATCATTGGCGGGACGCTCATGCCCGGCCCTTTCTGTGAGTCATCGGGTTCCACGTTCGCCACAGTATCATTAACGCCCCCTTTCGGCGGCCCCTGCCTCAGCCGGGGTTTCAGCCACGCCGTCCTGTTCGGTCATGCCCGCCTCGACCGGGTTGATGGCCGCCGCGGGATTGAGCGCCACCGTGCCGGTCATAAAGCCGTTCGGGCTCAGAGTGTCCTCCTTCGCGGTCAACAGGCCGGCCGTGCGGGCGATGTCGGCGATGAAGTTGATGCAGTTCCGACGCCACAGGCTGTAGGTCGAGCCCTCCGGACTGCCCCAGTGAGCGATCCGCGCCATCACGGCCTCGTACACGGCGTCACTGAGCGTCAGCGTCAGATAGGCCCGCCCCTCGGATAGATAGAGGGCGTCCGGGCGTTCGACGACGCCGGGTCCTGAAAACATCAGCAGCTGGGGCCCCGGATATTTCGCCGTAAATCCGACGGCCTCGTCGACAACCTCGCCGGTGGCGTCGACCGTACCGGTCAGGGTCACATAGGCATGGGGAAACAGCAGCCAGCCGCCGCGAATCTTGTTTCCACTATGGGCATGGAAGGTGGCCGTCACCGCCGCCGCCGCCGGAGAAGCCGCCAGTGCGACCGACAGGCACACGGCCAACAGGATACCCAAACCTCGCGCCGCTCTCACCATCGCCATCGTGTCTCCTTCACCGACGCACAGGCTACCAGCCAATCGGCTCCAGCAGCAGCCTCACTGACAGAATTGTCAGGGGCTCCGTTCCGGCCTGCGATGTGGCGTCTTGTGCCCGGCGGGGCTATCGAGACGCTGCGGCCTTCCGACCGCGTCGCTCCGGCTTCAAGGCGTTCCGATTCGCATGACCCGTCCTGTCCTCGTCACCGGCTCGGCCGGCTTCATCGGCTTTCACACCGCCCTGCGCCTGCTGGCGCGCGGCGAACAGGTCGTCGGCCTCGACAATATGAACGCCTATTACGACGTGTCGCTGAAGGAGGCCCGGCTGGCGCAGCTGACGGCCTATCGAAATTATCGCCACCATCACCTCGACCTGGCCGACCGTGAGGGCATGGCCGCCCTGTTCGACGGGGAGCAGCCCGACCGCGTCGTCCACCTCGGGGCCCAGGCCGGAATCCGCTACAGCGTCGAGAACCCCGAGACCTATGTCGATTCCAACATCGTCGGCTTTCTGAGCGTGCTCCAGGGCTGTCGAGACGTCGGCGTCGGCCATCTGGTGTTCGCCTCGACCAGTTCGGCCTACGGGGCCAACGGGACCCTGCCCTATTCGGTGAAACAGGGCGTGGCCCACCCACTGAATGTCTATTCGGCCACCAAGATCGCCAATGAGGCCATGGCCCATGCCTATGCCTATGTGTTCGGCCTGCCCTGCACCGGCCTGCGGTTCTTCACCGTCTACGGACCGTGGGGACGGCCAGACATGGCCCTGTTCAAATTCACCGGGGCGATCCTGAAAGGCGAGCCGATCGACGTCTATGGCGACGGGCAGATGGAACGCGACTTCACCTATATCGATGACATCGTTGACGGGGTGATCGCGGCCCTCGACGCCCCCGCTGCCAGCGATCCGACCTGGAACGCGGCGGTGCCCGACCCCTCAACCAGCGGCGTCGCACCCTGGCGTATCCTGAACCTCGGGGCCGGCCGCCGGGAACGGCTGCAGCGCTACATCGAGGTGCTCGAGGACAAGCTCGGCTGCAAGGCGCAGCTGAATGTCCTGCCGGCCCAGGACGGCGAGATGATCCGCACCGAGGCCGACATCACCGAAACCCGAACCGCCCTGGGTTATGCGCCCGTCACCCCGATCGATGTCGGGGTGGGACATTTCGTCGACTGGTATCGGGACTTCTACGACACTCATTGAACTCCCGCGCGGGAGCGTTTCCCTGGAAAACGACCCTTGTTGCCCCACCGTGCACACCGATGCGTGAAACGGCACGGCCGTGAACCGTGGAATCGGGGCAATGATATTGTGCTGCGCACAATTAACTCGCACGATCCGTACGCGACCTTCACCAAAATCAAGGAAAATGTGCGCGTTACTGGCCATGTTGCGCCGCACACAAAATGAATTGCCCTCACGGGACTCATGGTCTTTCATGGCGATGTGATGCCACCCTTGACCGGGATCGGCCCGCACTTCTGCTTCCCAAGCCGAGTTCGCAGCCATGATACGATCGAGAAATGTCCTCATCCCAATGGCGCTCGGACTGGCGGGACTGGCCGGCCGAGCTGCGGCAGCGGTGCCTGCCCCGCTTCTGGCGCATCAGGCCCCGCTGGTGATCGACGGGGCGGCGACGGCCTGGATCCTGACCTCGACCGCCCTGGTGCTGCTGATGACCCTGCCGGGTCTGGCCCTGTTCTACGGCGGCATGGTCCGGCGCAAGAACGTCATCGCCACCATCGCCCACTCGACCGCCGCCTTGGCCATCGTCACCGTGCTCTGGTTCATCGTCGGCTACAGCCTGTCGTTCGGCACCGGGCCAGCCGCCGTCAACGGCGTGATCGGCGGTCTGCAGGCCGCCTTCCTTAACGGCGTGCGCATCGACACGGCCAACGCCCTTGCCCCCGGCCTGCCCGAGTTCTTGTGGGTCGCCTATCAGTTGACCTTCGCCATCATCACCCCGGCCCTGATCGCCGGGGCCTTCGCCGAGCGGATGAAATTCTCGGCCTCTCTTCTGTTCTTCGGGCTGTGGCACCTGATCGTCTATGCGCCGATCTGCCATCAGGTCTGGGGCGGCGGCTATCTGGGCGGCCTGGGGGTGCTTGATTTCGCCGGTGGTGCCGTCGTGCACGTCAACGCCGGTGTCGCCGGTCTGGTCTGTGCCCTGGTGCTGGGTCCGCGCCATGGCTTCGGGCGAGACAATATGGCCCCGCACAATCTGGCCTATACGGCGATCGGTACCGGCCTGCTGTTCGTCGGCTGGATGGGCTTCAACGCCGGTTCGGCCTGGGCCGCCGACGGCATCGCCGCCGTCGCCGCCCTGAATACCATCGTCGCGGCCGCCGCGGCCGCCCTCGGCTGGATGGCGGTGGAGTGGATCGAGCGCAAACGCCCGACCCTTCTGGGCCTGTTGTCCGGGCTGGTCGGCGGTCTGGTCGGTATCACCCCGGCCGCCGGTCTGGTTGACCCCAAGGGGGCGCTGATCATCGGCATGATCTCGGGGCCGACCTGCTATTTCGGCGCGGTCTGGCTCAAGCGACTGTTCAAATACGACGACAGTCTCGATGCCTTCGGCATACATGGTCTGGGCGGCATCGTCGGAGCCCTGCTGACCGGCCTGCTGGCGACCACGGCAATCAACCCGGCCGCCGCGGGAGCCAGTGTGCTGAAGCAGGCGATCGGCTTGGCGGCGGTAATCGGCTGGAGCGCCGTGGGCACCTTCGTCGTGCTGATGGTGTGCAAATACACCACCGGCCTGAGGGTGACCAAGGAGTCCGAGATCGAGGGGCTGGACTACGCCGAACACGGCGAGACCATTCACGGCTAGGAGCCTTCCCCCGACCCAGCCCGATCGCGTGCGGACAAGTCTGCCTGTCGCGCTTCGTCAGGGCGTAGTAGCGTAGTAGAAGAAGCTTGCAAAAGCGGGGGCCGCTGCAAGAACATCTCTCATGATCGAGCTCAAGCGGGAAGTATCGACAACAACGACGTCATCACCCTGGAGTACCGGATCGAGCGCGTAACCGCCACGGATGGCGTCCAGATCGAACACTGCGACCATCCGTCGATTTTCGACGGTTCGAAACACAGCTACACTGGTCAAATCAGCGACTCGCGTCGCGCCCTTGGCCATGGCCACGGCCTGTAACAGGGTCGTCTGCCCCTTCGTCTCATAGACACCGGGCTCGGTAACGGCACCGTCGACCGTGATCTTCTGATTTCCCGCCTCTGCGACACGCACCGTCACCTGAGGGTTTTGCAGGTAACGACTGGCCAGTCGGGTGCGAATGTCCGTTCCTAGCTCCGACGGGGTTCTACCGGCGGCCTGCAGCGATCCGATCAGCGGCATTTCAATCAGACCCGATGCGTCGACCCGCACCCCGTTCTCACCAACGAAGGTCAGATCCGGCACCTGAAACACGATGACATCCAGCCGGTCCAGCACGCCAATATCATTGTTGACCACCTCCACCGGGCCGTCATTCATGATGGCGAGCGCCGTCATTGTGCTGACCCCCGCCGTCTCGCGTGAGGTGCCCGCACAACCCGCGAGGACAGTTGCGAGCAGGGCGATCGAAACTTTGCGCATCATGGTGGGGGAATCCCGAAAAGCAGGTCGGTTTGAGAAGTATCGGTGAAACGGCCAGAACCGACTGCAATCCCTAATCCAGACAACCGGGCGCTGTCGACCCGCCACGACATCCGAAGAACCGAAATTGGCGGTAAATGCCTCTGGACAGACCGCTCGCCGGGGAGTCTCGTGGCGAGTCCGGCACAGGGCAAAAACAACAGCCGGGCATGAGGCAGGAAACATGTCATCCAATCGCACCGGCCACATCCGACTGAACTCCCATCCCGGGGCGGGCACGGAGTCGCGTTTTCCGCTGGAATGGGGCGCGGCCACGGCCAAGGAACGGGGGCCGGTCGTCGGCACCGTCAACTCGGGCAGCGACCGCAATGCCATCGGCGCGCACGGCGGGGCCTATTCGGTCTATCGCGCCCTGGCGGTGTCGTCGGGGGCGATGAGCGCCAACAACCGTCCGGACCTGACCAATACCGCGCCGACAAACATCATGGGGCCGTTCCCGCAGTGGACGGACGCGGGCAAGATCGTCTCGCTCGACCCTTGGGGCCATCTGGTCGCCGAGGCGTTCGCCACCGAAATCTCCGACGGCGTCGACATCCGCCCGACCATCGCCGTGACCCGGGCCCGGCTGCAGCTGGGCGAGATCGGCGAGGCCATCGCCGCGGGGCGGCTGAAGGTCGACGGCAAAATTGTATTCGAGACCGGTGACGTGGCCGTAACCAAGGCCGCCGTCGATCCGGTCTGGTACCTGCCCGGCATCGCCGAACGCTTCGGCGTCAGTGAGACGGCCCTGCGCCGGACCCTGTTCGAACAGACCGGCGGCATGTACGCCGACCTCGTCACCCGGCCCGACATCAAGGTGTTCCTGCCGCCGATCGGGGGCATCACCCTGTATATCTTCGGCGACCCCGAGGCGATCGCCGACCCGCATCGCCGCCTGACCTGCCGGGTCCATGACGAGTGCAATGGCTCGGACGTGTTCGGCTCCGACATCTGCACCTGTCGGCCCTATCTGACCCACGGCATCGAGGAGGCCGTGCGCGAGGCCCAGGCCGGCGGGGCGGGTCTGATCGTCTATAACCGCAAGGAGGGCCGGGCGCTGGGCGAGGTGACCAAATTCCTCGTCTACAATGCCCGCAAACGCCAGCCGGGCGGCGACCAGGCGGCCACCTATTTCGAGCGCACTGAATGCGTGGCCGGGGTCCAGGACGCCCGCTTCCAGCAACTGATGCCCGACATCCTGCACTGGCTGGGCATCACCCGCATCGACCGGTTCGTGTCGATGTCGGACATGAAATACAACGCCCTGACCGGCTCGGGCATCGAGATTGGCGAGCGGGTGCCGATCCCCGACCATCTGGTTCCGCCCGATGCCTCGGTCGAGATGGAGGCCAAGAAGGCGGCCGGCTATTTCACCCCCGACGCCCCGCCGTCGGCCGACGACCTGACCCGTGTAGTGGGCCGCGATCTTGAGCAGTTCTGAAACGGTGCAGGCACCCAGCCTGCTAGCCATGGACCTGCTGAATGCCGCCGCCGTGCGTAAACGGGCCCATGAAATGCTGGACATCGGCGTGGCCGGCAGTTTGGAACACTGGCGCGTCGATCTGGCCCGCCTGCCCGCCGTGGCCACGGCCGTCGCCGCGGTGATCCGCGATCAGTACCCCAGCCTTGCGGTGCCCTTCCACGCGCGCTGGCGCCATTTCAGCGTCGATGGGGTCGATCTGTGGGGCCCCGCGGCCGAAGCGCGCGACTGGCTGGACCCGGCCTCGCGGGCCCGGACCGAGTTCGATCTGGCCATCGTCTCGGTGCTGCTGGACGCAGGGTCCGGCCCCGGCTGGGCCTATACCGACACGCGCACCGGCCGCACCCTGACCCGGTCCGAGGGGCTGGCGATCGCCTCGCTGCGGATGTTCCAGGCCGGGGCCTTTTCCGTCACCGAGGATGATCCGTGGCGCGTCGATGCTGTGGCCCTGACCATGCTGACGGCGGACGATCTGGCCCGGGGCTTTCAGGTCACGGCCAAGAACCCGCTGGTCGGGCTGGACGGGCGCGCGGCCCTGCTGCGGCGTCTGGGTCAGGCCTGTCTGGCCGAGCCGGATCTGTTCGCGCTGGAGGATGAACCCCGGCCCGGCGGGCTGTTCGATGCCATGGTCGATCGCGCCGACGATGCTGACCGCCTGCCCGCCCCGGTGATCCTCGAGGTACTGCTGCAGGCTCTTGGCCCGGTCTGGCGCGACCGGCTGACGCTGGGCGGGGTCGACCTGGGCGACTGCTGGCGACATCCGGCGATACGGCGCGACGACGCCACCAACGGGCTGGTGCCGATCCACAAACTGTCGCAGTGGCTCAGCTATTCTCTGGTCGAGCCGCTGCAGACAGCGGGCGTCGAGGTCACCGATCTCGACGGGCTGACCGGTCTGGCCGAATACCGCAACGGCGGCCTGTTCATGGATCTCGGCGTGTTGACGTTGAAGGACCCCACCGACGCCGACAAGCCGTGGCCGGTCTCCGATCCGCTGGTCGTCGGCTGGCGCGCCATGACCGTGGCCCTGCTGGACAAGGTCGCGCCGCTGGTGCGGGCCGAGCTGGGCGTCACCGCCGAACAGATGCCGCTGGCCAGCGTGCTGGAGGGCGGGACCTGGGCGACCGGGCGCCGCGTAGCGGCCGAACGACGCGACGGCGGTGGCCCGCCCCTGATCATTCTTTCCGACGGCACGGTGTTCTGATGAAATCGACTCCGCTTACCCTCGACGGCGTCACCGCCATCGATCATCCGCTGGTGCAGCACAAGCTGACGCTGATGCGAAAGAAGGACACATCGACGGCCCAGTTCCGGCGGCTGCTGCGCGAAATCTCGACGCTGCTTTGCTATGAGGTGACCCGCGATCTGCCGCTGGAACCGGTCGAGATCGAGACCCCGGTCGAGGTCACCACCGGGCAACAGCTGAAGGGCAAGAAGCTGGTCTTCGTGCCGATCCTGCGGGCCGGTCTGGGGCTGGTCGAGGGCATGCTGGATCTGGTGCCTTCGGCCCGGGTCGGGCATGTCGGCCTGTACCGGGAGCCCGAGACGCTGGACGCCGTCGAATACTATTTCCGCGCGCCTGAGGACGTGGCCGAACGGTTGTGCATCGTGATCGACCCGATGCTGGCCACCGGCAATACGGCGGTCGCGGCCATCGACCGACTCAAGGAGCGCGGGGTGACGCAACTGCGCTTCGTCTGTCTGGTCGCCTCGCCGGAGGGGCTGGAGCGGCTGCGGGCCTGTCATCCCGACGTGCCGATCTGGACGGCGGCGGTGGACCGCAAGCTGAACGACCACGGCTATATCCTGCCCGGACTGGGTGACGCAGGCGACAGGCTGTTTGGCACTCGCTAGGGTCGGCTTATGCGAATGACGAACCTGAACGGAGCGGCGGCGGGGGCGATGGTAATCGCCCTCGGCCTGGCGGCTGCCGCCTGCAGCACCCCCGCCCCGGGCGGTGCCACCGCCCTGTCCGGCAGCCAGGAGCCCGCCGCGCGGCTGGAGGCCCTGGTCTCGCTGGACCGGCGCGTCGCTGCCGTCGGCTATCGGCTGACCACGGCCAATATCGAGCTGTGTGCGTCACGCCGTGATGTGGCCGGCTGGACCCTGCACGCGGCCAATCAGTACAGCGACGCCCTGCGGCCGGTGGCCGAGGCCCGGTTCGGGCTCGACGGCGACCGGCCCGGCATCCTGGCGGTGGCCGACGACAGTCCGGCGGCGAGGGCGGGACTGGCGGCCGGAGATCTGCTGATCCGGGTCAACGGCCAGAATCTGGAGCGGGGCGACGGCTCCGGTCCGCCGTCGCACGATGGACTGGCCGCCAATGTGGTCCGTCTGGACCTGGCGCTGGCCGAAGGGCCGGTGACGCTGGACGTCCGGCGCGGTGACACGACCCGGACCGTGACCCTGCAACCCACACAGGCCTGCAGCAGCTTTTTCCAGGTCGATCCGTCTGACGAATACAATGCCCGCGCCGACGGCAAGGGGGTGTTCATCAGCTCAACGATGGCCGCCTATGCCGCCGATGACGACGACCTGGCGATGATCCTGGGTCATGAGCTGGCGCACAATGTGCTGCAGCATCGCCCGCCGCCCGAGCCGCTGGGCGACCCGGATGAGATCCCGGCGACCGCTCTGCCCCGCGGTAATCACTGGACCCAGGAGCGCGACGCCGACCGGGTCGGCCTGTATCTGTTGGCGCGGGCCGGATTCGATACCGACCGGGCCCCCGGCTTCCTGCGCCGTTTCGGGGCGGACAACTGGCGCGTCCGTTACGCCCAGATCGGCCACGCCTCGGCCGAGGCCCGGGCCCGGGCGCTGGAAGAGGCCAATGCCGAAATCGCCGCCAAACGCGCGGCCGGACAGCCCCTGCGCCCCTGAACCCCACGCCGTTCTGGCGTGGGGCCGCAACGGTGCCTAGTCGACCGACTGCACGTTGTCGTCGGACTCGCGGTCGATCCATTTGTTGTAGGGGTCGACCCCGGCATGGGTCGGCCGGGTCGCGGTGACGAAGCGGAAGGTCTGGGTGCCGCTGCGCAGGGGTCGGCGCTGCATCAGCAGCACATTGGCCGGTTCGAAGCCGGGCTTGCCCGGCTCGGCGCTGAACAGGCCGATGTCGAAGGTCTCGTTCAGCGGGGCCTCGGTCTCCACGCCCTGGCCGTCGGCGTACAGTTTGCGCGCCTCAACCACCAGGGTCACGTTCCAGCGACCGTCCGGACGCTCGGTCGCCGAGGTCGAGGTGGTCTTGACGTCATACAGGGTGATCTTTTCGAACAGGTCGGTGATCAGCGCCTGTTTGTCAGCCGGGGCCTCTGCGCGCAGGGCCGCAACCAGATCCAGCGACCGCGGATAGGGTGCAGAGCTGAAGCCGAAGTCGGCAATCAAGCTGCGCAGCGCGCGGTTGACGGCCTCTTCGCCGATCTGGTCGCGCAACAGATACATGACCAGTCCGCCCTTCTGGTAGTGAATGTAGGTCTGGTTCTCGACCCGCTGCAGCGGCAGTTCCTCCAGCCGCTCCGAACCGCGCGAGCGCAGGTAGCGGTCCAGTTCGCTCTTGAGGAATTTCCGGATCTGGTCCGGCCCGTACATCTTTTCCATCACCATCAGGGCGGAGTACTGGGCAAGCGTTTCTGACAGCAGGGTCGAGCCCTGCTGCGACGAGCCGATTACCTGATGCGCCCACCATTGATGCGCGAACTCGTGCGCACCGATGTAGGTGACGTAGTCGATCTTGGACGGGTCGGAGAAGTCGGCGATAAAGCCCAGCCCCTCGCTCCAGGCAAAGGTGTTCGGGAACGACTGGGCGAAGCCGGCATAGTCCGGATACTCGACGATCCGGGCCTGACGGAACTGATAGGGACCAAAGGCCGGCTGGAAATAGTCGAGCGACTGTTCCAGCGCGGTCATCATGCGATCGACATTGTGGGCGCTGGGGTCGTGGTAGATTTCAAATGTCACGCCGTCATGGACCTTACGGGTCACCTCATAGCGTGCCGACTGGACCGAGAAGAACATCAGGATCGGGGCCTCGGTGACGAACCGGGCGGTACGACGGTCGCCGGTGACCGTGTCGGAGACCCGGTAGCCGGGGGCCACGGCCGTCTGGTCGGCGTCAGTCGTCACCGTGATGTCGGCATTGACCCAGTCCGCGCCGATGTAATTCTTCGCCTGCGCCGCCACGTCTTCCAGCTTGGGCATGCGCAGCTCGGCCGGCAGGCCGTACTTGCGGCGCTTGGCCCGGTCCTGCAACAGGCTCCCGCGATCCATCCCGATCGTGGGCGCGAATTCGCCATTGCTGATGAAGGTGCCATTGTCGACCAGCCGGGTGGTGTTGCCGCTGTTCTTGAAGCCCCTCTGCTCAAAAACGGTCTCGAACGTGACGGTGCGCTTCTCACCGGGCTGCATCGGAGTGGCAAATTTGTAGATGCGATACTGGAAGTCGGGCCAGTCTCGATCCGGCTTGGCTCCCTCGACGTCCAGCCGCACCATCTCCATATCGTCGTTCCAACGCAGGTGGATTTCGCCGAGCGGAGCATCAGTCTGGTTCTCGATCACATAGGTGCCGCGCGTGGTCAGGCGCGGCGCATGCGGATACAGGTCCAGCACCAGCCGGACATCCGTCACCGCCGGCTGCGGCGTGTTCTCGAAGCCCAGCAGGGTCTTCTCATAATTGACCTGCTGCAGTTCCTGCGCGTCGCGGCTGCGGTAGTCGTTCCAGACATTGGTGTTGACGAAGATGAAGGTCCCCAGGCCGACGAAGGCCACCAGGGCAACGCCGCCGATCACGCCCGCCGGGCCCGCCAGTCGCCGCGGCAGACGCCGCAGGCGCGGCAGCAGCCGGGTCTCCGTGCCCCGCCGCCACAGACCATAGGTGATGACCATCAGGATCACCGCAAAGGCAGTCCAGTAGGCTTTGCCCCAGGCGGCGAAGGTGGCGAAATCGCCCCGGCCGTTCATGTCCGACAGGGGCACGCCCACGCTCGCCCCATAGCGGTACAGCATGTGGTCGAAGCCCAGGTTGCCGAGCACCAGGGTCGAGATCAGATAGACGACCATGAGGGCCCAGCCGACGAATTTGTTGGGCGACAGGGCCTGGATGAAGATGGCCAGCACCGACAGCAGGATGAAATAGGTCGCGCCGGGCACGACGTACCACATCAGATATTTGCCGAACTCGTAGTCGGTGTAGCCCTTGATCGTCTGGACCACGATGCCGGCCAGCACCCCGACCAGCAGGGTCGAAACCAGCACCAGCGCCAGGGCCAGGGTCTTGGGAATCAGGAAGGTCCAGTCCGGGGTCGCCGTCGCGTCGATGATCTCGTGGACCTTGCGTTCGCGATCACGCCAGACCAGCTCACCGGAATAGTAGATGGCGACAATGATGGAGATCAGGCCGAAGGCCCCGGTCAGGGCGGTGATCACCACCCGCGTCACCAGCAGGACCGGCGTGCCGAAAATCTCGCCGGTGAAGAACAGGGTGATGATGCCGAAGGCCAGGGCCAGAACGATCAGCACCAGATAGGCAGGGCTGCGGAAGATCAGCGCCATCTCGAACGCCGTGCGCGACAGCAACTGGGCCAGTCCGCTGGCGAAACCATAGCCGGGCTGCGGCAGACCACCGACGTGAACCGGCTCGGACGTCGCGACCGGCTTGTCCGCCAGGGCGCGCAGCTTGTCGGCCTTGCCGGCCTTGGCCCCGCGGATTGCGGGCCGGTACAGCAGCCAGGCCGAGGCCAGCACGACGAAGGCCACGCCCGTCCACAGCAGACGGTTGCCCAGCAGCACCCCGTCCAGTGGGGCCAGCAGCGTGTTCTTCTCGGCCACCGTCCAGTATTTGGTGACCAGACCGTAGGCGGCACCGCCGAACGGCTCGAACCAGGCCGCCAGGTTTTCCCACTCGGGCTTGTCACCAATAACCGTCTCGGCGATCAGGTACAGGATGAAGACGGCGACCACGCCGACATAGGTGGCCATCATCGACCGCGTGATCGTGGCCAGGGCGAAGAACAGCGCCGAGGTCAACAGCAGGCCCGGCAGGGCCAGCACCACATAGGCATAGACATAGTCAC
Source organism: uncultured Brevundimonas sp. (assembly GCF_963977465.1). Taxonomy (GTDB): domain Bacteria; phylum Pseudomonadota; class Alphaproteobacteria; order Caulobacterales; family Caulobacteraceae; genus Brevundimonas. Next base: position 46,315 of record NZ_CAXBOQ010000002.1, on the reverse strand, counting down.
CCGGCCGGAAGGCCCCCAGGGTTTCGGAATCCACCCACGGCATCAGGGTGCCGATCAGATTGCCCAGGCCGACACTGGTGAAACACAGGGCGACGGCGGCGAACGCGCCCAGAAACCGACCGTACAGATAGTCGAATTTGGTCACACGGGTGGCGTGGATCAGGGGCCCGAACCCCGTCGTGGTGTCGCGTACCACCACATTCGCCACGATGGCCGTGGAGGCCAGCATGAAGAAGATCGTGAAGATCAGATGGGCCTGGGCAAGGGCGAACGGGGCGTTCTTGTGAACATTGCCCCCGCCGCCGAGGCTGACGTTTTCGCTGGCCACCGCGCCGAAGGCCAGCAGGCCGAAGACGAAGGCGATGACCCAGAAGGCCGGCTGGCGCAGCTGGTAGCGGAACTCGAAGGCGGCGATCTTTGCAAACATGCGCCCGGCCTCAGGCTGCGTGACGCGCAGTGTTGACGGACGCCATATAGACGTCTTCCAGCCCGCCCGGGGCCGGCTCGAACCCGTCACCGGGATCGGTGTCGGACAAGACGTGGATCACCGTCTTGCCGGCGAACAGCCGGGTGGAGATGATGTTGTAGGGGGAGCCGTGCCCCTCGAGTTCCGACTTGTCGATGACCTTGCGCCAGACGCGGCCGTTCAGGCTTTCCATCAGCTCGACGGGGGCACCCTCCAGCTGGATCTTGCCACCGGCCAGCACCGCCATGCGCGGGCACAGGTCCGAGACGTCCTCGACGATATGGGTCGACAGGATGATGACGACGTTCTCGCCGATCTCGGCCAGCAGGTTGAGGAAGCGGTTGCGTTCCTCAGGGTCCAGCCCGGCGGTCGGCTCGTCGACGATGATCAGGTCGGGGTTGCCGATCAGGGCCTGGGCGATGCCGAAGCGCTGCCGCATGCCGCCCGAGAAACCGGCCAGGGCCTTCTTGCGCACCGACCACAGGTTGGTCTGGTTCAGCAGGGACTCGACCGTCTCCTTGCGCTCACGCACCCCAGAGATGCCCTTCAGCACCGCCATATGGTTCAGCATGTCGTAGCAGGACACCCGCGGGTAGACGCCGAAATCCTGGGGCAGATAGCCCAGCACCCGGCGCAGTTTTTCGGGCTCGGCGATCACATCGAGGTCGCCGAAACGGATGCTGCCCGAGGTCGGCGTCTGCAGGGTGGCAATCGACCGCATCAGGGTCGATTTGCCGGCTCCGTTCGGGCCCAGCAGGCCGAACATCCCCTTGGGAACGATCAGACTGACGTCATCCAGCGCCTTTGTGCCGTTGCCGTACACGTGAGTCAGGTTCTGGATCGTCAGCATTGTGTGCCCCCTTGATATCGACGGCCAACCTCGCGCGGCTGGTCCGGCGGGGCAAGTTACAGCTGGGACAGGTTGGCACGGCGCGTCGCCGGATCAGAACATCGCCGACCGGCTCATCCGGTAGACCCGGCCGTCGGCACCGGTGCCGGTCCAGACGTCCTCGGTATCCGGCGCGAAGGTGATCAGGGTCGCCCCGCCAGCATCGACCAGGCTGAAACCGGTCGGCGTGGTGCGCCAGTGATCCGTGCGGCCGGCGGCCTTGAGATCACAGGTCTCGACCACGACGCGGTGCCCGTCGCCGGCCCCCTCATTCCTGAGGGCCAAACGGCACAGGCCCGGCGTGGCGCTGTCGGCCGGGCGGATGTCCCACAGACCGATCGGGGTCGGGATGTCAGTCGTCTGGTCCGCATGCGGCATGGCGTCGTTCCCGGACTGGCAGGCCGCGGCCGGGGTTACGGCGAGGACCACGACCGCCACGGCGGTCGGGACCGAGAGAATGCTCGACATCTGGCGTCTCCATTTGGCCCCACCCCCTTATCGCCCCCCGGCGGGCCACCGGGCAAGCGTCACGCGACGGCCCCGGGTCAGAATCGCCTGTTCCGGGGCGCGCCATGACGGTACACTGGTCTCCTGCCCGTCGCGCAGAAGTTGCCAGAAACGCCGCGTGTTCAAGAACCTGCTTCCCAGCCGCCCCGGCACTGAACCCCTCGCCGAGGCGCTGGTCGCCTGTCGCACCCATTTCATCTGGGCGGCCGTGTTCAGCGCCCTGGTCAATCTGCTGTACCTGACGCCCACCCTGTACATGCTGCAGATCTATGACCGGGTAGTGCCGACCGGCGGGTTGATGACCCTGGTCTTCATCACCGGTGTGGTGATCTTTGCCCTGGCCACCCTGGCGGGTCTGGACTGGCTGCGGGCGCGGCTGCTGCTGCGCGCCGGGCTGAGACTGGACCGGATGCTGGCCGGCAAGGTGCTGGCCCGGGTCGTCGACCTGCAGACCAAGGCCCCCAACACCCAGGCGCTGCGCGAGTTCGACAATGTGCGCGGGGCCCTGAGTGGTCAGGGCGTGCTGGCGGTGCTGGATGCGCCGTGGACCCCGATCTATCTGGCGGCCTGTTTCCTGTTGCACCCGGCGCTGGGTCTGTTGACGCTGGTCGGGGGTGTGCTGCTGTTCGCCCTGGCATGGCTGAATGAACGCGACAGCCGGCCGCGTCTGGCCAAGGCGATCCAGTCCAGCAACAACGCCTATGCCGCCCAGGAGAATATCGCCGGCCAGACCGAGGTCGTGCGCGCCCTGGGCATGCGTCAGGCCAGTATCAACCGTCAGGTCGAGCAGCGTCGTCTGGCCACGGCCGGTCACGCCGACGCCCAGTTCGCCGGTGGCCGTTACAGCGGGGCGATCAAATTCCTGCGGCTGACGCTGCAGTCGCTGTCGCTGGGTCTGGCCGCCTTCCTCGCCGTGCGCGGCCAGATTTCGACCGGGGCGATCATCGCCGCCTCGGTACTGCTGAGCCGGGCCGTGGCCCCGATCGAACTGCTGGTCGGGGCCTGGCCCGGCCTGATCCAGGCCCGCACCAGCTGGAAGGCGCTGAACGACCTTTTCGTCGGCACCGCGGCGCGGGACCTGCCACGCACCACCCTGCCCGCGCCTGCCGGGGCCCTGTCGGTCGAGGGCGTCACCGTGCGCTTTTCCGACAGCGAGGCCCCGCAGCTGCGCGCCGCCAGCTTCAAACTCAATCCCGGCCAGACCCTGGGCGTGGTCGGGGCCAGCGGCTCGGGCAAGACCACCCTGGCCCGGGTCATCGCCGGGGCGCTGAAGCCGGCCTCGGGTACGGTACGGCTGGACGGGGCGGAATATGACGCCCGCGAAGGCGACGAACTGGCCCGTCACATCGGCTATCTGCCGCAGGTGCCCAGCCTGTTCGCCGGCTCGATCAAGGACAATATCTCGCGCTTCGCCGCCGCTGCCGGCACGCCCGGCGAGACCGTCGATCACGGCGCGGTGGCCGCAGCCGTGGCGGCCGGGGCCCATGAGATGATCCAGCGCCTGCCGCACGGCTATGACACGGTGCTGGGCCCGTTCGGCCAGGGTCTGTCGACCGGTCAGGCCCAGCGTGTGGCCCTGGCCCGCGCCCTGTACGGCGATCCGGTCCTGCTGGTGCTGGACGAACCCAACTCCAACCTCGACCAGGAGGGGGAATCGGCGCTGATGTCGGCCATCCTGGCCGCCGCCGCACGCGGGGCCGCCGTGGTCATCGTCGCTCACCGCGCCGGGGTGCTGGCCCGGGTCGACCGCCTGCTGCTGATGCGCGACGGCGTCGTCCAGCTGGAAGGGCCACGCGAGGAGGTGCTGGAGTCGATGCGTGCCGCCCGCCCGGCCGAGGCGGTGAAGCGATGACCGAGTCCGTCCCGCCCGAGGCCGTTCTGCCGATGCCGGTTATCACCGACGCGCCCCCACCCCCACCGCCGGTCACCGACGCACCGCGGCGCGAGCTGATGATCGGCGGCGTGATCATCGTCGCCTTCTTCGTGCTGTTCCTGGGTTGGGCCGCCTTCGTGCCGCTGGACGCCGGGGCCTATGCCCAGGGTCAGGTGGCCGTATCCGGCAACCGCCAGGCGGTACAGCACCGCGAGGGCGGGGTCGTCAGCGCCCTGCATGTCGCCGAGGGCGATACCGTGCGCGAGGGCCAGGTGCTGGTCGAGGTCTCGAGCGGTGAACTGATCGCCAACGAGCGCGGCCTGACGGGTCAGGTGCTCGCCCTGCTGGCCCAGCGCGCCCGGCTGATCGCCGAACGTGACCGCGCCCGCGCCATCGCCACCCCGGCCGAATTCGCCGACCTGCCCCCGGCCGACAAGGTGCTGGCCGAAGAGGCGCTGCGCCTGCAGCGCCAGCAGTTCAGCGCCCGTCGCAGCGGTCGCTCGACCGAGAGCGGCGTGCTGCAACAGCGTATCGAACAGCTGAACCAGCAGATGGCCGGGTTGCAGCGTCAGATCGAGTCCAATCTCGAGCAGCGCCGCCTGATCGCTGAGGAGCTGGAGGGTATCCGCTCGCTGGCGGCCCAGGGCTATGCGCCGTTGACCCGGGTGCGGGCGCTGGAGCGGACCGAGGCAGCGCTGGACGGCGAGCTGGGCTCGCTGCGCGCCCAGGTGGCCCGGGCCCGCGAACAGGTCGGCGAGACGCGGCTGCAGATGCTGTCAGTCTCGACCGGGCTGAACGAGGACGTGGCTGAACAACTGCGCACCATCGAGGTCCAGCTGAACGAGCTGCAGCCGCGCCTGACCGAGTTCCGCGCCCGCATCGCCCGCAACCAGATCCGCGCCCCGGCCTCGGGCCAGGTCATGGCCCTGACCATCTTCACGCCGGGCGGGGTGATCCAGCCGGGCCAGACCCTGATGGACATCGTCCCCACCGACGCCTCCCAGATCATCGTCGCCCGGATCAAGCCGACCGACGTCGACAACCTGAAGGTCGGTCAGGACACCGAGGTCAAATTCCCCGGCCTGCGCGAGGGCAATCCGCCGATCGTCCACGGCCGGGTGACCCGCATCTCGGGCGACAGCTTCACCGACGAGAGCAACGGCAGTCGCTATTTCCGGGCCGAGATCGTGGTCCCCGCCGACCAGCTGGAACGGCTGGGACGACTGGGGCGCACCATCCGTCCCGGCAGCCCGGTCGAGGTCGTGGTCCTGCTGCGCAAGCGCACGGCGCTGGGCTATCTGATCGAGCCCCTGACCAACAACCTGTGGCGCTCGGGCAGCGAGCAGTAGGCCTTCAGCCCCGCGCCTTCGCCCGGGCGCGGAAGGCGTGCAGCAGCGGTTCGGTATAGCCGCTGGGCTGGGCCTCACCCTCGAACACCAAAGCCCGCGCCGCCTGGAAGGCGAGACTGGCCTCGGGGTCCGGGGCCATCGGCCGGTACAGCGGATCGCCGGCGTTCTGGGCATCGACCCGGGCCGCCATCCGTCGCAGCGCCGCCTCGACCTGTTCGGCGGTACAGACCCCGTGCAGCAGCCAGTTGGCCATGTGCTGGGACGAGATGCGCAGCGTGGCGCGGTCTTCCATCAGACCCACGTCATGGATGTCGGGCACCTTGGAACAGCCGACGCCCTGATCGATCCAGCGCACCACATAGCCGAGGATGCCCTGGGCGTTGTTGTCCAGCTCGTCCGTGATGTCCTGTTCCGACCAGTTGACCCCGTCGGCCAGCGGCGGGGTCAGCAGCCCCTCCAGACCCGGCACCGGCTCGCGCGCCACCTCGGCCTGGCGGGCAAACACATCGACCGCATGATAATGCAGCGCATGCAGGGTCGCGGCGGTCGGCGACGGGGTCCAGGCCGTGTTGGCCCCGGTCATCGGATGGCCGACCTTCTGCTCCAGCATCTCGGCCATGCGGTCGGGCGCGGCCCACATGCCCTTGCCGATCTGGGCCCGGCCGGACAGGCCGCAGGCCAGGCCGATGGCGACGTTGCGCGCCTCATAGGCGGTGATCCAGTCGCTGGTCTTCATCGCCGCCTTGCGCACCACCGGACCGGCCTGCATGGCCGTGTGAATCTCGTCGCCGGTGCGATCGAGGAAGCCGGTGTTGATGAAGGCGATCCGGCCCTTCACCGCATGGATACAGGCGGCCAGATTTGCCGAGGTGCGACGCTCCTCGTCCATGACCCCGACCTTGACCGTGTGGCGCGGCAGACCCAGCAGGTCCTCGACCGCATCGAACAGCCGGTCGGTAAAGGCGCACTCTTCCGGCCCATGCATCTTGGGTTTGACGATATAGACCGAGCCGGCACGGCTGTTGCGATAGCGGCCCTGTCCCTTCAGGTCGTGCAGCGCAATCAGGCTGGTGAGGATGGCGTCGAGGATGCCCTCCGGTGCGTCCGAGCCGTCGGCCAGTCGCAGCGCCGGGGTGGTCATCAGATGGCCGACATTACGCACGAACAGCAGGGCCCGCCCCGGCAGGACATGGGGCTCGCCGTTGGGAGCGACGAAGGGCCGGTCCGCGGCCAGTTCGCGGGTCTGCGAGCGACCGCCCTTGTCGAATTGGGCCGACAGCTCGCCGGTCATCAGGCCCAGCCAGTTGCGATAGGCGGCGACCTTGTCCTCCGCGTCGACGGCCGCGATCGAGTCCTCGAGATCGACGATGGTCGACAGCGCCGACTCCAGCACCACGTCGGCCATGCCCGCCGGATCGGTCGCGCCGATCGGGTGGTCGCGGTCGATGACCAGTTCGATATGCAGGCCGTTGTGGCACAGCAGGATGGCGGTCGGGGCCTCGGCCTGGCCGGTGAAGCCGGTGAACTGCTCGGACCGGGCCAGGGCCGGGGACAGGACGCCGTCGACCACCCGCCAGCCGGTGACATCGTAGTGCGATCCGGTCGCCAGCGGCACGGCCTCGTCAAGGAAGGACCGGGCCCGGGCCACGACCCGCGCGCCCCGCGCCGGGTCATACGGACCGGACGGCGGCAGGTCGCCCAGCGCATCGGTGCCGTACAGGGCGTCATACAGACTGCCCCAGCGGGCATTGGCGGCGTTGAGCAGGAAGCGGGCGTTCAGCACCGGCACCACCAGCTGCGGTCCGGCCATCCGGGCGATCTCGTCATCGACCCGGGCCGTGGCGATGGCGAAGGGGGCCGGCTCGGTGATCAGATAGCCGATTTCGCGCAGGAAGGTCTCGGTCGCCACCGGGTCGTGGGGCTGACCCCGACGCGACCGGTGCCAGGTGTCGATACTGGTCTGCAAGCCCTCGCGCACCGCCAGAAGACGCCGGTTCTCGGGGGCGAAGCGGGCGAAGATGTCAGCGACCCCGCTCCAGAAGGCCGCGATCGGCAGGTCCAGCCCGGGCATGACCTCGTCTTCGATCAGGGCGACCAGTTCCGGGGCGACTTCAAGGCCGGCGCGGGATTCAAAGGCGGACATCAGCAGTGTCTCCGGCGGCGATGCTGCGGTGCATCATTCCTGCATCTGTAACATCCCGTGATCACGCAGGGGAAGTCGAGGCCTTCCGGCACAGAATTCGTCCAGCGTAAGAATTCAGGGCCAAACCGCCGCCGTCATTGACCGACTCGACCCGCGTCCAGCCGGGCCCCGACGTCCAGTCGATGGCAGTGCCGGTCGGGTTGAAAACACACAGCAGCCGATCCTCACCCGTGCCACGCTCGAACACGATCAGGCCGTCCGGGGCGTCGGTGATCCCGCGCTGCGCGCCGGTCTGCAGGGCCGGTCGCGCCCGACGCAGGGCGATCAGCCGTCGGGTCAGGGCCAGGGTGGAGTCCGGATCACCTGCCTGGCTGGCGACCGACAGCGGCAGGTGGCGGGCGTCGACCGGCAGCCACGGCTCGACGGTCGAGAAACCGGCCCACGGGGCTTCATCGCGCCACGGCATCGGCGTGCGGGCCCCGTCGCGTCCCAGAGTCTTCGGCCAGTTGGCGATGGCCTCGGGATCGACCAGCCGGTCGAACGGCACATCGGCCTGGGGCAAGCCCAGCTCTTCGCCCTGATAGATGAAGGCCGTGCCGCGCAGGCTGAGCAGCAGCAGCAGGGTCATCGCGGCCACAGCCGCGCGATCCTTCTCCGGAGCCCAGCGCGACACCACGCGCGGCGCGTCATGGTTGGCGAAGGCCCAGGCCGGCCAGCCCTCGCCCGGCGCGCCGGTCCAGCGCCCGAGGGTCGTCGCGACCAGTTCGGGTGTCAGGTGCGGCGCATAGAGAAATTCAAAGCCGTACGAGGTGTTCAGCCGGTTTTGGCCCTCGGTCAGGACCTGACGTTCCAGCTCGACATCGTCGCCCCCCACCTCGGCCACGGTGAAGCGACCGCCATAGCTGTCCGTCAGGGCCCGAATCCGTTCGGCGAAGGGGATGATGCCGGGCTGGGACTGGTTGTGCAGCCTCAGCTGGAAGTCCAGCGACCGGGTGCGCGGCCCGGGCGGGGCCGGCGGATTGTCGGTCAGGGCCGGGTCGTGCGGCGCAAAGTTGAAGGCATCGAGCCGGAAGCCGTCGACACCCCGGTCCAGCCAGAACCGCGCCACGTCGAGCAGGGCGTCCTGAACGGCAGGCAGGTCGAGGTTCAGCTGCGGCTGCCCGGCGAGGAAATTGTGTAGATAATACTGGCCGCGCCGCGCATCCCAGGTCCAGGCCGGGCCACCGAACACCGACTGCCAGTTCGACGGCGGGGTGCCGTCCGGTTTGGCGTCAGCCCAGACATACCAGTCAGCCCGGGCATTGATACGGTCGGCCCGGCTCTCGGCAAACCAGGCGTGCTGGTCCGAGGTATGGCAATAGACCTGGTCGATAATGACCTTCAGCCCCAGACCGTGGGCCCGGACGATCAGGGCGTCGAAATCCTCGAGCGTGCCGAACACCGGATCGACGCCGCAATAGTCGGACACGTCATAGCCGAAGTCGGCCATCGGCGACGGAAAGAAGGGCGACAGCCAGACCGCGTCCACGCCCAGCGAGGCGACGTGATCCAGATGGGCCATCACCCCCGGCAGATCACCGACGCCGTCGCCGTTGCTGTCGGCGAAACTGCGCGGATAGATCTGGTAGATGACCCAGCCGCGCCAGTCGTCGCTCAGGCTCATGTCCGCGCTCCGTGATCCCGTTTCGGTCTGTTCTAGACCGGGTCCGTCCGCCTTGTCCCGGGGTGATGTGGTTGGGCGATACGGGCGCGAACCGCCTCTCCGCCTTGACTTCGCCGCAGTTGTCGCCCATTTGCGCTGCGTCGCACAATTGCGATTACCGGTGCGCTCCAGCGCGTGTGGGTCTTCTCTCCCTTACGAAGATCTGACTGTAGCAGCGGCCGGCCCTCAAGATTCATTCGCTGCCCGGACACGCGGGGCGGCGCCCGATCCACCCCGCCGGCCTCATCCAGAGGCTCGTTCGGGACTGGCGGTGCGCGGCCTTTTCGGCGTTGAGCCATGGCTGTTGCGCGTCGCCGCACGCGAAAGAAACCATTTTGACCACCCCTAATTTTGAATCCTTCGGCCTCAACAAGGCGCTGCTTCAGGCGCTGGCGACCGAGGGCTACACCACCCCCACCCCGATCCAGGCCCAGGCTATCCCTGACGTCATGCTGGGCAAGGACCTGCTGGGCATCGCCCAGACCGGCACCGGCAAGACCGCCGCCTTCGCCCTGCCGATCCTGCATCGCCTGGCCGAGAACCGCGTCGCCCCGCTGCCGCGCACCACGCGCTGCCTGATCCTGTCGCCGACGCGTGAACTGGCCAGCCAGATCGCCGAGAGCTTCAAGACCTATGGCAAGCACCTGGGCTTCAAGGTCGCCGTCGTCTTCGGCGGCGTGAAATACGGCCCGCAGGAACGCGCCATCCAGAACGGCCTGGACGTGCTGGTCGCCACCCCGGGCCGTCTGCTGGACCATATGCAGCAGAAGACGCTGGACCTGTCCTCGACCGAGATCTTCGTGCTCGACGAGGCCGACCAGATGCTGGACCTCGGCTTCGTCAAGCCGATCCGCCAGATCGTCAGCCGCATCCCCACCAAGCGCCAGAACCTGTTCTTCTCGGCCACCATGCCGAACGAGATCGGCAAACTGGCCGGCGAGCTGCTCAAGGATCCGGTCAAGGTGTCGGTGACGCCGCAGGCCACCACGGTGCAGCGCATCAACCAGTCGGTCATCCACGTCGAACAGGGCCGCAAGCGCGCCCTGCTGACCGAGATGTTCGCCGACGACAACTACACGCGCTGCCTGGTCTTCACCAAGACCAAGCACGGAGCCGACAAGGTCGCCGCCTATCTGGAAGCCGGTGGCGTCCAGGCCGGGGCCATCCACGGCAACAAGAGCCAGCCCCAGCGTGAACGCACCCTGGCGGCCTTCAAGGCCGGCAAGCTGCGCGTGCTGGTCGCCACCGACATCGCCGCCCGCGGCATCGACGTCGACGGCGTCTCGCACGTCGTCAACTTCGAACTCCCGTTCGTGCCGGAAGCCTATGTGCACCGCATCGGCCGGACCGCCCGTGCCGGCGCTGACGGCTCGGCCATCAGCTTCGTGGCCGGTGACGAGATGAAGCTGCTGCGCGACATCGAGAAGGTCACACGCCAGAAGATCCCGGCTACCGACCGTCGCAACGACAAGTCGCTGGGCCTGCTGGACCAGTCGATCATGGCCGCCGGTGTCGGCACCAAGGCGACCATGCCCGACCGCGAGGATCGTCCGCGTGGCGAGGGCCGTGGTCGTGGCCGCAATCCGCACCGCGACGGCGTCAAGCCCGAGGGTGGCGGCCAGCCGCACCGCCAGCGCAAGCCGGCCCCGGGCCGTGACGCCCGTCCGGCCCCCGAGCGTCCGGCCTTCGATCCGATGGCGCGTGAGCGTCCCCGCTCGACCGGCAATAACGATCCGCGCGCCGCCGTGGCCGCCAAGCCTGAGGGTGAGCTGAAGCGTCGTCCGCGCAGCCGCCGCCCGTCCAACGGCGGCAAGGGCTACGTCGCCCGCGGCTAGAGCGAAATCGGTTGGGTTGGACGCAGTCCAACCCGGCTCAGATTTCGCTCCAGCTTAATGCCGGACCATTTTTTGGGTTCGGGTCGATTCGACCCGAAACAAAAATGGTCTGGATCAGACAGCGGCGGCGGAGATACCCGCCGCCGTCAGCTCTGCCAGAAGACCCGAAGCCGCCGCCTCCACGGCGGCTTCGTCACGTCCGCGGATAACCAGCTGGGTGCCGACCTCGCCGGTCGAACCGTGGCCGAACGGATAGCTGCCGAAACTGACCGCGCGCGCCGCTTGGGACGCCGCCGTCAGGATGGCGGCGACATCGCCCTCGCCGACGCCGCTGACCTTCAGCGTCCGGGCATGGACCACGGCCCCGGTGCGCAGCCGCGGGGCCACGGCCTCGAGCATGGCGGTCATGATCTGCGGCACGCCGGCCATCACGAAGACATTGCCGATCTGGAAGCCGGGCGCGTCGGTGACCGGATTGGCGATCAGACTGCCGCCCTCGGGTATCCGCGCCATGCGCCGGCGGGCCGCGTTGAAATCGGCTGCGCCATATCGTTTTTCGAGAATCGCCAGAGCGTCCGGATGTTCCGGCAGGGCCACGCCGAAGGCCCGGGCCACGCAGTCGGCGGTGATGTCGTCATGGGTCGGGCCGATGCCGCCGGTGGTGAAGACATAGTCGTGCCCGGCCCGCAGGGCATTGAGGGCGTCGATGATCTGGTCGGCCCGGTCGCCGACCGTGCGCGCCTCCAGCAGATCGATGCCCAGGGCCGCGAGAAAGCGGGCGATGGTGTTCAGGTTGGTGTCGCGGGTGCGGCCGGACAGGATCTCGTCACCGATAATCAGGACGGCGGCGGTGGGGGCGATGTCGCTCATCCTCACTAGCTAGCCGCCCTTGCCCCGGGCGTCACCCGTCACCACATTTTCGGGCACAGCACCGTCATGCCACCGTCTCGCCGCAAACGGGAACGCGGTTATGTGCTATGCTTTCTGTCGTGAGACGACGTGATTCAGCGCCGTCATGCCGCGCCCCTGATCCGAGACCCGATGATGTACGAAACGCCTGAACTCGATCCCGACGCCTATATGCGTTCCAGCACCATCCGCATCCATGATGAGGAAGGGTTCGAGGGCATGCGCAAGGCCGGACGTCTGGTGGCCGAGGCGCTCGACATGATCACCCCCTTCGTCCAGCCCGGTGTCACCACCGGCGAGCTCGACGACCGGATGCGTGAGTTCACCCTCGACCACGGGGCCCTGCCCGCCTGCCTCGGCTACAAGGGCTATACCCGGACCGTCTGCACCTCGATCAACCACGTCGTCTGCCACGGCATCCCCGGCGACAAGGTCCTGAAGGCCGGCGACATCGTCAACATCGACCACACCGTCATCGTCGACGGCTGGCACGGCGATTCCAGCCGCATGTATCCGGTCGGCGAGATCAACGCCCGGGCCCGCAAGCTGATCGACGTCACCTATGAAGGCATCGAACTGGGTCTGGCCCAGGTCAAGCCGGGCAACACCTTCGGCGACATCGGCTATGCCATCCAGCGCCACGTCGAGGCCGCGCGGATGAGCGTGGTGCGCGACTTCTGCGGCCACGGCATCGGCCGGCTGTTCCACGACAATCCCAACGTCCTGCACTACGGTCGCCGCGGCGAGGGCGCGACGCTGAAGCCGGGCATGTTCTTCACCATCGAGCCGATGGTGAACCTGGGCAAGCCGGCGGTGAAGGTGCTGTCCGACGGCTGGACCGCCGTGACCCGTGACAAGTCGCTGTCGGCCCAGTGCGAGCACAGCATCGGCGTCACCGAGACCGGGCTGGAGATTTTCAGCGCCAGTCCGACCGGGATCTTCCGTCCCAAATTCGACTGATCCCGCTGGACGTTCGCCTTTCGTTCTGACATCGTCTCCGCGCTTGAACCGGAGGCCGCCATGTCCAGCGTGCTGCCCTTTCCGATTACCGCCCCACGGGCCCCGCGCGCGGCACCCAAGGGTCCCAGCACGCCCAAACCCCATCACACCGGCCACCGCGAGCGACTACGCGAACGCGCGCGCGGTGCCGGCCTGAGCCACCTGCCCGACTATGAGCTGCTGGAGCTGTTCCTGTTCCGCAGCCTGCCGCGCGGTGACGTCAAGCCGATCGCCAAGGCCCTGCTGAGCCGGTTCGGCTCGCTGGCGGCGGTGCTGGCCGCCCCGGTCGAGGCCCTCGTCACCGTCAAGGCCGACGACAGTCGCGGCAAGCGGACCGGTCTGGGTGTCGAGACCGCCCTCGATCTCGCCGCCCTGCACGAGGTGGCCCGCCGCATCGCTCTCGAGGAGCCGGCGAAGCGGCCGGTGATCTCGTCGTGGACGGCGCTGCTGGCCTATGTGCGCCTGGCCCTGCAGCACGAGCCGCGCGAACAGTTCCGGACCCTGTATCTGGACAACCGCAACCAGCTGATCCTTGACGAAATCCAGAACCGGGGCACCGTCGATCATGCACCGGTCTATCCCCGCGAGGTGGTGCGCCGGGCGCTGGAGCTGTCGGCCAAGGCCATGATCCTCGTGCACAACCATCCGTCAGGCGATCCGACCCCGTCGCGGGCCGACATCGAGATGACCCGTCAGGTCGTCACCGCCGCCCACGCCCTGGGTCTGGAGGTTCACGATCATCTGGTCGTCGGTCGCGACGGCGTGGCCAGTTTCAAACAGTTGGGGCTAATGTGATCCTGCCCCTTCTGTCCGGAACGCCGCCGATGACCGTCCTGACCACCGAACGCCTGACGCTGAGCCCGGTCGCCGTGTCGGATTTCGACGACCTGTGCGCGCTGTGGGCCAACCCGACCTTCACCCAGTACATCATGGGCCAGGGCCTCTCGGCCGAGGATGTCTGGTTCCGGTTGCTGCGTGATCTGGGGCACTGGCAGGCCATGGGCTACGGCAACTGGTCGATCCGTCTCAGGGACGGCGGTGCCTATGTCGGCAGTGTCGGCGTGCTCGATTTTCGCCGCGAGCTGGACCCGCCCTTTGACGCGCCCGAGCTGGGTTGGGGCGTCGCCCCCGCCTTCCAGGGCAAGGGCTATGCCGCCGAGGCCGTGAGCGCCGCCCTGGCCTGGGTCGATGATGAACTGAACGCCGCGCGCACCGTCTGCATGATTTCGCCCGACAACGCCGCCTCGCACCGGCTGGCGGCACGGGTCGGCTACCGGCCCTATGCCGAGGCGGCCTACAAGGACGGGACGGTGCAGCTGCTGGAACGGCGCGCAACCTGAGCCGGACGTAGTGCCGCATTAAGGTTTCCGGTTCATCATCCTGCGCGAACGCTCCGGAGGCCACGACCACCATGCCCATGCCCGTCGAAACCCTGCACGCGCACCTGGCCGAAGCCTTTCCCGACGCCGAGATCGAGATCACCGATCTGGCCGGCGACGGCGACCACTATCGCGCCCGCATCGTCTCATCCGCCTTCGCCGGCATGCCCCGCGTGCGCCAGCACCAGCGGGTCTATGCCGCGCTGAAGGGCAAGATGGGCGGCGAATTGCATGCGCTGGCGCTGGAAACCTCTGCCCCCGCAGCGGGAGACATCTGATGCGGTATCGTCCCTTCGGGCCCACCGGGGCCGCGGTCTCGGCGCTGACGCTCAGCCTCGGCATCGACAATATCGCCCGCGGCCCGTCCGCCGCCTGCGAACTGATCTATGCGGCGCTGGAAGCGGGCATCAACAGCTACCGCCTCGAGACCGCTGACCCCGTGCTGGCCGAGATCGTCGGTCATTCCCTGCAGCATATCGACCGCAAGCTGGTCACCGTCAGCCTGGCCCTGGGCCGGGGTGACGGCCGCCGCGGCTCCGACCGCGACTTCAGCGCCGAGGGCATGACCGGCTCGATCGACCGCGCCCTGAACGTATCCCGGCTGGGCTGGATCGACATGGTTCTGCTGGAGGAGCCGGCCGATGACGAATTGCCGCAGAGCTCGCTGAATGCCCTGAAGGCACTGCGCGCCACCAACCGGGTACGGCTGCTCGGCGTATCCGGCGACGGCGAGGTGATGGATGCCTATGTCTCGACCGGGGCCTTCGATGTGCTGGTCACCCCGTTCCACCTGAACTCAGGCTGGCAGGTGCGCTCGCGCCTGCGGGCCGCGCGCGAGCGCGACATGGCCATCTTCGCCTATGACTATTTCCCCTCGGCTCTCGATACCGACAAGAAGGCCGCGACCCTGGACAAGCCGGTCAAGAAGGGCCTGTTCGGCTTCGGCGGCAGTGGTGGTCGTTCCAAACACGATCCCCTGGCGGATGTCGGGACCTTCGCCTTCCTGCACCGCACGCCCAACTGGTCGGCCGAGGCCATCTGCCTGGCCTATGGCCTGACCGATCCGTCCATCTGCAGCATCGTGGTTCAGGCCAATGACGCCGAACGGCTGAACAGTCTGGCCCTGGTGCCCGAGCGCGACATGCCCCCCGGTCTGGCCGCCCAGATCGAGATGGCCCGGGTCGCCTGCGCCGGTTCCGCCGCCGCCTGACCCCCTCCACCGCGCGTCCGTCGCGGTCACGATCGCACCGCTGCCCTTGACCCTTGGGTCCGGCGTCCCTAGCTCACGGGCCTCAGTGAAAGGCCATTCCGTGACTGATCAAACGACTGCGACTTCAACCGACCCGGTTCACACCTTCATCGCGGGGACCGTCGCCCAACACGATGTGGTGCTGTTCATGAAGGGCACGCCGGATTCGCCGCGCTGCGGCTTCTCCTCGCTGGCGGTGCAGATCCTCGACCATCTGGGTGCCCCCTTCGTCGGCGTCGACGTGCTGCAGGACGCCGGGCTGCGCGACGGCATCAAGGCCTTCACCGACTGGCCGACCATCCCGCAGCTGTATGTGAAGGGCGAATTCGTCGGCGGCTCCGACATCGTGCGCGAGATGTTCGAGGCCGGCGAGCTGCTGACCCTGATGACTGAAAAGGGCGTGCCCCTGGGCGAAGCCTGATGGCCCGCGCGCCGCTCACGCCGCGCGCTGACCGCGAAATCTTCACCCTGCCGCTGGATATCCGGCCCGAGCACATCGACGAAAACGGCCACGTCAACAACGTGATCTATGTCGGCTGGCTGCAGGACGCGGGCATGGCCCACTGGAACGCCCGCTTTTCCGCAGAGGACCGGGCACGCTGGTCGTGGGTCGCCCTGCGCCACGAGATCGACTATCTGCGCGGCCTGCTTCCAGGTTCCACGGCCACCGCCCGCACCTGGGTCGGCGACCCGCAAGGGCCGCGCTTCAATCGCTATGTGCGTATCGAGGACGGCGAAGGCCGCCTGTGCGCCCAGGGCATATCGGAATGGTGTCTGGTCGACGCCGCGACCCTGCGGCCGACCCGGATTCCGCCGACTATGCTTGGAGCGTTCCAGCGATAGCCGCGGTTCGCAGATCCTGGAGTTGAGCCCGGAACGCGAGACGCCGCCATTGCAACGCCAGGATCAGGTAGTCGGCGCGAACTTCCTGCGGGAGGTCTTCGCCCGCCGCCCGTTGTTCCAGCTCCACCGCCTTGGCCAGGCACTGCGCGACCGTAAACATTGCTGCTCAAACCGCGATAGCGGTGTTTGGTTCCCGATCTCATGCGGGGCGCGCTGGTCGAGGAGATACCGCGGGCGTGACGAATGCGTGCTAGGTGTATTTGTATGGTGCCCGGTCACGGATCGCGGCTGCTTTTCATTGCCAATAATCTGCGACGGGGAAGGCTTTCGTTTCGCGAGTCTCCGGTAATTATTTGGAGGGCCGGTTTTGACCGTCCCCACACCGCTACATCCTGATGGTCCTCTCAGTCTGGCTCTGGCCGTCGTCGATTCATCGACCGCGCCGCTGGTGTTGCTGGATGGTGATCTGAACGTCATCGCCGCCAGTGCCTCCTTCTTCACCGCGTTCCAGATCAAGCCGGCAGGCACGGTAGGCGAGCCCTTCCTCCAGCTCGGCGAAGGCGAATGGAACCTGCCCCGACTCCGCTCCCTGCTGACCGCCACCCTGTCGGGCGCGGCCGCCGTCGACGCCTATGAGATGGACCTGAAGAGCGAACGTCTGGGCGGTGCCCGCAGCCTGCTGCTGAACGCCCATCTGCTCGCCTATGGCGACGGAGCCGACGTCCGTCTGTTGCTGGGCATGTCGGACGTCACCGACGCCAAGGCCAGCGAGAAGCTGAAGGACGATCTGCTGCGCGAAAAGGCCATCCTGCTGCAGGAGGTCCAGCACCGCGTGGCCAACAGCCTGCAGATCATCGCCAGCGTCATCCTGCAGAGCGCCCGTAAATCCCACCCCGACGAAACCCGAACCTCGCTGACGGACGCCCACAGCCGGGTCATGTCCGTCGCCGCCCTGCAACAACAGCTGGCCGCCTCCCGCCTCGGCGAGGTCGCGCTGAAACCCTATTTCGACCAGCTGTGCGTCAGCGTCGCCGCCTCAATGATCCGCGACCACGATCAGCTGTCGCTGCACGTCGACTGTGACGACAGCGCCGTGGACGCGGATGTCTCTGTCAGCCTGGGCCTGATCGTCACCGAACTGGTCATCAACTCGCTGAAACATGCCTATCCCGGCGGTCGCCGCGGCCGGATCACCGTCAGCTACCAGCGCCATGGCCCGAACTGGACCCTGGCCGTCGCCGACGACGGCGTGGGCATGCCGACAGACGCCGCCAGCAACACCCCGGGTCTGGGCACCAGCATCGTCGAGGCCCTGGCCAACCAGCTGAACGCGCGGGTGAAGGTCACCGGCGGCCACCCCGGCACCACCGTGTCGGTGGTTCACACCCGGATCAACGCCGTCGAAGCGAACGCAGCTCAAGGTGGCCAGGCCGTCTGATCTCTGGCCGCTGACCCCCGGGCAGCGGCAGCTGACAGGGGTTTTCGATCGATAGCCGCTAGAGCCGCAGAGGATTGGCGATGCGTGCGCCCTGACCGGGCGTCAGGCCCAGTTCGCGATAGGTCCAGCGCAGCTCGACCCCCTCGCGCACGATGGCCTTGCACGGATCCTGGCGGGTGCGCGTCAGGGTGATGTCGACGGGCGTGCCCTCGGCCACCGAAACCGCGAAGTCCGCGGCGCTGGTGCAGCCGTTGGAGTCGACCTGTGCGATCAGGGCCCCGTCCGCGAACCGGACCGCACGCAGGGTTTCCGGTGCGGCGTCCGTCGTAATCTCGGTATGGGAATCCATCCGCACCACAACGGTCTCGCCGGAGTCATCGGCGTAGATAACGCAGCCGGTCAGCAGCGGCAGACAGGCCGCCGCCGCGACGAGGACGCGGCTCATTCGGGAGCGTCGGCCGGGGCGGTCTGGACCACACGCGTGACGGGCTTGTCGGTGGCGATGATGATGCAGCCGGACAGCAGCGGGGCCGAGATGGCAAGAGCGAGGACGAGACGCAGCATGGTTCCATTTCCCTGGATAATCGAAGCTTCGCCTTTAGATGCCTGCGCTTCCGCCCGATGACACGTGAATAATCGGACAGGCTGGCCAGCCAGGTCTGGCCATGGGGCAACTCAGGTTCGCGGGCGCTCATAGGAGTTGCCGACGCGAACATCGGTGCCGGGCGGCAGCCCCATTTCCTCGAACGTCCAGCGCACCTCGACCCCGCCCGGAATGGGGGCGTCGCAGTCGTCTTCACTGACCCGCCACAGGGTGATGGTGGCGGCACCGCGATACTGGCTGACCACAGGCATCAGGTCGTCGCGGGTGGTGCAGCCGTTCGACCCGACCCAGAACACGGCCTGCCCCTGGGCGATGGCGGCGGCCTGGACCGACTCCTGCGTTCCCGGCACCGACACGGTCGCCGGGACGGCGCGGGCACCGGGCAGCATGGACTGGATACCGGCACAGCCGGACAGCAGCGCGCCCGTTACCGTCAGCGCCAGCAGCGTCCTGATCCCGGTCGAGCCCATGCCCGTCCCCTTTCCAAGTTTCCCTAGCGTCATCGCTCAATTCGCGCCCGGGCGCATCAGTAAAAAGGGCTGGTCGGCCGGATGATCCCCAGATCAGGACCGGTCGCAAACGGCAGCAATGAGAAAAGGCCCCGGAGCGATCCGGGGCCTTTCCAGTTTCTGCACGGCGGACCGCGCGGCTGTCGAACTTACGAGGAGTAGTATTCGACGACCAGGTTGGGTTCCATCTTGACCGGGAACGGCACGTCGGCCAGCTCGGGCACGCGCACGACGCGGACCGAGAAGCCACGGTCGCCCAGCTCGATGTAGTCCGGGATGTCCCGCTCCGACGACTGCTGGGCTTCGAGCACCAGCGCCATGTTGCGCGACTTTTCCTTGACCTCGACGACGTCGCCGATCTTCAGGCTGTAGGAGGCGATGTTGACCTTCTTGCCGTTGACCGTGACGTGACCGTGGTTGACGAACTGACGCGCAGCCCACGGGGTCGGGACGAATTTGGCACGATAGACGGTGGCGTCCAGACGGGCCTCCAGCAGACCGATCAGGGTCTCGGCGGTGTTACCCTTCCGGCGGGCGGCTTCGTCGTAGGTCTTGCGGAACTGCTTCTCGGTCAGGTTGGCGTAATAGCCCTTCAGCTTCTGCTTGGCTTTCAGCTGCAGACCGAAGTCCGAAACCTTCTGCTTGCGACGCTGGCCGTGCTGGCCGGGACCGTAGGAGCGCTTGTTGACCGGAGACTTGGCGCGACCCCACAGGTTTTCACCCATGGCACGGTCGATCTTGTATTTGGCGCTGTGGCGCTTGGACATTCTGTTCTCTTTATCATGATGCGGCCCGGCGCTTCCGAGATTGGAAGCACGATCTCAACGGCGGTCCACGCATCGTCCGTAGTGGATTCACGCGCAGGACAGGGTCCGGCGCGGGAAAGCGGGGCTTATGCCGGTCCGGCCGCCCCGGGTCAAGCCGGAGTCAGGCCTCCGGCACCCAGACGAAGCCGTCACCCTCGCGCCGGATGCGACCCACGCCGGGGAAGGGGAAATGCACGGCATACAGACGCAGGTTCTGCGACGCGGCCCGCTGCAGCAGGGCCTGACGGCTGGCGACGGCGATCCGCGAGTCCCCGTCGAAGGCGATCGGCCATTCGGGACGCTGCACCGAGATCACCGAATGATGCATGGCGTCGCCGATATACAGCAGCCGGTCGTCGCCCGAGGCGATCTCGAACCCGCTGTGGCCCGGCGTATGGCCGGGGATGTCCACGGCGGTGATGTTCGGGGCCACGACCTCGCCCGGAGCGAAGGTCGTGACCTTCGGCGTGATAGCGCGGACCAGACCAGCCATGGCCGCATCGCCCTGCAGGGCCGTCCATTCGGCGGCGCTGATGCGGATAGTTGCATTGGGGAAGCGCAGGCCACCGGCCGCATCGACCAGACCGCCGACATGGTCGCCATGGCCGTGCGAAATCAGGATGTCCGTGACCTGACCCGGCTGGACCCCGGCTGAGCCCAGGGACTGCACCAGCCGACCTTCGGTACCCATGGCTCCGCCGGCCCCGGTGTCGATCAGTACCATATGGTCGCCGTCGCGGATCAGCAGCGGGTCGATGAACAGATGGATCGGGTCGGCCGGCAGGGCCGCCCCGGTCAGGACCGTCGCCACGTCCTCCGGCGTGTGACCCAGGCCGAAGGTCTGGTTGTCGTTGCGGACGTCCAGCTCGCCGTCCTTCAACGCCACGGCCTCAAGCGTGCCGATGCGGAAATTGTGGATGTCGGCGACCGCAGCCTCCGTCGGGGCCGCCGCAGGCTCCGTCCCGGTCTTGCCGTCAACGCCGGGCGAACACCCGGCCAGGACAGCGGCGAGGATCAGGCCGGCAGTGGCGAGCTTGGCATGGAAGGTCATGGGCAATGTCCGGATCGGTGGTGACGGCGATAGCGCCGGACCCGCGAACGGCAAAAAGCGGTCCGGGGGTCCGGCGATGCGGGATCAGGCGGCGGCGAAGCGCGCGTTGACCGCGTTCCAATTGACCACGGTCCAGAACGCCTTGAGGAACTCGGGGCGGCGGTTCTGATATTTCAGATAATAGGCGTGTTCCCAAACGTCATTGACCAGCAGGGGCGTGCCCTTTTCCGGGGCAATATCCATCAGGGAATTGTCCTGGTTCGGCGTGTTGATGATCTTCAGCTTGCCGTCCTGCACGATCAGCCACGCCCAGCCCGAGCCGAACTGGGTCGCGCCAGCGCTTTCGAAGGCGGCCTTGAAGGCGTCCATGCCGCCCAGATCACGGTCGATGGCGGCAGCCAGCTCGGTCGACGGCGTGCCCGCCTCGGCGGTCGGGGCCATGCCGTCCCAGTAGAAATTGTGGTTCCAGTAGCCGCCGCCGTGATTGCGGATGGCCTTGGGCAGGGTCGAGATGATGGCGAACAGCTCTTCCATCGTCTTGCCCTGGGCCTTGGGCTCGGCGTCCACGGCCTTGTTCAGATTGTCGGTATAGGCCTGATGGTGTTTGTCGTGATGGATATGGAGGGTCTCCTTGTCGATCACGGGCTCCAGCGCGTCATAGGCATAGGGCAGCGGGGGCAGGGTGAAGGCCATGGGAAGGTTCCTTGTCGATCCGAACGGGGGGACGCCTCATCTAGGAAGGCCCCCTGCCAAACCCAAGGCTGGGCGGGTAATTTCGTTCCCGGATCGCCGCGACCGAACCGGCTCAGGTCTCGGGCAGGTTGGCCTTCAGACAGGCCCGCACCTGACGCCGCAGCTCGCCTGGCGATGAGGCCATGTCGATGCCCTCGGCCTCCAGCACCGCCTTGACCGCCGCATCCAGCCCGTTGGGCAGGGCGGCGATGACCTTCACCTCGGCCTTGGGGTGCAGGCACAGACCCAGCTCGACGCACAGGGCCGAGAACATCGGGGTGTAGTCGGGGGTCGCTTCGGGGGTCGTGGTCATCGGCTGACGGCCTCCAGCCGCCGGGCGTGAAACGCCACATGGTCGGCGATGAAGCTGGCCATGAAGAAATAGGAATGGTCGTAGCCGGGCTGCATCCGGATGGTCAGCGTCTGTCCGACCGCGTCTGCCGCAGCCTGTAGCAGTTCCGGCTTCAATTGCTCGACCAGAAACGGATCGGCGTCGCCCTGGTCGATCAGGATGTCGTCAAAACACCCCTCGCCCACCCCGGACTCGATCAGCCGCGCCGCGTCATGCTCGGCCCACACCGCCCGATCCTCGCCCAGATAGGCCGTAAAAGCCTTCTCGCCCCACGGGCACCGCGTCGGCGAGGCGATCGGCGCGAAGGCCGAAACCGATCCGAACAGGTGCGGATGCCGCAGCGCCAGCGTCAGCGCCCCGTGCCCGCCCATCGAATGGCCGCTGATCCCGCGCGCCTTCGTCGTCGGAAACGCCGCGTCGATCAGCCCGATCAGCTCGCCGGTGACATAGGACTCCATGCGGAAATGCTCCGCCCACGGGGCCTCGGTCGCGTCGACATAGAAGCCCGCCCCCTGTCCCAGATCATAGGCCGGGTCATCCGCGACACCCTCCCCGCGCGGCGAGGTGTCGGGCGCGACGATGATCACCCCATGCTCGGCCGCGGCCCGATAGGCCCCGGCCTTGGTGGTGAAATTGTCCTCGGTACAGGTCAGGCCCGACAGCCAGATCAGCACCGGAAACGGACCCTCTCCCGGCGGCACGAACACCGACAGGGTCATCGGCGTGCCGGTCGTGGCGCTGTCGTGTTTCAGATAACGGAGGGTGCCGCCGTGGACCTGATGCTGCTTGATGGTTTCCATAGTTTTCCGCTCATCCCGGCGAAAGCCGGGACCCAGTTCTGTCCAGCGTGACGCCGGCGTTTCAGGACATCGTTCCGAGCAGCTTACCGGGACCGATCCTCCAAAGCACTGGGTCCCGGCTTTCGCCGGGATGAGCGGATGGAATATCGAGTGTCACCCAACCCGGTGCAGGGCGCAGATCTTGTTGCCGGACGGGTCGCGCAGATAGGCCAGATGCAGGGTGCCGAACGCCCCCTGGCGCGGGCCGGGCGGATCCTCGATGGCCGTGCCACCCGCGGCGATCCCGGCGGCCTGGAAGGTGGCGACCGCCTCCGGATCCGCGGCAGCAAAGCCGATGGTGCCGCCGTTGGCGTGGCAGGCCGGCTCGCCGTCGATCGGCCGGGTGATGGCGAAGGCCCCGCGCGGCGTGCGCCACCAGAAGCGGCCCTTCTCGTCCGGCCCGCTGGCCGCGGCGACGCCCAGCGCCCCCAGCGCCGCGTCATAGAATTTCCGCGACGCCTCGATGTCGTTCGCGCCGACGGTCATGTGGGTGAACATGGTTGGCCCCCTCGACTCGCAGTGCCCGCGAGTTTCCTTTCGAGACTAACCCCAAGCTCACCACCTTGTCATCCCGGAAGCCGCGCAGCGGCTATCCGGGACGAAGACAAATCTTATCGACCCTCCCGGTCAGACCGCAGGGCTGAACCGGGAGCCGGTTTAAGCCGTAGAGGCTATGCGATATTCACGCTTGGTCCGGTTCGCCCGGCGACCGGACCTACGAGCCGACTGAACGATGCGTCCCGGATAGCCGCTGCGCGGCTTCCGGGATGACAAGCGCTGGGTATCAGAACACCACCACGGACCGGATGCTCTCGCCCGCATGCATCAGGTCAAACGCCTCATTGATCCGCTCCAGCGGCAGCGTATGCGTGATCATCGGGTCGATCTCGATCTTGCCGTCCATATACCAGTCGACGATCTTCGGCGTGTCGGTGCGCCCGCGTGCCCCGCCGAAGGCCGAACCGCGCCAGACCCGGCCGGTGACCAGCTGGAACGGGCGGGTCGAAATCTCCTTGCCCGCTTCGGCCACGCCGATGACGATACTCTCGCCCCAGCCGCGATGGCAGGCCTCCAGCGCCTGACGCATCACCGTGGTGTTGCCGGTGCAGTCGAAGGTGTAGTCGGCCCCGCCGCCGGTCAGCTCGACCAGATGGGCGACCACATCGGTCACCTCTTTCGGATTGACGAAATGGGTCATGCCGAAGCGCCGGCCCCACTCCTCCTTATCCGGGTTGACGTCGACGCCGACGATCATGTCGGCCCCGACCATCTTCAGACCCTGCAGCACGTTCAGGCCGATACCGCCCAGACCGAACACCACGCAGTTGGCCCCCGGCTCGACCTTGGCCGTATTGACCACCGCGCCCACGCCCGTGGTCACGCCGCAGCCGACGTAGCAGGCCTTGTCGAACGGCGCGTCCTTGCGGATCTTTGCCACTGCGATCTCGGGCAGGACGGTGAAATTCGAGAAGGTCGAACAGCCCATATAGTGATGGATCGCCTGGCCCTTGTAGCTGAACCGGCTGGTTCCGTCGGGCATCAGCCCCTTGCCCTGGGTGCCGCGGATGGCGGTGCACAGATTGGTCTTGCGGCTCAGGCAGCTTTTACACTGGCGGCATTCCGGCGTGTACAGCGGGATCACATGATCGCCGACTTCCACTGAGGTCACGCCCGGCCCCACCTCGACCACCACGCCCGCACCCTCATGGCCGAGGATCGAGGGAAACAGGCCCTCGCTGTCCAGCCCGTCCAGCGTATAGGCGTCGGTGTGGCAGATGCCGGTGGCCATGATCTGGACCAGCACCTCCCCGGCGCGCGGCCCCTCCAGATCGACCTCGACGATCTCCAGCGGACGTTTGGCCTCAAAGGCAACGGCGGCGCGGGTTTTCATGGGGCGGGCTCCGATCACTTTCCCTCTCCCCTTGCGGGAGAGGGTGGCGGGCCGGGCGCAGCCCGGACTGACGGGTGAGGGGTCGCACTGGTCGCCGTGAGATTCAAGACTCTTCGATCGTCGATGTAACCCCTCATCCGACCCGCTGCGCGGGCCACCTTCTCCCGCAAGGGGAGAAGGGCTCTAATGGCGCATGACCCACAGAAACCTCGTCATCCTCACCGGAGCCGGCATCTCGGCCGAGAGTGGCGTGCCCACCTTCCGGGCCGACGACGGTCTTTGGCTGGGGCACCGGATCGAGGATGTGGCCACGCCCGAGGCCTTCGCCCGCGACCCGGCCCGGGTCCAGGCCTTCTACAATGACCGCCGCCGCCAGCTGCCGACCGTGCACCCCAATGCCGCCCATCAGGCCCTGGCCGAACTGGCGGCGCGCTGGCACGGCAAGATTCTGCTGGTGACCCAGAATGTCGACGACCTGCACGACCGGGCCCATGCCGCGACGCCGCCCGGGCCCGGGTTCGACCTGATCCATATGCATGGCGACCTGCTGAAGGCGGTCTGCACCGCCACCGGCCGGGTCTGCGACTGGCCCGGCGACCTGGCCACGGACGAGGCCTCGCCCCACCACCCGGCAGGCCGGCTGCGGCCGCACATCGTCTGGTTCGGCGAGATGCCGCTGCAGATGGACCGGATCGAGGCGGCACTGGCGCATTGTGACCTGTTCATCTCGATCGGGACGTCGGGTGCGGTCTGGCCCGCTGCCGGCTTCGTCGAGACGGCCGCCCGGGCCGGGGCGCGGACGGTCGAACTCAATCTGGAACCGTCACTGGGTCGCAGCCGATTCGACGAGGGCCGCTATGGTCCGGCGACCGAGGTGGTGCCGGGATTTTTCAGCGACCTGATCTGATCCTCCCCTTCAGGGGGAGGTGGCGCGACGCGCAGCGTCGTGACGGAGGGGGCCTGCCCGCACCGCCGACGGATAGGTTCAGCCCCCTCCACCGCTTCGCGGTCCCCCTCCCCCGTTGGGGGAGGATTTCTGAGCCGCCAGCTTGGCCAGCACCCGGCCGCGGCCCTTCGACAGCGCCGTGATCACCCCCCGGAACGTCGCCGCCTCCTGGTCAGTGAAGGCGGCGCGGCCAAGCATGACGCGCAGGTTCTGCACCATCGACGGCCGCTTTTCGGGCGGGTGGAAGAAGCCACCGGCGTCCAGTTCCCGCTCCAGATGTTCGTACATCCCCAGCAGGGTCTCGCCCGTGGCCGGGGGCTCGCCTTCGCGGAAGCGCGGCGGCGGGGCGTCGAGGATCAGGGTGCGCCACTCATAGGCGTTGATGGCCACGGCCTGGGCCAGATTCAATGATTGATGGCGCGGATCGATGGGGATGGTAACGATGCCCTGGCACAGCGCGATGTCGCTGGTCTCCAGCCCGGCCCGCTCGCCGCCGAACAACAGGCCGACGCCCAGGCCCGAGGTGCGGTCATCATACAGCACCCGCGCCGTCTCGCGCGGGGTGCGCACCGGCTGGCGCGTGCCACGCGACCGGGCCGTGGCCGCATAGACGGTGTGCAAGTCGGCCACGGCGTCGGCGACGCTGTCGAACACCTTGATGCCGTCCAGCACCCAGTCCGCGCCCGAAGCCATGGCCCAGGCCCGCTCCTGCGGCCAGCCGTCACGCGGCTGGACCAGACGCAGGTCGGTCAGGCCGAAATTGGCCATCACCCGCGCCACCGCGCCGATGTTCTCGGCCATCTGCGACTTGTCGAGAATCACCACTGGTGGGGAAGGTTCACTCAATTCCGCTCATCCCGGCGAAAGCCGGGACCCAGTCCTGTCCAGCTTGACGCCTGTGTTTCAGGGCGACCGTTACTGCGATCGCCCAGGTCCGATTGCCCAAAAGCACTGGGTCCCGGCTTACGCCGGGATGAGCGGAAAAGAAAAGCCCGAACTCAGTCCTCACCGTACATGGCCAGCCACGGATCGGCGGTGCCCGCCTCGACCTCGGCCACCTTGACGGTCGGCCAGCCGATCGAGTCGTCAGCGGAGTCGCGCCAGGCCAAGATGAACAAATCGCGCAGTTCGCCCGCTCCGGCCGCCAGCCGCGCCGTAACAAAGGCCGCCCCACGCGCGTCGGACTCGCGGAAGCCGCCGGCCTTCTCCAACACATAGAAGGGCCGGACCTCTGCCAGCGTGGTTTTCAGATAGGCGGGCACCCGGGTGCGCATGTCGAACCCGTCCAGCCGCGGGGCGGCCATGGCCCGCTCCACCGCATCCAGACGGGCGACGCGCGCGGTGAACGCCCCCTCAAAGTCGCCGTGGGTCTGGCGCGAGGTGGTGAAACCCTCCGGATTGGGCACATCCCGCGACCAGCCATTGTAGTGGATCGTGGTGTGGTGCGGCTGCGAGCCGTCGCCGACATAGTGACCCAGATAGCCCATGTCGCGCAGGATCAGGGCTTCGCGGCGCAGCCGGTCCTCACGGTACCAGGCCCGTTTGCCGGGATCGCTCTCGCGTGCCTCAGCGGCGTTCAGCACCCGCCAGGTGGCGAAGTCGCGCACCAGCTGCTGATAGCCGTCCCAGATGGCATAGGGCAGATAGCCGGCGTCATCGACGTCCAGTCCCGCCGCCGTCAGCGCCGCATCATATTCCGACTTCAGGCGCGGCAGGGCGTCGATGGCCATACCGCGCGCATCCATCACCTGCGCACTCTCATCCATGTCGATGAAATGGGCGGTGTCGCGTTCGCGGTCGTGCGGCTGACCGCCCCCCTTGGTCCGGTCTGGTTCGCGCGCCAGCTCGCCGACCTCGGCCACAGCCCCGGGCGTGCGCAGAAAGGCGGGCAGTTCGTCCGGCAGGGCCCGCATCGCGGCCACGCCGATCAACCGGTGGCCGGTATTGCCCCAGGCGGACACGCCGGCCGGTACCATCAGGGCGGCAGCGCCCAGCGTCAGCGCAGCGGACAGGGCGAGGGCGATACGCTTCATCAGAGATCTCCGCGTCAGGACGACTGCGGTCGGGGTAAATCCGCACCGTCACCGCGTCCAGCGGATTATTGCCCCATCTTGACCGCGGCCCGTCGCCCGGGTGAGGGATCAGCGATCATCCCGGAGATTTCCATGTTCCCGCGCCGCCTCATCCTTGCCGCCGCCGCCCTGGCCCTGTTGGCCGCCCCGGTCCGGGCCCAGACCGCCCCACCGGTGGTCGATCCAGCCTGGGTCGCCGCCCATGAGGCCTTCCTCGCCGGGGACGCCCTGCGCGGACGCGGCAGCGCCACCCACGACGAAGCCGTGGCCGCCGCCTATGTCGCGTCGCAGTTCCAGGGCTTCGGCCTGAAGCCCGCGCCGGGCATGGACGGCTACACCCAGACGGCCCCCGTGGTCCGCACCACGCCGTCGGCCACGGGCAACCTCGCCATAGGCGGCATGGTCCTGTCCCGGGGCGGGGGGCTGGGCCTGCTGTCCGGCGGTGACGCAGCGATGCGCGGACCGGTCGAGGTGTTCACCGGCACGAATCCCGCGACCCTGCCCGAATCGGAGATCGTGATGATCACCCCGCCCGAGGGGCCTGCGGTCGGCGGCTGGATCAACGCCGCCTACCGCCGGGGTAGCCGGCTGGTGATCCTGCGCGAGACCGCGACCCTGCGCGATGCCGTGGCCCGGGCGTCATCCGCTCGCCCGACCGTCGCCCTGGCCGGAGCCGAGGCGCGCCCGCCCCTTACCGTGCTGGTGGTGCCGACGGCCATCTACGACCGGATGGCGCTGATGCCCGGCACCGGCGCGGTCTGGGCCCCCGGCCCGGCCCATATCGAGGAGACCGTGACCACCAATGCCATCGGCTGGCTGCCGGGCACCGACCCCGACGCGGGCGTCATCCTGATCGCGGCCCATCTGGATCATCTGGGCGTGCGCGCTGACGGTACCATCATGCACGGGGCCAATGACGACGCCTCAGGCGTCACCGCCGTGCTGGAACTGGCTAGAGCCCTGTCGCACGGCGAGCCGCACCGGCGCGGTATCCTGTTCGTCGCCTATGGCAGTGAAGAGGTCGGGGGCCTCGGCTCACACTGGTTCGGCGATCATCCGCCCGTGCCCCTGAGCGATATCGTCGCCAATCTGGCAATCGAGATGATCGGGGCCCAGGACCCGAACATGCCGGACGGGGTGATGATGATGACCGGGTTCGAGCGCTCGACGCTGGGGGCCGCCCTGCGGGATCAGGGCGCCCTGATCGCACCGGACCTGTATCCCGAGCAGAATTTCTTCGAACGCTCCGACAACTACCAGCTGGCCGTGCGCGGCGTGGTCGCCCACACCATCTCGGGCTGGGCCGTGACCCCGACCTATCATACGGCCGGGGACGACATCGCCAACCTCGACATCCCCTTCATGACCCGGGCCATCCAGTCGCTGGTCGCGCCGCTGCGCTGGCTGGCCGACAGCGACTTCCGGCCCGACTGGACCCCGGGCGGCCGCCCCGAGCGGCGCTAGACTCAGATCCAGGCGGCGATGGCGTCCAGCGGCTTCTTGTCCAGCGCCGCGACCGGCACGGTGGCGTCGGCGGTAGGATGTCCGGCCACCAGCAGCAGGAACGGCTTGTCCCCGACCGGGCGACCGCAGATGTCGGCCAGAAAGCTCATCGGGGCCGGCGTGTGGGTCAGGGTCGCCAGTCCGGCCTGGTGCAGGGCCGCGATCAGCAGGCCGGTGGCGATGCCGACACTCTCGGTGACGTAGTAGTTCTTCTTGTCGTCACCCGGCTTCGGCCCGCCGCGCTTCTGGCCGAAGATGGCGATCAGCACTGGAGCGACTTCCAGAAACCCCTTGTCGGGATCGGTGCCCAGCGGGGCCAGCGCGTCCAGCCATTCCTGCGGGGCCTTTTCGGTATAGAATTCCCGCTCCTCGGCCTCGGCGGCGGCGCGGATGCGGGCGCGGGCCTGCGGGCTGTCGATGACACTGAAGAACCACGGCTGGTGATTGGCCCCCGACGGGGCCGAACCCGCGGTCAGCAGGGCCTGCTCGACCACCGCGCGCGGCACGGGCCGGTCCGAGAAATCGCGCACCGTGCGCCGCCGGGCCATGGTCTCGCGAAAGGTCGTCACCGCCGCCAGCGCCGCCGCCGGATCGATCGCGTCATAGCCGGTCAACGGTACGGCGGGGTGGTCACGCATGGGCAGGCTCCGGAACATCGAGAGTCCGGGTCTAAACGATGCCGGTCACCGCCTCCAGCCACCCGAGCCAGGGCCCCTCAGAACGGAAAAAGGATAAGCATCAGTTGTGGACAGACCGTCGCAGCCCGTTTCCGTGTCTGTCATTTTGCCACATTTCACAGCAAAAACCCGCCATCGGCGCGTCAGGCCGAGGTCACGACGAGTCGAATCCATGACGGCTGCCGCCGCTGCACTGGCCCTTATCTGGGCCCTGGCTTTTCCGGCCGTCGCGGGACCTGCGTCCTACGACTCCGTGGTCGCCTCTGAAACCGCCGCAGCGGCAGAAGGTTCCGTCACCGACCTCAGTCCTGAACAGATCGAACTGATGGCCGGCGATCCCGACTGGCGCGCCTCGGCGCGCCTCTATCATGCCGGTGGTGGTGGCGCGACGGGCAACGATTCGCTCGGTTGCCGTCCAATTCCGATGCGCACCGTGGCCGTCGATCCCCGCGTCATCCCGCGCCGCACCCGGCTGTTCATCCGCGAGACCGTGGGCCTGCGCCTCGCCGACGGCACCGTGCACGACGGTTACTGGTACGCCTCCGACACCGGTGGCGCGATCAAGGGGGCCAAGGTCGACCTCTACACCGGCCACGGCCGCGGCTCGATGCAGCCGATCATGCGCCTCAACATGCGCACCCTGTCGATCGCCGAGGCCGGCCGTTTCGACGGCTGCCCGCCCGCCTGGGACAGCGCCGACGCGGGCTGATACCGGCCTCCGGTCTCAGCGACCAGTTCAAATATTGATGTTCTGCCACCGACCGCTACAATAGGCCTCCGCTTGACGGAGGTGACGATGCGGTACGTTTTCCCGGCGACAACGGTTATCGCGGCCCTGGCGCTCAGCGCCGCCGCCCTCGCCCAGACTCCACAGCCGTCACAGACCGACCCCCGGGCGGCTCCCGTCACCGCCCCCATGACCGAGCGCACCGAACAGCTGGGCTACCGCAGCCGTCGCGGGCCCAGCCTGTTCCGGCCGGGCTATGAGGTCGGCGAGTTCACCGGCTCGACCGCGATGCGTTCGTCCAGCACCCGGCTGCCGTGGCAGTCGCGCGACATGGCCACGGCGGAATTCTCCATCAACCTGCCCGGCGGCGAGGTGACGGCCAGTTGCGGCGGCGGCGAGAGCCACCGCGAGATTCTGGGCATCACCTTCGACCGCGAGCCGATCAGCTATGACTGCGAGTATGGCGGCGCGGCCCCGGCCGATGCGGGCATGGGGCTGGCCCTGTCGCGCGGCACCTTCCTGCGCCGCCTGCAGCAGCCCCAGCGCGCCGGGACCCTGACGTGGAACGGCGTCACCCTGCGGGCCGAGACCCACCGGATCGGTGGCCTGCCCTTCGGCGGCGGTCAGGTGATGGGCTATGTCGTCACCCGCGACGGCGTCGAGATCGGCGGGCTGGACATCAACCGCATGCGCCCGGCCTTCTACCTGCCGCCGCAGGGGTCACCGGATCGCGAAGCCGTGGCCGTCTTCCTGCTGAGCCTGTATTTCTTCCAGGACCCTGCCAACCGTAATCCGCGCTAGAGTGAAGTCGGTCGGGTTGGACGCACTCCAATCCGGCTCAGATTTCGCTCCAGTTTGAATCTGGACCATTTTTTGGATTCGGGTCGATCCGACCCGAAACAAAAATGGTCTAGAATCTGCGCCGGCCGCTGACCGTCTCGAAGAACAGTCGCCAGTCGCCCATCAGGCTCCACAGCGGGTATTTGAACGTCGCCGGGCGGTTCTTCTCGAAGAAGAAATGCCCGACCCAGGCGAAGCCGTAGCCGACCAGCGGCATGCCCAGCAGCCACCAGCCGTTGCGCGTCACCAGGGCGGTGATGAAGATGACGATGACCAGAGCCGTGCCGACCACGTGAATCCGGCGGCAGGTCCGGTTCGAATGCTCGTGCACATAGTAGGGATAGAAGGCCGAAAAGGTCTGGAAGCGTCCGCCCGCCGGCTGTTGCGTGCTCATCGTCGAAGAATGCCCCTCGCCCCGGCCCGAGGCAAGCGCCCGGCCACTAGACCGCCACGGCGACGTCCGGGACCGCTGTCTCCCCGATCGAGACGGCGTTGATGGCCTGAAGCAGCGACGCGGGGGTGATCGGCTTCGCCAGATGGGCGTCCGCGCCGACCAGCCGACCGGCCTTCACATGTTCCGGCATGGCGTTGGCCGTCAGCATGATGATCGGTGTGCGCGAACCGGCCGTCCGCGCCTCGGCGGCCCTGATTTCAGCCACCGCGGTCATGCCGTCCATCACCGGCATCTGCATGTCCATCAGGATCAGGTCATAGACCCCGACGGCGTGGGTCTGCACCGCCTCAAGGCCGTTGGTCACCGCCGTGACCTCCATGCCCGCGCCCCTCAGGATAATCTCGACGACGCGAAGATTGGTGGGATGGTCATCCGCGACCAGCACGCGCGTGATGGCATGGGCTGAACCCGACAGGGGTGCCGCAGCTTCCGCTTCGGCGGCCTCGGTGACCGGCAGGCTAACCTCGAACCAGAAGACCGAACCGGTGCCGGGCGTGCTGTCGCAGTCTATGGTGCCGCCCATCATCTGGGCCAGATGTTTGGATATGGCCAGGCCCAGACCGCTGCCGCCGAAGCGACGCGTGATCGAGCCGTCGGCCTGCTGGAACCGGTCGAACAGACGGGCCTTAACCGCCGGTTCGAAGCCGACGCCCGTGTCCGAAACCGCGAAGCGCAGCTGCCCTTCAGGCCCCGCCGTCAACGTTAGTCGCACCTCGCCCGCCGCGGTGAATTTCACCGCATTGGACACCAGATTGATGACCACCTGCCGGACCCGCACCGCATCTCCGGAATAGGCCCGGTCGGTCGCCGGATCGATCTCGACCTGGATCGGCAGGCCCTTTTCGTCCGCGCGCGGACGGCACAGGGCGGCGACGGTGCGGACCAGTTCGCCGGCATGGAACGGGGCCGACTCGATCTCGAGTTGTCCCGCCTCGACCTTGGCCAGGTCGAGAATGTCGGACAGCAGCCGCTCCAGCATCTCGCCCGAACTACAGATCATCCGCGCCGCCTCCTGCTCACGCGGCGGCAGGTCGGCCTCGTCCAGCACATGGGCCATGGCCAGCACGCCGTTCAGCGGGGTGCGGATCTCGTGGCTCATATTGGCCAGGAACTCCGACTTGGCGACACTGGCCGCCTCGGCCTCCTGCCGTTTATCGGCCAGGGCGCGGTTGGTCACCTGCAGCGCCCGGTCGGTCTTCCAGGCGTTCAGGGCCGAGCTGGCGGCAAAGGCCACGATCAACGCCATCGACCAGATAAGGCCGAGCTCATTGGTAAAATTCGGTACGGTGAAGGGCAGCACCAGCAAGGTCACCGCCGGCGGTACGCCCGTTGTCAGCATATGCACCAGCGACCGGTGGCAGCCGCGCACCACGTACAGCAGCACGCCGCTGGTCAGGGCCACCGCCACTACCCGGCTGGTCTCACCCGGTGCCCACCACCACAGCCAGCCGATCGTCACCCAGGCGCAGGTCGACACCGCCGTCGCCACCAGCCGCACACTGCGGAAGAACACCGGACCTCGGGCCTGTCGTTGCGGATCGGTCGAGATCCACAGCGCCGTGTCACCGATCAGATAGATGGTCATCCAGACCAGCAGCGAGGCCAGCGGAATGGCGGTCAGACCGGTCAGGAATACCAGCACGCTGATGACGATACGGCCGCCGGCCTGCTTGCGGGTGTCAACGGCCGTCTGATCGAACGCCGCATCAAAGCCGAGTACCGAGAGATTCATCGCAATATCCAGTCCATCGTCCCTCATGCACGCGAGCGATGAAGTCCGGATTAATATCGCGGCAGACGGGCACCGGCCCTCACCCCTCGCGCACCGGCTCCGGCCCCAGCAGGCGACGCAGCAGCGGCCACAGCTTGACCCAGGCCGAGACCACCCCGATCACCGAGGCCACCCCCTGGAAGAAGGCCCAGACCGTATCGACCAGCGCCCCGCCGAACACCCACCCGGTCAGCGGCAACAGCAGCCGGGAAATGCCGATCTGCACCGCCGCATAGGTCTGCGAATACTCGATCGACCGGTCCAGCACGAAGGCGATCGACACCGCCGCCGCCATCGGTCCCCACAGCAGCGGCAGGACCAGCAGCAGCGCCAGAACCAGCAGGATCAGCTTGGTCCCGACCGTCTCGCCCGACATCAGGCTCAGCACCAGACCCGCCCCCATCGCCAGCAGCACGGCCGCCAGGGTCACCGGCAGCACCATGTCGACCGCCACGATCAGGTCGGTGAACACCAGCCCCGCCAGCACCGCCGCCCCCGTCAGCAGGAAGCCACCGACCCACAGGGCCGCATACTGGCCCAGACGGCGTTTCAGATGGGCCAGGCTGATCATGGCGACACTCCTCGACGGCAGGCCCGCAGGATGCCGCGCCCCGCCCCGCGAGTCCATTGGCCGAACACTGCTCGTCCAGCCATTCACCATGCCTGTAGGCATCCTGTTCAGCCCGTGTCGGCCACAATGGCCCTCAGCCCACCGGGAGCCGCCCCATGCAAGCCTTCGCCATCGCCGCCGGCGGTATCGCCACCGCCACCGACCGTTTCGACGCCAGCGCCCGGCGCACGGCCGCCGCCCCGCTCGACAACCTGGCCGAAGAGATCGTCGAACGCCTCCAGTCCGAGGTCGCCCTCAAGGCCAATGTCGCCGTGCTCAAGACCGCCGATGACATGACCGGCACCCTGCTCGACATGCTGGCCTGACCGGACGGAGGCCGAACCACCTAGTCCACGAGAATTGAGGCGCACCCCGGATTGGGGCCGATCCGCTCCACATAGGTTCGACAGAGCTCACGCGCCCCGGAGCGGTCACCCTGGCGATCCAGCAGCGCGGCCAGCCCGGATGTGCCCGCCGGGTGGAACGGGGTCGCGGCGAGAACCCGGCGATACCAGGTCTCGGCCGCGTCTGGCCGTCCTGCCTCCTCGTAGCGTCGGGCGATCAGGATACCGGTCTCGGATTGCCAGGGGCGGACCCGGGGGGCCTGGGTTTCATGAACCCGGCTCATGGCCGCATAGGCACGCTCGAACCAGACGATGGAGCCCGTCCGGTCCCCCTGAATTTCCATCAAATCGGCCCGGTTGATCATCGCCCCCCAGGCGTCGGGATCGAGCGCGATCGCCCGGTCGTAAGCCATTCGTGCCACCTCGAAATCCTGCTGGGCGGCTGCAACCAGGCCCAGAGACTGCTGCGCGAAGGCATCATCCGGTTTCAGGGTTACCGCCCGCTCGGCCAGCGATCGCGCGCGGTTCAGTCGGGCCAGAGCCGCCGGCGTGCCGGTTCGACCCGTGGCCATGGCCGCACCCAGCGTCGTGCGACTGAATTCGGTCTCCCCCGGATCGCCCGGCCAGCGGATCACCGTCTGGACCAGGGTGTTGGACAGTCCCGCCAGAGCCGATGACGCATCCGGATCAAGCGCGACAGCCCTTTCGTACAACGTCCGGGCCGCCTGATTATCCGCCCGGCTGTACTGGAAATAGAAGTCGTGGGCCTGCTGGGTCAGCCGCGCGGCCTCCGCGCCGTCCGGTGTCGCTGTGGACCCGGGACCGAGGGCCAGGGCACCGATTACGACCAGCCCGGCCCCGACAAGTCCGGCGGCCGCAATCAGCCATCGTCGCCGATGGCCTACCCGGGCAGGCCGGGCCACCGGTTCTGCGCCGGAGCCCACGGGCTCGACGGCAGCGACCAGCCGGTAGCCCCGCTTGGAAATGGTTTCGAGGTAGCGCGGCTGCCGGGCTTCATCACCCAGCGCGGTACGAAGCTTCGAGATGCAGCGGGTCAGGGTGTCTTCGCCGACGGTGACCCCCGGCCAGACGCTCGCGAAAATCCGCTCCCGCCCGAACACCTGTCCGGGACGGGACGCGAGCAGCACCAGAACATCCATCATCTTCGGCTCGACGGCCCGGACCTCACCGTTACGGGACAGTCGCCCGAGCGCCGGCTCAACGGTCCACTCGCCGAGGCGAAAGGGGGCGCCACCGGCCACCACGGCCGTCTCCGGCCGGATCGCGTCCGGGCGGGCTTCATCAGGAAAACAGGATGTTTCCATCATTCCCTTATAGGCCTGTGCCGAACAGAAGAGCACCATCGCGAACCCGTCACCGACCGGTTCCGCACGTTTTTCCGGGGAGCGATGATGCCGAAATTGCTGACGGGCCTGTTGGTGGCCGTTCTGTCTCTGACCTTAACGACCGTCGCCCGGGCCACGCCCCGGTCTGACGCATCACCGCCTGCGACCGATACGATCGGGGCCGCCGTGATCCGGGCCGATTTCGAAGCCCTGTATAGCGGCCTGCGTCAGGCCCACTACGATCTTTATGTCCACACGCCACAGGCGGAGTATGACCGTCTGTATCAGCAGACCCTGGCGTCATTCGACCGCCCCCTGAGCCTGTTCGATATCCGCATCCGCTTTCAGCGGTTCGTCGCCGCGGGCCGCGTGGCCCATGCCAACATCGCCTTCCCCGGTGAGGATTTCGGCACCTACCGTCAGGCGGGCGGCACAGCAATTCCGATCACCGTCGCCATCGATGACGGGCACATCTACATTGAGGATAATCAGTCGGGAATTGCCGGACTCGACCCCGGCGACGAGATCGTGAGCCTGAACGGCATCTCCGCGTCGGACTGGCTGACCCGTCTGGGGCGCAACATTTCCGCCGACACCGACTACCTGAATCAGGCTCTGGTGGAGCTGATGTTCCGGCCCCTGCTCTGGCTTGAAGCCGGCTCACCCGAACGGTTCCGGATCACGCTGCAGAAGCCGGATGGACGACAGGTGGAGGTCGAGATCCCGGCCCTGACGATGGCCGAAACCCAGACCTTCGCCGACGCCAACCCGGGCACAGGCACGCTGTCACTGGATCATTCCGACCGCATCGCGCGCCTCATGGACGGTGGCATCGCCTATCTGCGACCGGGCCCCTTCTACAACGCCACGCCCGGCGCGGACTCCTTTGACGCCACCACCTTTCACGCCTTCATCGATGAGGCGTTCGCGAGCTTCATCGCGGCAGGGGCCGGCGATGTGCTGATCGATCTCCGGCAGAACCCGGGCGGCTACGACAGCTTCAGCAATGCCATGATCGCCTGGTTCGCTGACCAGCCCTTCCATTTCGCCTCGGACCTGCGGATCAAGGTCAGCCCCCAGGCCGTGGCCGAGAATGCCGAGCGGGTCGCAGCCGGAGCCGGCGCGGGCGACGACACCTCGCTGCGCTTGGCCGCCGCCTATGCCACGGCTCAGCCCGGCGACGTCATTCACTACGACGTCCCCCTGATCCAGCCGCGACCGTCGGGTCGGTACGCGGGTCGGGTCTGGGTGCTGGTGGATCGCTATTCGTTTTCCAACGCCGTCAATGTCGCCGCCGTCATCCAGGATTACAGCTTCGGCCGGGTGCTGGGCGAGCCGACGGCCGATCTGGCCACGACCTACGGGGCCATGGAGCATTTCACCCTGCCCCGCACCGGCATCACGGTGGGCTTCCCCAAGGGCCATATCATCCGGCCCAACGGCACCCTCAAGGCGGCCGGCGTGACACCGGACATCCTGATCCCGACACCGCGCGTCGAGGGCCGTGATGACCCGGTCCTGATCGCCGCGCTGCGGGCCATCGCCGACAACCCCTGACGAGTCAGCACCCGGCCTTGGGCGGAAGGGTGAAGAAGGTCTGGAACGCTTCAGCCAGGGCACGGTCGCCCGCGATCCGGATCGCGCCCCCCGCCTCGAGCGCCTCCAGCGGCACCTTGCCGTAGACATAGCCCGCCATCGCTTCCGGCGTGGTCACGAAGGTCACGTCGGCGTCGTCGATCTCGCCCCGCACCGGCGTCAGCACACCGCCGGCGATGCGGACGCGGAAACTTTCCTCGCCCAGCTGGAAGCCGACGGTCATCGCCGCCTCACCCGCCACATCGGCCTGGAACATCGTCCGGAACGACAGCATCAGCGACGTCTTCGACAGCGGCAGGGTCGGATCGTGATCCGGTGAGCGCGCCGCCCATCCGCCCAGCACCATCAGCAGCTGATCCGCCTCATAGCCCCATTCCGTCAGCCCATAGACCTGCACCGAGGCCGGGGGCGGCAGTTTGGATCGCTCCACGATGCCGTGCCGCTCCAGCGTCTCCAGCCGCTGTGTCAGCACATTGGCGCTGATTCCCGGCAGGGCGGCGCGGATATCGCCGAACCGACGCGGTCCGAACATCATCTCGCGCAGGATCATCAGCGACCACCGCTCGCCCACCAGCTCCAGCGCGTGGGCCGTGCCACAGGCGTCGTCATACCAGCGACGCGACGCCCCTGCAGATCCGGAAACCTCCTTGGTTATTTTTTCTAACTTCATGGTTGCCATTCCTAACCGATGGTGGCACGAATGGCAAATCAGAAGGAAGGGAAAGCCCCCATGTCACGCATGATTTTCGTCAATCTGCCGGTCACCGACCTGGCCCGTTCGATCGCCTTCTATGAGGCGGCCGGGGCGACGCAGAACCCGCAGTTCAGCGACGCGCGCACCATGTGCATGGTGTTCTCAGACACCATCTACGTGATGCTGCTGACACACAGCCGGTTCGCCGAATTCACCGCCCGACCGATCGCCGACGCCCACGCCTCGGTCCAGGTGCTGCTGGCCCTGTCGGCCGATGACGCGGCCCAGGTCGACACCGTCGTCGACGCCGCCGGTGCCGCGGGCGGCCAGGCCGACCCCAATCCCAAACAGGATCTCGGCTTCATGTACGGCCGCAGCGTCGCCGACCCCGACGGTCACATCTGGGAAGTCACCTGGCTGGACGTCGAGGCCGCCACCGCCGAACACGCCGCCTGAACCGGAGCCCAATCCATGTCCGACCCCCACGAACTCAGCGTCACCCGTCTGATCAAGGCCTCGCCCGAGACCGTCTGGCGCATCTATACCGGACGCACCCGCGACTGGTTCTGTCCCCGTCCCTGGACCACGCCCGAGGTCGACTGGGACCTGCGTCCCGGCGGCCGTGCCGACGTTGTGCTGGCCTCGCCCGAGGGCGAGCGTCACCCCTACCGCGGCGTCTTCCTCGAGGTGGTCCCCAACCGCAAACTGGTCTCGACCAGCGCCATGACCGAGGGCTGGGTGCCGCAGCCGGGCGAGATGAATTTCATCCGCACCGACACCTTCGAGCCCGAGGGCGACGACACCCGCTACACCGCCCGCGCCCGACACTGGGACGAGAAGGCCGCCCAGGCTCACCGCGACATGGGTTTCGAACAGGACTGGACCGCCGTCACGGAACAGCTGGCCGAACTGGCGGAGGCCGCGCAATGACCGACAAGATCGTTCCCTGTCTCTGGTTCAACGGCGACGGCGAGGCGGCTGCAGCCTTCTACGTGTCGCTGTTGCCCGACAGCCGTATCGACCGTGTCATGCGCGCGCCGGTCGACACCCCCTCCGGCCCCGCCGACGGAGCCGATTGAACCCCACGACCCCGCCTGCCCAACCCCCGCGCTCAAACAACGAGCGACCGCGTCGCTCGTGTTAGCGCTGAACCCCGTGATCAAGCAGCGAGCGACCGCGTCGCGAGCGATAGCACCCAAAAAAGGAGACCTTCCCATGCCCTTCCTCGACATCACCGTCATCCCGGTCCCCAAGGCCAACAAGGCCGCCTATCTGGAGCATTCCCACGCCTCCACCCCGATCTTTAAGGAGAACGGGGCGACCCGGGTCACCGAGACCTGGGGCGAGGACATTCCGGACGGCAAGGTCACCGATTTCAAAAAGGCGGTTCAGCTCAAGGACGATGAAACCGTCGCCGTCGGCTGGATCACCTGGCCCGACAAGGCGACCCGCGACGCCGGCTGGGAAAAGATGATGCAGGACGAACGCCTGTCCGCCATGTCCATGCCGTTTGACGGCAAACGCATGATCTTCGCCGGCTTTGACGTGTTGCTGGACGGGTGACTTTGCCCCCCGCCGCATAAATCGGAACGAACCCGGGAACCCGTAGCCGGTAGAGGTTCGTTCCGACCTTATGGACTATGACCTCGCCATCATCGGCTCCGGCACCGCGGCCTCCGTCGTCGCCGGTCGCGTTCGCAAGGCGGACTGGACGGTGGTGATGATCGATCACCGCCCGCTGGGCGGGACCTGTGCCCTGCGCGGTTGCGACCCCAAGAAGATGTTGCTGAGCGGAGCCGAAGCCGTTGATCAAGCGGTCCGGCTTCACGGCCACGGCGTCGCCGGCGACACCCGCATCGACTGGCAGGACCTGATGCGCTTCAAGCACAGCTTCACCGACCCGGTCCCCGACAAGAACGAGGCCCGCTGGGACAAGGCCGGCGTCGATGTTCTGCATGGCCGGGCCCG
Organism: uncultured Brevundimonas sp.; assembly: GCF_963977465.1. GTDB lineage: Bacteria > Pseudomonadota > Alphaproteobacteria > Caulobacterales > Caulobacteraceae > Brevundimonas. The sequence goes on along the minus strand of NZ_CAXBOQ010000002.1, from coordinate 6,402 downwards.
CTTCACTGGCCCGAACCGGCTCGATGTCGCCGGTACCGCAGTATCGGCCCGCCACATCGTCATCGCCGCCGGGGCCGAGGCCGTCGCCCTCGACATTCCCGGCAACGAGTTGACCATCACCAGCGAGGAATTCCTCAACCTCGAACGCCTGCCGCGCCGGATCGTTTTCATCGGTGGCGGCTACATCTCGGCCGAGCTGTCCAACATCGCCTCCCGGGCCGGCGCGCAGGTGACCATCCTGCAGCGCGGTGATCGCCTGCTGACCGGTTTCGACCCTGATCTGGTCGGCTGGCTGACCGAGGGATTCATCTCGGCCGGCATAGACGTTCGTCTCGGCGCGACGGCGACCATGGTTGAGCGGGGCGGAGACGATTACCGGGTTCACGCGAAGGGCCAGGATGGAGACACCACCGTCGAGGCGGATCTGGTCGTCAACACCGCCGGACGACGACCGGCTCTGGATGACCTGGGCCTGACGGAGGGCAGTGTGGCCGTCGACGACGGTCGGCTCAAACTGAACGAATGGCTGCAGAGTGAGTCCAATCCAGCCGTCTATGCCGTGGGCGATGCGGCAGAGACCGGCCCCCCGCTGACGCCCGTTTCCGCTCATGACGGCCATGTGGTCGCCCACAATCTGCTGAAGGGAAACGATCGTCGCCCGAACTACCGTGGCGTCCCCAGCGCGGCCTTCACCCTGCCGCCGATCGCGGCCGTCGGCCTGTCCGAGGCCGAGGCCCGGACCCTGGGCCGACCGGTGACGGTGAAAAGCGAACACACGCCGGGCTGGTTCACCGCCCGTCGTCTGGCCCAGCCGGTCTATGGCTACAAGACCATCGTCGATCCGGAGACGGACCGGATTCTGGGGGCCCATCTGGTCGGCCCGGCCGCCGACGAGGTCATCAACATCTTCGCCCTGGCCATCCGGCACGAGCTGACGGTGGCCGACCTCAAGTCGACCATGTTCGCCTATCCGTCCGCAGCCTCCGACATCGGCTCCATGCTCTGACCCTGCCGGGGGTCGTCCCCCAGCATCTCGATCAGGGGACAGGCGGGATCCGAATGGGTCGCGCACTGACGGACCGTCTCATCCAGAACCCCTTCCAGCCGCGTCAAATCGGCGATCTTGGCCCGCACCTCCGCCAGATGAGCGGTGGCCAGCACCTCGACCTGACTGCACGACAGGGCCCGGGTCCCGGACAGGCCGAGCAGGGCGCGCACATCATCGAGCGAGAACCCGAGCCCCCGCGCCCGGCGGATGAAAGTCAGATGCTTACGATGCGCGTCGGTATAGCTGCGGTGTCCACCTTCGGTCCGGTCCGGCGCGGGCATGACCCCGATCCGCTCGTAGAACCGGATGGTCTCGACTTTGACGCCGGCTCCGGTCGCCAGGGCACCGATCGAAAGTCGCGCCATGGTCGCCTCCTGAAATAAGGGCTTGAACCTGTAGTTACTACAGGGTGCAGGCTGGATTTCAAAGCAGGAGACCGCCCATGACCGCCGACCCGTCCGAACCGTCCCCGGGCTCGAACACCCGCCCCGCCGCCGTCGACGGCTGGAGCTTCGCCGCCATCGGGGCCGCCCTCGCGGCGATCCTCGCCTGGGCCGCCTGCTGTGTGCTGCCGCTAGGTCTGGCCGCCACCGGTATAACCCTGGCCGGCACCGCGGTGCTGGCCGATCAGCGCAGCTGGCTGACCCTGGCCGCTGCCGTGGTTCTCGCGGCCGGCTGGCTGATGACATGGCGACGGTGGCACCGGTCCCGGCTCAACCTGGGCTGTGCGCGTCCGTCCCGACTGAATGTGATCCTGCTGGCGGTGGCGACCCTGCTGCTGCTGGTCGCCCTGATCTGGCAACCGCTGCTGGAGCCGCCGCTGCTCAACGCCCTGCTCCGGAGACAGCCCTGATGACCGCCCTCACCGCCTCAACCCTCACCTGTCCGAACTGCGGCACGCAGACGACGGGCGAGATGCCGCTGGACGCCTGCATCTATTTCTTCGACTGCCCCGGCTGCGAAGCCCAGCTGAAGCCGCTCAGCGGTGACTGTTGCGTCTATTGCTCCTACGGCGACGTCAAATGCCCGCCGATCCAGGAGCAACGCGCCTGCTGCGCGTAGGCGGCGGCACCCGAAGCGCCCGTCAGTCCGTGAGCGCGGCCAACGCCTCGGCCAGGTCGCCTATGCGATAGGGCTTGGGCAGCAAGGCAATGCCCTCCGATTCGACCTCGCGCCGCACCGACTCGGCGAAGCCACTGGTCAACAGCACCGGCAGGTTCGGCCGCCGCCGGCGAACCTCGCGCGCCAGTTCGACCCCGTTCATGCCCCCCGGCATCATCACGTCGGAGAACACCAGATCGATGGTGCGACCGTCCGCCAGGGCCCCGAGGGCGGCCACCGCGCTGGCGGCGCGGATCACCTCATAGCCCAGCTGCGCCAGCATCTCGCCGACCAGCACGCCCACCTCGACGTCATCCTCGACCAGCAGGGCCACGCCGACCGAACCGGGCATGGCGCCGAACGCGGTGAAGGCGTGCTCGGACGTTGCCGTCGCCGCCGCCGGGGCGGCGAGCGAACGCGGCAGCAGGATCGAAATGGTCGTACCGACCCCGACCTCACTCTCGATCTTCAGGGTTCCGCCGGACTCCCGGGCGAAGCCATAGGCCTGGGCCAGGCCGAGACCGGACCCCTTGCCGATGTCCTTGGTGGTGAAGAAGGGCTCGCAGGCCCGGGCGATCACCGATTCCGGCATCCCTTCACCGGTGTCCGCGACCGTGATCTGCACGAACTCTCCGGTCAGGCCGTCCTCACCGGCGAGCCGGCGGTTGTCGCCGCCGACGGTGATACGCCCGCCGTCGGCCATCGCATCCCGGGCATTGACCGTCAGATTCAGCAGCACCAGTTCAAACTCGGTCGGATCAGCCAACACCGGCCACAGGTCCGGCGCGAAAGCCGTTCTCACCTGCACCGCGCCGCTCAGCGAGCGATCCAGCAGTTCGCGCATCTCGCCGACCTGGCGGGCGATGTCGATCGGTTCCGGCTCCAGCGCGTGGCGACGCGAAAAGGCCAGCAACTGCCGGGTCAGGCCGGCGCCGCGCTGGACCGCATTGCGCATGCCTGAAAGCAGACGCTCCCGGCGCGTCGGGTCGGGTCCCCGCGCCATCATATCCAGGCCGCCCGATATCACCATCAGCAGGTTGTTGAAGTCGTGCGCCACGCCGCCGGTCAGCTGGCCGATGGCCTCCATCTTCTGGCTCTGGCGCAGCAGGCCCTCGGTGTGGCGCTGTTCCGTCAGGTCGGTGACCACGCAGCACAGGGCCCCCTTGGGGCTGCCGGGCGCGGCGTCTCCCAGTTCGGAAAAGGTGAAATGAACAAGAAGCGCACCGCCGTGGGCCGCCTTGATCGCAATCTCGCCCTTGGCCGAACCCGCAGCGATCAGCGCCTCGAGAGCGGCGACCTCGGCCTCGGCGACAAAGTTCTGCAGCCGCGCGCCGACCACGCGGGTCGCCGGGACGCCGAGCAGGCCGGCGAGGCGGCGATTGCAGTACAGCACCGTCCCGTCCGCCATCAGGGTCAGGGCCCCTTCCTGCATCTGTTCGACGAGGATGCGATAGGTCTGGTCTGCGGTCTCCAGCGTATAGATCTGCGGCTGGCCGTCCCCGCCGCCGATCACCACCGCATCGACGTCGCCCGAACGGATCGCTTCGAGCGTTTCCTCGGCCTCTCTCAACCGCTCGCGCAGGCTCGCATTGTCCTGCGCCAGATCAGCGGCGTCCGGCATCGTCGCGGGAGGAAGGGAACGCCCCGTGCTCAATGCTCGCCCCCGATCTCGGGCAGCGCCTCCAGCCCCAGCCCCGCCAGCAGCCGGCCCCGGTCGGACAGGTCACCGATGATCCGGCGCATGGGCAGGGGGGTCATCTTGACGAGGGTCGGAGCCGCCAGGATCTGATGGTCAGCGGCCGCGCCGGGCTCCTGGTAGATGTCGATCACCTCCAGCTCATAGCGACCTTCCAGCCGCTCCTCGCACACCTGTCGCAGGTTGGTGATCGCCTTGACGGAACGCATCGTCGTGCCGGTCACATAGAGGCGCAACGCGTATTCGGCGGCCGGCGGGGGCTGGGGGTCAAGCATCATGTCACTGATCGGCCGGACGCAGGTCCAGCCCCACCAGCACCCGCTCGGTGTTGGACAGGTTGCCGATGATCCGCTTCAGCGGCGGCGGCAGGCGGCGCACCAGCGTCGGCACGGCCAGGATCTGGTCGCCCGCTGCCAGCTGCGGATGCTCCAGCAGATCGACCACCTCGATGCGGTAGCGCCCGGCCAGATGTTCCTCACAGATCGACTTCAGATTGCTCAGCGCCGCCGTCGACTTGGCCGTCTGCCCCGCCACATAGAGGCGCAGATTATAGTGGCCGTCATCGACCGCTTCCTCGGCGTTGTCGCCGATATGGTCCTCGAGAGTCATTCGGCGGCTCCGCGACGCACGGCCATGGCCGCCCTGTCTTCAGTGATGGAGCGCTCCTGGGCCTCATCCTGTTCCAAGGCCTCGCGCACGGCGTCCTCTTCGGCCTCCAGCTCGGCCTGCAGTTCGGCGATCTGACGCTCGACCACGCTGCGCTTGCGCTCGATCTCGCGCAGTGTGCGGCGGGTAGCCTGGGCGCGGCGCACCGTGTCCGAACGGTCCGCCGCCTCCTGGGCCAGCCGGGCCGAACCGGTCAGCACGCCGGCGCTGCCCAGATAGGCCTCGATCATCTCGATGCCCTCATCGCTCAGCTGGTATTCGCGGATCTGGTTAGAATGGCTCATGCCGCGCGACTTCAGCACATAGAGGCCGCGGTTGCGTTCACCGTTGGTCTCGATATGGACCAGCGACAGCCAGGTATCCATCAGCGACGACATGCCGATGTCGGTGGTGTCCGTGGCCTGGCCGCCCGACACCAGATTGGTCAGCAGCGCCGTGATACCCCGCGCCTTGAGCAGGTCGATGATGCGCAGCAGCGCCGAATTGACCTCGCCGTGTTCGCCGCGCAGCGACGAGATCGGGTCCAGCACCACCGCCGTCGGCTTGAACGATTCGATATCGCGATACATCCGCGCCAGATGCATCTCCAGCCCGTACAGACTGGGCCGGGCCGCATCGAATTTCAGCAGCCCCGCCTCGACCCACGGGGCCAGGTCCAGACCGACCGAGCGCATGTTGCGGATGATCTGGTCCGGCGATTCCTCAAAGGCGAAATAGATGCAGCGCTCGCCCCGGGCGCAGGCCGCGTCGACGAAGCGCGCCGCCAGACTGGTCTTGCCGGTCCCCGCCGTGCCCGAAATCAGCACGCTGGAGCCGCGATAGAAGCCGCCGACCCCCAGCATGGCGTCCAGCCCGTCGACCCCCGTCGACACCGTCTCGTCCGAGGTCGCATGGGCCAGCCCGGCCGACGTCACCGGCAGCACCGAAATGCCCTCGGCGTCGATCAGGAACGGATATTCATTGGTCCCGTGCGCCGAGCCCCGGTATTTGACCACCCGGATGCGGCGCGTCGAAATCTGGTTCTCGACCCGGTTGTCCAGCAGGATGACGCAGTCCGAGACATATTCTTCCAGCCCGTACCGGGTCAGGTCGCCGTCGCCGCGCTCGGCGGTGATGATGGCGGTCACCCCCTGCGCCTTCAGCCAGCCGAACAGCCGGCGCAGCTCGGCCCGCAGCAGCGGCGTGTCGCCCAGGCCGGCGAACAGCACCTCCAGCGTGTCCAGCACCACCCGCTTGGCCCCCACGGTCTTGATCGCGTGGCCCAGCCGCACGAACAGCCCCTCGAGGTCGTATTCGCCCGACTCCTCGATCTCGCTGCGTTCGACCCGGACATAGTCCATGACCAGACGCCCGTCGGCGATCAGCCCATCGAGGTCATAGCCCAGCGAGGTGACGTTGGCGGCCACGTCGCCGCTGGTCTCCTCGAAACTCATGAACACGCCGGGCTCGTCGTACAGCGTCGCCCCGTTGACCAGCACCGTCATGGCCAGCAGCGTCTTGCCACAGCCCGGCCCGCCGCAGATCAGCGTCGGCCGCCCGGCCGGAAGTCCGCCGAATGTGATCTCGTCGAACCCCATGACGCCCGTCGGTGCCTTGACCAGCCCCGACCCGGTTTTCGCGCCCGGCCCGTCCCCGTCCCGCCCCGTGGATGTACTAACCATCGATACTCAAAACTCTTCCCGGAACGACCACCGTCCCCGCGCGGACCATGAGCGACCCCCGCCAACGGTGCAAGACACTCAAGCTTTCCCTAGCCAAACGGTTCCACAGGGCCGCGTCGGGTCGACAAGGCCGCGTCGGGTCGACAAGGCGCAGCCTTGTGACCGCGGCCCAAAAAGAATGCCAATCCTCCCCCACAGGGGGAGGGGGACCATGCGCAGCATGGTGGAGG